>NZ_LGKG01000164.1 GCF_001294335.1 Streptomyces chattanoogensis
CCATTTTCGGTCGGCGCGAGGGTGTGGCCTCATGGTTCACCCGCAAGCAGTGAGAAACGTCGGACACCCGGTTGTGGTCGCGGCCGACCGTGCTGCACCACCGGTTGCCTTTTCTTGCCCCTCGCTGGATGGCATGCGGCCCCGCCCATCCGTACGGACAACCCCGCTCGACCCCGCCACGACCCGACCCGACCCGACCACGATGCCTGGCCAACCAGCGCGAAACACTTACGCTCGGGGCGCTGACTCGGTAGTGAAGGTGCGTATGAGGGTTCCTGCGTAGGTCGCGTCCGCGGAGCGGTGGAAAAGGGGTCAACGCAGAGTTCCGTGGGGTTGATGTCACGCGGCTTCTTCGAGTGCCGCTGCGATCTCAACGGGTGCCTTGAGCAGCGGGGTTGGTGGTTTGAGCAGAGCGTGGCCGAGGTCTTGCACGGAGCGCAAGGCGGCGGGTGTCATGTCGAAGCCGTGCCTGCCGCGTGAGGCCCGGTCGAGGACCGCCCACGGCCGATACGGCGTCGGCTACCCCGAGGCGCCTACTTCGGTGCGAACGCCCCGTCGTCGACGCCATCCGCCATCAGCTCGCCGAGCACCTGGCAAGCCGTGATTCAGGACGTCGTCGTCTTGGGCCACGACCCGTGGCTCCAGACGGACCGCGTTGCATGGAAGAAGCTGGTCGAGGCCGCCGGCGGCCGGTGGCGGCGGGTTCTACCTGCCGATCGACCGGGACGGACTCCTGCGGCACCTGGCCGACCGGAACCGGCGCGAGGACGCCGGCGCCCGTACAGGTATGGCGGACGCAGAGGCGACGATCGGACGGAACCCGCGTGTTCCCGGGTTGTGGTGCTGGACGACGAGGCATTGGGTGATCCGGCTTCGGGTGCCTGGCAAGACCGGATCGGGGCACGGGGAGTTGGTGTTCCAGGAAGAACAGGCGCGGCGTACGCTATGTGATCGTGTCGCGACTCTCGGATGGTGCGGGCGGCGGGGATACCGGACTCGGGACAGTGCGTCAGGCGGTCATCCTGGCCGGCGGCTTCGGCAGCCGGTTGTGGCCACTGACGCGGACCCGGCCGAAATCGATGGTCGAAGTGCGCGGCACTCCGATCCTGCGCCATCAACTCGACTGGTTCGCCGAGTCGGGCGTGGAACAGGTCGTCGTCTCCGCGGGGCACCTGGCGCCGGTGATCGGCGACTACCTCGCCTCCCACCAGCTGCCGCTGCGTGCGGAGGTGGTGGTCGAGGAACGACCCCTGGGCCGGGGTGGCGGGCTCAAGCTTGCGGCTGCCGCCCTGGACCGGCTCGACGAGCCGTGGCTGGCGGTGTACGGGGACATCTGGACGCGGTTTTCGCTCGCCGGGATGTTCGCTCACCATCGGCGTCACGCCGCGCTGGCCACGGTTGCCCTGCCCCGCCCTTGGCTGCCCAGGGGCAGCGTCGACTGTGACGAGCGGGGCCGAGTGACCACGCTCGTCTCGCACGCGCCACCGCCGTTCCGGGTGAACGGCGGCGTCTACGTCTTCGCCCCGCGCGTTGTGGAACTGCTGCCCGACGAGGGCGACCACGAGGAGGTCACCCTCCCTCGTCTGATACGGGCACGGCAGCTGATCGGATATCTGGTGGACGGCCCGTGGCGGGCCATCAACACCCCACATGACCTGGACGACATCGAACGCGAACTCGCTTCGGCTGCGGATGACGCGTAGAAGAGGATCGCCATGCTGCTCGGACGGATCGGTGTATGGAGTGTGGGACTCACCCACGGGGACCGCACCGAGGCGAGGGACGCCGCAGCGGAGCTGGAGGCACTCGGCTACGGCACGCTGTGGTTGGGCGGCACCCCCGGCGACAACCCGCAGCCGGATCTCGCTGCTGCAGCCGAAGTACTGGCGGCGACCAGACGGACGGTGGTAGCAACCGCCTGCCTCTCCATCTGGACACACACCCCGGACCGGCTCGCCGCAGCCTACGGGGCACTGCCCGCCGCCGACCGCGCCCGACTGGTCACGGGCCTGGCGGTGAGCCACGCCCCGTTCGCCGAACACTACGGGCGGCCGCTGACCGCCATGCGCCGCTATCTCGACGCTCTGGACGCCATCGGCACCGGACCGCCGCCCTCCGCACGGCTCATCGGCGCACACCGCCCGCGGATGACACAGCTGGCCGCAGCCCGGACCGCCGGCATCCAGCCCTATCTCGTAGACACCCGCTACACCGCGCGGGCCCGTGCGCTGCTGGGCACGGGCCCGCTGCTGGCTCCGGTGCAGACCGTGGTCCCGCTCACCGACCCGATCACGGCCCGGGCAGCGGCCCGCACCGTGCTCGCGCCCTATCTGGCACTGCCCAACCTCACCCGAACCTGGCTCGACTCAGGCTTCACCGAGGCCGATCTCCAGCACGGCGGCAGCGACCGCCTCGTCGACAGGCTCGTCGCCTGGGGGGACACCGAGCGGATTACCGCCCGCATCACCAGCCATCTGCGGGCCGGTGCCGACCACGTCGCCGTCCACGTCGTCACGGAGCACCCCCGAGCCTTCCCACGCGCCGCTTGGCGCGACCTGGCCCCACGGCTCCCGACCACCTGACGATGCTGCTGGCTGCGCAAGTGCGGTGGATACAGGCATCTCGAGAGTGCCCCGCACTGCGGACAGCCAGTGTCCGCAGTGCGGTCGTCGGGAAAAGGGACACCCCGCAGGAACCCGCCCGCCGCGTTCGCACAGGGCTCTCTTCCCCGGCTGTCCCAGGTCGTCGGGCGACTGGAGAAGCGCGGCTGGGTACGCCGTAACCCCGACCCCACCGACGGCCGCTACACCGTGGCCGCCCTCACCGACGACGGGCTACGACAAGGTGGTCGCCACCGCTCCCGGAGACGTGGCGGCCGTACGCAGCTGCGTCGTCGACGCACTCACCAGGGCACAGGTCCGCCAGCTGACCACTATCGGCCGCCGTCACGGCGCGCCCTTGAGCGGGTCGGCATCCCAGATGCCGCGCAACGGGCACAGGTCCCGTCCGCACACACGCCTGCGGACGGCGGGACCGATCGGCGATGGGGGTTCGGCTCGGGCCAGACCTGCCTGCGGCGGCTGGAGCGGTGGCCGCCGCGGCCGTGCGAGCCATCATCGGGGCCCCGGTCACGGAAAGCCGTGACCGGGGCCCCAGGATCAGCTACCGCGGAAGGTGCCGACCGCCGCTAGTTCCGGTACCGGAACACGATCCGGCCGCGCGTCAGGTCGTACGGCGGGAGCTCCACCAGCACCCGGTCTTCCAGGTAGATCTTGATGTAGTTCTTGCGGATCTTCCCGCTGATGTGCGCGAGGACCTGGTGGCCGTTCTCGAGCTCCACGGTGAACATGGCGCTGCGCAGGCACTCGACGACCTTGCCCTCGACCTCGATGACGTTCTTGTTCTTCGTCATCGCACCAGCTCCAGGTTGCTACTCATCGGCCGGGCGCCGATGCTCTCGAACAGCGCCGAGGCTGCTTGGTTGGACTCGTGGACTTCGGTCCAGGCCGCGGTGAACCCGGAGCGGTGCAGCGTCCCCAGCGCGTGGGCGAGCAGCGACCGCGCGATGCCGCGGCGCTGCTCGCCGGCCCGGACCGCGACCAGCCCGATGCGCGGCCGGTTCACCGTCACCACCCGGATGAGACCCAGGTAGCGGTCCGGCGCCGCGGCCACCGCGTACTTCGACGGGTCAACGATGGTGTCGCCTTCGGAGCGGGGAATGACCTCCGCGGGCATCGACTGCCATCCGAGGGTCGCCTCGACTTCGTCACGGATCGCGCGGTCCACCGCCCGCAGCAGACTCTCGTCCGCCTGACCGGCGGGCACGAGCGTCACGCCCGAAGGCGGCAGGACCGCTTCGAGCCCTGTGACCTGAGGGTCGGTCGGCACGGCGTACTCCCACTCGCGGCGCCGGATCGTGAACCCGGCCCGCCGCCAGCCGGCCGTCAGTTCGACGTCGGCTTCGTCGACCACCGTGTACAGCGGCGCCGGCAGTTGTGCCAGCATCGCCTCGGCGAGCCGGTCGAAGGTGGCGTCGCGCCAGGCGTCGATGCTGACGAACAAGCGTCCGTCGGGCCGGTGCTCAGCATGCCCGCGGCCGACCACCAGGTCGTCATCCAGTGCATGCCATTGCCTGTCCGCGACGCGCGTGATCAACACCGCGTTCTCGCTCAGGCCAGAGGTGAAAGGCTTCGTGTTCATCGGAGTCTCCTTCCAGGAGTGCCTCGATCTCAGGCGCTCCCGGCGACACCGAACGTCAGCCGCCGGACCGTGACGGGTTGAGGGAGCACCCATGGGTAACTGTGTTCACGGGGCTCACCTCCATACGACGACTTCACGGTCCACCACGAAAGTAGCAACGGGGCGCCGCCTCGCTCAAATCATTTCCCATGAGCTCGTAACGTGATCACGATCCGGTCTACGGAGGTGCCTCAAGCAGATGACAGAACAGGCGGGTTGAGGATTCCTTGCTCTTCCAGCGCGCCCTTGACCACGGCTGGGTACCCGCAACGGCACGTCCCGCATCGTCGCCGTCACCGACGCGGGACGTGCCGTACACATGATGCGCACGGTCACTCGGTGGCGGTGGCGGGCACGTCGTCCCAGGCCAGTGACGACATCCTCCACCCCGACGGGGTCCGGAGGAACTGGGTGGTCTTGTGGCCGGAGCCCTCGAACCACTCGCCTTGGTGGAAGCCGGACTTGCGGTATTCGCTGAACCGGTGCGCGATCGACCCGAAGATCTCGGTCCGCTCAGCCACCTCCCATTCGTGGAACTCCGTCAGCGTCCCGTCTGTGAGCATCTTCTGCCGGGGCTCGATGAATGCGTCGAGGTCGTAGATCACGGGCTCGTCCCCGGCGTTCGCGATGATCCTCCCTTGCGGAATGAAGACGTCGCGGATGACCCCGAGGTCAGGCCGGCTGTCGCCGGTGTTGCTGAAGGCGCCCATGAACACCCGCATCAGCCGATCGAGCTCGGCCTGGACGCGGGACCCGGACACTTCCTCGGGAGACGGCCATTCTTCGGAAAGGACCGACCAGACTTCGCTGTCGTGCCGCGCACCTCGGTACGGATAACGCTGTCGCAGCACACCGTCACGGGTCATGCCCAGTCGGCGCGCGACGTCGATGCTGCGGGTGTTGCCCGCCGCGACCCACCATTCGACGCGGCTCATTCCGCGTTCCTGGAAGGCCCAGTCGATCAATACCCGGCAGGCCCGGGCCACCAGGCCCCGTCCCTCCCCGGCCTGCTCCAGCCAGCAGCCGATCTCGCACACCCCGGAGGCGCCGTCGAAGCGGGTGAACATGACGCCGCCGACCAGCGTGCCGTCCAGCCAGATCCCGTAGATCCGGCCGGCGTCCTGGGCCAGACGGTCGGCGTAGCGCTGGAGGGTAGCCGTGGCCGAGTCGAGGTCGGTGCTGAGCGTCGCCCAGGGTATCCACGGGTCCACGGAGACCCGGGCGCGGTCGATATGGGCGAGGAACTCCTCTACCTGCCAGGGCTCCAGGGGACGGAGTTGGGCATGGTCGCCGAGCGGAAGGGTGAACATGGGAGCCTCGCTCTCTGGATGCATAACAAGCGTTCGGTACGTAAGCTAGCAGCATGCCGCCCGCACCAGGAGACCGTGAAGCCCGCCGCAAGGACGTATCCGAGGCGGTGTGGAACGTACTCGCCGACAGGGGGTTCGGCGGGCTGACCCTGCGTACCGTCGCCGCCGCGATGGGGGTCTCGACCGGGATGCTCATGCACTACTTCCCGACCAAACGGGCCCTGCTCACGCACGCCTTGGACCTGCTGGAGAAGCGCACCGCGGAGCGGCCCCGCCGCACGCGTCCCGCCGCGGGTCTCGCCACCGTGCGCGCCATGCTCCTGGACATCCTGCCGCTGACCCCTGACGACACCGCCCGCAACCGCATCTGGGTCAGCTCCTGGGACCTCTCCCTCGCCGACGACGAACTGACCACGGAACAGGCCGACCGCTACACCCGGCTGCGCTCGACGATCCGCCCGCACCTCGAAGCCGCGCGCGAACTTGGCGAGCTCCCCGCAGCCGCCGACCCGGACCAACTTGCCGCCACTGCCGTCGCCTTCACCCATGGACTCGTCGTCCAGGCCCTCTTCGACCCCGGCCGATTCCCCCAGGACGTACAGATCACCATGCTCGACGACTTCCTCGCCTCGATCGCGCTGCCCCGGTCCGACGGCGGCAGCCGACCGGTCCCTGGTATCGGCGTACGGTCTTACTGATCACTTCAGAGTGAGGTTCGCAGCGGTCTCAAGCAGATGATGCTGCAGGCGAATTGGAGCAGCCCGAGGTGCAGGTCGACGCGTATCTCGTAGCGGGTCCGCAGTCGTTTGAACTGGTGGCGCCGAGCGAAGATCCGCTCGACGACCCAGCGGCCCCCACGCCGGAACCGTGGGCGGTGCCCTTGCGGGCGATCTTCGGCGTGATGCCTCGAGCTCGGAGAAGACGGCGGCACTTGTCGTAGTCGTAGCCGCGGGCGGCGAACACGTGCTTCGGCAGGCGATGAGGGTGTCGGCCGGTTCCTGGAAACGGGGGCGCAGGCTCTCGATGCGGCGGGGGTGAAGGCGTCGGTGACGAAGCGCCGCATACGGGTGTGCTTGGGCGGGTCCTGGTGGAGGAGGTGGACCTGGAGCTGGGAGTGCTGCGGTTCGGTCATGATCGAGGCCGCGGGCGCGCCAGCGGTCGTTGCGCGGTCGTGGTTCTTGCCCAGGCCGTCGTCGTTCAACGCGCAGTGCGCGGCGTCGTAGCCGGTGACGAGCCAGGCTTGTACACCGCTGGGGAAAAGCACGCGGTGGACCGGGCCGGCCCGCGCATCCGCTCGTAGAGCGGGTAGGGGTTGCTCTTGTAAGGGCAGCCGGTCAGCGGGACCGGGTCGGGCAGGCGCTCGGGTTTCACGGGCCAGCAGGGTTCCCGGAGGGGCATGGGAAGGCTCCTCAGAAGGCGAGTTCGGGCCGGTGGTGGTCCAGCCAGAGGGCGAGGTCGACGACACGTTCGAGGCGGAGGCGGTGGCCCCACTCCAGCCGGTCGGGCGGGGTGTCGAGGCAGGGCTTGATGCGGGCCTCGTCGGCCAGGGCACGGACTTGCTCGGAGGACAGGGCGTCGCGGGCCAGGTCCTGCAGGCCGCGGTTGTATTCGGGGTGGTGGGTGGCCGGGTAGTGGTTTTTGGGGCGCCACAGGACCGACTCCGGCGCGAGGCCGGTACTGGCGGCGCGCAGCAGGCTCTTCTCCCGGCCGTCGAAGCTCTTCAGTGCCCAGGGTGTGGCGAAGGCGTACTCGACGAGGCGGTGGTCGCAGTAGGGGACGCGGACCTCCAGGCCCTGGGCCATGCTCAACCGGTCCTTGCGGTGCAGGAGTTGGCGCAGCCAGCGGGTCAGGGACAGGTGCTGCATCTCGCGTTGCCGGTGTTCGGCGGGGGTTTCGTCGTCCCGATGAGGTACGGCGGCCAGCGCGCTGCGGTAGGTGTCCTGGCGGAACTCCCCCATGCGCAGGTCGAGCTCCGGGTTGAGCGGCATCGCGGCCTCGTCACCGGTGACGAGCAGCCACGGGAAGGTGGCTGCGGTCAGCGCCTTGGAGCTGTGGAACCAGGGGTAGCCGCCGAAGACCTCGTCCGCCGCCTCGCCGGAGAGGGCCACGGTGGAGTGTTTGCGGATCTCGCCGAACAGCAGATACAGCGAGGTGTCCATGTCGCCGACGCCAATCGGCGAGTCCCTGGCCACGACGACCGCCTTGCGGTGCTCGGGGTCGAGCAGGGCACGTGGATCGAGGACGACCGTGCTGTGGTCGGTGCCGATGAAGGCGCCGGCCTCGGTGGCGTAGGGGGTGTCGTGGCCGGTGCGCAGCACGTCGCCGGTGAACTGCTCCGCCTGGTCGCTGTAGTCGACGGCGTAGGAGCGAATGCGGGCGGCCGGCCCCTCGCGCAGACGGAGTTCGTCGGCGAGCAACGCGGTCAGCACGGTGGAGTCGATGCCGCCGGACAGCAGGCTGCACAGCGGGACGTCGGCCTCCAACTGGCTGCGGGCGGCCGTGCCGACCAGGTCGCGGATCCGTTCGACGGCCGTGTCCTGGTTGTCTTCGAAAAGACCCGCCGCCAGCTGCCAGTAGCGGCGTTCGCGGATGCCGTCCCGGTCCAGGACGAGCAGGCCGCCGGGCTCCACCTCCCGTACGCCCGACCACACGGTCGGACCGGTGTTGAAGAGCAGGCTGTACGCCTCCCGCAGCCCGTCGGCGTCCACCCGGGGCCGGATCTCGGGGTGGGCGAACAGGGCCTTGGGCTCGGAGGCGAAGGCCAGGCCACCGTCGACGGCTGCCCAGAAGAGGGGCTTGACGCCGAGCCGGTCGCGGACCAGGAGCAGTCGCTGCGCGCGCTCGTCCCAGACGGCGAAGGCGAACATGCCCTCCAGGTGGTCGGCGAGGTCCTCGCCCCACTCGGCGTACGCGCGCAATACCACCTCGGTGTCGCTGCGCGTACGGAAAACGTGTCCCCGACCGCGGAGTTCGGCCCGCAGCTCGTGATGGTTGTACACCTCGCCGCTGTAGCTCAGGACGATGGTCGGCCGGTCGGGCCGGTCGGTCATCGGCTGTACGCCGCCGGTCAGGTCGATGACGGCCAAGCGGCGGTGGCCGATCGCGGCGCGCTCGCCGAGCCAGACACCGCCGGCGTCCGGGCCGCGCGGGGTGAGGGTGGCGGTCATGGCCTCGATGACCGGTGCCTGAGTGCGGGCGTCGTGGTGGAAGGACGCCCAGCCGGTGATTCCGCACATGGGGGTGGCTCCTGGGTCAGTTGTGGGCGGCGGGCGCCGCGTCGGCGGTCTTCTCGGGCACAGAGGTGGGCCGCCTGCTGGGCAGGGCAAGGAGGGGTACGGCGAGACAGGCGGCGGTGGCGGCCAGCGCGAGCCCGGCCCGTACGCCCGCGCCGGGTCCGGTCAGCCCGCAGGCGGCGGTGGCCAGGGCGGGGCCGAGGGTGAAGCCGAGACTGCGGGCGAGCTGCACCGTGGAACCGACGGTCGCGGTCCGGCCCGGCGGGGCGGCGCCCATGACCAGGGCCTGGGTCGGGCCGCCGGTCAAGCCCAGGCCGACGCCCGCCAGCGCCAGCCGCCAGGCCACGTCCAGCGGTGACCAGCCGTCGCCCAGCGGGACCAGCAGGAGCAGGCCGGCAGCCGTGAAGGCAGCACCGGTGACCGCGACCGGCCGGGCGCCATACCTGTCGGCGAGGCGCCCGCCGAGCGGTCCGGCCAGTCCCATGCCCAGGGGGAAGGCGAGGACGGTCAGCCCGGTCGTGGTGGCGCTGACACCGTTGTCTCGCTGGAGGTGCAGAGCGACCACGTAGTGCATGGCAGCAAATCCGGCCGCGAGGGCCAGTACCGCGCTGTGGGCCCGGGACAGACCGGTGGCTCGCAGGACAACACCCACCGGTCGACCGCCCGGACCACGCAGCCACCACCAGAGCGGCGGGACCGCCGCGATCGCCAGCACCAGCCACGACGGGCGGTCCGCTGCCAGGGTCAGCGCCAGGAGCAGGACCGCCACACCCGACGCCACCAGCAACGTGTCCGCCGCCGACCGCCGGTCGGGCCGACGCAACCCGCCATCCCGCGGCATGGCCCGCCAGGCAACGACCAGGGCGAGCACACAGAAGGGGATCTTCACCAGGAAGACGGAGCGCCAGCCCAGGTGGTCCAGCAGCAGCCCGCCCACAGCCGGTCCGGTCACCGCGCCCAGCGGGCCCAAGGTGGCGGGCACGCTCATCGCCCGTCCGCGCAGCTCCGGTCGTACGGAACGGATCGCGAGGACCGGCATCAGCACGAACAGCACCGCCCCGAACGCGCCCTGCACAAGGCGGGCGGCGATCAGCCAGGCCGCCCAGGGTGCCGCAGCGGCCAGGGCGCTGCACAGGCCGAAGCCGCAGGTTGCAGCCAGCACTGCGGAACGCAGCCCCACCCCGTCAAGCCATCTGCCGACGGGCAACAGCAAGGCCACGACCGGTAGTTGGTAACCGAGAACAGCCCATTGGGCAGTGGCGGTGGACACATGCAGACCGTCGGCGATGTCCGCCAAGGCGACGTTGACGATGTTCATATCGAGCATCGCCACGAACGCCAGCACGCCCGCCACGGCGACCAGCGGCCAGCAGTCCTCACCTACGGGTATGTGACCGGGCCGATCCGTACCGGGACCGTCGTGTGCCACCCTTCCCCCCTCATCACCACGAGCGTGCTGCCGGACGGCAACCCGTCCCATAAGTCGAGAGGGATCCGGGATGAGTTCCCCGCCGTACCCAGAAAAAGTGACCGGTGAGCTGGTTCTTCACGCTGATCAGCCGAGCAGGTCGTTCTCCACAAGCAGAGTCCGAGGCAGAGCCCGAGACAGAGCCCGAGACAGTGAGCGAATCGACGTGGCGCGTTCCGATGGCGACGGCGGCGCGATGCCCCGCCCTGCGGCCGGCCCCCTCCCCCGTTCTCAGCCTCGAGATCGCCGCCCCGCCGTGGAACTCCGCACTCCGCTCAACCGACTCCTGACGTGTGGGCACTTGCCTGAACCCCGCACCCGCGGATCGGTCCACCTCTGAAAGCCCCCATGACACCCAGGAGTTCTCGTATGGCCCAGAAGCAATACAACGTCACCGGTATGAGCTGTGAGCACTGCGTGGCGAGCGTCACGGAAGAGGTCTCCGCGGTGCCAGGGGTCAACGAGGTCGTGGTCGACCTCGCCGCTGACACCGTCACGGTGCACGGTACGGACCTCGATGACGAGCGGCTGCGCGCCGCCATCGTCGAGGCCGGTTACGGCGTCGACGCCCCAGTAGCAGCCTGATCCCGACCGTGGGAAGTTCCAGGGCAGGGCACGCCCTGCCCTGCCCTGGAACTCGGGCGTCGTCGAAGGACACGTCAACCGCATCAAGATGCTCAGACGCCAGATGTTCGGCCGCGCGGGCTTCGCCCTCCTGCGAAAGCGAGTCCTGCTCGCGCCGTGACGCAGACTGTCTGCCGAGAGGCCAAGCAGCACTGGTCTGTCTGGAACACCGGAAATGGCGGCAGTGTGACGCAGGCCAGGTCTGCTCCCTCACCGCCCTGTACGGGCTCGCATCGCGGTGAGCCGTACTTCGCCCGCAACCGGATCCCGGTCACCACGAACGTCGAAGGCGCCTCCCGGCGTCAGTGGGCTCCGTAGGCTCGGGCAAGTACGCCCCCAGTGGCGGCCGTGGCCTGGCGCAGTTCGGCAGGTGAGACGACCTCGACGTCGATACCTAGCCGCAGCAGCTCCCCGCAGGCGTGGTCAATGCTCTCGATCGGGATGACAGCCTCGACCCATCCGTCGTCCTTGACGGCAGTCGCGGTGGAGTCGACTGCCCGCACCACCTCCGGAGGGACGTTGTCGGGCAGGCGCCGGCGTCCGCGCGGGGACAGGCGGATGGTGGCTGTGCCCGTGTAGCGGCGTGCCTCGAAATCGTTGAGGTACGAGGTCCAGTGCGCGCCCAGGTCGAAACCCTGCGGCCGGTCGAACCGCTCGTCGCTGGGCACCGCATCGAGGACTTGGGTGACCCGGTAGGTCGCGGTCCGACTCTCCGCCGCGGCGGCCACGAGATACCAGATACCGGATACCGGATACCGGATACCGGATACCGGATACCGGATTTGAGTACCAAGCCGTAGGGACGAAGACGGCGATTCACCTCCTGCGGCGCGCGCCAACGCCGATAGCGCACATCCACCGCACGCCGCGTGAGCAGCGCGTCGACCAGCAGGGGCAGAAACGGCGTCTGCTGCCTCGGACAGGACGCCGTTCTTGTGGGTGAGGCAGTCGGCGCGCCTGCCCATGGCCACTACCGACTCATTGCGTTCTCAGCTTGCGGCTTCCGGCTCGGTTCTTCGCGATGTTTCGAATTTTCCTTCTGCTGCCTGACTCGGCGAGCAGGGCGAGTACCGCAGGCGGCGTCGACTCCTCGGCGAGGACGCGCTGCATCCAGTCCGTGACCTTCGCCAACTCGGCCGGTGTCGGCACGTGACCGTCCTCGATGGACAGGTAGAACAGCCAGTCGTGGATGCGGCGGCGGATGAACTCGCGGTACCCCTCCGTCTTGAGCTGGTCGATCTCTGGCAGTAGTTCGGCCGACCACTGCCGGAACTCGGCAGGACCGGTCACCTTCATCGCGATCCTGTCCACGAGGGTGACCACCGCCGTCTTGGACGTCATCTCGTTGGGGTCGCGCAGGATCATGGCCACGATCGCGCGGTCTCGGTCGCGGCTTCGCGAGGAAGCAGTCACCAAGACGACGCGTCGGTACGCGGACGATCGCACGTGCTCGTCCGCGACGGCATCGTCGACGTCCACGTCGAGGATGCCGGCCCCCGCTAGCAATTCGGCCACATCGGAATGCAATGTCATCGCTTCATCCTTTCTTGCAGGGCCGGACTCCACATCGCGGGCATCTTCCTCTGGTCCGCACGCTGCTCCAAACGAAACGGCGTAGATGGCGAAGGTCAGACGATGCACGAAGGCCGCCTCGGCTGCCTGCATGCCGGCAGAGGGAGGCGGTTCGTCGTGGGCTGCGGTCGCATGGATCCGAAACCCTGCAGGGAGATCTTGCGTCTTCCTCCGCGTGCCTTTGTCTCGAAGATCCCCTCTCGTATCCGTCGCCGTCGGGATGACGGCGCTCCTCGCGCTTTCCGCGTGCGGTGGCGCGCCTTCCGCTCGCGGCAGGCAGGGCGGCGGCGCGTCGGAGAGCGGCTCTGCTTCCCCGTCACCGGCGAAGCAGAGGCCGGCGGGTGCTGGTGGGCTGCTGTCGGGAGGGGTCTGGGCGGTCCAGGAGGTCGAGATCGATGGCCACAGGGAGGATCTGCCGTCCGAGGCCCGGGGGTGGGTCGCCGTTCAGAGCGACGGCACGGCGTCGGGCAGTTACGGGTGCACGCCGTTCCGCACCCAAGCGAAGGTGACGGCGACGCGCCTCACGCTGGGCAAGGAGGTGGCGCCCCTCCCCTCCCCCTCCCTCCCACCCACCCGACCGGAAGACGGACCGGGCCCGTGCCATCCGGACGACGTAGCCGACACAGCGCCACTGGCGGACTTCGAGAAAAAGATGAAAGCCGCCTTCAGCGGAGAGCTCTCGCTGTCCACGAAGCGCACTCCCGGCTACCCCCTCCAGTTGCACGTCAAGAACCAACAGGGCTACGACATCACGTTCGCGCAGGCCAGGCGCGAGGACTTCTTCCAGATCAGGTGGCAGCTCGTCGATACCACCCAGTACGACAGCCACGGCGCGGAATTCACCGCCGGTGACCAGATGTACTTCGACTTCCACGACAACGGTGAGGTGAGCGGCAAACTCGGCTGCAACGCTTTCACCGCCAAAGCCACGTTCGCCGGTACCCACCTCTACTTCAATGACGCGGCTCTGACGACGCAGCGCACCTGCAGCGAAAAGATCACGAAAGACGAGGCGAGCGTCCTCGCGACCCTGAAGAAGTCACTCAACTACTCGTACTGGGCGGAACCAGACAGTCTCACCCTGTCCCTCAATGAGGACTTGGCTTTCCCTGCGAGAGAAACCGGTTTCACCTTCCGCGGGGTACCGCGCCCGTAGGCAGGAATTGCCGACCATTGTCCACGGCTTCTGCCACTGGACGCGTCACCATCTCGATCACGTCGAGAACGCGCGACGGCGCTACGCCACCCCGGATCGCATCGCCCACGCGACATTGTCCAGCGGAGCGTGATCTCCGCGTCGCCGCACGGGGGTCGCGAACGGGGACGCCGCATCTACGCGTTGGCCAGAGTCCGACAACCCTGGTCGTTCGTTCCCGCCTGCCCTTGCCCCATGCGCAGTGTGGGCGCAGGACGTGCCGTTGCTGCCAGCAGGTTTTCGCTCATGGATACGGCGGCGGGCGGTGGCGAGAACCAAGGAGCAGGTCCTCAATCCACTCGCCCGGGTGGCAACGCGCCGAGAGGACCACTCTTTCCTTGCCGCCGCCCGCGGCGCGTGCAGGATGACGGCATGACGTCCCATCACGGCGGCCCGACGGGCGGCCATTGGCCGCACCCCGTCATCCGTCTCCCACATGAGCAGGAGCTCTTCGCGCGTGGGCGCGGTGTACAGGACCACATCGCGGACGCGATCACCGCTTTCGCGGGATCCATGGCTTTTGTGTATGTGCACATGGTGTGGTTCGCCGGCTGGATCCTGATCAACGAAGGACTCTTCGGCCAGGCCGCCGTCTTCGACCCCTTCCCCTTCGGGCTGCTCACCATGATCGTCAGCCTTGAGGCGATCTTCCTGTCGACGTTCGTCATGGTCAGCCAGAACCGCCAGGCCGCGCGCGACGCGATTCGCGCCGATCTCAACTTCGAGGCCAGTGTGCGTTCGGAGGTCTGGTCGACGAACTTGGGGCGCGCCCTGGGCCTGGACCCCGAAGAGATCGAGCGGCAGACACAGGAGCTCATCGCGACGAGCCGGGCCAAGATGAACAACGAGATGGGACGACCTCAGGCTTGAGCGCCGAGCGCGGCGCGGGCGCGTACGCACGTGGCAGGCCCCGGCGCTGCATTGGGGAGTGCAGTGCCACTGCTTGAGGCGGCGATGCGGCGCAGCCGGTCGTACACGCCCCGCCCGTTGCCCTACGGGTGGGCAGGCTTCCCGCAGTCGGCCACTCCGGAGCCTCCAGCCGATGGTGTCGATCACCTGATGGTGATCACGTCAGCTGCCCCTGCCTCCAGATCCGATCCAGAAGCAACGACTCTCTCCTTACCCACTGCGCGGCGTCAGCGGCGTGCCGGACAAAGCCAACTCCGTGCGCTTCCACGGTTCTACGCCCAGTCCACGGAACCCCGTGATGAGCCGAGGGCATGCCTTCGTCACCGACCGCGTGCAGCCGTGAGCCCACCGGAGCTGCTTGCACAACCAGCCGGAGCAGGCACGCCGCATCCAGCCGGTGCACGGTCCGCCAGCGATTCGCCCCATTCCCCGGAGTGGCAGAAACGCCCTTGGCGCCATCAATGCCGATCAAGCCCAGGACGAAGCCGTAGGTCGGTCACGCCCGGACGGCGTAGTCCGAGAAGTCGTCTGCGGAACCGTGCCGATCAGCAGCTTCCAGGTATGTACGGCCGTGTGCGGTGAGGTGGGCAGGACGCACGCGGCCGTGGTCGGCGGTGGCGGGCCGGGTGATCAGGCGTCCAGCAGGCCACGCAGGACGACGTTCATGGAACGTACGTTGAGGGCGGCGCGGATGACACACGGTGGAAAGGGATACCAGCAGGGGGTGGCCGCAGCACGATTGCAGGTTTCCCAAGGGGAAATTACGCCGCTTGGCGTGAGCCGCCGCCCCAATGGAGACCGGGGGCGCCCACTAGGATGCCTCGAGAACGTAAACATCCCCATATATGAGCTATCAACCTTTGATTCACTGATGCCCGGTATGGCGCGTCGGAGCGGGGTACGGTCCGCTCACGGAGTATGTGTTCATGGCCGGCCCCATGCGGTCATGGTGCTCCGGCACCTGGTCGCCAGACGCGACGCGAAAGCCGCGACGTCCGGAACAGGTGCTCCCGCACCAGCGACCGAACCGAGCACCCGGATGGAGAGGACGCTGCGTGAGCGTGCAACGGGTTGGCATCGTCGTCCACGGGGGCCGTCCCGGCGCCGTGGCGGCCGCTGACGTGGTCCGACGGTGGTGCGAACGCCAGGATGTCGGCTGCGTTGCCATCGATGTGTGGAGCCAGGACGAACAACGGCGAGATGCGCGGGAGGAGGTCGACGCTGCCGGCGGCCCCGACCTGATCGTCACGCTCGGAGGAGACGGCACCTTCCTCCGCGGGGCACGCCTGGCCGCACAGAACGACGCGCTTGTCCTCGGTGTCGACTTGGGCACCCTAGGCTTCCTGACCGAGGTCCCGGCCGACGATGTCGAGTGCGCACTGGACACCATCCAACGCGGCCAAGCAGACATCGAGACCCGCCTCATGCTGACCATGCGTGCGTCCTGTCCGCTGCAACTCCCCGAGGGTATGGAGGCCCTCCTGCACTACGGCCGGGGTCCCGCACTGCCGTCTCCGCCGGTGCGCCCCGAGTGTGCCGTCGCCCTCGACTGGGGGATGGCCCTGAACGTGACAGCCCTCAACGACATCGTCCTGGAGAAACTGGCACGCGACCGGCAGGTCTCCCTCGGCGTGTACCTCGCGGGCCGGCTGCTCGCCTCCTACTCCGCCGACGCCGTCCTGGTCGCCACCCCCACCGGATCCACCGCCTACAGCTTCGCCGCCGGCGGCCCCGTCATCTCCCCTCGGGCCGACGCCATCATCTTCACCCCTGTCGCTCCGCACATGACATTCAACCGTTCGGTGGTGGCCGCACCCGACGAAGCCGTGGCCCTGCGCGTCCTGGGACATTCCGGTCGCGCGGCGGTGAGTGTCGACGGGCAGTTGCGCGGCGTACTGGATCCTGGGGACTGGATCGGTGTCTACGCGGCTCCGCAGCGCCTGCGCGTCGTGCGGCTCGGGCCAACCGACTTCTACGGCAGGCTGCGTGAGCGCATGCGCCTGACCGACGCCCCCGCGACAGCCGGCACCGACATCACCCCCATGTGGCCCCACACCAGCCCACCCCCCGATGACCTCGCACACCTGCGCCTTCCGCCCCTGCCTGCGGACGTCAACTGACCTCGCTCGCCCGGGTCTGCAGAACGCGGGGGTTGCCCGGCTGGTCTGGCGCGCGGTGGTCGACATGGCTGAGCGGGCCGACTTGCGTGGAGAGCACCTCGGGGTGGCCCCGCTGTCTCCCGGCGCGAAGGTATCCGTAGCTGGCGGGGGTGGAGACCAGTGACCCACCGCAACGCGCCCCTGTCACCCGAAGGTCGCCGTCGCCTGATCGAACGCTGCACGAGTCGGCCGATCGCCCCGTGGCAGCGGAGATGGGGATCTCACGTGCCTGCGCGTCCAAGTGGGTGAACCGTTACCGCCGCCCCCCGCCCATCGACCGTCGTGCCGAGCTGCGCTGCTATATGCGCGATCCCGACGGCTACCTCATCGAGGTGGGACAGGCCACCGGCCTGCTCGACGGCATCCTGGCCCGCACCGACCCCTGACCAGGGCGTCGTCCGGGCGCCCGGACGTGCTGCCGGGCCGGCAGCAGGCACCCGTACGCCCCGCCGGTTACGATGCAGGGAAGCAGGCGGACGGCCTCAGCGCGACCACCGCGAGGTCAGCTGCCCACGCCTCACCAGGGAGGCATGCCGTATGGCACCTGATATGGCACCTGACCGGATCCCAGGCATCAACCCGGCATCCGCTCCCAGCGGAGCCGGCTGTACGGACTGCCTGGCGGGCGACGGACCAGGCTGGTGGTTTCACCTGCGCCGCTGCGCCGAGTGCGGACACATCGGATGCTGCGACTCCTCACCGTCGCAACACGGCACCAAGCACGCCCGCGAGGCGGGACACCCGTTCCTCACCAGCTTCGAACCGGGCGAGAGCTGGTTCTGGAACATCGAGACCGGCGAGTACTACGACGGGCCACAGCTGCGCCCGCCCGTCGCCCATCCCTCCGACCAGCCGACACCGGGCCCCCGGGACAAGGTCCCCGCGGACTGGGAGCGGCAGCTGCACTGAGTCCCTGGCCTTCGGCCGGAGGCGAGGTCAGCCCTGCCGGGCTGCCCGCTGTGGGTCTGTCACCCCGCCAGGGCAGGCAAGCCCTTCGAGGTCCCATCCGGCACGCCCGGCACCGGCCCGGTACGCGCTGTCGTAGAAGGCGAGGACGGTGGCACGGGGATCGCTCTGGGCCCGGGCATCGTCGTACCGCAGGACGGCCAGGTGGCTGCCGGCCCGCGCGGCCCAGCTTGCCGCCGTGGGCACGAGCGGCTCCTCGGCCAGATGCGCGGGCTCCGGAGCGGTGTAGGAGTAGAACGCGGGCTCGGCGAAGGTGTCGTCCCCGAACCAGAAACCGAAGCTGATCACCTCCCGGGAGTACGCCTCCCGGGTCACCGGGTCGACCTGCGGCGGCTGGTCGACGCGCCGCTCGGAGAACCGGCTGTGGGCGATGTCGAAGGTGTGCCAGAAGTGGTGCACCGGGCTGGACTTCCCCGAGAAGCCCGCCGCGAACTCCTCCAGCACCGACGCCACCTGGCTGAGGACCCGCCAGTAGCGGTTGGCGTGCCAGGGATCGTACGTCGCGTGCTCGGTGTCCTCGGCGAACGGCCGGGCGGCGTCGGGCAGGTCGAACGGCCTGGGGATGTCGAGCCGCACGCGGACGCCCAGCGCGGCCAGCGCGTCCATGACCGCGTCGTGGAAGGACGCCACGGACTGGCCGATCAGCGGGAAGGAGATCTCCCGGCCGTCCAGAGTCGAAACAACCAGCTGATGGCCGACGAAGTCAAAATCGATCGTGTAGATCGGATTCCCGTCGACCTGCCCCATCGGGCGAGTGGTGATGCCGCGCCCCGTGAGATGGAACGGGACATTCCACCAGTGATTGCGCCGGGCGCTCGCGGCGAGGCGGACCTTCCCGACGACCTGCGCGAAGCGATGGAGCGTTTCCTTGGTGCCACACCACTCGGCGAGCGGGATCGGCGGGAACAACTCCATCGTCAACACCTTCCCCTTCCCACCCGACACTCCTCACGGCCGGACGGGGCCTGGAAGACCATGATGACCACGCCGGACAGCCGCGGCACCTCGTCAAACCCGGGAGGCGTATCAGCGTGCGTGCGCGCCACTGCCCCAGTTGGCCGAGCGCGTCTTCGGAATCGGCCCCCGGATCGGCCGGATCGGCCCGCGGCCGGCTTTGTCCACGAGATCGTGCGGCATTCGCGAATGAGGGACATCAACGATGCGTAGAGGAAGCCGACGCCTGTCGGTATGAGGCACGGCATGCATGTGCGCTCCTTTGGAGTAGGAAAACTGGACTTCGGAGGTGTGAAGTTCAAGAGTATTCTGCCGTTTTGACGGGCCATCTGCTGTGCTCGGCTCCCGAATGCCGTCCGTCGCGGCTCTGTGCTTCCCAGGCGACCTTGAGTGAGAGGTACGGGAGACAGGCGGCAATCGCAGTCATCCGCAGCGCAACGCCAACGCCTCGGCGCGAGGAGGGAGCGGGGACAGGAGGCGGGAGGTGGAGCGGCGAGGGCGCGGTGGCCGGTGCGTACGGTTATGGCGATCAGCCTTTCCCGCCCCGCTCCCCGCCCGCCTCGTCCGCACCGACGATCCGCCTCCGCCGCACGGGCAGGTCGGCTGGTGGGCAATCGGCAGAGGGGCGGCCAGGCACGTACCCACTTCGGCGGGGTAGTGCACTGGACTTCAACGAGCCCGTTCCGCGGGGGCCAGGGGTTTGGCAACGCCCGTTACGCAGGCACCCTGGCTGTGGCGGGGCCCACTGCACTGGCTCCAGGAATTCGAGCCGGTTGCCCACCGGATCCTCGGCGGAGAAGCGCGACGAGATCACGCCCAACTCCGGTACGTCAGGCTCCCGGTGGCAACCGCCACGGTGACGTTGCTTGATCAACAGGGACGGTGTTACGGTCTTAGTGAGCCCCGTATGGGCCTACGCATGGAGGTAGCGGCTACTCAGCCATTACAGAGATCGGCACGGTCCGTCTCTCGCAGTTTGTCAATCCCTTTCCTGGGATTGCTGCGCCCATCTTCACTGCGTAGGCATGCGGGGTATTTCTCTGTCGATTTCCGGTTGCATGGCATGACGTGGCCCTCCTTCGCGATCAATCGACGCGGAAAGGCAGTGCATGAGCAAGGAACAGGCCGAGACCTGGGAAGAGCAGGCCAAGACCTGGGCGGGCTTCGACGTCAATGAGTTCCAGCGTCAAGTCATCGCCGAGTTTCGGGCGAACAACGGGAAGATGAGCGGCATGTTCGAGGGCTGGACGCTGGCCGTGCTGACGACCGTCGGAGCCAAGAGCGGTCTGCGCCGGGAGAGCATCCTGGGGTATCTCGAATTCGACGGAAAAGGCATCGTCGTCGCGTCCGCGAATGGCGCCGACAAGCACCCGGCGTGGTACCACAACATCCGCAAGAACCCGATCGTGACGGTCGAGACGGGCACCGACACCTATCAGGCGATCGCCGCCATCCCGCCGGGCCAGGAGCGCGACAAGCTCTTCGACCGCGTGATCGCCGAGGCGCCCGGTTACGCCGACCACCAGGCCAAGACGACCCGGGAGATCCCGGTCGTCGTACTGCACCGGATCGGCCCCAAGGCCGGCGAGGAGCGCGTCAAGGGCATGGGCGACTGGATCGTCGAGGTGCACGACTGGCTGCGCAAGGAGCTCGAGACGCTCCGCGCCCAGGCAGACCAGGTGATCGAGGGCGGCGCGGACACGATCGAGCGCACGCCGCCGGACCTCGCCCAGCAGATGCGCACCCACTGCCTCAACTTCTGCGGGGCGCTGAAGAAGCATCACGGCGGCGAGGACATGGCCATGTTCCCGATGCTGGCCAAGCAGTTCCCCGCACTCGCTCCGGCGCTGGCGCAGCTCGGTGAGGAGCACACGGTGGTCGCGCGGCTGCAGGACGACATCCAGCAGCTCGTCGACAGGTTCGTACCCGGTGAAACCGACCCCGTAGAGCTACGCGCCAACCTGGAGCGGCTGGCGAACCAGCTGGAGTCCCACTTCAGGTACGAGGAGGAGACGATCGTGACGGCGCTCAACGCCACGGCCCCGGCTCCCGACTTCGGCTGATCATCCACCAGCGCCCCTCCGGGCCGACCCTTCCTCCACCCGGGGGTGTCCGCGGCGCGCCACGGCGCGGATAGCGAACGGCAGCAGTGGACCTTCGCTCCCTTCGTGAGCGGGGGGCCGCTGCCGTTCGGAATGAGTTCGGGCGAGGCATCTGCTGCGCTCGGCTGCCTCCGTGCGGGTGTTCGCCAGCACGGCCCGCATGAGGACATCGTGTGCCACGCCTGCTTCGAGAGGGGGCTGAAGCTCTACTTCGCGGCCGGTGAGAGCTTGTGCGGCGTTTCGATTGATGCGCTGCGGGGCCGCAGGTTCTCGCCGACGGGGCGGCACTGGTCGGCCGGGTTCCCTCCGAGCTGGAGCAGTGGTTGTTCGACCGTGCTGAGAGCCGGGAACCCTCTGCGGAGCTGTTCTATCTGCCCGGAGCGGAGGCCGGATCGCTGACTCTCGGGTTGGTGTGGTGTGTGCAGCGGACCGGCGATCGGTTGATCACGCGACCTGTCTTCCTGCCTGCCGCTGCCATGGGCGACGTCTCTCACCATCTGCCGAGGGAGGCCTGGGCCATCTTCTGATCAAGCACCGCCCTGCATGGACTCCGGCACGGGGGGGGTCATGAACGGGGCCAGACCGCCAGAGCGGCAGCGGTGACCGAGTCGAGGAGCACATACCCTCGCTTGTCATACCGGGTGGCCACGGCCCTGCAGCTTTTCCGCTTGTTGACGGCCCGTTCGAGGGTGTTGTGCTTCTTGTACCGGTCCTCGTCGAAACCTGGTGGCCGTCCGCCCCGCGATCCTTTACGCAGCTGGGCGGCCTGGCTGTCTGCCTTCTCCGGAATGGTGTGGCGGATGCCCCGACGCCGCAGGTACTGGCGGCAGGGGCCGTTGCTGTATGCCTTGTCAGCCGCGACGCTGTCCGGCAGAAACGGCTGCAGCCGCTCCCACTCGGCATCCGAGAGATCACCGTGTCCATCCCACGCCATGCCCAGGACAACGACCCGGGCGCGAGGCGCTCACATGATCGGCCGGACAGTTCCCGGGCACGGCCAGGCTGGAACGGGTGCTACCGGCGATCCCACCAGGCGGGCAGCTCCGGGACGTCGAGCAAGAACCCACGCCGCCGACCGGGCAGTACGCCGATCGCCGACTCGGCGCGGTGGCGATGCTGGAAGTCGCGGGCGCCCTCGCCGTTCTGCTCGGAGAACCGAAAGGTCTTGCTCGCCTCGTGTGTGCGTCCGTTGCTGGGATCCGTCCAGGCCACCTCGAGCCGCACCGTCCAGTGCCCCGGGCCCCGCGGGTTCTTGGCGAACGAGGTGCGCGCCGCGACAACCCTCCCCCGCACGGCAGAGACTGGGCAGCAACATGGGACAGCGAGGCGGCCCGACGGCCCGGACCGGCTGTGCTCCGGGCCGCGGTGGAGCCGGTCGCCGCTCAGCCTTCAGCGGACATCAGCCGTCGGTCTCCGAGGACGGCAGGTACGCCCCCGGCACATCCTGCGGCGCGAAGATCTTGTTCTCGCCCGGGTACGGCTTGTTCCAGTTGTGTGTCTCGTACCAGGTGAGGTGGTTCATCTGGGCGGGGTTGGCGTAGTCGGGGACGGCGTGGGGGCCGGTCAGCCGCTGCTTGGACTTCCACCTGTCCCAGGTTGCCGCCAGGTCCTGCTTGTCCGCGGGTACCTTCGCGGGCGCGACGGCCGCTGCCCCGGGGTTCTGCGGTGCCGGGATGTCCGGGCCGCAGGGCGGCTGGGTCTTCAGGCCGTCGGTGAGGGGGACGCGGTTGGGCTGCGCCGTGAACGGGGTGGTGTCCGGGTAGCGGGTGAAGGCGCGGCTCATGGGGCTGGCCGCGCTGTCCTTCTGGTTCATCGGGTGGATCCCGAGGATCTGCTCGATGGTCCGGATCATCGTGATCTGGGTGTAGTAGTGGCTGTCGGTCCTGCCGTGCCGTGCCCAGGGGCTGATGATCTGGATCGGGGCCCGGTGCCCGTCGACGTGGTCGAGGCCGGCCTGGGAGTCGTCCTCGACGACGAAGATGGCCGAGTCCTTCCAGTACTTGCTGTGCGAGATCTTGTCGACCATCTTGCCGACCGCGAGGTCGTTGTCCGCGACCTGGGCGGACGGGCTCGCGGGACCACCGGTGTGGTCGTTGGAGAACCAGAACATGTTCAGGTTCGCCGGCGGGTTCTTCTCGAAGTCCTGCTTCCAGACCTGGTACTTGTAGACGTCCGGGACGTCGAGGTCGAACATCGGGAAGCCGGGCACCGACACGTCGTTGAGCGAGGGGATCGCCGACCCGGTCTTGATGGGGTAGGCCGTGGGCTGCCCGGTTGCGTCCATGGTCTTGGCGTCGCAGTACAGGTTCTGCCAGGACGCTCCGGACGGTTTGCTCTCCAGCGACTGGAACTCACCGAAGTCCTTGACGGACTTGCCCGCCGCCTGCGCACCGGTCCACAGAAAACCGGACTTCTGGTGGCCGAGAGCGTCGTTCTCGGTGTCGTAGCTGCGCTGGTACTCACCGGCCGAGGACTCGGTGTACTCCGGATTGTCGCTCTGCATCAGCCAGTTGTGGCCCTCGGCGGAGTTGGTCCCGATGTCGTAGGTGTTGTCGTACAGCCCGAACTGCTTGGCCAGCGCATGCTGGTTCGGCGTCACGTTCTCGCCGAACTGTGTCAGCGTCGCATCGCCGTTGCCCTGCGGGAGGTCGCCGAAGACCTGGTCGTAGGTCCGGTTCTCCTTGACGATCAGGAAGACGTGTTTGATCGTCGAGGGGTCGCCGAGCCGCTGCGGGACCGCTGTCGGCTTCGCGTCGCTGTTCCCGTCGGTCTTCTTGACCGAGCCGCCCATCCATCCGTTCTGCTGGAAGACCTTGGCCGTCTTGGACCTGATGACGCTGTCGTCGGGCAGGGTGAACCGCTGCAGGCTGGAGGTGGTGTCGTGGGTGCCGTGCGCGCCGCTGGGGTTGGGGCGACGGGCGTCGATACCGCGGGTGTTGGAGACCAGCACCTGGTTGCCGACGGTGGCGATCTCCGAGGGGAAGTAGTCCGTGGGGAGCAGGCCGACGTAGCTGACCGGCTCCTGCGGGCTCTTGTACTTGTACACGGCGACCGCGTTGGCGCGGCCCAGCGTCACCAGCAGATGACCGTCGTCGGTGAGCGTGACCGCGTTGGGCTCGTACCCCACCGACGCCTCCGGCCACGGACGGGTGGCGATGGTCTGCACGACCTTGTCGCGGGCGGTGCTGATGACCGACACGTCGTTGCTGGCGGTGTTGGTGACGAACAGTGCCCCGCCCTTGGCGTACAGGGCGGTCGGGTGCAGACCGACGTCGATGCTCCCGACGGCGGCATCCGGCTTCGCCAGGTCGATGACGCTGACCGTGCCGGTGGTGGTGGCACCGGTCTTCGGGTCGGCAGGCACCTGGGTGTTGTAGGAGTTGATCGTGGTGTCGCCGGGCCTGGCCGGACGGCCGCCCTCGTTGCTGACGTAGAGCTTGTCGCCGACCTTGGCCATGTCACGCGGGGCGTTGCCCACGTCCCAGCTGTGCTTGACGGCCCCGGTCGTCGCATCGAGGGCAACCACCTTGTTCTGGCCGTTGACCGCGGCGTACACGGTGGAGCCGTCGGACGAGAACACCGGCTCACCCACCAGCGCGCGCTTGGCCCCGTCCGCCGGGATCTTGATGAACGTCGGGTCGGTGACGCTGCCGTCCGGGCTCACGGTGAACTTGGTGTAGCCGTCGGTCTGGCCCAGCCACAGCTGCTTGCCGTCGGGTGAGTACGTGGGGCCTTCCTGGCCCACGGAGTTGCTGCTGATGCGCGGGATCGACGATGCGGAGGCGCTGACGAGCTGCTGCACCTTCCAGTTCTTGCGGTCGACGATGGCCAGCGCCGCTCCGCCGTCGGTCAGCGAGGCCGCGACGTGGGTGCCGTCCGGGCTGACCGAGGACGACATGATCTTGCCGTTGTCGATGACGAGGCGTTCGCCGTACGGGGCGATGTACTGGTCGCTGGAGACGACCTGGCCGTCAGCCGTCTGCTGGCCGACCTGGTCGGTGCCGAACTGGTGCGTCTGGGCATAACCGATGCCGGCGGTGGCGGCGAGAACGACCGCGGTGGCCGTCGCCAGGGCACTGCGGCGGCTGAAGCGGCTGAAGCGTCTGTCGAGGAAGCCGGCACGGTCGTTCCCGTCATGCCGAAGGCGGCGTATGACCTGCATGGAGTCATCCCTTCGAGGTGGAGAGAAGTTCGACAGTGCCGTCGAACTGCCACAGCGGGTTCGGTGCGTCCCCCTCCGGGGTCCGCACCAGGAAGTAGCCGTTGACTTCCTTCGGCCCATCGCCATCGGCCATGTACCGCCCGTCCGGGGTCACGTCGAGCTGATAGATGGCCTGGCCGGCGGCGTCGACGCCGGGGAGATGCCAGGAGACGACGCAGCGCCAGTCATTGCCCGGCCCCTGCGCGGCGACCTGGAGGCCGCCCTTGTTGCACGTCGCCGTGGCTCTCAGCCGGTCCTCGGTGACGGCGGGCCGGTGGAGTTGGTCGGTCTGCATGCGGTACAGGTGGGCGAATGCCGTGGCGACCGAGCGTTGCACCTTCTCCTGCCCGATCCCGGAGCCGGTCGCCGTGGCCGTGGTCGTGTCCGTGGCGGTGGCCTTGGTCGTGTCCGTTGCCGTGATCGACGTGGTGAGCACCGCCACCGTCACGGCGACCAGCCCGACCAGCGGCAGCACTCCGACCGTGACCGCGCGGCGCCCCGAGCCGTCGTAGCTCAGGTTCGTGAAGTCGCGCCGCAGGAACAGCAGATAGGCCAGCGCTGTCGCGAGCACGGCCCACGCCAGGCTGACACCGATGCCGATCAGGAGCGGGGCAAGCTGGGCCGGGCCGGTGAACAGACCGCTCCAGGCGATGAAGGCGTAGCTGGGCAGGGCCAGGCGTACGGCGACGGGCAGTGGCATCATCTGGGCGAGCTGCATCGCGAGGGCGACGAACACGGGCAGCAGCAGTCCCATCGGGGAGCGCCCCAGCGCGACGGACCCGAGCAGTCCTATCCCGGCGAGGGCGAGGGTCGGAGCGAGGACGCAGACCCAGGCGAGCAGGACCTTTACGGCGGCGTCCGCCGACGTCAGCAGGTGGCCGTCGAGGCCGACCAGCGGCCGGCTGCCGACCGCCACGACCCCACCGGCCGCGCTGGAACAGACCAGCCCCGCCACGAGCAGCAGGAGGACGGTGAGGCTGGCGAACGCCTTCGCGGCGAAGATCCGCCTGGGCGACCGGACCGCCACGAGCAGGTGGCGCCAGGTGCCGAGCCGGTCCTCGGCGGCGAACACGTCGCCGGCGACCACCGAGGTCAGCAGCGGAAGCGCCCAGGTGCCCGCGAAACCGAGCATCACCAGCGGTCCGGCCCACCCCGTGGCGTGCATCCAGCGACCGAAAAGGGTGTCGACAGGGAGCGAGCTCTGTTGGCTCACCGCGGCGACGAAGAGCGCCGGCGCGATCCAGCAGGCAAGAACCAGCAGGCGGATCCGCCACTGCGAGACCAGCTTGACCAGCTCGAAGCGGTAGCAACGCGCCACCGAGGACCGGCGGGTACCGGCACCGTGGGGCCGGGCATGGGCGAGGGTCGCGGTCATCGTCCGGCCTCCTCGGGTTCGGTGAGGGCGAGGAACGCTGCCTCGAGCGGCGATACCAGGGGGCAGAGCTCGCGTACCGCGACGCCCGCCTGCACCAGCCGCACCACCAGTTGGTCGAGGGCAGATGCCTGCGCGCGCACGACGAGCACCTTCGCGTCATATCGTGCCCCGGTGTCGTCGACAAGGCAGATCCCGGCCGTTTCGGCAGCCAGTTGGCGGGCGGCGTGCGCATCGGAGGTGCGAACCCGGTAGTCGAGTTCCTGCTCCTCGGCGGCCAGCTTGCTCAGCGGCCCGGAAAAGACGACCCGCCCGGCGGCGAGGATGGTGACGTCGGAGCACAGGGCCTCGAGGTCGTCCATGCGGTGACTGGAGAGCACGACGCTGGTGCCGTCCGTCGCGAGCCGGGTCAGGACGCCGTGTACGTGCCTTTTGCCGGCCGGGTCCAGCCCGTTGGACGGCTCGTCAAGCACCAGCAGCCGGGGCTTGGTGAGCAGCGCCGCGGCCAGCCCCAGCCGCTGTCGCATGCCGAGGGAGAAGCCGCGGGCCCGTTCGTCGGCGACATCGGTGAGCCCGACCTGCGCAAGCGCGTCGTCGATCGCCGTCGTCCGCGCGTCGTCACCGCGGAGAGCGGCCAGCGCGGCGAGGTTCTGCCGGGCGGTGAGCGAGGGGTAGAGACCGGGTCCGTCCACGAAGCCCGCGACACCGTCGGGAGCGTCGAGCGCCCGCCCGACCGGTGCACCCAGGATCTCGAGGCTGCCGCTGTCGGCGACGGCCAGACCCAGCAGGAGGCCGAGCAAGGTCGTCTTGCCGGCGCCGTTCGGTCCGACCAGGCCGTGAATCTGCCCCTGCGTCACATCCAGGTCGACGCCCTCGAGCGCGACGACATCACCGAACCACTTGGTGATCCCGCGAGCCCGGACTGCGAGGAGTGCATCCATGAGTCCCCTCCTTCGAAAACCTCAAGGACCGTAGATGCAGCGCACAACAACGATCAGGAGCAGTCAACTGAACGCTCATGAAACGGTTGACGACAGGCGCGCACCCCGACGATGCCCGAGCGCGCGCCGAGGAGCGCCGGGGGGATCGGCAGCGGCGGGCACGGTTGACGGCGCGGGCGCGTAGGAGAAGGTGCGGCACTCTGTGCGGATGCGTGGATGCCTGCCCGAAGAGCACGGGAGTCTCGTCAGCCGTGACAGCGAACTGGCAGACGTACGGTGATCATCGCGGTCCGGTTCGCCGCGACCCTCCTGGGGCCTGCCGTCCCGGACACCCCGCCACCCGGCTTCCGCCACAACAGCGAGTCCTTCCACCCGGTGTGCAGGTCCTCAGCGTCGACGATCGCGTCGCGAGGCACCGTGATCTCCGCCCTTCCGGTGCCGAGCTGCCACTCGATGTCGACTACCGGATGTTCGATGACCGCCCGGGACAGGTCCAAGTGCACCCTTCCGAATGCGGACTCGACCTTCAGGCTCCGAGGTTCCCGCCATACGCCGCGACGCCGGATCCGTCCGCCGGCGACGGCAATCGTGGACGTGGTGCCCGCATTCTCCTCCGGGAGCGAGGCCAGTGCCGACTCGAGCTCGCTGTGCGTCTTGGCGGTGAGCACCTGGTGGAGGCGTTCGTCCAACTCCTCGTGCGGGATGTGCCCTTCGGCGTACGCCTCCTGCAGGCGCTGCACGGCCGTGTCGCGGTCGTCTTCTCTGACCAGTCGCGTCGGGTCTTCCGGCGGAGAGGTCACCGTTTCGCTCTGGTGCTGTGCCGACGAGCGAACGCGCCAAGGTCCGCTAGGGGGCAAGGCATCCGAATGGGAAGGTCGGCCACTCGGCAGCATGGTGTTGATCGCCAAACCCGGCGAACCTATGCGGCTCAGCGTCATGCGTAGTGTTGCCGGCTGTCGTTCGGGCCGGGGCGGGCCCGCGAGCGGAAGGTGCGGCGGTAGGTGTCCGGGGGCACGCCGACGGTGCGGTTGAAGTGTCGGCGTAGCGTCGTGGCCGTGCCCATGCCGGTGGCTGCCGCGATGGCGTCGACACTGTCGTCGGTGGCCTCCAGCAACTCCTGGGCGTGGCGGATCCGCTGGGTCAGCAGCCACTGCAGCGGGGTGGTGCCGGTCACCGACCTGAAGTGGCGGCCGAGGTTGCGCGAGCTCATCCTTGCTTGGCGGGCCAGGTCTTCCACGGTCAGCGGATGGTCCAGCCGTTCGATCGCCCAGGGGAGCAGCTCGGCGAGCGGATGGTTGTCCCGGGCGGGCACCGGGGTGGTGACGAACTGGGCCTGGCCGCCGGCCCGATGGGGCGGAACGACCAGGCGGCGGGCAATCGCGTTGGAGGTCGACGAGCCGTGGTCGAGGCGGACGAGGTGCAGGCACAGGTCCATCGCGGCGGCCTTGCCGGCGGAGGTGAGCACGCTGCCGCTGTCCACGTAGAGCACGTCCGGGTCCACCTCCACCTGGGGGAAGCGGGCGCGCAGATCGCCGGCGTGCGCCCAGTGCGTGGTCGCGCGCCGTCCGTTCAGCAGCCCGGCGGCGGCCAGCACGAACGCGCCTGTGCAAAGGGAGGCCACGCGCGCGCCTGCCTCGTGGGCCGCGCGCACCGCGTCAACCAGGTCGGCGGGCGGATCCTCGTCGACGTCGGCCCAGCCAGGGACGATCACGGTGTCGGCGCGCGGGAGCCGGTCGAGCCCGTGGTCGGGGTCCAGCCGGAACCGGCCGACCTGCACGGCGCCCGGACCGCACAAGACGGTGTCGTACCAGGCGTCGGCCACGCCGGCCGGGCCGGCGCCGAAGACCTCGTACGCCACGGACAGTTCGAAGTGCAGCATCCCGTCGGTGACGGCCAGCGCGACAGTACTCACGTCCGTAATTGTACGGGTCATGGCGTTCCAGACACTCGTGTGGGAGGCCCGCCATCGTCAGGATGTCCACAGCAGATCATTTGATGACGAGGGGGAACCCATGGGATCGAAGGTGACGGTGTTCGGCGCGTACGGGCACACCGGGCGCTTTGTGGTGGCGCAGCTGCTGGAGCGCGGGTTCGTCCCGGTTCTCTCCGGCCGCGACACCCACAAGCTGCAGGCACTGGCGGCGTCTCATCCCGGGCTCGACGCCCGCCCGGCGTCGGCCGGCGACCCGGATTCGCTCGACCGCGCGCTGGCCGGCGCGAAGGCCGTGATCAACTGTGCCGGGCCGTTCGCCGCGACTGCCGCTCCCGTGATCGAGGCGGCGCTGCGCGTCGGAATCCCGTATGTGGATGTGGCGGCGGAAATCGAGGCCATCGTCGATACGTTCGAGGACTTCACGGACCGCGCCCGCGCCGCAGGAGCGGTGATCGTCCCCGCGATGGCCTTCTACGGCGGCCTCGGCGACCTGTTGGCCACCGCGGCGATGGGCGACTGGACGACGGCCGACGAGGCGCACATCGCCTACGCGCTGAGCAGTTGGCACCCCACCGCCGGAACGCGCGCCACGAGCTCGGTCTCCCGGCAGCGGCGGAACGGCCAACGCTTCGTCTACACCAACGGGCGGTTGGAGTACCGCAACGACGACCCGCCGACCCTGGAGTGGCCCTTTCCCGACCCGATGGGCACCCGGGCCGTCATCGGGGAGTTCACGATGGCCGACGTCGTCACCGTCCCCAGCCACCTGTCCATCCCCGAGGTACGCACCCACATGACGGTCGAGGCAGCCAGGGACGTGCTGGCCCCGGACACGCCGACGCCAGCTGCGGTCGACGAACGCGGGCGGTCCGCGCAGACCTTCCTCGTCGATGCCGTCGTGCGCTCCGGCGACGTGGAACGGCGTGCCGTGGCGGGGGGACAGGACATCTACGCTGTCAGCGCGCCGCTCGCGGTCGAAGCGGTACACCGCATCCTCACGAGACAGACCAGCACGGTCGGTGTCACCGCCGCCGGCGAGATCTTCGACGCGCCCGACTTCCTCCGTGCCTTGTCCTCGCACATCTCCGTCGAACTGCCTCAGTAGTGCGTCCCGTCCGCCGAAGTGGTCGACATCCAGGCGATCGGCCGCGGCACCACCGTCGCGGTCAGCGGCTTGCAGAACGCGTTGCGGGACATCTCAGCGGCTTCGAAGTCACTGCGTACGGTGATCGGTATCCACACCGGCGGCCGCGGATCGTACAGCGGATCCACGGCGCCACGCCTGGGCCTCAACCATCGACTGCGTCGCACTGAGCGATCCGCTGCGCCTGGTCTGGCACTCGATGCGCGAGGCCAGGCACTCCCGCAACATCACCATGAACAAGCCCCGCACCCGCCCGTCGCCGGGCAACCACGACTACCACACGTCGGGCGCCTCGGGATACTTCAACTACTTCGGCGCCAACCATGCACCCGACACCTCGACCGGCCCACTCGTCCAGGCGCTGTACGACAACAACGCCGAGGTGATCGCCACCGGCCACAACCACCAGTACGAGCGGTTCGCACCCATGAACCCGAGCGGGCAGCTCGACAACGCTCGCGGCATCCGGCACTTCGTCGCCGGCATGGGCGGCGCCAGCCACTACAGCTTTGGCACCATCCTGCCCAACAGCCAGGCCCGCAACAGCGACACCTATGGCGTGCTCAAGTTCACCCTGCACGCCAACAGCTACGACTGGCAGTTCGTCCCCGAGGCGGGCAAGACCTACTCCGACAGCGGCACCACCACCTGCCACTGACTGCGCACGCCTGAGCACGACGCGGGGCTGTCCCAGGCGTCACCGCGGCCGGCCCCGCCTTCCGTGGGGAACAGCACGCGCCGGGCCACCGATGATCCGGGGCAGCCGGCCGCAGGCCGTCAGGAACGAGCGCGAAATTCAGGCTGATGGACCGCTTGTGGTCCTCGGAAATCGCCGGGTTGAGGTCCCGTTGCCCGCAGCGACCCTGGACAGTCCGGAGGGGCCGGTAGCGGCGCCCCGGAGCGGATGGTCCTGTTACTACCGGGGCTCACTACACGCCGGCGAGGCCGCGCGGGTCGCACCCACCTCAATCGCCAGGTATTTCGCGCCTGCGATGTGCACGCCTCCCGCACGCAACACTGCGGGGTCGTCGAACCCGGCCTTGATTTGCCCACAAGGTTGCCCTCCACGTGGGAATGGGCCGACCGCAGTGACAAGGTAGTGACCATCGGGAGCCAACCTCATGGCACGCTGGCGACTCCTTCTTGTTGAAAGCGCCTCAACTGGGGACTTCAGAGTCTTAGTTGACGCATGGGGAACACAGGTATCCAAGGAGACACGAGCATGAAGCTTGGCCTGAAGCGGTTCGCGGTGATCGGCGCGCTGGGTGTGGCCTCGGCGGCACTGGCAGCGTCCCCGGCGTTCGCGAAGAGCGACATCTCGATCCAGGCGACTCCCCACACGGCGCATGTCGGCCACGTCGTGAAGGTGCACGGCCAGGGTGGGGACGACGCCGAGGAGTACACCACGCTCGTCATACAGGAGAGGTCTGGCAGGCCCGGCCACTGGGGCCATTGGCGGGCTGTAAAGCGGGATTTCAGCGGCGATGCGCGCGCGAACGTCAAGGTCAGGCACACGGGCGAGCTGCAGTTCCGTTCGGTGCTGTACTCGACCGACAAGCACCACCAGCACGCGAAGAAGGACCGCGTATCTGCGCCGGTGACTATCCACGTCGTCCGCTAGAGCGTTTCCCTTTGGCGCGCTGAGCAGTTGATCGGTTGCGTCTGCCCGGCCGGCCCGGCCCTGGCAGCGGCCAGCAGTCATCACGTGTTCGGGTAAGGAAAGCGGACGGGCGCGGTAACGCGGCAGCGGCCTGGGACCGCGCCCGCCGTAGCCGGGCCGATACGGTCCGGCCGCCTCGTCGTGGGCGGTCATCTCGCCCTTCACCCGCAGCACATGGCCAAACGCGCGGTCTTCCAGACCATGGCGGACCAGCGTGCCGTCCTCACCGACGGCCCGCCGGCCGTCGTCAGGCGGGGAAGGTCAGCTCCGTGGTGGGAATCCACAGGTCGCGGATGGTGAGCAGGGGCATCTGCTGTCCGGCCCCGAAGAGGTCGAGACCGAGGATGATCCGCGAGGTGCCGTCCCGGCGAGGCTTTTGCGTGCGGACGAACTCCTCGACGGCGTCCGTCAGTTTCCGGGACCAGGTGGCGTCGGCTGTCGGTGAGGCGTCGATCGAGGTCAGTGGCAGCAGGGCGATGGGCAGGATGGTCAGCGGGAGGCCCGGAGCGGGAGCGACCGCGTAGGCGTAGGCGGCGGTCATCTTCGCCGTCAGCCGACGGCCGTCAGCCCCGGTGAACAGGGCCTTGAAGAAGCCGTCCAGATGGTCCTGGAGCCGTGCGGGCCGCCCCTGGGTCCCGAACCGGTACGCGGCATGGAACAGCAGCGGGACGACCGGGGCGGCGGCCCGCACCTCGGGTGTGCTGAAGCGGAACTCCGGCTCCACGACGTCCGCGTTGCGTTCGACGTGGAGCTGCCCGGATGCCTCCTGGTCACGGAAGATGTCGCGGGGACCGAACTCCAGGGCGCACTCCGCCGGAGCCGCCGCATAGCGGAGGTACGTGCCGGGCGTACCGCGGCGCCGGTAGTGCCAGGAGCGCTGGACGCCCTGCGGCGGATCCGTCGCCACCGGCTCGTACTCGGCGCCGAGCAGTACGGCGGGCGGGGTGACGCCGGCCGCGCAGCGCAGGTCCATCCGGGCCCGGCCGTCCGTCTCCTCGGCCAGCCGCAGCCACACCTGGACGGTCTCCGAGGTGTCCTCCGGTGCGGCGGCGGACGGCTGCGCCGGTGGGGTCGCAGGCGGGGACGCCCACCGCTCGTACGCCGTGGCGACCGCGCCGAGCAGGGTCTCGAACGCCTGGAGCGCCGCGCGTGCGGTGAGCACGTCGGTGTCGTTGGGCTTGCTGCGGGCACCGACCGGCCGCAGATGGCGGTCGAGGTCCGCGGCGATCGCCGGATGGCTGGTGACGAAATCGGCGAGGGCGGCCCTCAGGGGTGTGTCCACGTCCTCGGGGGCCTCGGCCTCCTGGGCGGCCGTGCTGCCGCCGAACCGGACCGTCGCGTCGAGCCAGTCCTGTGCGGCGCTGCGGTAGGAGTAGCCCAGCGCATAGGTCCACAAGGGGAGTTTGTCCGGCGTACCGGGCTTGGCGGCGGGGCGGCCGGACTGGGCGGTGATGGACGGCGGTTGCGGAAGGGCGCGCAGCACCACGGGGAAGGTGACCGTGCCGAGCGCCTTGGTGACCGCCCCGCTGACGAAGGTGATCCAACGGGCGTCGCGGTAACCGTCGATCCCGGGAACGTCCCGGATGTCGTGTTCCAGATGCGTGATCTCGTAGGTCACGTCCAGGGGCACGGAGGCGTGTTCGGTCAGGCTCTTGGATTCGAAGAGGAATGCCAGGTACGAGGTGCTGGTGTGCTCACCGGGCCCGCGAAGGGGCACCTTGGCGGAGGAGAGTGCATAGCTCTTCGCGGTGTCCGTGGAGGCTTCCTCGCCGTGCGGCGGTGCCGCCATCGGCTGGCCGTAGAAGCGCGGGGGCGCGGCGACCCCGGGCGGCAGGCCATGGGCCCGGGCATGATCGGCCTTCAGCACCGCGACGCAGGTGACGGAGTAGGCGGCGGCGAGATGGTCGAGTAGCGCCTCGTGCAGCTTCTCGCCGGCCGCGGTGCGGGCCGCGCCGCTGGTGTCGAACGGCGCGCCGGGCGACACCGGCAGCACACTCGCGGCGATGGCCCCGGCGAGCTTCTTCTTGTGACCGAGGATCCTGCCGAGCAGCCCGTCCCGTTCCGGATGATCGATACCGGCCAGCCGGTCGAGGACGAACGCGGGCGAGGTGAACGTGGGGGCGAGCAGCGCGTCGACGGCGGCCAGTGCCTGGCGCGCCCAGACATTCGGATCCGCTCCGCGCAGGGTGAGCGTCTTCTTCTGTCCGGGGCGCAGTCCCTTGCCTGTCTCGTACCGGGAGACCTCGGCCGTCAGGTCGCACAGGGCGGTGGCGAGCGGCTTGGGCGCGAAGAAAGCGGCGGCGGAACCGCTCGGGAGGTCGCAGCCCAGACCGGCTTCCGGAGAGCCCGGACGGGCCAGCCGCACCGCCCACAGGGTGCGGTCCCGTTCGCTGTCCTTGCCAGGCGTGGCACTGGACGTGCCCAGCCGGAGCACGGACGTGGCGGTGGTGAACGCCTTCTCGAAGTCCTCGGCGAAGATGCGCAGATCACTGTGCCGGGCGACGTGCGGGGCGATCTCCGTGTGGTCGGTGAGCGCGCCGCTGACCCGCAGAGCCGGGTCGGCCAGTGCGGACTGCCGGGTGAGCTCGAAGCCGACCTTCAGCGGGATGATCTCGTCCTCGCGGAGTGCGTCCGGCGGTACGGGGAAGCTCAGCGTCACCGACGGCCGACCGGTGGCCGAGGTCCCGGCGGCACGGTGAGAGACGTGGACGAGGCAGTCGGCGACGAACTTCCGCACCGTGTCGGCCTGCGCGGTGCTGAGCGCGGTGCCGGGGTCCTTCAGCAGGGAGCTGAGGACACGGAACCCGACCGCGTACCCGCTCACCTCCGGCACCGCGGCGCCGTCGTAGTTCTGGACGAGCTGGAAGTACAGCAGCCGGAAGGCCCGCAGGTCCTTGACCGCGGCCTCCCGGCCGCCCGCGTACGCCTCGGTCTGCAGCTCCAGACTGACCGACAGTTCCGGGCCGTTCGCCCCCGCACGGTAGGTGTAGGCCGTGTGCACATGCGGCCACTGGGACAGGCCGATCAGCGCATCGGTGTACTGGACGGGCAGCGGAATCTCATCCACCGGACGGACGTGGGTGCCGGCGGCGAGAGTGTTCCCGAAGATGTCGAGCCAGCGCGTGCCGAACTGGGTGAGGGTGCCGACGCCGGCGTACGGGTTGGCGGACCGCGCCGGGAGCTGCGGGTCGCCGGGGGCGGGCGCCGGGTTGACCTTCGCGAAGGCGGTCAGCCCGGCGGTGAAGGTGTAGCGCAGCCGGTCCGCCGGGCTCGGCCCGGTCGTGGCGCTGTCGTGCTGAGGGCCGAACGGGAGCCCCTGCGGGCCGGCGCGGAAACCGGGGGTCTCCGTGATGCCGCTGCTCAGCAGCGAGTAGAGCTGTCGCAGGGTCGCCTCCGCGAACGCCGCCCGCTGCGCCTCGGTCGGGCTTTCCGGCAGCTCCGGGGGCGTGGGCGCAGCGGCCCGGGTGACCTCGATGCCCGCGTTGCCCCGGCCGAGGGCGGGCCGGACGGCGCGTTCCTCGGTGTCCACCCGCAGGGCCGTCCCCGCCGGGAACAGCCCGGACACCTCTCGGGCGGCATCCCCGAGGGCGTCGTACGACAGGCCGTAATACTGCCGCAGGGATGCGAACGTCGCCCCGGCGCCGTGCTCCCTGCCCGAGCCGGTGACGTGCACGAACCGGGGAACGCGCAGGACGGTACCGGCCGGCGGCGGTTCCGCCGTGCCCGGGTTGGCCTGCTTGAGGGCCTGCACGGTCACCGGGTGCTTCGCGCCGCGTGACCAGCGGTCGGCCACGGCCTGCCAGACGTCCGGCGTGCCGGCCTCGGCCGGTGTCACCTGGTGCCAGGCGCCCCCGATCCCGATCTCCCGGCCGGCCGTGAGCGGCCGGTCGGCGTTGCGGCGCGCCGTGGTGCCCGGATCGCAGCCGTAGAGAGCGGCGAGGGCGGCGAGCGTGGTGTTCCCCTCCACCGGGGCGGACATCAGGTCCTTCGGTGCGGGCTGTGCGGCGAAGGTGAGGGTGGCAGAGCCAGGGGTAACGGGGTCGGCCGTCACCAGCGCGTTGACGTAGTGCGGCAGGGATCCGGCACCGGGTTGCCCCTTCGTCCGGTCGTAGGTGATCACCAGGGTGAGGTCGGCCGTTCCGGAGGCGTCGAACAGCGCGTCGGGCAGCCCCCGGTCCTCGCCCGGGACGTGGTAGTGCAGGTAGTAGCCGCCCTTGCGGACGGTGGACTGCTCCCACAGCAGCCGGACCACCTCACCGGGCGGATTGGCGATGCCGCGGGGCGGCTGCGGGGTCGCCTTCGCCTCGGCCGGGACGGCGGAGGCGAAGGCGGGCGGCGCGGATTCGGTGGACAGATTGGTCCGGGTGAGGAACGCCAGCAGGCTCGCGCTCGCGGTGCCGGCGAGACCGCGCGTGCCGTGCGCGAGGGCCGGGTGCAGCAGGAACTGACCGGTGATCAGCTCCTCGCCGCCGCCGTCCAGGGCGGTGAGCAGCCGTTCCAGCAGGACGGCGTCGGCGGGGCTCGGACCCAGGATCTCGTAGGTGAACGGGGCGAGCGGTGGCGGCACCGATGTGGCGGCATCCGGCGGGGTCACATCGCTGGCGTGCGGCTTGCGAGGGGCCTGGTCGTCGTGTTGTGCAAGCCGGCGGACACGGAAGGAGACCCGGGTGGCGTAGGTGTAGTGGCTGACGGGGGTGAGCAGCGGCTCCGGCGCCCCGTGGGGGTGGGTGACCAACTCCGGGACGAACTCCGGCAGATAGGGCTGGGCCTGCCTGGGGGTGAACCGGCCGGCAAGCGCCGTGGCCCGGTCCTCGATGTGGTGGAGAAGCGCGTCCGGCAGGTCCCACAGGGCGGGCCGCAGCCCCGGACCGGTGGGGGGTGTGCCGCCGGGGGGCGTGACGACCTTGGCGACCTCGTCCAGGCCGGAGGTGGTCCACGGGGTGGCGGCCCGCGCGGGGTAGCGCCGCCCGGCGGTGAGCGTGCCGGGGAGCGCGGAGAGGCGGGCTTGCGGGTCGAAGGTGTGGGAACTCAGCCAGGTCAGGACGGTGGAGAGCTCCCGGGCCGCCTTGTCCAGGGTGAGGGTCACGGATGCGCCGGATGGCGATCCGTTGCACCTCAGCCAGGAGACCGTGCCCCGGTTCAAGGTGATCCGGAAGGTGGGGTCGGCCGGCAGCGCGGGCGTGGGAACCTGCTGTCCGGCCAGCTGGTAGAGCCCGTACTCGTCCTGGCCCGTGGGGTAGAGGAAGTCGGCGGACGGTTTGAGGCCGGGCTGTTCCTTGGCGGGCAGCCGCATCCCGTGGAGGTGGAAGCGGGCGGCCATCCCGGCGATGTCCCGCAGTCGGCCCTTGCCGGTCAGTGCCTGCCAGACATCGCCGAAGGCCAGGGTGGTGAGGCGGGGCAGCGGCAGGGAGTCGCCGGCGAACGCGAGGACGTCGGTCCCTGCCTCGGCCACCACGACCGCGGTGGTGCCGAGGCTGCGGGCGATGCCGCGCAGGGTGTCGCCCTGCGCCGTCGTGTAGCCGATGCCGGGCAGGGTCAGTGCGGTACCGGGTGTCAGCAGGCCGTGCTGGGCTTGCGTGCCCGCGTCGGCGGCGAGCTGCGCGACGGTGATGCCGAGCCGGTCCGCGACCCGGGTGAAGGAGTCACCCGGCTCGGTGATGACCGGGCCTGCGGCGCCGACCGTGACGCGCTGCCCCGGCGCCACCAGGCCGTGCACATCCTTGCTCGCCTCGATCAGGGACGCGGGCCCGACCGTCCACCGGGGGGAGCCGGTCCGGTCGCTGTAGCGCTTGGCCACCGCGGTGACGGTCTCGTCGCGCTGGACGGTGCCCGCCAGCCCGTTCACGGTGACGGTACGCCCCGGCTCCAGTGGGTGGTCCGCGGCGGCCGCGGCGACCGAGGCCGGAGTGAGTGCGTTCCCCCGCTCGTTGGCCCAAGTGCAGGCCGCCGACGGCGACCGGTGCCCGTCCGAGAGCGGATACCGGCAGTCGGTGAAGGCGTCGTCGGCGGCCTGGAGGAGTTGCCGGGCGACCAGGGTGAACCAGTCCTGGAAGACGAACTGGGCGAACGACTCGTCCGGGTCCTCTGCCGTCCCGGCGTTCCCGGTGCTGTCCCCGGCGGGCTCCTTCCCGGCGTACTCCTGCTCGACGAGGGCGGCGAGCTGCCGGAAGTGCCGGGCCAGTGCGGTGCGGTAGGCACCGTTGAGGGTGACGTAGGTGGCCGGAGTGACCGTCTTGGTCCTGCCGGAGCCGAGGACCTGGCCGGGGTCGGGGAAGGTGGCCGTCAGCCCCGGGAAGGCCGGGAACAGGGTGCTGCCGGCCTTCAGGGCCGTGTTGCCGTCCCCGTCGGTGGGGGCCGGTGACAGATCGGCCGCGAAGCCGGGCTCCAGCAGGAGGTTCTCCAACCGTTCCCGGGTCAGCGGGGTGTCGGCCGGATCGGCCAGCTGCGCGGCGACCGACCGCAGCAGCGTGTCCGTCACCCTGGTTCCCGTCATGGCGTCCGGGTCCATCTCGGTGCCGGTCCCGTTGGTGTACGCGTCCACGACCCAGGCCAGCAGGGTGTGGCACAGGGCCTCGAAGGACGTCGTCCGGCCCCTGCTCTGCGAGGAGGGCACGTCGGTCACCAGGAACCACACGAACGCGCCCTGTGCGGGCTTGCCGCCCGCCGGGCCGGCCACGGTGAACTGGGCGGCCGGGTGCAGTTTCAGAGCGGGGTTGTCACCGGACCGCTTGACGCGCTTCCACACGGGCCCGGTGACCGGGGCCGCCATGGTCAGCGACACCGTCCTCGCGTCCGCCGCGGTCACCGCCTGCGGGCGTTCCCAGGGCGGAACCCCGGCGGCGGTCTTGATCGTGAGGTCGGCGGTGACCGTGGTGGAGAAGGAGAAACTGAGGCTGATGCTGAACAGCCCGAGGCTGATCCGTACCGACAGCCGGACGTTCACCGACGCCGAAGCGGAGAGCTGGATGTCGGCGAAGGACTGGTAGACGATCTTCGCATCCAGCCGCACGGTGAGGTCGCACGTCGCCTTGACGACGGCGAAGTCCACCGAACCGTACAGCCTGCCCAGGAGGCCGAAGGTCCCTTCCACCCGGAAGTAGTAGTCGCTCTGCAGGGCACCTCCGGCGCTCGGCGCCGGCAGCGCCCCGGTCTCGCCGGACTTGACGGCCGGGGGGTGCCAGCCGGCGATGACGCCTTCCACGATGCCGAACACCGTGACGCTGAACCCCGCCTTGAAGATGCCCTTGTCGATGGTGTGCCCCACCCCGGCCTGGAGCCCCACCCCGAAAACGAACGCCGGACCGAACGCCCCGTAGCGGGGCACCGGCAGATGTGCCTCGGAGCCGATGCTCAGCTTGCCGAAGTAGAGTCCCGCCGAACCGATCACCGGGATGCCGCCGATCACCGCCTGCAGGGTGAACGACCGCGAGAAGTCCACGCGGTACGGGAAGCCCAGGTCGATCAGGAAATCGCCGTTGGTGTAGATCCGCACGCCGATTGCCGGCAGGGTGACCGAGAACGCCCCCAGGTCGAAGGTGCGCAGCGCCGCGGGGAAGGTGAACTCCGCCTGGTAGACGCCGACATCGTCGGTGACCTTCTTGTAGAGCACATCGAGCGCGAGTCCGGCGAGCACCTTCGCCTTCTCGCCGTTCAGCTCCAGCCGCAGCCCGTACAGATGCGGATCGTTGAAGACCAGACGGCAGTCGACGGTCCACTGCCCGGCGGCCTGCAGCAGGCCGAAGTGCGCGGCCACCAGCCAGTTGCTGCTCGGGTCGTAGCGTGGCTGGAGCGGGGCGGTGCTCTTCGGGTCCACCGGGAGCTGCCCCTGCCCCGAATCCGGGATGCCCGTCGGGTGCTCCGGCGTGCCCTCCAGCGCGTCGACGATGTCCTTCGTGGTGGTCATGGTGGCCGCGTTGACGGCCACCCGCTGGCCGATCATCAGCAGCCACAGGTCGAAGTAGGACGCGCCCTGCGCGGTGGTGGCCGGCATGCGGGTCACGTCCTGGCCCTTGGAGGGGTCGAGCAGCGGCGAGCCCTCCAGACCGCCGATCGTCGTCGATCCGTCGATGGCGAGCGTGACCTTCGCGTCGGATCCCTCGCCCCGCCGGAACGTCAGGCCCTTGACCGTCACCACTCCGACGCTGATCGGCCGGGACAGCGTGTACGTCGCCTCGAAGCGCGGTTTCCCGGGTTGCGCCTTGATCCGGATCGTCAGCCCGAGCCCGTCCAGCGGGATGCTGTTGAGGAAGTCCCACGGCTGGTCGAGGGTGAAATAGGGGTTGTTCACGGTGCGTACCAGCGACTGCAGCAGCCGGCCCACCGACCAGCCGGTGAGGTTGAGGGTGAGGGTGCCGTCGGTGAGGTCATAGGCGCCGCGGATGCCCTCCCACTGGACCCAGACCACCGTGCTGCTGCCGGTCCCGCTGCCGCCGGGGTCGGCCGACGCCGGCCCGAAGCGGTAGCCGGCTGCCACCTCGGCACCGATCTCCTTCAGGTACAGGTCACCGACGATCTGCCCGGCGAACCGCGAACCGGCCTCCCGCGCCGCGTCGTAGTCCAGCCCCACCTGCGCCCTGGCGGTGCCGATATGGGGAATCGACCAGGACATCGCGGCGGCGACGGAGTACGTGGACCGACCGCTGCCCGGCGGGATGACCGCACCGACCCCGAGCTGATCGATCTGCAGGCCGGCCAGGAAGTCCGGCAGCCGGTACTCGGGGAAGAACTGCCCGACCAGATGGTCCAGGGCCAGCGGCCGGTCGAGTGCCGCGTTCAGCTGCCACACGGCGGGCGTGACGGTGCTGTCGTAACCGATGTCCACCAACGCGTTCACCGGCCCGATGGCGAGCCCGCCGGACACCCCCACCACGTACGCGGTCCGGCCTCCCGTGGCGCCCTTCGCCGGCCGGAGCGCGGTCAGCGACACCTCCATGTCCCGCACCGTGAGCAGCGGTTTACCGCCCTCATGGAGGAACGCCACGTCCGCGTCCACGACAAAGCCGAACGCATAGCGCCGCTCGGCCGGATACAGGCCCAGCCGTACGTCCGACATGTCCAGCGCCACGCCCTTGGGGAGCCGCACCGTGCCGGAGGTCAGCTCCTGGAGCAGGGTGCCGAAGGACACGGTGCCTGCGTAGCGCGCGTCGACGGACAGGTCCGACCCGATCGAGAGCACGAACTGCCGGGTGAACACCTGGGGCCACAAGGTGACATACGCGGTGAGCGTCACCGAACTCGCCGACGTGGCCGGCTTCAGCGGTGTGGTCACCGTCCAGTACAGGTCGAAGCCGTCCACCGCCAGGTTTTCCCCGGCGTCCAGGCCGGGGAAGAGCGGGACACTGCCGCTGCCCCGGGTGGACAGCAGCACGCCCGCCTGCGTCAGTGACGGCTTCCCCGAGGGGGCCTCGCCGAGCATGCCCAGCAGAACCAGCTGCCGCAGGCCGACCGAGGACAGCAGTCGCTGGAGAGGCTCCGGCACCTCGGTGAGGAACGACCGGCCGCTCGGGCCGCGGATCAGTGCGATGGCGTCGCCCGGTGTCATCGGGGCGCCCTCGGCGGTCAGTTCGAAGTGGAACGTCGGCACCCCGCTGTCGGACACCGAGCCCAGCAGGTCGTACGCGCCCCGCTTGCCCCCGAGATCGAGGCGCAGCCGCAGCCCGAGCCAGGGGAGCCGGTCCTCGCCGGCCGCCTTGCTGCTGCCGTCCGTGGTGCGCAGCCCGATCGCCGGTGCCGACGCGTCGACCAGCAGGATCTTGAGGTTCTGCTCGGGCAGAGGCGCCGCGAGATCCAGCACGGGGTACAGCACCGGATTCTTCCCCGGCTGCTCACCCGTCACCGCCGTCACCTTGTCGAGCTGAACGGGCCCGCTGAGACGGTAGGAGGTGCCCGGATCCCACTGGATGTCGAAATTGCGCAGCAGGTTCTTCAGCTGTGCGGGCACCTTGACCAGGGCTGCGAAATTCTGCCCGGCCCGAAGATCGAGCGGTTTCTCCTGCCATGTGCGCCGGCACGGCCGGGTGGTGAAGAGAAATGCGGGGGCAGCGAGCGGGAGACGATCGAAAGGGGGCCCGGTCATCGCCGTGAAAGACGAGGCGAACGACCAGCCGGTGAGGGCGGTTTCGATCAGCACCTCGACCGATGTGCGGCTCCCCCGCTCGAAGACGAGCGTGACCTGGGATTTGGTCGCGTCGTAACCGAGAAAAGACAATTGCACGCCCGAGACCGTGAGCACGCTGCCGTCGACCTGCACCTGCTTGCCGGAGGTGAACTGCAGCGTGAGTCCGCCCGCCCCCTTCAGCCGGAATGCCTTCGCCAATTCCGCGTCCAAACCGTCCGGCGGAGTCGCTCCGGCGGCTCTGAGGTACTGGGCGTTGAACTGCACGCTGCCGGTCGCCTGGCGGAAGGCATCGGCCAGTGAGTCGATCTCGGTCACGGTCGGGCCTTTCCGCTATACCTCGATGACGATGGGCAGGTGGTCGCTGATGCTCCGGACGCGTGCCTCGTAGGACTTCCTGAACACGTCCTCTTCCGTGCCCACCGGGGGCTTGGGGTCCTCGGGAGCCTGATCTCCGCTCGGGGGCGGCAACTCGACCAGCCGCCCCATCGTGAAATGTCCGGTCGGTAGTTGGCCGTTGTTCTTGAACGGCCGGTACGGCGAACCGGCGACCGCGTTGACGATGCTCGGACCGTTGGCCCCTGGATTCGGCTTCGCATTCGCACCGTGGGCGGTGAATGCGTTGTCCAGGGCGGTGACCATCTTGTTCGTCTTCTGCATGGGCTTGCGGTCGATGTAGCGGAAGCCCGGGTAAGGCGATTCCTCTTGGTTTCCGGGCCCCCACGTCGCCTTGTCCTTGCCACGGATGATCGTGACGAAGTAGTCGCGGGAACCGTCCTTCTGATTGAGCTGACCCAGGTGGGAAGACGGATCGAGGGCAAGCTCGTACTTCTGGCTTCCCGGGGACGAGGGGGTGATAAGGGCGTGATAGCCCCCCTGTTTGTCGGGAAGGTCATCGATCGAGTCGAGATTGAAGTCGCCGATGAGGACTCTGGCTTCCGATGCGACGACGGGGGTGGCGACGTCCTTGAGCCCGGCGAGTCTTCTGAGGTAGTCCTGCTGGTCGCCGCTTGCCGGTCCGTGCACCCCGATGATATTCAGCTCGCGGGTGACCTGGTCGTTCTCGACCTCCACGAAACGCGCCCGGTACGGGTCTCGTACGGCGTCCGAGGGCTTGATCTTGTTCTTCTGATAGCTGGCGCGCAGCCCGAGACTGGTCTGCGGGGCCGCCGAGTTCTCGTACTCTGGTGGGTTCGCGATGCCTCTGACCTGCTGAAGATATGTGGTCACGCACGGGTCGAGTTTCCTCTCCCCCACCACCTTGCGGGCATAATTCTTACCGAAGGACACATCCTTCTGAGGGCGCCCCGGAGGAGGGGAATCTCCCGGCTTGTTCCCCTGCGAGAATTTCGGTCCGGTGAAGAACCGCTTCCGACCGCTGGGGTCCAGTGCCAGGTAGAGCATGGCGACCCCGCCGTTTCCGCCGCAGTTGAACGGGGGGATGAGTCGCCAGTTGGAGTCTTCCTTCGCCAACTTCGCCTGGAGGTCGAGGCAGGCCGCGTGGTTGTCGATCAGCTGGCCGTTTTTTGTCCCGGCAATTTCGACCAGGACAATGATGTGGGGCTGAACAGCCTTGATGACGCCCAGTACGTAGGCCTGGTACTCGTTCCTCATGTGCTTGGGGGTACTGGTCCCCGGGCTGTTTTCGCCGAAGTTCTCGATGTTCCAGCTCAGAATCCGCGTCGGTGCCGTCACGGTGCACTCCCCACCGCCACGCTCTGCGGCTTCTTCTTGCGGTACGCGGCGTACCAGCCGAGGCTGCCCTTGCCGGCCGGGTCGCCGAAGAGGAAGAAGTTGATGCTGGCGCCTGGTGGGAGTTTGGCGATGCCGAGAAAGCTCAGCCCGGCGTTGGAAAGGCGGAGCGTGAACAGCTTGGAGGTCTTCTCGTATTGCAGGGCAAGGCCGCTGATCGACACCTTGAGCACACCTTCGAGGGACAGCGTCTTGGCGCCGGGCGCGGTGCCGGGCAGGCGGAGACCGACGAACGCGGAGTGCCGCGGGTCGCCCGCCCGGGACTGCGGTGACCAGGCCAGCAGCATCGACGAGCTGAACCCGGCCTTGGCCGCGAGCGCACCGGCCGTCCCCATGGTGACCTTGGTGACGATGCCGTACCACGGTCCGTCGAGTTCCTGGACCACAGGTCCGATCGCGACCGGCAGAAATCCGTACCCGGCGGGCCGCTTGCCGGCGGGCGCGGCCACGAACCCGTCGGGCTGCAGGGCGAATTGCGAGAACAGTCCGCCCTCGCGGGGCCGGCTCGACGCGGTGTCGAAGGCGAGCCCCGAGGGGTCGAAGCGGAAGCTGACGGCGTTGGGGGTGGCGGTGGGCGAGGTGAGGTCGACCTGCAGGTGGGAGAAGGCCAGGCCCTGCCCGGACGGCGGGGCGCCGACCGGCGGGCTGCCGAACGACAGCATGTCGAATGCGGAGCCGTCGCCGCTGGTCAGCGCGGCGAAGTCGAGTGAGCCCCAGATCAGGAAACGGCTGCGGATCTCGTGCTGGTCCGCGCTGACGGTGTTGAATTGGACCCGGTCGAAGGCGACTGCCTGCAGGACGTTGCTGTCGAGGGTGAAGACCGTCGGGGCGTCGGTCTCCATGACGTAGGTGGCCCGGCCGCCCTGACTTTGGTAACGGCCCTTCAGCACCACCGCGTTGGACGCCACCGGCCGTGTTCCGTACGAGGTGGCGGTCACCTGCGATCCGAACAGTTCGCCGGCGGTGAGCTGCGCCCGGCTGCGGAAGTCGGCGAGCGCGGCGTTGTGGAAGAGAGCCTGGAGCTGCAGGACCCGGAATGCGTACCCCTGGACCCCGTCCGGTGTCACCAGCGGCAGGTCCGGGTCGGCTCCGGCGCCCACGCTCGCGCGGAATTCGGGTGTCCGGTAGTCGATGAGGGCGAACAGGCTGCTGTCGCCGGTGATGCCGATGCTGCCTCCGGTGGCCGCGACGGGCGTGACGGTGATGCCGAAGTGGTGGGCCCGGAACTGACTGAAGTCGATCCCGGCGGACAGCCCGCGGATCTGCTCGGGCAGTCCGGAGGGGTCGATGCGGGCCCCCAGGACGAGGACGCCCCGCCAGTTCGGGTCCTGGACATGGCGCGCGAAGTCGGCGTACAGGGTGTTGCCGCGTCCCGCCTCGTCGATGGCCTCCGCGAGGTACCCCTGGAGCCACTGGGACAGCGTGCCGACGGCCTGCTCGTCGCCCGCCGCGGTGTCGCGGTGCGCGGACACGGAACCGGGCAGCAGGGAGAAGTCGGCCGTGTCGGTCCACTTGGCGGGATGCCGTACGCGGTCGAGGACGGAGCCGTCGCAGAACTTGAAGATCACCACATTGCGGAAATCACCCAGGGCGGATCCCTTGCCGACGTCGGCGTGCATCGTCCAGCCGCCGATGGTGACGGAGTTGCGGAACATCGCGCCGCCCTCCGGCGCCTGCTCCCGGCCCGTCGCCATGGTGCCGAAGGGCGCGGGGTTCACGGCGACGGCGAAGACCTGATTGGCCTGGAGCAGGTTCACCATCGCCTGGGTGGGGGCGGACAGCGCCAGGTCCGCGGGGTGCGGGCCTGCGCTTCCGGTCCGGGCCAGTGTCACCGCCCGGTAGGTGCTGCCGGACAGCTCGACCAGGAACCCCTGCGGGCTCGTCGCCCTGATGGTGTCTTCCACGGCGTCGGCCACCGGGGCCGGCGAGCCGCTCCGCACCGCGACGGCACGAACGGCGGCCTTCCGCAGGGGCGACAGGATCTGGCTTTCGAAAGGGGCCAGTTCGTCGGCCGGAAAGCCGTCCGGGACGGTCCCGAGACCGGCATAGGGGACCAGCGGTACGCCGAACCCGGGAGAACCGGGGAGGAGGGTGCCGATCTCCCGCAGCGGCAGCACCTCTCCGCCACCGACCTTCGCACCGCTCCCGTACAGCGGCGCACTCTCGGGCTGGGTACGGTGCTCCGCGCTGCCCCCCTCGGCCGGCACCACCGTCACATACGAGGTCCGGCAGCGGTCCGACAACCGCGCGGCCAGCTCTCCCGGTTCGATCGCCGATGCCTGCTGGTAGGGGAACCGCGCCGCATAGGCCGCCCGGCCGGGTACGAAGCGGAACCGGTCGCAGTCCTGGTCCGATCCGGACGGCCAGGAGCGGAAGGTCATCCGGTCCAGCCCGTAGAGGCCGCAGAGCAGTTCGTGGGAGGTGCCCGGCGACGTCTCGTCCGCGACAGCCGGTGCCCAGTCGCCCGCGTAAGTGACGTAGAGCGAAGAGACGTTGGCACTCTCCTCGGTCCTCTGGAGTACCAACGATCCGGCGTACGACCGGAGTTCGTCCACTTCCCCGCCGATCGGCAGCAGGTCGATGGCGCGCCCCGTGGCGGTACGGAAATGGCTGGGCACCCGGAGAGCGGGGTTCGAGGAGGGCGTGAGAAAGGAGCGCAGCCGGCCGGTCGCGACGTCCGTGAGCGGCGAGGTGTTGTAGGGGTCGAGGGGGTCGAAGGCGCCGCACCACGGCACACGTTCATCAGCCGTCGGGGCGAGGACGGGATAGGTCTGGGCGACGGTCTCCCCGTCCGTTCCGGGGTGCGCGTACCGGATGCCCTTCGGCAGGTCGCGGAACGAGCCGAGCAGCGGCATCGTTCCCGAGGAGAGCAGGAAGCAGCCGGCGAGCGGCCCGGAGAAGGGGATTCCGCCCTTGGTGGCGAGGGGGCAGGAGTCGTCGTCGTTGCCCTTGCCTCCGAAGCGGATACCCGGGTCCGGGGAAAGGGCGAGGACCGCGGGGTGGTCGTCGCCGATGCTGAGAGCAGTGCCGGACGGAACGCCGAAGAGGTATCCGCTCCCCAGGTTCTGTGACCAGTCGTCGGTGGTCTGTGGGTACGGGTCCGGCCTCAGGCGGAGGAAGTACGCGACGTCGATTCCGTGCTCCGCCAGCTGTGGCCTGATCCAGAGGCAGTACCACTTGTCCGCGGCGAACTCCCGTACGGCAGAGATGAATGCGTCAATGCTGTCCTGGTGATGTTCTTCGTACGGCACCTGCGATGCGAACAGATAGTGTGCGTGAGATCTAAGGGAGCGCCTCACCGGGATTGTTTCCTCCGGTGCGGGTTCCTCGGGGAGTAAGAGCCCGCGCCAGCCCAGCTCGTTCGGCCCGGAGGGCAGAGCATAGAGAAGCGTCTGGCCGACACGGGTGAAGGAGAGTTCCTCGTCGTTCGCCGTCATTTCCGTATGCCCTGCCGTTTCTGCGCTTTCCGGTTATGCCCCTGATCTCGGGAGGCGGAGGCGAGTCCGCGACCGGCTCATTCGCCCTCGAGGTTCCAGTAGCGGAAGGTTCGCGCGTGCAGGTGAGTTCCCATCGGGTTGCTGATCTTCATGTCGTAGTAGAGGTGACCCTGGCGCCGCTCGGTGGGGATGTAGAGGCGGAAGAGGGCGCCCTTGTTGACGACGATTTCTCCGTCGACCGTCAGGTCGTCGGTCGTCTCGTCCACGGGCTGCGACTGGGTGAGCTTGGTGGTCCACAGGCGCTGCTTCGAGTCGAAAATCTCGATCAGCACCTCCTGCGGACCGTCCTTCTTCACCGTGGACTGGATCCAGATGCGATCTGTCACATCCTCACGCTTGGGTCCCCACTGACTGTCGGCCATGGAATACTCCTTCGGACTCACGGGGGGGGATGGCATGGCGATGACACCCCGCCGAGAAAAGGGCAGAGCATTCGCCAGCATTTTGAATAGCAGATGGCATATGCGCTTGTCATGACGACATTGCTTCGCCGCCATGAATTGACTTCAATGCAGGAATGCCATGCCAGCGCGCGGCGTGAATGCGGGGCCAGCACCTGAAACCGCCTCCGGCCGCGGTGCCCCCTCCGCCCCCCCCCCCCCCCCCCCCCCCCCCCCCCCCCCCCCCCCCCCCCCCCGCCCGGGGGGGACCGGTCAGAAATCGCTGCCTGAGCTGGTTGGCTTCGCTGTTCAGGGCATGGTGGGGGTGCATGAGGCCGGTCTGTGGGCGGCCGGGCAGGAGCCGGTGTTCGCGTGCAGGTGGCTGGTCGGTGCTGCGGGCCGGTTCGCCGGCGCCGGGAAGAGCCATCGGTACGGGGAGACCGGCCCTTCCCGGCAGACACATCGTCAACCGGCGACCTTTGTGTACCCCAGGGCCGAACAGCCCCCTTTCGGACCACGACCGGCTCTCGGTGGCGGGTCGGCCGGCCCCCTTGCGGAGCCCTTCGGATGGCCGGTCGGTGCCGGTGCCCGCCGGCGCTGCCGCGCTGATCACGTACGCTGCCGAGCAGACGTTCGGGATCTTTGGAGCAGCACGGTCATGTCGGAATCGCAGCAGTACGCACCGGCCGCGAGCGGTCCGCACGGGCCGCAGCTCCACGCGCCGGGCCGGGTGCGCAGCCTGCTCGACGCCGTGATGAGCCTGGGGCGGGGGCTCGAACTCCCGCAAGTGCTCAGGGGCATCGTGGAGGCGGCGGTCACCCTCACCGACGCGGAATACGGCGCGCTCGGCGTGGTCGGGGACGGGCAGCTGTCCCAGTTCCTGCCCGTCGGGATGTCCGACGAGCTCATCGGGCTGATCGGCCGGACGCCGTGCGGTCGCGGCATCCTCGGGGAGTTGATCCGCAACCCGGCGCCACTGCGGCTCACCGACCTGACCAAGCATCCGCGCAGCCATGGCTTTCCGGCCAACCATCCTCCGATGCGGACCTTCCTGGGGGTGCCGGTCCGGGTCCGCGACGAGGTGTTCGGCAACCTCTACCTCACCGAGAAGCGCGGCGGCGGCTCGTTCGACACGGACGACGAGGCCGTGTTGACCACGTTGTCCATCGCGGCGGGGGTAGCGATCGACAACGCCCGCATGTACCACGAGAGCCGCCGCCGCGAACGGTGGTTGGAGGCACTGAGCGAGATCACCCGCAGCTTGCTGTCCGGTACCGACGCCGACGAGGTGCTGCGGCTGATCGCCGAGCGCGCGCAGGAGGTCGCCGGCGCGGACAGCGCGGCGGTCCTGCTGCCGGCGTCCTCGTCCGCGGACCAACTGACGGTGGCGGTGGCGTGCGGTTCGGGCGCGAGCCGGATACTGGGGCTGCGCGTGCCCACCGGCGGTTCACTGCCCGGACTGGCCGTCCGCAGCGGCCGGCCCGTGGTCAGTGCCGATCTACGGGCCGACCCACGGGCGTACCCGCTGGGCCCGGGCGCCCCCGGCACCGAGGCCGTGCACCCGCCCAAGGGAGAGGAACCGCACGGCGCCGCGCTGACCGACGAGCCCCCACAGACGCACGGGCCGACGGTCGCCGTCCCGCTCCAGGTGGACACCGGCTGCGGCGCACTGCGGCTGAGCCGCCTGACCGGGCGGCCCGCCTTCGACGACGCCGAGGTCACCCTGATTTCGGGCTTCGCCGACCAGGCTGTGATCGCCTTGGAACTCGCCCGCCGGCGAGCCGAGTCGGAGGAGCTGACGGTTCTTCACGACCGTGACCGGATCGCTCGGGACCTGCACGACCTCGCCATCCAGCGGCTGTTCGCGACCGGCATCACCCTGCAGAGCGCGACCCGGCTGATCGACCGTCCGGAGGCCGCCGAACGGGTGGGCCGCGCGGTCAACGACCTGGACACCACCATCAAGATCATCCGGTCCACGATCTTCGGACTGCGCACCACCGGGGGCACCACCGGGGACGGCACCGGTGGCCGTGGTCTGCGCCGCGACCTGACCGAGACCCTCCAGCGGGCGGCCGGCCCCCTCGGCTTCAGCCCCGCCCTGCGGATCGACGGCCCGGTGGACGCCGCGGTCTCCGACGGCCTGTCCCAGCACCTCGTGGCGGTGACCGCGGAGGCCCTCAGCAACGCCGCCCGCCACGCCCACGCCCGCCACCTGGACGTCACGCTGTCGGTAACCGCGGACGCGGTGACGCTGACAGTGACGGACGACGGGGTGGGGGTCGGGGACGCACCGCACACCGGAGGACTGGCCAACATGCAGGCCCGAGCCGACATGCACGGTGGCCGGCTGGCCGTCGAGAGGCCGGAGTGCGGTGGCACCCGCATCGTGTGGCGGGCGCCGCTGCCCGACTGACCTGGTCGGTTCCGGTGCCGTACACGGTCGCGCCGGGGCACCGCTCGGCTCGCGGCGCACCGGGAGTGGCGGGTCAGGCCCTGGAGGTTCCTGGTGCCGCGGTCACGCCCGTGGCCCCTTCAGCCGTTCGACGACCATCGCCGCCTGGACCCGGCGGCCCACCCCCAGCTTGGACAGGATCGCGGACACCCGGTTCTTGACCGTCTTCTCCGAGAGGAACAGCCGGTCCGCAATCTGACGATTCGTCAAACCCTCGCCGATCAGGTCCAGCACCTCCCGCTCTCGCGGTGAGAGCCGGCCGAGTTCGGATGTCTCCGCCTCCGTCGCCTGGGCCCGGCCGGGGTCGCGCAGCCGCTCCATCACCCGCGTCGCGGTGCGCGGATCCAGCATCGACTGCCCCGCCGCGACCGTGCGGATCGCGTGCACCAGCGCAGTGCCGTCGATCTGCTTGAGTACGTAGCCGGCCGCCCCGGCCATGATGGCGTCGAACAGCGCCTCGTCGTCGTCGAAGGACGTCAGCATCAGGCAGGCCAGATCCGGCACACGGGCCCGTAACTCCCGGCAGACCTCGATCCCTTCGTGGTCGCCGTCGGGTCCGTCGGTGCCGCCCAGCCGGACGTCGAGGACGGCCACCTGCGGACGGATCGCCGGCACCCGGGCGAGGGCCTGCCGGGCGTCCCCCGCCTCCCCCACGACCTCGATGTCCTCCTCGGCCTCCAGTAGGTCCCGCACACCGCGGCGGACCACCTCGTGGTCGTCGAGGATGAAGACGCGCAGCGGCATACCGGGGGCGGCGACGGGGGCGGCGGGGGCAGGGTGAACAGGCTGCTGGTTCATGCACTCTCGCTCTGTGTTCTCGCGGTTCGGCGGGGCACAAGGGTCCCGGCCACGAGGTTCGTCGGGTTCGGTGGCCCGCGCAAGGGCCGAACGGCCCCGGGACCGGGGCCGTTCGGGCAAGGAACCGGGTTGCGAGACTGGCACTCCCGTCAGGAGGTCGATTCCATGCAGCAGTCCCACCAGCCCGCACATTCCGCTTCTCACGTTCCGTCCGGGCGGTCCGGCGCGGGCACCGTCGGCGGCGAGTACCACGCCCTGCTCGCCCGGCACGACGCCATGCGGCTGCGCCGGCGCATCCTCAGCCAAGGCGGGGCAACCGCGCCGGACTCAACGCCCGCTTCCTACGACGGCGCCGCGGACCAGCAGCTGATCACCCAGTACCTCGGCCTGGTCACGCCGTTCGGCGACCTGATCGCCCGCCTCTACGACGAGATGTTCGCCCGGTGGCCCTACCTGCGGTCGCTGTTTCCCGAGGGCATGGACTTCCAGCGTGCCCATCTGGCCCGCGCCTTCTGGTACCTGATCGAGAATCTGCACCGCCCCGCAGAGGTGGCCGCCTACTTCCGGCAGCTCGGCCATGACCACCGCAAGCTCGGGGTGCGTCCGGTGCACTACGAGGCGTTCGAGGCGGCACTGTGCGCGGCGCTGCGGAGCACCGCCGGACCCCGCTGGGCCGAGGCGGCGGAACAGGCATGGGTGCGGATGTTACGGTTCGCCGTCGCGTCGATGGTCGACGGCGCCGACGCCGCGCTCGCCGAACCCCCGTGCTGGCAGGGCACGGTCACCGCCCATCAGCGGCGCAGCCCGGACCTCGCGGTGCTGCGGATCCGGCTGCCCGAGCCGTACCCGTACCGGGCCGGCCAGTTCGCGGCGGTCGAGTCCCCACTGATTCCCCAGGCGTGGCGGCACTACTCCCTCGCGTCGGCGCCGGGGCCCGGCGGCGAGGTGGAACTCCACGTTCGATGCACCGGTCCCGGCGGAGTCAGCGAGGCCCTGGTCAGCGGCACCCGGGTCGGCGACATCCTGCGCCTGGGCCCGGCGCACGGCACGATGACACTCCGGGAGGAAGACCGCTCCCGCGACCTGCTGATGGTGGCGGGCGGCACGGGCTGGGCGCCGATCAAGGCGCTGCTCGAGGAGTGGGTGGGCCGTCGCCGCGGGACCGGTGGTCTTCCGCAGCGCCCGGCCGGCCGGGTGGACCTCTTCGTCGGCGCCCGCAGTCGCGCCGAGCTGTATGACGTCGCGGCGCTGACCCGGTTGGCGGCACGCCACGACCGGTTGAGGGTGGTCCAGGTACTGGACGTGGACGTCGTACCGGAGAACGTCGGCCCGCCGGCCGCGTACAGTCCGCTGGCCGAGGCGGTGGCGCGGCACGGGCAGCGGTCGCATCACTGCGCCTTTGTCAGTGGTCCGCCGGCCATGGTCGGTGCCACGGTCGCGCGGCTGACCGCGGCCGGCATGCCGGCCGACCACATCCGCCACGACCCGGTGCCCGCCCCGCTGATCCCGCCGGCCGACGGCCGCGCGGCGTAGACGTCTCTACGCGCTGGCGGTGCCGCAGTTCCAGCAGAGCGATCGCCCTGCCCCGGGTGCTGGTGGCCCCGAGCCCCGTGTCGGTGGCCATGGGCAGATCAGGCGGTACTTCACTCCGGCGGGTGCGTACTGACTTCCTTCGATGTCATCAAGCGGCTCCCCCTCCGCGCCCTCCAGGCGGGCGACGAAATCAGCGCCCGGACATCGCGACCCCCGACATTCAGGGCGCGGATATCAGATGGGGACCACTTCGACCACCGAGTCCAGCAGTTCGCGGAGCTCTCAGGGAACCCCACGCGTCTTCTGAGCCCGCCCGCGGGTCACCGTCCGCGATCCATACCGCGCGACCGCTCGTCTACGAGGAAGGGCACACGCCGAACGGACGCCCGAACCTGCATATCTTCTATGCCTTCAGACTTTCCACCAGAACGGGCTACACGAGATCTCCGCCCCAACTGTTTGAATAATGGGGCAATCAAAACACCCTGCGCCGGGCGCGGAATAACTCCGCCCTGGAGAGCCAGGATCCCTTCCGGATCACATGGCAGTGGCATGGGTGCCGTGTCTGGGAAGGAGCGCCGCAGACGATGAGGATCACCACCAAGCTGTCCCGGGCCGTCACCGCCCTCGCCCTGAGCGCCATTGTGGGACTGGGCCTGGCGAACGGGGCGCAGGCCGCGTCAGCACAGGACAACACGGCCCACCCCAGCGCCCGTTCGGCCACCGAGGGCGGCGGTTGGCAGGGTGAGGGCGGGCTGTCGTTGAGCCCGGCGGACAATGCGCGCGTGGACGCCTATCTGGAGCAGGCCAAGAAGGCGGAGCGGTCCATCAGCCCGCAGGTGCGGGCGGCCGCGGTGCTCAGCGCCGCCGAGGTCATCGGCTTCGACCGCCGCCTGAAGTCCCCGGATTCGCTCAAGCGCAAGGTCGCCACCTCGATGAGGGAGAACCCGGGCCAGAACGTCGGCGAGGCCCTGGCGAGAATCAGCGACTCGGTGCGCTACACCCTGCAGTGGCCCGACGACCGCTACAGCGTCGGTGTCACCATCGCCTCGCACACCCTCGCGGCCTGGGGCAACGACAGCACCAAATGGACGAACCGCTGGAACGGCGGGAAGGGCTACAAGGGGCTCAACACCGGCTGGCACGCACCACATTCCGGACATTCGTTCGAGATCCAGTTCCACACTCCGACGAGCAAGTGGGCACAGGAGGAGACACACAAGCTGTACGAGGAGCAGCGACTGCCCACCACCACACCCGAGCGCGCCAAGGAACTCCAGGAACAGCAGGACTCGATCTTCGCAATGGTTCCCGTCCCGCCCGGCGCCGACCGCTTGACCGCTCCCCGCGTGCCAGTCACCGCCTCCCGTCGTTGATCCGCTCGCCCAGCACAGGGCCTCGAAGCAGGTCAAGGCGGGCTTCAGTCCAGATGGGACACCCGGCGGAGGCCGACGAGTCTCCCCCGCCGGCGGGGGGGGGTGTTCGCTCAGCGGCACACGTGAGTTCCTCAGAACTTCGCAGGCTCCTTCTTCTGCACCCGCGAAGCCTTCCGGGCCATCAAGGCCCGCAGTGGCGGAGCCATCGTCGGCACAGGCTCCTGCACCTGCACCGTCGCTCTGCGCAAAGGCGCCGCCTACAGCGCGTCGAAGGGCGCTCGGGCCCAGCTGACCAAGGTTCTCGCCGTTGAGGGCGGGTCACTGAGCATCCGCGCCAGCATCGTTGCCGCAGGCGTTATCGAGACTGATCTCCTCGACACGATCCACTCCGACAGCCGCGCGTACCTGGCGTCCTTCGCCGACGCGCAACCCTGGGCCGAGTGGCACAGCCCGAAGAGATCGCGGAGGTCCTGTGCTTCCTCGCCTCACCACGCTCCAGCTTCATCACAGGAGCCGTGGTCGCGGCTGACGGCGGCTTCACCGCGGTCCGGTGCCGCATCAGGCAATGTGTCTGTGACGACCCGCAAGCGGACCCAGTATGTCGTCCGTCAGGAACTCATCGACGTCGCCTACATCCAGCGGAACAACCCGGCCGGGCCCCGAGGCGGCGATCATCGCCCGCACCGCCCCCGCGCGCAGATCGCCGCGGAGAGGAGGCAGCACTGCGAGGAGGTGCTGCAGAAACTGACGGAGCGGCAGGAATGTCAGGCACAGGCGCTGGAGCGGCTAGTTTGTCTGTGCAGGACTGGTACGCAGGCCCGTGGTGGCAGAGGTGCACGGGGGACGAGAGGTCGGGAAGAGTGTCGCTGCGCGAAGGTGATCCAGCCGAGATCGGTGGTTATCCACTGGAGGCCCGGCTCGGCTCGGGTGGCATGGGCACGGTCTTTCTGGCCCGTACGAGTTCAGGGCGAACTGTCGCGATCAAACTGATCCACCCGCAGTTCGCGGCGGACGACGAGTTCCGCACCCGCTTCCGGCAGGAGGTGGCGGCCGCGAGGCGGGTGAGCGGCGCGTTCACCGCCGCCGTGGTCGACGCTGCCCCTGAGGCCGAGCAGCCGTGGATGGCGACGACCTATATTCAGGGGCACACGCTCTCCCGGCGCATCGCCACGAAGGGCCCGCTGAGCGGAGCGGAACTGAGGCGGCTCGCTATCGGACTGGCGGAGGCGCTGCGGGACATACACCGGGTGGGGGTCATCCACCGTGACCTGAAGCCCTCGAACGTCGTGCTCTCACCCGAGGGCCCGCGCGTCATCGACTTCGGCATTTCGCGCGCCGTGGACCAGCAGACGCTGACGATTACAGGGCGGGTCATCGGTACGCCGCCCTTCATGTCGCCCGAGCAGTTGCAGGCGCCGCGTGATGTGGGGCCGCGGTCCGATGTCTTCTCGCTGGGGACGCTGCTGGCGTACGCAGCGACGGGCCACGGGCCCTTCGACGCGGACAGCCCATACATCGTTGCGTATCAGGTGGTGCACGGGGAGCCGTTGCTGGAGGACGTGCCGGTGGCCTTGCGCACGGTCGTCGAGTCGTGCCTGGCCAAGGAGCCCAACGGACGCCCCTCGGCGGACGAACTCCTCGTGCTGCTACGGGACCTGCCGGCCGACCTCGGCCAGACCGACGCGGGGGGAGTCGACGCGGGCCGCACCCGCGACATGATCACCCAGCATCACTTCGCGACGCCGGCCACCCCGGCGCCGACTGCCCCGACCACCACCCCGGCCGGTCCCGATACGGGAAGCGCCGACACCCCCATCGGCCGCCGACCGCGTCGCCGACGGCGTCCCGTGCTCGCGGCCGCGGTCGCGGTCACGGTGGCAGCGATCGGTGGAGGAGTCGCCGCACTGACGGCGGGCGGCTTTGGGGGAAACAGCGGCGGCGACAAGGGCAACAGCCCTGCGGCGGCCCCGGGTGCCGCGCTTCCGGACGGCTTCAAGCCATGGCACAAGACCGTGCCGGGCGGTCGCGAGGACATACCCGACGAGCTGCGTTGCGTCGCGCGTGGCGACGCGCTGTTCTGCGGGGGCGGCGGTGTGATCGCGGCCCGTATCAGGGCCAGGGACGGCTCGCGGGTGTGGACGGCGAAGAGCCCGGGCGTCCCCGTCAACGGCATGTACCTGGTGGGCGCCACCGACGACACGGTACTTGGTTACCGCTTCGCCGCCCAGGACGCCCCGCAGAACCCTCGCAGCGAGGTGGTGGCCATCGACGCGAACAGCGGCCGGGAGCTGTGGTCCGTGCCGTCCGGCGCCCAGTCGACGGCTGTCACGGGTCGGACCCAGGAAGCCCTTGTGGTCGGCTCCGACGTCGTGACGGTCGACGCTTCCCACTCCCGCTTCGAGGCCCGCAACGCGCACAGCGGTCAGGTCACATGGACGTCGCCATTCCCTGCGGGCACGCAGTGCGCTCCCGTCCCGATGGGCCCACAACTCGTCGCGATGTGCGCGACGAATGCGGAGGTGGATGCCTTTGCCGTGCGCCACCCCACCCTGTACCCGGTCGACCGCGCCTCGGGGACACTGGGCAGGCCCGTCGCGGTCAACGGCCCCGCCGTGCCGATAGGCGTCGCCAACGGCAGGCTCGTACTCCTGCAAGTACACATGGGGGGACCGGACCGGGCCCGCTACAACGGGGTGGCACGGGTCGCCCCGGCCTCACGGAAGGTCACGTACTCCCGACTGGCCAAGACATACGCGGGGACACCCGGCATGGCGGACGGCACCGTCTACGTGAGCGGGCAGACCGGTCTCGTCACAGCACTCGACCCCGCGACCGGCCGGAAGAAATGGTCGCGGCAGACTAGCGTGGAGGGCGCGTCGGGTCCTGTTGCGGGAGCCGACGCACTGTATTTCAGCTCGGCCACCGGCCGGGTGGTCGCGCTGTCGCCGTCCGATGGCAAACTCCTGTGGACAACAGATCCGCAGGCCGATGGGTTGACGGGCGAGCTGGGCGCAAGCCCGCGTGTGACTCTTGCGGGGCGTGCGGTGATCGTGGCCGCGGCCAAGAACACTCTCTTCGCTTTCGACGCGCAGAAGCCGCCGAAGTCGGGCTGACCCGGGGGGGCTGGACGGCGGCTGCAACATTGCCATGGAGTACCGGGGGGAAGCTCCGCCGCCGGCACCACGTCCCAAGATCCGGGCCAGTTGCGGACCAACTCGGCTTCGCATCGGGCATTTCAGCAGCCCTGCGCGGCTGCGCGCAGCATCGTGCCGGCAGTCGTCCAGCAGAATCCGTTGCCCGCAGTCAAGCCCCGTGAGATCATCAAGGCTCAACGGTCCGTCTCCTTTCGCTTACGCTTACGCTTCGCGACGCAAATGAAAGAGTGCGGGCCGTTGCCATGTCCACGATTTCGAGTAATCGACCAAGATCCGCGAATGGCAGCGACCGTTTGATGTACACAACAGAGCCAACAGAAGCACGCATCGAGGATGCGAGCAACATCTTGGTTGCGCCTTCGGCATTGCAAGACAATGACTTGATCCGGGACTTTTTCGGGTCCACCATCACACCAGAGGTCCTTGCTTCTAGTTCGCACACCCTCGCGCAGAAGACCGTCTACCTGTGTGGCGATGTATCCGGGATCAGCGGCCGCCAACTGCATGCGGCGGACCGGGTATTCGTTGTCCGGGAGCTATCGCACGGTTACCACGAGGACGTCGACAATCCTTGGACCCTTGTCGACCTCGGCCGGGTTCCCCTCCGCGTACACGGCGCCGGCGTGTACTACCGCCGCTTTTTCGACCTTGACACCGATCACTTCGGACGGATCCGTGCCGAGCACGCGTTCCAGTCCCTGACGGAGTCCACCAAGCCTGGAACAGCTCATCGCAGCGGAATCTATCTGACGCCCGTTATACGAAACGGCGACGAACTACATTTCCGCCTGCTCCGGTGCTCCACGAATCTCTCGGGGCCGACCGAGAGCTTTCGCCCGACTGACACGCGCATCGTCGAGGCTCTGAACCGCGAGGCCGCCACCGTCTTCCGGAACCAGGCACCGCTGAATCACGTCCTCGCGCAGATCTACCACAACACCCTTGCCACGGCCGAGCGCAGACAGTCCAAGGCCAAGATATCGGCCCATGCCGACAAGACCAAGGACATGCCCGGCAATGGCATCATGGCCTTCTGCACCTTCTATGATCGGCTCGACAAGCTGCAGCCCCTGGCCGAAGACGCCTTCGACTACGGCGTGAAGGGCGCCAGCGGGCTGACCAAACTCCGCTTTCGCCTCAAGGAGCCGATCGAAGAACGCGACGGGGTCGCGCTCCCCCCGCAGTTCACCCTGACTCTCCACCCCGGCTCGGTGTTCTTCATGCCGCTGTCCACCAATCGCCTGTATACGCACGAAATCCTGCCCTCAGCGTTGGACGCCGAGTTGCTCCCGACCCGCCTGGGATACGTGGTGCGCTGTTCGAGCACCGAAGCCGTTCACAAGAACGGCCACACATTCCTCAAAGTGGCTGGAGATTTGGTGAAGCTGGGGCCACCCACACCGGCGGGCATGAACGAGCTGCGCAGGCTGTACGCCGAGGAGAACACGACCTCGTCCTTCATTGATTACGGCGACGAATTTCTCTTCAGCATGAACACGGGAGACTACGTTGCCCCCCGAGTCTAGGATCTCGAATGAGATCATCTCGTGCGCTTTGCCGACCGCGGAGAACCTCTTTGCGGAGCTGTCCGCGTCGGCTCGTTTGGAAGACGTAGGAAAAGGCCGGAAAGGCGCCGCGCTCACCAAGATCGACGAGGCGGGTGGTGTGCCTCTCGTACGTACTACCACTCGATACAGCAGCCCGACGCAGCGTTTCCGTGCGACGCACGAACGGCTGGCGCAACAGATTCAAGAACGTGCGGCGCTTCCGGTCGGCTTCAACAACGCACTCATCGAGAGCTACACGAACGCTTACAAAACCATGGGCAGCCACTCCGACCAAGCCCTCGATCTGGCCGACGAGTCGTTTATCGCCGTCTTCTCCTGCTACCAACATCCCGAAGTGAGCCCACCGAGGAAGCTGATCTTCGAATCAAAGGAATCCGATGTCGACAGGTTCGAGATCCCTCTCGCCCACAACAGTGTCGTCGCTTTTTCTGTCGACTCGAATCGGCGACTCAGGCACAAGATCGTAGTAGTCACGCCCGTCCCGACGGCGGACAACCAATGGTTGGGGGTAACTTTCCGAACGTCAAAGACCTTCGTTCGGTTTCGCGATGGCCATCCATACCTCCCGCAGGGTGCGCGCCTCACGTCGGCCGACGATGAGCAGAGGCGCGAGTTTTACCAACTAAGGCGCCGTGAGAACAATGAAACGGACTTCATCTACCCCCTGTTGACGTACACCATCAGCGAAAGCGATCTGATGCCGCCCGTCTGACCTCAAGGGCTTTTGAGTAACCCTGGATCCTTCTTCTTCGTGATCCAGCGATCTCCCATGCGCGCTGAGAGAGCAGCGAACGCAGTGCACCAGACCCCGCGACCCTTCCGGCCTGGACCCATCGGACAGGCCCTAGAGGTGCCGTGGCCGCACCATCATCCGGATCCCGTCCCGTGCCCACAGCACGAACCGTTCCACCGGCGTCACCTCGTGTCCCGGCGCGGGCCGAAAGCGCAGGCGCTTGAGGAGGACGGTCAGGACAACGTGGGCCTCGACCGTGGCCAAAGCCGCGCCCTCGCAGCTGCGTGGCCCGATCCCGAAGGGGACGTACGCGAGCCGCGGCCGCTTGGCCACCTCCTGCGGCATGAACCGCTCGGGGTCGAACCGCTCCGGCTCGGGCCAGTACTCAGGGTTCAGATGCACCGCCCAGAACGGATAGAACACCGTCGTCCCGGCCGGGATCTCGTACGGGCCCAGAACCAGGTCCTCGGTCGTCTCGCGTGCGCCGTACGGGCCGGGCGGGAACAGGCGCATCGACTCCTTGAGCACCATGTCCAGATACGTGAGCCGCCGCAGATTACCGTAATCGGGCGTGGTGCGCTCGCCCAACACCTGGTCCAGTTCGGCGGCGACGCGATCGGCCACGTCGGAATGGCGGCCCAGCAGGTGCAGGGTCCACGAGACGGCGACGCCGGTGGTGTGGTGGGCGGCGAGCAGCGTCACCATCACGGTGTCCCGGATCCGCGCCGGGCTCTGCCCGGCCTCGACGAGTGCCCCGATCAGGTCGCTGCGGTCGGTGCGGCCGCCCGAGCGGTGCGCCGCCACCACGCGGTCGACCGTCGCACGCAGATATGCAAGGGCCGCCTCGGCCCGCTCCGCCGAGCGCGGGTCGGCCCGCGGCACCTGGTAGAGCCGCCCGAGGTGCTCGGTGAGCACCTTCTCGAACGCGGCGACGACACGGTCGGTGTCGGCTTCCGCGCCGCCGAGCGCGAACCCGCAGATCATACGGAGCGACAGCGCGGTCAACTCCTTCTGCAGCTCGACGGGTTCGCCCTCGGGCTGCCCCGCCCAGCGGTCCGCGAGCTCCTGCGCCAGCTCCGTGAAGCGCGCGAAGTGCCGCTCGTGAGCAGGCCGTCCGGCGAGTACCGAGAGCAGTAGTCGGCGCCAGGGGGTGTGCTCGTCGGCGGGCAGCACTTGCAGGTTGCCTGCCTCGCACAGCGGGTCCAGGAACGCGAACAGCTCCTCGGGCCGCGTGTCGATGTGCGCCGTGGCCTCCAGAAGCACGGGATCGGCAACCGACACGGCCGTGTCCGCGCCCGGCAGTTGGAAGCGCACGACGGGTCCGTGCGCCTCGTGCAGGCGTAACTGGTACCGGTGCAGCCCGCCCGCAGCCGCAACGGCGCTCAGCCCGCCGTCCTCCTGGTGCTCGGGGCCGGGGATGCGCATCACTGTGCCTCCTCTCCCAAGGAGCATTTCACGGATCACGGAGGGGCGTTGTGCGCCGGCACCGGGCGGCTGGTGCGGCGATGACGGCCTGCGACCACGCATCCCCGGGCGCTCGAACGAAGGCGGCCATGAACCGCTGGCTGGACCGTGTGCTTCCCGTGGGCGCAGCCCGGGACGGCACTGCCCCATGGTCCCGGCACAGCAGCCGCGCCGCGGGTGGCCCTACGGGATGCGGCAAGCCCTGAGGGAGCGCCACGCGCTGGTGCGTGCGGTCGCCTTACGGCGTGTAGACGGCGTCACTGCCGTACAGCTCCCTGGTGAACGCGGACACGTCGGCGCTGCGGTCGGCACCGTCGAGGTTGTACGTGAGATAGACGCCGTACCCCTCGCTGACGGTGCGACGGGCGAGGTCGGCGACTGCACTCTGCGAGGTCCCGCCGATCTCGACGGCCGCCGGCGACAGCTTCGACTTGGGCAGTGCGATGCCGGGGACCTGCCAGGTGCCGTAGTACGGGTTCCAGGCGTAGTCGAACTTGGACGAGACGTCGACGCCGCCGTAGGAGAGACGCGACGCGGCGGGGCCGATGTTGTAGAGGCTGATGATCTTGTCCGGCATGTTCGCACGCAGCGCCGTCACCAGGTGCACGAACGAGCTGTCGTTCGGCTGGCCGGTTCCGTTGTTGCCGTACTCCGCGTACTCGTCGTCGAAGTCGATGCCGTCGAGGCCGTACTTGCCCACGGTGTCCGACAGTTGCCTCGCGAATGCCGAAGCCGCCGATTGGGACAGGAAGTTGGCAAAACCCGCGCCCTGGTGGTTGCCGAGCACCGAGAGGACGACCTTGATGCCCTTCTGCTGTAACGGCCGTATCTCCGTGGCGGCGTTGTCGAGGACGCGCTGCACGTTCTCGTTGAAGTACAGCTTCGCCGCTTTCGTGCCGGTGTCGTAGTTGATGTTCGCCGCGAAGATCACGGCTATGTCGAAGGCGTTGCCGCCGCCGTTGGCGAGGGTGTACTTGCCGACGTTCAGCATGCTGTTGTTGTTCACCTCGACGTACGCCACCGAGGTCGGCCGCTGTTTCGCGGGTGCGGGGGACGCTGCTGCGCCGACCGTGGCGGTTGCGCCGAAGGCAAGGGCCACGGCGGCCGAGAGCACGAGCGCGGCCCTCCGCACTCTGCTCCGTACCGGAGTGAACATCATTGATCGGTCTCCCATCGCATAGGTCGGCGCCCGACCTGTCCGAAGGCGCCGAGTGAGCCCTCCGAGCTTTCCGCTCCCGTGACCGAATCCCGAGAGTCCTGCCCGAACTCTTCATAGCCCCCACGCACATCGCGCCACAACCCGGTTCCTGGGCAAGGGAGTTGATGCGTCGAGATCACGGTCGATATACGTCTCCCCCTGGCCGACCACTGACGAGGGCGACGCGAGGAGCGCACACGCGCCAGAGAACAACGCGCCACCATGTAGCCGAGTGCCTCACCGCGGTGAATACCCACGCCGCCAAAGCTGCTGATGTGCGCTCCGCCCTGGTGACCGACGACCAGATCTACCGTCGCCCGTCGGGCGCTTTGGGATCACCGCCGCCTGGTGGTCGCCGCCTGGTGGTGTCCTCGCCTGACCTTCCGCGCCCCCACGAGGCGCTGTGGGAGCGGCAGCTGCAGAGCTGGCGGCCGCCTCGGCGCCGAGCAGTGTACGGACTCAGAACGACACGGTGAGGGAGATGGCGACGATGTTGGCGATGACGAAGAGGCCCGTCGCGATGGCGAAAATGCGGTGGTTGAAGCGCCGCGCCGTCGGTCGGTCCATGGGGTCGGCCAACAGCTTCATGATGTAGGTGGTGTTGGCGACACCGATCAGTACGTAGAGCAGGCTTATGAAGTGGATCTCTTCGACCAGCCTGGGAGACAGACACCATCGTGACCGACGCCTCCCGGATGCTCGACGCGGGCCACCCGGCGAGCGCTCTTCTGGGACTCACCGCCGCCTACCACGAGGATGCACAGCGCCTCCCGGACCTCCACCCCTTGTGGGCCCGCGCGTACGACGATCTCGACCGCCCTCTGTTCCGTGAACGTCTCGATGTCATGCTGGAGAACCACCACCAGGCATTCTGATGCTGTGAGGGGGACGCGTCTGAATGGTTGATGGGGTGGGTGGGTGTCGAGTCCCAAGCCGTTGCCGCTGGAGATGTCCGATCAGGAGCGCCGGGTGTTGCGGGGCTGGTCGCAGCGGCGGTTGAGATGACGGCACTGCCGAGTGCCCGAGGAGCGCTCTACAGGGACCGATGCCCACCAGGGCGAGCAGCTGCGGGGCGGGGCGGGGCGTTCCGCGAGCCCGATCGCCCCACGCTGCGCCGCTTCCGCGCGGCTGTCGGCTCGTGTCCGGAGTTGCCGTGATCTCGCTTCGGAAGGCCGTTGTCACGCATGGCTATGACGAATGCGGGTTGAACAGGCGGCCAGGCAGCCTGCCTTGGGGTTCACCGTGTGCGGGGTTCGTTGCGGAAGAGGCAGGCGGTGGCCGTGGGCAAGAGCGCCTACGCCGACCTCATCCGGACGCACGCCGGGCCGTCCGCGAAGGTTAAGTACCTCCAGGTCTCGACGACGGGCGGCAACGCGCGCAGAGTCGTACCGTTCGACAACGACGTCGACGGAGCGGCGCTTTTCGTGACCGCCTGGTCGGCGACGCCGCCCAACGCCTCCTGATACCGCTGCTGGAATTTCCGGGGGCGACGCCCCCCTCGTCGGCTCCGGCGTGCGTGGGGCGGGCCGGCCGCTCCAGGGACGCCACCGGCTCGGTGCGGCAGGTCAGTTCCGCGCGCCGGCCACCAGCGTGCGGTACCAGCCGAGTGTGGCGTCGAGCGTCGCTTCCAGCGGCGTCGGACGGAGGCCGAAGGACCGCTCGAACGCCGAGGAGTCCACGATCTGCGGCTCGGTGTGCTGGTAGAACATCTCCGCGTACTCGTCCATGAAGGTCGCGTCGAACGGCCCGAAGGGGCGGGGTTCGGTGAGCAGCACCCGCCGCAGCGGGCCGCCCACCCGCTCCTCGGTCATCGAGTGGATCTCGCGGGTGGTACGGGCGGGAGCGGTGGGCAGATGCCACACCCGGCCGTCGCCTTCCGGGTCTTCGCCGAGGGTGGCCAGCCCCTTCGCCACATCCTGGATGGCCGTGTAGCTGTGCGGGAGGTCGATGTCACCCAGCGCCAGGACCTCGCCGCCGGTCAGTGCGGGCGGGAACACCGCGCCGCCGAGCGTCGAGTTGAGCACGCCGGGGCCGACGAAGTCGGCGGACCGGCCGAGGACGACACGGGCCCGCCCCGCACGGTGAGCGGCGAGATATGCCTCGTCCAGCTGCGCCCGCATCGCTCCCTTACGGCTCGTCGCCCGCCAGGGAGTGTCCTCCGTCATCACCTCGCCGTGCGTCGGGCCGTACGGGTACATCGTGTCCAGGACGACCAGCCGTGCCCCGGTGGCCTCGACGGCGGCCAGCACCGCCTGCTGGACCCAGGGCATGACCTCGACCTGCTGGTGATAGGCGACGTTCACGCAGTGGTACACGACATCCGCGCCCTCGACGGCGGCCCGCGCCCCGTCGTGCGTGCTCACATCGGCGGCACGGCACTGCACGCCGTCGGGGGCGCCTTGCGGCGTCGAGCGGCTGACCAGCCGTACGGCGTGACCCCGGCGGGCGAGCTCGGCGGCAAGCGTGGTGCCGGCCGGGCCGGCACCCAGAACGACGTGGAGACGGTGTGCTGCAACAGACATGGCGATTCCTTCTCTCCGGGATGGCGGTGGATCGGATCAGCGGCGGGCGAGGGCGGTGGAGCGAAAGCCCTCCGCTTCACCTTCTCGCTTCTGTTAGAGACCATAACTTTTGCGATCCACCATCGCAACTGAAGTGGTGGTTACGATGAGCGAGGACCGCTCACACATGCCGTCCGCCGCCCCGCAACGCAGGAGGAGAACATGGCCGCCGAGGTACGAAGCCCCCGGGAGCGCTATCGCGAGCAGAACCGTGCGGAGATCAAGGCGGCCGCGCTGCAGCAGCTCGCCGAGGGCGGCGTCCAGGCCGTCGCGCTCACCCGGATCGCCAAGGACATGGGGCTGTCCGGGCCGGCCCTCTACCGCTACTTCGCGGGCCGGGACGATCTGCTGGGCGAGCTGATCCGGGACGCCTACAACGACGTGGCGCAGGCCATCGCGCAAGCCGACGACGCGTCCGCCCGGGAAGCGCGGGCCACCCTGCACGCCCTCGCCGGCGCCTACCGGAGCTGGGCCGTCGCACAGCCGCACCGCTATCTCCTGATCCAGGGGACGCCGCTCCCCGGTTACGCGGCTCCGCCCGACACGCTCCAGCGCGCGCGGGCCGTCCTGGGGCCGTTCCTGAAGGTGTTCGCCGCCGGTGCGCCCGCCGAGGCGCTACGGCCGGTCGTCGCCGAGATGGACGCGTGGGTACGCAAGGACGACGGCGTCGCCGACTGGGTGGCGCAGCACACCGGGCTGCCGCCACACGGCAAGGCGGCGGGCATCGCCCTCGCAGGTACGGTGCTGGCCTGGTCGCAGCTGCACGGCACGGTCGGCCTGGAGGTGTCCGGCCATTACGCCGGGATGGGGCACCGCGCATCGACCTTGCTCACCACGCAGATCAACACCCTGGCCGATTCGTTCCGGCTCTAGACCGTAGAGGGCCGTCCTTCACGGCGGTGGAACGGTTCCCGGGGTCGAGCGAGCGGGCGCGGTCGGGCGGCCTGCGGTCCTCGGCGTGCGCCTCCGAGGATTCGGTCCGCTTCGCTGCTGTCCAGCATGAGCGTCGTTTCCTCGATGCGGCGGAAGCGGCCATCGGGGCCGAACTCGCCGAAGAGGTAGACCTCGGTGCGGACGGCGGAACCGTCCTTCTTGGTGACGCTGATGGTGTGACGGTCGGCGTACAGCTTTCCGTTTTCCGTCGGTCAGTTCTTCGTGCATCTCGATGATGCCGTCGGACACGACCGTGCGGAGGTGGGTGATGTGCTCGATGAACCCGTCACGGTCGTCCCACTTGCCGGCCACATCGACGTACAGCCAGTTGCCGCGTGCCTGTGGATCACGGCTGATGTAGTACTCCCGCTCCGTTGCCGTTTACGTCGAGCTTGTCGAAGACGAGCCGCCGGTTTCCTGGGAACTTCCCAGGGCCTTCTGGAGACAGAGGAAATTCCTCGGCGTTGACAGTTCCGTCGCCCACCTCGGTGCCCGCGGTCGTACGGACGGCCGAGCCGCACCGAAGGCGAGCGCGCCCGCCCGAACGCCCCAGCAACAGAGGGGACTTCATCGCGGCTATAGCCTTCAGCGTTGGCAAGCGCCGCCTGGCAGCGAGCCCATCAGCCCGCGGAGCTGCCGAACTGCGGATCACGGACTCCCCTGTGGCGGCGTCCGCTGCGACTGCGCCGCCATCGGCGCGCCCCGGCCGGACACCGCGTACCGGCACCCGCACCGGTCGCCACAGCAGGCACACCCTGATCCTCGCGGTGATACTGGAGTGGTGCGGCATGGAGATGCCGGGCGCTACGGCGAGGACGCCTTCCGCCCAGAGGAGACCGGCGAGGCGCACCGGATCGATCTGGGTGCGCTCGCCTACGACGAGGTGACCACTGCACGGCTGAGGGCACTGGGCACCGGCCCCGGCTGGCACTGCCTGGATGTCGGGGCCGGGACCGGCACCGTGGCGCGGTGGCTGCTGGAGTCGGCGGGTGTCAGCTCCGTCCTTGCAGTGGACCGTGACACCCGGTTCCTCCCCGTGGACCGCCCGCCGGGGCTGGTGGCCCAGACTGCCGACATCACCGCACCGGACTTCGACCCCGGCCGCTTCCATCTCGTCCACGCCCGCTTCGTGCTGATGCATCTGCGCTCCTGGCGCCGCATGATCGCCAGGCTCGGTTCCCTGCTCGTCCCAGGTGGTGTCCTGGTGCTCAGCGACGCCGTCGACCTGACCACCTCCTCCGCGCCGGCCACCCCGTACACCGTGGTCATGCGCGCGATGTGGCAGGCGCTCCGGCAGACCATCGGTACGGACATCTCCTGGGTGCCGGACTACCCCTACTTCCTTCTGGAGGACGGCCTTCACTCGGTGGCCGCCGAGATCCACGTCCCTCCGCTGCTCCCGAACGGTCCGCTCAACCGCTTCTGGGCCGACACCTGGGAGCGCACCCGGTGCGCCATCCTTGCGACGGGCCAGGTCGACGAGTCAGGGATCGAACGGGCCCTGGACGCCCTGTCCTCCCCGGATTCCGCAGCCCTCTCCCCCGGCATGCTCACCACCTGGGGCTGGAAGCCCCAGCACACCGCCGGCTCCCCACACCCGTGAGGCACCACTCCACGGATGGTCGCCGGCGACGCCCCGGGATCGGGACGACGGCCGGGGACTTCGCCAACTCCCAAGCCAGGCAGGCTTACTGAGGGCTGACCCCGCGTTCCTTGGCGATGCGCGCGAAGGGGTGTGTGATGTTCCCAGGTCGCCCGCCCGGGAGATACCGCCCAGCGGGCTGTACGGCAGGAAGGCGATCCCCAGCTCAGTACACCTGCGCAGCTGGGGCTCGCTGTCGTGGCCGGCCGGCGAGAAATTCGGCACGTGCAGCTGGTATGACGAGGCCGCCCGGAATCAGGCTGTCCCATGGTGCACCGTCCAATGGCGTCCGCGCTCCCCTGCGCGGCGCACCGTCACAAGGCGTCGAGCGCGCTCACCTTCCAGCCGCCGGAGGTGTCCACGAGCGTCATCCGGACCCGGTTGAGGTCGAGGCGCGGCCCGGACACCTGAGTGCTGTTGGTGACCTGGTTCATGAAGACGAGGACGACGACCTTCTCCGGCGAGGCGGAGACCACCGATGCGGCGGGGGCTCCCCCGGCGGGGGGCTTCGCCACCGTGGCCGTGACGACGCCCCGGTACTTCTCGGCGGTGGGCGCCACCACCCTCGTGGTCGTCTTGCGGTACTTGCCCGCGAAGGACCCGGTGAGGTGGGCGCGGGCCTTCGCGAAATCGCGATCGAGGTGGCGGTAGTCGTAGGAGAGGATCTCCGGCGCGGCCTTGCGCGCGACGGCCAGGGCCTCGGTGCGCGCCTGCTGCGTCCGCCGGTCCTCCCGGTACTCCCAGCCCAGCATGGCGGCGGCGACGAGGCCCGCCACGACGAGTGCGGCCAGCACGGCGGTCACCGCACCGGAGATCCGGCGGGCGGGCTTCGCGCTCTTCTCCGCTCCGGCCTGGTCACGGACGGCGCCCTTCGCCCGCTCCGGGGCCTCGGTGTCCGTCCCGGTCGCGGAACCGGACGCCTCGTCCACCACCGCGCTCTCCGTCGCCGCCGCCTCCTCGTCGAGGGCCGACTCACGCGCTTTTTCGGCCCGCTTGGAGGCGGCGCGGGCGGCCGCCGCCACGGATCGGTGCCGGGCCGATGTGCCGGTGCCGGCGCCGGCACGGCCTCGTACGGTCGCCTTGGTCACGGTGTTTCTCCTTACTCGCCAGACGGCTGTGGGGGGTGCGGATCAGCCGACGGGTCAGCCGACGAACTCGACATTCGAGGTCAGCCACCGCCCGCCCTCGAGCACGAGGTCGAGTTGCAGCCGGTAGTTGCGGGCCTGGCCCTGGGGCGCGGCGACGTTGGTCACCCTGCTGTCGGCCACGACCAGGACCTGGGCGGACGTGTCGCCCGCCTTGGCGATACCGGCTTCTAGGACGTGTCCCTCAGAAACCGACTTGTTGTGCGCGACCAGCTTGGTGAGCTCCTTGGTCTGGGCGGTGAACTGCTCCTTGAAGTCACCCGTGGCGCCCTTCAGGACGTTCTTGCTGTCCCGGTCGTAGTGCCGGTAGTCGAGCGAGGTGAAATTCACCGCTGACTGCCGGGCCGCCGCCAGAATGTTCTGATTGCGTTGTTCCTCCCCGTGCTGCTGGTACAGCCGCACCCCGAAGAAGCCGGAGAGCACCACCAGCACGGCGAGGACGCCGACGAGCGCAACGGGGAGCACCCGGCTCTCCCGCGCCGCGCGCACGGCCTCGGTCGCAGGGCGCGGCGCGGACGCCGCCGTACGCTCCGCCAGGCGGCGGATCATGCCATAGGTCCGACGAGCAGCCATTGCCACGAGTCCTTTCCGAACGCACTCTGTTCTCCGCCCGTCGAGCCGATCTGGACGGTCCCCCCGCCCGGACCGGCGGCCTGCCCGGTCGCGGGATCGTACGGTGCGATGTACGACGCCGGATCGCCGCGGCCGCCCCGCACCTCGGAACTTCCGGGCCGCGGAACGTTCTGCGCGCCGCGGACCGAGCTCTTGCTGCCCCGCGGGAGCGTGCAGCGCGCGGACGTGTTCGCGTGCACCTCGCGGGTGTCCTTCGGGTCGCGACGCTGCGTCGATCCGTAGCCCCGCCGGCACGACGGCGGGTCGTCGGCGTTGACCACCATGCCGAAGTGGCTGGTGCCGTCACCCGGCAGCACGGTGAAGCTGCCGGCCACGACGACCGGGAAGGTGACCAGCGTCTGCTCCACGTTGGGGAGCCGGGCCACGGTGACCTGTCCACCGCTGATCAGGTTCCCCAGCAGGACCGGCAGCGCCTTCCGGTTGGCCTTCAGCAGTGAGTCCATCTCGTGCGCCGCCGTCGAACCGCCGTCCACCAGCCGGCGGAGGTCGCGGTCGCTGTCCTTGATCTGGCCGGTGAGGTCCGCCAGGTCGCGGGAGAACGACTTGAAGGCCGAGCCCTTGTCGATCTGCGTCTTCAGGACGGTCCCCGAGTCGTCGATCAGCGAGATCGTCTGGGGCAGGGTGTCGCTCGCCGATTCCACGAGCCGGTTGCCCGAGTCGACCAACCGGGTCAGGTGCGGGGCCGTGCCGGTGAACGCCTGGCCCAGCTCGTCGACGGTGGTCCGCAGGTCCTTCTTGTCCACGGAGCCGACGAGGCGGTCGAAGCTGCGGATCATCTCCGTGGTCGGCAGCGGCGTGCGGGTGTCCTTGGGGGAGATCGTGCTGCCCTCGTGCAGATACGGGCCGCCTGCGGCACGCGGCTGCAGATCGATGTACTGCTCGCCCACCGCCGAGCGGTTCGCCACGACCGCGAGCGTGTCGGCAGGGATGCGCGAGCCGTCCTTGATGCGCAGCTCCACCGAAACGCGCGAGCCGACCAGGCGCAGTTCGCCGACGCGGCCCACGGGCGCGCCGCGGTAGGTGACCTCGGCGCCCGAGTAGATGCCGCCGGAGTCGGCGAACCGGGCCTGCACGGAGTACCCGCTGTCCGTCAGGCGGTCGCCCAGTCCCGCATACTCGGCGCCGACGTACGACACGCCGATCGCGGTGACTGCGGAGAAGGCGAGCAGTTGGACCTTGACCGTACGAGTGATCATGGCTGCATCCCCTTCGTCAGGAGCTCCGCGAGGCCCAGGTCGACGCCGGCACCGAAACCGGTCCAGCCGCTGCCCTGGCGGGCGGCGTAGCTGCTGGTGCACACCGGCGGGCAGAGCACGGCGCCGCCGGACGATCCCTTGTCCCCGCCCTGGCCGTCCGCGCAGTCGCTGCCGGGCAGGCAGGGCACCGAGGGCGGTGTCACCGGACCGGGCAGGTCCGGCACGTCCGGGGTGGCCGGCAGATCGGGCTTGCCGGGGAGCTTCGGCTTGTCCGGCGAGCCGGGCTTCTTGCCGCCGCCCTTGGAGACATTGCCGTAGATGCTCCTCAGGTCGAGATCCGCGGTGATGTGCAGGTTGGTGTAGTCGCCCTTGATGGCGTCGACGGAGTTGCGCGGGAACGGATAGGTGGTCATCAGCTCCAGCGCGTTGGGCAGGTCGTTGCCCGCCTTGTTCAGCTGGGTGAGGATCGGCTGCAGGTGCTTGAGGTTGGCGATCGTGTCGTCCCGTGAGCCGTTGATCACCTTCGTGCCGACCGTGCCGAGGTCGGACAGCGAGCGCAGCATCCGCGTCAGGTCCTTGCGCTGGTCGGCCAGGACCTTCAGGGCCGGCGACATGGTGTCGACCGCCCGGCCGATCGTGGCCTTCTCCTGCGCGAGCCTCTTGGACAGCCGGTCGATGCCCTTCATGGCGCGGATGATCTCCGAGCGCTGGTCGTCCAGGCCGCCGAGGAAGGTGTCCAGCTCGGTCAGCAGGTTCTTCACCCGGTCCTCGCGGCCCGCCAGCGAGTGGTTCAGCTCCACGGTGATCGTGTGGAGCTGCGCCACACCGCCGCCGTTGAGCAGCGTCGACAGAGCGGACAGCACCTCCTCGATCTCCGCGTTCCGGTTGCTCCGGGACAGCGGGATCCGCGCGCCCTCGGTGAGCCTGCCGACGGGCTGTACGTCCACGGGCTTGGCGAGCGAGACGTACTTCTCACCGAGGATGCTGGTCTGGCGCAGCTCCGCGACGGCGTTGGCCGGCAGCTTCACCGTGTCGTCGACGCGCAGCCGTACGCGCGCCTGCCAGCCGTGCAGCTCCACCTTCTCGACGGCGCCCACGGTGACGTTGTTGACCTTGACCGCGGACTGCGGCACGAGGTCCATGACGTCCCGGAACTCGACCGTCACGTGGTACGCGTCTCCGGCGGCGGCGCCGCCGGGCAGCGGGACGTCGTACAGGCCGTTGAACTCACAGCCGGTCAGCAGCAGCGCCCCGGAGGCCGCCCACGCGGCCGCTTTGCGCGGGGCGGTCATGCCTCGGCTCCCAGGATGCCACCGAGCGTCTTGTCGGTCGTGGCAACACCGGACGCCGGGGGGATCGCTCCGGTCCGGGAGTTGGCGGTCGGCAGTTCAGGGAGGTCACCGAACAGCTTCCGCAGGTCGTGGCAGTCCGACTTCTCGCCCGCCGTCCTGAGCAGGGAGCACATCAGGCCGGCCGGATCCTGCGGTTGCTCGGCGTTGTTACGGGTGTCCAGCGTGCCCGATGCCGGGTTGTAGGCGTTCGCGAGATTGCCGAGACCGGCGGGCGCGACGTCCATCAGCTCCTCCAGTGCGGCGCGCTGCTTGACCAGCACACGGGTCACCTCGCTGAGACCCTTCACATTGCGGGTCAGCGCCTTCTTGTTGCCATGGACGAATCCGGACACGTCCTTGAGCGCGACGGACAGGTTCCTGAACGCCTCCGCCAGGTCCTTGCGCTCGCCGGAGAGCTGGTTCGCGGTCCTGGCCAGACTGTCGTTGAACGAGCGGACGCTGTCGTCGTCCGCCGCCAGCGCGGCCGTGAACACCTGAAGGTTCTTCACCGTCCCGAACATGTCCTTGCGTCCGTCGGAGAGAGTGGTGAGGGCCTGCGAGACATCCTTGATCGTCTGGTTCAGGTTCCCGCCGTTCCCCTTGAGGTTGTCCGCACTGACGCCGATGAGCCGGGACAGCGCTCCGTTCTTGTTGGCACCGCGCGGACCGAGCGCCTCCGATGTCGTGTGGAGGCTGTCGAAGATCCGGTCCAGTTCGACCGGTACGGCCGTCCGCTCCTCGGGGATGACCGCGCCGCTCTTCATGGCCGGGCCCCCTCGGTACACCGGCAGCATCTGGACGTAACGGTCGCTGACCACCGAGGAGTTGACGATCGCGGCCTTGGCGCCCGCGGGCACCTTGCGACCGGCCTCGTACTCCATCTCGACCCGCACCCTGCGACCCTGCGGGGTGACGCTCTTGACCTCCCCGATCGGGATGCCGAGGACGCGCACGTCCGAACCGGGGTAGATGCCGACGGTCCGCGGGAAGTACGCGGTGACCTTGACGGGGTCCGGCTTCGGCCAGAACGCGACGGTCAGGCCGGCGACGAGCAGGCACAGGACGGTGGCGAGCGCGACGACGCGGAGGGTGCGCCCCAGGCGGAGGCGGCGGGCTCGCCCCTGGGGGAGCCGACGGGCGCGCCCCTGCGGCAGGAAGGTCCACCGGGGCCGCTGCAGGGACCCGCGCCGGGGCCGGTTCGGTGGCCGCTTCATCGGGACCCTCCCGGGGGTGTCTGGGGCGCGGACGAGCCGCCCCGCACGGTCGCGGGCGCGGGCGCGGCGACGAGGTTCTGGATGTAGGTGTCGAACCAGCGGCCGTTGCCCAGGGTGTTGGTGAAGACCCGGACGAAGGGCGCCAGCCCTTTGATGCTGCGGTCGAGGCTCTTCTCGTTGCGCTGCAGCATCGCGACGAACGTGTTCAGGCGGTTCAGCGCGGGGCCGATCTGCCGGCGGTTGTCGTCGACGAGGCCGGAGAGCTGCACGCCGAGTTCGGAGGCGTTCACGAGCAGGTTGTGGATCGCCGTGCGCCGCTTGTTGATCTCCTCGAAGAGCGCGCTGCCGTCCTTCACCATCTTCATGAACTCCTTCGACCGGTCGGAGAGCACACCGGTCACGCCGTTGGCGTGCGAGAGCAGCTCACGCAGCTCCTTGTCGCGCGAGGCCACGGTCCTGGAGAGCCGGGACAGCCCCTTGATGGACGCCTTGACCTCGGCGGGCGAGTCCTTGAAGGTCGTGGAGATGGTGTCCATGGCCTTCGCCAGGTTCTCGGTGTCGACCTTCTCGCTGGTCGTGGTCAGGTCGCTGAACGCCTCCACCACGTCGTACGCCGACACCGTCCGCTTCAGCGGGATCTCGCTCCCGGGCTCCAGCTGACCGGTGCCCTTGGGCTCCAGTGAGAGGTACTTGGCCCCCAGGATCGTCTTGACCCGGATGGACGCGCCGGTGTCGCTCCCGAACTTCGGCTCGTCCTTGACCCGGAAGGTGACCTTGACGTGGTCGCCGTCGAGGTCGACGTCGCTGACCTTGCCGACCTTGACCCCGGCGATGCGGACCTCGTCGCCCGACTTCAGACCGCTCGCCTCGGAGAAGGCGGCGCTGTACTCCTCTCCGTTCCCGATCAGCGGAAGGTTCTCGATGTTGAACGCGCCGGCGATCAGCAGCGCGATGGTGGTGAGGCCCACCGCTCCGATCGCGACGGGGTTGCGCTCGCGGAAGGGAATCATCGGCCGCACCTCGCCTGGGCGACGTGGAGGTCGGGCGTGTACGCCTTCGTCGTCTGCGGCAGCATGATCCGGCCGTCGAAGTCGCACAGATAGAAGTTGAACCAGGAGCCGTACGAGCCGGTGGCGGTCAGCTTGTTGAGCTTGTGCGGCAGTCGCTTCAGGACGCCCTCCACGGTCTTCTCGTTCTTGTTCAGCGTTCCGGAGAGCTCCGAGAGTCCCGCGATGTCGGACCGCAGTGCCGGACGGCCGTCCCGCAGCAGGCCGGAGGTGGCGCCCGCGAGGTCGCTGATGCCGGTGAGCGAGTCGCCGATCGCCTTGCGGTCGGCGGACAGTCCGGAGATCACCCGCTGCAGCTGCTTGAGCAGGCCGGAGAAGCGCGTGCTGCGCTTGTCCAGCGTTCCCAGCACCTCGTTGAGGTTGTCGATCACGGAACCGATCAGCTCGTCGCGGTCGGCGAGCGTCGTGGTGAGCGAGGCGGTGTGCGCGAGCAGGCTGTTGACCGTGCCGCCCTCGCCCTGCAGGGTCTTGATGATCTCCGACGCGAGTTGGTTGACGTCCTTCGGGCTCAGCGCGGCGAAGAGCGGCTTGAAGCCGTTCAGCAGCGCGTTGAGGTCGAGGGCGGGCTGCGTACGGGAGAGCGGGATGCTGCTTCCGGGCTTGAGCCGGGTGCCGTCCCCGGCCCCCTCGGTCAGCGCGATGTACCGCTGTCCGACGAGGTTCCGGAAACGGATGACGGCGCGCGTCGAGGTGAGCAACGGCCGGTCGTCGGTGACGCTGAAGGTGACCTCGGCGAGGGTCCGGTCCTTGTTCTGGCCACCCTGCTTGATTTCTATGTCCTCGACCTCACCGACGCGCAGGCCGGCCACCCGGATGTCGTCGCCCTCCTCCAGGCTGGTGACGTCGCTGAACACCGCCTTGTAGGTGTCCTTGGGCGTGAAGTCGACGTTGACGATCGTGGCCGAGAGCATCGCCGTCGCGAGGAGGGTCACCACGGCGAAGATGCTGAACTTGACCAGTGGCGCGGCCGTTTCCCTGGCCTTCATGCGACACTCACCGCCGTTCCACGTGCCATCGGGCCGAAGAGCAGGGTCGTCACGGACGGCACCTCATCGGCGGGCACACCCATGACCGGGGCCACGAGCGGGCCGATGACCCGCTGCTCGGCGGCCGTTGCCGTCACGCCGCTCTGTCCTGCGGATGCCGGGCCGTCGGAGCCCTTGGTGCCGTCGTCGAGCTTGATCGGCGGCTGGGGCCTGCCGGGGTGGGGAAGTCCGCGGCAGTGGGGACCGGAGCGGTCGGCGTAGCGCGGCTCCTCGCCGGGGCGGTAGGGGGACCGGGGCAGGACGGCCTCCAGGGTGATGTGCATCTTCCCGCCCTTGAAGATCTGCTCGGCCAGCGGTTCCTCCTTTGTCAGACCACTGAGGAGACAGGGGTATTCGGGCGAGTAGCGATCGAGCAGCGCGAGGGTGGGGCGGGAGACGCGGCCGAGGGTGACGAACCGCGCGGAGTTCTCGTCGAGGAAGTCCTTCGCGGTGTGCGCGAAGGTGGTGGTCCCGGTGAGGTTCGAGGCCATCTCGTCCTTCTTCTCGACGACGGTCAGGCTGGTGGTGATGCTGTTGTGCAGGATTCTCAGCAGGTCGGGGGCGGCGTCTCCGTAGACCTCGGCCGCGTCGGCCAGCCGCGAGATGTCCTTGCGCATCGCCGGCATGTGCGGGTTGAGGCGGTGGAGGTAGCGCTCGACGCGCTCGAAGTTCGCACCGATCTCGTCACCGCGGCCCTCGAATGCGGTGGCGAACGCGGACAGCGTGGCGTTCAGCTTGGCCGGCTGGACCGCACGAAGTAGCGGCAACAGGTCGTTCATCAGCTTCTGGAGCTCGATGCCGGCCTTCGTACGGTCCTGGGTGATCACGTCTCCGGCCCGGATGGGCCGAGCGGCGGACTTTTCCGGGATCACCAGGTCGATGTACTTCTCGCCGAACAGCGTCTTGGGCAGCAGCAGGGCGTGGACGTCGGCCGGGATGAGCGACGCGCGCTCGGGGGAGAGCGCGATGTCGACCGTGGCCTTGTCGCCGTCGGCCCGCACCTCGCGGACCTCGCCCACGATGAGGCCGCGCAGCTTCACGTCGGCGGGCGGCTCCAGCTGATTGCCGACGGTGTCCGCTTGCAGAGTGATCGCTACGGTCGGTGTGAACACCTTCTGGTAGATCGCCACGGTGAGCGACAGCAGCAGGCCGATGACGACGATGAAGACGACGCCGTAAAGCCGCAGCTTGAATGGCTTGGTTGTCGACATCGGCTACCCCGCGATCCGCACGGTCGTGGTGGCTCCCCAGATCGCCAGGCTGAGGAAGAAGTCAAGGATGTTGATGGCGACGATGGACGTCCGTACACCGCGGCCGACCGCCACACCGACCCCCGCGGGGCCGCCCTTGGCGCAGTAGCCGTAGTAGCAGTGGACAAGGATGATCACGACGGCGAAGACGATCACCTTGCCGAACGACCAGAGCACGTCGATGGGTGGCAGGTACTGCTGGAAGTAGTGGTCGTACGTGCCGCTGGACTGCCCGTAGTAGCCGGTGGTGATCGTCCGGGCCGCGAAGTACGAGGACAGCAGACCGACCACGTAGAGCGGGATCACCGCGATGAACCCGGCGATCATCCGGGTCGTGACCAGGAACGGCAGTGAGGGGACGCCCATCACCTCGAGCGCGTCGACCTCCTCGCTGATCCGCATCGCGCCGAGCTGGGCGGTGAACCCGGCGCCGACCGTGGCGGAGAGTGCGAGCCCGGCGACCAGGGGGGCGATCTCACGGGTGTTGAAGTAGGCGGAGAGGAACGCCACGAAGTTGGAGGTGCCGAGCTGGTTGAGCGCGGTGTATCCCTGGAGTCCGACCTCGGTGCCGGTGAAGAAGGAGAGGAAGGCGATGACACCGACGGTGCCGCCGACGACCGCCAACGCTCCGCGGCCGAAGCTCACTTCGGCCAGCAGGCGCAGGACCTCCTTCTTGTAACGGCGCAGGGTGCGGCCGGTCCAGGCGAGGGAGCGCCCGTAGAAGGACAGCTGGGTCCCGAGCTCTTCGAGGGAGCGGAGGGGACCGGAGAGGAATCGTTCCGACAGCGCCATCACTAACCCCTCTGCGGAACGAGCTGGAAGTAGACCGCGGTCATCACGAAGTTGGTGACGAACAGCAGCATGAACGTGATGACGACCGACTGGTTCACCGCGTCGCCGACTCCCTTCGGACCGCCCTTGGCGTTCAGGCCCTTGTACGAGGCGACGATCGCCGCGATGGCGCCGAAGAGCAGCGCTTTCAGTTCGGCCCAATAGAGGTCGGGCAGCTGCGCGAGGGTGGTGAAGGAGGCCAGATACGCGCCCGGCGTCCCGTTCTGCATCACGACGTTGAAGAAGTAGCCGCCGGCCACGCCGACCACGGAGACCAGTCCGTTGAGGAGCACCGCCACGGCCATCGAGCCCAGCACACGGGGGACGACCAGCCGGTGGATCGGATCGATGCCGAGGACTTCCATCGCGTCGATCTCCTCGCGGATCTTGCGGGCGCCGAGGTCCGCGCAGATCGCGGAGCCGCCGGCTCCTGCGATGAGGAGGGCGGTCACGATCGGCGACGCCTCACGGAGGACCGCCAGAACCGACGCGGCTCCGGAGAAGGACTGTGCGCCCAGCTGCCGGGTCAGGCTTCCGATCTGAAGTGCGATGACCGCGCCGAACGGGATGGAGACCAGCGCGGTCGGCAGGATCGTGACGCTCGCGATGAACCAGGACTGCTGGATGAACTCCCGCAGCTGAAAAGGGCGGCGCGGCAGGGTGCGGAGAACGTCCAGAGCCAGCGAGAAGAGGCTGCCCGAATGTTTCAGCCCGGCCGTGGGCGAGAGGCTCATGCTCCGGTCACCCCGCCGTCCGGGCCCACGGCCGCGCGCAGCTTCCGCAGCCGCTGCATCTTCTCCTCTTGCTCGGCGATCTCCTCCCAGCGGGGCGGGCGGGTGATGCCGGGGCTGGGCAGCAGGCGCGGGATCTTGCCCCCGCCCGCTCCCTTGCCGCCCTTCGGGCCGCGGTGGTTTCCGGCATGGAGCTCGGCGAGCTCCTGCTTGACCTGAGCCGCGTCCTTCTCCTCGGCCATGCCGATCGGCCCCTGCATGCGTCCGTTGAGGAACTGGCGCACGACCGGCTCCTCACTGGTGAGCAGGTCTTCGCGGGGGCCGAACATCACCAGCTCGCGGCGGAAGAGCAGGCCGATGTTGTCCGGCACCTGGCGGGCCGAGGCGATGTCGTGGGTGACGATCAGGAAGGTGGCGTCGATCTGCGCGTTCAGGTCGACGATCAGCTGGTTGAGGTACGCCACACGCACCGGGTCGAGCCCGGAGTCAGGCTCGTCGAAGAGAATGATCTCCGGGTCGAGCACCAGCGCCCGCGCCAGACCTGCTCGCTTGCGCATACCGCCGGATATCTCGCCGGGCAGCTTCCCCTCGGCTCCGATCAGGCCGACCAAGTCCATCTTTTCCAGGACGATCCGCTTGATCTCGCTCTCGGACTTGCGCGTGTGCTCACGCAGCGGGAAGGCGATGTTGTCGTAGAGGTCCATCGAGCCGAAGAGCGCACCGTCCTGGAAGAGGACGCCGAACAACTTGCGCACCTCGTACAGGTCGTGCTCGCGGAGCCGGGTGATGTCCTTCCCCGCGATCGCGATCGAGCCTCTGTCCGGCTTCAGCAAGCCGACGAGCGTCTTCAGGAACACAGACTTGCCGGTGCCCGAAGGGCCCAGCATGACCGATATCTCCCCAGCGGGCAGAGTCAGCGATACGTCCTGCCAAATAACCTGGTGACCGAAGGATTTGGTCAACCCTTCCACACAGATCTCGACACCCATCCGGCCCGCCCTTCAGCCCTGAAGCAGCTCTGTCATCAGCTCTACGGGGAAGGGCCGGGCGTCCGTCGCTCCTGCGCCAAGTTTTTTACCGGGGCGCAATCCTGCGTCGACAAGGGGCGAACATCACTGTGCGCGGGGCGCGCGCGGCAGTTCGCCGGGGGTGTCGCTTGGGGTGTCGCGCGGGGTGGCTATCGGTACGTCGTCCTCGGCATCCTCGGCAGAATTTCCCGGGACGGACGGGGTGGCCGGAGCGGACGGAGTGGCCCGAGCGGCCGGAGCGGACGGAGTGGCCGGAGCGGACGGAGCAGTCAGGGGCGCCGAAGCAGCGGAGGAGAGACCGGGCACCGCCGGGGCTTCCGGAACATCGGGCGCGTCCGGAACACCCTGAACATCCAGTACGGACAGCATCCGATGAACGGACGGGGTGGCCGGAACGGCCAACTCCGTCGGCGGCGGCAGCGGCAGAGACACGTCGAGCAGCAACAGACCGGCGCCGGCGAGCGGCCCGGCCGGTCCCCACGCCGCGGGACCGCGGGACTCCGATCCGGCCATGAGGCCGGGCACGTCGGTCCGGTGGTGGCCCTCCGCCCCCGTGGGCGAGTCGGCAACGGTCTGGGAGGAAGCCGGCGAACGAACCCCGTCCTCCTCCATCTCCTCCGTATATATGGAGGGAAGTGCGAACCCCAGAACTGCGAGCGTCGCCGCGGTGGACGCCACCGTCACCACCTGCGCACCGCTGGCCAGCCGGGGCCGGCCGCGCCAGCAGATCCAGAAGCCGGTGGCGAGCGTCGCGCCGAGCGAGTTGCGCATCGTACGGCGGGCCCTGGCGAGCAGCGACTCGACCGTCCGGTAGCTCAGCCCCATCTTCCGGGCGACCTGGCCGACGTCCAGGTCCTCCGATTTGAGCCAGAGTGCCTCCGCCTGCCGTGCCGGCAGTTCGCCGCTCCGGTTCGCCAGCCACTTGGCCTCGGCGCGATCGCACACCGCTTCGTCGACTGGGGCGATGGGGTGCGGGGTCAGCATCGAGCGGGTGCCGACCTCGGCTTCACGTTTGACCTGGCGGTACCGGTCGACGCACAGACGCATGGTCACGGTCGTGAGCCACGCCCCAAGCCGCTCGTCCTCGACGTGCGGATTCTCCAGGGCGCGCACCATCGCCTCGTGTACGGCGTCCTCCGCGTCCTCGACGCTCATGGACCGCCTGCGCGCGACCCTCAGCAGATGCTCGCGATGGCTCCACATACGCTGCCAGCGCTCGTCCGGGCAGCCATGCGGTCGCCCCGAATATACGGACTGCGGATCAGTCGCCATCAGGCCTCCTCGCACCGTTTCGAAAGACTGCCCCCTCGCAAGAGCCGTCCATACCCCCCGGTAGGTGGCCGCCGACATTACCGGCAGGTACACCGTGGCGGGAGGGGGGACCGTGGCCGAATGACTGCGAAGCCAGTCACGATTCAGTTGCGTTTCGATCCACTCAGTAGCGTTACTCTCCACGAATCCGGATGCCGAGCCGGCGGAGATCGCCGCGACCGTCGCCTTCCTGGCCTCTCCCGAGGCCCGCTACATCACGGGCGAGTCCCGCAACAACATTGGAGGCGCTGTACTCGGGCACTGACGGAGCCATCCAGCCCCGGACACCCAAGAGCTGGGGACGGTACAGCCAGTCACGAATGGAGCCAGGACCTCAAGGCAGCCACGTCACGGTGCCACGCCCGGGCGTCTGGGTGGGCTCACCCCACCCCCCTCGTACTCGTCTCCGCGTCCTGTCCGGCATCACGGAAGGGGTTGGACTCGTCCCCCACGACGGGCCCGCCCTTCCGCCCGCGCCCGACGTTCCTTGCCAGTGGTCGTACTGGCTGGGGTGGATGCTGCGGGGCCGCATGTCAGGCCAGCGTACGGGGACGCTGTTCACCAGCATCGGCGGTGGCTCTGTCTGGAGTTCGCCCAGGAGAGCCGGCAAGCCGGCCTTCGCGGGATATTCCGTCACCCCACGCACTGCATTTCGTCGTCCGGCGTATGGGTGGCGAGGACGCATGCTATTCCAGCTGCCACAGCCGCACCGTGCGATCCGCGCTGCTGGTGGCGAGGAGTTTGCCATCCGGGCTGAACGCCACCGACAAGACGGAGCCGGTGTGGCCGGCGAGGGGCTTACCCAGCCGCTTTTGGATGGTCACATCCCACAGCAGCACTGTGTGATCCTTGCCGCCCGTGGCGAGGAGTTTGCCATCCGGGCTGAACGCCACTGACGAGACGGGACCGGTGTGGCCGGTGAGGGGCTTGCCCAGCCGTTTATGAGTGGTCACCTCCCACAGCCGGGCCGTGCCATCCCAGCTGCTGGTGGCGAGAAGTTTCCCGTCCGGGCTGAACGCCACCGACAAGACGGGACTGGTGTGGCCGGTGAGGGGCTTGCCCAGCTGACTGTGGGTGGTCACGTCCCACAGCAGCACTGTTTCATCGTTGCTGCCCGTGGCGAGGATTTTGCCATCTGGACTGAAATCCACCGACCAGACGAAGAGGGCGTGGCCGACGAGGGGCTTGCCCAGTTGCTTGCGTGTGGCCACATCCCACAAGGAGGCTCCGTACGCGGATGCGCTCGCGTCGCCCTTCGCGTCGCTGGTGGCGAGGAGTTTGCCATCCGGGCTGAACGCCACCGACAAGACGGCTTCCGCATAGCCGGTGAGTGGCCGGCCCTGTGTGCGGGTGCTTACATCCCACAACTGCACTACTCGCCCGAAGCCGCTACTGGCAATTAACTCGCCGTCCGGGCTGAACGCCACTGAACTGATGACGCCGGTGGGGTCGGTGAGTGGCTTGCCGAACTGCTTGCGAGCGCCCACGTGCCATAGTCGCAGTGTGTCACCGCTGCCGGTGGCGAGGAGTTTGCCGTCCGGGCTGAACGCCACTGACGAGACTGTATCGGGATGGCCGGTGAGTGCATCGAGTGCCTGGACTTCGGGGGCGGAGCGGGTGTTTGGCGTGGGCCGAGGGCTGGTTGGTATCTGGCTGGTGATTTCGGGACCACCGATGTCCGTAGGATCATCGTCGCCCTTGGACTCGTCCCAGGTGGCCAGGATTCCAGCGGACATGCCGCCCAGGGCGGTGATGACGGCGCCTGCCATAACGAAGGTGCGTCGTCGGAGCATCGGCCGGGGGCTTGCATTGCCGGAAAGCCGGTCCTGACTGGGGCGCTCGGCCGCTCGCGGAGCCGAAGACGTGACCGCGGGTGGGGCGGCAGGCTTCGTGGTCGGTTCAGGGCACGGCGGGTGATGGGCACGGTTGTGGACCCATGGCCGTACAGCCGCCGCGTTGTGGCCGAACTGCTGGGGCAGGGGCCGGCCGCGCCGCTGGAGCCGGAGGCGTACGCGCCGCCAGATGTCGTCGATGCTGAGCGTAGGCCCCGCTTCGGAGATGCCGTGTTCCAGAACGTGGATCAGCTCGCCCGTGAAGTCCGGGTACCTGCCGGGCGGCGTGAACGAGCGTTCCGTCCGGGCCGCGGAGGTCAGCACACAACTGCCGTAGTCGCCCTCATCACCTATGCCGTCTTCGTCGTCCTCTTGCTCGTCCAGCAGCCGCGCCAGACTGGGACGGTCCACAACGGAGACGTCGCCCCCCATGCTGATCGCAAGACCGCTGAAGCAACAGTCCAGCACCGTGATGCGGCGGCTGGCACGGTGTCCGGCTCCGGTGATCACGCGGCGCAGCGTTGGATACGCCAGGGTTCCGATCTCAAGGTGCTCATCGTCGGCATCCGACAACGCCAGGTACAGCTGTTCGCCGCCTCGGTCACGCAGTCCGTGCCCGGCGAAGTACACGATGAGGGTGTCGGTCGCGGTCTCGCCGGCGTCCCGGACTGCTTCGAGTACCTCGTTGGCGGATGCCTGCGCGTGGAGAAGGGTGACGTTACGGCGAGGCAGGCCCCAGACCTGGGGATCGCGCAATAGCTGCGCCAGCCTGCGGGCCCCGAGTCGCACACCGGGCAGGGGATCCAGCTGCCGATAGTCGTGCACACCGATGAGTACGGCGCGGCTCGCTCGTGGATCAGGCAGCGCCACCGCCTGGTTCCCCTTCCTGGGGCGCGTTTGCCGCTGGCGGCACGACCGGTGGCGCTGACGAAATGCGGGAGGTCTCCTCGTCTGCTGCCTGCGCGGCGTTCAACGCCCGCACGACCCGGGCGGCATCCTCCGCCGTGCCCTCCTCGACGATGACGCGGCTCTCGCCGTGCTCCACGATCAGTCGCGCGGCTGACCGCACCCGACGCGGCAGCGAGGCGCGGAAGTGACCGTAGACCATGATCAGATCTGTGGCCAACGAGCCGGAGGCGACAGCCAGACTGATCCAGCTCACGAGGTCTCCCGACATCCCCCCGTCACTCGGCGACGAGCGGCCCCGCCGTATATCGGCGTGCCGACCGAGCCGACGATCCTCGACAAGCCAATCCGCGAACGCCCCGGTCCAGCCCGAAGGGTCGCCCGGGACTTCGGCGTGCGCCACCCTGACCCGCAGTTCCATGTGCCGTGGCCCCCTGGTCTTCTCGGCGTCGCGCTGAACCAGAGTGCAGACGCCCGCCCACTACGCGGCGCAAGCGCTCCGCGGCGGCCCCAAGCGTAGGGTGAAGCGTAATGTCATGTCCCGGTATCTGCGCGAAAGAGCTGCCTCACACGAGATGACCTTTGGGTGCGGCTCGTTTCGAGTCGGGTGCCGATCAGGTACGGGGGATGTATTCACCCTGGTCATCACCCTGGTCGGCTGCTGGTAGCGGGAAGAACCAGGTTGACGGGCAGCCGGGCCGCGGCCCGGTCGTCAACCCGCGGGCCCTTTGCCCGGTCACCGCAGGACAGCTTCTGCCAGGCATCCGCTGGGGCATCTTCGATGAGCTGATCGATGCGCCGGATCCCGGCCAGGGACTTGATCTGCTGTGACTTGGGTACCGCCACGACGTCACCGAGGCCGAGCTGTTCGAGTAGTCGGCGGAAGTGCCAGTCCTGCCCGTAGGCCTCGTCCGCGGTGACCCAAGCGGCGGGCAGGCCCGCGGTGATGCAGCGGCGGACGATGTCCCGGGCCAGTCCCCCTCGGTGGCAAAGCCCCGCTCATCGAGGATCTTCGCTGCTTGGCACCGCTCACGGTCGGATGTCCAGGATTTGGGCAGATAGAGCTCCCGATCGACCAATGCCCGGCCCGAGCTGGTGGCGTAGGCGGCGAAGTCCCCGATCCGACAGTTGTCGATCTTTCCCGACTTTCCCGAGGTACCCGTGTACGGACGTCCCACCCTGGCCGACGCGGTGCCTTTCTTGATGAACCCGGTGTGATCGAGAATCAGCACACCACCCGGGCCAAGACGCTCACCGACGTAAGCACGGGCATCGTCACACAGGGCATCCGCGTCCCAGACACTGCTGTTCAAAAGCCGCTCAAAGCCATCCGGCGTGCGGTGACCACACCCATTCGGCAAGCTGCCGGCCCATTCCTGCGTGCCGCCTGCCCCAGCAGGCCACGGACGTAGTCGCGCATCCGCCACCTCAGATCCACCCGAGCGAACCGGCCCGCGCCACCCGAGCAAACACCGACTCCAACTCCCCGGTCCAGCAACCGACTTCAGCCATCCGACTTCAGCCATCCCTCCCATTCCAGGACAGCGACAGACACCAGCTCAGGACGCGAAGCGTCACTGAAGCACCAAGCCTGTGTCGCGTCACCGACACAGGCGGAGTGATCAGCACCACAGCGCCAGGTCGAACTGTCGCTTTGTGTTAGTCTCAAACGTTTGCGCGATCGTGGCGGCTGGCGATTCCGTCCATCCGGTTCCCCCTGTTCCTCGGCCGCTCGTCGGCTGCTCATTCCTGCCGGGCCTTCCTCGGTACGTTCCCCATGCGGAAGGCTCTTCATGAACCACCCGGACCGCCTCGGCACCTCGCGAGGCGACCTTTCCCAGCCAGAGCCCCCCACCCCGACGGCGTCCCCGGTCGCCTCCTTCGCCGACCTGGAGCTGCCGGCCGAGGTGCTGCGAACGCTCACCGAGCTCGGCGTGCGCGAGCCCTTCCCGATCCAGGCAGCCACGCTGCCCAACGCCCTCGCGGGACGAGACGTCCTGGGGCGCGGGCGCACGGGATCGGGCAAGACGCTCGCTTTCGGCCTGCCGCTGCTCGCACGCACGGCCGGGCGGCGCGCGGAGCCGAAGCAGCCCCTCGCCCTGATCCTGGTACCTACCCGGGAGCTGGCCCAACAGGTATCCGAGGCGCTCACGCCGTATGCCGACGCGCTCCGGCTGCGGATGGCCACGGTCGTCGGCGGCATGTCGATCGGCCGGCAGGCCGCTGCGCTGCGCGACGGGGCCGAGGTCGTCGTCGCCACACCTGGCCGCCTGCACGACCTCATCGAGCGCAGGGCCTGCCGCCTGGGACGGGTACGGATCACCGTCCTCGACGAGGCCGACCAGATGTGCGACATGGGCTTCCTGCCGCAAGTCACCGAGGTGCTCGACCAGGTGCGCCCCGACGGCCAGCGGATGCTGTTCTCGGCCACCCTGGACCGCGACGTCGACCACCTGGTCCGCCGCTACCTCCACGACCCCGTTGTCCACTCGGTCGACCCCTCCGCGGGCGCGGTCACGACGATGGACCACCATGTACTGGTCGTCCACGGCCCCGACCGGTACGCCGTCACCACGGAGATCGCCGCCCGTGACGGCCGCGTACTGCTGTTCCTGGACACCAAGCACGCGGTCGACCAGCTCACCCGGCATCTGCGGGCCAGCGGAGTGCACGCCGCGGCCCTGCACAGCGGCAAGTCCCAGCCGCAGCGCACACGGACCCTCGCGCAGTTCAAGAACGGCCAGATCACCGTTCTGGTGGCCACCAATGTCGCGGCCCGTGGCCTGCATGTCGACGATCTCGATCTCGTGGTGAACGTCGACCCGCCCACCGACCCCAAGGACTACCTGCACCGCGCGGGCCGCACCGCCCGGGCCGGTGAGTCCGGCAGCGTCGTCACACTGGTGCTGTCGGGCCAGCGCCGCGAGATGAGCCGGCTGATGGCCGGGGCCGGCATCGAGCCGACGATCACCAAGGTGCGCTCCGGCGAGGCGGAGCTGAGCCGGATCACCGGGGCCAAGGCCCCCTCCGGCACCCCGCTCGACGGCGGGCCCGCCGCGCCCCGGGCCAAGAACACCAACGCCCCCTTCCGCGGCCTGGGCACCAGCAAGGACGCCTCCCGCGGCACCGGCGGCAAGTCCCGCAAGGCCAACGAGGCCCGCAAGCTCGCCGAGGCCCGCAAGGCGGCCCGGGTGCGCCGCGGCAACTGAGAGCCGCTGCCCTGATCCGCAGCAGCCACCTCCCGACCCGTCTGGGCCGATCGCAAAGGCTCGCCGACCTCACGGCCGTCACAGGCGCCGGGGCGTATCTGTGCGGGGCGGGCGCGATGCGGTACCGGGAGAAGGATCTCTGCATTGACCGCGGCATCACCTCACTCCGTTCATTACGCCCACCATTGGCACCGGGCGGGCCGGGCGGGAGGTCAGCCTCGCCACCAGGACCGGCGAGAACAACACTCTGACGCCAGGCGTGTGTCACCTGCCGAGCAGCGACCTCAGCACGGCCACGTACTCGGAGCCGGTGTTGAGCGGTGCGTACTTGGGCGGATCGGCCGGGCCAGTGAGGGCATCCAGCGGAGCGACCACTACACCGTAGTCAGGCCGGTGCTTGTACTGGATCGACATCCGGTCGCAGCGCACCGCGGTTACCCGGTGCGGGGCCGCCCGGTACAGCCCGTTCGACCAGCGCTGCACGTAGTCAGCGAGGAAGAGGAAAAGGGCACCCGGTACGGTGGGAACCTCCTGCCACGTCCCGTCGGGATTGCGGACGTCCAGGCCCGGTTCATCCTGGTCGAGGATGGTCAGCAGAGATAGGTCGACGTGCGGCGACATCGCGTAGTCGACTTTGGAGCCGACGTCAGACGGATGGCTTGCGCCGTAATAGTTGAGTCCCAGCCGGTGCAAGGGCCTGCCCAGGTAGCCCTTGAAGAAGTCCTCCTCCAGCCCCAGGCCCAGGGCGCAAGCAGCGAGAATTCCGTCACCCAGGTGGGTCAAGTGGCGGAAGAGCTCCAGGGACTTCGGGAAGTGTTCGTGGTAGAAGTCCACGGACTCCGGCAAGGCGAGTTCGTGGGTGGTGTTGCCGAGCCGGTACTGCTCGCAAGCCTCGGTTCCGCTGTGGGTGCGGCTCTTTTCCCTGCCGAGTCCGCGGTATCCCAGAAACTGGGACTTCTCAGAAGCCTCGTACTTGCCCTTCTCCTCCACAGGCAGCCGGTAGAAGAGCTGTGTTTCCGAGTAGACCTCCCCAATCAAGTCGGTGGGGATACCGTGATCGTGGACGAAGAAGAAACCTTCGTGCCTACAGGCGTCACCCATCTCGGCAGCGACAGCCGTCTTCTCCTTGAGGGTCCACCCGGCCACGTGCCCTGGTAACTGTACGTGCGGTATCACTGCGTGTCCTCACTGTGGTCGCCGGTCGGGATGTGTCGAGCCGCCTCCAGGGTCTTCCGCCCCACACCCCCTCCCGCACGCCAGAACAGCTGGTAACACGCCCAAACAGTCGTATCCAGTACCGCAGAGAGCCGACCGGGAGACAACACCCCATGACCGCAAGAGCCTGAAGACACCTCCCATTCAGCCGTGCCATCCGTGACCGTCGTGTCGGTGGATCTGCGCTCGTCATCGGCCGAAAGCGCAGCTCATCAGGGGTGCGTCAAGAGCTGTGCGGTTCTCTTGAAGCCGGCTGCGGCACGGCATTTGATGGGGGATGTGAACAGCGCCTGGCTTCTTCTCGACCGTCCGCCTCATCCGGCGGGTCCGTGTCGTGCGCCACGCTGTCCGGAAACGTCCGCCTCCAGCTGAGACGTTTCCCGCATCCCTACGGGGCGCTCTGACTTCATCCGGCGCCCCTTTTTCGTGCCCGTACGCCATCGCCCTGAGGGGCCAGTTCGGCGCACCCCATCCCTTTCCCTTCATCCCCTTCCTGGAATGGATCATGTCCGCTTCCGACCTTTCCTCCCGTACCGTCCTGGTGACCGGCGCCACTTCCGGCATCGGCTTCGAAACCGCCCGCCGGCTCGCGGAGCGCGGCGCCACCGTTCTCGTCCACGGCCGCACCGCCGAAGAAGCCCAGGCCGCGACCGACAAGCTGATCGCCACCGCGGGCGTCGACGGCGCCCGACTGTGCGGATTCGCCGCCGACTTCACGTACCTGGAGGAGGTCGAGATCATGGCGCGGCGGGTCCTCGCCGAGCATCCGCAGCTGGACGTCCTGGTCAACAACGCCGCGATGGCCGCGCCCGAGCGGCACACCGTCACCGCAGACGGCAACGAGATCGCCTTCCAGGTCAACTTCCTCGCCCACTACCTGCTGACCTGCCTTCTGGAGCCGGCCCTCACCCGCGACCCGGGCGGCCGCGTCGTCAACGTCTCCTCGTCGCTGCACCGCACCGCCTCCATCCAGTGGAGCGACCCGCAGCGCGCCCGCCGCTACTCCCGGCTCGCGGCCTACGCGCAGTCCCAGCTCGCGCTCACCGTCTTCGCCGCCGACCCACGGGTGACAGCCGTCTCCGTCCACCCCGGCGTCTGCGAGACGGGGCTGCTGTCGCTCTACGCAAACAGCGGTGAGTCCGCGGCAGAAGGCGCCGCCCATGTCGTACGCCTCTGCGACCCGGCCACCGAGATCGTCAACGGCGCCTACTACGACCGCGACCAACGCGTCGAGCCCGCCCCCGCCGCGACCGAGGGCCGCACCGTCAAGCGCCTCACCAAACTCGCCGACCAGCTCGTCGGCCACAGCGCCTGAAGAACCCACCGCCTGAAGGACCCAGGCGCCCCTAGAACGAAGGGCCCTTACGCCGATGTCCAAGCGCGCCCGCAAGAAGAAGGCACGCCGCAAGAAGAAGGCCAACCACGGCAGCAAGGCCGGCCAGAGCTGACCGTCGAGCAGGGCGGCCCCGCCAGGGCCGCCCCGCTCGGACCACCCCGCGACCGCCACAAGGAGCCTCCGTGATCGAACTCTCCCCCGACCAACTCCCCGCTCTCACGCACTGGTTCGCGGGCGGCCCTCCCGGAGCGGCGGCGCTGGCCGACCATGCGCTGGTGCCGGGATCCGCTCGCTGGTGGGCCGACCGCGCGATCGATCCCCGTGCCATTGCCGTGGCCTGCGCCGACCACCTGCTGCTCCGCGGGGACCCGACCACCCTGGCGCCGCTCGCGCTCGCCCCCTTCGCCGCGCACTACGTCCAGGCCCCGGCCCGCTTCCTGCCGCTACTCGGCAACGCCTTCGATCTGCTCGTACCGTGGGAGCGCATGGCATACGTGCATCGCGTCCGCGTGTCGCCTCCGCGCCCGCCCCATGGTGTGACAGTGCGTCGGCTGGCACCCGGGGACGCTCCGGCGCTCGCCGCGCTGCACCCCGACGCGACGTGGATTCACACCAGTTGGGGAGGACCCGCAGGCCTCGCCGCCTCCGGGCACGGCTGGGCGGCCTTCGCAAAGGACCGCGTGCTCGCCGTGGCCTGCACCTACTTCCGTGGCACCACGTACGAGGACGTCGCCTGCGCAACCGTCCCCGAACACCGCCGCCAGCGCCTCGCCCTGGCCTGCGTGACCGCCCTGTGCCAGGACATCGCGGCCCGCGGCCACACCCCGAGCTGGACCTGCTCCCGCGACAACCGCCCCAGCCGGCTCGTTGCCTGGACCGCCGGATTCCGCCTGGCGCACGAGTACGTCCACTACTTCACCGGACAACCGGCTCGCCGCGTCGCCGGGCTCACCGTCTGAACATCCCCCGGCAAGGAGGAGTCGCCATGAAGCCGCACCGCACCCCCGTCCCTCTCGCCTCGGTGAAGATCCTCAACGGCGCCCACGAACTGTCCGTCCACGACCTGAAACGGCGGGACGACTCGTTCACCGTCCACTACATGATCGCGCCGCCTCTGCCGGACCCAGCCGAAAGCACCCCCGTGCTCCTGGCTCTCGCGGCCGTGGACGACGTCGGCAACGAGTACTACGACTGGGGTGGCGCCTACGGAGCCGCCGGCGACGGCACGCGCACCAACGGCAGCATCTCCGCCCAGCCCGCCCTCGCGGCCAAGGCCCGCGAGATCCGTATACGGCTCACCTTCCTCCGCGACGGCGAAGAGCACCCGTGTCACCTGACGCTGCGCACCTCGGCCACCAGTCACTGAGCCGTAGCCGGTACGAGAGACCAGCCCGCCTCGCCGTGCCCTTCTCCGCTCCGCCGCCTCCCGCCCTGACGTCCTGACCACCGCTCGGGGGACACAAAGCGCCGCACTGTCGAACGTTGTGGCGAAAACATCGCACGTGTGTACTCTTACGCGGCCGTCATGTCGATGGCTGGATTTTTTCGCGGTACGACAGGAGCACATGATGGCCGCCTCCGCCCCTGCGGATTCTTCGTCCGGGGCCGCCGTACGGCATCGCTTGCGGGCGTGGATGCTGGAAGGCCTGTGATGTGTCTGACGGGTGTGGACTACTTCTCCACCCTCGGCTATCAGCCGGGCATCGCCGCCCTCGCCG
>NZ_LGKG01000165.1 GCF_001294335.1 Streptomyces chattanoogensis
CCCCCGCCCCCACCCTGCCCTCCCCCCGAAGGGGGGAGGGCAGGGTGACGGGGGGTGGGGGCGGGGGCGCGCCGTGGTGCCGCCCGAAGGGCACGGGACGGGTCCGTGCAAGGGCACGAAGCCGGGCCGCCCAAAAGACATGAAGCCGGGGCGTCCGAAGGCCACGTAGCCGGGCTGCCCGTAGGGCGCGAAGCGGGGCCGTTTGAAGGGCACGGGGGGGGGGCTGTGTGAAGGGCACAGTGCGAGGCTGATTGAAGGGCACAGTCCGGGCCTGTGTGAAGAGTGCGGTGCGGGGCCGTTCGCAGGGTGCGGGACCGGTGCGGGCAGGGCGCGGATTGCCCGCCGAAGTGTTGCCGGCCCGTGCCGTTTCGTCCGTTGTCAGTGTGACCGCCTACTCTGTGCGACGTGACTTTTCCCGCCCAGGGGGCCGCTGCGCCCCAGCTCAACGGGCCGAACCGGCCCGCGCCGGGCCCGGCCGCCGACGAAGGCCTGGCCCGTCGGCTGCGCGCCCTGGCGTGCACCGCGCCGTTGCACGACCTCGATGCGCGCAAGGCCAATCTCGCGGGCGAGTACGGCGTCTATGCGATGGCGGAGGTGGCGCTCGCCGTCATCGACCTGGTCACGCTGAACATGGACTTCGACACCGGCGCCGATCATGAGGAGATAGTGGCGAAGGTGCTCCCCCGGGTCGCCGCCCAGGCGCCCCGGCGGCCCCAGGGCGAGCATGAGCGGGTGGCCCGCTGGGTGCTGGAGAATCTGATCAACGTCGGGAGCGTGGACCGCGGCTTCCGGGCCGTCTACGGCACTTTCACCACCGACGGTGAGTATGTCCGGCGGGACTACGACTTCAAGCTGATCGAGGAGGTTCCGGGCCCCGGCGGCACGGTGTACCTCCGGGCGACCGACGAGGCGGTCAACGTCCTGGTCGGTGCGCTCGACACGGATGTCACCAGCGCGCAGATCGCCGCCGAGGTCAAGCTCGAGGTGCTGATCAACCGCGGCCGGCTGGCCGACGCCCAGCTCGCCGCCGAGCAGGCCCGTTACCGCACCGTGCAGTACGCGGAGACCCTGCGCAGGACGCTCGACGCCACCCGGCGCAATGTCCGTGCCGTGGACTGGCTGCAGGCCGTGCCCGACATGATCGCCGAGGCGCTGGACCACGTAGCGGACCGCTACCGCCACGAGAACGCCATCCTGACCAACATCCGCAAGGCCCGTGACGAGGCCGAGGCCGTCGACCAGAAGACCGGTGAGCACAAGCGGCGCGCCGCCGAGCTGGTCGACATCGTCAAGGACTGCATCCGGCGGCACACCCAGCTCCAGTCCCGGCTGCTGGAGGCCGGTCCGCTGTTCCGCGCCGAGCAGGACCGGCAGGCTTTCGCGGCCCCCGCCGCCCGTTCCGGGCTCGACCTCTACGGCCAGCTGGTCGCGCCGCTGCTGCCGCTGCCCACCGAGCGCGCCATCCGCGTCACCGACGCCTTCTTCGCCCGCGGTACGGGCCTGCGCACCCCGTCGGCGGTCCGCGTCGGCGATCTCGTCGAGGTGCTGCTCACCCCGCCCCTGGAGCGCGAGCATCTCGGCGCGGAGATGCCCGACCCCGATCTGGTGGCCACGCCCGACGACAGCCGCTTCAGCGAGGAGCAGCTGGACGCCGCGATGGAGCTGCTCGACCTGCCCGCCGATGCGCCCCGCCGGCTGTCCGGTCTGCTGGCCGAGGCGCGCCGCAAGGATCCCGAACTCCCGTATCTCGTCGCCCTGCTGGCGGTGCATGCGGCCAGTCCGCCGGTCGGTACGGCCTACCGTCAGGGCGAGTCGCAGCTGCTGTTCGCCGTCGACGACGGTACGGAGCTGGCCGACCCCGAGTTCGGCGGCGCCGACCTCATCGTCGGTACGGCCCTGCTGGACGCGGCCGGTATGGCCGCCGACCGCTCGGAGGTGGCCTGATGCCCCGGCGCCGCACGATGCCGCCGAGCTTCCGGATAGGCCGGCCGCACATCCGCCCGGCCGTCGTCCGGGCCCTGTACGCCCCGCACGCCCCGCACAAGGAGCTTCAACCGTGACCGAGTCCCTTGGGCACAACGCCGCCGGCGCGGTGGTGCCGGAGTCCCTGGGCGACACCGCGTCCTGGGGCACGCCCGCGGAAGAGACGCCCGCTGCCACCGCCCCGGCGCCGCTGATCCCCGCCGACGCCGCGGACGCCGCACGCCTGGTCTCCTTCGGGCTTCAGCCCAAGCTGCTGCCCGCCCGCGACGCGGAGTACGCCGAGCTGCTGCGCCGCTATCGGGACGAGCCCGCCTTCGCCCGGCTCGCCGACGCGGTGGCCACCGGGCTGGGCCTGGTCGTCCTGGAGGTCTCCACCCGCGCCGGGATGGCCGTCACCGCCGCCGAGGACTCCGTCTTCGCCGTACGGATGGGCGATTACGCCCGCCGCGCCTCGGCCGACTCCGCCGACCGGTTCCTGCACGGCCTGGCGCATCTCGCGGTTGCCGCGCTGGCGTTCCCGCGCCCCGAGGATCTCGCCGACGACGGCTACATCGGCCGGATCACCGTCAACGGCGTCGATGCGTTCGTACGGCAGGCCTGCCGCCGTCTGGAGGAGCGTGCCGAGCAGGACGGCGAGAACACCGACCCGGTCAGCGATGCGCCCGGCCTGGAGTCCGCCTGGCGGGTCTACGCGCGGCGCAGCGCGACCGGCGCGACCAAGGACGCCCGGCGGCTGGCCGGTTCGACCACCGGCATCATCGCCAAGGCCGTCACCTTCCTCGTCGACTCCGGGTTCCTGCAGCGCACGGGCGACGATGCCGGAGGCGCGTACCGCACCACCGCCCGCTATCAGCTGCAGGTCCGTGACATGGCCGGCAGCGCCGCCATGGCCGAGCTGCTGGAGCTGGGGGTGGTCCCCGTCGCCGACGGCAGCGGCTCCCTGCTGCCCGGCGAGGACACCGACGACCTCGATCTGGTCTCCGACGCCGGGCTGCCCTTCCACTCCGGCTGAGACACGGCCACCGCACGACCGCCACCGCACGACCACCGCCCACGCCACGACAACGAAAGTCCGCCATGTACGAGCTGTCCCGGGTCCGCCTCTACTCCATCGGGCCCGCCGGTGCGCGCTATGCCGACACCGTGCTGGACCTGCGCGGAGTCGGTGCGCCCGTGCCCCGACCGGCCCCGGCCCAGGCGGACTTCTTCGAGGACGAGCCGGTCGGCCCGCCGCGCCGCCCGGCCCCGGCCGGGGTGCTCTTCCTGGAGAACGGCGGCGGCAAGTCCGTCCTGCTCAAGCTGATCTTCTCGGTGATGCTGCCCGGTCACCGCAACACCCTGGGCGGCGCCAGCTCCGGCGTACTGCGCAAGTTCCTGCTCGCCGACGACTGCGGGCATGTCGCCCTGGAGTGGCAGCATGTGCTGACCGGCGAGAGCATCGTCGTCGGCAAGGTCAGCGAATGGCGCGGCCGCCAGGTCTCCAACGACCCCCGTAAGTTCGCCGAGGCCTGGTACAGCTTCCGGCCGGGCCCGGGGATGAGCCTGGACTCCCTCCCGGTGGCCGAGGCCACCATCGTCCGGCCCCGCCAGGAGAGCAGCGAGGGGACCTCCGGCGCCCAGGGCCGCCGCCGCACGATGAAGGGTTTCCGCGACGTCCTCACCGAGGCCGGGAAGAACTACCCGAACCTGGACGTGGTCTGGGAAGAGATCCACGAGCGCTGGAACGAACACCTCGGTGTGCTGGGCCTGGACCCCGAACTGTTCCGCTATCAGCGCGAGATGAACGCCGACGAGGGCGAGGCCGCCGGCCTGTTCGCGGTCAAGAACGACTCCGACTTCACCGATCTGCTGCTGCGCGCCGTCACCGACACCCGTGACACGGACGGTCTCGCCGATCTCGTCCACGGTTTCGCCCACAAGCTCGGCCGGCGCGCCGAGCTGACCGCGGAGCGGGACTTCACGGCAGGGTCCCTTGATCTGCTGTCGCGCATTGCCGAGGCCGCCGAGCAGCGCGAACGCGCCCGTGAGGTGCATGCGGGGGCCGAGCGCCGCACCCGGGGCCTGGCGCAGCGGCTGCACGCGCGCGGTACCGAGGAGCGCGGCCGGGCCGCCGAGCTGGCGGAGCAGGTCGCCACCGCCGCACACCGCGTCACCGACGCCGAGCGCACCCGCGAGCGCCGTTCCCTGGTCTCCGCCGAGCTGGCCTACCGGCACGCCTCGCTGGCGCTGGCCGCCGCCGAGAAGGGCGCCGCCGCCCAGCGCCGCGAGCTCAATGACGCCCGTACGCTGCACAGCGCCTGGCAGGCCGCCGAGACCGCGCTGCGGCACCGCGCCGCCGCCGACCGCTCGGCGCGGGTCGCCGTGGCCATCCGGGAGGCCGAGCGGGATGCCGCCCCGGCGCTCGCCGCCCGCGCCACCGCCGCCGCCGACCTCGTACGGGCCCTGCACTCGGCCGCCGAGGCGGGTGAGCGGATCGCGAACGAGGAAGAAGAACGTTCCGCCGCTCTCCAGGAGGCGGGTGAATCGGCGCATCGCGACGCCACCGCCGCCGCCACGCATGCCCAGCGCGCCCGCAGTGAGGCCGATCACCTCAGGCAGCGCCTCGCCGAGGTCGCCGAGGAGACCGCCGAGGCCGTCCGGGCGGGCTGGCTGGACGACTCCGCCCCGGACGCCGACCCCGCCCGTGCCGCGCTCGCCGCCTCGGACGCCGAGAAGACCGCCGTGGCAGCGTGGGATGCGGCCCGCGAGGCCGCCCGGGGGACCACCGACCGCGCCCGGGAGGCCGCCGCCCGGCTCTCCGCCGCGGAGCTGGCCGCGGCCCGTGCCGAGGACGCCGCGCAGGCCGCGGGGCGCGCGTACGACGCCGAACGCCGCGCAGCGGAGTCGCTCGGCGCCGAGCCCCGGCTCGCCGACCTCCTCGGGCTCCCCGGGGCGAAGTCCGCGCTGCCCGGCCCCCGTACGGCGGACGCCACCTCCGACGGCGGGGCGCTCACCGCCGACGAGCTGGACCGCAGCGCCGAGGCGCTGCGCGAGCTCCTCGAGGACGGCGTCGCCACGGCCGAGCGGCAGCTGTTCGATCTGCGGACGGCCGCCGCCGACGACTCCCGGATCCTGGGGGCGCTGGGCGACGGCGGGCTGCTGCCCCCGGGGCCCGATGTGCTCGCGGCCGTGGAGTACTTGGGCGAGCACGGCGTCCCGGCGCTGCCCGGCTGGCGCTATCTCGCCCAGTCCGTCGACCCGGCCGATCACGCCAGGGTGCTCGCCGCCCGCCCCGAGCTGGTCGACGGCGTGATCATCACGGACCCCGACACCCATGCACGGGCCCGCGAGGTGCTGTCCCAGGCCGCGCTGCTGCCGCGCTCCGCGGTCGCCGTCGGCACCGCCGCCGCGCTGCTCGCCCCCACCCCCGCCCCCGACGGCCGGGACACCGGTGTCTTCCTTGTCCCGCCCAACCCGGCGATGCACGACGAATCGGCGGCCGACGAGGAGCGCCAGGCGCTGCGCACCCGCGCCGCCGAGCGCGACGAGGAGATCCGCCGGCTCGCCGCCCGGCTCGCCGGCGACCGTGCGCTGGCCGCCCGGCTCGCCTCCTGGCGTACGGGATGTCCCGAGGGCCGGCTCGCCGAGCTGGCGGCCGCCGCGGAAGGGACCCGTACGGCCGCCGATGAGGCCGCGGCCGAGCTGGCCGAGGCCCGTACGGTCCGCGCCGAGGCCGATGAGGTCGCCGCCGAGGCCACCCGGGTGCGGGACGAGCGGCAGGAGGCCGCGCAGCGCGCCCGCCGCGCCGCCGACCTGCTGGCCGGGCTCGCCCACCGGCTGCGCGAGCGCGCCACCTGGCAGTCGCGGCTGCGTGAACTGGCCGATGAGACGGCCGAGTTCGAGGCCCGCGCCGAGGAGTGCGTGGACCGTGCACGGGCCGCGGACGAGGACCGCCGGGCCGCCCAGCGCGCCGCCGACGACGCCCGCCGCACCGCCCGCGCGCTGCGCGCCGAGCGGGCCGAGATCGCCGGCGTACCGGACGATCTGGGCGATGCCCCCGAGGCTCCGAACGCCTCCCTGCCCGCGCTGCGCGAGGCCTACCGCGCCGCCTCCCAGCTCTACGAAAAGGTGGGCGTCGGCGCCGATCTGCGCGCCGAACAGGCCCGCGCCGAGGGCGATGAGTCCGCTGCCCTGGCCGAGCTGAACCGTCTCACCAACAAGGTCCGCACCCGCGCGGAGGCGCTCCTGGAGAGCCCGGACGCCGCCGACGGCCCGTCCCGGCAGGCCGCCGCGGCCCGTGCCGAATCGCTGGTGCAGATGCTGGAGAGCCGCGCGTCCGCCGCGAGCGAGCAGCTCGGCCGGCTGCGCGGCGAGGCCGAGCGGCTGGCGCCCACTGACGGCGAGGCGCACACCGAGCTGCCCGACGGGCTGGTCCCGGAGGACGCCGACCGCGCCAAGGAGCTGCTGCGCAGCGCCAACGCCGAACTCGCCACCGCCGCCGAGGCGCTGGAGGCCGCCCGCGCCCGGCACGACGAGCTGCTGCGCGGTCACCGTGCCGCCGAGGACGCGGCCGGTGGTTTCGACGAGACCGCGGCCCTGCTGCGCGATCTGCTCCGCGACCGCCAGGACACGGAGGACGCCGAGGACGCGGTGGACGGCGGCATCGAGCCGTACGCCGGCGGCCTGGCCGAGGCCCGGCAGGCCGCCGCCGAGTCCCGCCGCTCGCTGCGCGGCTGCGCCGCCGATCTCTCCGCCGCCGAGTCCGCGGTCCGTGAGGCCTCGGACATCCTCGTACGGCACGCCAACGCCACCCGCTACGAACAGGTCCGCACCCCCGCCCGCCAGCAGATCCGCGAGCTGCCCGCGGCCGCGCTGCCCGACCACGCCGCCAAGTGGGCCGAGGCCTTCGCGCCCCGGCTGCGCGTCCTCACCGACGAGCTGGCGCAGCTCGAGCGCAACCGCGACTCCATCGTCGACCGCCTGCGCGGACTGGTGGAGTCGTCCCTCACCACCCTGCGTTCCGCGCAGCGGCTGTCCCGGCTGCCCGAGGGACTGGGGGAGTGGTCGGGCCAGGAGTTCCTGCGGATCCGGTTCGAGGATCCCGACCAGGCCACCCTCACCGAGCGCCTCGGCGAGGTCATCGACGAGGCGACCCGTTCCGCCGTCCGGAAGAACAGCGATCTGCGCCGCGACGGCATGTCCCTTCTCCTGCGCGGGGTCGGCGCCGCCCTCCAGCCGCGCGGTGTGGCTGTCGAGATCCTCAAGCCGGACGCGGTGCTCCGGGCGGAGCGCGTCCCCGTCGGGCAGATGGGGGATGTGTTCTCCGGCGGTCAGCTGCTGACCGCTGCCATCGCCCTGTACTGCACGATGGCCGCGCTGCGCAGCAACGACCGGGGGCGTGACAAGCAGCGCCATGCCGGCACGCTGTTCCTGGACAATCCCATCGGCCGCGCCAACGCCACCTATCTCCTGGAACTGCAGCGGGCCGTGGCCGATGCCCTCGGCGTCCAGCTCCTTTACACCACGGGCCTGTTCGACACCACCGCGCTCGCCGAGTTCCCGCTGGTCATCCGGCTGCGCAATGACGCCGACCTGCGCGCGGGGCTGAAGTACATCAGTGTCGAGGAACATCTGCGGCCGGGTCTGCCGCAGCAGGACCCGGGCGGGGAGGCGGTGCACGGCCAGATCACCGCGACGCGGATGTACCGCCGCCCGGACGAGGCGCCCCAGGTTCCGGCGCAGCAGGAGACCGGGCCGGAGGACGCCGCGGAGGGGGCCGACGGCTGACGGGTCGTCAGAGCGTGACCACCGACCGCAGCACCTCACCGCGCTGCATCCTGGTGAACGCCGCTTCGAGGTCACCGAGGCCGACGGTCTCGGTGACGAACCGGTCCAGGTGGAGCTTGCCGCTCAGATAGAGGTCGATCAGGACGGGGAAGTCGCGGCTGGGCAGACAGTCGCCGTACCAGGAGGACTTCAGCGCGCCGCCGCGGGAGAAGAGGTCGAGGAGCGGCAGTTCGATCGTCGTCTCCGGTTCGGGGACGCCGACCTGCACCAGCGTTCCGGCCAGATCGCGCATGTAGAAGCCCTGCCGGTACGTCTCCGGGCGCCCGACGGCATCGATGACGACATCGGCGCCATGACCCCCGGTGAGCCCCCGGACCGCCTCGACGGGGTCCGTACCGCGGGAGTTGACGGTGTCGGTGGCGCCGAACCGCTCGGCGGCGTCCAGCTTGCCGTCGTCGAGGTCGATGGCGATGACCCGGCGCGCACCGGCCCGCGAGGCACCGGCGATGGCGGCGTTGCCCACTCCGCCGCAGCCGATGACGGCGACGGTGTCGCCGCTGCCGACGGCGCCGGTGTGGACGGCGGCGCCGTAACCCGCCATCACCCCGCACCCGATGAGCCCGGCCGCCTCGGGCCGTGCAGCGGGGTCGACCTTCACCGCCTGACCGGCCGCAACCAGCGTTTTCTCGGCGAAGGCACCGATGCCCAGGGCCGCGGTGAGGGGGGTGCCGTCCAGGAGCGTCATCGGCCGGGCGGCGTTACGGGAGTCGAAGCAGTACCAGGGCCGGCCGCGGCGGCAGGACCGGCAGCGGCCGCAGGGCGCCCGCCAGGCGAGGACGACATAGTCGCCGGGCGCGAGGCCGGTGACCTGGGGGCCGACGGCCTCCACGACGCCCGCCGCCTCGTGTCCGAGCAGATAGGGGAAGTCGTCCCCGACGGCGCCCTCCCGATAGTGCAGATCGGTATGGCAGACACCGCAGGCCTGCACGGCGACCAGCACGTCCTCCGGCCCGGGATCGGGCACCAGGATCGTGCGCACCTCGGCGGGCGCGCCCTTCTCGACGGCGACGGCGGCGCGGACTTCGTACGGCATGGCTCACTCCTCAACGGCGTCCGGACGGCACTCCGCCCACGCCCCAAAGTTGCCTATGGCGCGCCGAGTTGCGCCATGGGAGACATGCTGGAAGTCCGTCAGGGATCCGTCAAGGGGCGTTTTCGCCGCCCCCGCACGCGGCGCGACCGGTCACGCCGAGTACCCCATCCGCCGGGAGAGCTCGGCCGCCGCCTCCGCCGCCCGCTCCGCCAGCTCCGGAAGCAGCGCGCGCTCCATCCGGTACGCCGGGCCCGAGACGCCGATCGCCCCGATCACCCCGCCGTCGTGCGCCCGTACCGGCGCGGCGACCGCGTTCAGCCCGATCTCCAGCTCCTCGGTGGACTGCGCGAACCCGTCCTCGAACGCGGCCGTCAGCTGCGCGCGCAGCCCGGCCGCCGTGGTCAGGGTGTTCTCCGTGAACCGGGCGAGCTTGCGGGTCACCAGGGCCTCCCGGCGGTCCCGGGGCAGATGGGCCAGCAGTACCTTGCCGCTGGCGGTGGCGTGCAGTGGGGTACGGCGGCCCAGCCAGTTGTACGCGGTCACCGCGGCGGCGCCCCTGGCCTGCATGATGTTGACCGCCGCATCGCCGTCCAGCACCGCGATGTTGGCGGTCTCGCCGGTGTCGTCGGCGAGCGCCCGGCACACCGGCTGGCCCTCCTGCGAGATGTCCAGCCGGATCGCCGCGGCGCCCGCCAGCCGCAGCACCCCGGCGCCCAGGAAGTATTTCCCGCGCTCCTTCTCCTGCCCCACCAGTCCTCGGTTCTCCAGCACCCCGAGGATCCGGAACGCGGTCGACTTGTGGACGCCCAGCTCCTCGGAGATCTCGGTGACCCCGGCCTCGCCCAGCCGGGCCAGGATCTCCAGCACGCTCACCGCGCGGTCCACGGACTGGACGGACCCCGCCGATGTGCTGGACGTACTGGACGTACTGGATGTGCCGGATGTGCTGGACGTGTTCGGCATGTTCGACATAGGTCTTTGCGTCACCACCTGGCGGCCCCTGGGGCACGTCCGGGGCGTCTTTCCCCAAGCCCTTGACGGCCCGCTCCCCGACTTGGATTCTGTTGCGCATCATGCTCTGCAGTGCGCGATGAACAACGCCATGATACCGATCAGCGCGAGGGGGGCCAGATGATTCCCGTCTGCCGCATCGAGGACCTGCCGGAGGGCGAGTCCGTACGGATCGAGATCGACGAGACCACACCGGCGATCGCCGTCTTCCACACCGAGGACGGCCTCTACGCCGTCGACGACACCTGCAGCCACCAGGACGCCTCGCTCTCCGAGGGCTGGGCCGAGGGCTGTTTCGTCGAATGCCCGCTGCATGCGGCGCTGTTCGACCTGCGCACCGGCGAGCCGACCTGTCTGCCCGCCCGCCGGGCCGTGCGCACCCACGAGGTCAGCGTCATCGACGGGACGGTCCATGTCCGGCCCGCCGTGGGGGAAGAGGCGGTGGCGTGAACGGCGGTGTCCCACGTCCGATGACGAACAGTGTGGGGCATCGGACGTGGGACACCGGACGTTGGACAGCAGGCGTGGGATACCGGACGTGGGACATCCGACGTGAGATACCGGACGTGGGACGTCCGACGTCGGACTCCGCAGGGATCCGGGCCTTCGCCCTCAGCCCTTCAGAGGATTCGCCGTGACATCCACCGCGGCCTTCCGCGGATCCGACGCGGCATAGGTGTTGAACTGGGCCACACAGGCGAGGACGAGGAGCAGGCTCACCCGGGGGTCGTGCACCGTGATGCGGTAGCGCGCCCGGACCCCGGCGAGCCGGACGAACTCGAATCCCGCGGATTCGGCCGAACTGAACCGCAGCTTGAAGGAGAACAGGGCGTCCCCCCAGGCGTGGTCGAGGACGACGCGCAGCGGGGAGCCGTGCCGCAGCTTGTTCGCGCCGCCCTCCGGCAGCCCCGTCAGCACGCCCAGATCGTGCTGGGTGAACGTCCAGTCGTCGGGACGCAGCGTCCGCTCCCGGTGGCGCACGCTGCCCAGCTCGGCGCGCTCGGCCGTCATGGCGGCGAACGGTGTGACATAGCCGGCGAATTCATCCAGCCCGGCCCCTGTGTAGACGCGGTACGGGTACCGGGTGTCGTATCCCCCGTCCTTCTGCATACGGGCCACCGGCTCCTGCCGGCCGTCCGTATGGACATGGAAGGCGGTGTGGTTCCGGCTGTATTCGACGGAGACGGTGAACGCCTCGGGCGCCTGGATCACCGTCCGCCGCCCGCCTGCCGGACGGCGCCGCGGTCCTGGGCGTCCTCGGTGGCCGCCCGGCTCAGCTTCCCGATGAGATGTTTGATGTCGTCGACCTCCGAACCGGCCTTGAGCTGTTCGTAGATCTGGTGCGCCAGCTCGTCCTGCCGGGCGGTCCGGCCCGCCAGCAGCTCCTCCCCGAGCCGGTCGGCCGCTTCGGCCCGTTCCTCGGCGACGGGGTCAAGCGGTTCACCGCCCGCCGGGCCGTGGGTGTGCGGGGCAGGGCCGGCAGGGCCGTACGAGGATCCGTACGTGGACACGGGGCGCTCCAGGGGTGGGGTGGGTTCTGGGGGATTCGGGAACTCAGGCCGCAGGGAGCAGGCCGATACGGGCGGTGCCGGCGGCGGAGCTCCACCCGCCGCTCTTCTCGAATTCGAAGCCGCGCTGCTCGACATCATTGATCAGGCTGCCCACGCTCGGCATGGGAGAGCTGAGTGCCTCGCTGATTTTCTTGATATCGCTCTGAATAGCCTTCACCGCCTCCGAGATCTTCTGGAAGATCTCCTCGATGATGGTGATGGCCGTGATGATGGCGCGCACGATCTTGTAAATCTTGTAGAGCTTGTACGCCGTGTAGATACCCGCTCCGATATCGGCCAGCGGGTCCTCGGGTCCGAGTCCGACCGTTTCGATGGCCGCGTCGCCGGCCGCCATCTCCGCTGCCTGTTCGGCGAGTTGCTTGATCTCGTTCTTGATCAGTTTGTCGATCTCGCGCAATGCGGCGTGGACGAGAACGACGATGGCTTCATAACCGACCTTGAACGCCTTCGCCGCCTCCTTCGCGGCGTCCCCTATCCCGCCGATCCCCATGGTCCACCGGAACAGATACGAGTCGAATCCCTGGGCGGCCTGCCCCTGCCACTCGCTGCCCAGCGCCCACGAGCCCTTGCGCAGGGTCCCGGCCACCGTGTACACGGCGTCGCCCATCGCGTCGTAGGCCTCGTGGAGGTACTTCAGCCGGCCGTACTTGCCGACCAGGGGCTCCAGCAGCAGTTCGACCAGGCTCTGGCCGGTGCAGAACGTGAAGACCTTGTCCGCGCCGCGCAGTTCGCTGCCCCTGCCGAGCGCCAGCAGCTGGAGGTGGATGTTCTTCTCGGTGTCGTCCTCGGCGCTCGCCGGCTCCTTGAGGGTGACGTCCTCGTCGGTGTAATTGCCCACGCGGTGCGCGCCGGGCAGCGAGCCGAGGTCCGGGAAATGAGGGAGGGCATCGGGGTAAATGGTGCGCAGATCCGAGCGGGCCTGATCGTCGGCCTTGGCGTAGTCGGCGCTCGTACGGTGGATCTTGTCCTCGACCACGCCCATTCCCCGCCGGCACTGGGCGAGCTTCCCGGAGAAGAAATGCGAGACGTCCGGCACGATTTCACGCGCCAGGAGAAGCAGCCCGTCCAGTCCGTCGGTATGGGCGCACTGTGTCTCGCTCCACTGTGTGATCTTGTCGAGGTGCCCGGCCTGCTTCGCCGTGAGGTCGGCATACGAGTGAAAGTCGCCCTGCGGCGGCGCCTGGAAATGCGACATGCGTCCTCCCCGTGATGGTGCGCGTGGGTGATGCCGGCATCCATTCCGGAATGGGGAACGCACCGGCGCACCCCGTCCGCGCCACGAACGGGGATACTCCGGGGAGGCTATCCATGGAGGTTTGTGTCCTCGCCAATGAAACCCTTTGGGAATCTCTTGCGCGGGTCAACGTTTGTTTATCACCGCCTGTCGGCGGCGGCGGGCTTCCCGGGCGGTGAGCCGACGGGTCCGGCTGCGGCCGCCCGGAACCGTCGCCCTCAGGCCGCCGCGCGGTCGGCCGGCGCGGGGTCGTCCCGCGTCCCCCGTGCCGCCGCCCGGCGCGCCCGTCGCCGCTCGCGGCGCAACTCGCGTGCGGTACTGCTCGGCTGGGACTGCACGCCGTGCCGCTGCACCCACACCTGCCGGGTCACCCACACATCCAGGACCCCCCAGGTCGCTACCACAGTGCTGGCGACCGTGCTGAGCACCGCGGGAAAGGCAAGCCAGGAACCCGCCAGCGTGCACAGGAACGCCACCATGGCCTGAATCAGTGTGATCGCGACGATGATGACGGCGCGCACCGCGGCCGTACGCACCGGATCCGCCATCCGGCGCCGGGGCGCGGTCTCCTCCTGCCACAAGGGGCGCCTGCCGGTGTCCATGAAAGCGTCACACTCCCCGCACTCTCCCGCCTGTCCGACTCCTCGGCGGCTGCCCGGATTTCGCCGGATACATGCCCCTGGCGCCGTACCCCGTCCCCTCTTATCGTCACGCACCGTTCCGGCGAGGCGTTCCCCGGGGTAGGGGAATTCCAGCCAACCGCGGGACAGGCCGGTCACTGCCCGTACGGCACCGAAGACCCCTGGTCACGGGCGTGTCGCCCGCTCGGCGGCGGACCACAGGCGCGGGCGCCGCCGCGCCCCTCCTCCCCAACGCCCGTGCAGACCTTCGAGTTGATCCCCCGGCAGTAGTAGGCTCACGCCGTTTGTTGACGGAACACCGCCCCCGTGCGCCGGGGTTGACGTAGGGGAGGCCATGCGCTTTCGCGGTAAGTCGATCCGCCGGAAGATCGTGGCGTTGCTGCTCGTACCGCTGGTGTCCCTGACGGCCATGTGGACGTTCGCGACCTACCTCACCGGGCGCGAGGCCAATCAGCTGCTCGATGTCACCACCATCATGCGGAAGGTCGGCTATCCGGCCGAGGGGATGGTCCAGGCCCTGCAGCGCGAACGCCGCCAGAGCCTGCTGTATCTCGCGGACCGGCGCGGCGCCGACGCGCTCACCCGGCTGCGGCAGCAGACCCGTGCCACCGACGAGGCCATCACCCGGCTCAAGGCCAACGCCCAGAACCCCGATGCGCTCGACGAACTGCACGGAGATGCCGCCGGCCGGGCGCAGAGCGTCGTCAAGAGCCTGGCCGGGCTCCCCGAACTGCGCCGCCAGGTCGAGGACAACACCGTCAGCAACGACGAGGCCCTGGAGGCGTACAACTCCATGGTCGACCCCACCTACGACTTCCTCGCCTCCCTCAACGCCCTGGAGAGCGTGGAGATGGACAAGGAGGCCCGCGCGCTGGTGCAGGTCACCCGCGCCCGCGAGGCCTTCTCCCGCGAGGACGCGCTGATGTCCGCGGCGCTCGCCTCCGGCAGCATGACCCGGCGGGATCTGCGGATGTTCGCCGACCGGATCGCCGAACGCCGCATCCTGTACACCACCGGCCTCACCTTCCTGCCCGCCAAGGACCGCGGCATCTACGAGGACTACTGGCGCTCGGCCACGGCCCGCGAGGTGACCTCGTACGAGGACACGGCGATCGCGGCCGGCGCGCAGCGGGCGCCGCACGCCGTCAACGCCGAGCGCTGGAACACCGCCGCGGACAAGGTGCTCGACGACCTCACCCGGATGGGCAAGGACGCCGGCGAACGCTATATGCAGCGGGTCGATCCCTACGCCACCACGGTCGTCCTCAAGGCCGCCGTCGCCGGTGTCCTCGGCTTCGTCTCGCTGCTGGTCTCGGTCATCGTCTCGCTGCGGATCGGCAGCCGGCACGTCAAGGACCTGACCCGGCTGCGCAAGGCCGCGCACGAGGTCTCCGGCGTGCGGCTGCCGAGTGTGATGCGCCGGCTGGCGGCCGGTGAGCAGGTCGACGTGGAGACCGAGGCGCCCCGGCTCGAGTTCGGCCCGGACGAGACCGGCCAGGTCGGCCAGGCGCTCAACACCCTGCAGCGGGCCGCCGTCGAGGCCGCCGTCAAACAGGCCGATATGCGCCGCGGTGTCTCCGAGGTGTTCGTCAACCTCGCCCGCCGCAGCCAGGTCCTGCTGCACCGTCAGCTGACCCTCCTGGACGCCATGGAGCGGCGCACCGAGGACACCGACGAACTCGCCGACCTCTTCCGTCTCGACCACCTCACCACCCGGATGCGGCGGCACGCCGAGGGCCTGGTGATCCTCTCCGGCGCGGCTCCCTCCCGGCAGTGGCGCAAGCCCATCCAGCTGATGGACGTGGTGCGGGCGGCGGTCGCCGAGGTCGAGGACTACGAGCGGATCGAGGTGCGCCGGCTGCCACGGCTCGCGGTCGACGGCCCCGCCGTCTCCGACCTCACCCACCTGATCGCCGAACTCCTCGAAAACGCCACGGTCTTCTCGCCGCCGCACACCGCCGTCCAGGTACTGGGCGAGCGGGTCACCAACGGCTTCACCCTCGAGATCCACGACCGCGGCCTGGGCATGGCCGCCGACCTCCTGCTGGACGCCAACCTCCGGCTCGCCGAGACCGCCGAATTCGAACTCTCCGACACCGACCGGCTCGGTCTGTTCGTGGTCAGCCGGCTGGCGCAGCGGCAGGGCGTACGGGTGTCCCTGCAGACCTCGCCGTACGGCGGCACCACCGCCGTGGTCTTCCTCCCCGGCGCGATCCTGACCGAGACGCCCGAGGGCGGCCGTGACGACACCGGGCCGGGCGCCCTGGGGCCGGCGGACCCCGGCGGCAACGAACTGGAGCACGCCGCGGGCAAACTGGCCGCGCTGTCCCAGGGGCCGCCGGCGCTCCCGAAGGGCCGTACCCCGCGGGTCATCGACGGCCCGGTCGAACTGGAGGCGCCGTTCGGTCCGGACGAGCCGGGACTCGTGGACGACGAGGACAGCGTCTTCCGCGGCCGGGACCGCGGCCGGGAACGGGGCGGGGAACGGCCCTGGGAACGGAGCCGGGAGCGCGGCGGGGAGCAGGGCCGGGCGCGGGGCCGGGGCGACGGCCGGGAACGCGGCCCGGAACGCCCGGGGCCGTCCGCCCGGCCGACCGGCCCCACCGCCTCCCCGGCCGCACCGCCCGCCGTCGCACCGTTCCCGTCCGGCGAGCAGCACCAGCAGACCCGCGACCAGGCTCCCGGCGGCCTCGCGCCGCTGCCGCGCCGCCACAAGCCGCCGGTGCTGGTCTCCGACCACGGCCGGACGGTCGACGGCGGGGCGGCGCCCGGGAGCGCGGCACGGGGGAACGAGGCGCGGGGCAACGAGGCGCGCGGGAACGACCGGCCGGACCCGGAGCGCCGCGGTCCCCGCCGCCCCGAGCTCGCCGAGGAGACACCAGGTGGGACGCCGGACGTCCCACCTCCACAGACACCGGGCGGACTGCCCCGCCGGGTACGCCAGGCCAGCCTCGCGCCGCAGCTCAAGCAGGACCCCGGGCGGCCGGACGCGGAGCGCCGGGCGGAGGAGTCCGCGGACGACCGCGACGCCGAGGCCGTACGTGCCCGGATGGCCTCGCTCCAGCGGGGCTGGCAGCGCGGCCGCCGCGACACCGAGGACACCACGGCCGGGGACCGCCCCGGCGGCGACAGCACAGCACCGGGAAACACCACGGGAGGGGACGGTCCATGACCGCATCGAAGGCAGCAGCGTCCATTGCATCGGCCATAGCCTCGGCATCGGGGACCGGCGCCGGCGAGCTGAACTGGCTTTTGGACGAGCTGGTGGAGCGGGTCGGCTCGATCCGCAAGGCACTGATCCTCTCCAGCGACGGCCTGGCCACCGGCGCCTCCAAGGACCTGACCCGCGAGGACGGCGAGCATCTGGCCGCGGTCGCCTCCGGCTTCCACAGCCTGGCCAAGGGCATCGGCCGGCACTTCGACGCGGGCCGGGTCCGGCAGACCCTGGTGGAGCTGGACGATGCGTTCCTGTTCGTCAGCGCGGCCGGCGACGGCAGCTGCCTGGCCGTCCTGGCCGACGCCGACTCCGACGTGGGCCTGATCGCCTACGAGATGACGCTGCTGGTCAAGCGCGTCGGCACGCACCTGGGCACCGCGCCCAGGTCCGGTCCGGCCACCTGAGCGGCGACCGGCCGACGACGGTGACGCCATGAACGATCAGGACGGCCGCGCCGTACCGGGGCGGGGCGCGGCCCGTTGGTTCGACGACGACGCGGGACCGGTCGTGCGCCCGTACGCGATGACCCGCGGCCGCACCCGTACGGCCGCGGAGGGACGGCTGGACCTGATCGCGCAGGTGATCGCCGAGAGCCGCGCGGAACAGGCCGTGGCCGACCAGCTGCTGTCGCCCGAGCACGTCGAGATCGTCGAGCTGTGCCGTCAGGCACCGCTCTCGGTCGCCGAGCTGGCGGCCGAACTCGACCTGCCGGTGGGCGTGGTGCGGGTGTTCATCGGCGATCTGCTGGAGGCGGAGCTGGTGCACGTCAGCCGGCCCGTACCGCCCGCCGAGCTGCCGGACGAGAGCGTGCTGCGCGAGGTGATCGACGGGCTGCGGGCGCTGTGACGCGGCCGTGACGGTCCGTTGCCCCCGGCTCGTCACCCCGCTCGCTCGCCACGTCCGCCGTCCGGCTTGCGGTGCTGCGGCGGCGGCCACCCGCCCCTCGAGGCGTCCGCCTCCAGATCGGAGAGGGCCTCGCTGAGCTGGGCGACGATCCGCCGGATCTCGCGCTGGGTGTCGAGCCGCTCGGTGATCACCGCCGCGAGCAGCAGCGCGGTCAGCGCGGTGATCCCGTTGAAGGCCTGCAGGGTGACCATGTTGGTGAACAGGTCGTGATGGGCGAACGGCCCGTGCCGTTCGGCGGCGGCGACGATCGCGATCGTGGAAACCAGCAGGGCGCACGGCGCGGCGCCCGCGTGCCGGAAGCGGAACGCCGCCCAGATCAGGAAGGGGGAGACGAGGAAGAGCAGGTTCATGGCACTGCTCACGGCGAACTGGGTCACGGCGAAGGTACTGATGCCCAGGGCCGCCGCCTCCGCCACCCGCAGCGGACGGATCCGGGCCCGCCGGGACGGCCGCGCCGTGCCCAGGACCAGCAGAACGGGCGTGATCACCAGCACGCCCATCGCGTCACCGGTCCACCACACCGCCCAAGTCGGCCAGAAATCGGCCCTCGTCAGCGCCCCGGAGAGCACCAGCACGCCGCTGCCGACCGTCGAACTCACCAGCATCCCGGCCAGTGCACCGAGGAACACCAGTGCCACGGCGTCCCGCAGCCGGTCCATCCGTACCCGGAAGCCCGCGCACCGCAGCAGCAGACAGGAGAGCACCGGGCTGAGGGTGTTGCTCGCGGCGATCGCGAGGACCACCAGCAGCGAGGGCCCCAGCGTCACATTGACCAGGAAGGCGCCGAGGGCGATGCCCGGCCAGGTCCGCAGGCCCAGCAGGAGCAGCGCCGTCAGCGCGATACCGGTGGGTGGCCACAGGGGGGTGACCTGGCCGCGGACGAGTTCCTGGAGCAGCCCCAGCTTGGCGCCGCCGTAGTACGCCGCCGCGACGGAGAGGATCCGCACGGCCGTGGCGCCGTGCCGGCTCAGCCACTCGTTGTGCACCACATCGGCCTGCTAGGTGTAGGGACCGCCGTCGTGGCGGAGGACGAGGACCGCGGCGTCGTCGCGGTGTCCGGTCAGATCGGCCACCGCGATCACCTCGCAGGCCAGGTCGTCGGCGTCCGCGCGGTAGCGGCCGCCGACCAGTTCGGCCACCCGCGCCAGCCCCCGCTCGAGGGGGAACGTAGGACCTTCCACCACCCCGTCGGTGATCAGGACGAACGCGCCCCGGTGAGCCAGCCGGCGGTGGGTGACCGGATACTCCTCGTCCGGCAGGACCCCCAGCGGCAGGCCGCCCGCGTCGTGCAGGACCTCCGCGCCGTCGGCCGTGCCCCAGACCGCCGGGACATGTCCGGCGCGGGAGTCGGCAAGTTCGCCGCTGGCGGGGTCGAAGCGCAGAAAGGTGCAGGTGGCCATCAGGTCCGAACTCATCGACAGCAGGAGGTTGTTGGCCCGGCCCAGCACCTCGCCCGGGTCGGTGGTGGCGCCCGCGACGGCGCGCAGGCCGGTGCGGACCTGGCCCATGAAGGCCGCGGCCTCCACGTCATGGCCCTCGACGTCTCCGATGGCGAAGGCGAGCGAGCCGTCCGGCAGTGCGAAGCCGTCGTACCAGTCGCCGCCGATGTCCAGCCCGGTCTGCGCCGGTACGTAGCGGGCCGCGGTCTGCAGTCCGGGCAGTCCCGGCAGCTCGGGCGGCAGCATATGGCGCTGCAGTTCCACGGCCAGCGCCACCCGCGCCTGCTGCAGCTTGATCCCTTCCATGACCCGGCCGGTGAGCCGGCCGAGGAGGCGCAGCAGCTCTTCGGGTGGCGGGGTCGGGGTGGTGCGGTGCCGGTTCATTCCACGCTCTGCTTCGCAGCCTGATTCTCACGGTACCGCCGAACCGTGAGGGCGGCCTTCGGTCTTGTTGAGCATTACTCAACATGCGGGTACCGTGCTTGTTGAGCATTTGTCAGTACGTCCGCCGAGCAGTACGTCCGCCGAGCAGTACGTCCGCCGAGCAGGACGACCGCTGAGTGGTGCGGCCGCTGAGCGGTACGGGAACCGAGCAGTCCGAGCGACCAGCAGCACACCCCACGAGGAGAGCGCCGCCATGGCCATGGAATCCACACCGGCCCCCGTTGAACGCCTGGAACTCCAGGTCGGCCCGCACACCTACGACGCCCTGGCGGCCGGCCCGGCCGACGGTGAACCGGTCCTGCTGCTGCACGGCTGGCCAGAATTCGCCGACTCCTGGAGCGGTGTGCTGCCCGCCCTGGGCGCGGCCGGCTACCGCGCCGTCGCCGTCGACCAGCGCGGCTACTCCCCGGGCGCCCGCCCGCCGCGGATCGCCGACTACGCCGTACCCGAGCTCGTCGCCGACGCCCTCGCCTTCGCCGGATCCCAGGGCGCGGACCGCTTCCATGTGGTCGCGCACGACTGGGGCGGCATGGTCGCCTGGGCGCTGGCCGGGGCCCACCCCGAGCGGCTGAAGTCGCTGACCGTACTGGCCACCCCGCACCCCGAGGCGCTCAACCGCGCCGCCGCCGGGGACCCCGAACAGCACCACCGCCTCGACTACGTCCGCTTCTTCCGGCAGGACGGCCATGCGGCGGAGGCGGCCCTGCTCGCCGACGACGCGGCCCGGCTGCGCGCCGCGTACGGCGGCAGGGTCCCGGCCGCACTCGTCGAGGCCAATGTCCGCCGCCTGGCCGAGCCGGGCGCGCTGACCGCCACCCTCAACTGGTACCGGGCCCCCGCCTCGGTGATCTCCGTACCCGCGGGCCGCATCACCGTCCCCACCCTCTTCCTGTGGGGCAGCGAGGACGTCGCCCTGGGCCGCGGCGCCGCCGAGGCGACGGGGGAGTGGGTGGACGGCCCGTACACCTTCGAGGCGCTCGAGGGCGTCAGCCACTGGCTGCCCGAGGAGGTCCCGGACCTCGTCACGCCCAAGATCCTCGACCACCTGGGCACATACGCCTGACGGGCCGCCGGGGGCCGGTGCGCACCGAGATCGTTCCGGCCCCCGGTCCCCGTACACTGCGGGCATGTCCGGCAAGCGGGTCACCCGCCTCACCCCCGACCAGCGCAGGGACCAGCTGGTCGGCATCGGGCTGGAGATGCTCGCCGACCGCTCCCTGGACGAACTGTCCACCGACGAGGTCGCCCGCCGGGCCGGGATCTCCCGCGGACTGCTCTTCCACTACTTCGACTCCAAACGCGACTTCTTCCGCGCCGTCGTCCGCGCCGCGTGCGACCGCTTCACGGCCGCCACCGAACCGGACCCCGCGCTGGCACCCGTGCCCTGGATGCGGGCCTTCATCGCCGGCTTCGTCGCGTACGTCATGGAGCACCGCCGGATCTACCTCGCACTGGTCCGGGGCGCCGCGGGCAGCCATCCCGCGGTGACCGACATCCTCGACGAGACGCGTGAGACGCTCGCCCGCCGGGTCCGTGACGGGCAGCGGCGGCTGGGCATGCCGGACGCACCCCGGCTGGATCTGGCCTCCCGGGCCTGGATGGCCTTCGCCGAGGAGGCCGTCATCAGCTGGCCGGCCGGGAACGGCGACGGCCAGGACGAGACCCACGACGGCACCCGTGACGAACTGTGTGCCTTCGTGGAATCCAGCTTCGTCTCCTTCCTGGGGCTGCTCGACCGGCCCGAAGCGCTCGACCGGCGCTGACCGGGGCGGCGTTACCGGACGGGTCCGTACCTCAAGTGGGCGCCGCGCAGCGCACGTTGTACCGTTCCCTTGCGGCTGCCGAACGGTGTGCCGCCCCCTCGGGGGACACGCGCGGAAGAAGCGCGGGTGCCCCGCATCCCCGGCACTTCAGGAGACTGTATCCATGGCCTTCGGGCGTTCCGAGCGCCGCCGCCGGTCCCCTGCCGTCGACCCCATGACGCTCAAGATCCTGGTCGCGGGCGGATTCGGCGTGGGCAAGACCACCCTGGTGGGCGCCGTCAGTGAGATCAGACCGCTGCGTACCGAGGAGCGGCTGACCGAGGCGGGCCGGCCGGTCGACGACCTCGACGGGGTGGAGGCCAAGACCACCACGACCGTCGCGATGGACTTCGGCCGGATCACCCTCAACGACGAACTCGTCCTCTATCTCTTCGGCACCCCCGGCCAGGACCGCTTCTGGTTCCTGTGGGACGAGCTGGCACGCGGCGCCCTCGGCGCGGTGGTGCTCGCCGACACCCGCCGCCTCACGGACTGCTTCGCCGCGATCGACTACTTCGAGCGGAGCGGACTGCCGTTCACGGTCGCCGTCAACTGCTTCGACGGCGCCGAGCAGTACCCCGCCGAGACCGTCCGGGAAGCCCTGGACCTCGACCCCGGGGTGCCGGTGATGCTGTGCGACGCGCGGCACAAGGACTCCGCACGAGAGGTGCTGATCTCCGTCGTCGAGCATGCGCTGGAGGCCGACACCCGGCGGCGGGAGCCCGCGCTGCCCTGACCCCGGGCGTACGGCCCGCACCCCGCCGCCCGGGGCACGGGCCGTACGTCCGCGGCCGGTTCAGCTCACGACGTCCCGTCCAGCCAGCCGAAGCTGCGCTCCACGGCCTTGCGCCAGTTGCCGTACTCGCGCTCCCGGGCCTGACCGTCCATCCGCGGCGCCCACTCCCGGTCGCGCTTCCAGTGCGCCGTCAGCTCGTCCAGGTCCTGCCAGACGCCGGTCGCCAGGCCCGCCGCGTACGCCGCGCCCAGACACGTCGTCTCCGGGATCACCGGACGGATCACCGGCACGCCCAGCACATCCGCCTGATGCTGCATCAGCAGGTTGTTGGACGTCATGCCTCCGTCCACTTTGAGCCGGGTGATCCGCACCCCCGAGTCCTGGTACATGGCGTCCACGACCTCCCGGGTCTGCCAGCTGGTCGCCTCCAGGACGGCGCGGGCCAGATGCGCCTTGGTGACGAAACCGGTGAGCCCGGTGATCACCCCGCGCGCGTCGGAACGCCAGTACGGCGCGAACAGTCCGGAGAACGCCGGGACGACATACGCGCCGCCGTTGTCCGGGACGCTCGCCGCCAGCGGCTCGATCTCGGCCGCCGACGCGATGATGCCGAGCTGGTCGCGCAGCCACTGCACCAGGGCGCCGGTGATGGCGATGGAGCCCTCCAGGCAGTACACCGGCGCCTCGCCGCCGAGCTGGTAGCCCATGGTCGTCAGCAGCCCGCTCTTGGACGGGACCGGGCGGCTGCCGGTGTTCAGCAGCAGGAACGAGCCGGTGCCGTAGGTGTTCTTGGCCTCCCCGACGCCGTAACAGGTCTGGCCGAAGACGGCCGCCTGCTGATCGCCCAGCGCGGACGCCACGGGCACACCGTGCAGCTGCCCGACGGCCGTCCCGTACACCTCGGCCGACGAGCGGATCTCCGGCAGCATCGCCTCCGGCACCCGCATCGCCGACAGGATCGCCGGATCCCACTGGAGCGTGGTCAGGTTCATCAGCATGGTGCGGCCCGCGTTGGTCACATCCGTGACATGCACCCCGCCCTCGGTGCCGCCGGTCAGATTCCAGATCAGCCAGGAGTCGATGGTGCCGAACGCGATCTCGCCGCGCTCGGCGCGCTCCCGCAGTCCGGGGACCTCGTCCAGCAGCCAGGCCGCCTTGGGACCGGAGAAGTAGCTGGCCAGCGGCAGTCCGGTGGCGTCCCGGAAGCGGTCCTGGCCGTCCGCGCCGCCCAGTTCGGTGCACAGCCCGGCGGTACGGGTGTCCTGCCAGACGATCGCGTGGTGTACGGGGCGGCCGGTGGCCCGGTCCCACAGGACCGTGGTCTCGCGCTGGTTGGTGATGCCCAGCGCGCTCAGCTGGTCCGCGCGCAGCCCCGCCTTGGTCAGCGCGCCCGCCACCACGGCCTGCACCTTGGTCCAGATCTCGGTGGCGTCGTGCTCCACCCAGCCCGGCTGCGGGAAGATCTGGCGGTGCTCGCGCTGGTCGACGGCGACGATCGCCCCGTCGTGGTTGAAGATGATGCAGCGGCTCGACGTGGTGCCCTGGTCGATCGCGGCGACGTACTTCTCCGTGTGCTGCGTCATGCCGTCACGCCTCCTGAAGTCCTGTGTCCGAGTGGGTACGGGGCCTCGCCGGTGCCGGCCCGTGGCGTCCGGGCGGCGACGGGCCGGATCCCGTGCAGTCCGGATCCCGTGCGGTGGGGACGCCGTGCTGTCAGAACGCCGCCTGATACACCAGGCCGGAGAGCACCGCGCCGATCAGCGGACCGGCCACCGGGATCCAGGCGTAACCCCAGTCGGACGAGCCCTTGTTGGGGATCGGCAGCAGGGCGTGCGCGATCCGCGGGCCCAGATCGCGGGCGGGGTTGATGGCATAGCCGGTGGGCCCGCCGAGCGAGAGGCCGATGCCGACGACGAGCAGCGCGACGAGCAGCACGTTGATCCCGGAGCCGTAGACACCGGCCCGGTCACCGGGGACCTGCCCGATGCCGATGCCCTTGTTCTCGCCGAAGAACAGGATCGGCAGCACCAGCCCGACGGTGGCGATGATCTCGGTGACCAGGTTGGCGGCCGGATGGCGGATCTCCGGGCCGGTGGCGAAGATCCCCACCGTCGGCTGCGCCTTGTCCCGCTCGGAGTTGGCGGCGAACTGCGCGTAATACAGGGCCCAGGCCGCCGCGGCGCCGATCAGCGCGCCGGTCAGCTGCGCCCCGACGTACAGCGGCACCTTCGACCACTCGGTGCCGCCCGCGACGGCCGAGCCGACCGTCACCGCCGGGTTGAGGTGGCCCCCGGACAGCGGCGCGGCGGTATAGGCCCCGGCGAGCACGCCCAGACCCCAGCCGAAGGCGATCACCAGCCAGCCGGCGCCTCGGGCCTTCGAATGGTGCAGGGTGACGGCGGCGCACACACCGGCGCCGAACAGAATCAGGATCGCGGTGCCTATCACTTCACCGACGAAGATGTCCCCATTGGCATACATGGCGGCTCCTTGGCCCTCGCCCGGGGGCGTGCCCCGGTCCGGTCCTCCGTACAGGCATCCGGAAGTGTTCACCCGGGGTGACGGAGCGTCAAGGTCGCGTACCGCTGGGGATGTTGAGCGCCAGTGTGCGGGTCCGGGGAGGGCCTGTGACGCCATTACAGGTGTGACGGGCGTCAGGGGCAGATGCGTACGCCCTCCGCTCCGGCCGTGCCCGCGCAGGTCGGACCCGCCGGGGCGGCCGGTGACGGCACCCGCGCCATGGCTCCCCGCCGCACCTCCGTACCCGCCGAGCCCGGCCGGCCGACCACCCAGCTCGCCCCCGGCAGCGCCTTCGCCGCCTTCTTCAGCGGCGCCAGCGCGGCCGCCGCCTCGCCGTGACTGCGGACGCTGCCGGGCGGACAGTCGACCGTCGCCAGCGACAGCGTGACCGGCCGTCCGCCCGCCGACCACGGCACATCCAGCACCGCCTCAGCGAACGGCGTCGGCCCCTCGGGTCCGGCCAGCACCAGAAAGTCGTCCCCGCCGATGTGCCCCACCCGGGAGGACGGTTCGCGCGCCGCCACCTCCGCCAGCGCCCGCCCCACCGACCGGATCAGCTCATCGCCCGCCGCAAACCCCGCACCGTCGTTGACCTGTTTGAAACCGTCCACATCCAGCCAGCTGAGCGCGAACGCCCGGCCCTCGGCTATCCGCCGGTCCACCTCGCCGTTGACCGCGTCCGAACCGGGCAGCCGGGTCAGCGGGTTGAGCCGTGCCGCCTCCTCCACCCGGCTCTCGGCCAGCGCCCGCAGAATGTCCGCGAGATGCACCACGCCCATGCACCGGCCCCGCTCGTCGACCACCGCCACATCGTCGCCGGTACGGTCGCGTTCCCCGTCCGCTATCACATCCAGCACCTCCCAGGCGGTGGCGTCCGCGCCCACCGTCCGCGGCCGGTCGGCCAGCCGCAGCGCCGGCCGGTCGGCATACAGGGCATGCCCGTACCGCCCGGAGAGCGACAGCAGGAACCGGTCGCGGTCGATCGCCCGCACCGGCACCCCGTCGGTGTCCACCAGCAGCACCCCCGACACCCCCGGGAACCCGGTGAGATGGCTGCGCACCGCGCCCGCCGACGCGGACATCGGCAGCAGCGCCGCGGGCTGCAGAAACTGCGCGACCGGCGGTCCCGAGGGCGGACTGTACGGTGCGGGGCCGCGCGCCGCCGGCGGGCGGTCGGGCGGCAGATACACCTCGGCGGACGCGCGCCGGGCGGGCGGCGCGAACAGATGCCCCTGCGCCAGCTGCACCCCCGCCTCCCGCACCGCCGCATACTGCCGCTCGGTCTCCACGCCCTCGATCGCCAGCAGCCCGCCCACCTGCTCGCACAGCTGCCGCATCGCAGCCACCGCGGCCCGGCGGCCCCGGTCGGCGGCGAGCCCCGCGCACAGCGACCGGTCGAGCTTGACGAGGTCCGGCGCCAGTTCGCCGAGCAGCCGCAGCGGCAGATCGCCGTCCCCGACGCCGTCCGCGCAGATCCGGTAGCCCTCGTCGCGCAGCCCCGCCACCGCCTCCCGCAGCGAACGGTGCGGGACATGGGTGAAGGGCCCGCCGATGTCCAGGGTGATCTCCCACGGCCGACGTCCCACGTCCCGTACGGCCTTGCCGAGCGACGTCAGCGACGGCAGCTCGGCGACCGTTGCGGCGAAGACGTTCACATGCAGCGGCAGCATCGTCTCCTGGTGTGCCGCGGCCCGTACGGCGAGCGCCGCCAGCTCGGCGTCCAGGTCGGGACAGCGGTGCGCCGAGCCCAGGACATCGGTCCCGCCGTCCTCGGGGCGGGCGAGTATCTCCAGTGCGGCGATCGAGCCGGTCGCAAGGTTCACAACGGGCTGAAAGGCGAAGCGAAGCTGGTCCGTCCAGGCAGGCACCGCGCCAGCATGCCGCCCCCGGAGGCCGGGCGGCGCCCGGTTCACGCAGTGTTCACGCATCCTTCCGGAGCGTATGGGGGGCCGTCCTGCGATCCACACACGATCTTCGAGCGGGGCGTCGGGCGGGGCATTGTCGGACGTCCCACGTCCGGCCCTTCACCGCACGGCAACGACCGCCGACCCGTGCCCGAACAGCCCCTGATTGGCCGTCATACCCACTCGCGCACCCGGTACTTGACGCTCGCCCGCCTGCTCCCGCAGTTGCCAGGTCAGCTCGCAGACCTGGGCGATGGCCTGGGCCGGCACCGCCTCGCCGAAAGAGGCCAGCCCGCCGCCGGCGTTCACCGGCAGCCGTCCGCCGAGCGCCGTCGTCCCGTCCCGCAGCAGCTTTGCCGCCTCGCCGGCGCCGCACAGGCCCAGGTCCTCGTACCACTCCAGCTCCAGCGCGGTGGACAGGTCATAGACCTCGGCCAGCGAGAGGTCCTCGGGGCCCAGCCCCGCCTCCTCGTACGCATACCGCGCGATGGAGGACCGGAACCCGGCCTCCGGCGCCGGTACGGCGGCCGCGGAGTCGGTGGCGATATCGGGCAGGTCCAGTTCGGTCCGGGGGTACTGCGGGGTCGCCGTGGAGACCGCCCGGATCCGCACCGGGTCCGCGGCGCCGTGCCGCCGGGCGAAGTCCATGCTGCTCAGGACCAGTGCCGCGGCGCCGTCGGAGGTGGCACAGATGTCCAGCAGCCGCAGCGGATCACAGACCACGGCCGATGCGGCGACCTCCTCGGCGGTGACCCGCTTGCGGTAGCGGGCGTACGGATTGAGCGCGCCCGCCGCCGAGTTCTTCACCTTCACCCGGGCGAAATCGTCCGCCGTGTCGCCGTACAGCGCCATCCTCCGCCGCGCATACAGCCCGAAGTACGCCGGATTGGTCGCGCCCAGCACCCGGAACCGCAGCCAGTCGGGATCGTCGGGCCGCTCACCGCCGGCCGGGGCGAAGAACCCCTTGGGTGCGGCATCGGCGCCCACCACCAGCGCGACCTCCGCCATACCCGCCAGAATCTGCGCCCGCGCGGTGCCGATGGCCTGCGCACCGGACGCACAGGCCGCATAGACGCTGGTCACCCGCGCCCCCTGCCACCCCAGCGCCCGGGCGAAGGTCGCCCCCGCCACGTAACCGGGATAGCCGCCGCGCACCGTGCCGGCCCCCACCACGCTCTGCACGCGGTTCCACTCCAGCCCCGCGTCCGCCAGCGCATTCCGCGCCGCCTTCGTCCCGTATTCGACAAAGCTGCGGCCCCACTTGCCCCAGGGGTGCATCCCGGCGCCGAGCACCGCCACGTCGGACGTCATACGTCCCTCCTCCGGCCGGCGGCGACCGGCTTCCAGTGCCAGGTCCTCCAGGTGTGCTCCGCGTCCTCGTCGAGCACCCCCGGCACCAGTTCCACCTCCGCGCCCACCTCGAGGTCCGCGACGGTCACACCGGGCGCCGCCTGCCCGAGCACCACCATCCGCTCGGCCGCCAGCTCCACCGCGACCAGCGTGTACGGCTGCCATTCGGCGTCCGGATCGCTGACGTACGGAGCGGGCGGCCGATAGTGCGCGTCGGTGTACGACCAGACCGTGCCGTGGCGGGAGAGCGGCACCTCCACCAGCTCGCCGCCCGCGCAGCCGGGGTTGCGGCAGAAGCAGTCCTCGCGGGGGAAGAACACCGCATCGCAGGCCCGGCACCGCGTCCCCAGCAGCCGGAACTCCGCGGGGCCGGCGTCCGGATCGAACCACCCCGGCACCACGGGCTTGGGTGTGCGTGGCACGGCGCCTCCCGGAAAGCGTCACTGACGGACGTCATAACTGACGGTACGTCAGGAGTGTGGCATGCTGCCGCCCGGCGCGGAACCCCGGTACAGTCGCCGGCGCGATCAAGCCGTGCACGAGGGGGAGCGCCCGTGACCGAAGCCGCCCGCGCCGCTGCCGATGCCGCCCGTACGACCGCACCCCACGCCGTCCGGCTGACCGGCGTCGCCAAGGACTACGGCCCGGTCCGTGCCGTGAACGACGTCGAACTCACCGTCCACCAGGGCGAGTTCTTCTCCCTCCTCGGCCCCTCCGGCTCCGGCAAGACCACCCTGCTGCGTCTGATCGCCGGCTTCGAACGCCCCACCGCCGGCCGTATCGCGCTCGCCGGCCGGGATGTCACCGCCCTCCCGCCCAGCCGCCGCGACGTCCACACCGTCTTCCAGGACTACGCCCTCTTCCCGCATATGACCGTCGAGCAGAACGTCGCCTACGCGCTGACCGTGCGCGGGGTCCGCAAGGCCGAACGCCTCGCCCGCGCCCGCGAGGGCCTGGCGACCGTCCGGCTCGACGGCTACGGGCCGCGCCGCCCCGCACAGCTCTCCGGCGGCCAGCGCCAGCGCGTCGCCCTGGCCCGCGCCCTGATCGACAGCCCCGGACTGCTGCTGCTCGACGAACCCCTCGGTGCCCTCGACCTCGGACTGCGGCACGAGATGCAGGCGGAACTCAAGCGCATCCAGCGCGCCACCGGGGTCACCTTCCTCCTGGTCACCCACGACCAGGAGGAGGCGCTGACGCTCAGTGACCGCCTCGCCGTCCTCGACGGCGGCCGCATCGAGCAGACCGGCCCGCCGCTGGAGGTCTACGACCGCCCGGCCAGCGCGTTTGTCGCGGGCTTCGTCGGCACCACCAATCTGCTGCGGGACGAGGCGGCGGTGCGCGTCGTCGGCGCCCCGGGCACGTACAGTATCCGCCCCGAACGGATCCGCATCGCGCCGCCCGGCAGCGTCCCGGGCCCGGGGGAGCGGTGTCTGCCCGGCCGCATCGCCGAGATCGCCCACGCCGGCGCCCACACCCGTTTCACGGTCCGTCTCGAAGCCGGTGACGACCGCCTCACCGTGCTCCGGCAGCACACCGCACGACTGCCGGAGGCGGCCCGTACCGGGGCGGCGGTGAACCTCGTATGGGACACCGGCGATGCCTTCGCCGTGCCGGGCTGACCGCCCCCGCGCCGGGCCGGCCTCCCCGGTACCGGACTGTTGGACGTCGGATGTCGGATGTCGGATGTCGCATGCCGGGCTGTTGGACGTCGGACGTCCCACGCGCTCTGGTGGCGAATGGCTGGTTTCCGGATACTGGCGGGGCCCGACAGCCGTGTGCGACAGGGGAGTTCACCATGCGCTGCGCGAATCCGTGGAAGGCCGCCGTGGCGGCCGGTGTCCTGCTGCTGACCGCCGCGTGCGGATCCGGCGGCGGTGCGGGCGAGAAGGCCCCCGCCGAGCAGAAGACCCTCGGCAAGGGGGAGGGCCGGGTCGACATCATCGCCTGGGCCGGCTATGCCGAGGACGGTTCCAACGACCCCAGGACCGACTGGGTGCACCCCTTCGAGAAACGGACCGGCTGCAAGGTCAACACCAAGATCGCCGGGACCTCCGACGAAATGGTCTCGCTGATGAAGACCGGCCAGTACGACACCGTCTCCGCCTCCGGCGACGCCACCCTGCGGCTGATCGCCGCCAAGGACGTGGCCCCCGTCAACACCGGGCTGGTCCCGAACTACCGCGATGTCTTCCCCGGCCTGAAGATGCGCCCGTTCAACTCCAGGAACGGGCAGATGTACGGCATTCCGCACGGCCGCGGCGCCAATCTGCTGATGTACCGCACCGACAAGGTGTCCCCGGCCCCCGACTCCTGGAAGGCCGTCTTCGACGGCGCGGCGACGTACTCGGGCAAGGTGACCGCGTACGACTCGCCCATCTACATCGCCGATGCCGCGCTCTATCTGATGAAGACCAGGCCCGCGCTCGGCATCAAGGACCCGTACGCGCTGGACAGCAAGCAACTCGCCGCCGCTGTAAGCCTGTTGAAGAAACAGCGGCAGCACATCGGCGAGTACTGGAGCGACTACCAGAAGGAAGTCACCGCCTTCAAGGGCGGCGACAGTGTCATCGGCACCACCTGGCAGGTCATCGCCAACACCGCCGCGGCGGAAAAGGCGCCGGTCAAGGCCGTACTCCCCAAGGAAGGCGCGACCGGCTGGTCCGACACCTGGATGGTCTCTGCCAAGGCGAAGCATCCCAACTGCGCCTACAAATGGCTCGACTGGATCGTCTCCCCGAAGGTGAACGCCCAGGTGGCCGAGTATTTCGGCGAGGCACCGGCGAACGCCAGGGCCTGCCGCGAGACCACCGACCCGCACCACTGCGCGGTCTTCCACGCCGCCGACGAGCGCTACTACCGCCGTGTCCACTTCTGGACCACCCCCGTCCCGCAGTGCCTCGACGGGCGGAAGGGCGTCAAGTGCACGGACTACGCGGAATGGACCCGGGCCTGGACGGAGATCAAGGGCTGAGGGCCCATGCCCACGACGGACCGCGCCCGCGGCCGGCTCGCCGCCCTCCTCGCCCCGCCCCTCCTCTGGCTGGTCCTCGCCTACCTGGGCTCCCTCGCGGTGCTCCTCCTCTCCGCCTTCTGGACCACCGACCCCTTCACCTCCGACGTCGTCCGCTCCTTCACCACGGACAACTTCCGCGAGATCCTCGGCACCCCCGTCTACCGCACCGTCGCCCTGCGCACCCTGGGCATCGCCGTCACCGTCACCCTCCTCGACGCCGCCCTCGCCCTCCCGGTCGCCTTCTTCATGGCCCGGGTGGCGACCGGACGGCTGCGCCGCGCCCTCGTGGTGGCCGTCCTCACCCCGCTGTGGGCGGGCTACCTGGTCAAGGCGTACGCCTGGCGGGTGATGCTCGGCGAGCACGGCATCGTCAACGCAGCGCTCGAGCCGTTCGGTCTGCGCGGCCCGGGGTACGGAGTGAGTGCCGTCGTCATCGTGCTCGCCTACCTCTGGCTGCCGTACATGATCCTGCCGGTGTACGCGGCCCTGGAACGGCTGCCCGCCCGACAGCTGGAGGCCTCCGCCGACCTCGGGGCGGGCACGCTCAGAACGCTGGGATCCGTCGTCGCCCCGGCCGTCCGCCCGGCGCTCCTGGCCGGGTCCGTGTTCACCTTCTCCCTCTCCCTCGGTGACTACCTCACCGTGCAGATCGTCGGCGGCCGTACCCAGCTCCTGGGCAATGTCATCGCCTCCCAGGTCACCCTCGACCTGCCGCTCGCCGCGGCCCTGTCGGCCGTCCCCGTGGCGCTCATCGTCTGCTACCTCGCCGCCGTCCGCCGGGCGGGCGCCCTCGACTCCCTCTAGCCAGGAGGTGGTTCGGTGCATCTGTCGCGCACCGCCCGCGTCGTGCTCGGCTGCATCACGGCCGCCGGCCTCACCCTCGTCCATCTCCCCCTCCTCCTGGTCGTCCTCAACTCCGTCAACGCCGACCGCTCCTTCGCCTGGCCGCCCACCGCCCTCACCGGCGCCTGGTGGCACCGCGCCCTGCACAGCGCGGGCGCCCGCGACGCCCTGTGGACCTCAGTGCGGGCGGGCCTCGGCGCCACCGTCATCGCCCTGGTCCTCGGCTCGCTCGCCGCCTTCGCCGTGCACCGGCACCGCTTCTTCGGCCGCCGGACCGTCTCGTTCCTGATCGTGCTGCCGATCGCCCTCCCCGGCATCGTCACCGGCATTGCGCTCAACGCCGCGTTCCGCACCGTCCTGGAGCCGCTCGGCATCGGCTTCGGCCTGTTCACCGTCGTCGTCGGCCATGCGACCTTCTGCGTGGTCATCGTCTTCAACAACGTGGCCGCGCGGCTCCGCCGGATCGCCCCCTCCCAGGCCGAGGCCTCCGCCGACCTGGGCGCCCGCCCCTGGCAGACCCTGCGGTACGTCACCTTCCCGGCGCTGCGCCCGGCCTTCTTCGCGGGCGCCCTGCTGGCCTTCGCGCTCTCCTTCGACGAGGTCGTGGTGACCACGTTCACCGCGGGCGCGGGCACCAGGACGCTGCCCCTCTGGATCTACGAGAACCTCGCGCGCCCTCACCAGGCGCCGGTCGTCGATGTCGTCGCCACACTGCTGATCGCGCTGTCGGTGCTCCCCGTGTACGCGGCGCAGCGGCTGTCCGCGGACCCGGCGGGCGGACGGCTCTGAGGCGGCGTCACCACGCCACGCGCGCCGGACAGCCATGACGCGCCCGCCTGCCGGGCGCATGACGCGCCCGCCTGCCGGGTGCCGTCAGCGGCCGTTCTCCGCCAGCCACTTCGCGGCGGTCTCGGCCAGCTCCGCATCCCGCCCCGCCAGCATCATCCGGATCATCTGCGCATCCCCGCGCAGCGACCACGCGGGGTGCCCGAAGGTGGCGGGGTTGTTGCCCTCGATGAGGAAGTGCGCGGGCCAGGCCGTGCCGTAGCCGATGACGGGCAGCGCGAGCAGCAGCCCGGGCCGGCGCCGCAGCACCCCGTACGCGGACAGCGCCAGGCCGGTGAGCGTGCCGGTGAGGTGGATCCAGCGGGTGGCGGCCTTGGAATGCATCGCGACGTAGTAGGGCCAGAACTCCTCGTACGAGCCGAACTCCCGGGCGGTGCCTCGATCCGTCGTGTCGGTCATGCCCGAACGGTAGTGCCACCGCTGGACGCTGTCAGTACCCGGTGCTATGTTGTTCTCGCTTCGAGAAAGACTCAAAGTGAGAGAGACTCAAGTCGAGAAGAACTCGGGGCGAGAAGAACTCGGGGCGAGAATGGTGAGACCGGCGAAGGCGGGAGGCGTGACCATGGACGCGCAGCGGGGGAGCGGCACCGCGGCGGGCGACGGCGACGGCGAGTTCCTCGCGGCGTACGACCCGCGTGACTTTCCGGCCATCGCCGTGACCGTGGACATCGTGGTGCTGACGCTGCGTCAGGGAGCGCTGCACGTCCTGCTCGTGGAGCGCGGCGCCCGGCCGTTCAAGGGCGCCTGGGCGCTGCCCGGCGGTTTCGTCCGGGCCGGCCGGGAATCGCTCGACGAGGCGGCGGCCCGCGAACTGGCCGAGGAGACCGGGCTGGACGCCACGCACCTGGAGCGGGTGCACCTCGAGCAGCTGGGCTCGTACGGCGATCCCGGCCGCGACCCCCGGATGCCCGTCGTCACCGTCGCCTATCTGGCCTTCGCGCCGGACCTCCCCGAGGCGCGGGGCGGCAGCGACGCCTCGGCCGCCGCCTGGGTCCCGGTCGGCGATCTGCGGCTCGGCGCCGGCGAGGAGCTCTCCAAGGACCTCGCCGAGGGTCTTTCCGCGGATCTCCCTGCGGACCTTTCCGCAGAGCTTTCCGCAGACGTTTCCACGGACTTCGCTACAAGCGATACTCCGGCTTTCACCGAACCGGACGCGGCCCGCCCGCGTCCCCCAGAGCAGGGTCCGGGGCACGGGACCAACGGGGGTGATTCCGTGCCCCGGCCCGCAGACACCCAGCCGCCCGGCCGGTCGCTCCTCCTCGCCTTCGACCATGCGCGGATCGTCGCCGACGGCCTCGACCGCGCCCGCGCCAAGCTCGAATACACCCCGCTGGCCACGGCGTTCCTGGGCGAGGAATTCACCATCGTCGAACTCCGCGGCGTCTACGAAGCCATCTGGGGCAGCCCGCTGCACGCCGGGAACTTCCACCGCAAGGTGCTCTCGGTCCCCGGATTCGTCGAGTCCACGGGGGCGACCGCCGCCCGCGGAGGAGCCCGCGGCGGCCCCCGCGCCCGCCTCTACCGCGCGGGCGACGCCCGGCTGCTGCACCCGGCGCTGCTGCGGCCCGACCGCGAGGCCGGCGTCCGATGACCGGCGTCCCGGCGGCCGGCGCCGCGGGCAGCCGCGCCGAGGCCCGCGCCGCCCTGGCCGCCGCCCGCACGCCCGCCGACCTCTTCCCCGCCGACGACGCCACGGCCGTCCGCGTCCACCGCGCACTCGCCCGCCTGCTGCACCCGGACACCGTCCCGGTGGCACAACGCCCCGGCGCCGAGGCCGAGTTCGCCCGCCTCGAAGACCTCTGGCGGCGCCGTACCGCCGCCACCCGTCCCACGCTCACCACCCGCCACCGCACCTACACCCTCGGACCGGCCGTGGCCGGCGGCGATCTCGCCGTACTCCGGGAGGCGTCCTACACACAGGACGGCACCCGGCACCGCGCCCTGCTGAAGATCCCCCGCGCGGCCGCCGACAACGACCTGATGGAACGCGAGGCGCAAGCGCTGAACCGGCTGGCCCGGCGCGGCGAGGCACGCCACCGCGCCTACGCGCCCCGCCTCCTGGAATCCTTCCGGCACCGCGACCCGCACACCGGCACCGAACGCCGCGTCAACTCCCTCGCCCCGCTGGACGGCTGGCACACCCTGGCCGACGTCCGGTCCGCCCACCCCGACGGCCTCGACCCGCGCGACGCCGCCTGGATGTGGCGCCGCCTCCTGGCCGCCCTCGGCTGGGCGCACCGCACCGGCCTGGTGCACGGCGCCGTCCTGCCCGACCACGTCCTCATCCACCCCGGGAAGCACGGCCTGGTCCTCGTCGACTGGTGCTACAGCACGCCCCCCGGCGCCCGCGTCCCCGCACTCGTCGAACGCCACCGCGACAGCTACCCGCCCGAGATCACCGGCCGCCGCCCGGCGACCGAAGCCACCGACATCCACCTCGCGTCCCGCACCATGGCCGCCCTCATGGGCCCGCGCACTCCAGAGCCGATGCGCGCCTTCCTGCGCGGCTGCACCCTCCCGTCGGAGGCCCGGCGTCCGCACGACGCCTGGCGGCTGCTGGCCGAGCTGGACGAACTCCTCGACCGCCTCTACGGGCCGCGCACCTTCCGCCCGTTCACCATGCCGGAACCGGCCCGGCGGCCGTGACCACCCGTATCCACGCACCATCACTCAGGGGGAATCACCATGGGCAGCGGAACCTGGTCCACCAACGTCTACGGCGCCGCGGCGAGCTACCGCGCCGCCTCCGGTGCCAGCGCCTTCGACTACAGCGACCGCCTCACCACCTCGGCCCCGCGCCACACCTGGACGGCACACCCGTCGCTCGACCCCAAGGGCCTCACCACCCGCGAGAGCCGCGACTCCGACGAACACCCCGCCTCGCTGGCCGTCTCCGTCCTCTTCGACGTGACCGGATCCATGCGGACCGTCCCGCGCGTCCTGCAGACCAAGCTGCCCGAACTGTTCGGCCTGCTGCTGCGCAAGGGGTACGCCGCACACCCGCAGATCCTCTTCGGCGCGGTCGGCGACGCCACCTGCGACCGGGTGCCGCTCCAGCTCGGCCAGTTCGAGTCCGACAACCGCATGGACGACGACCTCGGCAACATCCTCCTGGAGGGCGGCGGAGGCGGCCAGCTCACCGAGTCGTACGAGCTCGCCCTCTACGCCATGGCCCGCCACACCGGCATCGACTGCCACGAGAAGCGCGGCCGTCGCGGCTATCTCTTCCTCATCGGCGACGAGATGCCCTACGGCAAGGTCAAGGCCCGCGAGGTCCGGGCGGTCTTCGGCGACGAGATCCACGAGGACATCCCGATCGCCGCCGTACTGGCCGAGGTACGGCAGAAGTTCGACGTCTACTTCATCGTCCCGGCGGGCGCCGCCCACGTCGGCAACACCGCCGTCCTGGGCACCTGGCGCAAGCTCCTCGGCCAGAACGTCATCGAACTCGACGACCTCGGCGCCGTCTGCGAGACCATCGCGCTGACCATCGGGCTCGGCGAGGAGGCCATCGACCTCGCGGCCGGACTCGACGACCTCACCGACATCGGCTCCGATGCGGGCGCCACCGTCGGCAAGGCGCTGGCCACGCTGGGCCGGGGGAGCGGCACCGTGGCCCGCTCGTCCGTACCGCTCATCGACCCCCACGCCGACACCGGCACCGACGCCGGCCCAGGGGCGGGCGACACCACCCGCCTGTAAGGACCCCTCGTGCACACCATCGTGGTCGATCTCGGCTACGGCGACGCCGGCAAGGGCACCGTCGTCGACCGGCTCTGCGTCCGCCCACCGGGCGCCGCGCCGGTCGCGGCGGTGGTCCGCTTCAACGGCGGCGCCCAGGCCGCCCACAACGTCGTCACCACCGACGGCCGCCATCACACCTTCGCCCAGTTCGGCTCCGGCACCTTCAGCGCGGTCCCCACCCACCTCTCCCGTCTGATGCTGGTCGACCCCCTGGCGCTCGCCTCCGAGGCCCGCCATCTGGCCGGCCTCGGCGTCCCCGACCCGCTCGCCCTCCTGACCGTCGACCGCCGCGCCCTGCTCACCACCCCGTACCACGCGGCCGCCAACCGGGCCCGCGAACGCGCCCGCGGCACCGCCCGGCACGGCTCCTGCGGCATGGGCATCGGCGAAACCGCCGCCTACGCCCTCGCGCACCCCGCCGACGCCCCCACGACGGGCGACTGCACCTCCCGTACGGCGCTGCGCCGCACACTCACCCTGCTCCGCGACCGGCTGACCGACGAACTCGGCCCGCTCGGTGCCCCGCCCGTCGACGCCTGCCTGGATGCCTTCGCCGCGTTCGCCGGCCATGTGCGGCTCGTCGACGGCGACCACCTGGCGCGGCTGCTGCGGTCCGGCCCGGTCGTCTTCGAGGGCGCCCAGGGCGTGCTCCTCGACGAATGGCACGGCTTCCACCCGTACACGACCTGGTCGACCACCACCTTCGCCGGGGCCGAGGACCTGCTCGCCGAGGCCGGGCAGCCGCACACGGCCCGGCGCCTGGGCGTCGTACGCACCTACACCACCCGGCACGGGCCCGGCCCCCTCGTCACGGAGGACCCGTCGCTGCCGGGCGTCCTCCCCGAGGCCCACAACGGTCACGGCCGCTGGCAGGGCGCCTTCCGGGCCGGGCACTTCGACGCGCCCGCGCACGCCTACGCCGTCGAGGTCTGCGGGGGAGTGGACGCACTGGCCGTCACCCATCTCGACGCCCCGGCGCGCCACCCCGGGCTGCGCATCGTCCGCGGCTACCGCACCGCCGACGGCGGCCTGATGGACCGCATCCCGGCCGCCGCCGGGCCGGACGGCCGGGACCTGTGCCGCCAACAGCGGCTCACCGAACGGCTGTTGACCGCCCGCCCGGCCTCCTGGCAGTCATCGGGCGACGACCCGCGCGCCTGGCCGGACGCCATCGCCGAGGCCCTGTCCGCCCCGGTCGCCCTGGAGTCGTACGGACCCACGGCAGCCGACAAGATCACTGATGGGCCCCTCACCGCCGAAGGGGCACGTACCACGGGACGAGGGAGGGTCATTCCACAGGGAAGTCGAAGTACGTGTCCGGAAAGGTCTCCGGCTTGAAGGTGTAGTGCCACCATTCCTCCGGGAGATTCTCGAATCCTGCCCGCTCCAGACCGTTCTTGAGCAGCAGCCGGTTCTTCCGCTGCTTCCCGTGGATCCGGGGATCGAGGGTGTGTGCAAGCGTGTCGAAGCAGTCGAATCCGGTGCCCATGTCGAGGGAGTTGTCCGGGAAGCGCGCCGCCTCGGGGCCGTAACACGGCGTCAGCGGCTCACCCGGCACATACGGGCGGGTGGGCACGGCCGGCAGCCGTACCAGCGTCACATCGAGGGTGCTGCCCCTGCTGTGGCCGGACTTGGCGGCGATATACCCGTCGTCGAACAGCCGCGTCTTGTCCACCCGCGGATAGAACTCGCCCTTCATCCGCTGGTCCCCGAGATCCTTGGCCCACCGGACGAAGTGGTCCACGGCGCGCTGCGGCCGGTAGCAGTCGTACACCTTGAGGGAGAAGCCCCGCTTCAGGAAGGACAGCTGGGCGCGGTGCAGCGCCCGCGCGGCGTCCCGCGTCAGGAGGCAGTTCGGCCGGAGGTAGCCGTCCACCGGTACGCCCATGAAGGTGTGCGGGGTGACATAGCGCATCTCCTGGATGACCGTGGGATCCACGTCCCGCAGCGCGACGAACTCCTTCGGCCGGGCGGACGGGCCCGCCGCCGTCCCCGCCTGCGTCCCCGCCGAGGCGCTCGACGGTACGACGGTGACGGTCAGCAGGGCGGCGGCAGCGACGGCGAGGCCGCGCAGCGCGGCAGCAAGTCTTGGCATGACCCTGATCTACCAGCCGCGGCGGGCGCAGGGAAAGAGCACGCGGCGCTCCCTACGCATCCAGCCCCCGCACCCGCACCGGATACCCCGCCGCGCCCCCGTCCTGCCGCTCCACGACCACCGCGCCGCCCTCCAGCCGCGAGGCGAAGCGCTCCACCTGCGGCCGCCGCCAGCCGTCCCCGGTGTCCGGCACCACCACGCCGCCGCCCCGCCGTCCGGCCGCCGGCGCCCACACCTCGAGCTCCGGCGCGCCGTCCGCGCCCGTCACCGGCAGCACCGCACCCGCCCGCGCCAGCACCGGGATCCGCGACAGCGGCGCATCCACCACCACCTGGCCGGGACCGTCGTACGCGCGCCCCGTGGCGGTGTCGTACCACCGCCCGCGCGGCAGCCGCACCGCCCGCCGGGTCACACCCCCCTCCAGCACCGGCGCCACCAGCAGCGCATCCCCCAGCAAGAACGCATCCTCACAGTCCCGGAGTTCCCGGTCCCGCGGCGCGTGCCACCACACCGGCCGGACATACGGCGCGCCGGTCAGCCGCGCCAGCTGCCCCAGCGTGTGGAAATACGGCAGCAGCCGGGCCCGCTCCCGCAGCGCCGTACGGGCGTGCTCCAGCACCTCGTCCCCGAATTCCCACGGCTCCCGCCGCCCCGCCCGGAGCGCCGAATGGGTACGGAACAGCGGCAGATACGCACCCAGCTGGAACCACCGCAGATACAGCTCCCGGGACGGCTCCGCCGAGAAGCCGCCGACATCGGGGCCGCTGTACGGCACCCCGCACAGCCCGAGCCCCAGCACCAGCGACAGCGAGGCCCGCAGCCCCGGCCAGCCCGTCGCCACATCCCCCGACCAGCTGCCGCCGTACCGCTGCAGCCCCGCCCACCCCGACCGCGAGAAGAGGAACGGGCGCTCCTCGGGCCGCAGTTCGCACAGCCCCTCGTAGCCGGCCCGGGCCATCGCCAGCGCGTAGACGTTGTGCGCCTCCCGGTGGTCGCCGCCCCGGCCCTCCAGGGCATGCCGGGCCGAACGGGGCAGCGTCGGCTCCCCGAACGCCGCGAAGGACACCGGCTCGTTCATGTCGTGCCAGACACCCGCGAAGCCCTGCTCGAGGCGCTCCGCATACAGCCCGCCCCACCACTTGCGCACCCGCCCGTCGGTGAAGTCCGGGTACACCGACTCGCCCGGCCACACCACCCCGCGCACTTCCTGCCCCCGCGCATCCCGCACGAAGGCATCGCCCGCCACCCCGCCGTCGTACACCGCGTCGCCCGGCTGCGCCTTCACCGCGGGATCGACGATCGACACCAGGCGCACCCCGTCGGCGCGCAGCTCCCGCGCCAGCCCCGGCAGATCCGGGTACCGCTCCCGGTCGACGGTGAAGACCCGGTGGCCGTCGTAGTGATCGATGTCCAAGTGGACCGCGGACAGCGGAAGTTCACGCCTCCGGTAGTCGGCCACCACCCGGCGCACCTCCTCCTGGCCGCCGAACCCCCACCGGGCGTGCTGATAGCCGAGCGCCCAACCGGGCGGCAGGGCGGGCGCACCGGTCAGCGCCGTCCACCCCAGCAGCACCCGGGAGGGCGTGCCGAGCAGCACCCAGTAGCGCAGCGGGCCGCCGTCCATCCGCAGCTCACAGGTGCCGGGCCGGTCGTGCCCGGAGCCCGCGCCCTCCGCGCCTTCGCGCAGCGTGACCCGGCCGTCCCAGGAGTTGTCGTGGAAGACCAGATGCGTCCCGGCGTCCGCCACCACCAGCTGCACCGGCATCGTCAGCGACAGGGGATCGTCACCGGGCTCGAACGCGCCGCCCGGATCGGTGTTCCACAGCCGGTACGTACCGTCCCGCAGCCGCGGCCCGTGCGCCCGGCCGCCCAGCCCGAAGACCCGGGCGTCGGCCGCCACCTCCGAGCGCTGCACCCATCGCGAGGCACCGCCCCCCTCCGCCGCGCCTCCCTGCTCCGTACGGTCCCACCAGCGCGGCGGCAGCTCCCGGCGCAGCGTCACCCCGCCCGGCGTCCGCACCTCGACCGCGCCGTGCCGCGACACCACCACCATCACCCGCTCCGAGACGACCCGCCAGCCGCCCTCCGTGTCCGGCTCCAGCACCGCCCTCGGATCCACCTCCGGACACGCCCCGGCCAGCGCGTACGAGGGCTCCGGCCCGGCGCCGTCCCAGCCGCAGAACACCGCTCCGCCGGACGCCACCCGCACCCGCAGCGACGACCGCGCGAAATGGATCAGCCCGCCGCCCGGCTGCGGCTCCGCGCCGCTCGCCGCCCCGGGCACCCGCGCCCGCTCCGCACCCTGCCGCGCGAACGCCCGCGCATCCGCCCTCCGCCGCCGCCACGCCGCGCGCACCGACCGCAGCCCCTGCGCCGGCCCGACCGCCTTGACCACCCGTACCGACCGCACCAGATCCCGCCCGTCCATGCAGGCCAGCCTGCCATTGCCGCCCCGCCGTGCGGGCGCCGTTCAACTGCCGTTCACCTGCGCGGGGTCACGCTCGGCCACGTTCAGGCCCGGGGACCGGCGGCCGATGGCTTGATACGACCGGGCCATCGGACGGTCACCGGCCCGGCGGCCGCGGCCCCGCCCCGAATCTCACGGCCGACCCTGGTGCACAAGACGATCACATGGCATCGTCCAGACAAGCCGTGTCACGCGTACGCCCCGGGAGACCCCCAACGCCGTGCGCGCCCGACGCACACGACGCGTACCGCCCGGGAGCCGCATCATGACCACCGCACCGCAGTCCGACGCCCAGCCGGAACCGCAGCCGGAACCCCTCTGGCAGCCCGGCCCGGACCGCATCGCCGGCGCTCAGATCACCCGCTTCCACACCTGGGCCGCCGACCACCACGGCGCGCCCGCCCCCACCCCCGGCGACCCGGCCGCAAGCTACGCCGACCTGCACCGCTGGTCCGTGGACGACCTCGCCGCCTTCTGGCAGGCCACCGCCGAATGGTTCGACGTCCGCTTCACCACCCCCTACGAAACCGTCCTCGCCGACCGAACGATGCCCGGCGCCCGCTGGTTCCCCGGCACCACCCTCAACTACGCCGAACACGCCCTGCGCACCGCCCAGGACCCGGCCCGCGCCGACACCCCCGCGCTGCTTTACGTCGACGAGACCCACGAGCCCACCCCCGTCACCTGGGCCGAGCTGCGCGCCCAGGTCGGCTCGCTGGCCGGCGAACTCCGCCGCCTCGGCGTCCGCCCCGGCGACCGCGTCAGCGGCTACGTCCCCAACATCCCGCAGGCCGTCGTCGCCCTCCTGGCCACCGCCGCGGTCGGCGCCGTATGGACCTCCTGCGCCCCCGACTTCGGCGCCCGCAGCGTCCTCGACCGCTTCCAGCAGATCGAACCGGTCGTCCTGTTCACCGTCGACGGCTACCGCTACGGCGGCAAGGAACACGACCGCCGCGACACCGTCACCGAACTCCGCGCCGAACTCCCCACCCTCCGCGCCGTCGTCCACATCCCCCTGCTCGGCACCCCCGCCCCCGAAGGCGCGCTGAACTGGTCGGATCTGACCACCCACGGCACTGCAACAGAAGGCGGAACCGACGGCGGAACCGACACCGAACCGGTCGTCTTCGAACAGGTCCCCTTCGACCACCCCCTGTGGGTCCTGTACTCCTCCGGCACCACCGGCCTGCCCAAGGCCATCGTCCAGTCCCAGGGCGGCATCCTCCTCGAACACCTCAAGCAGACCGGCCTGCACTGCGACCTCGGCCCCGGCGACCGCTTCTTCTGGTACACCTCCACCGGCTGGATGATGTGGAACTTCCTCGTCGGCGGCCTCCTGACGGGCGCCACGATCGTCCTCTACGACGGCAGCCCCGGCCACCCCGACATCGCCGCCCAGTGGCGGGTCGCCGAAACCACCCGCGCCACCGTCTTCGGCACCTCCGCCGCCTACGTCATGGCCTGCCGCAAGGCCGGCATCCACCCGGCCCGCGACCTCGACCTCTCCGCCATCACCTGCGTCGCCACCACCGGCTCACCGCTCCCGCCCGACGGCTTCCGCTGGCTGCACGACTGCTTCGCGGAGAGCGGCGCCGACCTGTGGACCGCCTCCGTCAGCGGCGGCACCGACGTCTGCAGCTGCTTCGCCGGCGCCGTCCCCACCCTCCCCGTGCACATCGGCGAACTCCAGGCCGCCTGCCTCGGCACCGACCTGCAGGCCTGGGACCCCCAGGGCAAGCCCCTCACCGACGACGTCGGCGAGCTCGTCGTCACCAAGCCCATGCCGTCCATGCCCGTCCGCTTCTGGAACGACCCCGACGGCAGCCGCTACCACGACAGCTACTTCGACATGTACCCCGGCGTCTGGCGGCACGGCGACTGGATCACCCTCACCTCCCGCGGCAGCGTCGTCATCCACGGCCGCTCCGACTCCACCCTCAACCGCCAGGGCGTCCGGATGGGCTCCGCCGACATCTACGAGGCCGTCGAACGCCTCCCCGAGATCCGCGAATCCCTCGTCATCGGCCTCGAACTCCCCGACGGCGGCTACTGGATGCCGCTCTTCGTCCACCTCGCCCCCGGCGCCACCCTCGACGACGCCCTCCGCGAGCGCATCAAGCGCACCATCCGCACCGACCTCTCCCCCCGCCACGTCCCCGACGACATCGTCGAGGCGCCCGGCATCCCGCACACCCTCACCGGCAAGCGCCTCGAGGTCCCCGTCAAACGCCTCCTCCAGGGCACCCCGCTCGACAAGGCCGTCAACCCCGGCTCCGTCGACAGCCTCGAACTGCTCCGCTTCTACGAGCGAGTGGCCCGCGACCGCGCCGAGTAGGCCCGGCAGCCACGGCCCGGGCCCAGGTCAGCGGCGGTCCGGCGGGCGCCGGACGGCCATTGTCAGACCCCCCGCTTACTCTCAGTGACAAGTGACGTACGACCGACGCACCTCACTGAGGGGGAACCATGACATCCACCACCCGGTACACCGACCGGTCCGCCGCCCGCCGCACGCTGCGCCGCGAAGTCCCCAGCACCGCCGCCGTCCTGGCCGACGAACGGGACTTCGCGGCCATGCGCCGCTACCGCACCTTCCCGTTCGACGACCACCGCAGCTACCTCCAGCAGATGGAAACCCTGCTGCGCACCCTCACCGCCGAGGGCGTGCTGACGACCCTGAGCCTCTTCGACCCGGCCGCCTACGAGGAATACTGCGCGGACCACGACCTGGACCCGGACCACCCCGACAGCCGCACGCGCTACACGGCCGAACTGGCCTGCACGGGCCCGACGCTGACCTACGCGGGCGAGCCACTGACCCAGCTCCTCCCGCTGCTCGTCGAGGAAGCCGACCGCCGGGCGACGTGGAACCAGGCATCCGCACTCCTGGCCCGCGCGGGACACTGCGAGGACTGCGGCACCGACCTCGGCCATGCCGCCTTCGCCCGCGCCACCGACGCCCTCCAGCAACTCCTCGACGCCCTGGGCAACGGCACCCATCACCTCGTCTGCAGCATCCCCGCCGGGGACCCACCGCTCCTGGCGGTCCTGCACACCACCGCCGGCGACAGCGGCCGCCCCCAGCTCTCCGAATCCGAGACCCTCATCTTCTGTACGGTCCTCGCCGCGGGACTCGCCCTGCGCACCCCGGGCGGCATCGTCGCCCGGACCATGACCGCCGGCCCCACCGACACCGGCGACCCCACGAACACCGGCGGCGCAGCCGACATCACCGATGCCGCCCTCCGCTCCACCGTCCGCGGCTGGTCGCTGCGCGACGCCTGGCCCTGCCCGCTCACCGAGGCCGAGGTCTTCACCGCCTACTGCACCGACGCCGACACCGGCGAGCCCATCGCCCCCGAGCACGGCGTCGACTACGCCCCCGGCCTCGCCCTGACACCCCCGCCGGACGAACACCGCCACCGCTGAGGCCCCGGCCACGCCCGGCCAACGGCAGATGGCCGCCCCGCCACAGGGGCGGGACGGCCATCTGCCACTCCTCGGGGCGTTCCCGGGCCTACTCCCCGGACAGCACCGCCCGCGCCGCGGCCCGCGCGTCATCGGCGGTGTCCGCGGCCCGCGCCGCGGCCGCCGCACGCTCACACTGCGCCAGCGTGTGCTTCGCCAGCGTCGCGCGCACATACGGAATCGACGCCGCACCCATCGAAAGGCTGGTGACACCGAGCCCTGTCAGCACACACGCCAGCTCCGGATCGGAGGCCGCCTCACCACAGACACCACAGCTCTTGCCCTCGGCCTTCGCGGCCTCGGCCGAAGCCGCCACCAGGTCCAGCAGCGCCGGCTGCCACGGGTCCTGCAGCCGCGACACCGCACCCACCTGACGGTCGGCGGCGAAGGTGTACTGCGCCAGGTCATTGGTCCCCAGGGAAAGGAACTCCACCTCTTGCAGAATCGACCGTGCGCGAAGTGCCGCGGACGGAATCTCCACCATCGCGCCGAACTTCGCCTGCAGCCCGGCCTCCCGGCACGCATCCGCGAACGCCTTGGCGTCGATCCGGTCCGCCACCATCGGGGCCATGACCTCGAGATAGACGGGCAGCCCCTCGGCCGCCTCGGCCAGCGCGGTCAGCTGCGTCCGCAGCACGTCCGGGTGGTCCAGCAGCGTCCGCAGACCCCGCACGCCCAGCGCCGGGTTCGGCTCGTCGGCCGGCGTCAGAAAATCCAGCGGCTTGTCGGCACCGGCGTCGAGCACCCGCACGACCACGCGTCCCTCGGGGAAGGCCTCCAGCACCTTCCGGTACGCCTCGACCTGCTTGTCGTGAGCCGGCGCCTTCTTGCTGTCGTCCAGGAACAGGAACTCCGTACGGAAGAGACCGACCCCCTCCGCCCCGGCCTCGACCGCAGCGGCCACATCCCCCGGGCCGCCGACGTTCGCCAGCAGCGGCACCTTGTGACCGTCGGACGTGGCACCCGGACCGGACGACGCAGCCAGCGCCGCCTTCCGCTCCGCCGCGGCCTTCTCCAGCGCCGCCCGCTTGTCCGCATCCGGCTCGACGAACACCTCACCGGTGCTGCCGTCCACCGCGATCACGGTGCCCTCGACGATCTCACCGGCACCCGGCAGCGCCACCACGGCCGGCACCCCCAGCGCCCGCGCGAGAATCGCGCTGTGGCTGGTCGGCCCGCCCTCCTCGGTCACAAAACCGAGCACCAACGCCGGGTCCAGCAGCGCCGTGTCGGCCGGCGCCAGATCCCGGGCGATCAGCACATACGGCTCATCGCTGTCCGGCACACCCGGCATCGGCACACCCAGCAGCCGCGCCACGATCCGGTTCCGCACATCATCAAGGTCGGCGACCCGCCCGGCCAGATACTCGCCGGCCCCCGCCAGCAGCGCGCGATACGCGGCGAACGCGTCGTACACACCCCGCTCGGCGGTGCTGCCCACGGCGATCCGCCGCTCCACATCGGCGATCAGCTCGGGGTCCTGCGCCATCATGGCCTGCGCTTCCAGCACGGCCTGAGCCTCGCCGCCCGCCAGGTTCCCCCGTGCGACCAGATCGGCGGCAACGGCCTCGACGGCCTGACGGGCGCGCCCCTGCTCGCGCTCCGCTTCATCCGCCGGAATCTGCTTGGCCGGCGGCTCGAGCACGGCCGTACCCATGTGCCGCACCTCGCCTATGGCCACACCGTGGCTCACACCGACGCCCCGCAGCGTTGTCTCCATGTCACCCGTCTCCCTTGATGCGGCGAATCGCTGCCGCCGCGGTGGATGTCGTACCTGCCGTCCAGGACGGCGTTGTGCTGCTACTGCCAGGAGAAGAGCGTGTCGCCCGCCTTGACGTCGCCGTCCTCGCGCACATCACCGAGCGAGTCTGCGGCTGCCTCCAGCGCGACAACCGGGCACACCGCCGACTTGCCGGCCTCTTCGACCGCGGCGGGGTTCCAGCGCACGACCGCCTGGCCGCGGGAAACGTTGTCGCCCTTGTTGACGAGCAGCTCGAAGCCCTCGCCGTTGAGCTGAACGGTGTCGATACCGAGGTGCGTCAGCACCCCGTGCCCGGCGGCGTCGACGACGACGAACGCATGCGGGTGCAGCGAAACAACAACACCGTCCACAGGCGAAACAGCCTCGGACGGCTCGCGAACGGGGTCGATGGCGGTACCCGGACCCACCATCGCTCCGGAAAACACCGGGTCGGGCACTGCCGCGAGTCCGATGGCGCGTCCTGCAAGAGGGGACGTCACGGTGGTCATGGGAAGCCTCCCAGGGGTGAAGATTCATCAGGCCGCCATCGCTACCTGTCCTGGACGGCGCACCGTTCAGAAGCGTAAGTCATAAGAACGGCCGATTCCGCATGTGCGACACCGTGCCGAACGGCCGTGGAGTCCCGCTGAATCGATTTGCCTCGCCCACAGCAGGCCTGTACTGTCTGAGACCTGCCCCAGACAACCAGGCCGCAATCAACTGCGGCCTGGACGGCCGTGGGCGGCACTCCCTCAGAGTCGTGATCGATCTCTTCGAATTGCGCGCTTCTGCATGTCTGCAGAAAAACGCCGGTTCGAAAGCCCGAAAAAGGCCTGATAGAGTGTGAAACACCGAAGGGAAGCGCCCGGAGGAAACCCGAGAGGGAATCCAAAGGAAGCGTCCGTTCCTTGAGAACTCAACAGCGTGCCAAAAGTCAACGCCAGATATGTTGATACCCCGTCTCCATCACGGAGATGAGGTTCCTTTG
>NZ_LGKG01000166.1 GCF_001294335.1 Streptomyces chattanoogensis
GGACCGTGCCGGTCGGTTCGGTGCCGGCGAAGGTCGTGCCCGGCGCGTCCAGGCTCGCGGTGACCACGATCTTCTCGATGCCCTCGGGCACCGCGGCGGGGTTCACCACCATGGTGTTGGCGGGGGCCGGGCGGGGCGGCGGGTTCGTCCACGCTGACGCCGAAGTCGGTGGCGATCCCGGCGAGGCCGTCGGCGTAGCCCTGGCCGACCGCGCGGACCTTCCAGGCGCCGTTGCGGCGGTAGATCTCGACGACGATCAGCGCGGTTTCGGCGCCCAGCTGCGGCGGGGTGAAGGTGGCGATCACGCTGCCGTCGTCGGCGTTGCGGACCGTGCCGGTCGGTTCGGTGCCGGCGAAGGTCGTGCCCGGCGCGTCCAGGCTCGCGGTGACCACGATCTTCTCGATGCCCTCGGGCACCGCGGCGGGAAGGAGGCCCGACACATCAAGCTGCGCGGGGGCGGTGACATCCACCGCCACCCGTGCGGCGGTGAGGGGGAGATTCGAGCCAGGAGTCATAGCGGTCATGTCAAGGGTAACGATCGGCTCGCTTTTGCGGTTCCATTACTCGTCGTCAGAGGCGCATCAGGGCGGTATGAGGTGGTATCAGGCCGGATGCGTCCTCAGCGGCGTTCGCGGGAGTTTCCGAACAGCAGCCGGTAGACGATCAGCAGGACCAGGGCGCCGGCTACCGAGGCGATCCACATGGACGGTTCGCCGATGTCCTTCGGGATCGGGCGGTGCAGGATCTTCGTGGACAGCCAGCCGCCGATGAAGGAGCCCGCGATACCGATCAGGGTCGTGCCGACCAGCCCGCCCGGGTCCCGGCCCGGCAGGAGGATCTTGGCGACGACGCCCGCTATCAGGCCCAGTACGAGCCAGGTGATGATGCCCATGATGCGTTCCTTGTTCCTTCCGGCACGGTGCGTACACAGATCAGGACGCCGCAGGGGCGGTGCGGGTTCCGTGGGCGGCGCGGGCCGCGTTCAGTACGGCCACCGGGGCGGGTCGGTGCAGAAGGCGCCGCCGAGGTGCGTGTGTTCGGGGTTGCGGGGGTCCAGCTCGCCCTGGGCGGCGATCAGACCGGCGGCGTAGGGCTCGGAGTCGTCCTGCGGGTCGTAGCCGAGCGCACGGGCGGCGGACAGGTCCCACCACAGGCGGGTGTTGGCGGAGGAGCCGTAGACGACGGTGTGGCCGACGCCGGGTGCGGTGAGCGCGGCGTGCAGCAGGCGGGCGCAGTCGGCGGGGCTCAGCCAGAGGGACAGCATCCGGACGGTGGTCGGCTCGGGTTCGCAGGCGCCGATGCGGACGGAGACGGTCTCGATGCCGTGCAGGTCCCAGTAGAGGGAGGCGAGGTCCTCGCCGAAGCCCTTGGACAGGCCGTAGTAGGTGTCGGGACGGCGGGGGGTGTCGGCGGGGATCGCGCCGGAGCCGTCCTCGGGGCGCGGGGTGAAGCCGACGGCGTGGTTGGAGGAGGCGAAGACGATGCGCCGGACGCCCGCTGCGCGTGCTGCCTCGTAGAGGTGGTAGGTGCCCTCGATGTTGGCGCGCAGGATCTGTTCGAATGGGGCCTCCAGGGATATGCCCGCCAGATGGACGATCGCGTCGACGCCGCGTACGGCCTCCCGCAGCGCCTCCTTGTCGGCGAGCTCGGCGGTGACGGCGTCCCCGTTGTCGATGGGGCGCTGGTCGAAGAGCCGGAGGGAATAGCCGTACGGGGGCAGCAGCTCGCGCATGAGGGTGCCGAGGCCGCCGGCGGCGCCGGTGAGCAGGACGGTACGGGGGGAGGAGAGGGGGGTGGTCATGGGCAGGGACGGTAGCCGAGCCGGTCCGGCGCCGGTCAAGACGCTTGACGGGGTGTGGGAAGTGGCTTGCGGGGCGGTGGTTGCGGGGCTCCGGCCGGTGCGGGCGGCCGGTCCCGGTCAGGCCCGTCCGCGCGCGTGGCGGCGGCGCAGGACCCAGGTGCCCCCGGCGGCGGCCGCCAGCATCAGGCCGCTGCCGGCGAGGATCTCGGTGGTGTCGGGGCCCTCGCTCGTGGTGCCCGCGCCGGTCCGTACGCCGCCCCTGGGCATCGGCCGCGGCCTCAGGCCGGGGTCCCGGTTCCCGGCGGCGCCGACCATGCCGGTGATGTCCCTGCCGTTGGCGCAGGTGCCGCCGAGGCCGTAGTTGCCCGGCCGGGTGTCCGGCCTGACCCTCAGTTCGCCGATCAGCGTGCCGCCGCTCCCGCCGGGTCGCAGCGTGACGGTGCCCCCGCCCAGCGTGCTGGCATCCACGGTCGCCGAGCGGCTGTGCCCGCAGTCCCTGGTGGCCAGCGACACGCTGGAGCCCGCCCTGGCCGGGTACGGCGAGGCCTCGACCTCGCCGAAGCCGTCGGCGTACGCGGCGGGCGCGGCCGGGCCGAACGCGGCGGCGGCCAGCGCGGCACCGGTGAGCAGCCGGGGGGGTCGCAGGAATCGCATGGCACGGACCTCCACGAAGCGCGGCCTGCGGCACGCCGTTGTGCCGACGGGAGGGTCGGTCCGCGCCTCCTGGTCTCCGAGCTAATCGGTACGGCGCCGGGCGGGCCCGCCCGCCGGGACGAATGGGTGAACGGCGCCGCCGGGGGAGCGCCGGCCGGTCATCCCGGCCGTACGAACCCGCTCATCCCGGCCGTACGAACCCGCATTCGTACGCCGCGATCACCGCCTGGGTCCGGTCCCGTACCCCGAGCTTGGCCAGCACCGCCGCCACATGGGTCTTCACGGTGGCCGGGCCGACGCCCAGCCGGGCGGCGATCTCGGCGTTGGCCAGCCCCGACGTCATCAGCCGCAGCACCGCCTGCTCCCGCTCCGAGAGCCGGGCCCGCAGCGTCCGCGCCGCATCGTCCGCCGCCCGCCGGCCCGCATGACTGGCGGCCAGCGCCCGGACTGCCGCCGGGAACAGCAGCGAATCGCAGCGCGCCACCAGCCGGACGGCCTGGACCAGCTCCTCCGCCCCGGACCGCTTGAGCAGAAACCCGCTGGCTCCGGCGCGCAGCGCTTCATAGACATAGGCGTCGTTCTCGAAGGTCGTCACGACGATGATGCGGGGCGGGCCGGACATCCCGGCCAGCACCTGCTCGGTCGCCCGGATCCCGTCGATCTCCGGCATCCGGACGTCCATCAGGACGATGTCCGGCCGCAGTTCACGGATCAGCGGCACCGCCTCCGCGCCGGTCGCGGCCTCCCCGACGACCTCCATGTCGGGCTCGGCGCCGAGGATCGCGCGCAGCGCCGTACGCACCATCCGCTCGTCGTCGGCGAGGAGGACGCGCAGGGGTGCTTGCACGCTCACCGGGCGGCCCCCGTCGGGAGGCTGGCCGTCAGCCGCCATACGCCGTCGTGCGCACCGGCCGCCGCCTCGCCGCCCAGCAGCCGGGCGCGCTCGCCGATGCCGAGCAGCCCGCGCCCGCCGCCCGTGCGGGCGGCCGGTTTCGCATCCTCCACAGGGTTCTCCATCATGAGTGTCAACTCCCCTTCCTTCAGGCGCAGTTGCAGCCGTACGGTCACCGCACCGGCATGCCGCAGCGCATTGCTCAGCCCCTCCTGCACGATCCGGTACGCCTCGCGCGAGACCATCGGTGGCAGCGCCGCGCAGCTTCCCTCGATCGTCGTCTCGACGGTCAGCCCCGCCGCGTGGGTGCGCTCCAGCAGTTCGTCCAGGCCGTCGAGGGTGGGCGCCGGGGCGGTGGAGGCGGGGCCGTCCTCGCGCAACAGCCCCAGCACGGTGTCCAGTTCGGCGACGGCGTCGCGGGCGGTCTCCTCGATGGCGCCCAGCGCCTGCCGGGCGAACTCCGGGTCCGTGTCCAGGACCCGGCGGGCCGCGCTCGCCTGGAGGGTGACCGCGCTCAGCGCATGCCCCACCGAGTCGTGCAGTTCGCGGGCGAGCCGGTTACGGGACGCCAGATCGGCGGCCCGGCGCTCGGCCGCGGCCAGCCGGTCGACGGGCGTCGGGCCCAGCAGGACCGGCGCCAGACGGACCAGCAGCTTCCCGGCGCCCCAGATCGCGGCGGCCACCAGAGCCAGCAGCGCCAGCCCGGCGAGCGGGCCGAGCACGCCGGGCAGGGCCGTCACCGGCCAGCCGGCCTGCTGCCATGCCGACAGGTCGGCGTGCTGCCATTGCGCCCACTGGCGTTGCAGCGCCGACGAGAACGGCAGGGCCATCAGCACGACCGCGGCCGGTGGCACGGCCAGCGACAATCCGCTCACGATCGCGCCGACCGCCTGGTGCACCAGGAACCACAGCGCGGTACGCCGCCGGGCGGCCCACGCATACCCCGGCCCTTCGGCCAGCAGCTCCTTCGGCACCCCGCAGAACGTCCGTACGCCGTTCGCCGCCATGGGCCGCGCCGGTGCGAAGAGCAGCGCGGCCAGCCCGGCGGGCGGCAGCGCGACGCCGAACGCGATGAACTGGCTCCCGATGTCGCGGTAGGGGTCGGTGCCCATGGTCAGCGACACGATGACCGACGCCGCAAGGAAGTACGGCATCAACAGCGCGCCGCCCATCACCAGATAGGCCCAGCGCAGGAAGGTCAGTCGCACCGAGCGGCCCCGTCCCCGGCGAAGAAGTTCAGCGTGGTCATGACGGCCAGTCTCCCCGGTGCGGGGTCCTTCCCGCCTCGCCCCTGATGACGATCTCCCTCCGCCGCACGGGGGAGGCCGCCGCCCGGCCGCTTCAGAGGCGGCGGGTGACCCGTGCCAGCCGGTCGCGGGCGCCGAACAGCATGTCCTTGATCAGCTGCTCGTGGTCGGGGGTGAGGCGGGCCACCGGCACCGAGCAGCTGACCGCGTCCCGGGCCGGGGTGCGGTTGGGGATCGCGAGGCCGAAGCAGCGCAGGCCGAGGGTGTTCTCCTCGCGGTCGACCGCATAGCCCTGTTCGCGTACCGCGTGCAGCTCCTCGATCAGGGCCTCGCGGTCGGTGAGGGTGTGCTCGGTCAGCTGCGCCAGGTTCGGCGGCAGCATCCCCCGCACCTGGTCGTCGGTGAAGGTGGCGAGCAGCGCCTTGCCCAGCGAGGTGGAGTGCACGGGCAGCCGGCGGCCGACCCGGGCGAAGGGGCGCAGGTAGTGCTGTGACTGGCGGGTGGCGAGGTAGACGACGTCGGTGCCGTCCAGGCGGGCGAGGTGGACGGTCTCGGTGGTGTCGTCGGCGAGGCGGTCGAGGGTGGGGCGGGCGGCGGCCACCACCTCGTCGCCGTCGATGTAGGACGTGCCGACCAGGAGGGCGCGTACCCCGATGCCGTAGCGCGTCCCGGTCGTATCGGTCTCGATCCAGCCCAGGTCGACGAGGGTGCGCAGCAGCATGTAGAGGCTCGACTTGGGGTAGCCGACGGCCTCCTGGACGGCGGCCAGACTGTGCATACCGGGGCGGGCCGCGAAGTACTCCAGCAGTTCCACCGTCCGCACCGCGGACTTGACCTGCGATCCGCCGGCGTCGGCAGCTGACATCGCTCTTGACCCCTCTGTTCGGACAGCCATAGAGTCCCGGATGGTCATGAATGTCCATGGTCCGGGACGGTGTTCAGCATAGGGAACGCCGTCCGGGGTGCGGCAAGCCCTCACTCCGTTTTCGCCCGGGAGGAATGCACGGTGGCAGCAGCGGCACCGGCACCGGCCGGCCTCCGGGTCCGCGCCGCCGCCCCCGGGGACCTGCCGGCCATCGCCCGCCTGCACGCCGCCGCCCGCGCCGCCTACCAGCACGCCCGCTTCCCCGGCGCACCCTTCGACACCGCGGCCGAACGCGACCGGTGGCACGCCGCCTGGGGACGCGTCCTGGACCGCGACGACACCCCCGCACTCTGCGCCGTACGCCGGGACACGGTCGTCGGCGCCGCCTCCTACCGCCGCAGCGGCCCCGCCGTCGTCACGCTCCACCAGCTGCATGTCGACCCCGGCCACTGGGGCACCGGCGTCGGCCGCGCCCTGCACGCCGCCTGTCTGCACGCCTGGCGCGCGGCGGGCTGCTCCCGCGCGGTCCTCGAGGTGCTCTGGCACAACCACCGGGCCCGCGCCTTCTACACGGGCCTCGGCTGGCGGCCCGACCCGGACCGCCGCCCCGCCCCCGATGCCAGCCACCTCAGCCTGACGCTTCCGCTGTCAGCCTGACGCCCCCGCCGGCCGGACCCGCCGCGCGACGATCGCCAGCCGCCCGACGGTGTGCCCGTCCAGCGTGCGCACCGTGTCCTGCTGTTCCCGGACGGCCTCGAAGCCCGCCTCGCGCACCAGTCCGCGCAGCCGCTCCGGCGGATGGTGCCGGAACACCCCGCCGTCGGGCGTCTCGAAGACCCCGTACGTGCCGTACCGCTGCGCGAACCGCTCGTAGCGCTCCCGGTTGAACGGATCGCTCTGCAGCGGCACATCGCTCAGGTACAGCACCCCGCCCGGCCGCACCAGCCGCCCCAGCTCCTGCACGATCGCCGTCTGGTCCGCGTCCTGCCGCACACACGTCAGCACCGCGAACAGCAGCGCCGCATCGAACGCCCCGTCCTCGAACGGCAGCGGGAACCCCGCGCACCGCATCAGATCCACCCCCGGGTGCTCCCGCCGCCCCCGCTCCACCAGCGCCGCGGAGACGTCCACCCCCAGCACCGAGCGGTAGCCGAGCCCGGCCAGCTCGGCGGTCAGCCGCCCGTAGCCGCAGCCGTAGTCCAGCACCCGGGCCGTACGAGGGACGAACTCCGCCAGCAGCCGCGGGTCGAGCGGGTGGGTGAACGTCTTGGCGGCCCCGGTGGTCTCCCAGAATCCGGCCGCGTCCTGTGGGGTGGTCATGCCGGGACCGTACCCAGGGAATAGCCCGGCGCCCCCGCAGGTTGTACCGGCGTCCACCCGCCATGCCGTACGCACCGCAATGCCGTACGGACCATGCCGTACGAACGAGGAAAGCAAGCCCCCATGCGCGTCGAAATCTGGTCCGACATCGCCTGCCCCTGGTGCTACATCGGCAAGGCCCGTTTCGAGGCCGGGCTCGCCGCGTTCGCGCAGCGGTACGGCAGCGAGGGGGTCGAGGTGGTGCACCGCTCCTTCGAACTGGACCCGAAGGCCCCGGCGGCCACCGACCTCCCCGTCCTGGACATGCTGGCCGCGAAGTACGGCGTCAGCCGCGCGCAGGCCGAGGCCATGGAGGCACGAGTGGCGGACGCGGCGGCGCAGGAAGGACTCGCCTACCGCTCCGACCGGATCCACGGCAACACCTTCGACCTGCACCGGCTGCTGCACCTCGCCAAGGCGCACGGCGTCCAGGACGCGCTGCTCGGCGCCTTCTACCGCGCCAACTTCGCCGAGGCCCGCAACCTCGCCGATCCCGCCGTGCTCACCGCGACCGCCGTCGCGGCGGGGGTGCCCGCCGACGAGGCCGCCCGGGTGCTGGCCGACCCCGGCGCCTATGCCCGGGAGGTGCGCGCCGACGAGCGGGCGGCGGCGGAGCTGGGCGCCACCGGCGTGCCGTTCTTCGTCATCGACCGCAGGTACGGAATATCGGGCGGCCAGCCCGCCGAGGTGTTCCGGCAGGCGCTGGAGCGGGCGTACGCGGACGGCGGAACGGAGCCGGTGGCGGGCGGGGACGCGGCGGTCTGCGGGGACGACGGCTGCGCCGTACCCGGCAGCTGAGCGGCGCGGCGGCGCCATGGACGGAGCGGGGACCGTCCCGCACAGTGGGGGCATGCAGCGACATACGCCACTGTGCGGGGCGGAATTCGCGCCCGGCACGACCTATCTGAACACCGCCTCCGCCGGTCTGCTCCCGCGCCGCAGCGCCGATGCCCTGCGCGCGGCCGTCGAGGAATCGGCGTCGTACGGCACCATGGGCCGCGACTACTTCGGGCCGGCGGCCGCCTCCCGGGCCGCCTTCGCCCGGCTGGTGGACATCCCCGAGGAGCGGGTCGCGATCGGCAGCTCGGTCGCGGTGCAGTCCGCGTTCGTCGCCGCCTCGCTGCCGCCGGACTGCGAAGTGCTGGTCCCCGAGGGCGACTTCAGCTCCCTGGTCAATCCGCTGTGGGAGCGTCGCGTGCGCACCGTACCGCTGGAGGCGCTGGCCGAGGAGGTGCGGCCTCAGACCGCGCTGGTCGCCTTCAGCGCGGTGCAGTCCGCGAACGGCCGGATCGCGGACCTGGAGGCCGTACGGGAGGCCGCGCGGGCGCACGGCGCGCGGACGTACCTCGATGCCACCCAGGCCGCCGGCTGGCTGCCGCTGCGGGCCGCCGACTACGACTACTTCGTGTGCGGCGCCTTCAAATGGCTGCTGTGCCCGCGGGGTACGACCTTCATGACGTTCGGGGCCGACGGCGGACCGGAGGGCAAGGACTGGCCCGCGCCGCGGCACGCGGGCTGGGTGGCCGGTGAGGACCTCGGCGAGTCCGTCTACGGACCGGTCCTGCGGCCGGCCGCGACCGCCCGCCGGTTCGACGAACCGCACGCCCACTTCTCCTACGTCGGCGCCGAACGGTCGCTGGCGCTCATCGGGGAACTGGGCGTGGCGGCCATCCACGCGCACAACACCGCGCTCGCCGACCGCTACCGCGCGGGCCTGGCCGAGCGCGGCCTGACGCCCAGTCCGGCGCCCGGTTCGGCGATCGTGTCCACCCCCGGGCTCGCGGATGCGGCGGCCCGGCTGGCCGGAGCGGGCGTACGGGTCTCGGCGCGCAACGGAATGCTGCGCGCGGCCTTCCACCTCTACAACTCCACCGACGACGTGGACCGGCTGCTGGAACTGATCGGGCGGGGCGGCGGCTGACCCGGCCCCGGCACGGCAACGGCGCGGCCGCCGCACAGCGTCTGTGCGGCGGCCGCGCCACCCGTATGTACCGGCCCGGCTACTTCACCGGCGTGAAGTCCCGCGCTCCGATGTACTCCGGACGCCGCACCGGCGCCGCGAACGGCTCCTCCGCGGCGTTGTCCACGCTGTTGAACACGATGAAGACATTGCTGCGCGGGTAGGGCGTGATGTTGTCGCCGGAGCCGTGCATGGCGTTGCAGTCGAACCACGTCGCCGAGCCGGCGCTGCCGGTGAACAGGCGGATGCCGTGCCGGTCCGCCATCTTGGTGAGGACCTCGTCCGACGGGATGCCCGCGTCCTGCATCTGCAGCGACCGCTTGTAGTTGTCCTTCGGCGTCGCGCCCTCGCAGCCCACGAAGTGCTGGTGGGAGCCGGGCATGATCATCAGCCCGCCGTTGGTGTCGTAGTTCTCCGTCAGCGCGATGGAGACCGACACGGTGCGCATGTTCGGCAGACCGTCCTCTGCGTGCCAGGTCTCGAAGTCCGAGTGCCAGTAGAAACCGGACGCACCGAAGCCGGGCTTCACATTGATCCGTGACTGGTGGACATAGACGTCCGAGCCCAGGATCTGCCGCGCGCGGCCCACCACGCGCGGATCGGTGACCAGCTTCGCGAACACCTCGCTGATCTTGTGCACCTCGAACACGGACCGGACGCTCCGCGACTTCGGCTCGACGATGGAGCGCGGGTCGGCGCCCATCTCCGGGTCGAGGACGAGCCGGTCCAGTTCGGCGCGGTACACCGCGACTTCCTCCGCCGTGAGCAGTTCCGGGATGGCGAAAAAGCCGTCGCGTTCGAAGTCGCTCAGCTCGGACGGCTCGAACGGGCCGGCCGTACCGGGCTGCGACCACACCACCGGGTCCTTCCGCGGGGTGATCACCTCGGCGGTCCCACGGGTCGGGTACAGGTCGGCGATGCGCTCGGGTGCGGTGGTCATGGTGTTGCCTTCCTCTCCTCTCGTAACGTGCTACCAGCTACCTGCCGGTGTTGCGCGCCTGCCCGGCTGCCGGACGGGGCAGTCGGGTGACGGCGACACCTCGGCCTCAGACCAGGTCGGGCTCCGCCTCCGGCTCGGTGAGCAGCGGGTAGACCCCGTTCTCGTCGTGGTCCTCGCGGCCGGTGACCGGGGGGTTGAAGACGCACAGGCAGCGGAAGTCCTTCTTGATCCGCATGGTGTGCTTCTCGTGCCCGTCGAGCAGGTACATCACGCCGGGCGTGATGAGGTGCTTCTCACCGGTCTCGTCATTGGTCAGCTCGGCCTCGCCCTCGGTGCAGACGACCGCCTCGATGTGGTTCGCGTACCACATCGACGTCTCGGTGCCCGCGTAGAGGACCGTCTCGTGCAGGGAGAAGCCGACGCGCTCCTTGGCGAGCACGATGCGCTTGCTCTCCCAGGTGCCGGACTTGGCCTGGACGTGGCGGTCGGTGCCTTCGATGTCCTGGAAGGATCGGACGATCACGGTGGTCGGTGCCTTTCTGTGAAACGGTCGGGGAGCCGGGGCCGGCCGGATGGTCCGGCCGGCCGGGGCGGTCAGGCGCAGTCGCGGACCGCGCGGGCGAGGATGCGAAGTCCCTCGTCCAGCTCCTCGGGGGTGGTCGTCAGCGCCGGGAGCAGCTTGACGACCTCACTCTCCGGGCCGGAGGTCTCGATCAGCAGACCCAGCTCGAAGCAGCGCTTGGCGATCTTGTTGGCGAGGCTCTTGTCGAGGCACTCCATGCCCCACACCAGCCCGCGGCCGCGGTACTCGGCGAAGGTCCCCGGGTGCTCCTCGACGATGGCCTTCAGGTGCTCCTCGACGATCTCGCCGCGGGCGAGGGTCTGCTTCTCCATCTGCCCGTCGGCCCAGTAGGTGTCGAGCGCGGCGGCGGCGGTGACGAAGGCCGGGTTGTTGCCGCGGAAGGTGCCGTTGTGCTCGCCCGGCTCCCAGATGTCCAGCTCCGGCTTGAACAGGGTGAGCGCCAGCGGCAGGCCGTAGCCGCTGATGGACTTGGACACCGTGACGATGTCCGGCACGATGCCCGCCTCCTCGAAGGAGAAGAAGGCACCGGTGCGGCCGCAGCCCATCTGGATGTCGTCGACGATGAGCAGCATGTCCCAGCGCTTGCACACCTCGGCGAGCTGGCGCAGCCACTCGGCGCGCGCGACGTTGATGCCGCCCTCGCCCTGCACCGTCTCGACGATGACGGCGGCGGGCTGGTTGAGGCCCGAGCCGGAGTCCTCCAGGAGGCGCTCGAACCAGATGAAGTCGGGGGTCTGGCCGTCGAGGTAGTTGTCGAACGGCATCGGCGTGCCGTGCACCAGCGGGATACCGGCGCCGGCCCGCTTGAACGCGTTGCCGGTGACGGCGAGCGAGCCCAGCGACATGCCGTGGAAGGCGTTGGTGAACGAAACGATGGATTCGCGGCCCTTGACCTTACGGGCCAGCTTCAGCGCGGCCTCGACCGCGTTGGTGCCCGTCGGGCCCGGGAACATGACCTTGTAGGGCAGGTCCCGCGGCCGCAGGATGATGTTCTGGAACGACTCCAGGAACGCCCGCTTGGCCGTGGTCGACATGTCCAGACCGTGGGTGACGCCGTCCCGCTCGATGTAGTCGATCAGGGCGCGTTTGAGCACCGGGTTGTTGTGGCCGTAGTTGAGCGTTCCGGCCCCGGCGAAGAAGTCGAGGTAGGTGTGGCCGTCCTCGTCGGTCATCCGGCTGCCCTGCGCACGGTCGAAAATGGTCGGCCAGCCGCGGCAGTAGCTACGGACCTCCGACTCCACGGTCTCGAAGACGCTCAGGTCGGGCTGGGTGATGGTCACAGCATGCTCCAGGGAGATGAGTGCGAAGGAAGATCGAAGTCTGGGGGGAGGGGCGGGGCGCAGCAGGCACGGCCACGCGGGGCCGCCCGGTGCACGGGGTACGGGCGGGCGCGGCGCACCGCGGCCGCGCGGCCGGTCCGTACGGGGTCCGTCAGCGCAGACGTCCCGGTGGCGGGTCGAACGGGCCGATGAGGTGCAGCACCTCCGGCTCGTGACCCTGCTCGGGGAAGAGCCCGGCGTCGAAGAGCACCTCACGCGCGAGGCCGGTTCTGTGGCGCTCGGCGAAGGACGCGAACAGCCGCATGGAGGCGGCGTTGTCCGGTGTGATGGTGGTCTCGACGTGGCGGATGCCCAGCTCGCTCACGGCGCGGGTGGTCAGCCCGTCCAGGAGTGCGGCCGCCAGCCCCTGGCCACGGTGCGCGTCGTCGACGGCGACCTGCCAGACGACGAGGGTCTCCGGGCGCTCGGGGCGGATGTAGCCGGTGACGAAGGCTGCCGGCTCGCCCTGCGGGTCGCGGGCGACGACGGAGGTGGCGGCGAAGTCGCGACACCACAGCAGGTAGCTGTAGGAGGAGTTGAGGTCCAGAGTCCTGGAGTCGCGGGCGATACGCCAGATCGCGGCTCCGTCCTCCATGCGTGGGGTGTCGAGCTTGAAGCCCTCCGGCAATTCTCTGATATCGCTGCGGGCACGTGCATGGTCTGCTTGTGCGGCGGTCATGGGAATTAAATTTACCGAGGGAAAAAGGAAATTGCATCGCGGGCAGGGGTTACGGAGAAGGTTCGTCTGTGCTATCGCGCGGGTGCGCCCGAGCGCGCGATTCGGTCGCAGAATGTGGCGATTTGCCCCGGAAGTTTGGGAGGAAACGGACACGTTGTGTAGTCGGTCACAGCTCCGTAACGCCCCCGAGATCCGTCCGAATTCTGGCACTTGTCGCTAGCGAAATCTTGGCGTTTGAGCTGCGGAAAAGCGGGCAGAAGAATACGGGAAGCTACGCTTCTGAAGAATTGGGAATTCGCAACCGGAAGGCCCGCGGCAAGGTGTGCGGGAAGAAAATTCGGAAGGTCGGCCCGGTTTCCGGGAAACCCATGGCGGAATACGGCTGCGGGGCCTCCGGGGCGGCTGTGGCCGAGGGCCGGCCAGGGGCGGCGGGCCGCCGCCTACAGTGCCTGTATGACGTCCATGAGCGAAGGTGCGGCGCTGCACCTCAAGGGGAGGGTCCTCGTCGGACCGGACGAGGTACGCGATGAGCTGTGGGTCCTCGGCGGTCGGGTGACGTTCGAACGGCCCAACGGCGTGCGGGAGGTCACCACCGTCGGGGGCTGGGTGCTGCCGGGCCTGGTCGACGCCCACTGCCATGTGGGCCTCGACGCACACGGTCCGGTGGACGCCGAGACCAGCGAGAAGCAGGCGCTCACCGACCGCGACGCCGGCACGCTGCTGATCCGCGACGCAGGGTCACCCTCCGACACCCGCTGGATCGACGACCGCGCCGACCTGCCGAAGATCATCCGTGCCGGCCGCCACATCGCCCGTACCAGGCGCTACATCCGTAACTACGCGCACGAGATCGAGCCCGAGGACCTGGTTGCCTACGTCGCCCAGGAGGCCCGGCGCGGCGACGGCTGGGTCAAGCTCGTCGGCGACTGGATCGACCGCTCCACCGGGGATCTGAGCGCCTGCTGGCCGCGCGGCGCCGTCGAGGCGGCCATCGCCGAGGCACACCGCCTGGGCGCCCGGGTCACCGCCCACTGCTTCGCCGAGGAGACCCTCGCCCCGCTCGTCGAGGCCGGTATCGACTGCATCGAGCACGCCACCGGCCTGACCGAGGAGACCATCCCGCTCTTCGCCGAGCGCGGGGTGGCCATCGTCCCCACGCTCGTCAACATCGCCACCTTCCCGCGGCTCGCCGACGGCGGCGCGGCGAAGTTCCCCCAGTGGGCCGACCATATGCGCCGCCTCCACGCCCGCCGCTACGACACCGTGCGGGCGGCCTACGACGCCGGTGTCCCGGTCTATGCCGGCACCGACGCCGGCGGCTCCCTCCCGCACGGCCTGGTGGCCGACGAGGTCGCCGAACTCATGAAGGCCGGCCTCCCCGCCGGGGCCGCCCTCTCCGCCGCCACCTGGGGCGCCCGCGACTGGCTGGGCCGCCCCGGCCTCACCGAGGGCGCCCCGGCGGACCTGGTGGTGTACGAGACGGATCCGCGGGCCGATGTCCGGGTGCTCGCGGCGCCGCGGCTGGTGGTGCTGCGGGGGAGGGTGATCGGGTGACGGCGATCGGGTGAGGCGGGGGGCGGGGGCGGGTCTCGCCCGTCACCGCTCCCGCCGCGCCGAGCGGGCCATGAAGGCCGCCACCACCGCGCCCGAGACGTTGTGCCACACCGAGAAGACCGCCGCGGGGAGCGCCGCCGCCGGGCTGAAGTGGGCGGTGGCGAGCGAGGCGGCGAGGCCGGAGTTCTGCATGCCGACCTCGAAGGCCATGGCGCGGCTCGCGGGCGCGCCCAGCCGGGCCAGCCTTCCGGAGGCGTAGCCGAGCGCCAGCCCGAGCCCGTTGTGCAGCACCACGGCGAGCAGGACGAGCGCCGCCGCGTCCTTGATCGCCGCCGCGCTCCCGGACACCACCACCAGCACGATCACGGCGATGGTGAGCGCCGAGACCCAGGGCAGCACCCGCAGCACCCGGTCCACGAACCGCCCCGCGGCGACCCGTACCACCAGCCCGGCGACCACCGGCAGCAGCACCGTCCTGAGGATGTCGGTCACCATCACCCCGGCGTCCACGTCCAGGAACTGCCCGGCGAGCAGCAGCGTCAGCGGCGGCGTGACCAGCGGCGCGAGCACCGTGGACACGGTCGCCACCGACACCGAGAGCGCCACATCGCCGCGGGCCAGGAACGTCACCACATTGGACGCGGTCCCGCTCGGCGCGCAGCCGACCAGGATCACCCCGGCGGCCAGCTGCGGCGGCAGGTGCAGCGCGGTCGCGATCAGCCACCCCAGCCCCGGCATGATCACGTAATGCGCGGCCAGTCCCAGGCCCACCGCCCACGGCCGCCTGGCCACCGCGGTGAAGTCCGGCGGGGTCAGCGTCAGGCCCATCGAGAACATCACCACCCCGAGCAGCCAGGGCACGCCGGGCGCCCATCCGGTGAACCGCACGGGCCACAACAGTCCCACCGCCCCGGCGGCGATCACCAGCAGCGGGAAGAGGGCCACCGCGCGGCGCGCCGCCCGGTCGGAGGCGGGGAGGTCGCCGTGCGGTGCGGCGCTGCGCCGGGTGGCGTGGTCGGTCTGCTCGGTCGGCTGCTCTGTGGGCACGGCGGCACCCTAACCGCGGTCTGCATGTACGGGACAATGAATTCCGCGTGCCGGACGTCGCCGATGGGGTGGCCGGCCGGGACCGGGCGGGTCAACACGGGTCACCCGTGCGGTGGGGCGACTGGGGCGTACGTGGCCCACAGCGTCACGGGAATCGAATGAAATCACGGAAACCACCCATTTAGGTGAACTGGCCTCATGTGTCTGCCCGTTCACCCTCCGTGCGGACACGATGTGCGGGTCGAGGTCGTCGGCCCGCGTGATGTCCCCCATCGGCGCGGCCGGCGACTCCCTTTCTCCTGTGGGGGTTCCACTCACGTGTCCACCGGTTCCATCAGCTCCTCCGGCATGCCCCGACGGCTCGCCGCGACCTTCGTCGCCGCCGCCCTGACCACCGGCCCCGCCGTCCTGACCACCGCCGGGCCCGCGCACGCCGCCGGAAACCACGGCACCTCCGGCGCGGTCGTCCTCCGTACCGGGCTGCAGGTCGGACTGCTCCACAAGGCGCTCAACATCCCGCTGCGCGCCACCCTCAACGAGGTGCACGCCCCGGCCTCCGCCGGCAAGACGACGCTCACCGTCGACCTGGACGGCATCAACCAGGGTCGGCCGTTCAGCGTGGCGCGCGCGGACGTCGCCACCGCGCGGGCCACCGCCGCACGGCACCGGACCGAGGGCTACGCCAACCTCGTCCGCGCGAAGGTGCACGCCCCCGGTCTGGGGCCGCTGTCCCTCGTCGAGGTCGAGCAGGTGACCTCGCGGGCGGTGTGCGAGGCCGGGAAGCGGCCGCGCGCCGAGTCCCAGGTGCTGGGCGACGTCGTCGTCCTCGGCAAGAAGGTCGCGCTCCGGGCGGGCGGGACGACGGACGTCAAGGTGCCGGGGGTCGGCAACGTACGGCTCGATCTGTCGAAGCGGACGGTGACCGGCCGCAGCGCGGCGGCGACCGCGCTGGAACTGAACGTCGCGCTCAACCCGCTGAAGCTGAATGTGGCCGATGTCCGGGGCCGGGTCACGCTCGCGGAGGCGACGTGCACCGCGCCGCGCGGCAGCGACCCCGGCGGTTCCGGCGGTACCACGGGTTCCGGCGGTACCACGGGCGGTTCCGGCTCCGGGGGGACGACCGGCGGCTCCGGCGGTTCGACCGGCGGCAGCGCGGGCGGCACGAGCGGCGGCGGCACCGCAGGCGGCTCCCACCCCGGCTCCCACCCCAGTACCCAGAACCTCGCCGAGACCGGCGGCAGTGCGGCCACCCCGTATCTCATCGGGGGCGCCGCCCTGCTGGTCGCCGCGGGAGCCGGAACGCTCGGTTACGCGCGCCGGCGCCGCACCGCCGCGGCGGCCGCCCGCGGCTGACGGACCCGTACCCCGTGCCGGTGCTGTGGGGGCGCCGGCCGGGTACGGCCCCGCCGGGGCCTCGCCGAAGCGTGGTTCGGCCCGGCCCCGGCGGGCACCCCCCTACGGGGACGGGGGCGCGGCGAGTACGTCCGCCAGCGCCGCCACGAACCGGTCCGTGGTCGCCGGGTCCCGCACCGCCAGCCGCAGCCACTCCGGGCCCAGCCCGGGGAAGGTGTCGCCCCGCCGCACCGCGAAGCCGCGCGCCCGCAGCCCGGTCCGTACGGCCGCCGCGTCCGGCAGCCGGATCAGCACGAACGACGCCTCGGCCGGCCCGACCGCCCGCAGCGCGCCGAACTCGCCCAGCCGGGCCAGCAGATGGGCCCGGTCCCGGGCGATCTCCTCGGCCGCCGAGGCCGCCTCCGCCAGCGCCCGCGGCGTACAGCACGCCTCGGCCGCGGCCAGCGCCGGGCTGGAGACCGGCCACAGCGGCTGCGCCCGCTCGAGCGCGGCGACGGTGCCGGGCCCGGCCAGGACATAGCCGATCCGCAGCCCCGCCAGCCCCCACGTCTTGGTGAGGCTGCGCAGCACGACCAGCCCCGGCAGATCCCGGCGCCCCGCCAGCGACGCCCGCTCCCCGGGCACCGCGTCCATGAACGCCTCGTCCACCACCAGCGTCCGGCCGGGCCGTGCCAGCCCGGCCAGCGCCTCGGCGGGGTGCAGGACGGAGGTGGGGTTGGTGGGGTTGCCGACGACGACCAGATCGGCGTCCTCGGGAACCGCGTCCGGGTCCAGCCGGAAGCCGTCGCGCTCGCTCAGCAGCACCCGCTCCACCTCGTGCCCGGCGTCCCGGAGCGCCGCCTCGGGCTCGGTGAACTGCGGGTGCACCACGACCGGCCGACGGGCCGGCAGCGCACGCGCGAGCAGGACGAACGCCTCCGCGGCGCCCGACGTCAGCAGCACCTCCTCCACCGGCACGCCGTGCCGCGCGGCGACCGCCCGGCGCGCCGCCCGGCCGTCCGGATACGCGGCGAGGCCGTCCAGCGACGCGGCGATCTCCGCCTTCAGCCACGCCGGGGGAGTACCGGCCCGGACATTGACCGCCAGATCGGTGAGGTCCCCCGCCTGTCCCGGACCGCCGTCCGCACCCCGTACCTCGGCATCGCCGTGATGCCGCAGATCCGGCTCATGGGGCGCCGCGGCCCCGGAGTCAGCGAGCGCCCGCATGACCGTCCCGGTCCCCGGCGGACGCCTGCCCCGGTACGCCGCCGGTGTCCCGGGCGTCCCCCGCCGCCGCCCGGGACCCGTCCGGCACACCGCCCGCCACCGTCTCGCGGTAGCGCTCCATGACCACCTCGGCCACCTCGGCCGGCGTCCCCAGCACCCCGGCCCCCAGCACCTGGGTGCGGGGATGCACCGCGGCCCAGCCCTCGGTCTGCATCCGCAGCCGGTCCAGCAGGCCGCCGGGGAAGAAGAAGTACGGCAGGACCACGATGCGGCCCGGAGCGCCGGCGGACGTTGCCGCCGCGGCCAGCGCCGTGCACCGGTCGAGCCCGGCCGGCACATCGGGCGCCGCCTGCGTCAGGAACGCCGTCTCCACCCCCGCGAAACCCCGCCCCTCCCACAGCAGCCGCGCGGCCCGTACCACCTCGGCGTTGGCGTACGGATCGCTCGTCCCGCGCCCCACCAGCAGCACCGTCGTACGCGCCCGGTCCTCCGGCCGCCGCGCGCCGCCGCCCAGCGCCTCGTCCAGCCGCCGCTCCAGCACCTCGAGCAGCCGGGGGTGCGGGCCCAGCTCGGCGGCGCAGGTGTAGCCGAGCCCGGGGTGGCGCTCGGCCGCCCGCGCCAGCGCGGCGGGCAGCGTCTCCCCGGCCGCCCCGGCCGGGGCCAGCAGCAGCGGTACGACGGCGAGACGGCTCGCGCCCCGCCCGGCGAGCTCGTCGACGGCGTCGCCCAGCGGCAGCGGCGAGTCCGGTGTGCCGAAGAACCCGCCGGCGACCGGTACTTCCGGATGCCGGGCGGCGAGCACGCGCACCAGCGCGCGCAGGGCCTCGGCCCCGCCTTCGTCACGGGTGCTGTGACCGGCTATGAGCAGTGCGGGTGGGGTGGTCACTGGGTCTCCTTGGTACCGGGTGTCGCGGTGGGGCGCCTTGTCGCCGATGACCGTCGTCCGCCGATCCGGGCCGCGGCGGGGCGGGTTGGGGGAGGTCATGACGATATCGGCACCGGGGGCGGGGGCGGCGGGGCCTCCCCTCCTACCAGCGGTAACTGCCCCCTCATCCGTTACTGCGCGGTACGGCCAGCGCGCAGGTCGCCCCCGCCGGCCGCCCCCGCGGCGCCGACTTCCGCTTGCCGGCGATCAGTTCGCCGCCCGGCCCCGCGGCCAGCAGCGCGGCCGCCTCGGCGACGCTCGGCGTCCCGACGGCGGCCGCCGCGGCCCCCGACGGATCCGGCACCCGTACGGCCGCCAGCGCCCGGGCCGGATACGTCCACAGCGGCACCCCGAGCCGCCGCGCCGCCCCGGTCAGCCCCGGCTCGGCCGCCTTCGCCGTCACCGTCGCCAGCGCCAGGACCGGCCGGCCGGTACACCCCGCCGCCGCGACCGCATCCGCGATCAGGTCCACGACCTCGGCCGCCGGGACACCGCGGCGCGCCCCCACCCCGACGATCAGGGGCGCATCGGCGTCCACGGCCGTCCGGCACCTCATCGCACGACGGGCGCCCCGGCCGCCGCGCTCTCCACCAGCCGCCCGGCCAGCGACGGCTCGGCCGCCCAGTGCACATGCAGATACGAGGCGTGCACCCCGCCGCTGACAAAGCCCTCCACCCGCCGCTCGGGATGGGTCAGCCCCCACGCCGGGGACGCGCCCGCACCCGGCTCCAGGGCCGTGCGGTGGAACTCATGGCCGCGCACCCGTGTGCCGGCCACCGCCACGGCGTTGTCCGCCAGCGCCACCGCCTCCCGGTAGCCCAGCGTGAGCCGCTCCGTCATCCGGGCGTCGGCCGGCAGCACCCCGCACATCGGCTTCCCGTCTATCGAGCGGGAGAGGTACAGCAGCCCGGCGCACTCGGCGGAGACCGGCGCCCCGGAGGCGGCCAGGCGGGCCACCGCCGCGCGCAGCGGCGCGTTCGCCGACAGATCCGGTGCATACACCTCGGGGAAGCCGCCGCCGATCACCAACCCCCGGGTACCGGGCGGCAGTTGCTCGTCCCGCAGCGGGTCGAAGGGGACCACCTCGGCGCCCGCGGCGGTCAGCAGCTCGGCGTGTTCGGCGTACGAGAAGGTGAAGGCGGCGCCGCCCGCGACCGCGATCAGCGGCCGGTCCCCGGACGTGCGGGCCCGCACCGCGGCCGCCGGATCCCAGGGCGCGTCCGCCAGCCGGGGCACCCCGCGCGCCAGCGCCAGCAGCGCCTCGAGGTCGCAGCCCTCGCGCACCCGCGCGGCCAGCTCCCGTACCGACTCCACCGCCTCGGCCCGGCGCTCGGCCACCGGCACCAGGCCCAGATGCCGCGACGGCGTACGCGCCTGCTGCGTCCGCCGCAGGGCGCCCAGCACCGGCACCCCGGACGACCCCATCGCCTCGCGCAGCAGCTCCTCATGGCGGTCCGAACCGACCTTGTTGAGGATCACCCCGGCCAGCCGCACCTCCGGGTCCCAGGACGCGAAGCCGTGCACCAGGGCGGCCACCGACCGGGACTGCGACGAAGCGTCCACCACCAGCACCACCGGCGCCCGCAGCAGCTTCGCGACCTGCGCCGTCGAGGACAGCTCACCCATGCCCGACGCCCCGTCGAACAGCCCCATCACGCCCTCGACCACCGCGAGATCCGCGCCCGCCGCGCCGTGCAGGAACAGCGGCGCGATCCGGTCCGGGCCGCACAGATAGGCGTCCAGATTGCGGCCGGGGCGGCCGGTGGCCAGGGAGTGGTAGCCGGGGTCGATGTAGTCGGGCCCCACCTTGTGCGGCGAGACCGCAAGGCCCGCCTCGGCGAACGCCGCCATCAGGCCCGTGGCGACGGTCGTCTTGCCCGCGCCGGAGGACGGCGCGGCGATCACCAGGCGGGGGACCGTGGTACCGGTCATCGTGCGTTCACCACTCGATGCCCCGCTGGCCCTTCTGGCCCGCGTCCATCGGGTGCTTCACCTTCGACATGTCGGTGACGAGATCCGCGAACTCGACCAGCTTCTCCGGGGCGTTGCGGCCGGTGATGACGACGTGCTGGGTGCCTGGACGGTTGCGCAGCACCTCCACCACCTCGTCGACGTCGATCCAGCCCCAGTGCAGCGGGTAGGCGAACTCGTCGAGCACGTACAGCTTGTACGTCTCGGCGGCCAGGTCGCGCTTCACCTGCTCCCAGCCCTCGCGGGCCTTCTCCTCGTTGTCCGTGTTGTCGCCGTGGAGGCCGCGCTGCACCCACGACCAGCCCTCGCCCATCTTGTGCCAGGCGACGGTGCCGCCCTCGCCGGAGGCGCCGAGGACCTTCAGTGCGTTCTCCTCGCCGACCTTCCACTTCGCCGACTTCACGAACTGGAACACCCCGACCGGCCAGCCCTGGTTCCAGGCGCGCAGCGCCAGCCCGAAGGCCGCCGTCGACTTGCCCTTGCCGATGCCCGTGTGCACGAAAACCAGCGGGCGGTTGCGGCGCTGGCGGGTGGTGAGTCCGTCGTCCGGTACGACGGTCGGTTGTCCCTGCGGCATTACGCGGCCCTCCGATTGCCTTGAACGGTGTGTTTGCCCTCGACGGTGTGTTTGCCCTGGACGGTGTGGACGAGCGCGGAGACGCTGTCCGCGCGCAGCTCGTCGAGGGTGACGGCCGTGCCCGCCAGCTCCCGGGCCAGCCCGGCCGCCAGCCCCAGCCGTACGGGCCCGGCCTCGCAGTTCACCACGACCGAGGCGGTGCCCCCGGCGGCCAGCAGACGCGCCGCACGGGCCGCCTGCCGCACCGGCTCCGGGCCGCCGGTCGCCCGCCCGTCGGTGACGACCACCAGCAGCGGACGGCGCGAGGGGTCCCGCATCCGCTCCACCCGCAGCACCTCATGGGCCTTGAGCAGGCCCGCGGCCAGCGGCGTACGGCCACCGGTGGGCAGCGACTCCAGCCGGACGGCGCCCGCCTCCACCGACGAGGTCGGGGGCAGCGCCAGCTCGGCGTCCTTCCCCCGGAAGGTGATCAGACCGATCTTGTCGCGCCGCTGGTACGCGTCCAGCAGCAGCGAGAGCACCGCGCCCTTGACCGCGCTCATCCGCTTGCGCGCCGCCATCGACCCGGACGCGTCCACGACGAACAGGACCAGATTGCCCTCCCGTCCCTCGCGCACCGCCTCGCGCAGATCGTCCCGGCGCACCACCAGCCCCCGCCCGCTGCGACCGCGCGCCCGCTGATGCGGCGCCGCGGCCTGCACGGTCGCCGCCAGGTGCAGCCTGCCCAGGGCGCCTTGGGGACGCCGGGCCCCGGTCGTCCGGCCGTGCGCGGTACGGGCCCGGGAGCGGCGGCCGTCGGCCCCCTCGCCCAGGCCCGGCACGTCCAGGCGGCGGGTGCGGAACGGCTCGGTGGCACCGACGGCGGCCTGCTGCGCACCAGGTGCGGCGGCGGGCTGTTCGGGGAGCGGCGCCGGGGCGTCGCCGCCGTCCGGCCCGGGCTCGGCGGACGGTGTCTGCTCCGGCGCCTGCTGCCCGCGGTCCTGCGGCGGCACACCCCCGGGACCGGGCCCGTCCGGCCCGCCCTCGGGCCCGTCCGGCCCGTCGTCCGGCCCCTGCGGCCCCTCCGGCCCGGGGCCGTCGTCCCCGTCCGCCCCGCCGGACTCCTCCAGCACCTCGTCGAGCTTGTCCTCGTCGAGGCCCGGCGCATCGAAGGGATTGCGGCGCCTGCGGTGCGGCAGCGCCAGCAGCGCCGCCTGCCGCACATCCTCGGCCAGCACCTCGGACCGCCCCGCCCACGCGGCCAGCGCCGTCGCCGTACGGGCCATCACGATGTCCGCCCGCATCCCGTCCACCTCGAACGCGGCGCAGGTCGCGGCGATCTGGCGGAGCGCCGTGTCGCCGAGCCGGACGGACGGCAGCAGATCCCGCGCGGCGACGATCCGCTCCCGCAGCGCCGCCTCCTCGTCCGCCCAGCGCGCGGCGAAGGCGGCCGGATCGTCGTCGTACGCCAGCCGGCGCCGTACCACCTCCACCCGCTGCTCCGGCTCCCGGGAGGCCGCGACCTCGACGGTCAGCCCGAAACGGTCGAGCAACTGCGGCCGCAGTTCGCCCTCTTCGGGGTTCATGGTGCCGACCAGGAGGAAACGGGACGCATGCCGTACGGAGACGCCCTCGCGCTCCACGTAGGAGGCGCCCATGGCGGCGGCGTCGAGCAGCAGGTCGATCAGGTGGTCGTGGAGCAGATTGACCTCGTCCACGTACAGGATGCCGCGGTGCGCGTCCGCCAGCAGGCCCGGCTCGAAGGCCTTCACGCCCTCCGCCAGCGCCCGCTCGATGTCGAGCGCACCGACGAGCCGGTCCTCGGAGGCGCCCACCGGGAGCTCGACCATACGGGCCGGGCGGGACGCGGCCGGCGCGGCCTCGTGCGGGCCGTCGGGGCACTGCCCGTCGGGCGCCGCGGGGTCGCAGCTGAAGCGGCAGCCCGCCACCACGGGCACCCCGGGCAGCAGATCCGCGAGCGCCCGTACGGCGGTGCTCTTCGCTGTGCCCTTCTCGCCGCGGACGAGAACGCCGCCCACCGCGGGGCTGACGGCGTTCAGCAGCAGCGCCAGCCGCAGGTCGTCCATGCCGACGACGGCGGTGAACGGGTACCGGGTGCTCATGTGGTGCGCCCTCCTTCAAGGGAATCGCTGTGGTCGGACGCGTCAACAGGGCGGGGCGCCCCCGGAGGCACGAACGGCAGCCCCTCCGGCACCCCCTTCTCGATCAGCCGCAGCAGCGCGTCCGTGTCCGCGTGCTCCTCGATCAGATCGCCGAGCCGGTCCAGCTGTTCCTCGCGCAGTGCGCCGAAACTGGTGTCCGGGGCCGGTACGAACGCCCGGCCCGCGTCGGCGGCCACCCGGCGCAGGAACGCCCGCCGGAAGGCGTCGCTCTCCAGGGAGCCGTGCCAGTGGGTGCCCCAGACGGAGCCGACCCGGCAGCCGTCCAAGAACGCCTCTTCACCCCCTGCCACTTCGGCCACGCCATGGTGGATCTCGTACCCCTCCACCGGCTCGCCCAGCGCCTCGCCGACCGGCCGGGCGAGGGTCTTCTCCGCCGCGAACCGCACCCGCACCGGCAGCAGCCCCAGCCCCCCGACCGTCCCCGCCTTCGACTCGACCTCGTCCTCGATGCGTTCGCCCAGCATCTGGAATCCGCCGCAGATGCCCAGCACCGGGCGCCCCTCCGCGGCCCGCCGGGCGATCGCGTCCGCCAGTCCGCGCTCGCGCAGCCACGCCAGCGCGCGGACGGTTCCGCGGGTGCCGGGCAGCACCACCAGGTCCGCGTCCGCCAGCTCCTCGGCGCGGTCCACGAAGCGCACCACCACACCCGGTTCGGCCGCCAGCGCGTCCACGTCCGTGAAGTTGGACATCAGCGGCACGGCACACACCGCGACCCGCAGGACGTCCGCGCCGTGCGGCGGTGCGACCACCGACTCGCGGACCGCCCCGCGCAGGGACACCCGCAGCCCGTCCTCCTCGTCGATGCCGAGCCCGTGCGCGTACGGCAGCACGCCCAGCGTCGGCCGTCCGGTCAGCTGCCGCATCATCTCCAGTCCGGGCTCCAGCAGCGTCACATCGCCCCGGAACTTGTTGACGAGATACCCCGCCACCAGCTCCTGATCCTCCCGGGACAGCAGCGCCGTGGTCCCGAAGAAGGAGGCGAAGACGCCGCCGCGGTCGATGTCGCCGACCACCACGACCGGGATGCGGGCCGCGCGGGCGATGCCCATGTTGACGATGTCGGTGCGGCGCAGATTGATCTCGGCGGGGCTGCCGGCGCCCTCGCAGATCACCGCGTCGTGGGTACGGCGCAGTTCGGCGAGGCAGTCGGTCACGGTGCCCAGCAACTGCTCCTGCCGCCCCGCATGGTAGCCGCGGGCGCTCAGCTCACCCACCGGCTTCCCCAGCAGCACCACCTGGCTGCTGCGGTCGCCGCCCGGCTTCAGCAGTACCGGGTTCATCAGCGCGGACGGTTCGACGCGGGCGGCCGCGGCCTGCATCGCCTGCGCCCGGCCGATCTCCGCGCCCTGACGCGTCACGAACGAATTCAGCGACATGTTCTGGGCCTTGAAGGGGGCCACTTTCACCCCCTGCCGGGCCAGCCAGCGGCAGATGCCCGCCGTCACCACGCTCTTGCCCGCATCCGACGTCGTACCGGCGACCAACAGGCCGCCGCCGACCGTCCCGCTCATCGGGTCCTGCCTTTCCGTCGTACCGCGGCGCACGCAAGTCGTCCCGCCACCGTCGTCACCAGCGCCAGCACGCTCACCCGGCGCGAGAGCCGCACCGCCCGCTCAATATCCGCCACAGCGGGCGCCCACGCTCCGCCGTTGAGCACCGGACGGTGCTCGACCCGCCCGCCGTACGCCAGCGTGCCGCCCAGCCGGATGCCGAGCGCGCCCGCGAACGAGGCCTCCACCGGGCCCGCGTTGGGGCTCGGATGCGCGCCGCCGTCCGCCCGCCAGGCCCGCAGCGCACCGCGCCGGTCGGGGCCCGCCGCAACGGTGAGCGCGGCGGTCAGCCGGGAACCCGGCCAGCCGGCGACATCGTCGAGACGGGCCGATGCCCAGCCGAACCGGCGGTAGCGCGGCGACTTGTGGCCCACCATCGCATCCAGGGTGTTGACGGCACGGAACGCCACCAGGCCGGGCACACCGCCCAACGCGCCCCATACCAGGGCGCCGACCACCGCGTCCGAGGTGTTCTCGGCGACCGACTCCACCACCGCGCGGGCCATCTGCGGCCCGTCCAGCGCCTGCGGATCCCGGCCGCACAGATGCGGCAGCCGCTCCCGCGCCGCGTCCAGGTCGCCCGCCGTCAGCGCACGGCCGACCGCTCGCGCCTCCCGGCCGAGCGAGGTGCCGCCGAGGACGGCCCAGACGGTGGCCGCGGTCAGGGCGATCCGGGCCGGGGGGTGGCGTACGGTGCGCTGCAGGAGTGCGGCCGCGGCGGCCGCGCCGCCCGCGCACAACACCGCGTGCGCCGCCCCGTATCCGCGATGGTCGCGCCACAGACGGCGCTCGAGCGCGCCCGCGGCCCGGCCGAACGCGGCCACCGGATGGCCGCGCCGGGGGTCCGCCGCGAGCAGGTCGCCGAGAAAGCCGAGGGCCGCGCCGCACGCATATCCCGCGTGTTCGCCGCGCATCGGATCAGGCCGCCGTCAGGCCTCGGAGGGACACGGCGACGGCAGGGCGCGGGCATCTCGAACGGCGGCCGGGCATGGCGATATGTCCTCACTCAGGGTCCGCGCCCTGGCTCGACGTGACGGCGACGAGAGTCTCCTGGCTCCCGGATCGGCGTTTCCCCCGGCCTTCCAGCCCGTACGCGGCGGCCCTGCGGGCATCCGCGCGGCGGACCGTGGCCGTCGCTGGAGGAACGCTCCCCGGTGACAGTGGCGGGACCGCGCCGGATTCGCACCGGACTTCCTCTGCTGTCGCCGATTGGCCCGGGCAGTCCACCACGCCCCGCGAATGCCCGTCAACTCACCCTTGACCTGCGGCGCAGCCCTGTGGCAGCGGCTGTGGCACGGGCCACAGGGTGGCCGGACCGTCACCGACGGTTGCCCCCGCACCCGGTCCCGCGCCACTATCTGGGGCACGGCGGGCGAGGAATCCGCCGGAAGGGGGCGGGGGATGCAGGAGAACCACCACGAGATCCGTATCAGGATCACGGGCACGGACAACCCCGAACAGGACGCCGCGGATCTGACGGCGTGGCTGGAGCGGGAGCCATGGCTGACACGGCGTCGGCACGAGTGGACCTCCCGCCCCCGGCCGGCGGGCGAGGGGGAGGGCGGCGACGAGACCGGGCCGGCCGATATGGCCATCGGCGTCGATGATCTGATCCTCGTCGTCCTCGGCGCGGTCGCCGGGGAGGTCACCAAGGGTCTGAGCATCGCCCTGCAGGAGTGGCTGCGGCGGCGCAGGGAGGAGCGCGCCACCGGCGAGCAGCCCTCTGTCATGGTCGGTGAGGGAGGCGGCGGACTGCGCGAGCTCGACGGCGCCGAGGGCGGCAGCAGCGCCGAGGACTGAGGGATGTCCGAATACGACGCACGCGGCAAGGTCAACCGCGCGCTGCTGATCTGTGTCAGCGACTACAGCAATCTGCGCCCGCTGCCCGCGGTGAAGGACAACGCCGAGGCACTCGAACGGGTCCTGACCGATCCCGCCACCGATCTGTTCACCCGGGACGAGGTCCGCATCTGCACCCCGCAGGAGCCGTGGGAGGTGGAGCAAGCACTGGACGAGGTCGCCGCCGAGGCGCGCGGACTGCTGCTGGTGTACTTCTCCGGGCACGGCCGGGTCGGCTCGGACGGCGGCAATCTGCAGCTGATGGTCGGCGCGTCCGAACGGCGCCACAAGACCGTCTCCTGGCAGGACCTGGTGCTGCGCTATCTGGACAACGCACGGGCCGACCGGATCGTGATCATCCTGGAGTGCTGCTACGCCGGGAACGCCGGGGAGGCCTTCTACTCCTCCCGCAAACCCATGTCGCTGCTGATGGCCGCGCAGCCCAACCGCCGGATCTTCAGCGGCGACGAGCCGGCCGGCGGCAGCGTCTTCACCCGCGCCGTGACCAGGGTTCTCGAACGCGGCATAGCGGACAGGCAGTCCGTCACCTTCGACGATCTCGTCCAGGAGCTGCGCGCGGAACTCGCCGACGAGCGGACCCCGATGGACGATGCCTGGGAGCCACGTTCCGCCAAGCAGAACACCACCGACGACGTCATCCTCTCCTTCGCCACCCCCGGGGCCCGGCCCCCGGTCCCGCTGCGCATCCGCTTACGCCGCTGGCTCAACCTGTTGCGCGCGCACTGGATCCGGCTGCTGCTCATCCTGGCGATCATCTTCGTGCCGGCCACCGGGGGCATCGTCCTGCTGAACCTCCCCGGTGACGCCCCGGCCTGCCGCCCGGCCCTCGAACTGCGGCTGCTCACCGCCCCCGAGGCCGAACCCGCACTGCGCCAGGCGGCCTTCGACTACGAGATGTCCGGCGCCAACACCCGCCCCCTCGACGGCGAGGGGATTGGTGACCATGCCGACGGCTGCCGGCGCGCCCAGATCACCGTCTACTCCGCCGCCAAGGACCAGACCGACCGGGGCTTCGCCGCCGCCGGCCGCTGGCAGGGCGAGGCCCAGGGCGCCGGCAGTGGCACACCGGACGACCAGGGGACCGGCCCCCTCTACCGGCCCGGCCCGCAGCCCGACCTGTGGATCCCCGAATCCACCGCCGACTACGACGAGGCCCGCCGCGGTATGCCCGCCACCGGATCCCCGGCGGCCCTGCACAACACCGGCCCCGTCGCCTACACCCCGTTGGTTGTCGGTATCCCGTGGGCGAAACGGCTGAACGACGTCGAACCGGCCGACGCCTCCTGGCGCGACCTGCTCGCCGGCACCGACGGCGGGCACCGCCGCCTCAAACTCCTGCGGCCCAGCCCCGTGCTGTCCGGCACCGGCCTGCTGCACACCGTCGGCCTCTACCTGGCCGCCGACGGCACCGCCATCGGCCCCTCGGGCACCGCTCCCGATCCGGCGCTCGCCGACCGTGCCGAGAGCCGGCTCTCCGCCCCGGGCAGCCAGTACGCGGGCAGCACCGAGCTGCTGTGCTCGCTGCGGCCCGGCAGCGACGACCCGGGCGGCGGCGCGGCGGCCGGCTCCAAGGACGCCGGGACGTCCGCGCCGCTGGTCTCCGAGAAGTCCCTCGCCGATTTCAACCTCGGCCGTGCCACGGGGAGTTGCCCGGCCCTGGCGTCCCCGCTCGCCCTCGGCGACCGCTACGTCGCGTACTACCCCAAGAACGTCCCGGCCCTCGACCACCCCCTGATCCGGGTCGCCTGGCGCGGCGCCGCCGACGCCGCCGCCCGGCAGTCCGCGGTCGAGCGGTTCGCCCAGTGGCTGCGCGACCCCGGCGGCGGCCAGCGCACCCTCAGCGAACAGGGCTATCGCGGGGTGTCCGGCAACAACGGTGCGACGCCTCAGCCGGCGAAGGGCTCGCCGCTGCTCGACAGCCGCGCGGAGACCGATCCGCACGCCCGCGTCGTCCCCTTCGCGGCGGACCCGGACCAGGTGGCCAAGGTGCTGGACGGCTACAACAAGGCCCAGAAGTCCAGCCAGTTGCTGATCCTCATGGACGCCTCCACCTCCATGGCGGACGGCGGCAAACTGCCCCGCGCACTCCGCGCGGCGAGCCGGGTCATGGAGATGGCGGGCGCCCACCACACGTACGGGCTGTGGACCTTCCCGGACCGCGAGCGCTCCGACGACCGCTCTGCGGTACGCAAGGCGGTGCCCCTCGGCAGCACCGAGCCGGCCCGCGGCAAGGCCGCGCTGGAGCGGATGAGCGGCGGACTGGTCGAGCACGGCGCCGCGATGGAGGAAGCGCTGACCACCGCCGTACGCACCATGAAGAAGGCCGGGGGCACCAACAACGCCATCGTGCTCGTCCTCGACGAGGACGACGGCGGACCGGGGCGGGCGGCGGACGTGGAGAAGACGCTCACCGGGCTGCTGAAGGACGGACCCGAGGTGCCCGTGCTGACGCTGGCGATGGGCCGGTCCGGGTGCGACACCTTCGCCCTCCAGTGGCTGGCCGGCACCTCCAACGGCCGCTGTGTGTCCGACGGCCCGACAGCGCCCGATCAGCTCGCCGGACTGGTCGCCTCGATCGGCGCCGCCGCGAAGGAGGAGCAGTGACCGCACCGCGCACCACGCTGACCGCCGCGCTGGCCTGCCTGACCCTGGTGGCGGCGAGCGGCTGCACTGCGGGCTCCGGGCCCGGCCCGGAGAAGGGCGCGATCGTCCTGGCCACCGGCAGCGACCTCAGCAGCTCCGGCGTCCGCCAGGACCTGATCCGCGACTTCGAGAAGCGCACCGGCCGCACGGTGCGGATCGTCCAGCTCCCCGACACCGCCGACGGCCAGCGCAGCCAGCTGCTGGCCGCGGGGCAGTCCGGCAACGGCGGCTATGACGTCCTCAACATCGATGTCGCCTGGACCGCGGAGTTCGCCGAGGCGGGCGTCATCCGCCCCTGGGGAACCAGCCTGGACGGCGACTTCCTCGACAGCGTGGTCAAGACGGCGGAGTACGACGGCAAGGTGTGGGGCGTGCCCTTCAACACCGACGCCGGGCTGCTCTACTACCGCAAGGACATCCTCGCCGACTACGGCCATCATTACCGGCCGCCGGCGAACTGGGGCGAACTGGAGAGCTGGGCCAAGCAGGTCACGGGGGCGTACAACCGCAAGGCGGCCCGGAGCGGCAAGGGGCAGAACCATGGGAAGAAACCGCCCACGATGTACGGCATGGTCGCCCAGCTGCGGCCGTACGAAGGGCTGACCGTCAACACCCTGGAGGCGGCCTGGTACGCGGGCGGCGACCCGGACGCCACCAGCTTCACCAAGGGCGCGCAGGTCGGCTCGCTGCAGCAGGGCGTCGGCGACCTCAAGCTCCGGCTCGACGACGGGATCATGCCGCACGAGGTCATGACGATGGACGAGACCGAGAGCCGCCGCTGGTTCGCCGACGGCCGTGCGCTGTTCATGCGCAACTGGCCCGTCGAGTACGCCTCGGTCGCCGAGAAACTCACCCCCGGCAAGAAGTTCGACGTCGCCCAGCTGCCGGCCCGCCCCTCCGACGGCAGACGGATGTCCGTCCTGGGCGGGCAGAACCTCGCGATCTCCGCGCAGAGCACCCGGCCGGAGGGCGCCCGCGAGTTGATCGAGGCGCTGACCGGCCGGCGCAGCGAGCGCTGCCTCCTGGAGCGCGGGTTCGCCGCCACCCGTGACTCCGCGTACCGGGAAGGGCCGGGCGCTCCCACCTGCCCGCTGTCGCCCGGGGACGCCCGGCGCGAGCAGGGCGCCACCCGGCCGCCGGCGCCGCGGCCCGGCCAGGAGCCGCCCTACACCCGGACGCTGTACGCGGCCCTGCGGGCGGCCCAGCCGCGTCCGCGCAGCGCCCACTACCAGACCTTCAGCAAGGTCGTGCAGATCCGGGTCTCGCAATACCTGAGCAGCCCGGGCGGCACGGCCATCGCCGACCGGCTGGCCAAGGAAGCGGATGAGGCGCTCAGCGGCGTCGTCCGGTGAGCGCCGCTTCCGGCTCTCGGACGGCGATGACTCTCGGACGGCGATGATTCAGGCGGCGACGATCAGGTAGATGCCGTACGCCACGGCCGCCGCGCACAGGGCGAAGGCGGCCATCGCCCCGGCCCGCGCACCCGCGCCGGGAGCGGTGGCCGTGGCCGCCTCGCCCTCCTGGCCCGGCCTGCGGGAGGTACCGACGATGCCGACGGTGAACAGGCCCACGATCCCGACCGTCACCGCGAGAGTGACGCCGAAGACCTGGCCGAGAGCTGCCCAGTCGATGCTCATGTGTTCCGTGTTCCTTACGGGAGGACGGCCGGTGGGACCGCTAGCGGGTGGCGGCCGTCGCGGCCTTGTTGCGCGGGGCGGGCGTGGACGGTGCCGCGGCACCGTCCGGCCCGGCGGCCGGCTCGGCCGGCTCGGTGACCGGAGCGGCCAGGGTGCCCGCCGGGGGAGGGGAGACGGTCTGCAGCGCGGCCGTCACCACGCCCACCGGCTCCTCGGCCGGGCCCTCGTTGACATTGGTGTGGTCGATGGGCTTGCGCCGGGAGGCGGCCCAGATCGCACCGCAGACCCCGAGGCCGAGGACGGCGACCGCCGTCACGCCCCAGGTGCCCTGTGTCGCCAGGAGCGCGGCGCCCGCCGCGACCGCACCGGCCGCGGGCAGCGTCAGGCCCCAGGCGAGAACCATCCGCCCGGCCGTCGACCAGCGCACCACGCCGCCCTTGCGGCCCAGGCCCGAACCCATCACGGAACCGGAGCAGACCTGGGTGGTGGAGAGCGCGAAGCCGAGGTGCGAGGAGGCCAGGATGGTGGCCGCGGCGCCGGTCTGGGCGGCGAAGCCCTGCGGCGGCTGGATGTCGGTGATGCCCTTGCCCATCGTGCGGATGATCCGCCAGCCGCCCAGGTACGTGCCGAGCGCGATGGCCATACCGGCCGAGGCGATGACCCACAGCGGCGGGTCGGCGTGCGGGGCGACCACACCGCCGGTGATCAGCGCGAGGGTGATCACACCCATCGTCTTCTGCGCGTCGTTGGTGCCGTGGGCGAGCGAGACCAGGGCGGCCGAGGCGATCTGCCCGGCGCGGTAGCCCTTGGCGGTGTCCGCCTCGTCACGGTGACGGGTCAGCCGGTAGGTGAGCCGGGTCGCGGCCATCGCGGCCAGGCCCGCGACGACCGGGGCGGCCACCGCGGGGATCAGGACCTTCATCACCACGGCGCTGCCGTGGACCCCGCCGGTGCCCACGGACACCAGCGTCGCGCCGATCAGACCGCCGAAGAGGGCGTGCGAAGAGCTGGAGGGCAGGCCCGCGAGCCAGGTCAGCAGATTCCAGACGATCGCGCCGACCAGACCGGCGAAGATCACTTCAGGTCTGATTCCGGCGCTCTCGTCGATGATGCCGCCGGAGATGGTCTTCGCCACCTCCACGGACAGGAACGCGCCGACGAGGTTGAGGACTGCCGACATCGCCACCGCGGTCTTGGGTCGCAATGCCCCGGTGGAGATGGTGGTGGCCATTGCGTTGGCCGTGTCGTGGAAGCCGTTCGTAAAGTCGAACACCAAGGCCGTGACGATCACGATCCCGATGAGAAGCGTGATGTGTTCCATTCACCCAGGCAATCAGTTCGAAGGTCAGTGTCGCTCGGACCGTAGGGACGGTGGGTGAACGGAAGATGAACGAGAAGGGGCTCGGCAATGACACCCCCGCATGGTTCACGCGGAGGAGTCACTGCTGTCACTTCCATCTCACCCTTTGGCCATCTTGCTGCGCTTGCCGAAGCCGCGTATCCAGCGGCCGGGGAGAGGGGGAGGGCGGTGGTGCATGGGTCCCCTTGGGGTCGCCGATCGGGGCTGCCGGTGTGCCGACTCTCACGTGCCGCCGGCTCTCCACCACTCATGCCCGGCACCGGCTGCCGAACAACACAAGACGGTCGATCCTCGGCCAATCGCCACCAACCGCTCCGTAACCCCCATATAGCGGATACCGGACAAGCGTGCCCGTGCCCTACCGTGCCCCCGCCTGCCCGTACGGTGGCCCGCACCGCACTCGTCGCCCATCCGCCCGCCGTCACCGCGCCGGAGGACACCATGCAGGACACCCCCCGCCCGACGAAGGACCGCCCCGACCGCCTCGCCGAAGCCTGGGGCGAGCTGGTCGCCGCCGCCCGCCGCACCGTGGCCGAGGGCCTGGTCGTCGGCACCTCCGGCAACGTCTCCTGCCGGATCAAGGACCTGATCCTGGTCACCCCCACCGGCGTGCCCTACGACCGGCTCGGCCCCGGCGACCTCACCGCCGTCGGCCTCGACGGCGTCCAGATCATCGGCTCCCTGCGCCCCACCAGCGAACTCCCCATGCATCTGGCGGTCTACCGCGACACCTCGGCCACCGCCGTCGTCCACACCCACGCCCCCTACGCCACCGCCGTCTCCACCCTCGTCACCGAGCTCCCGCCCGTCCACTACATGACCGGCGCCCTCGGCGGCCCGGTACGCGTCGCCCCCTATGCCCTCTACGGCACCGAGGAGCTCGCCGCGCACATGCTCGACGCGCTCCGCGACCGCACCGGCTGCCTGCTCCGCAACCACGGCACCATGGCCTACGGCGACAGCCTCGACCAGGCCCTGGACCGCACCGCCCAGCTGGAGTGGCTGTGCCGCGTCTGGCTGATCGCGAGCTCCCTGCCGGGGCATACGCCCAGCCTGCTGTCGCCCGGACAGCTGGACGAGGCCCGCGGCAAGCTCGGCGGCTACGGCCAGCCCGGCCGGCCCGGCTGACCGGCCGCCGCCACCGGGCCCCGCCGCCCGCCCGTCACCCGCGCGTCCCGCCCCGCTGGCCGCACCCGGCGGCCCTTTGCACACTGGAAAGGTGCGAAAGGCTACCGCGGCAGCCGTGGCCGCCACGTCCGTGCTCGGCGCCGGGGCGGCCGCCGTGGCGGTCGGCCGGTACGCCGGCGATGTTGCCCTGAAACCGTCCCCCGAGCACCCCCTGCCCGGCGACTCCCGCCTCACCGTTCACTCCTTCACCGACGATCTGATCACCCTGACCCGCGGTTTCGCCTCCCTGCGGCCCGGCGTCTACGGCCTGACCGGCGCCGGCTGCCACGCCGTGATCGGCCCCGTCGTCCACGGCTCCCCGCACGCCCCCGACACGGTCGTCCGCCGCCTGACCCGGGTCACCCACGGCACCCTGCGCCCGGGCGCCCGGATGCGGATGACCCCGCAGGTGCACATCGGCAACCCCCGCGACGCCCTCGGCGTCGAATGCGCCGACATCGACATCCCCGGCGAACTCGGCCCCCTCCCCGCGTGGTTCCTCCCCGGCGTCCGCGACACCTGGGTCATCACCGCACACGGCCTGGGCACCACCCGCGAACACCCCATGGTCGTCATGCCGTTCCTGCACGGCCACCGCCTCCCGGTCCTCGACATCGCCTACCGCAACGACCTGGGCGCCCCCGCCACCACCGACGGCATCAACCACCTCGGCGACGCCGAATGGCGCGACCTGGACGCCGCCATCCGCTATGCGGTCCGCTACGGCGCCCGCGACGTCGTCCTCCACGGCTGGTCCACCGGCGCCACCATGGCGCTGCGCGCCGCCACCCACTCCGCGCTGCGCGACCGCATCAGCGGACTCGTCCTGGACTCCCCGGTCCTCGACCGGCACGCCACCGTCCGCGCGCTGGCCTCCGCCCGGCGGGTCCCGCGCGCCCTGCTGCCCCTGGTCGTCCGCGCCGCCGAGGGCATCACCGGGCTGCCCGTCCACCGCCCCGCCGACGCCGTCGACCCCGCCACGCTGACCGTCCCCACGCTCCTCTTCCACGGCCCGGACGACACCCTCGCCCCCTGGGCCGCCTCCCGCTCCTTCGCCGCCCGCCGGCCCGACCTGATCACCCTTCAGACCGTCCCGCACGCCCCGCATGCCGCGATGTGGAACGCCGGCCCCACCCGCTACGAAGAGGCCCTGCGCCGCTTCCTGACCCCGCTGATGTGACCCCGCCCGCGGCCCCGCCGCGCCGCCGACCGGCGGCCGTACGGGGTGCACGGGGTGTACGCAGGGACAACTCCCCACATCGGGGATGGGTCGGCGAGGTGACGCGCCCCGGCGATGCCGCAAGCGGGGTTCCGATTGGGCTTTCGGGCCGTCAGCGGCAAGACTGCTCCTGTGACGTCCCGTACTCCGCGCGACTCCCGGCTCCGACTCGTCTCCGGCCAACCGATTGCGGCCGCCCGCCGGGCGGTGACCACCCGGGCCGCCCGTCCGGCGCCCCGCCCGCCCGCGGGCACCCCCGCCCCGGCGGAGCTGGCCCGCCAGGCCCGCGCCGTGCTGGCCGGCGCGGCCCGCCTCGCCCGCTGGGCCGACGGTCCCGGCGCCACCGGCGCGGGCCTGCGGGCCGAACCCGACGGAGCGCTCCCGCATGCCGCCGTGGAACGCGCCGCAGCGGACCTGCGGCTGACCCCGCACCAGGTCCGCGCCGACTGGGACCGCGCCCGGCTCGCCGGGCTCATCGAGCTGCACGGCGGCGTCGCCCGCCCCGGCTGGCGGCTGCGCGCCTGGGACCGCGACGACACCGCCGCCCTGCGCGGCTGGGTCGCCCTCTTCGACGCCTGGTCGCTGGCCCGCCCCGCACCGTCCGGCGCCGGTCCCGCGATCGTCGCCGAAGTCGTCGAGGCGGTACCGCAGTTGCTCTCCCTGCTGTATCTGTCGGCCGGGCCCGTCCGGCTGCCCGCCCTGCTGGACATGCTCGAACAGCGCGTCGCCGAGCTGCGCACCGAACGCTGCGAGGTCCCCTACGGACAGCCCTCCGTCGACGCCGCTGACGCCGACCGCGCCGAGGGGACGGCGAGCGAGGCCATGGGGGCCCCGCTCGCCGCGCTCCTGGTCTGGGCGCTGGGCGCGCTGACGACCGTGGGCGCGATGGTCCCGCCCCGCGGCGCGCCGCATGAGGCCCCCGACGGTGCGCACGGCGGCACGCACCAGGAGCCCTACGGCAGCGACGAGGCGCAGCTGACGCCGCTGGGCAACTGGGCGGTGTGGGTCAAGCTGGAGCAGATCTGCGTCGCCGCGCAGAGCCCGGCGGGCCATATCGAGCAGTCCGCGGAGGCGATGCTGCGCGGCTGCGCCCGGCTCACCCCGGGCCCGGCCCGCACCGAATACCGCGCCTGGCTCGCGGCCCGCGCGGTCGGCGCCGCCGTCGAGGAACTGCTGACCGTGGCCCGCGGGGAGGACGCGCTGCTGCGCGGCCTGGCCTTCGAGGCGCTGCGGGCCGTCGGCGCCCCCGCCGAACCCGCCGTCCGCGCCGCCGCCGACGAGCCGGCGCTGCGCCCGTACGCCCTGCTGTGGCTGGTCGAACACGAGGGCGGCGACCCGGAGACCGCGCCCGATGTGCTCACCCGCGAGGAGTCGACCTGGCTGTGGGTGGACACCGCGGCGGCCGTCGCGGACCACGGGGAGACCCAACTCCTGGTCCGGCACCTCGACTCGGCGGTCCAGGGATCGGTGCCGCGCCTCCTGGAGGAGGTCCGCGCCGTCGGCCACCCCCGCACCGTCCAGGTGCTGGTCGCCCTGGCCGCGGCGCACCCCGACCCGGCGCTCGCCAAGGCCGTGCGCCGCGCGGCGTTCCAGGTGCACACGGGCGGCGCGTAAGAGGCCGGCCGGGCGCCTCATGACGGGGCGCCCGGCCGGTACGTCCCGAAGCTCCAGACGTTGCCCTCGCCGTCCCGGGCCATGTAGTCGCGCGAGCCGTACTCCTGGTCCGTGGGCGGCATCAGGATCTCCGCGCCCGCCGCCTCGGCCCGCGCGCAATGCGCGTCGGCGTCCTCGACCACGACATACACGGCAGCCGGCCCGGCGCCCTCCATCGCCGCGTCGAACACACCCCCGCGCCCCTTGGAGCCCAGCATCACCCGCCCGTCCCCGTACGACAGCTCGGCATGCAGCACCGCGCCGCCCTCACCTTCGTGGACCGCCTCCTCGCGGAACCCGAACGCCTGCGTCAGCAGCCGGATCGCCGCCCGGGCGTCGCGGTAGAGCACCGCCGGGCAAACCGTGGGCGCCCCCGCTGCCGAACCCGTCATCGCCCTCACCGTCCCTCTCGTCCCGCCGGGTTGAGACCTCATGCACTGAGATCTGCGTCACAGTCTCGCAGGGGGGTCTGACAATGCCTCGGAAACCGTTCCTGACCTGCGGATTCAACGCAGGGGGAAAAGCGGTTGCACAACACCGTTAGACTGCCTGTATGGCAGTTCTCCTTTGGGTTCATTAGACGGCGCTGACCGCTCTCGGACCGTCCGTCCAACCCGCCGTCTTCCTGCCCTGGAGTCTTTTCCGTGATCACCGCCTCCGGCCTTGAGCTGCGTGCCGGCGCCCGAATCCTCATCGAGTCCGCTTCCTTCCGTATCGCCAAGGGCGACCGCATCGGCCTGGTCGGCCGCAACGGCGCGGGCAAGACCACCCTCACCAAGGTGCTGGCGGGCGAGGGCATCCCCGCTGCCGGCACGGTCACCCGCGGCGGCCAGGTGGGCTATCTGCCGCAGGACCCGCGCACCGGCGATCTGGACGTGCTGGCCCGCGACCGCATCCTGTCCGCCCGCGATCTGGACACCGTGCTGCGCAAGATGCGCGAGAACGAGGACCGGATGGCCAACGGCAAGGGCGCCACCCGCGAAAAGGCGATGAAGAAGTACGAGCGCCTGGAGACCGAGTTCCTGACCAAGGGCGGGTACGCCGCCGAGGCGGAGGCCGCGACCATCGCCGCCAGCCTCGGCCTGCCCGACCGCATCCTCGGCCAGCCGCTGCACACCCTCTCCGGCGGCCAGCGCCGCCGCGTCGAGCTGGCCCGGATCCTCTTCTCGGACTCCGACACCCTGCTCCTGGACGAGCCGACCAACCACCTCGACGCCGACTCGATCGTCTGGCTGCGCGACTACCTCAAGACCTACCGCGGCGGCTTCGTCGTCATCTCCCACGACGTCGACCTGGTCGAGACCGTCGTCAACAAGGTCTTCTACCTGGACGCCAACCGGTCGCAGATCGACATCTACAACATGGGCTGGAAGCTCTACCAGCAGCAGCGCGAGGCCGACGAGAAGCGCCGCAAGCGCGAGCGCGCGAACGCCGAGAAGAAGGCCGCGGCGCTCAACTCCCAGGCCGACAAGATGCGGGCCAAGGCGACCAAGACCGTCGCCGCGCAGAACATGGCCAAGCGCGCCGACAAGCTGCTCGCCGGCCTCGAGTCGGTGCGCGCCGCCGACAAGGTCGCCAAGCTGCGCTTCCCGGACCCGGCGCCGTGCGGCAAGACGCCGCTGACCGCCGAGGGCCTGTCGAAGTCCTACGGGTCCCTGGAGATCTTCACCGACGTCGACCTGGCCATCGACAAGGGCTCCCGGGTCGTCATCCTGGGCCTCAACGGCGCGGGCAAGACCACCCTGCTGCGGCTGCTCGCAGGCGTCGAGAAGCCGGACACCGGCGAGGTCGTCCCCGGTCACGGCCTGAAGCTGGGCTACTACGCCCAGGAGCACGAGACCCTGGATGCGGACCGTACGGTCCTGGAGAACATGCGCTCCGCCGCCCCGGACATGGACCTCGTCGCCGTCCGGAAGGTGCTGGGCTCCTTCCTGTTCTCCGGCGACGACGTCGACAAGCCGGCCGGTGTCCTCTCCGGCGGCGAGAAGACCCGTCTCGCGCTCGCGACCCTGGTGGTCTCGTCCGCGAACGTCCTGCTCCTCGACGAGCCCACCAACAACCTCGACCCGGCCAGCCGCGAGGAGATCCTCGGCGCGCTGCGCACCTTCACCGGTGCGGTCGTCCTGGTGACGCACGACGAGGGCGCGGTGGACGCGCTGCAGCCGGAGCGGATCATTCTGCTCCCCGACGGCGTCGAGGACCTGTGGGGCCAGGACTACGCGGACCTGGTCGCGCTGGCCTGACCGGCGTATGGATCATGCCGTCTGGATCATTCGGCCTACGCGTGATCCATCATCTGCGTGAGAACGGCTCGTACATCGGCGAGTCTGCGCGGCACGGCCGGGCCCCGGCGGGCCCGGCCGTCACCTTTTCGGCCGTATATCCCGGTACTCCCCCCTGACCTGCCGCTTTTCCGGGAATCCGGAGTGCGGTCCGGCCGCCGAGACGGACGGAATGCGGAATTCCGGGCGGGCCGGCGGCGCATCCGGCGGCAATTCCCGTCGTATATCCCTTGCGGAATGGGTGGCCAGGAAGCCGGGGAGGGGTGATCATGAGAGTCCAGAGCGCACTTCCCATGAGGAGGCACGGGTGGCCGAGACTCTGAAGAAGGGCAGCCGGGTGACCGGCGCCGCGCGCGAGAAGCTCGCGGCAGACCTGAAGAAGAAGTACGACTCCGGAGCGAGCATCCGGGCGCTGGCCGAGGAAACCGGTCGCTCCTATGGGTTCGTGCACCGGATGCTCAGCGAATCCGGTGTGGTCCTGCGCGGTCGAGGCGGAGCCACCAGGGGCAAGAAGGCCGCTTCTGCCTGACGTCCGCGACTCCGGGTAACCACGGTTCTCCCCCCGGCCGGTCGAGCAGTCGGCCGGGAGGTTACCGTTCAGTCACTTACGCACGCAGGTGCGGTCGGCTGACTCGGAGGCGCTCGATGACTCTGCTCGACAAAGACGGTGTGCGGCTCACCGTGGACGACACCATCGCCACGGTGACCCTCGCCAACGCGGCCAAGCGCAATGCGCAGTCGCCCGCCATGTGGCGGGCGCTGGCCGAGGCGGGTTCGCTGCTGCCGGGTGATGTACGGATCGTGGTGCTGCGCGGTGAGGGCAAGTCCTTCTCCGCCGGTCTCGACCGGCAGGCGTTCACGCCGGAGGGGTTCGACGGTGAGCCGTCGTTCCTCGATCTGGCACGCGGTGCGGACACCGAACTGGACGCCACGATCGCGGAGTACCAGGAGGCGTTCACCTGGTGGCGGCGCACCGATCTGGTGTCCATCGCCGCTGTCCAGGGCCATGCGATCGGTGCGGGCTTCCAGCTCGCCCTCGCCTGCGATCTGCGGGTCGTGGCCGAGGACGTGCAGTTCGCCATGCGCGAGACCAGCCTGGGCCTGGTGCCGGACCTGACGGGCACACATCCCCTGGTCGGGCTGGTGGGCTATGCCCGCGCGCTGGAGATCTGCGCCACCGGGCGCTTCGTGCACGCCGAGGAGGCCGAGCGGGTGGGCCTCGCCAACCTGGTGGTGCCCGGGGACGAGCTCGACGGCGCGGTGGCCGACCTGGCGGCCGCGCTCATCGCCGCGCCGCGGGACGCCGTCATCGAGACCAAGGCCCTGCTGGCCGGGGCCGCGGGCCGTACCTACGAGGAGCAGCGCACCGCGGAGCGGGCCGCCCAGGCGCGCCGGCTGCGCGATCTCGCCGGGCTGGGGGACTAGGACCTGTCCGCCGGCCCGGCGCTCATGCGTGCGGACCGACCGCCGTCACCAGGACGGCGACCGTCTCCGGGGCCGCCGGGGCGGCCGTCGCCGCTGCGCGTACCGCCCGTGCGACGTCCAGGGCGCGATGGCCGGACGCGGTGGCCAGCTGGATGAGGGCGTGGCCGGCGTCCAGGCGTACGGGGCGGGAGCGGCCGCCGAGCGCGGGGGCGAGGCGGGCCACGCCCGGGACGCCGCGGGCGACGGCGGCGATCCCTTCGGGTCCCTCCTGCGCGGCTCCCGTACGGTCCGCCTGCGCGGCGCTGCCGGCCGGGGGCGCCGGGGCTTCGGGCGCCAAGGGTGGCGATGGCGGGGCGGGAGCCTCCCCGGCCTCCAGCAGCCCGCTGATCCGTAGGTCCACCGGGCCCACCAGCAGGCCCAGCTCCCGGTCCGACGCCTCCAGCAGGGCGGCGCGCACCGCGTCCGCGAGGGCGGGCAGCGGACGGCCGCCGGGCGCGGTGAGGTCGGCCGTGATGCGCAGCGGGCCCGGCGGCAGTGCGCTCGGCGGTGGCGGAACGGACGGTTCCGGGGCGCTGCCGGGGTCCGCGACGGCCAGCCGCAGCGCGCCGAGGCGGGCCCCGGCCGGTGCGCCCACGGCCGCCCGCAGCGCTCCGGCGGCCGCGCGCTCGGTGATCCATGAGCCGTCCGCGGGCCCGCCCAGGGGCAGCACCCGGCCGATGCCCAGCTGCTGCCGTACGGCCGGCGCCAATCGGTTCGCGGTCACCAGCCTCACCCCTTCTCCGGACGGTGCCCCCAGCCTGCCGCAGTCCGGCCCGTACGGCAGGCCGGTGCCACGCAGGAGGCCGTACGGAGCACCCGTCTCACCCACCTGCCGCATACCGGGGCGAGCCGGTAAAACCGGGCCTAGGGTGGGGAGCGGAGCGGGGGCGGCTGCCTTCCGCCGCAGATCCCTGCGGCCCCTCCGTCCCCTCAGGCCCCGACCCCTCCGGAAAGGGACGAACGGCGATGAGCGAGAGTCAGCAGATGCCCGAAGGCCCGCGGAAGCCGGTCAAGCGCGGCGGTGGCGACCCCGGGTCCCGTGGGCGTACCACCATCGCCGACGGCGTCGTGGAGAAGATCGCCGGGCTGGCGGCGCGCGATGTCGTGGGCGTGCACGCCATGGGCAGCGGCTTCGCCCGGACCCTGGGGGCCGTACGGGAGCGGGTGCCCGGCGGCGGCAAGGCGTCCGCGACGCGCGGGGTGAAGGCCGAGGTCGGGGAGGTGCAGACGGCGCTGGACCTGGAGATCGTGGTGGAGTACGGGGTCTCCATCGCCGATGTCGCGCGGGCCGTCCGGGAGAACGTCATCTCCGCCGTGGAGCGGATGACGAGCCTGGAGGTCGTCGAGGTCAACATCGCGGTCAGCGACGTCAAGCTGCCCGACGAGGAAGACGAAGAGGAAACGGAGCCGCGCATTCAGTAGCGGGGCCCGGCCACAGCGGCAGGGCCCGCCCGGAGCGGAGAGCGAAGGAGCGCACGATGAGCATGGCCGCGGTCGGCCTGCTGGCCGGCATGGCGCTGGGCATCGTCGGATACTTCGGCGGGTTCGGAGCGTTCGTCCTGGTGGCGGCCCTGGGCGCCATAGGGTTTGTGGCCGGCAAATTCCTGGACGGGGATCTGGAAGCCGGCGATTTCTTCCGCGCGCGGACCGGCGGCCGCGACACCCGGCGGCGGTGAGGCCGGGTGGCAGCCGTCTACGGGGCGGCCCCCGCCGCCGCCCCTGCCGTACCGGCGGGCGAGCGGGGCGCGACCAGAATCGCGGACCGGGTGGTGGCCAAGATCGCCGCACAGGCGGCGCGCGAGGCGCTGCGCGAGGCGGCTCCCACCGCACCCACCGACGCCCATGCGACGGTCACCGTCCACCGCCGTGAGACCCGGCGGAATTTCGGCGAGGCCCGGGTCCGGGTCGCCGTCGAGCTGGGCTACCCCTGCGACATCGGGGCGCAGTGCCGGGTGGTGCGTCGTCAGGTCACCGAGCGGGTAAGGGCGTTGGCGAGCATGGAGGTGCCGGAGGTCGCGGTGGAGGTGGAGCGGCTGCGCTCCCCGCAGCTGGAGGGCGCGGACCGGGAAAGGGTGCGATGAGCGACCACGCAGACGACGCGGACCGGGCGGACCACGCCGGCGGTGCGGCGGAACGGCCGGACACCGTACGGCTGCCGACGCTCGACAAGGCGCCGGGGGGCGGGGACGGGCTGGAACAGTCCGGCTCGCGCGCGGCCTATACGCACACGGGCGACGAGGACCGCACCGTACGCCGCCCCTGGTCGGCCCGGCGGGTACCGGCCGCGCTGGTCGCCCTCGTGCTGCTCGGCGCGCTGGGGATGCTGCTGTACGACGTGGCCGCGGTACGGGCCGGCCGCCCCGCGATGGCCTGGCGCACCTGGCTCGCCCACCAGCTGGCCACCCGTCACCTGGACAGTCCCTGGGTGCTGGGCGCCGCCGCGGCCGCGGTGCTGGCCGGGATCTGGCTGCTCGTGCTGGCGGTCACGCCCGGTCTGCGCGAGGTGCTGCCGATGCGCCGCACCGCCCCCGGTGTCCGGGCCGTCCTGGACCGTTCGGCCGCCGCCCTGGTGCTGCGCGACCGCGCCATGGAGGTCGCCGGTGTGCAGTCCGTACGGATGACCGTCGGCCGCCGTAGGGCCAGAGCGCGGGCGCTCGCGCACTTCCGCGAGCTGGACGAGGTCCGCGGCGACCTCGACACGGCGCTCGGCGACGGCCTCGAACAGCTGGGGCTGGCCCATGGGCTGCACCTGATCGTCGACGTACGGCGCCCGAAGAAGAGGTGAGCGCGCGATGCGCACGGTACGCAGAGGCACCAACCGGGTGCTGCTGGGCCTGATCGGCGCGGTGCTGCTGGGGACCGGGGGAGTGGTGCTGATGGGCGGGTTCGGCCTGCCCGCCAAGTGGCACCTGGACCTGCCCCGGGGCTGGCCCTGGACCCGGCCCGGCGAGGTGCTGCTGTCCGCACAGGACCGCACCCGGTGGACGGACCGCGGCTGGTGGTGGCCGGTGGTCATCGCCGTCCTGGCGGTGCTCGTTCTGCTGCTGCTGTGGTGGCTGGTGACCCAGCTGCGCCGGCACCGGCTGGACGAGATCCTCGTCGACAGCGGGGACGGCGAGGGCGCCCTGCTGCGCGGCCGGGCGCTGGAGGCGGTGCTGACGGCCGAGACGGAGGCGCTGGAGGGCGTTGACGGGGCCGCCGCGCTCCTGACCGGCCGCCGTACGGAACCGCGCGTACGCGCCGTTCTCGCGCTTGCCCCGCACGCCGATCCCGGCACGGTCGTCCTGCGCTTCGCCGACGCGGCGGTGGCCCATGCACGCGGCTCGGCGGGGCTGGACCGGCTGCCGGCGGAGGTACGGCTGCGGGAGGTGCGCCACCGGGCGGAGCGGGTGAGTTAGGCGGCGGGGCGGGTGGGGCGGGGTGGGGCCGGCGGTGCGGCTTCGCGTGCGGCCCCCCCACCCCACCCACACAC
>NZ_LGKG01000167.1 GCF_001294335.1 Streptomyces chattanoogensis
CCCCCCCCCCCCCCCCCCCCCCCCCCGCGGCCCCCCCCCGCCCCGTCCGCTCCCCCGGCCGCACCTGCCCCCGCCCAGGCGCCCCCCGCCCCGGCCGCTCCCCCGGCGGCCCCCGGCACCGGCAAGGTCAACCTCGACAAGGGCCGCGTCAGCCTCCAGAAGAACCAGACCGTCTCCCTCGTCAAGGGCGGCCGGCCGCTGCTCAGCACCGTCACGATGGGCCTCGGCTGGGAGCCCGCCTTCCAGGGCAGGGGCATCGACCTGGACGCCTCCGTCATCGCCTACGGCCCGGACCGCAAGAAGATCGACAACTGCTTCTTCGGCAAGCTGATGATCCTCGGCGGCGCGATCCAGCACTCCGGCGACAACCTCACCGGCGACGGCTCCGGCGACGACGAGGTCATCACCGTCCACCTGGGCGGCATCCCCCAGGAGGTCACCGGCCTGGTCTTCACGGTGAACTCCTTCTCCGGCCAGAAGTTCTCCGACGTCGCCAAGGCCTACTGCCGGCTGAGCGACGCCGGCACCGGCGAGGAGCTGGTCCGCTTCGACCTCACCGCCGCCGAACCGCACACCGGCGTCATGATGGCCAAGCTGATCCGCCAGTTCTCCGGCGAGTGGGAGATGACCGCCATGGGCGAGTTCGTCGACGCCCGCACCGTACGCGGAATGATCAAGCCGGCGGCCGCGGCACTCTGATCCCCCGACGGGGGTGACCGCGACACACCGCGGTCACCCCCGCACCCCACCTCGTACGGCCGACCAACACCTCGTACCCCGGCGCCCCGCCCCGGACAATGGTCCCGTCCGCCCCGCCCGTACGAGGAGCGCCCGATGGCGCAGCAACCACAACGGCAACCGCAACCTCAGCCGAATCCGCACCTCCCCGACCGCGTCGCCGCCGTCTACGGCGAACAGGACCTGAGCACCGTCCCCGCCTTCGCCGGCGGCTTCATCAACTTCGGCTACTGGGCGCGCCTGCCGGACCTCGCGGACGGCCCCCTGAGCGAGGCCGACCGGATCCGCAGCGAGCAGGACCTCTACCGTCTGGTGCTCGACACCTTCGGGCGGACGCGGGGCCGCAGCGCCCTGGAGGTCGGCTGCGGCCGCGGCCTGGGATGCGCCCTCGCGCTGCGGGAGTACGGCCTGGCACCGGTCACCGGCCTGGACATCCACCCCGACCAGATCGCCCGCGCCCGCGCAACCCACGCGGAACTGCTGGCGGGACCGTCCACCGACGGCCCCGCCGACGCCCCCGCCCCGCTGGCCTTCGTCGAGGGCGCCGCCCAGCGCATCCCGCTGCCCGACGCGAGCGCGGAGTGCCTCTACTCCGTCGAGGCGGCCCAGCACTTCCGCGATCTGCCCGGCTTCGCCCGGGAGGCGGCACGGGTGCTGCGCCCGGACGGCCGGCTGGCACTGACGACGTTCTTCGCCCGCACCCACGAGGCCGCCCGCGCACTGCCCGGCCTGCTGCCCCCGTACGCCGACGGCCTGGACGTCCCCCATGTGATCGACGACGTGGCCGCCGCCCTGGCCGCGGCCGGGCTGCGCGACGTCCGGGTGCGGGCCATCGGCGAGGCGGTCTGGGAACCGTACGACCGCTATATGGCCCAGCGGCGGGAGCTGCGCGACGCCTGGCCGCGGCACTACCTGACGGCCTATCGGACCGGTCTGCTGGACTACTACCTCGTCACGGCCGCGGCACCGGCACCGGTCAGCGCGCCCGGCGGATCCGCTTCCACGGGCCCGTGATCGCCAGCATGATCCCCGGTTCCTGGATGTTGGCGAACAGCGTCCGCCCGTCGGGCGAGAAGACCGGCCCGGTGAACTCGCTGAACTCCGGCTTGTCGGGCGTGCCGATGTTCAGTTCGTTGCGGGCTATCGGGTACGTACGGCCGTCCTCCGTCGCCCCGAACAGATGCTGGATGCCCTGGCCGTCCTCGGCGATGATCAGCCCGCCGTAGGGCGAGACGCTGATGTTGTCCGGGCCGTCGAACGCACCGTCCTTGCCGGGGTCGGGGTTGACGCCGAACCGCACCTTCAGCGTCAGCGTCCGCCGCCGCGGGTCGTAGAACCACACCTGCCCGTCGTGCTGGACCGGGCTCTCCTCCCGCGCGTACGACGACACGACGTACGCGCCGCCGTCCGCCCACCACATGCCCTCCAGCTTGCGGGCGCGGGTGACCTCGCCGTCCTTGAACTGCTTGCGCACCGGGACGGTCCGGGCGTCGCGGTCGGGGACCTCGACCCAGTCGACGCCGTAGACCGTGCCGACCTTGGTGGCCCGGGAGAGGTCGTCGACGAAGTTGCCGCCGGAGTCGAAGCACTTGGGCGCGGCCAGCACACCGGCGTCGTCGGCGAGGGTGCGCAGCTTGCCGCGGCCGTGGGTGAAGCCCTCCGGCGGGGTCCAGCGGTAGAAGAGGCCGTTGGGGCCGGAGGCGTCCTCGGTCAGGTAGACGCGGCCGCGCTTGGGGTCGACGACCACGGCCTCGTGCGGGTAACGGCCCAGCGCCTTGACGGGCTCGGGGTCGCGGTTGGCCTTCTGGTCGTGCGGGTCGACCTCGAAGACATAGCCGTGGTCCCTGGTCATACCGTGCTCGCCGGCCTTGTCCTCGGTCTCCTCGCCGGACAGCCAGGTGCCCCAAGGAGTGCGCCCGCCCGCGCAGTTGGTCGAGGTGCCCGCGAGGCCGACCCACTCGCTCACGTGCGAGCCGTCGTGCGAGACCTCCACGACCGTGCAGCCGCCGGCCGCGGCCGGGTCGTAGACCAGGCCCCCGGCGAGCGGAACCGGGTGCGGCCAGTCGGCGCGCGGGCCCTTCAGCTCATGGTTGTTGACGAGCAGCGTGGCGCCGCGCGGGCCCTCGAAGGTGGCCGTGCCGTCGTGGTTGGAGGGGGTGGACTCCCCGCTCTCCAGCGTGGTCACGCCGGTCCGGGTGATGATCCGGTACGAGAATCCGGCGGGCAGCGCGAGGATGCCGTCCGGGTCCGGGAGCAGCGGGCCGTAGCCGGTGTCCCGGCCGTCCTGTGTGCCCTCGGGCCCGGCGTCCGGGGCCTCCTCGCCGACGGCGCCGGGCGCGGTGGCCAGCACGCCGACGCTGCCGGCCAGCGCCACCGAGGCGCCGGTGAGGGCGGAACGCTTGGCGAAGTTTCTCCGGGTGAGCGGCATTGTCATCTCCTGGACGGCCGGTTTCTTCCCCTGTGTCTGCGCCGCACACGCTCTCGTGCGCCGTCGAACTCCAGTTGAACGCCGCCCTACGTCCAGGAAGCGGTTGGGGGGTGCCGTCACCCGCCGGAGCGGGCGGCCCGGCCGGCCGCCCTTCCCCGGCCGCCGCTCAGCCCGACCGCCGCGACCGCGCCTTGAACGCGGCCTTGCGGGCCTCCTTGGCGGCCTTCTTGTCCGGGTGGAGGCGGCCCATGGCCTCCAGGACCTCGGCGGTCGCCGGGTGGTCCACCCGCCAGGCGGTCTCGAAGAACCCGCTGTGCTGCTCGGTCAGGCCCTGGATCAGCTCGCGCAGCTCGGCGGCCGCCTCGTCCGCGCTGTCCAGCTGTGCCGCGAGGGTGTCCACCGTCAGCCAGAAGATCATGTCCTCGGACGGCTCGGGGATGCCGGGCAGCGCCCGCTCGGCGAGCCAGACCCGGGCCAGTCCGCCCAGCTGCCGGTCGTCGAGCACCTCGCGCAGCGCGGCCTCGGCGTCCGGCGACACCAGGGAGAGGGTCTGCTGGGCGGCCAGCCGGCGCAGCGGGGCGCGCTCGTCGTCGCCGCGGGCGGCCCCGAGCAGATCCCGGGAGGCGTCGAGGGGGCTGCGGACGGCGAGCCACTGCTCGGACTCGGCCTGGGCGAGCGCCTCGGGGTAGTCGGGCAGCGCCTCCAGGAGGACATCGGCGCCCTTGTCGGTGAGGTCGCCGACGGCCGGGGCGTGCACCCCGGCGTCCAGCATCCGGGCGCGGACGGCCCAGACGCCGAGCGGGGTGAGACGGACCATGCCGTAGCGGGAGACGTCCTCGTCGGTGAGCGGCTCGGCGGACCGCACGGTCTCGCCCTGCTCGTCCAGCTCCTCGATCAGCGCCTCGTCGACCGGCCGGTAGGCCACCAGCCCGATCGGCTCCAGGACCCGGAACTGGTCGTCGAGCCGCATCATCGCCTCGGAGACCTCTTCGAGGACGTCGTCGGTGGGCTCGTCCATATCGTCCGGGACGATCATGGAAGCGGCCAGCGCGGGCAACGGGACGTCCTGGTCGGGGCGTTCGGCGAGGGCGGTGAGCAGGTAGAGGTTGCCGAGGATGCCGTCCAGCAGCTCGGCCTCCTCCTCCGGGTTCCAGTCGATGGCGTCCAGGTCCAGTTCGCCGCCCTCGGCGATCTGGTCGGCGATGTCGGAGAGGTCGGGGGCGGCCGCGTCGGCGAGCACCGTCTCCATGCCCTCGAGCCAGATGTCGAGGATGTCGTGCGGGCTGCCGGAGGTGAGCAGGCCCAGCTCCTCACCGGGGCGGGCGGTGCCCATCGTGGCGTCCTCCGCGCCCGCCTCGCCGGACTCCGCGGACTCTGCGGACCCGTCGTGCTCCTCGATCTCCACGAGCCCCGTGTCGACCGCCAGCTGCCAGGCCTCCGCGGTGTACGCGGGCCCGTCCTCGTCGCCCGCCAGCCCCAGCAGTTCGGTGGCGTCGCCCAGCGCCTCCTCGAGGATCTCGCCGCCGGCGCCCACGGGCACGCCCCGTTCGGCCCAGCGGGCGAGCCTGGCCGCGCGGGCCATCAGCGGGGCGCTCAGCGCGTCCCGGGCCAGCTCCGCTTCGGAGTGCAGCCGCACCGGCGGCAGGGTGGGGCGGTCTGCGGACATCTGGGGCTCAGCTCCTCGACGGGTACGGCTCGTGCGACGCCCAAGCGTAGACGGAATTCGCCGTATCTCGGGCGGTTCACCCTCTCGTACGCTCCCGATCACCTGAAGAACCTTGACAACTTCCTTGCCCAAACCGGAGATTGACGCGCGTAGCGTGCGAGTGGCGGCCGCTTGGCATGCACCTGGCGGCCCGGCTCCACGCTCCCCCACACTCCCCCTTCCTTTCGGAGGCCCAGCATGCCGTCCCGTCGTTCGCTCCGCAGACCGGCCGCCGTCGGCGCGGTGGCCGCAGCCGCCCTCGCCGGCGGACTGATCACCGCCACCCAGTCCGCCACCGCGGCCGGCACCCGGATCCACGACATCCAGGGCAGCACCCGGATATCCCCGCTCGCCGGGAAGCAGGTCAGCGACGTGCCGGGCACGGTCACCGCGGTCCGCTCCTTCGGCTCGGCGCGCGGCTTCTGGGTGCAGGACCCGCACCCGGACTCCGACGACGCCACCAGCGAGGCCGTCTTCGTCTTCACCGGCAAGGAGACCCCCAAGGTCGACGTCGGCAACGCCGTCACCGTCAGCGGCACGGTCAGCGAGTACTACCCCGGCGGCAAGGACGCCGGCCTCCAGTCCGTCACCGAAATCACCGGCGCCACCTGGAAGGTCACCGCCGCCAAGGCCCCGCTGCCGGCCGCCTTCAAGCTCAACCCGGCCTCCGTTCCGGGCCGTTACGCCCCCGGCGCGGGCGGCAAGAGCATCGAATCGCTGAAGCTGAGGCCCGCCTCGTACGCGCTGGACCGCTACGAGTCCCTCGAAGGCATGCGGGTCTCGGTCACCGACTCCCCGGTCGTCGGCGCCACCAGCAAGTACCACGACCTGTGGGTCACCGCCGAGCCCGGCCACCACCGCACCGCCCGCGGCGGCACGTTCTACGGGTCGTACGCGGACCCCAACGGCGGCCGGGTCAAGGTGCAGTCGCTGATCCCGTTCTCGCAGCGGCCGTTCCCGGTGGCCGATGTCGGCAACGAGCTGACCGGCACCACCGCCGGGCCGCTGGACTACGACAACTTCGGCGGCTACACCCTCCAGGCCACCGAGCTGGGCAAGGTCACCGGCCACGGCCCGGCCCCGGAGACCACTCGCAGGCAGCAGGCCGGCCAGCTGGCCGTGGCGACGTACAACGTCGAGAACCTCTCCCCCGCCACCCCGCAGGCCAAGTTCGACCGGCTGGCGAAGGCGCTGGTGCACAATCTGTCGGCGCCCGATGTGGTCGCGCTGGAGGAGGTCCAGGACGACAGCGGCCCCACCGACGACGGCACGGTCACCGCCGGGGCCACCCTCAAGAAGCTCACCGATGCGATCAAGGCGGCGGGCGGCCCGGCGTACGAGTGGCGTCAGATCGACCCGCAGAACGACCAGGACGGCGGCCAGCCCGGCGGCAACATCCGCACCGCGTTCCTGTTCAACCCCGAGCGGGTGGCGTTCACGGACGTCAAGGGCGGCGACGCCACCACGCCCGTGAAGGTCGTCGACGACCACGGCAAGGCGGGACTGTCCGCCTCACCGGGCCGGATCGCCCCCGCCGACCAGGCGTGGAAGACCAGCCGCAAACCGCTGGTCGGCGAGTTCGCGCTCAAGAGCCGCCCGGACAGCCGGGTGTTCGTGATCGCCAACCACTTCAACTCCAAGGGCGGCGACCAGGGTCTGGACAGCCGCTTCCAGCCGCCGGCCCGCAGCTCGGAGACCCAGCGCACCGCCCAGGCGAAGCTGGTCAACACCTTCGTCAAGGACCTGCTGGCCAAGGACCCGAAGGCCGAGGTGGTGGTCGCCGGCGACCTCAACGACTACCAGTTCTCGCCCGCGCTGAAGAACCTGACCGACGGCGGGGTGCTCACCGACCTCGTCGGCCGGCTGCCGAAGGCCGAGCGCTACGGCTACGTCTACCAGGGCAACTCCCAGGTCCTCGACCACATCCTCACCACCAGGGCACTGACCAAGGCCGACTACGACATCGTCCACATCAACGCCGAGTACGCCGACCAGGCCAGCGACCACGACCCACAGGTGCTGCGGATCCGGCCGTAGGCCCGAGCATCACCTGCTGCCACCGTTTATCACTCCTTCGGCCCTGGCCCGGGCGCCCGTCACCACCCGCGGTGCGCTACTGGACTCATCACCGTCGCTTCGGCTCGTCGAGCCGGGCGGGACGGCAGGAGACCAGCACGGCACGGGACCGGCAACACAAGGGAGTCACCATGGCGAAGGCGCAGAACCGTCCGTCCGGCGAGGACCGTGGCGCGGAGCAGCGTTCCGACCGCGAGCGCCATCAAAGAGGAACGGAGGAGTCCGCCGCCGAGCGGACCCAGGAGCTCAAGGCACCCTCACGGGAGGCCTGACAGGCGGCTGAAGGGCCTCGGACCGGATAACAAAACGGCCGTCGCACCGGTGGGTGCGGCGGCCGCTTCGTCGCGCGGAGGGTCAGTGGCCCTGGCGGGGCGGGTACGGGCCGGGCGGCGGGCCGAATCCGCCGGGGGCGGGCTGTTCGGGGGCGGGCCGGCCGTAGGGCTTGGGCTGTCCGTACGGGGCGGGCTGTCCCTGGGGCACGGGCTGACCGTACGGGGCGGGCTGCCCCTGGGGCGCGGGCTGACCGTACGGAGCGGGCTGACCGTACGGGCCCCCGGCCACCGGCCGGCCCGCGTCGCCCTCCGCATCCGGCGCCTCGTCCTCCTCGCCCGCGACGAGGTCCCGTACCAGCAGCGTCGCGCCCGCGACCGCACCCGGCATCAGCACCACCGCGACGAACGGGATCAGGAACAGCAGCACGATCGGAGTCCCGAAACCGACGGCGAGCGCCTTGCGGCCGCGCAGCAGGCGCAGCCGCTCGCGGACCGGGATGTCCCGGCGCTGCATCGCCACCGAGGTCAGCTCGACGGCGAGGAAGAAACCGTTGACACAGAAAGCGATCACCGGGATGACCGTCTGCCCGATGAACGGCACGAACCCGAGGGCGAACAGCAGGATCCCGAACACGGCGGCCCGCAGCAGCACATGGACGCTGTCCCGCAGCGCGATCCAGATCTCCTGCCACATCGGCCGGTCCGGGCCGTCCGGGCAGTGCCCCTCACTCTTCTCGACCTGCTCCGACAGCGACTCGTAGAAGGGGTCGCCGATCACCAGCGTGACGGCGGTGAAGGTCAGCACGGACAGCATCAGCGCGCCCGCGAACAGCAGCGCGACGAAGACCCCGCGCACCAGGCCCTGCCAGGGCGAGCCCCAGTCGTCGGCGAACGGCGTCGCCCAGGCGGCGATATCGCCGGACCAGAGGGCCAGCACGGTGAGCACCGCGCCGTACAGCACCAGCGTGATCAGCGCGGGAATCAGCCCGAACCCCCACCACCGGCCGTGCCCGGCAACCCACCGCTGCCCCTTGCCCAGATACCGCATCCCCGCTACAAGATCACGCATACGGCCAAGCCTATCGGCGCCCGGCAGGCCGGTCGCACACCCGTGCCAGATGGTGACGCAGGCGTGCCCGGCCCGTCATGTCCGGTCACGGCCCCGGCACACGGCCCCCGTAGGAGCCGCACGCGCGCCTCCGTACGGGCCCCGTGTGAACCCGCCCCGCATACGGGAGCCCCGCATACAGGACAGCGTCCCGCCCCCGGCCTCACACCTCTCCGGACAGCCGCCCCAACTGCCGCTGGAACCGGTCGAGCCGGGCCTGCATGACGCCGGCCTCGGCACCGGGCCCGGGGACACCGCGGACGGCCGGGCCGGGGGCCGCCGCGGCATCGGCCGGGCCGTCCCGGTGGCCGGGCAGCAGCCGCAGCCGGCCGCCCCCGATCCGTACGAAGTCCTCGAAGCTCACCTGATCGCGCCCGGCCGCGCAGCCCCGGCAGGCCCCGGACAGCGCCCGCCACCCGGTCCGCCCCCAGCCCCCGTCCACGAAGACCTCCGGCGGCAGCCCGCAGCCGCACGGCCCGATCCGCGCCACCCGCACCCGCTGCCGCGCATAGCGCATCCCGCGCTCGAAGCGGATGTACGCACCGAGCACCGTGACCTCCAGGATCGCCGCCCGGCGGTGCGTCCCCGCACGGGCCAGGGCCAGCGCCTGCGCGAAGGTGTGCAGACAGTAGAACCCGCAGTCGCAGCGCAGCGCCGGACAGCGGTGCCGCCGCCCGTACATGCACCGCGCCTCGTCCACCACTCCGTACGGCTGCGCACCGCCGATGGCGACCCCGGCGAAGCCGATCCGGCCGCAGTCCTCGGACAGCACCGGATTGGCGAGCTTGTATCCCCGGGGCGGCTCGGCGGGGCGCTCCCGCGGCAGCCGCAGCCTCAGCGGCGGCCTCATCGTGCGGCCAGTGACCCGGCAAAGGGCCTGCCCGGCTCCCCGGACCCGGCCACCGCGGCCACCGCCACCTCGCCCAGCGGCTGCACAGCCGCCCATGCCCCGGCCCCCCACTCCTCGGCCAGCGGCTCCCCCGCCTCTGGCGCCTCTTCCTCCGCGATGCCGACAGCGAGCGGTTTGCCCAGCCTCATGCCGCCTCCCGGGCGCGGTCCGTACTACACGGTCCCCGCCATGGTGACCCACCCGCCTCCCGCCCGGCAGGAGCGCAAAGCGGCCCCCGCCCCCGCGCCCGGTGCACACGCTGCCCCACGCCCGCGCACGAGCCGGACACCACCCCGGAGCCACCCCGGAAAAGCCACCCCGGAAAGGCCACCCCGGACGCACGGCGGCCCGGCAGGAACTCCCCGCCGGGCCGCCGTCACATGCTTTCGTCCGTGATCAGTTGTGGCTGTGCAGAATCTCGTTCAGACCGCCCCAGACCGCCTTGTTCGGACGGGCCTCGACCGCACCGGTGGTGGAGTTGCGGCGGAAGAGGATGTTGTCTCCGCCGGACAGCTCCAGCGCCTTGACGATCTGCCCGTCGGGCATGGTGACCCGGGTACCCGCGGTCACATACAGCCCGGCCTCGACCACACACTCATCGCCCAGCGCAATACCGATACCGGACTCCGCGCCCAGCAGGCAGCGCTCACCGATCGAGATGATCTGCTTGCCGCCACCCGACAGCGTGCCCATGGTCGAGGCACCGCCGCCGATGTCCGTGCCGTCGCCGATCACCACACCCGCGCTGATCCGGCCCTCGACCATGGAGGTGCCCAGCGTCCCGGCATTGAAGTTGACGAAGCCCTCGTGCATGACGGTGGTGCCGGCCGCCAGGTGGGCGCCCAGCCGCACCCGGTCGGCGTCGCCGATACGCACGCCGGACGGCGCGACGTAGTCCGTCATCCGCGGGAACTTGTCCACGCTGGTGACCTGCAGATGCAGCCCCTCGGCGCGGGCGTTCAGCCGCACCGACTCCAGCCGGTCGACGGCCACCGGGCCCAGCGAGGTCCAGGCGACGTTGGTGAGCAGGCCGAAGATGCCCTCGAGGTTCTGGCCGTGCGGCTTGACCAGCCGGTGGCTGAGGAGGTGCAGGCGCAGATAGGCGTCGTGCGCGTCCAGCGGCTTGTCGTCCAGCGAGGCGATGACCGTGCGGACGGCCACGACCTCCACGTCACGGACCGGGTCGGGACCGATCGCCTTGAGCACGGCCGCGCCGAGCAGTTCGGTGGCGCGCTCGTCCTCCAGCCGCTCGGTGCCGGCCGGGCCGGGCGCGTCGACCAGCGTGGGCGCCGGGAACCAGGTGTCGAGAACAGTGCCGTCGGAGGTGACAGTGGCAAGGCCGGCGGCCACGGCGCCGGTGGTACGGGAGGCAGAAGTTGCAGCATCGGTCATGCGGGAAACCTAACCGGAGCGCGCCCCGCGAGGCGAACCGGTCTCAGCGATCGGGCCCGGCGCCGTAGGGTCGCACGAATCCTCCCGGCGGGCGTGCGTCCCCTCTCGTAGGCCCGCACGAGTCCGCGGATCCCGTCAGGGGCCCGTACGAGTCCCGGTGGGCCACCGCAGCGGCCGCCCCTGCCCCTGCCCCGCAGCCCTTGGCTGCACTTGCGCCTGTGGCTGTACCTCTGCCTGGCGTCTGCCTGCTCACCCCTGCCCCCGCCGTTGCCTTGCTGCCTCCTTGTTCCGGCAACGTTCACGGAGAGTAATTAGTTCCCGACCGTTCACTCTCTGTAGTGACAGCGGTACAGAATCGTCTGCTGGAGATCTCCTGGACCTGCTGGACCTGCTGGATCGCCTCCGGCACAAACGTCATCTGCCGAGCAGACTCTTTGACGCAGATACGGCCGTGCCCGCCAGGAAGTCCTGGCGGGCACGGCCGTACGCGGTGGAGGTGCGCAGGGTCAGACGTTGAACCCCAGGGCGCGCAGTTGCTCACGGCCGTCGTCGGTGATCTTGTCCGGGCCCCACGGGGGCATCCAGACCCAGTTGATCTTCAGTTCGCTGACGATGCCATCGGTGGCCGACTTCGCCTGGTCCTCGATGACGTCGGTCAGCGGGCAGGCCGCGGAGGTCAGCGTCATGTCGATGGTGGCGATGTTGGCGTCGTCGATGTGGATGCCGTAGATCAGGCCGAGGTTGACGACATCGATGCCCAGCTCGGGGTCGACGACGTCGTAGAGGGCCTCGCGGACCTCTTCCTCCGAGGCCGGCTTGGTGGTCGTTTCGGTCATGCGGTCTTCGCCTCCTCGGAGAGGGCCTTGGCCGTGGCGTCCTTCCAGGCCATCCAGCTGAGCAGGGCGCACTTCACGCGCGCCGGGTACTTGGAGACACCGGCGAACGCGACGGCGTCCTCCAGCACCTCCTCCATGGCGTCATCCGGCTCCACCTGGCCCTTGGACTGCATCAGTTCCAGGAACGTCTCCTGGATCTTCTGCGCCTCGCCGAGCTGCTTGCCGACGAGGAGGTCGTTGAGGACGGACGCGGAGGCCTGGCTGATGGAGCAGCCCTGGCCCTCGTACGAGACGTCCTCGATGGTGGCGCCGTCCAGGCGGACGCGCAGGGTGATCTCGTCGCCGCAGGTCGGGTTGACGTGGTGCACCTCGGCGTCGCCGTCCCGAAGACCGCGCCCGTGGGGGTGCTTGTAGTGGTCCAGGATGACGTCCTGGTACATGGAATCCAGCTTCACGGCTGTGTCAGTCCTCGCCTCATCCGCTGTGCGTGGTGATCCGGCTGCATTTCCTCAACCAAAGAAGTTGCGGACGTGCTCCAGGCCTTCGACCAGGGCGTCGACCTCGGCCGGGGTGGAGTACAGATAGAACGACGCTCGCGTGGTCGCAGGAATTCCGTAGCGCAGGCAGACGGGCCGGGCGCAGTGGTGGCCCACCCGCACCGCGATGCCCTGCTCGTCCAGTACCTGGCCGACGTCGTGCGGGTGGATGTCGCCGAGCGTGAAGGAGATCGTCGCGCCGCGGTCCTCGGCCGTGCTGGGGCCGATGATGCGCAGGTCGGGGACCTCCAGCAGCCGCTGGACGGCGTACTCGGTGATCGCGTGCTCATGCGCGGCGATCTTGTCCATACCGATCGCGCTGAGGTAGTCCACGGCCGCGCCGAGGCCGACGGCCTGGGCGATCGGGGGCGTACCGGCCTCGAACTTGTGCGGGGCGGGCGCGTAGGTCGAGGAGTGCATGGACACCGTCTCGATCATTTCGCCGCCGCCGAGGAACGGGGGCAGGTCCTCGAGGAGCTCCTGGCGGCCCCACAGGACGCCGATGCCGGTCGGGCCGCACATCTTGTGTCCGGTGAAGGCGACGAAGTCGGCCTGCAGCGCCTGGACGTCCAGCACCATGTGCGGGGCGGCCTGCGAGGCGTCGATGCAGACCAGCGCGCCGACCTCCTGGGCGCGCCGGATGATCGTCTCGACCGGGTTGATGGTGCCCATGAGGTTGGAGACCAGGGTGAACGAGACGATCTTGGTCTGGTCCGTGATGATCTCGTCGATGTTGGAGAGGTCGAGGCGGCCGTCGTCGGTCAGGCCGAACCACTTCAGCTTCGCGCCGGTGCGCTGGGCGAGCAGCTGCCACGGGACGATGTTGGAGTGGTGCTCCATCTCCGTGATGACGATCTCGGTCTCGCGGTCCACGCGGTAGGGCTCGTCGGCCCAGCCGAGCATGTTGGCCACGAGGTTGAGCGACTCCGAGGCGTTCTTGGTGAAGATCACCTCGTTGCGGCTCGGGGCGTTGATGAAGGCGGCAACCTTGTCGCGGGCGCCTTCGTACAGCGCCGTGGCCTCCTCGGCGAGCACATGCACGCCGCGGTGGACGTTGGCGTTGTGGCGTTCGTAGTAGGCGTTCAGGGCATCGAGGACCTGGCGCGGCTTCTGGGACGTCGCCGCGTTGTCCAGGTACACGATCTTCTTGCCGTCGTGGATCAGTCGGTCCAGGACGGGGAAGTCCTTGCGGATCGCCTCTGTGTCGAGGAGGCCAGGCAGCTGTGTCACGCGGTCGCGCCACCCTTCGTGTATGCCTCGTAGCCCTCGGCCTCCAGCTTGTCGGCGAGCTCGGCGCCGCCGGACTCGGCGATCCGGCCGTCGGCGAAGACGTGGACGTGGTCGGGCTTGATGTAGCGCAGGATGCGCGTGTAGTGGGTGATCAGCAGGGTGCCGACCTGGCCGGTCTCGCGGACGCGGTTGACGCCCTCGGAGACGATGCGCAGCGCGTCGACGTCGAGGCCGGAGTCGGTCTCGTCGAGGATCGCGATGGCGGGCTTGAGCAGCTCCAGCTGGAGGATCTCGTGGCGCTTCTTCTCACCGCCGGAGAAGCCCTCGTTGACGTTGCGCTCGGCGAAGGCGGGGTCCATGCTGAGGCGCTCCATGGCCTCCTTGACCTCCTTGACCCACAGCCGCAGCTTGGGGGCCTCGCCGCGGACGGCGGTGGCGGAGGTGCGCAGGAAGTTGGAGACGGAGACGCCGGGGACCTCGACCGGGTACTGCATGGCGAGGAAGACGCCGGCGCGGGCGCGCTCGTCGACGGACATCTCGAGGACGTCCTCGCCGTCGAGGGTGACGGTGCCGCCGGTGATCGTGTACTTGGGGTGACCCGCGAGGGAGTAGGCGAGGGTCGACTTGCCGGAGCCGTTGGGGCCCATGATGGCGTGCGTCTCGCCCTGCTTCACGGTCAGGTCGACGCCCTTCAGGATCTCGCGCTGGCCGTTCTCGGCCTCGACGGAGACGTGCAGGTCGTGGATCTCAAGCGTTGCCATGGGTGACTCAGGACTCCTGGGTGACGGAGACGAGCACGTCGTCCCCTTCGATCTTTACGGGGTATACGGGGACGGGGCGCGTCGCGGGAAGGCCGTTCGGCTTGCCGGTGCGCAGGTCGAAGCTCGAGCCGTGCAGCCAGCATTCGATCGAGCAGTCCTCGACCTCGCCCTCCGAGAGGGAGACGTTCGCGTGCGAGCAGATGTCGTTGATCGCGAACACCTCGCCCTCGGTGCGGACCAGGGAGACGGGGGTGCCGTCGATCTCCACCCGCTTGGGGGTGTCGTCCTCCAGCTCGCTGAGCGCCGCTGCGCGTACGTAGCTCATACCGCGGACGCTTCCAGCTCGGCCTCGATCTTGCTCATCAGGCGCTCCTCGACGTCCGGGAGGCCGATCTGCTGGACGAGCTCGGCGAAGAAGCCGCGGACGACCAGCCGGCGGGCCTCGTCGGCGGGGATGCCGCGGGCCATCAGGTAGAAGAGCTGCTCGTCGTCGAAGCGGCCGGTGGCCGAGGCGTGGCCGGCGCCGACGATCTCGCCGGTCTCGATCTCGAGGTTCGGCACCGAGTCGACCCGCGCGCCGTCGGTCAGGACGAGGTTGCGGTTGAGTTCGTAGGTGTCCGTGCCGGTGGCCGACGCCTGGATGAGCACGTCGCCGATCCAGACCGCATGGGCGTCCTGGCCCTGCAGCGCGCCCTTGTACGTGACGTGGGAGCGGCAGTTGGTGGCCTCGTGGTCGACGAAGAGGCGGTGCTCGTGGTGCTGGCCCTGCTCGGTGAAGTACAGGCCGTAGAACTCGGCCTCGCCGCCGGGGCCCGCGTAGGTGACGCGCGGGTGGATGCGGACGAGGTCGCCGCCGAAGGTGACGACGACGGACTTGATGCTGGCGTCCCGGCCGACCAGGGCGTTGTGCTGGCCGGTGTGGACGGCCGTGTCGTCCCAGTCCTGGACGGAGACGACGGTCAGCTTGGCGCCGTCGCCGAGGAGGTAGTCGACGTTGGCGGCGAGCACCGCGTCACCGGTGTGGTCGATGACGACGACGGCCTCGGCGAACGCGCCGAGCTCGATGACCTGGTGGCCGAAGGCGGTGCCGCCCTCGCCGTGCACGGCGATCCGGATGGGCTCGGTGAGCACGGTCTCCTTGGGGACCGTGACGACCGAGGCCTTCTCGAAGTTGCTGTACGCCTGCGCCGCGACCCGGTCGACGGGCTTGCCGGCCTTGCCGACGCGGGGGTCGGCGCGGTCGACGAGCTCGTGGGTGACGCCCTCGGGAGCGGTGATGTCGATCTTCAGGTCGGGGCCGCCGGCCTCGGCGGTGCCGTCGTGCAGGCCCTTGAGGCGCGGGAGGGGGGTGAAGCGCCACTCCTCCTCGCGGCCGTGCGGCACCGGGAAGTCCGCCACGTCGTAGGACGGCGGGGCGCTCATCCGGGTGGCGACGGTGGACTCCGCGGCCACCGCGATGGAGCCGGTGGTCGTGGAACCCGCCGGGATGTTCTGAGCCTCAGCCATGGCTGTCGTCGTGCTCGCTTTCTGCGTTCAGGGAGTCGGTCGCTGCTGGGGGCGCGGCGTCAGCCGACCGCGCCTTCCATCTGCAGCTCGATCAGCCGGTTGAGCTCGAGGGCGTACTCCATCGGCAGCTCACGGGCGATCGGCTCGACGAAGCCGCGCACAATCATCGCCATGGCCTCGAACTCCGTCAGGCCGCGGGCCATCAGGTAGAAGAGCTGGTCCTCGCTGACCTTGGAGACGGTCGCCTCGTGTCCCATGGAGACGTCGTCCTCGCGGACGTCGACGTACGGGTAGGTGTCCGACCGGGAGATGGTGTCCACCAGCAGGGCGTCACACAGCACGTTGGACTTGGAGCCGGCCGCGCCCTCGCCGATCTCGACCAGACCGCGGTAGGAGGTACGGCCGCCGCCTCGCGCCACCGACTTGGAGACGATGTTGGAGGAGGTGTTCGGCGCCATGTGGACCATCTTGGAGCCGGCGTCCTGGTGCTGGCCCTCGCCGGCGAAGGCGATGGAGAGGGTCTCGCCCTTGGCGTGCTCGCCCATCAGGTAGACCGCCGGGTACTTCATGGTCACCTTGGAGCCGAGGTTGCCGTCGACCCACTCCATGGTGGCGCCCTCGTAGGCGACGGCGCGCTTGGTGACCAGGTTGTAGACGTTGTTCGACCAGTTCTGGATGGTCGTGTAGCGGCAGCGGCCGCCCTTCTTGACGATGATCTCGACCACCGCGGAGTGCAGCGAGTCCGACTTGTAGATCGGCGCCGTGCAGCCCTCGACGTAGTGGACGTAGGCGTCCTCGTCGACGATGATCAGCGTCCGCTCGAACTGGCCCATGTTCTCGGTGTTGATCCGGAAGTAGGCCTGCAGCGGGATGTCGACGTGGACACCCTTGGGGACGTAGATGAACGAGCCGCCGGACCACACCGCGGTGTTCAGCGACGCGAACTTGTTGTCGCCGACGGGGATGACCGTGCCGAAGTACTCCTGGAAGAGCTCCGGGTGCTCCTTGAGCGCGGTGTCGGTGTCCAGGAAGATGACGCCCTGCTCCTCCAGGTCCTCGCGGATCTGGTGGTAGACGACCTCGGACTCGTACTGCGCGGCGACACCGGCGACCAGGCGCTGCTTCTCCGCCTCGGGGATGCCGAGCTTGTCGTAGGTGTTCTTGATGTCCTCGGGCAGGTCCTCCCAGGAGGCGGCCTGCTGCTCGGTGGAGCGGACGAAGTACTTGATGTTGTCGAAGTCGATGCCGGACAGGTCCGAGCCCCAGTTGGGCATGGGCTTCTTGTCGAACAGCTTCAGGCCCTTGAGGCGGAGCTTGAGCATCCACTCCGGCTCGTTCTTCTTCGCCGAGATGTCGCGGACGACGTCCTCGGAAAGACCGCGCTTGGCGGAGGCGCCGGCCACGTCGGAGTCGGCCCAGCCGTATTCGTAGTTGCCCAGGCCCTCGAGCTCAGGGTGAGCAGTCTCCGTGGGGAGCGTCATGCGGGGTTCCTCCCGGCCGTGCTTGCAGATGCTGTGGTGGTCTTGGTGGGGCGCTCACCGGGGCGGTGAGCTGTCTTGCCGGCGCCGGCCTTCGGGACGAAGGTCGTGCACACCCCGTCACCGTGGGCGATGGTGGCAAGACGCTGTACGTGGGTCCCGAGCAGTCGGGAGAAGACCTCGGTCTCCGCCTCGCACAGCTGCGGGTACTGCTCGGCGACATGGGCGACCGGGCAGTGGTGCTGGCAGAGCTGTTCACCGAGCTGGGGGTTGGGCGCGCTGCGCGCCGTAGCAGCGTACCCGTCCGCGGTCAACGCCTCGGCAAGGGCCTGGGTGCGGTCCTCGGGGGCGGCCGCCTCGACCGCCGCCTGATAGCCCTTGGCCTGGGCCGCGAGCCGTGCGCGGGCGAACGCGGCGACCGCCGCCTCGCCCATCGCGCCGCCGCCGGCGGTCTGCGCGATCCAGCGCAGCGCGTCGGTGGCGAGCTGGTCGTAGGCCTGGTCGAAGGCGTCCCGGCCGCAGTCGGTGAGGGCGAAGGCCTTGGCGGGGCGGCCGCGGCCGCGGGCGCCGTAGACCCGCTTCTCGCGGGGCTCGACGACGCCCTCCGCGACCAGCGCATCCAGATGGCGGCGGACCGCCGCCTGGGTGAGCTCCAGGCGCAGCGCCAGCTCGGCCGCGGTGGACGGACCGTGGTCGAGAATGGAGCGGGCGACGCGGTTTCGGGTGCCCTGCGCCTCGTCGTGGGCCGCAGGGGCGGGATGAGCGGCCCTCGGCTGCGGGGACCGCTCGTGCGCGGAGGGGACCGGCCCGGCGGCCGGCCCGGCCGTCGGTGCTCCCTGGTCCTCGCCCGTCTTTTTCACAACGTCATTGTTGCGTAATTCCTCAGAGCGATTCAACCCATGTCCGGATCGCGGACTGGTGGTCTCCATCACTTAGGGTCACCTACCTTCCGGGCCCGGAGGGGCGTCTCCCCCGGCCGGAAAGCGTCCCGGGCGCGGGCCCCGCCCGCCGGGGCCCGCGCCCCGCTCCGTAAACTGCCCGGCATGCGTACCGAGCCTGCCGTCGAGGTCGTCGGCCTGGTCAAGCGATACGGGACCAAGACCGCCGTGGACGGGCTCGACCTGACCGTCGCGCGCGGCAGGGTGACCGCCGTGCTCGGCCCGAACGGCGCCGGCAAGACCACCACCGTCGAAACCTGCGAGGGCTACCGCCGTCCGGACGAGGGCACCGTCCGCGTCCTGGGCCTGGACCCCGTCGCCGACGCCGCCGCGCTGCGCCCCCGGGTCGGCGTGATGCTGCAGTCCGGCGGGGTCTACGCGGGCGCCCGCGCCGAGGAGATGCTGCGGCACACCGCCACCCTGCACGCCGACCCCGTCGACGTCGGCCTGCTCGTCGACCGGCTCGGCCTGGGCGGCTGCGGCCGTACGCCCTACCGGCGGCTGTCCGGCGGCCAGCAGCAGCGGCTCGCCCTGGCGATGGCCGTCGTCGGCCGCCCCGAGCTGGTCTTCCTCGACGAGCCCACCGCCGGCCTCGACCCGCAGGCCCGGCGCGCGACCTGGGACCTCGTACGGGAACTGCGCACCGACGGCGTGAGCGTCGTGCTGACCACCCATTTCATGGACGAGGCCGAGCAGCTGGCCGACGATGTCGCGATCATCGACGGCGGCCGGGTCATCGCCCAGGGCAGCCCCGAGGAGCTGTGCCGGGGCGGCGCGGAGAACAGCCTGCGCTTCACCGGCCGGCCGGGCCTGGACATCGCCTCCCTCCTCAAGGCGCTGCCCCCGGACAGCACCGCCGCCGAGCTGACCCCGGGCAGCTACCGCGTCAACGGCACGGTCGGCCCGCAGCTCCTCGCCACCGTCGCCTCCTGGTGCGCGCAGAACGGCGTGATGCCCGACGCGATAGCCGTGGAGCGGCACACGCTGGAGGACGTCTTCCTGGAGCTCACGGGTAAGGAGCTGCGCGTATGACCGCCGTCGAGGCCGGTACGGCCACCTCAACCGGTACGTTCACCCCGCGCCCCGGCGCCGCCCCGCTGTCCCGGATGATCCGCGCGCAGGCGGCCCTGGAGACCAGGATGCTGCTGCGCAACGGCGAACAGCTGCTGCTGACGGTCGTGATCCCGACGCTGCTGCTGGTGCTGTTCTCCACCGTCGACATCCTCGATACGGGAACCGGGAAGGCCGTCGACTTCCTCGCGCCCGGCGTCCTCGCCCTGGCCGTGCTGTCGACCGCCTTCACCGGCCAGGCCATCGCCACCGGCTTCGAGCGGCGCTACGGCGTGCTCAAGCGGCTCGGCGCCTCGCCGCTGCCGCGCTGGGGGCTGATGACCGCCAAGACCTGCGCGGTGCTGGTCACCGAGGTGCTCCAGGTGGCGCTGCTGACGGCGGTCGCCCTCGCCCTGGGCTGGTCCCCGCACGGCAACCCCGTCTCCGTCGCCCTTCTGCTCCTCCTGGGCACGGCGGCGTTCTCCGGGCTCGGGCTCCTGATGGCCGGCACCCTCAGGGCCGAGGCCACCCTCGCCGCCGCCAACCTGGTCTTCCTGCTGCTCCTGGTGGGCGGCGGGGTGATCGTCCCGCTCGGCAAGTTCCCGGCGGCGGCGCAGACCGTCCTGCAGTACCTGCCCATCTCCGCGCTGTCGGACGGACTGCGGGACGTCCTCCGGCACGGGGCGGGGCTCCCGTTGGCCGACCTGGGGATCCTCGCCGTATGGGGCGTGCTGGGGCTCGGCGCGGCGGCGAAGTTCTTCCGCTGGGAGTAGGCCGGGCCGGCACCGGTACGCGCCCTTTCGCACCCCTCGTGCTGCATCTTCCCGGGGAGACGACTCCCCCTGCCCCCCTCGTGCTGCATCTTCCCCGGGGAGACGACTCCCCCTGCCCCCCTCGTGAAATCGCGCACAAGCCGCCGCCTACGATGGCACCCGTGCCGAACACGCTGAATCCCCTCGAGCTGATCGCCCGCCGCTGGCAGCCGTCCGCGCGCTTCGTGCGGCGGGCCGCGCTGGCGACCGTCGTCATGGCCGTCATCATCGTCGTGACGGGAGGCGCGGTCCGGCTCACCCAGTCCGGACTGGGCTGCTCGACCTGGCCCAAGTGCACCCCGGACAGCCTGACGCCGACCGCGGCGATGGGCATCAACGGCTACATCGAGTTCGGCAACCGCATGCTGACGTACGTCCTGTGCGCGGTCGTCGGCCTGTTCATCATCGCCGCCCGCGCCCGGCACCCCCGGCGGCGCGCGCTCACCCGGCTCGGCTGGGCGCAGTTCTGGGTCGTGATGGGCAACGCGGTCTGGGGCGGCATCGTCGTACTGACCGGCCTGAACCCGTACCTCGTCGCCGCACACTTCCTGCTCTCCACGGCCCTGCTCACGGTCGCCGTGCTGACCTGGCAGCGGGCGGCCGAGGGCGACGAGGAGCCGCGCGACCTGGTCGCCCGCCCGGTGCGGCAGCTGGCCTGGCTGCTGGTCGCGGCGACCGGCGCGCTCACCGTCATCGGCACGGTGGTCACCGGTACGGGCCCGCACGCGGGCGACGCCAAGAAGGTCCACCGCATCCCGCTGGACTGGCAGGAGATCACCCAGCTGCACGTCGACTTCGTCTACATCGTGGTCGGGCTGAGCGTCGCGCTGTGGTTCACCCTGCGGGCCGTCAAGGCCCCGGCCGCGCCGCGCCGCAGGGTCCTGGAACTGTTCGCCTGCATCGCCGCGCAGGGCGTCATCGGCTACGTCCAGTACTTCATGGGCCTGCCCGAGCTCGTCATCGGGCTCCACATGCTGGGCTCGGCGCTGGTGTGGATCTGCGTGCTGCGGGCCGCCCTGGCGCTGCGCGACCGCGGTCCGCTCCCCGAGGAGGACGCCGTCGTCCCCGCCCCCTCCGACGGGCACGAGGCGCCCGGTCCTCAGGTGGCCGCCGCGTCCAGCCGGTAGACCCGCCGCGCCGTCCCCGACCCGACCATTCCGGCGATCCGCCGCCCGTCCGCGGCGGTGCACAGCCCCTCCTCGGTCCACTCCCGTACGACCCGCTCCAGCGCCCGCAGGAAGAACCGGGCCCCGGTGACGTACAGCTCGGGCAGCCCGCGCGCGCCCGAGGAGAACAGCAGCTTGCCGAACGGCGCCTGCGCGAGTGTCTCCTCGGGGCGCGGTCCGGCGTCGGCGTAGACATGGGTGTGTTCGGCGGCGAGCTGTGCCGCGGGGCGGTGGTGGGGCGCCCCGGGCAGCAGGACGACATCCGTGCCGATGCCGGCCGTGGCGCGCAGGAAGCCCGCCAGCGGCCGGGGGTCGGGGCAGTGGAGCTGCACCGGCAGGCCGGTGGCCATCGCGCTCCACAGCAGATGGCGTACGAGGGCGGGCTCGGCGAGCCGCTCCCCGGGGCGGCGCCCGCGCAGCCAGCGACCGGCGGCGCGCCGTACCTCGCCGGCCTGCGGGGCGTGACCGTCGCAGTAGGTGGCGCCGGAGGCGAAGGCGGTGGCGTGCTGGGCCGCGGCGTAGAGGGCCTCGGCGGTGTAGCCGATGAAGGAGTCGACGCTGCCGGAGGTGTCGGCGACCTGTTCGGCGAGCGATTCGAGGCGGACGACCTCGTGGGCGCGGGCCTGGGCGGCGGCGGCCAGCTCGGTGGCGGAGGTCAGTTCGCTGGGCGCGCCGGCCTCCAGCAGGAAGGTGCCGATGCCGGAGCCGCGCAGCAGCAGCCGGCCCGCGCCGAACGCGCCGATCTCCCGCCGGCGGGCCAGATAGCGGGCGGGCGGGCAGTGCGGCTCGAGGCCCAGCAGCGGGGGGCACCAGCGGCGCAGGGCGAGGCCGGTCCAGCTGTCGAAGTAGCTGGTGCCCGCGGGGGCCGGGCCGTGTGCGCCGGCCGCGGCGGCCAGGTGGGTCTCGAAGGAGCCGAGGCCGAGTTCGCCGTGCACCGCGCCGTGGCTGTACTGATCGATGAGCGGTGGCTGATCCGCCGGGGAGGGAAGGCCGTCCATCCGCTCCTCCTACCCAAGAGGCCCCCGGGCGCGAACGAGATGCCGCGCCCGGTGGGCCTAACGGGCGAGGGGGTGGTGAGGTAGCGGGCTCCGCTTCCGGCGTGCGCTCCGGCGCACTTCACCCCGGCCGTCAGGCGTTGGCCGGGCCGCCGATCCCCAGGCCCGCCATCCGGGACCACTCGTAGCGGCCGGTGCGGACCTTGGCGGCGAGCTCGCCGTCGAAGTCGTCCTGGAGGGTCAGGCCGGCCAGGGCGGCGGCGTCCTTGGCCGTCTCGTAGGAGTCCGCGACGAGGTTGCCCCACTCGCCGTTGGCGCCGACCAGGGCGATCCGGGTGCGGCCGCGGCCGATGTGCGCGAGCTGGCCCTCGGCGCTGCCGCCGTGTGTGTCGGCGAAGGCACGGATCTGCCGGGCGAGCCGGGCCGTGCGCCGGTCCGCCTTGCCGCCCGGCGTGCCCTCGGCCGCCGTCGCCACCTGCTCGTCCGCCTGCTGGGTGTCTGCCATGGACAGCATGCTACCCGCCGGTAATCAGCTGAGGAAGAGGCGGCGGGACGTGACGGTCAGCGCAGGAACGGGTCCACCGCGACGGCCACGAACAGCAGCGACACATAGGTGATGGACCAGTGGAACAGCCGCATCTCCTTGAGCTTGGGGCCCGTGATCCCGGCCTTGGCGCGGGCCTGCAGGCCGTGCGCCTCCTTGAGCCAGAAAGCGCCGGTGAGCACGGCGACCGCGGTGTAGAACCAGCCGGTGTAGCCCAGCGGCTGCAGCAGCAGCGAGACGCCGACCATCACCCAGCTGTAGGCGACGATCTGGCGGGCCACCGCCTTGTTGCCGGCGATGACCGGCAGCATCGGCACGCCGACCCGCTCGTAGTCGTCCTTCACCTTCATCGAAAGCGGCCAGTAATGCGGCGGCGTCCAGAAGAAAATGACGAGGAACAGGATCAGCGCGGCCCAGGACACGGAATTCGTCACCGAGGACCAGCCGATGAAGACCGGCATACAGCCCGCGATTCCGCCCCAGACAATGTTCTGCGCGGTGCGCCGCTTGAGGATCATCGTGTAGACGACGACATAGAAAAGCAGCGCCCCGAGCGAGAGCATCGCCGACAGCGGATTGACCAGGAACCAGAACCAGGCGGTGGAGCCGACCGCGAGGACGGTCGCGAAGACCAGGCATTCGCGCGGCGAGACCATGCCGGTGACCAGCGGACGCTGCGACGTGCGGTCCATCAGGGCGTCGATGTCGCGGTCGATGTACATGTTGTAGGCGCCTGCGCCGCCGGCCGAGAGATAGCCGCCGATGCAGGTGGCCAGGACCAGCCACAGATCGGGTACGCCCTTGGCCGCCAGGAACATCACCGGCACCGTGGTCATCAGCAGCAATTCGATGACCCGCGGCTTGGTCAGCGCGATGAATGCCTTGACGCGAGCCCCGAACGGCCGCTTTCCGGAACTCCCCGGGACCTGAGCAAGCGCCCCCGCAGGACGGGATTCGACGGCCGTCACGCACACCCCTGGATAACGTCAGCGGCCAGCGCCGCGGAGATAAGGCCCGCAAGCTGGACCGGCCGGGAAGAGGCGGTGAAGCTTGCGCGTACCACGCCACTTTAGACGTTGGCGAGAGAGCGATCTTCGCGGGGGTGGGGTCGTGTTGGGCGCCGCACCGCGCCACCGGGACGGCGGCTTTCCGGCGCGGCCGCCCGGTGTTCGGGAGGCGAACGCGACGCCCGCCCGGCAGTCTGGTCGTACGGCCCGCGCATCCGGGCCGCGCCCGGACCGGGAACACCCGATTTCCGCATTCGGCCGCGCAAACCGATCGGCCCTGTGAACCCGCCCGCCGAGTGAGCGCCGGGCACCCCGACTGAGCGTCGACTGAGCGTCTGAAACACCGACTGAGCGTCGAAAAGGCGCACGCACCGGCGGGGGTAGGCTCGGCACCGCCGGCGGACGCACGTTCCCGGTGACCGAGATGTGGAGAGGAGCCCTGACTCAGGGTGAGCACCAAGCCGACCACCACAGATTTCGAGTGGACCGATCTGGACCAGCGGGCCGTGGACACGGTTCGCGTCCTGGCCATGGATTCCGTGCAGAAGGTCGGAAACGGCCATCCGGGTACGGCCATGAGCCTGGCTCCCGCCGCGTACGTTCTCTTCCAGAAGCTGATGCGGCACGACCCGGCGGACGCGGACTGGACCGGCCGTGACCGGTTCGTCCTCTCCGCGGGCCACTCCAGCCTGACCCTCTACATCCAGCTCTACCTGGCCGGCTACGGCCTGGAGCTGGACGATCTGAAGGCGTTCCGTACCTGGGGCTCCAAGACCCCCGGTCACCCGGAGTACGGCCACACCACCGGCGTGGAGACCACCACCGGCCCGCTGGGCCAGGGTGTCGCCAACGCCGTGGGCATGGCGATGGCCGCCCGCTACGAGCGCGGCCTGTTCGACCCCGAGGCGGCGCCGGGCACCTCGCCGTTCGACCACACCATCTGGTGCATCGCCGGTGACGGCTGCCTCCAGGAGGGCATCTCCGCCGAGGCGTCCTCGCTCGCGGGCCACCAGAAGCTCGGCAACCTCGTGCTGCTGTGGGACGACAACCACATCTCCATCGAGGGCGACACCGAGACCGCGGTCTCGGAGGACACCCTCAAGCGCTACGAGGCCTACGGCTGGCACGTCCAGCGCGTCGAGCAGCTGCCCAACGGCGACCTGGACCCGGCCGGTCTGGCCCGGGCCCTCGAGGCCGCCCAGGCCGAGACGGAGCGCCCGTCGTTCATCGCGGCCCGCTCGATCATCGCCTGGCCGGCCCCGAACGCCCAGAACACCGAGGCCGCGCACGGCTCGGCGCTGGGCGCCGAGGAGGTCGCCGCCACCAAGCGGGTGATGGGCTTCGACCCCGAGCAGGACTTCGAGGTCTCCGACGAGGTCCTGGCGCACACCCGCGCCGCCCTGGACCGCGGCCGGGACGCCAAGAAGGAGTGGGAGAAGTCGTTCGCCGCCTGGCGCACGGCCAACCCGGAGCGTGCCGCCGAGTTCGACCGGATCGCCGCGACCGAGCTCCCCGAGGGCTGGGAGTCCCACCTCCCGGCGTTCGAGCCCGGCCATGCGGTCGCCACCCGCGCCGCGTCCGGCAAGGTGCTGCAGGCGCTCGGCGCGGTCATCCCCGAGCTGTGGGGCGGCTCCGCGGACCTCGCCGGTTCCAACAACACCACCATCGACAAGACGTCGTCGTTCCTGCCGAAGGGCAACCCGCTGCCGGAGGCCGACCCCTACGGCCGCACGATCCACTACGGCATCCGCGAGCACTCCATGGCCGCGGAGATGAACGGCATCGCGCTGCACGGCAACACCCGCATCTACGGCGGCACCTTCCTGGTGTTCTCCGACTACATGCGCAACGCCGTCCGGCTGTCCGCGCTGATGCACCTGCCGGTGACGTACGTGTGGACGCACGACTCCATCGGCCTGGGCGAGGACGGCCCGACCCACCAGCCGGTCGAGCACCTGGCCTCGCTGCGCGCCATCCCGGGCCTGAACATCGTGCGCCCGGCCGACGCCAACGAGACCGCGATCGCCTGGCGCGAGATCCTCAGGCGCTACACGAAGAAGTTCGGCGTGGGCGCCCCGCACGGCCTTGCGCTGACCCGTCAGGGCGTGCCGACGTACCCGGCCAACGAGGACGCGGCCAAGGGCGGCTACGTGCTCTTCGAGGCCGACGGTGGCGAGCCGCAGGTCGTCCTGATCGGCACCGGCTCCGAGGTGCAGCTCGCCGTCGCGGCGCGCGAGCAGCTGCAGGCCGCGGGCATCGCGACGCGGGTCGTGTCGATGCCGTCGGTCGAGTGGTTCGAGGAGCAGGACCAGGCATACCGCGACAGCGTGCTGCCGCCGTCCGTCAAGGCCCGTGTCGCCGTCGAAGCCGGCATCGGCCTGACCTGGCACCGCTACGTCGGTGACGCCGGGCGCATCGTGTCGCTGGAGCACTTCGGTGCCTCGGCCGACGGCAAGGTCCTCTTCCGCGAGTTCGGCTTCACCGCCGACGCGGTGGCGGCCGCCGCCCGGGAATCTCTCGACGCCGCAGCGCGCTGACGCCCGTATACAACAAGTAGGAGATGCTGAACCCATGACAGACGCACTCAAGCGCCTCTCCGACGAAGGCGTCGCGATCTGGCTGGACGACCTGTCGCGCCAGCGCATCACGTCCGGCAATCTCGCCGAGCTGATCGACCAGCAGCACGTCGTCGGCGTCACGACCAACCCGTCGATCTTCCAGAAGGCGATCTCGGACGGCCACGGCTACGACCAGCAGGTCGCCGACCTGGCGGCCCGCAAGGTCACCGTCGAGGAAGCCATCCGCATGATCACGACGGCGGACGTCCGCGACGCCGCCGACATCCTGCGGCCGGTCTTCGACGCCACCGGCGGCCAGGACGGCCGGGTCTCCATCGAGGTCGACCCGCGCCTGGCCCACAACACCGCGGCGACCATCGCCGAGGCCAAGCAGCTGGCGTGGCTGGTGGACCGCCCGAACACGCTGATCAAGATCCCGGCCACCAAGGCGGGTCTGCCGGCCATCACCGAGGTGATCGGCCTGGGCATCAGCGTCAACGTCACGCTGATCTTCTCGCTGGAGCGCTACCGCGAGGTCATGGACGCCTACCTGGCGGGCCTGGAGAAGGCGAAGGCCGCCGGCCTGGACCTGTCCCTGATCCGTTCGGTCGCCTCGTTCTTCGTGTCCCGGGTGGACACCGAGATCGACAAGCGCCTGGAGGTCATCGGCACCGACGGGGCCAAGGCGCTCAAGGGCAAGGCCGCGCTGGCCAACGCCCGTCTGGCGTTCGAGGCGTACGAGGAGGTGTTCGGCTCTGCCGACAACTCGACGCAGTCCTCGGACCGCTGGGCCGCGCTCGACAAGGCCGGCGCCAACAAGCAGCGTCCGCTGTGGGCCTCGACCGGCGTCAAGGACCCGGCCTTCAAGGACACGCTGTACGTCGACGAGCTGGTAGCCCCGGGAACCGTCAACACCATGCCGGAGGCCACCCTGGTGGCCACCGCCGCCCGCGGACAGATCACGGGCGACACGGTGCGCGGCACGTACGAGGCGGCCCGTGCCGACCTCGACGCGGTCGCCGCGCTGGGGATCTCGTACGACGAGGTCGTCCAGCTCCTGGAGGACGAGGGCGTCGACAAGTTCGAGACGGCCTGGAACGACCTCCTCAAGTCCACGGAGGCGGAACTCAAGCGCCTCGCTCCCTCGGAGGGCTGATCTCAGTTGTCCAGCAGCAATCCGCTGCGTGACGCACTGGACCGACGGCTCCCGCGTATCGCGGGGCCGTCGGGCCTGGTCATTTTCGGCGTCACGGGCGATTTGTCCCGCAAAAAGCTGATGCCTGCGGTGTACGACCTGGCCAACCGGGGTCTGCTGCCGCCGGGCTTCTCGCTCGTCGGGTTCGCCCGCCGCGAGTGGGAGCACGAGGACTTCGCGCAGGAGGTGTACGAGGCGGTCAAGGAGCACGCCCGTACGCCGTTCCGCGAGGAGGTCTGGCAGCAGCTGGTCCAGGGCTGCCGCTTCGTCCAGGGCAACTTCGACGACGACGAGGCCTTCGAGACGCTCAAGACGACGATAGAAGAGCTGGACAAGGCCCAGGGGACCGGCGGCAACTTCGCCTTCTACCTCTCCGTACCGCCGAAGTTCTTCCCCAAGGTCGTCCAGCAGCTCAAGAAGCACGGCCTGGCCGAGCAGAAGGCGGACTCCTGGCGCCGCGCGGTCATCGAGAAGCCCTTCGGGCACAACCTCGAGAGCGCCCAGGAGCTCAACAAGGTCGTCCACGAGGTCTTCCCGACCAACGAGGTCTTCCGGATCGACCACTACCTGGGCAAGGAGACGGTCCAGAACATCCTGGCGCTGCGCTTCGCCAACACGATGTTCGAGCCGCTGTGGAACCGCAGCTATGTCGACCACGTCCAGATCACGATGGCCGAGGACATCGGCATCGGCGGCCGGGCCGGCTACTACGACGGAATCGGCGCGGCCCGTGACGTCATCCAGAACCACCTCCTCCAGCTGCTCGCGCTGACCGCGATGGAGGAGCCCGCCTCCTTCGACGCCGATGCGCTGGTCGCGGAGAAGACCAAGGTGCTGGGCGCGGTCCGGCTGCCCAAGGACCTCGGCAAGGAGACCGTCCGCGCGCAGTACGCGGAGGGCTGGCAGGGCGGCGAGAAGGCCGTCGGCTACCTCCAGGAAGACGGCATCGACCCCAAGTCGAAGACCGACACCTACGCCGCGATCAAGCTGTCGATCGACAACCGCCGCTGGGCGGGCGTCCCGTTCTATCTGCGCACCGGCAAGCGCCTCGGCCGCCGGGTCACCGAGATCGCGGTGGTCTTCAAGCGCGCCCCGCACTCCCCCTTCGACCACACGGCGACCGAGGAGCTGGGCCAGAACGCCCTGGTCATCCGGGTACAGCCGGACGAGGGCGTGACCGTGCGGTTCGGCTCCAAGGTGCCCGGCACCTCGATGGAGGTCCGGGACGTCTCGATGGACTTCGCCTACGGCGAGTCCTTCACGGAGTCGAGCCCGGAGGCGTACGAGCGCCTGATCCTGGACGTCCTGCTGGGTGACGCCAACCTCTTCCCGCGGCTGGAGGAGGTGGAGCAGTCCTGGCGGATCCTCGACCCCATCGAGGAGTACTGGGACCGGCACGGCAAGCCCGCGCAGTACCCGGCGGGCACCTGGGGCCCGGCCGAGGCGGACGAAATGCTCGCACGAGACGGACGGAGCTGGCGTCGGCCATGAAGATAGATCTGACGGAAACCACGGCCAGCAAGATCAACAAGGCGCTGGTGGAGGGCCGCCGCGCCGTCGGCACCCCGGCCATCGGCATGGTGCTCACCCTCGTCATCGTCACCGACGAGGAGAACGCCTACGACGCGTTGAGGGCCGCCAACGACGCCTCCCGCGAGCACCCCTCGCGCACCCTGGTCGTCATCAAGCGGGTCAGCCGGTCGCCGCGCGACCGCGCCAAGGCCCGCCTGGACGCCGAGGTCCGGGTCGGCACGGACGCGGGCACCGGCGAGACGGTCGTGCTGCGGCTGTACGGCGAGGCGATAGACCACGCCCAGTCCGTGGTGCTGCCGCTGCTGCTGCCGGATGCCCCGGTGGTGGTCTGGTGGGCGGTCAACGCCCCGCTGGACCCGGCCAACGACCCGCTGGGCGCGCTGGCGCAGCGCCGGGTCACCGACGCCTACGCCGCCGAGCAGCCCGTCGAGGAGCTGTCCGGACGCGCCCAGACCTACACCCCCGGCGACACCGACCTGTCCTGGACCCGCATCACCCCGTGGCGCTCGATGCTCGCGGCGGCGCTGGACCAGGCGCCGTGCACGGTCACCTCGGCCGAGGTCGAGGGCGAGGAGTTCAACCCCAGCTGTGAGCTGCTCGCCATGTGGCTCGCCGGCCGGCTGAACGTCCCGGTCACCCGCAAGGTGTCGCCCGGCCCGGGTCTGACGGCCGTCCGCATGGAGTCCAGCGGCGGCACGATCGTGCTGGACCGCCCGGACGGCTCGCTGGCCACGCTCTCCATGCGCGGCCAGCCGGACCGTGCGGTGGCGCTCAAGCGGCGGGAGACCTCCGAGCTGCTCGCCGAGGAGCTGCGCCGGCTCGACCCGGACGACATCTACGCCGCCGCGCTCAAGTACGGCGTGGACCGGCTCGCGGACACGGACGCGCAGCCCGCGCCGCAGGCCCCGGCGGCCGGGGAAGACGCCGCCGCCAAGCCGGCCGCGAAGAAGGCGCCCGGCAAGAAGGCGGCCGCCAAGTGAGCGCTCCGCAGGTCGTCGTCCACCGCGACAAGGAGCTGATGGCGAAGGCCGCGGCGGCCCGGCTGATCACCAAGATCGTGGACGCCCAGGCCGCCCGCGGCTCCGCCTCGGTGGTCCTGACCGGCGGCCGCAACGGCAACGGCCTGCTCGCCGCGCTCGCCGAGGCGCCCGCCCGGGACGCGGTGGACTGGCACCGCCTCGACCTGTGGTGGGGGGACGAGCGCTTCCTGCCGGAGGGCGACCCGGAGCGCAACCACACCCAGGCGCGCGAGGCGCTGCTGGACAGCGTCCCGCTGGATCCGGCGCGGGTGCACCCGATGGAGCCGGCCGGCGGCCGCTTCGGCAACGACGCGGACGCGGCGGCCGAGGAGTACGCCCTCGAGCTCGCCGCCGCGGCCGGGCCCGAGGACCATGCCGCGGTCCCGTCCTTCGACGTCCTCCTCCTGGGCGTCGGCCCGGACACCCACGTCGCCTCGCTCTTCCCCGAGCTGCCCGGCGTGTACGAGCAGGAGCGGACGGTGGTCGGTGTGCACGGCGCGCCCAAGCCGCCGCCCACCCGTGTCTCGCTGACCCTGCCCGCGATCCGCGCGGCCCGGGAGGTCTGGCTGCTGGCGGCCGGCGAGGACAAGGCCAATGCCGTGGCCATGGCCCTCTCCGGTGCCGGTGAGGTCCAGGCCCCGGCGGCGGGCGCCCGGGGCCGCAGCCGCACGCTGTGGCTGCTGGACGAGGCGGCGGCGGCCCAGCTGCCGCGCGATCTGTATCCGCCGGCCTCGGCCTGAGCGCACGCACACGACGAAAGCCCCATGCCCTTCAGGGTGTGGGGCTTTCGTCGTCTTGACCGCAACCATCAATGGAGCAACCCCCACGGCGCGCGACCACCTCCGCGAGAGCGGCGCCGGTCAGGTGCAAAGGGGGTGGTCCCGCAGCCGGATCCCGAGGTGGCGGCGCAGCCGGTGCAGCTCGAACAGGGCGATACAGGTGACCAGCACCGGCGCCCCCAGGATGAAGACCGCCCCCAGCGTCAGCCCGAGGCCGTGCAGATCACCGGTCACCAGGTCCGGCACGGCCATCAGCCAGGTGGTGACGGACGCCAGGACCGGCGGCAGTGCGCGGTGGACGACCCCGGTGCCGAAGAAGTTGCCGTTGATCCGGATCCCCGCGGCGCCGAGGAACCACATCAGCCAGAGCGCCAACGGGGTGGTCGGCAGGGAGTAGGCCACGCCTCTCAGGAGAAGCAGCATCAGCACCGCCGCCCCGACGAAGGCCAGCAGCAGCCGCAGCGGGCCGGACAACCGTGACCGCAGCGGGCGCAGCGGCCCGCGACGGCGCCAGACCAGCAGCATCACCCCGACCGTCAGCGGGGCGACGACCAGAAGCACCAGAGAGGCGACCACCAGGTTCTCCGCGGCCTCCTCGAGGCTGAAGTCCCGTGCCACGAAGGTATAGACGCCGAACGCCACCACCATCCCGGCCAGGACCCGGACGCGTTTGAGCCGCTCCACCAGCGGGTCGTCCGTCTCCGGTATCCAGCCGGGCTGGAAGACCCGCCGGGCCGCACGGTGCGGCCACAGCAGACTCGGCCCGGACCGTGTTCCGCCGCCGCGCCGTACCCGGTCCATGGCCGTCTCCCCCGAACGCGTCACCTGTCCGTGATCGTCCGGGGGATCCTGTGCGACGGCCGGTCAGCGGCCGCGCAGCTCCCGGTACTTGGCGACCAGCCCGGCCGTCGAGGCGTCCAGCCCCGGCACGTCCGCGCCCTCCGTCAGCGCCGGCTCCACCCGCTTGGCGAGCACCTTGCCCAGCTCCACGCCCCACTGGTCGAAGGAGTCGATGTTCCAGACGGCGCCCTGGACGAACACCTTGTGCTCGTACAGCGCGATCAACTGGCCCAGCACGGACGGGCTGAGCTCCTTGGCCAGGATCGTGGTGGTGGGGTGGTTGCCCTGGAAGGTCTTGTGCGGCACCAGCTCCTCGGCCACGCCCTCGGCGCGCACCTCCTCCGGCGTCTTGCCGAACGCCAGGGCCTGGCCCTGCGCGAAGAGGTTGGCCATCAGCAGGTCGTGCTGGGCGACCAGGCCCGGCTGCAGATCGGCGACCGGCTCGGCGAAGCCGATGAAGTCGGCCGGGATCATCTTGGTGCCCTGGTGGAGCAGCTGGTAGTAGGCGTGCTGGCCGTTCGTACCGGGCGTGCCCCACACGACCGGGCCGGTCTCCCAGTTGACCGGATTGCCGTCGCGGTCCACGGACTTGCCGTTGGACTCCATGTCCAGCTGCTGCAGGTAGGCGGTGAACCGGGAGAGGTAGTGGCTGTACGGCAGCACGGCATGCGACTGGGCGCCGAAGAAGTTGCCGTACCAGATGCCCAGCAGGCCCATCAGCAGCGGGGCGTTCGCCTGCGGCGGGGCCGTGCGGAAGTGCTCGTCGACGAGGTGGAAGCCGGCCAGCATCTCGCGGAAGTGCTCCGGGCCGATCGCGATCATCAGCGAGAGGCCGATCGCGGAGTCGAAGGAGTAGCGGCCGCCGACCCAGTCCCAGAACTCGAACATGTTGTCCGTGTTGATGCCGAACTCCGCCACCTTCCCGGCGTTGGTCGACAGCGCCACGAAGTGCTTGGCGACCGCGTCCTGACCGGCATCCAGCCCGGTCAGCAGCCAGTCGCGGGCCGAGACGGCGTTGGTGACGGTCTCGATGGTGGTGAAGGTCTTGGACGCGATGACGAACAGCGTCTCGGCCGGGTCCAGGTCCCGTACCGCCTCGTGCAGATCGGCGCCGTCCACGTTGGACACGAAGCGGAACTGCATGTCCCGGTGGGTGTAGGCGCGCAGCGCCTCGTACGCCATCGCGGGGCCCAGGTCCGAGCCGCCGATACCGATGTTGACGACGGTCTTGATACGGCGGCCGGTGTGGCCCTTCCAGCCGCCGGAGCGGACCCGGTCGGCGAAGGTGCCCATCTTCGTCAGGACGGACTGGACCCTGGGGACGACGTTCTCGCCGTCGCTCTTGATGACCGCCGAGCCGGGCGCGCGCAGCGCGGTGTGCAGCACGGAGCGCCGCTCGGTGATGTTGATCTTCTCGCCGCGGAACATCGCCTCCCGCAGCCCGGCGACGCCGGTGGCCTCGGCCAGTTCGCCCAGCAGCCGCAGCGTCTCGTCGGTGACCAGGTGCTTGGAGTAGTCCAGGTGCAGATCGCCGACCTGGAGGGTGTAGCGCCCGGCACGGTCCGGGTCGCGGTCGAACAGCTCGCGCAGGTGCACCTCCCCCAGCTGCTCCCGGTGCTTGCTCAACGCGGTCCACTCAGGCATCTGGTCGAGCCTGCGGCGGCTTTCTGCGTTCATCTCGGACATCAGCCTTCTTCGTCTCGTACCGGCACCCCGCCGGCACCCAACCTAATTGATCAGGGCGGGGTATGAGGTATCTGTCCGCTGAGGGACGAAGGGCTGTCGGGGGTGTGGCGTACGGGTGCCGGGCGCGCGTGCGAACGGCCCGGCCGGAGGGCGGATGGCCCTCCGGCCGGGCCGGGCGGTGCGTCTGTGCTGCTCAGATCTCGCCGCGGAGCTTGGCCAGCGCCTCGGCGAGAATCGCCTCACCGTCGGCGTCGCTGCGCCGCTCGCGCACGTAGGCGAGGTGGGTCTTGTACGGCTCGGTGCGCGGCGGGTCCGGCGGGCTGTCCCGGTCCTTGCCTGCCGGGAAACCACAGCGCGGGCAGTCCCAGGTGTCCGGGACCTGTGCGTCGCCGGCGAAGCTGGGCTGCGTCTCGTGCCCGTTGGAGCACCAGAAGGAGATGCGGATGCGCGGCGCGGACTCGCCGCGCTCGGCCTCCCCCATCGGCCCCGCCCCGACCCGACTTCCTCGGATCGCGTTGCCACTTGCCACGGTCGTAACTCCCTGCTCAATCGCTGCAAAGCTTTTCTCGCTGCAGCTGCGCTGCGGGCGCTCCAGTCTATGTAGGGCCCAACGCGCGTCCAGTGACAGGAGTTACACCCCGCCCAAGGACGCCGCCCTCAATGATAGGCCGCGCCTCCGACGGTATGTCAGTTGCCGAGCTTCATCAGAATGCCGAGGACCACGATGCACGCGAACCACAGCAGACCGACCACGATGGTGATGCGGTCGAGGTTCCGCTCGGCGACCGAGGAGCCGCCGACCGAGGACTGCATACCGCCACCGAACATGTCGGACAGGCCGCCGCCCTTTCCCTTGTGCATGAGCACCAGCATCATCAGCAGCACGCTGAAGACGATGAGGGCGATCGAGAACCCGATGACCACGGCTGGACCAACTCTCTGGGACTGGTTGAAATGGTGCGGGGCCGGGCGGCGCACTGCACGCCGGACCCGGCCCCGACAGGGTACGACGGGCCGGGCCCGTCGTCATAGCTGCTACTGGTCGCGGAAGCGGACGATCTTCACGAATTCGTCCGCGTCCAGCGCCGCGCCGCCGATCAGCGCGCCGTCGACGTCCGGCTGCGCCATGATCGCCGCGACATTGCCGGACTTGACCGAGCCGCCGTACTGGATGCGGACCTTGTCGGCCAGCTCCTGGCTGTAGAGCTCGGCGAGGCGGCCGCGGATCGCACCGCAGACCTCCTGCGCGTCCTCCGGCGTGGCGACCTCGCCGGTGCCGATGGCCCACACCGGCTCGTAGGCGATCACAATGGTCTCGGCCTGCTCGGCCGGGACGTCCTTGAGGCCGCCGTCGACCTGGGCGAGGGTGTGTGCGACCTGGTTGCCCGCCTTGCGGACGTCCAGGCCCTCACCGACGCACAGAATCGGGGTGAGGCCGTGCTGGAAGGCAGCCTTGACCTTGGCGTTGCAGATCTCTTCGTTCTCGCCGTGGTACTGGCGGCGCTCGCTGTGGCCGACGGCCACGTACGTGCACTTCAGCTTGGCGAGCATCGCGCCGGAGATCTCACCGGTGTAGGCACCGGAACCGTGCGCGGAGAGGTCCTGCGCACCGTACTTGATCTTGAGCTTGTCGCCGTCGACCAGGGTCTGCACCGACCGCAGATCGGTGAAGGGCGGCAGGACGGCGACCTCTACGGCGTCGAAGTCCTTGTCATTGAGCGCGAAGGCGAGCTTCTGGACGTGGGCGATGGCCTCGAGGTGGTTGAGGTTCATCTTCCAGTTGCCCGCCATCAGCGGGGTACGGCCCTTGGCAATATCAGTCATACGGGGTCAGTCCTCCAGTGCGGCGAGGCCGGGGAGCGTCTTGCCCTCGAGGTATTCGAGGCTGGCGCCGCCGCCGGTCGAGATGTGGCCGAAAGCATTCTCGTCGAAGCCCAGCAGGCGCACCGCGGCGGCCGAGTCACCGCCTCCGACGACGGTGAAGGCCTTCGAGTTCAGCAGCCCCTGCGCGACGGCCTTGGTGCCGCCCGCGTAGTCGGGGTGCTCGAAGACGCCCATCGGGCCGTTCCAGAAGACGGTGCCCGCGTCGGCGAGCATCTCGGCGTACAGCTCGCGGGTCTTCGGGCCGATGTCCAGGCCCTCCTGGTCGGCGGGGATGGCGTCCGCGGCGACGGTCGTGGGGTTGGCCGGGGTCTTGCCCTTCAGGTCCGGGAACTCGGGCGACACCAGGACGTCGACGGGGAGCACGAACTCCACACCGCGCTTCTCGGCGCGCGCCAGGTACTCCAGGCAGGCCGGGACCTGGTCCTCCTGGAGCAGCGAGATACCCACCTCGTGGCCCTTGGCCTTGAGGAAGGTGTACGCCATGCCGCCGCCGACGAGGATGCGGTCGGCCTTCTCCAGCAGCTGGTCGATGACGGCGAGCTTGTCGGAGACCTTGGCGCCGCCGAGCACGACGACGTAGGGGCGCCTGACGTCCTCGGTGAGCTTCTTCAGCACGCCGACCTCGGTGGCGATCAGATCGCCGGCGGCGTGCGGAAGGCGCTTGGGCAGGTCGTAGACGGAGGCGTGCTGACGGTGCACGGCGCCGAAGCCGTCGCCCACGTACAGATCCGCCAGCGCGGCGAGCTGGTCGGCGAAGGCGCCGCGCTCGGCGTCGTCCTTGCTGGTCTCGCCCGCGTTGAAGCGGAGGTTCTCCAGCACGGCCACCTGGCCGTCGGCCAGGCCCGCGGCCACGGCCTGGGCGGACTCGCCGACGGTGTCGGTGGCGAACGCCACGTCCTTGCCCAGGAGTTCACCCAGCCGCGTCGCCGCGGGGGCCAGCGAGAACGCCGGGTCCGGCGCACCCTTGGGACGGCCCAGGTGGGAGGCGACGATCACCTTGGCGCCCAGCTCGGCGAGCTTGGCGATCGTCGGGGCGACGGCGCGGATCCGGCCGTCGTCGGTGATTTCGGTGCCGTCCAGCGGCACATTCAGGTCGGCGCGGACAAAGACCCGCTTGCCCGCGACGCCTTCGGTGGCGAGGTCGTCGATCGTCTTCATGGTGGCTCCGTGACTCTGTTCGGAAAGTCAGTCATAGCACGGGGCCCGTACGACGCTTCATCGCGTCGTACGAGCCCCGTCCTCACATCTGCGGTGACTTAACGGTCACACCGGTCAGAGCTGGCCGCCGACGAAGACGGTCAGGTCGACCAGACGGTTGGAGTAGCCCCACTCGTTGTCGTACCAGCCGACGACCTTGACCTGCTTGCCCTGCGCCATCGTCAGCTTCGAGTCGAAGGTGCAGGAGGCCGGGAAGTTCACGATGTCCGAGGAGACGATCGGGTCCTCGGTGTACTCGAGGATGCCCTGGAGCTGGCCCTCGGCGGCCTTCTGGAAGGCGGTGTTGATCTCGTCCTTGGTGACCTCGCGGTCCAGCTCGAGGACCAGGTCGGTGACCGAGCCGGTGGGGACGGGCACGCGCATGGCGATGCCGTCCAGCTTGCCCTTGAGCTGCGGGAGGACCAGGGCGGTGGCCTTCGCGGCACCCGTCGAGGTCGGGATGATGTTCTCCGCGGCGGCGCGGGCGCGGCGCAGGTCGCTGTGCGGGAAGTCCAGGATGCGCTGGTCGTTGGTGTACGCGTGGACCGTCGTCATCAGACCCTTGACGATGCCGAAGTTCTCGTCGAGGACCTTCGCCATCGGCGCCACACAGTTGGTGGTGCAGGAGGCGTTGGAGATGACGTGGTGGTTCGCCGCGTCGTACTTGTCCTGGTTGACACCCATGACGATGGTGATGTCCTCGTCCTTGGCCGGAGCCGAGATGAGGACCTTCTTCGCGCCGCCGGCGAGGTGCTTGGCGGCGTCGTCGCGCTTGGTGAAGATGCCGGTCGACTCGATGACGATGTCGACGCCCAGCTCGCCCCAGGGGATGTCGGCGGGGTTGCGCTCCGAGAGCACCTTGATGGTGCGCTCGCCGACGGTGATGGTGTCCTCGGTGTGCGACACCGTCTCCTTGAGGCGGCCCAGGATGGTGTCGTACTTCAGCAGGTGCGCGGTGGTCGCGGTGTCGCCCAGGTCGTTGACAGCCACGATCTCGATGTCCGCACCCTGCTCCAGCAGCGCGCGGAAGTAGTTACGACCGATGCGGCCAAAGCCGTTGATGCCTACGCGGATCGTCACGAACCGATCTCCTCGTTGGTACGGCGGTATGTGCACCGCCGAGCTGTATGGGATGTCCCCGACCGCCTCCGACCCTACCCCCTGAACGAGACGTACGTGACATTGACATCTGGCCCAACTCCGTACTCACAACTGAGAAGACCAGCAGCTCAGCTGAGCGATCTTGCCGCGCGCCCGCCCCGGAACACCCGCGCACGACAGAAGCCGGGCCCACCGCGTACGACGGTGCCGGCCCGGCCTCTGTCTTCCACTTGTCTTCGGTTCTCCTGCCGGCGACCCTGCCCGCCCGGCGACGGCCCGTCAGCCGACCATCCCCTCGGCCAGCTCCTCCGTCAGATTGGACTCCGTACCGGGAATCCCGAGGTCCTGCGCACGCTTGTCCGCCATCGCCAGCAGCCGCCGGATCCGCCCGGCCACCGCGTCCTTGGTCAGCGGCGGATCGGCGAGGGCACCCAGCTCCTCCAGCGAGGCCTGCTTGTGCTCCATGCGCAGCCGGCCCGCCGCGGCGAGATGCTCGGGAACCTCCTCACCGAGGATCTCCAGAGCACGCTGCACACGGGCACCTGCGGCCACCGCCGCACGCGCCGAGCGGCGGAGGTTGGCGTCGTCGAAGTTGGCGAGGCGGTTGGCGGTGGCGCGGACCTCGCGGCGCATCCGCCGCTCCTCCCAGGCGAGCACCGACTCATGGGCGCCCAGCCGCGTCAGCAGCGCGCCGATCGCATCACCGTCACGGACGACCACGCGGTCCACCCCGCGCACCTCCCGGGCCTTGGCGCCGATACCCAGCCGGCGGGCCGCGCCGACCAGCGCCAGCGCCGCCTCGGGGCCGGGGCAGGTGACCTCCAGCGAGGAGGAACGGCCGGGCTCGGTGAGCGAACCGTGCGCCAGGAACGCGCCGCGCCAGGCCGCCTCGGCGTCACACGTCGCGCCGGAGACCACCTGCGGTGGCAGCCCGCGGATGGGCCGGCCACGGCCGTCGACCAGGCCGGTCTGCCGCGCCAGCTGATCGCCGCCGGCCACCACCCGCACGACATAGCGGCTGCCGCGCCGCAGGCCGCCGGGGGCCATCACCACCAGGTCGGAGGAGTGCCCGAAGATCTCCAGGATGTCCTTGCGCAGCCGGCGGGCGGCGATGCCCGTGTCCAGCTCCGCCTCGATCACAATGCGGCCGCTGACCAGGTGCAGACCACCCGCGAACCGCAGGATCGACGAGACCTCCGACTTCCGGCAGCAGGTCCGGGTGACGGGGAGCCGGGAGATTTCATCCTTCACCGCAGCCGTCATCGCCATGGGCCGATCCTTCCATGCATCCGAAAAATACGGTCGTACGCGGCTGCCAGCAGCTCCGGGTCGTGCCGGTCGGGGGCCGGCCCGGCACCTGGCCGGGCATCGTCTCCTCGGGCGGCGACCGCAGCCAGCTCGACCTCGCTGCCCACCAGCTGCTTGGCGGCAACCGTCAGACCTTCGATGTCGGGCACGGCGGCCTTGTCGGCCAGCACCACGTCGAAGGCGAGTTTAGGGGCGTGTCGGGCCAAAACCTCCAAATGACGCTGCGGTGAGAAGCCATCGGTTTCGCCCGGCTGGGGAGCGAGGTTGAGCGAAAGGACCTTTCTGGCCTTGGTCTCCTCCAGGGCCTCGCGCAGCTCCGGCACCAGCAGATGCGGAATGACGGACGAGAACCACGAGCCGGGACCCAGCACCACCCAGTCGGCATCACGCACCGCGGCGACCGCCTCCGGAACCGCCGGCGGGTCCTCGGGCACCACATGAACGGCGAGCACCTCACCGGGGGTCAGCGCCACGGTGGCCTGGCCGCGCACCGTGGAGACCTCGTCCGGACGCCCCACGTCATGGCCCCTGACCTGGGCCTGGAGCTCCAGGGGCACCGCCGACATGGGCAGCACCCGGCCATGGGCACCCAGCAGCCTGCCGACCAGGTCGAGGGCCTGGACATGATCACCGAGCTGCTCCCACAGCGCGACGATCAGCAGATTGCCCACCGCATGGTCGTGCAGCTCACCCTCGGACTGGAAGCGGTGCTGGATCACCCGGGCCCAGGTCTGGCCCCAGTCGTCGTCACCGCACAGCGCGGCCAGCGCCTTGCGCAGATCACCGGGCGGCAGCACACCCAGCTCGTCACGGAGCCGGCCACTCGAGCCGCCGTCGTCGGCGACCGTGACCACGGCCGTCAGATCGCCGGTGATCCGGCGCAGCGCGGCCAGCGAGGCGGACAGGCCCATCCCGCCGCCGAGCGCCACCACCTTGGGGGTGGCGCCCCTCTTCTTCGAACGGCCGCCCGGGACGAAACTGCGGACCCGGCGCAGCCGCGGCGTACGGCCGGTCATTCGCGCCCCATGTCCCGGTGGACGACGACGGTTTCCACTCCTTCGGAGACCAGCCGGCGGGCCAGCTTCTCCGACATCGCCACGCTGCGGTGCTTGCCGCCCGTACAGCCGACGGCGATCGTCACATAACGCTTGCCCTCCCGGCGGTAGCCCTCGGCGACGATCCGCAGCAGCTCGGCGTAACCGTCCAGGAACTCCTTGGAGCCGGGCTGGCCGAAGACGTAGTCCGAGACCTCTTCGTTCAGACCGGTGAAGGGGCGCAGCTCCGGCACCCAGTGCGGGTTGGGGATGAAACGGCAGTCGATGACCATGTCGGCGTCGACCGGAAGGCCGTACTTGAAGCCGAAGGACATGACCGTCGCGCGCAGCTCCGGAACCTCCTCGCCGGCGAACTGGGCGTCCAGCTTGGCGCGCAGCTCATGGACGTTGAGGCTCGAGGTGTCGATGACCAGGTCGGCGTCGCCGCGCAGCTCGCGCAGCAGATCGCGCTCGGCGGCGATGCCGTCGACGATCCGGCCGTCGCCCTGGAGGGGGTGCGGGCGGCGCACCGACTCGAAACGCCGCACCAGGGCCTCGTCGGAGGACTCCAGGAAGACGATGCGGCGCTTGACGTTCTGCGCGTCGAGAGTGGCCAGGGATTCCTTGAGATTGGCGAAGAAACGGCGGCCGCGGACATCGACGACGACAGCGATCTTGGCGACATTGCCCTGGGAGCGGGCGCCCAGCTCGACCATCGGCGGAATCAGCTCCGGCGGGATGTTGTCGACGACGAACCAGCCGAGGTCCTCCAGGCACTTGGCGGCCGTGCTGCGGCCGGCCCCCGACATGCCGGAGATGATCACCAGCTCGGGGATCGCGGCGCTCTCGCCCTGGTCGGTCGTGCCCGTACTCACCTGTGCACCGTCTCTCTCGGTTTCCTGCGCTGCATGCTCTGTGCTCATCGGTCCTGCCCCCGTTCTGCTGACAACGCGGCCGAGGGGACCCCGTCATCCTCAATGATCTCTCCTGTGGCGGTGTTCACCGCAGGCGCGGACGGCGCCGCCGCCGCGAGCGCCGCCGCGACCGTCTCCGCCGTCTTGCGGCCGACGCCCGGAACCTCGCAGATCTCCTCCACCGTGGCGGACCGCAGCCTCTTCAGCGAACCGAAGTGCTTCAGCAGCGCCTGGCGGCGCGTCTCGCCCAGGCCCGCCACCGCGTCGAGCGGCGAGGCCTTCAGCCGCCTGGTGCGCTTGCTGCGCTGATAGGAGATCGCAAAACGGTGCGCCTCGTCACGGACGCGCTGCAGGAGATAAAGGCCCTCGCTGCTGCGCGGCAGCACGACCGGATCGTCCTCCTCGGGCAGCCAGACCTCCTCCAGCCGCTTGGCCAGCCCGCAGACCGCGACGTCATCGATACCCAGCTCGTCCAGGGCACGGCGGGCGGCCGCCACCTGGGGAGCGCCGCCGTCGACCACCACGAGCTGCGGCGGATAGGCGAACCTCTTGGGACGGCCGTCCTCGTCGGTGGGGCGCCCCGCCATCGCGTCCGGTGCCCCGTCCTCCTCCGCCGCGGCACCGGCGGGCGGCTCCTCCGTCCACTCCCCCGACTTCTGCTTCTCCTGCAGATAGCGCTTGAAGCGGCGGCCGATGACCTCGTGCATGGACCGGACATCGTCCTGGCCCTCGAAGGTCTTGATCTGGAAACGGCGGTATTCGCTCTTCCGGGCGAGACCGTCCTCGAAGACCACCATGGAGGCGACGACGTCCTCGCCCTGGAGATGCGAGATGTCGAAGCACTCGATGCGCAGCGGCACCGCATCCAGGCCGAGGGCCTGCGCGATCTCCTCCAGGGCGCGGGAGCGGGTCGTCAGGTCCGAGGCACGCTTGGTCTTGTGCAGGGCCAGGGCCTGCTGGGCGTTGCGCTGGACCGTGGCCATCAGGTCCTTCTTGTCGCCGCGCTGCGGGATACGCAGCGAGACCAGGGAGCCACGGCGCCCGGCGAGCCACTCCTGGACCGGCCCGACCGGGTCCGGCAGCGCCGGGACCAGGACCTCCTTGGGAACCGCATCGCCCCGCTCCTCGCCGTAGAGCTGCTGGAGGGCGTGCTCGACCAGACCGGCGGTGGTGACCGCCTCCACCTTGTCCGTCACCCAGCCGCGCTGACCGCGCACCCGGCCGCCGCGGACATGGAAAATCTGGACGGCGGCCTCGAGTTCGTCCTCGGCGACGGCGATCAGATCAGCGTCGGTGGCATCCGCGAGCACCACCGCGCTCTTCTCCATCGCCCGCCTCAGCGCGCCTATGTCGTCACGCAGCCGGGCCGCCTTCTCGTACTCCATCTCCTCGGCGGCATCCTGCATCTGCCGTTCCAGACGGCGGATGTACGCCCCCGTACGGCCCGCCATGAAATCGCAGAACTCCTCGGCCAGTTCACGGTGGTCGGCGGCGGAAATACGCTCGACGCAGGGGGCCGAGCACTTGCCGATATAGCCCAGCAGGCAGGGACGGCCGATCTGGGCGGAGCGCTTGAAGACACCCGCCGAGCAGGTGCGTACAGGAAACACGCGCAGCATCAGATCGACGGTCTCGCGAATGGCCCAGGCATGGCCGTACGGACCGAAATAGCGCACGCCCTTCTTCTTGGCGCCACGCATCACCTGAACCCGCGGGAACTCCTCGTCGAGCGTCACCGCCAGGTAGGGATAGCTCTTGTCGTCCCGGTACTTGACGTTGAACCGCGGGTCGAACTCCTTGATCCAGCTGTATTCCAGCTGAAGCGCCTCGACCTCCGTGGCGACGACCGTCCACTCCACGGAAGCGGCGGTGGTCACCATCGTGCGCGTACGAGGATGGAGCCCGGCCAGGTCCTGGAAGTAATTGGCCAGGCGCTGGCGCAGGCTCTTCGCCTTGCCTACGTAGATGACCCGGCCGTGATCGTCGCGGAACTTATAGACCCCCGGCGAGTCGGGGATCTGTCCCGGCTTGGGTCGGTAGCTGCTGGGGTCTGCCATGCCCACCACCCTACTGACCGCCACTGACAATCACGGGCGGCGGAGCACTCCACGGCGGACGGCCGCGCGAGCAGGGCGAGCATGCGAAGGCGCGCCCCCGCCCCCACCCCCCGTCACCCTGCCCTCCCCCCTTCGGGGGGAGGGCAGGGT
>NZ_LGKG01000168.1 GCF_001294335.1 Streptomyces chattanoogensis
GGCGCGCCCCCGCCCCCACCCCCCGTCACCCTGCCCTCCCCCCTTCGGGGGGAGGGCAGGGTGGGGGCGGGGGAGGGTGTGTGGGTGGGGTGGGGGGCGGAAGCTGCGATTCCGATCCGCATTCAGGCGGAAGCCACCGGTTCCCCGCATTCAGCCGCGGTTCCCCCCCCCGCCCCCGCCCTCAGCCGCTGCGCCGCCTCCGTACCGCGGCGGCGCCGCACAGGCCGAGGGCCAGCAGGGCGGCGGCGCCCGCGACGGTGGAGGCGGCGGTGACCGGGAGGCCGCCGCCCGCCACCGCACCGGCCTCGGCCGGGTCCTTGCGGGCACCCGCCTTCACCGAGGCGCCCTCCTGGACGGCGGCCTGTGGCCCGTATCCCCCGGCTTCGCCGCGCCTGTCGTACGCGGAACCGGGGAGCTTGTCGCCGTACGCCTTCGCCACCCGCTTCTGATAGGCGGCGACGGTGCTGCCGTGCGCGCCGACGGCCTTCCGGGCGTCCGCGTCCAGCGGCTCGACACGGTCGCCGCGCTGTACGTACCAGGCGTCGATCTGCGGCTCGTGGAAAACCGTCCCGGTCCCGCCCTTCGCGGCTCCGGCGGCGGCGTAACGGGTCTCGTCGTCACCGCTCGCGATGTTGACGACCTTCCAGGCGGCGCCCCGCCGCACCGTCCACACCGAGGCCGTCCGCCCGTCGGCGGCGACCGCCTTGCTGGCGAGGAACTCGAGGCGGGCGACGGGGACGCCGGCCTTGCCGCGGACGAAGTCCGGGGAGAGGACGTACACGGGGACCGCGGCGCCCTCGATGCGCGGTTTCCCGGGTGCGGCGGCACGGGCTCCACCGCGTTCGCGGGCGCCACCGGGCTCATGGGCGAAGAACCGGGCGAGCGTGTCCAGGGTCGCGGGGGCGCCGGCCGCCTCCCGGGCCGCGGTGATGCTTGCGCGGGGCGGGGCCTTGGGGGTCACGGGAGCGTCGGCGGCCTCGGCGGCGTACGGGGCGAGGCCGGTGAGAGCGGTGGCGAGCACCCCGGTGGCGGCGGCGCGGAGGATGCGCTTGGGCATGGCCTCAGGCTCCTATCCGGTAGAGGGAGTGCGTCCAGGAGAAGGAGCTGCCGTTCACGTAGTAGTCGTAGTCGCCCCAGTTGTAGCGGTTGTTGGAGCCCCAGGGGTCGCCCCAGTAGACCCGGTTGTCGGCCGTGTCGAAGCCGTAGATGACGTGCATGTGGCCGCCGCCGGAGGACCACTCGATGCGGGTCTCGATGGGCCGGTCGGCGTTGATCTCGGTCTGCACGGTGTCGTAGCGCAGATAGCCGGACACATAGGAGCCGGAGTTGATGCCCATCCAGTCGAAGGCGTTCTGCACATTGCCGAGCGTGGCCTGGTTGTTGGGGCAGGCGGTGTTCTGCGGGCGGCCGAAGGCGGCGTTGCAGAACTGGTTCTGGCTGTAGTTCCTGCCGTACCAGGACGCGATGGTGTTCCCGGAGCCGGCCCAGCACCAGTTGGTCTCTTCCTGGGCCTGCATCGAGATGTCGAGGCGGTTGGCGGCGGCCGCCTTGGTGGCGTGCGCCGGGGGCGTGTGCGCCGAGGCGGCAGCCTCGGGGAGCGTGGTGAGCGCCGTGAACGCGGCGAGGGTGAGCGCCGCTGCCGACAGCCGTCTGCGGCGCGCACGATGCGCATGGGGTGCACGGGTCATGGCGTTCCTCCCGATGAGGGGGGTGAGGGGGGTGAGAGGAGCGCATCCGGATGCTGATGAGGAGCATCAGGTGTTGTCGCCCGCAGGTCAACACGCTTCAATGCGAGGTGACATGGGGGTGTGGACGGACGGGCCCGGATGTGAACGGCCGGTGCCCGGCGTACTGCAGTGAACAGGCAGTCAGCGCGTGAGGCGTGCGATCCGGTTGTGAACGTTCACCCGCGCGCCGGAGGAATGAGGCAATGGCACAGAACACTCCCGGGACGCCCCCGCTCACCCCCGAGTCGGCCGAGCTGGCGCAGTTGCTGCGCACCGGCCCGTTCCATCTCGCCCTGCGCTGCGCGCTCACCGCCCGCGGGCTCGCGCTCACCCGCGTCCAGCACAAGCTCGCCCAGCGCGGCATCAAGGTCGGCGTGACCAGTCTGAGCTACTGGCAGCAGGGCGCCCGGCGCCCGCAGCGCCCCGAGTCGCTGCGGGCGGTGCGTGCCCTGGAGGAGGTCCTGGAGCTGCCCGCGGGCTCGCTGCACCGCCTCCTGGTGCCCGAGGGCGGCACCCGCCCCGAGGCCGAGCGCCCGGCCGCGCGCTCGTACCGCTCCCTGATGGCGCCCGCCGGCGTGCTGCAGCAGCTGTTCGCCGAGCTGGAGACCCCCGCGGACGGCGGGCTGCACACCGTCGGCCATCACGAACGCGTCCTGATCGGGCCGCGCCGCGAGCTGAGCGCCCGTGAATCGCTGCAGGTGGTCCGGGCGCACCGGGACGGCGTCGACCGTTATGTCGCCATCCACCGGGGCGACAAGGGCTGCGATCCCTCGCGGGTGCGGGTGGAGGCGGCGGAGAACTGCCGGCTGGGGCGGGTGCGCGGGGACGCGGACGCCGGGGTGGTGGTCGCCGAGCTGCTCTTCGACGTCCGGCTCCGGGCCGGTGACACCCATGTCTTCGGGTACGCCTTCGAGGACGGCAGCGGCGGCTCCAGCACGGAGTACGTCCGCGGCTTCAGCTTCGCGGGCGGCCAGTACGTCCTTCAGGTGCGCTTCGACGAGGCGGCGCTGCCGGTGCGCTGCCGCCGCTTCGCCCAGACCTCGGCACACGCCCCGCGCAGCGCCCAGCAGGAGCTCACGCTCAGCGGTACGCACCGGGGCGTCCACCTGGTGGAACAGGGCGTACGGCCCGGGATACTCGGCATCGGGTGGGATTGGGGATGAGGCAGTATCGGGTGGGATGGGGGATAAGACAGGCATCGGGTGGGACGGGGGATGAGGCGGCATCGGGTGGGACAGGGTGACGGGGCGGGCTCGGTGCCGGCTCAGCCCGCCATCAGCTTGCCGTCCTTGACCCGGACGGGGACCTCCTCCAGCGGGCGGGTCGCCGGGCCCTGGACGACCTTCCCGGTGGCCACCTCGAAGCGGCTGCCGTGCTGCGGGCAGACGCCCTGCTTCTTCTCGATCTTGTTCAGTACCGCGCCCATGTGCGTGCACACGGTGCTGAAGCACTTGAACTCGCCCTTGACGGGCTGCGAGACCAGCAGCCGCTGCTCGGCGTAGAGCCTGGCGCCGCCGACCGGCACGTCCGAGGCCGGGCCCAGTTCGGTGGGCGCGTCCGAGGCGGGCCGGGTGCCCGGCTTCTGCTGTCCCGTGCCACAGGCGGCGGCGAAGCAGACGGCACCCGCGAGCGCGGCCCCGCGCAGCACGGTCCGGCGGTCGGGGGACGCACTCATGTCGTAACTCCTGATCAGTGGGCGGCGCCGGCCCCCGACGATACCGGGGCGGCGTGCTCGCCGTGGCGGCGGTCCGCCCTGCCCCGCAGCAGCTCCTGCTCGAACTCCTCCAGGCTGCGTCCCTTGGCCTCCGGCGGCAGCCGCCGGACATCGCCGCACACATCCCCGGCGCACCGGTCAGCAGCAGCGGCTTGCGCCCCTTGCGGCCGTTCAGCCTCCCCAAGCTCTCGGCTCCGCTCGAGCGGGGCGGTACCCCCACCGCGGGCAGCGTCATCAGCATGTTCAGCAGGCCGATGCCGACATGGGCGAGGATCGCGCCGTCGGAGCCGAAGCCGATGTCCGTGAGCAGGGTCGGCGCGTAGGAGATGATCGTGTTGATGCCGACGAAGTTCTGGAAGAGGACCGGCAGCGTCCCGATCACGAACACCGCCCGCAGCCGGGGCGGGAGCAGCCGCCGCAGGGTCAGCGGCTCACGTTCCGCCCGCTCCGCGCGCTCGGTCTCGGCCAGCTCCTCGCCCGCCGCCCCGGCGTCGCCGCGCAGCCGCGTCACTACCGTGCGGGCCTGTGCGCTGCGGCCCTTGGCCACCAGCCGGCGCGGGCTCTGAGGCTGGGCGACGATGCCCAGCGCCAGGACGGCGGCCGGGACGGCGGCCAGGACGGCGGCCGGGACGGCGCCGAGGCCGATCATCCAGCGCCAGGCCTGTGCGTCGGCGAGCAGGTAGTCGGTGACCTACGCGACGAATATGCCGGCCGTGACCAGGAGCTGCATCAGGGACGTCAGACCGCCGCGGAGGTGCTTGGGTGCGAGTTCGGTCAGGCTCCTCACGACGTCGTGCGGGTGCGGCGTGCCGCGAAGGTAGCGTGTACGTAAACGCTTACGCAAGCGTTTACGCGTAGCCCTGGATGCTCGTACTGTGGTGGACTCGCGGGACGGCGGCCACAGGTGCCGCCGGCGACCGGCGCCATGGCGGCGCGGCGGCCCGGGGGAGGAAGAGACCGGATGACGACGATGGTGGACGTGGCACGGCGCGCGGGCGTCTCCGTGGCCACGGTCTCGCATGTGCTGAACGGGACCCGGCCGGTGCGCCCCGGCACCCGCGCCGCGGTGCTCGCCGCCATCGACGAACTGGGCTACACCCACAACACCCTCGCCCGGTCGCTGGTCACCGCCCGCACCCGCTCCATCGGCCTCGCGGTCTCCGCGATCAGCAACCCGTACTTCACCGAGATCCTCCAGGGCGTCGAGGCCGGCGCCCTGGAGGCCGGCTACAGCCTGCTGATCGCCGATCCGCACGACGACCCGCGGCATGAGCGCAGGGTCGTCCAGCTGCTCCACGAGCGGAGGGTGGACGGCATGATCGTCGCACCGTCCGCGGAGCCCGCGGAGACGGTCGGCTATCTGGCCCGGCGCGGGGTGCCCACCGTCTTCCTGGACCGGCTGGTCGACGACGCGCAGGGACAGGCGGGCGACGGCCGGGCGGGCCACGACCAGGTGTGCGCCGAGAGCACCGGCCCGGTACGCCAACTGGTAGGGCATCTCGCCGACTTGGGGCACACCCGGATCGGCCTGGTGGCCGGGCTGCCGGGCCTGAGTACGACCACCGAACGGGTCCGGGGCTATCGCGAGGGCCTGCGCGCCCGGGGCCTGGCGTTCGCCCCCGAGCTGCTGGCCGGCGGCAGCTCCGAGGCGGAGGGCGCCCAGGACGCCACCGGCCGTCTGCTCGCCGCGCCCGAGCCGCCCACCGCGGTCATCACCGCCAACAACGCGATGACCATCGGCGCCCTCCGGGCCCTGCGCGAGCGCGGTCTGGAGGTCCCCCGCGACATCGCGCTGGCCTGCTTCGACGACTTCTCCTGGGCCGATCTCTTCGCGCCCCGGCTGACCGCGATCGCCCAGCCCAGCAAGGAGATCGGGGCCACGGCGGTCCGGCTGCTGCTGGAGCGCCTGGAGGAGCCGGACCGGCCGTCCCGTACCGTCCGGCTGCCCTGCACCTTTGTGCACCGTACGTCGTGCGGCTGCCCCGAACCCGTGCCGGCCACCGCCCCGGCCGCCTCCCCAGCTGCCCAGGAAAGGAACCACACCCCGTGATCGTCGTCGCCGGCGAGGCGCTGATCGACCTCGTCCCCAGCCCCCAGGAACCTTCCGGAAACGGCGGGCTGCCCGCCCTGCTGCCGCGGCGCGGCGGCGGTCCGTACAACACCGCGGTCGCCCTGGGGCGGCTGGGCTCGCCCACCGCCTTCTGCTCACGGATCTCGACCGACACCTTCGGCGAGGCGCTGCTGGACGGGCTGCGGACCGGCGGCGTGGACATCTCTCTGGTGCAGCGCGGGGGCGAGCCGACCACGCTCGCGGTGGCGGACATCAGCCCCGACGGTTCGGCCGGATACGGCTTCTATGCGGACGGCACGGCCGACCGGCTCTTCGCCCTGCCGGACGCGCTGCCGGACGCGGCCCGCGCGCTCTCGCTGGGCACCTGTTCGCTGGTGCTGGAGCCGGGGGCGAGCGCGTACGAGGCGCTGCTGCGGCGGGAGGCCGGGCGCGGGGTGTGCACGGCGCTCGATCCCAACATCCGGCCCGGTCTGATCCCGGACGCGGAGGCCTACCGGGACCGTTTCCGCTCGTGGCTGCCGTATCTGACGCTGCTGAAGCTGTCGGAGGAGGACGCGGGGTGGCTGGCGGGTGCGGAGCCGGACGCCGGCCGGGCGGTGGTCACCGCCGCGGCCAGGGGATGGCTGGGGCAGGGCCCCGCGGCGATCGTGATCACCCGGGGCGGCGACGGTCTGACGGTGCTGACGCCGGACGGCGGTGAGGTGACCGTGCCGGGGCGCCGGGTCGAGGTGGTCGACACCATCGGCGCGGGCGACACGGTCAATGCCGCGCTGCTGCACCGGCTGGACGTCCATGACGCCCTCACCCGCGAGGCCGTCGCCGCGCTCGGCCCGGACGACTGGCGCGACATCCTCGGCTTCGCCGCCCGCGCCGCCGCCGTCACCTGCTCCCGCGCGGGCGCCGAGCCGCCGTACGCCGCGGAGGTCACCGGCTAGGCCTGCCCGGCGGATCGGGGCCGGAAAGGCCGCGGCGTCCGGTGCTCCCCCACGCCTTGAGGGCACGGGGAGGTCCCCCCTCGCGTCGCTCCGTCCCGGCTCGTTCCTTGATCCCCGGAAGCCGAGCCGCATCGGCAGGCGCCGGAGCGGCCTGACAGCGGAGCTATGGGGACAGGCCTGGCCGGGCGCCTCCGGCTGCGGCGGGCGCGGAGGCACGGACGGCCGGATTTCCGCCGTACGCCCCTCCGCGCCGCTCGGCGTCAGGACGCCCCTCGCGTCAGGACAGCCGACGGGCCCGCGCCGCCGCCTTCTTGGCCACGGCCTTCTTCGCCGCTGCCGTCTTGGCGGCGTTGACATCGGTCGAATTCGCCTTGGCGACGGTCTTCTTCGCGGTCTTCCGCGCCCCTGCCTTCCTCGCCGGCGCGGGGATCTTGACCGATCCCACGACCGGCGCGGCATCGCTGACCCGGTCGCCGAGGATCTCCCGCAGGAACTTGCCGGTGTGGCTGGCGGGAACCGACGCGATCTCCTCCGGCGTGCCCTCGGCGACGACCAGGCCGCCGCCGCTGCCGCCCTCGGGGCCCATGTCGATGATCCAGTCGGCGGTCTTGATCACATCGAGGTTGTGCTCGATGACGATCACGGAGTTGCCCTTGTCGACCAGCCCGGACAGCACGGAGATCAGCTTGCTGATGTCCTCGAAGTGCAGACCGGTGGTCGGCTCGTCCAGGACGTAGACGGTCCGCCCCGTCGACCGCTTCTGCAGCTCACTGGCCAGCTTCACCCGCTGTGCCTCGCCGCCGGAGAGGGTCGGCGCGGACTGGCCGAGGCGGACGTATCCGAGGCCGACCTCGTGCAGGGTCTTCAGATGCCGGGAGATGGTGGGCACCGCCTCGAAGAACTCCAGCGCCTCCTCGATCGGCATGTCCAGCACCTCGGCGATGGACTTGCCCTTGTAGTGCACCTCGAGCGTTTCGCGGTTGTAGCGCGCGCCGTGGCAGACCTCGCACGGGACGTACACATCCGGCAGGAAGTTCATCTCGATCTTGATGGTGCCGTCGCCGGAGCAGTTCTCGCAGCGGCCGCCCTTGACGTTGAAGGAGAAGCGCCCCGGCAGATAGCCGCGGACCTTGGCCTCCATCGTCTCCGCGAACAGCTTGCGGACATGGTCGAAGACGCCGGTGTACGTCGCCGGGTTGGAGCGCGGGGTACGGCCGATGGGCGACTGGTCGACGTGGACGACCTTGTCGACGAGGTCGTCGCCGTCGACGCGGGTGTGCCGTCCGGGGACCGACTTGGCGCCGTTCAGCTCGCGCGCCAGGTGGGTGTAGAGGATGTCGTTGACCAGCGTCGACTTGCCGGAGCCGGAGACGCCGGTGACGGCGGTGAGCACCCCGAGCGGGAAGGAGACGTCGATGTCCTGGAGGTTGTTCTCCTTCGCGCCGTGCACCGTCAGCCGGCGGGCGGGGTCGGCGGGCCGGCGGATGTCGGGCGTCGCGATGGCCCGCTTGCCGGCCAGATACTGCCCGGTGACGGACTCCTTGTTGGCGAGCAGCTCCTTCAGCGGGCCGCTGTGGACGACCTTGCCGCCGTGCTCACCGGCGCCGGGGCCGATGTCGACGACCCAGTCGGCGGTCTTGATGGTGTCCTCGTCGTGCTCGACCACGATCAGGGTGTTGCCGAGGTCGCGCAGCCGGACCAGGGTTTCGATCAGCCGGTGGTTGTCGCGCTGGTGCAGGCCGATCGAGGGCTCGTCCAGGACGTAGAGCACGCCCACCAGGCCGGAGCCGATCTGGGTGGCAAGCCGGATGCGCTGGGCCTCGCCGCCGGAGAGGGTGCCCGCGGCACGGTTGAGCGAGAGGTAGTCCAGGCCGACGTCGACCAGGAACTTCAGCCGTTCGTTGACCTCCTTGAGGACCCGCTCGGCGATCTTCTTCTCGCGGGCGTTGAGGGTGAGCTGCCGCAGGAAGTCGGCGCAGTCGCTGATCGACATGGCCGCGACCTCGGCGATGGAGCGCTCCTGCACCGTGACCGCGAGCACGATCGGCTTGAGCCGGGTGCCCTCACAGGTGGGGCAGGGCACCTCGCGCATATAGCCCTCGAAGCGCTCCCGGCTGCTGTCGCTCTCGGCCTCGCTGTGCCGCCGCTTGACGAACGGCACGGCGCCCTCGAAGGGGGTGGTGTAGGCGCGCTGGCGGCCGTAGCGGTTGCGGTAGCGCACCTCGATCTGGGTCTTGTGGCCGTGCAGCAGGGCCTTCTTGGCGCGGGCGGGGAGGCCGGCCCAGGGGATGTCCGTACGGAATCCGAGGGCGTCGGCCAGGGCGTCGACCAGGCGGCCGAAGTAGTCCTTGGTGTGGCCGCCGGACCAGGGGTGGATGGCGCCGTCGTCGAGGGAGCGCTCCTCGTCGGGGACGATCAGCTCGGGGTCGACCTCCATGCGCGTGCCGATGCCGGTGCAGTCCGGGCAGGCGCCGAAGGGGGAGTTGAAGGAGAACGAGCGCGGCTCGAGCTCCTCGAAGGAGAGGTCGTCGTGGGCGCAGTACAGATGCTCGGAGTACATCCGCTCGCGCTGCGGGTCGTCCGGGTCGAGGTCGACGAAGTCGAGGATGACCATGCCGCCGGACAGGCCCAGGGCGGTCTCGACGGAGTCGGTCAGCCGCCGCTTGGCGCTCTCCTTGACGGTGAGGCGGTCGACGACCACCTCGATGGTGTGCTTCTCCTGCTTCTTCAGCTTCGGCGGCTCGGTGAGATGGACGGTCTCGCCGTCCACCCGGGCGCGGCTGTAGCCCTTGGTCTGGAGGTCGGCGAAGAGGTCGACGAATTCGCCCTTGCGCTCGCGCACCAGCGGGGAGAGCACCTGGAAGCGGCTGCCCTCGGGCAGCTCGAGGACCTTGTCGACGATGGCCTGCGGCGACTGCCGGGCGATCGGCCGCCCGCACGCGGGACAGTGCGGCTTGCCGATACGGGCGAAGAGGAGGCGGAGATAGTCGTAGACCTCGGTGATCGTGCCGACCGTGGAGCGGGGGTTGCGGGACGTCGACTTCTGGTCGATCGAGACCGCGGGGGACAGGCCCTCGATGAAGTCCACATCGGGCTTGTCCATCTGCCCGAGGAACTGCCGGGCGTAGGAGGAGAGCGACTCGACATAGCGCCGCTGCCCCTCGGCGAAGATCGTGTCGAAGGCGAGCGAGGACTTGCCCGACCCGGAGAGCCCCGTGAAGACGATGAGGGAGTCGCGGGGGAGGTCGAGCGAGACGTTGCGGAGGTTGTGCTCGCGAGCGCCACGGACGATGAGACGGTCGGCCACGCCGGTCGGCACCTTTCTTGGAGAGGGGCGGGAGCCGCGGCTCTGCGTCCGCCGCTCGGTGCGAGCAGAGGCGGCGGAGCGGAGCGGAGCCCCCGCCCCAGGGTATGGGGACCGCCGCGGCACTGTCTTTGTGATGCCATAACGAGCCTATAGCACGTGCATTCGATTTACGGTACGCGCAAGCTCTCTTCACCCGAACGTGTGGCGGCCCCGCAGCCTTCCCGCCCTGGGCCCGGCCCCGCCCCGGCCCTGGCGCGGCTAGCTCTCCTCGCTCTCCTCGCCGCCGGCTTCCGCCGCCCCGGCCGCAGGCGCCCCGTCGGCCGGAGCCGGGGCCCTCGAGGCGCCGTCCTCTGCCGCCGCGGGCTTCTCGCGGCGCTTGCGCGCCAGCTCCGCGGCGCGCCGGTCGGAATACAGCCGCATATCCGCTTCCGCCTTGAGTTCGAAGTCCCGCACCGTGACCTCCCGGAGTCTCGTGGCCACTCCGGCGCTCCCCGGAGCCGCCGGACGCCCGCGCCCGGCCCCATCCCGCCGAGGCCGTCGAAGGAGCCGCCGGCGGTTGCCCGGACCCGTACGCATCAGGCTACTGCGCGCGGCGCCGCACCACCCGGCTCGCACCCGCCCGCCCTCAGCCCCCGCCCGGCAGCGCCCGTTCCAGCGCATCGAAGGTCCGCCGCAGCACCGCTTCCTGGTCGGCGGCCACCTCGTCGGCCGGGTCGCCCGCGAGCTGCCGGACCGCGGCACCGGCGTAGGCGACGCGGTACGCCGCGACGATCAGCGCGGCCGCCAGCCGGGCGCCCCCTGGGTAGCCCTCCTCCCCCGCGGCCTCGCCGAGCAGCCCGGCCAGGGTGTTCTCGATCTCCTCGACCGCCTCGCGGCCCCGCGCGCGCAGCGCCGGCGAATCCAGGACGGTCTGCCAGAAGTACGCGAACCCCTCCCCCACCCCGCCCAGCGGATGCCGCCGGGCCAGCAGACCGAAGGCGAGCCGGCGGAGCGCGGCGAGCGGCGTCTCGTCCGCCCCGCGCTCCCGGACCGCGCGGGTGACCAGCTCGTGGGCCTCCGGGATCCGGTCGAGGAAGAGGTCCTCCTTGCGCGGGAAGTAGTTGAACACCGTCATCGTGGACACCTCGGCGGCGCGCGCGACCTCGGCGACGGTGACGTTGTCGAAGCCGCGCTCGATGAACAGCAGCGTGGCCTCGCCGGAGATCCGCTGCCGGGTCCGCAGCTTCTTGCGCTCACGCAGCGTCAGCCGCCCGTCCTCCTCGCCGTACCCGGTGTCCTCGGCGTATCCGGTGCCCTCGGCGTATCCGGTCCCCTCCCCCGCACGCCCGGCCTCCCGGGCGCCCCCGGTCCCTTCGCCGCCCCGCCCGTTCTTTCCCATGCCAGTTCCGCTCCTCCTCATGCCAGGATTTTATCCGCAACAAATTTTTAGTGACTACATTTATGTGTCACACTCCCTCCCATGAGCCATGACGCAGACGTAGTGGTGGCAGGGGGCGGCCCGGTGGGGCTGATGCTCGCCTGCGAACTCGCACTGGCAGACGTGACGGTCGTCGTCCTGGAGCGGCTGACCGAGGTGGATACGACGATCAAGGCGGGGGCGATCAACTCCCCCAGCGCGGAGGCCTTCTACCGGCGCGGGATGCTGCCCGACCTGGTGGAGGTGCAGAGCACCGCCATCGAGAAGTTCAGCGCGTTCCTGCGGCAGCGGCAGGCCGCGGGCGCCTCCGGGGTGAAACCGCCGCCGAAGTTCGCCGGTCATTTCGCGGGGATCATGCTGCGCGGCGACCTCCTGGACGAGTCGGACCCGGACTTCGGCGACACCGGCCCGGCCGGGGACGTCGGCCTGATACCCCAGGAGGCCCTGGAGCGGCTGCTCGCCGCCCGCGCCGCCCGCCTGGGCGTCGAGCTGCGCCGCGGTGTGACGCTGACCGGCTTCGACGCGGGCGAGGACGGCGTGGCGGTCCACACCTCGGACGGCACGCTGCACACCGGCTGGCTGGTGGGCTGCGACGGCGGCCGCAGCACGGTCCGCCGGCTCGCCGGTTTCCCGTTCCCCGGTACGGACCCCGAGATCACCGGCCACCAGGCCATCGTCGAGCTGACCGGCGCCGAGGCCCTGGGGGCGGGCTGGAACTGGACGGACACCGGGACCTATGTACACGGCCCGATGCCGGGCCGGATCCTCACCGTGGAGTTCGACGGGCCGCCCGCGGACCGCCAGGCGCCCATCACCGCAGAGGATTTGCAGGCCTCGCTGCGCCGGGTCTCCGGCGTCCCGGACGTCACCGTCACCAAGGTGCTCTCGGCGACCCGCTTCACGGACAACGCCCGCCAGGTGCCCGACTACCGCCGGGGCCGGGTGCTGCTGGCCGGTGACGCGGCGCATGTGCACTCGCCGTTCGGCGGCCAGGGGGTCAACCTCGGCATCGGCGACGCGATGAACCTGGGCTGGAAGCTGGCCGCCACCGTCAAGGGCTGGGCGCCGGAGGGCCTGCTGGACACCTACACCGCCGAGCGGCACCCCATCGGCGCATGGGTGCTGGAGTGGACCCGCGCCCAAGTGGCGCTGATGCGTCCGGAGTCGCATGCCCGCGCGCTGCGCACGGTGATCTCGGAGCTGGCCGGCACGGCCGACGCCACCACCTTCTTCGCCAAGAAGATCTCCGGAGTCTGGCAGCGCTACGACCTGCCGGGCAGCCATCCGCTGACCGGCGCCAGCGCGCCCGACCTGGAACTGTCCGACGGCACCCGGCTGGGCGGCCGACTGCAGGGCGGAGGAGGCCTGTTGCTCGATCTCGCCGACGATCGCGGGCTGCGCGAACGCGCCGCCGGGTACGGCGGCCGGGTACGGGTGCACACTGCCGCCTGCCCGGAGCGGCCCGGCCTCCGCGCGCTGCTGGTGCGCCCGGACGGCTGCACCGCCTGGGCGGCCGACGACGGGGACACGCCGGCCGGGCTGGACGCCGCGCTGCGCCGGTGGTTCGGGGCCCCGGACGGCGCGGCAGCCTGACACCAGGGGCGGGCGGCGCGCATATCCCGGTCGCCCGCCCGCCCCTCCCCCTTCACCCGCGTACGCCCCGGACAGCGCCGGCCGACTCCCCAACCGCGCCCGGTGGCGCTAGCTTCGGAGCATGACCCACACCCCGCCGGACTTCCCGCGCGACACCGCCGCCGTCCGTGAGGCCACCGACCGGCTCCTGGTCTCGGCCGGCAAACTGGACGACGAGGCGATCGCCGAACCGTCCCTGCTCCCCGGCTGGACCCGCGGCCACGTCCTCGCCCATCTCGCCCGTAACGCGGACGCCCTGAGCAATCTCCTCACCTGGGCGCGTACGGACGTGCGCACACCCATGTACGCGAGCGACACCGCCCGCGACGCCGACATCGAGCGGGACGCCGACCGCCCGCTGGCGGATCACGTCAAGGACCTGCAGGAGAGCGCCGCCCGCTTCGACGCGGCGGCCGGGGCACTGCCGGACGGCCGGTGGGCGTACCGGGTCGAGATGCGCAACGGCGTCACCGAGCGCGCCGACCGCCTGGCGCTGCGCCGGCTGGCCGAGATCGAGCTGCACCACATCGACCTCGGTGTCGGCTACACCCTCGACCGGCTGCCGGCCTTCTTCACCGAGGCCTATCTGGACTTCCTGGCCGCGGTGAAGTTCGCCGGGCACCGGGATCTGCCCGCCCTGGAGCTGGTGACCCCCGACGGCAGCCGCAGGCGCACGGGGCGTACGGACGGCGACGCCGCGCCGGTGGTGGTGACGGGTGCCGCGGCGGACCTGGTCGGCTGGCTGACCGGACGCGCCGACGGCGGCGGACTCGACACCGCGGGCTCCCCCCTGCCCGGCGTCCCGCCGCTCTAGAGTGATCCCATGATGGCCTACAGCGGAGCAGTCAAGGTCGGCGGACCGGCCGACGTGCACGAGCTGACCGACCTGATGATCTCGAAGGTCGCGGTCGGCCCGATGAACAACAACGCCTATCTGCTGCGGTGCCGGGCCACCGACGAGCAGCTGCTGATCGACGCCGCCGCCGAACCGCACACTCTTCTGTCGCTGATCGGCGACAGCGGCATCGCCTCCGTGGTCACCACGCACCGGCACGGTGACCACTGGGGCGCGCTGCGCGAGGTGGTCGATGCGACGGGCGCGCGGACGTACGCGGGGCGCCACGACGCCGAGGGGATCCCCGTCCCCACGGACGTCCTGGTCGAGGACGGCGACACGATCACGGTCGGCCGCGTCGAACTGACCGCTCGCCACCTGGTCGGCCACACCCCGGGCAGCATCGCCCTGGTCTACGACGACCCGCACGGCGCCCCGCATCTGTTCACCGGCGACTGCCTCTTCCCCGGGGGCGTCGGCAACACCTGGGGCGATGCGGAGAACTTCGCCAGCCTGATCGACGGTGTCCAGACCAAGCTCTTCGACCGGCTGCCGGACGAGACCTGGGTCTATCCGGGCCACGGCGACGACACCACGCTCGGCGCGGAGCGTCCGCATCTCGCGGAATGGCGCGAGCGCGGCTGGTAGCCCGGCAGCCGTACGGGGCCGGCGGCGGCCTCAGACGCGCACGTCCTCCCCGGCCGCCGCCTCCGCCGCCGCCTGCTTCTTCGACGCGAGCAGGCTGGTGACCGTCGTGACGACGAGGACGGCGCAGATCACACCCAGCGACACCGGAATGCTGATTTCCGGAACGGCCACACCGGATTCGTGCAGCGCGTGCAGTACCAGCTTCACGCCGATGAACCCCAGGATGACCGACAGGCCGTACGAGAGGTGCACCAGCTTCTTGAGCAGCCCGCCGATGAGGAAGTAGAGCTGCCGCAGGCCCATCAGGGCGAAGGCGTTGGCGGTGAAGACGATGTACGGGTCCTGGGTGAGGCCGAAGATCGCCGGGATGGAGTCCAGGGCGAAGAGGACGTCGGTGGTGCCGATCGCCAGCATGACGATCAGCATCGGCGTCATCAGCCGCCTGCCGTTCTCCACGATGAACAGCTTGGTGCCGTGGTACGTGCCGGTCGACGGGAAGCGCTTCTCGACCAGCTTCAGGAAGCGGTTCTCCTCGAACTCCTCGTCCTGGTCCTCGGCGCGCGCCTCCTGGATGAGCTTCCACGCGGTCCAGATCAGGAACGCGCCGAAGAGGTAGAACGCCCAGGAGAAGTTGGCGATGATCGCGGCGCCCGCGCCGATGAACCCGGCCCGCAGGACCAGCGCGATCAGCACCCCGACCATCAGCACCCGCTGCTGGTACTTCGCCGGGACCGCGAACTTGCCCATGATCAGCACGAAGACGAAGAGGTTGTCGACGCTCAGCGACTTCTCGGTGATGAAGCCCGCGAAGAATTCGCCGGCGGGCGCGCCGCCGCCGAAGACCAGCAGTCCGAGGCCGAACAGCGCGGCGAGCGCGATCCAGACGCCGGTCCAGATACCGGCCTCCTTGAGGGAGACCTCGTGCGGTTTACGGCCGCCGATGAAGAAATCGGCGGTGATCAGGGCGCACAGACCGAGGATGGTCAGCACCCACAGGGTCAGGGAAACGTCCACTGCTCCTCCGGCAGAGTCGTACGGCACTCACAGCGTCGTCGCTGCCGGAGGTCTCTTCCGCCCGGCGGACGCCGGGCCGGCGCCCCGGGACCGGGTCGGGCCGATCGGTCCGTGATGACGGGTACGCCGCAGCGGGAATACTCCCCTCCGCACCAAGAAGCGTAAAGGAAAGCCAAGGAATAGTAAAGGAAAGGGTAAAACTCCTGGTCTGACAGGGAGCGAAGAGGGGCGATGGGGGTGACGGGCAAGGGACCGGGGCGGCGGGGTGCGCGGGTGACGGATCAGTGGCGGTGCGCGGGGCGGGCCTGGGCGAGGCGGCCGAGGACCTCGCGCAGGACCCGGCTGCCCTGGGGGGCGAGCGACGGCTCATAGGTCCAGGCGTGGCCGACCCAGGGGTCGGCGAGGTGCGCGTCGGGCACCGGGGTGATCCGCAGCAGGGACCGCCACAGCGGGTCGAGGACCGGGCCGTACTCCTGGGCCTGGGCGCGGTCGGCGACCATCAGCAGATGCACCCCGACCGCGGGGCCCTCGTCGGCGAGGTAGCGCAGCCGGGTGACGGCGCGGTCGTCGAAGCCGTGCGGGAAGTCGTGCACGATCAGCAGCTGTTCGGCGGTGTCGATGTCCGGCGGCAGGGAATCGGCCGCGCGGTTGCGCACCGCCATCTGGACGAGATCCACCCGCCGGGTCAGCGCCTCCAGGACCTGGGTGACCCCCTGGGCACCGGCCGCCGGGGGCTCGCGCAGGGCGCCGGTCTCCAGCAGCGGGGCGAGCGCGGACACGGCCGTGCCGCCGGGATCCACGACCTGGACGGCGAACGTGCCGGCCGGGTGGACGGCGAGCAGCCGGGCGGCGACCGCGACGGCGGTGTCCAGGGCGAGACGGCGCACCTCCGCCTCGTCCGGCGGGCCGTCGGTGAGCGCGCTGCCCAGCTCGCGGCGGCCGAACTCCCGCTCGGGGCCGGGGCCATGGGCGTAGCCGGCCGGTCCGCTGTCGATCCACAGCCCGCGCTCCAGGGGGAGCCGGACGAGCATGGGGATGCGCAGGTCCAGGACCTCCGGGAGATGCAGATCGCCCAGGCGGAGCCCCATCGGGGGCTCCAGCGGGACGTGGTAGCCCTGCCATACGGGGGCGCTCCAGCGGGCGAAGGCGGGCGGCAGCGCGGGCTCGACGACCTCCGACTCGGCAGCGAGCTGGGCGAGGTCGCGGTCGAGGGCGGCACGGGCCTGGGTGATCAGCGCGGCGTGCTTGTCGCGGGCGGTGGCGCGGGCGACGTCGGCGGCCGTGCCGAGGCGGTCGCGCGGATCGGCGAGGGCCTTGTCGAGCTCCTGCTCCAGGCGCGACTCGGCGAAGTCGCAGGCACTGCGGTAGGCGGCCACCGAGCGGGCCAGGTCCTCGAACATCCCCCAGACCTGGTTGTAGAGCCGCTCCTCCATGCTCCACCCGGCGGCGTCGCCCGCAACGGGGGCCGGCGGGGCATCCGACGGGGCGGCCGCGGGGGCCGGGGCCTTCGCCGTACGCCGCTTGGGGTGGCGGTAGTCGATGGGGCCGCCGGCCGCCGGGGCGGCAGTGTCCGCAGGGGCGGCGGTGTCAGGGGTGTGGGAGTCCGCCGGGGCGGCGGCGTCCGCGGGGGCCGTCGCGGGCCCCTCGGCGCGGCCGGCCGCCACAGGGGACTGCACCGCCCGGGCCTGCCCGAGGCTGACCGCCTCCTCGATCTCCGCCGCCAGCTCGGCGGCCTGCGCCAGCCCCTGGTCGCGCAGCATCGCCGCCAGGCCGTCGGCGTAGCCCTGGCCCACCGCGCGCACCTTCCAGGCGCCCTGCCGCCGGTACAGCTCGACGGCGACGACGGCGGTCTCGGCGCCCAGTCCGGTGATGGTGTAGCCGGCGAGCTGGGTGCCGTCGAGGCCGGTGACCGCGACCCTCGGCGCGGCCGCCGCGCCGAACCCGGTCAGGGAGCCGGTCCCGGTGGCCAGCGCCAGCAGCACGCTCACCCGGTGGACGGATTCGGCCAGCGCGTCGAGGTCCACCGCGACGCGGTGCTCGGAGGCGGCCTGGCGGGGGACCTCGATGCCGGTGCGGCGGGGCGCCCCCGGGTGGGCCACCGCCTCGGTGCCGGACAGCCTGCCCTGGTCGTCGCCGAGGGTGACCCCGGCCATGACGGGCCCGCCCGCGCTGATACGGATCTCCACACGGGTTCGGTCCAGTGGATGGTTCTGCCCACGGACCAGCTCGGCCGTCATCGTTGTTCCCCCTGGTTGGCGTACGTCCGGGCCGGCCCCGGGCGCGGTGCCCGGGGGACGGCGGCGGCGCGGCCCGGTGCGCGCTGCCGCTGCGGTGCGGTGGTTACAGGTGCGGCACCATGGCGGGCACCAGGTCCTGGAAGGTGCGGCCGTTGGTGGGCGCGCCGATGGCGGTCATCGCCCAGCCGTTGCCCGCGCGGTGCACCTTGGTCATGACCTGTGCGGTGTACTGGCCGCCGCCCGTGAGGGTGTAGCGGGCCAGCTCCTGGCCGTTGGTCTCGTCGACCAGCCGGCAGAAGGCGTCCTGGACCTCGGCGAAGGTCTGCCCGGTGAAGGAGTTGACGGTGAACACGATCTGGTCGATGTGCACCGGCACCCGTGCCAGGTCGACCAGGATCGCCTCGTCGTCGCCGCCCTGCCCGGCGCCGCCGACCCGGTTGTCGCCGGTGTGCCGCACCGAGCCGTCGTCGCTGACCAGGTGCTGGAAGAACACCACGTCGACGGGCTTCTTGTCGGCGAACAGCACGGCCGAGGCGTCGAGGTCGATCTCGTTGGTGCGCCGCCCGAACAGCCCGCGCCGCGGGGCCGAACGCCAGCCCAGCCCCATCCGCACCGCGGTCAGGGTGCCTCCGTCGGACTTCTGCAGGCTGATTCCCTGCCCCTTGGACAAATTGACCGACACGCGCCGTCCCCTCTCCGTACTTCTCCGCCCGCTTTTCCGGCGGTGCCCCCGACCCTACGCACGACGGCCCGCCAAGGGCGCGTCAGCCCCGCCTTTTGTGGCGTTTCTGCAACACACCGCGCCCGCGCCGACGTGCGGCGACGCCCGTCACTTCACCCCGGCCTCCCTCATCTGCCGCAGCTCCTTCTTCAGTTCACCGACCTCGTCGCGGAGCCGGGCGGCGACCTCGAACTGCAGCTCCGCCGCGGCAGCCCGCATCCGCTCCGTCATCTCCTCGATGAGCTCGGCCAGTTCGGCGGCCGGCCGGTCCGTCGGCACCGCTGCGGCCCTGCCGCCCTTGCCGGCCTTGCCCTTCGCCCCGAGCGCGGGAACGGGCGCCTTGGCGCCCTTGCCGCCGGCGCCCTCCGGGGGCTTGCGGTAGTCCGTGCCGAGCAGCTCCTGGGTGTCGATCTCCTCCCGGACGATCGTCGCCACGATGTCGCCGATCTTCTTGCGCAGCGGCTGCGGGTCGATGCCGTTCGCCTTGTTGTACGCGAGCTGCTTCTCCCGGCGGCGGTTGGTCTCCTCGATGGCCTTCTCCATCGCCCGAGTGGTCTTGTCGGCGTACATGTGCACCTGGCCGGAGACGTTACGGGCGGCGCGTCCGATCGTCTGGATCAGGGACGTACCGGAGCGCAGGAAGCCCTCCTTGTCGGCGTCGAGAATGGCCACCAGGGACACCTCGGGGAGGTCGAGGCCCTCCCTCAGCAGGTTGATGCCGACCAGGACGTCGTACTCACCCGACCGCAGCTCGCGCAGCAGCTCCACGCGCCGCAGGGTGTCCACGTCGCTGTGCAGGTAGCGGACCTGGATGCCGAGCTCGAGGAAGTAGTCCGTGAGGTCCTCGGCCATCTTCTTGGTGAGCGTGGTGACCAGGACGCGCTCGTCCTTCTCCGTGCGCGTGCGGATCTCGTGCACCAGATCGTCGATCTGCCCCTCGGTGGGCTTGACCACCACTTCCGGGTCGACCAGGCCGGTCGGGCGGATGATCTGCTCCACGAAGCCGTCGCCGCGGGAGAGCTCGTAGGGGCCCGGGGTCGCGGAGAGATAGACGGTCTGGCCGATGCGCTCGAGGAACTCCTCCCACTTCAGCGGCCGGTTGTCCAGGGCCGACGGCAGGCGGAAGCCGTGATCCACGAGGGTGCGCTTGCGGGAGGCGTCGCCCTCGTACATGGCGCCGATCTGCGGGACGGTGACATGCGACTCGTCGATGACCAGCAGGAAGTCGTCCGGGAAGTAGTCGATGAGGGTGTTGGGCGCCGAGCCGGGCTCGCGGCCGTCCATGTGCATCGAGTAGTTCTCGATGCCCGAGCAGGAGCCGATCTGCCGCATCATCTCGATGTCGTACGTGGTGCGCATGCGCAGCCGCTGGGCCTCCAGCTGCTTGCCCTGCTTCTCCAGCTCGGCGAGGCGGTCCGCCAGCTCGGCCTCGATCCCGGTGATGGCCCGCTCCATGCGCTCCGGGCCGGCGATGTAGTGGCTGGCCGGGAAGACGTACAGCTCCTGGTCCTCGCTGATCACCTCGCCGGTGAGCGGGTGGAGCGTGGACAGCGCCTCGATCTCGTCGCCGAACATCTCGATCCGGACGGCCAGCTCCTCGTAGACCGGGAAGATCTCGATGGTGTCGCCGCGGACCCGGAAGGTGCCGCGGGTGAAGGCGACGTCGTTGCGGGTGTACTGGATGTCGACGAAGCGGCGCAGCAGCTGGTCGCGGTCGAATTCGTCGCCGACCTTCAGCGGCACCATCCGGTCGACGTACTCCTGCGGCGTGCCCAGGCCGTAGATGCAGGACACCGAGGCGACCACGACGACGTCCCGCCGGGTGAGCAGGGAGTTCGTCGCGGAGTGGCGCAGCCGTTCGACCTCCTCGTTGATGGAGGAGTCCTTCTCGATGTAGGTGTCGGACTGCGGGACGTACGCCTCGGGCTGGTAGTAGTCGTAGTAGGAGACGAAGTACTCGACGGCGTTGTTCGGCAGCAGCTCGCGGAATTCGTTGGCGAGCTGGGCCGCGAGGGTCTTGTTGGGCGCCATGACGAGTGTGGGGCGCTGCAGCTTCTCGATCATCCACGCGGTGGTCGCCGACTTGCCGGTGCCGGTCGCGCCCAGCAGGACGACGTCCTTCTCACCCCCGCGGATGCGCCGTTCCAGCTCGGCGATGGCCGTCGGCTGGTCGCCACTGGGCTGGTAGGAGCTGACGACCTCGAAAGGCGCCACCGTGCGTTCGATCTTCGATACGGGCCGCATGAGACCCACCGTACGACCCCGCACTGACAACCGGCGGACAAACCCTCCGACCAGCGGATTCGCGCGAATGGCCGCAGCCCGGCCGGGAAGCTCCCGGACCGGCTCCGGCCGGTCCGCCGCGGGCGCCGCCGGTCCCCGGCGGGCCGGGGTCCGGGGCCGGGTCCGGCGGGTCTGACCTCGTCCGGTCCGCCGCGGAGCCCGGACGCCGGGCCGGGCCGGGCCGGGACAGGTCCGGCAGCGCGGGGCAAAACCGGTCACCAGCACGACGGGTGACACGGCATCGGCCGAGATGCGCACCGGCCAGGGCTCCGGCAAGTTGGACGCGTCGGGCGCACGTCTGCTGCACGGCAGTTACGGGCATCCTGCATCTACGGCGCTCACACGGAATACCGGCCACTTCTCCTTCAGTCCCCGGCCATCCTCCGACCACCTCCCGCTACGGCCCGGCTGCGAGCCTCCTGCCCGTATGACCGGTGCACGTCATTTCAGGTCAGCACACGTCCCCGACGTCACGAGGAGTCCGTATGCGTATTCGCCCCGTCGCCACCGCGCTCGCCGGTGCGTTCCTCGGTCTGTCCGCGGTCGTTCTCCCCGGCACGCCCGCGCAGGCCGCGGCCAACGGGCACCGGACCGTGGCCGTCGCCCACCGCGGCGCCCCGACACACGCCCCCGAGAACACCCTGGCCTCCATCGACGCGGCCCGCCGCCTCGGCGACCTCTGGGTCGAGAACGACGTCCAGCGCACCAAGGACGGCGAGCTGGTCATCCTGCACGACAACTCACTGGCCCGGACCACCGACGTCGAGCAGGTCTTCCCCGACCGCAAACCCTGGAACGTCAAGGACTTCACCCTCGACGAGATCGAGAAGCTGGACGCGGGCAGCTGGTTCAGCCCGGAGTTCGAGGGCGAACGGGTGCCGACCCTCGAGGAGTACATGGACGAGGTCGAGGAGAACGGCCAGCGGCTCCTGCTGGAGCTCAAATCGCCGGAGCTCTACCCCGGCATCGAGCTGCAGACCCTGACGGAGCTGCGCCGCGACGGCTGGCTGGACCGGAGCCACGTCAAGCGCCGGCTGATCGTCCAGAGCTTCAACGCCGACGCCGTCAGGACCGTCCACGCCCTCCGGCCGGACGTCAAGACGGGCTTCCTCGGCACTCCGGCGGTCGCCGACCTCCCCACGTACGCCGAGTTCTGCGACCAGATCAACCCCAACTACACGACGGTGACGCCCGGCTACGTCGAGGCCGTCCACGGGCTGAAGGGCCCGCACGACCGGCGGCTGCAGCTCTACACCTGGACCGTCGACGACGGCGCCAAGGCGGTCAGCCTCGCCCGAATGGGTGCCGACGGCATCATCAGCAACAAGGCCGACGAGATCCGCGACGCGCTGGAGACCAGCGGCGGCTGAGCGTTCCGGACGGCGGGCGGGCAGGGCGGACGGCTTCGGCGGCGGCGCCCTGCCCGCCCGCCGTCCCCCGGCCGGGCCGTGATCCGGCCGCATTGTCGGTGGCGGGTCCTACTCTGATCGTGTGACGAATTCTGCGCAGGACGCCGCCCCCGCGGAGGGCACGGCCCGCCGCGACTGGGCCTGGACGCGGACGCCGGCCCCCATCGGTCCGCTGCTGCTCGCCGCGACCCGCGAGGGTCTGGTCCAGGTGGTCTTCCATGCCGACGAGCGGACGAGCCGCCGCGCGCTGACCCGACTGGAGCAGTGCTTCGGCGGGCCGCCGGTCCCGGAGATACCTCATCTGGCGACGGCCACCGCCGAGCTCGCCGCCTATTTCGCCGGGGAGCTGCGGTCCTTCACGGTCCCGCTGGACTGGTCGCTGTCGTCCGGCTTCAACGCCCGGGTGCTGCACGCCCTGGCCGACGGCGTCCCGTACGGCAGCGTGGCCGGCTATCAGGACCTCGCGGACCGCGTCGGGGAGCCCGGCGCCGCCCGCGCGGTGGGCGCGGCGATGGGCTCCAATCCGCTGCCGGTCGTGGTTCCGTGCCATCGGGTCGTGGCCAGCGACGGCGGTATCGGGGGCTTCGGCGGCGGCCTGGAGACCAAACGGCTGCTGCTGGCCTTGGAGGGTGTGCTGCCCGCACCGCTGTTCTGACCGCGTTCCGCGCGGATCCCCGTCCCCCACGTCCCCTCCCCCGCCGGCTCACCGCCGGCGTCCGGCTCCTCGAAGGGCAGTGCCATGTCCCGTCAGATCGCCCTGCTCCGCGGCATCAACGTCGGCGGCCACAACTCCTTCCCCAAGGCGAAGCAGCTGGCGCTGGCCGAGTCGCTGGGTTTCCGGGACGTCTCCGTCCTGCTGGGGACCGGCAACCTCGTCTTCACGGACCCCGGGACGCCGCCCGAGGAGACTGCGCGGCTGCTGCACCACCGGATCGCCGCCGATCTCGGCCTGGACGTGCCGGTCGTCGTCCGCACCCGCGACGAGCTGGCCGCCGCCATCGCCGCCAACCCGTTCCCACAGGCCGTGCCGGATCCCAAGAGCCTGCACGTCACGTTCCTGTCAGCGGCGCCGACGGACACCTCACGGCTGGCTGCCCTCGACGAGGCCGCGTTCGCGCCCGACCGGTTCCGGCTGATCGGGCGCGAACTGTACCTGTGGTGCCCGGGCGGCATCGGCCGCTCCAAGCTCGCCGAGCGGGTGAGCCGCGCCCCGCTCGGGGTGACGGCGACGGCCCGTAACTGGAACACCGTCACCAAGCTGCTCGCGCTGGCGGACGGCTGACGGCACCGGCGAGCCCGGTGGTCAGCGCCAGCCGTAGCGCTCGCGCAGCCGGTTGACGACCAGGTTGAAGCGGCCCCGGTCCAGTGCGCAGGCCTCGCGCCGCATCCCGGCCGGGTGCACCCGCAGCACCCGGTCCACCGCCACCCACGAGTCACGCCCCGCACGGTCCCAGGGGCCCGCCCCGATGGGGACCCACTCCCGGTCGTTGTTGTGCCGCTTGCTGGACAGCTGCACGGCCAGCAGGGTGCCGGCGCGCTCGCGGGCGACGACGAGCACCGGCCGGTCCTTGCCGCGGCCGTCGTTCTCCTCGTAGGGCACCCAGGTCCACACGATCTCGCCGGGGTCCGGGTCGCCGTCGTGGTCGGGGGCGTAGGTGGTCGTGACGGTGCCGACGGAGCGCGGCGGGGCCTCCACGGTCGCGGTGGGGCCGTGGCGGCCGGGCAGCGCGGCGGAGTCGTCGGATGCGGGGACAGGGGTGGATGACGTGGTCATGACCTCACGCTATCCGCCCTCGTCAGCGGGGTGGGAGGCGGTCCCCGACCGGCGCCCGGCGGTCCGTTGTCAGTGGTGGGCCCTACGGTTTTCAGCAGCGGGGAAACGGTCGCAGGGACCGTCCCGGGGAGGGGAGTTCGCCATGTCCGAGACGACGTCCGGGACGCTGCCGGGAGCGGCATCCGACAGCACGACGTATCTGGAGCTGTCCCAGGACGGCGGCGGCGCCCACAAGTTCTACGAGGTGACGGTTTCGGGCACGGCCGTCTCGGTGCGCTACGGCCGGATCGGCGCGGCCGGCCAGCAGCAGACCTCGGCCTTCCCCACGCGGGAGAAGGCGCAGGCCGCGGCCGCCAGGAAGATCGGCGAGAAGGTGCGCAAGGGCTATGCGCCGGCGGTCCGCGGGCAGCGCGCCGCCCGGCCTGTGACGCACCGTCAGGTCACCTCCGCCCCGTCGACGGCGCGCGCCGTCGCACCGGTGCTGTGGCGGTTCCGTACGGGCGCCTCGGCGTTCGGCATCCATGTCGCCGAGGACCGCTGCTGGGTGGGGAACCAGAACGGCGATGTCTTCACCCTCGGCCACGACGGCGAGGTGCTCGCCCGCTATCAGCTCCCCGACGGCGTCAAGTGCCTGGTGGCGGACGATTTCTGGATCTACGCCGGCTGCGACGACGGCACGGTCTACGACCTGTCCTCGAAACTGCCGTTCGCCGCCTACGACATCGCGCCCGATGTCGACATCTTCTGGCTCGACATCCGCGAGGGAATCCTCAACGTCGCGGACCGCAGCGGCGGACTGACCGTCATCGACCACGAGGACGAGTACCAGTGGTCGCGGCGCAGCGCGGGCCGGCACGCCTGGATGGTGCGGCGCGACGAGCACGCCGTCTACCACGGCCATCACCGCGGCGTGACCGCCTATCGCGCCGACGGCAGCGGCGAGTTGTGGCACACCCCGACCACGGGCGCGGTGCTGTTCGGCTGGCAGGAGGACCACGCGGTGTACGCCGGCACGGACAAGCGGGTCGTCCAGCGGCTGGCGAAGGACACCGGCGCCGTGGAGGCCACCTACGCCTGCGACACGGTCGTCTACTCCTGTGCCACCGCACTCGACGGCCGCTATGTCTTCGCCGGGGACTCGGCCTCCTCGGTGTACTGCTTCGCCGCCGACGGCACCCGGCTGTGGAAGCTGGGCACGGGCGGCGGCTCGGCGCTGTCGATGCAGTATCTGGACGAGAAGCTGTACATGGTGACCACCGACGGCTCCCTGGTGTGCGTGGATGCGAGCGATGCGGCCATCGCCGCCGCCCGTTCGGGAACGGTCCCGGTCGCCCGGGACGTCAAGTCGGCCGCCGCGCTGCCCACCTACACCCCGTCCGCGACGGTGCGGACGGTGACGTCGGCCGCGGCCTCCGGCATCGTGGTGGAGTGCGTCCAGGAGGGCGGCCGGCTGCGGGTCCATGTGGTCTCCGAGGGCTATGAGCCGTCCTGGAACGTCCAGTTCCCCCGCCACATACGCCGCGCCGGCGCGCGCTATGCCGTCGAGGACCTGTCGCCGGCCGCGGGCGGTTTCTACCGCGTCCGCGGCGAGATCCGGCAGATCGTCTGACGCCCCGGGACGCATCCGGCAGCGGTCAGCCCAGCCCGGACCAGGCGGGCCGGCGGGGGTCATCGGCCCGTACGACGACATCCGCCGTCTCCTCGGGCCGCGTCTCGTCCTCGTAGCGCGCGAACGCGGGCAGTGTCCAGCGCTGGTCCTGCGGCGTACGGCGGGCCAGCGCGGCGGGCGACAGTTTCAGGTGCACACAGAGATCGAGGGGGAACCAGTGGCCGAGCAGGAAAGGGCCGTGCAGCAACAGGACGCCGCCGGGCGGCAGTTCCACGTATCCGCTGCGGGTGGCGCGGTCCGCGACCGGGTCCCACAGGTCCGGGAGCACCCGCCCGGTGCCGCCCGGGTCCAGCGGCTGGAACACCTCGCGCCACAGGGCCCGCCGGTCGAACCACTCGTCGTGGAAGGCGTCGGGGTCCTCGCGGCCGTACTCCAGCCGCAGGGAGGCGGGGCGCAGAAAGCCGAAGGCGCCGGCCTTGTGCACCGCCCGCCCCCGGATCCGCAGCGCCTCGGCGAGCCGCCCGGCCAGTGCGTCCGGCGCGGCGGCCGGAGCCCCGTCGACGGCGATCCGCAGCCAGGGGCTCCCGTCCTTCGCCGTCATCGCGGCGATGTGCCCGGCGAGCGCGTCGGTCAGCCGTTCCCAGGTGATCGCTTCGAGCCGCACCCTGCCATTGTGCCCGGCCGGGGGTCAGGCTCCGTCCGCGGACGGGCGGGCGGCTCCGCGGCGGCTGAGTTCTGCCGCCGCCTCCTTCGTCGCCTCGACGACGCCCTCCGGCGGCTGCGGCATCACGGACTTGGGCTTGAGCAGCAGGGCCGAGCCCATGATGGAGCCGTCCCATATGATCGGCGCCGCGCAGGAGTTCCAGCCGGCCATGCATTCCTCGTAGCCGAGGGCATGGCCGAGGTCGCGGACCTCCGCCAGGGATGCCAGCAGCGCGTCGTTGTCCCGGTAGACGCCGGGTCCCGCCTGGTCGGGCACGGGCTCGGCAAGCACCCGCTGCTGCAGCACCTGCGGCAGGTAGGCGAGGATCGTCCGGCCCGAGGCACCGGTGCGCAGCGATCGGGTCACGGACAGCACATCGCGGGGCGTCATCCCCAGCTCCGCGAGGTCGGAGTCGCCGACGGCCATGTCGACGCACTGACGCTGCGCGCCGGAGAACGGCGCCACCATGTAGAGGAACGCCAGCCCGCCGTCGGTGGCCTCGCGCAGCCGGCGCAGCACCGTCTGCGTGATGTCGCCGTCGAGGCGGTGGTCGAGCGCGGTGAAGGCGAGCTGGGCGGCCGAGGTCCGCAGCCGGTAGAGGCCGCGGTCCACCCGTTCGAAGATGCGCTGGTAGATGCCGGACTGCAGGATGCGGTAGACGACGGAGTCGTCCAGGCCGGTGAACTCCGCTATCTCGCCCGGCCCGTGGGCGTATCCGCCCAGTTCGGCGAAGGCCGTCTGGACGAGGAAGACCCGCTCGGCATGGCCGGATCCCGACGTCCTCGGCGCCGCGGCCGGCGTGCCGTCGGCGGCCTGGCGCGGCTTCCTGGCGCGGCCGGGGGTGCGCTGCGTCCGGGCCGGGGTGCCCGGTGCGGAGGGGGAGGCGGCCGAAGCCACGGCTCCCGACGCTGTGGTGCTCTTGCCCGTCATGTGCTCTCTCCCCTGGCAGTGATCCGCGCCCGTAGGCGCACGGCATATGTGCGAGCCGGGCCTGCGGCCGCTCGCGGTCCCCGCTGCTGCCCGGGCGGACGGCTCCGGGGTGCCCTCCCGGAGCCGTGGTGCCCGCCGTGCGCCCTGGACTACCGGGTGACGTCCAGGGTGAGCTTCCCGGTCGGGGTGCGCGCGGCCAGATCGTGGTGCGCCCGAGCCGCCTCACCGAGAGCGTAGGCGGTGCCGGTCAGCGGCCGCAGCCGGCCGTCGGCCACCGCGTCGAACAGCGCCCGCATGGAGGTGGGCAGGGCCGTCCGGTCCGCGTAGAGCTGCGGCAGCCAGAAGCCCGAGAGCGTGATGGAGCGCTCCATCAGGTCCCGGGCCGGGACGCTCGTCTGCTCGCCGCCGGCGAAGCCGTACACCGCCAGCCGGCCGCGCGGGGCGACGGCGGCGAGGGTCCGCGTGAAGGTCACCCCGCCGGTCATCTCCAGCGCCGCTTGCACGGGGCCGCCCGCCGCTGCCACGATGCGCTCCGTCAGGTCCTCTGCCGTGGAGTCGACCACCGCGTGGGCACCCAGTTCCGCCGCCAGCTTGCGCTTGTCCTCGGAACCGGCGAGGGCGATGACCCTGGCCCCGGCGTGCGCGGCGAGCTGGACGGCGAGCGAGCCGACACCGCCGGCCGCGGCCGGGACGACGACGCTCTCGCCCTCGGTGATGCGCAGCGAGGTGAACAGCAGATGCCAGGCGCTGTTGCCCTGGAGGGCGAGCGCGACGGCCTGTTCGTCGGTGACGGCGTCGGGCACGTCCCAGGTGACCCGGCGGTGCAGCAGCGCCCGTTCCGCGTAGCCGCCGCCGCGGGTCAGCCCGACGACGCGGCGTCCGCCGTCCACGGTGCCCACGACCTCGTTGCCCGGGATGTAGGGCAGTTCGACGGGCGCGAGGTAGGTGTTGTCCCGTACGTGCACATCCGCATAGTTGATGCCGGCCAGCGTCACGTCCACCAGCGAGTGGCCGCCGCGGGGTCCGGGCTCGGGCACGTCCTCCAGCCGCAGCACGTCCGGGCCGCCGAATTCTCGCATCACGATCGCGCGCACGACTCTCCCTCGGATTCTTCGGTGCGGTGCCCGCACAGGGTAGGCACGGCACCCGCCGCCCCGGGATCACCCGATCAATTCGCGCCAACCATCCGGCCGTTCGCGCGCCGTCCCACCGCCCCCGGCGCCGCATATCCGGCGGTTTTCTCGCGACACGAGAAGGCGATGGCACACTTTCCACCGGTTGTGTCGTTTTTACGCGAGATCTACCCAGCGGTATCCCCGGGGTGGCTCCTACTCATCTCTTGTTCCAAACCCGCTACCGGAAGTGATCGCCGCCGCCTACGATCCGGAAATGTGCCCGCCGTCGGCCGGATACGACGGCCGCGCCCCACGGACGGCGCGCGTTGTGCGAGGCAGTCGCGCCAGTCCGCCCCACCTGGTGACACGGGCGGGTGGCGGAAGGTGCGGCCCTGTGTGCGGCGGGGCGGGCACGGCCTGAGGGGGAGTCATGATGGGGAAATCGGGGGGCGGCAGGCCGGCGTCCGCGCCGGCCTGCCGGGACCTTCAACGGGCACTGCCGCCGCTGCCGGCACCACTGCGCCTCCTGCGGGCCGCCTGCGCCACCCTGCCCGCTTCGGTGACGGCCTCGCTCACGGCCGCCACCGACGCGGTTGTCGCCGCCGCCCGCCGGCACTCCCGTATGCACGCGGCACCGCCCTTTCTCGAGGCGACCCGCTACCGCCGGGACACCGCACGCCCCCGCCGAGAAAGGCATTGCCCATGAACGCGCCGAGCAGTACGGGCCCCGCGGGGCTCCAGTTCACCCACCCGTATCTCGCCGTCGTCCTGGGCGGGGGGTTCTCGGGGATGCTCGCGGCCGCGGCGCTGTCCGGGTACGCCGATGTCGTCGTCGTCGAGCGGGACCGGCTGCCGCGCACCCCCGCGCTGCCCACCGACCTGCCGCAGGCCCGGCACGCCCATCTGCTCTCGGCGGACGGCGCCCGCACCGTGGAGGCGCTGCTGCCCGGGGTGATCGAGGGGTGGCTGGCCGGGGGCGCGCGGCCCATGCCGCTGCCGTCCGCGCCCGCGGGCCCCGCCCCGCAGGGCCGGTTATCCCAACGGTCCGCGCAGTGTGTGATCGCCTGTTCCCGGGATCTGCTCGACCGGGTCGTCCGCGAGCAGGTGCCGGCCCTCGAGGGGGTCGGGGTCCTCGACGGGACGGAGGCCGAGGAGCTGACCGGCACGGCGGAGCACATCACCGGGGTGCGCGTCCGGGACACCGTCACCGGCCGGGCCCGCCGGCTGGACGCCGACCTGGTCATCGACGCCACCGGCCGGCACTCCACCACGCCCGCCCGGCTGGCCGCGCTGGGCCTGCCCGAGGTCCGCGAGGAGATCGCCGACTGCGGCATCGTCGCCGCCACCCGTATCTTCCGGGCCCCGCCGGGCACGGAGAACTGCCCGGTGATCACCGCCCGTTCGCACCCCGGGGGCCACCGGGACCCCGGCCGGACGGCGACGCTGATCCCCATCGAGGGCGGCCGCTGGCTGGTCACGCTCACCGGCGCCGGAGCCGGCCGGCCCTCCGAACACGCCGACCGGTTCGTGCCGTTCGCCCGTGGCATACCCCACTCCGTCATCGGCGACCTGATAGCCGACGCCGAGCCGCTGAGCGAGGTCCGGCTGACCCGCGACACCGCAGGCCGGCTGCGGCGCTACGACCAGCTGCGGTCCTGGCCCACCGGTTTCGCCGTGCTGGGCGGCGCGGTGGCCGGGTTCACGCCCGACTACGGCCAGAGCATGGCCGTCGCCGCCCACGGCGCCCTCGCGCTGCGCGAGGCGCTGCACCGGCGGGGGCTGGACGATCCGGGGCTCGCCCGTGCCGTGCAGCAGTCCCTCGCGCGTATCACCCAGGCGCCCTGGGAACAGACCGCGGACCAGGCACAGCCCGCCGCCGGGCGCCGGCCGTCCGCGGCCGGGCGGTTCGTCCGCGACGCCGTCAACGGCGTGTTCGGCACCGCCCTCGGCCGCCCCCCGGTCTGCCGCGCCTATGTCGATGCGGTCCGGCCCGCCACGTCCACCGCCCGCTTCACGCGCCGGTCCGCCTCGGTCCCCCTGCCGGCGGCGCCGCCGGCCGGCCCCCGCAAACCGGCCGACCGCTGACGGATCCGGGGGCGGCCCTCCGCCCCCGGGAAAATCCGTTCGCCCGGCGCTCCTGCCTCGATCACAGTGGTGACGGAGCGCCGCACCGGGCGGCGCGGTACCACCGCCGTGCCACCACGGTGAAGAGGAACGGGGATTTTGCATGTCGACGCTGCGCGTCACGGTCGAGCACGTGACGGTTCATGAGCATCCCAACGCCGATGCGCTGGAGCTCGCCCAGGTCGGTCTCTATCGCGCCGTGGTCGCCAAGGGGGCCTACCGCACCGGCGACTTCGCCCTGTACATCCCCGAGCAGGCCGTTCTCCCGCAGGAGTTGGTGGCCGAGCTGGGGCTGACCGGCAAGCTGGCCGGCTCCGCGGCCGACCGGGTCAAGGCGATCCGGCTGCGCGGCGAGCTGTCGCAGGGCGTCGTCTGCCGGCCCCGGGCACTGGACGGTACGGACCTGGCGCGCGCGGCCGCGGACGGCACCGACTTCGCCGGGGTGCTCGGGATCGTGAAATGGGTGCCGCCGGTGCCGGTTTCGATGGGCGGCGAGGTGGAGCCGGCGCCCGGTCTGCTGCCGTGGATCGACATCGAGAACCTCAAGCGCTATCCGGAGGTGTTCCCCGAGGGCGAGCCGGTGGCGGTCACGGAGAAGGTGCACGGCACCGCGTGCTGTCTGACCTACAGCGCCGGGGACGGCCGCGTCCAGGTGACGTCCAAGGGGCTGGGGGCGCAGCGGCTGGCCCTGGTGGAGGATCCGAAGAACCTGTACTGGCGGGCGGTGCGCGCCCATGGCGCGGCCGGGGTCGCGGCGGAGCTGGCCCGGGAGCTGGGGGCGTCGCGGGTCGGTGTCTTCGGCGAGGTGTACGGCGACGGCGTACAGGATCTGGGCTATGGCGCGGACAGCCGGCGCGGTGAGCCCGCGTACGCCGTGTTCGATGTCGCGGTGGAGGCCGGCGGGCAGGTGCGCTGGCTGGCGCCGGAGGAGCTGGCGCAGGTGCTGGACGGGCGGCTTCCGGTGGTGCCGACGCTGTTCACCGGTCCGTACGACGCGCGGCGGGTGATGGAGCTGGCCGAGGGGCGCGAGACGGTGTCCGGGCGTGCGGTGCACATCCGGGAGGGGGTGGTGGTGCGTCCGCTCGCCGACCGCTACAGCCCGGTGGTGGGCGGCCGCGCCATCGCCAAGGTGGTCGGCGGCGCGTATCTGACGCGCAAGGGCGGCACGGAGTACGAGTAGCGGCGCGCCGCCCGGGCCGCCGGGGTCTCAGGCCTCGGCGGCCCGGCCCAGGAGGCGTTGGGCGAGGACGAGAGGGGCTCCGGGGTCCCGGGTCGGCGCGGGGGTCTTGGTCCGGTGGGTGGGCAGGCGCTCGACCGTCGTCGCGCCGCTGCCGGATTCCAGGGCGGGGGCGTAGCCCGCCGCGCGCAGGGCCGCCAGGGTGTCGGCGGGCGGGCGGGCGCTGACCAGGACGGTGGGGGCGATGGCCCGCAGTCCGAGGTCGCGCAGGGTGCGGTGGGCGGCCAGCTCCTTGACCAGGGTTTCGTCGTCGGAGCGGACGCAGCAGGCGGCGGGCACGACGCGCATCCGGCCGTGGGTGCGGGCGGTGTCCTGGACGAGGTAGCGGAGCGGCTGCGGCAGGGCGCCGGCTGCCGAGGCGGCGGCGAGGTCGTCCAGGAGGGTGTCGGCGGTGCGGCCGGTGTCCAGGGCGCGGCGCACGGAGGCGGGGGTGAAGCGCCAGGTGACGGCGTGGCCTTCGGACTCCCGGTCGGCCGCGGCGGCGAGGAGTCCGTCGAGCGCGGCGGAGGGGCGGCCGGGGACGACGGCGGTCAGGTCGGCCTGGAAGTGGGCCTGTTCGAGGAGCGGCGGCAGCAGGTCCCGCAGTGGTTCGCCGAGGGTCTGGGGGTCGGCGAGGAGGGCGCGGCCCAGGGGCGTGAGGGTGCCGTGGGCGGTGAGGCCCAGGCAGGCGGCTTCGTGGAGGGTGTGGGCGGCGCGGTCCTCGGCCGGCGGCTGCCGGGTGACGGCGAGGGGGCGGTACCAGTCCGCTGCGGCGAGCAGGTCCCGTAGCTCTTCCTGCTCGGGGGAGGGCAGGGACGGCAGTGGTGCCCCGGCACCGAGGGGGACGGTGGCCAGCGCGGCCAGAAGGGCGTGCCGCAGGGCGGGGGCGTGCCGGTCGTGGCCCCGTACGAGCGCGGTCGGGGTCTCGCCGAAGGGGGTGTGGGTGGGGATGGCCCACAGGGCGGACCAGGCGGCCAGTACGGGGGCGAGACGCTCGCCCGGCGGACGGGCGAGCCAGTCGTCGTAGGCGGCGGTGGGGAGGGCGGTGATGCCCGACGGGGTGCGGGTCAGCGCGATCAGACCGGCGGCGAGGGCGAGGTCGAGGAGGAGCCGGGTGTGGGGTTCGGTGGCGCCGGCCGCCTTGGCCAGCCGTTTGATCTCACGGATCGTCAGCCCGCCCGATTTGCGCAGCGCGGCGGGCTGCGTCGCCAGGGAGGCCAGGAGGCGCTCCAGGGTGGCGGCGAGGGTGGCGGCGGCGGCTCGTGATTCGTCGAGCAGGGACTGTGCGGTGAGCGTCGTTCGCCCGGTGCCGGGCGCGGGGCCGGGGGCGGCCGGCGGGGCGGGCTGCGGCGCGCTCCCGGCGAAGGGGCCGAGGTCGTGTGCGGCCAGGAGCTGCGGGGTCCGCGGCGGGACCACGATGGCGCCGTCGTCGGCCGGCGCGGCCAGGCCGTCGTCGTACAGGGCGTGCAGGGCACGCTCGGCGGCCGTCCGCTCGGGGCCGGGGCCGGTGGCGCCGAGGGCGGCGTAGACGTCCTCGGGCGGGACGGGTTCGCTGGCCAGGTGGGCGAAGGACAGCCGGTGGGCCATCAGGGACTGGTAGTCGGCGCCCGGGGCGGGGGCGGCGGGGCCCGCGGCGGCGCGTCCGGCGCGCTCCTGGCTGATCCGGGCCGCGGCGGCGAGCACCTGCAGCCGGGGGTGGTCGAGGTGGATCACCAGCTGGTGGAGGACCTCGTACGACCACAACGCGCTCGCCAGGCCGCGGAGTTCGGTGGGTGCGGGGCGGCGGGCGAGCGGCTCGGCGTGGCGGGTGAGGAGAACGGCGAGCTGCTCCGGGGTGCGCCGGGCGAGGGACCGGGTGAGTGTGTCGAGGCCTTCCACGGGGTTGAGGTTAGTCATGGGTCGTGAGGCCGGTCGTCGGTCCTGGGGTTGGTCGTCCGTCGTGGAGTTCGTCATCGGTCTTGGGGTGGTCATCGCGCGAGCAGGGTGGTCAGGGCGCCCACGGGATCGGGGTCGGCCGGCCCGGTGGGCCACCAGTCCTCGGCGCCCGGTTCGGATTCGTAGGGATACCAGCGGTGGTCGTGGCCGAAGCGCAGCTGGATGCCGCGCTCGGGGTCGGTGAGGTGGTTGTGGCGCGGGCGCAGGGCCGGGAGGTCCGCGGCGATCAGGGCGCTGCGGGCCCGGTCGAAGTCGCCGGCCGGGGGGTTCCAGGTGGTGTCGAGGAGGGCGAGGCCTTCGGGGCCGCCCTGCCGCCAGGCGGCGACGGAACGGGCAACGTCGGTCGCCGTACGGCCGGTGGCGGCGGCCAGGTCGCGGAACAAGGCCCGGGTGGCGGCGGTCAGGCCCGCGGTGGGGTGGGCGGTGGCCGCCAGGCGGATGGCGTCGTCCCAGGGGGGCAGCTCCGGGAACGGGCCGCGGAGGGGCGCCCGTTCGCCGCCGGGGGCGGGAGTCCTGGCGGCGGATACGCAGGCGTGGGCGCGGGCCGCGGCGTCGGCGGCCAGGAATTCCAGGGCGGCCGGGTCGAAGGGGAGGCCGTCGGCATCCGGGAGGGCCGGCGGGCGGCCGGGGTGGTCCGGCAGCGGCGGGGGCGGCGGCAGCGGCGGGCGGAGCCGGTCGGCGAGGGCGTCCCGGGCGGGGACACCACGGGGAGCCGGGGGTGCCGCCGCGGTGGGCCCGCCGGTGGCGGGAGCCTCGGGGCCCGGGCTGCCGGTGCGGCTCTCCCTGGCCGTATGCGTGGCGTTGCGGCGGGAGAGTTCGTCCAGCAGCTCCCGTTCGCCGCGGCCGCGCATCAGCAGCAGGACGAAGGGGTCCGTGTCCAGGAGGCGGGCCACCTGGAAGCAGAGCGCGGCGGCGTGTTTGCAGGGCCGGCCGTGGTCGGGGCAGGAGCAGCGGGGGACGAGATCGCCCGGCCCCGGGAGGAGGCGTACGTCCCCTTCGGCGAGGGCGCTGGGCAGCTTTTTGGCCAGCAGGGCGGCGAGCCGTCCGGGGTCCGCGGCGATGGCGCCGAGCAGGGTCTCCCATTCCTGGTCGGAGAGGGTCCGCAGGCGGATTTCGGCGCTGTAGGGGCGGGGGCGGCTGCCCCGTACGGTGGCGATGATGCGGCCCGGCGTGACGTTGATGGTGTCGACATGGCCGTCGCGCGCATAGGTGCGGCCGCGGGCGAGCCGGGCGCTGTCGAGGGCGGTGGTCTCCAGCGCGTCCAGCCAGGCGCTGCCCCACCAGGATTCGGCGAACAGCCCGCGGGCTCCGCTGCGGGGCGGCAGCGGCGGGAACGTCCGCGAGCGGTCCGCCCGCGCGCTCCGGTCGGCGGCGGCGCGCCCGGAGGCCGCGGGCCGTCCCCGGAGGCCGGATGTGCTCATACGGCCCTCCTCAGGGAGACCAGGTCGGCCAGCTCGGCATCGGACAGTTCGGTGAGCGCGGTCTCGCCGCCGGAGAGCACCGCGTCGGCGAGGGCCCTCTTGGCGGTGAGGAGCTGGGCGATGTTGTCCTCGACGGTGCCCTCGGCGATCAGCCGGTGCACCTGGACGGGCTGGGTCTGGCCGATGCGGTAGGCGCGGTCGGTGGCCTGCTCCTCCACCGCCGGGTTCCACCAGCGGTCGTAGTGGATCACATGTCCCGCGCGGGTGAGGTTGAGGCCGGTGCCCGCCGCCTTGAGGGACAGCAGGAAGACCGGGGCGTGGCCGGACTGGAACCGGTCGACCATCCTGTCCCGTTCGGCGACCGGCGTGCCGCCGTGCAGCAGCTGGGCCTTGATGCCGCGGTTGGCCAGGTGCCGTTCGAGCAGCCGGGCCATCCCCACGTACTGGGTGAACACCAGGGTGGCGCCGCCCTCGGCCAGGATGGTGTCCAGGAGTTCGTCGAGGAGTTCCAGCTTCCCGGAGCGGGCGGCGAGGCCGGGCGCGGTCTCCTTGAGGTACTGCGCGGGGTGGTTGCAGATCTGTTTGAGGGCCGTGAGCAGCTTCATCACCAGGCCGCGCCGTGCGATGCCCTCGGCGGTTCCGATCCGGTCGAGCGCCTCGCGGACCACGGCCTGGTACAGCGCGGCCTGTTCGCGTCCGAGCGCCACCGGGTGGTCGGTCTCCGTCTTGGGCGGCAGTTCCGGTGCGATGCCCGGGTCGGATTTCCTGCGGCGCAGGATGAACGGCCGCACCAGCCTGGCCAGGCGCTCGGCCGCCGCCGGGTCCTCCCCGCCCTCGACCTCGCGGGCATGCAGCGCGCGGAAGGTCTTGAGGGGGCCCAGGAGGCCCGGGGTCGTCCAGTCCAGGAGGGCCCACAGCTCGGAGAGGTTGTTCTCCACCGGTGTGCCGGTGAGGGCGATCCGGGCCGGTGCCTTGATGCTGCGCAGCGCCCTGGCCGTGGAGGAGCGCGGATTCTTCACATGCTGTGCCTCGTCGGCGACCACCCATGCCCAGTCGTGCGCGGCCAGCCGTCCGGCGCTGCTGCGCATCGTCCCGTAGGTCGTCAGGACGAAGCCGCCGTCCAGGCCGTCGAGGCTGCGGCCGGTGCCGTGGAAGCGGTGTACGGGTGTGCCGGGGGCGAAACGCTCGATCTCGCGCTGCCAGTTGCCGAGCAGGGACGCCGGGCAGACGACGAGGACCGGCGCGGCGGGCCTCCGGTGCCGGTGGAGGGCGATGACCGTGAGGGTCTTGCCCAGCCCCATGTCGTCGGCGAGGCAGCCGCCGAGGCCGAGCGAGATCATGGTGTCGAGCCAGGCCGTGCCCCGTAGCTGGTAGTCGCGCAGGGTCGCGCGCAGGCCCGGCGGCTGGGGCAGCGGCGCCGCCGGGGCGGTGAGGCGGCCGCGCAGCGCCGCGAGGGCGCCCAGGGGCACCACCTCGACCTCTTCGCCGTCCACCTCCGCGGTGCCGCCCAGCGTCGCGGCGAGGGCGTCGGCCGGTTCCAGGTAGCCCAGTTCGCGCTTACGGGCCTTGCGTACGAGGGCGGGATCGACCAGGACCCACTGGTCGCGCAGCCGGACGACGGGGCGGTGGGCCTCGGCGAGGGCGTCCATCTCCGCCTCGGTCAGCGGTTCGCCGTCCATCGCCATCTGCCAGCGGAACTCCAGGAGCTGGCCGGTGTCGAAGAATCCGAAGCCGTCCGCCGCCGGACCGGGCGCTGGGCGCAGCACCGCCGCGGCGGTCAGGCCGCGGGCCAGTTCCCTGGGCCAGTGGACGGCGACCCCGGCGGCGGCCAGCCGGGGCGCGGCCGGACCGAGCAGGTCGTACAACTCGTCCTCGGCGACGGGCAGGACGTCGGGGACCGGCCGGTCCAGGAGGCGGGTGAGCGGGTCCCAGACGCGGGCCGCCCGGCGCAGCGCGAGCAGGGTGTCGACGCGGGACCGCGGCCCGAAGTGGTCGGGGCCCTCGTCCTCCCACAGCAGACGGGCGTCGGCGACGAGCGTGGGGTCGGTGAGGCTGTGCACCTGGAGGACGGCGGCCGCCGCACTGCGCTCCTCGGCGCCTTCCCCGGCGTCCTCCCTGCGGTCGAAGACCGTGTGCGGGGAGAGGTCGAGGCGCAGGGAGAGCCGTACGCCCGCGTCGATACCGGCCGCGGCCTCGGCAGCCCACTCCCGGGCGCCGGGCAGCCGCTGCGGCGCGCTCGCCGCGAACGGGGCGCCGGCCACGAGCTCGGCCCCGGCCGTACGGGGCAGGGTGTCGGCGACCGCGTCGACGAAGAGCCGGACCAGCGCCGCCGGGTCGGGCAGGCGGAGCGGGCGGCTGCCGGGGACCGGGACCGCGTACGCCTCGCCGGGCATGGCCGCGGCGATGGCCCGGAGGTGCGCGATGTCGTCGGGATCCAGGGGACCGGCGCGCCATGCGTCGGTGTCGTCGGCCGTCAGGCCGGGCAGGAGCCTGCCGCGCGCGGCGAGATGCAGGGCGTGCAGTGCGGCTGCGCCCCAGCAGGCGGCGGCAGGATGGGCGGCCGGGTCGTGCCGGGCCCGGACCAGCCGCGGCACCGCCTCGGCAAGGGGCAGCAGCACCGCGGGAACCGTACGGCTGCGGGCGCCGTTGCCGTGCCGCCGGGCGACGGTCAGCTCCGAGGGCTCGCCGCCCCGTGCTTCGTCCCCGTCGGGGAGCGGGCCGCCATCGGGCCGCCAGAGCGCCACCTTCCCGGCACGCGGCGGCAGACCGGGAAGGAAGGTCACCGCACAGCGGGCCGGGCCGGCATCTTCGCCCGGCCCGGCCGCGGCCGGCGCCGCGGCGTCCGCCCGCGCCGCCGCCCCCGTCTCCCACCGCCTCGCCATGCCGTCCTCTCGTCCCGTCGTTCGACTGCCCTGTCGTACCGCCGCGCGCTTGCCCCGCGCACGCCGCCGCAACTGCCCGGCCGCCCGCGCCCGGCTCGTTTCCAAGCCCCCGACCTGCGAGTCTACGATCGCGCCCGGTGCGCCTCCCCCGCCGCCGTACCGGCTCCGCCAGTCCCGCGGCGGTTGCCCGCGCGGTGCCGGCGTGCTGATGAAGGTGTCGTGCTGCGGGCTGATGCCCCATGCCGACGTGAAGCTCATAACTCTCCGCTCCCCCGTGATGAGCCGACCGCCGCCGGATGCACCCCGCCGACGCTGCCTGAGACCGATGGAAACACACGGCACTGACAACGCGGTCGGCCGCGCGCTCTCCCCACTTCTCTCGCAGGTCAAGGCCCTTGCACCCGCCCGGACCCGGCAGTCGGGCGGCGTCTGCCGACCTCCCGGACCAGCCCCGGACGAAAGTTATCCACAGGCGGGAAATCACTTCCCCACCCCGCCGCGAAAGCCGCTACAGTCAGTCACGTCATCACGCTCAGTGATCGACTGATCTCATCGAGGAGGCCTCATGCACACCCCCACTCCCGAGCAGACCGCCGCGGCCGACGCCTTCCGCGCCGGCACGCATCTCGTGATGCAGGCCGGCGCCGGTACGGGCAAGACCACCACCCTCGCGATGCTCGCGCACGCGGCACAGCGGCGGGGGCGGCTCGGCCGGTACATCGCCTTCAACAGAGCCATCGCGCGCGACGCCGCCAGGAAATTCCCCGCCCAGGTGACCTGCGGGACCGCCCACTCCCTCGCCTACACCGCAGTCGGCAGGAACTACCGGGCACGGGTGAACGCCCCCAGGCAAGCCGGCTGGCGGACGGGCGCGGCCCTCGGGATCGACGACGGCATGACGGTGCGCATCGGCGCACGCAAGGTCAACAACAAGGCACTCTCCTATACGGCCCTGCGCACGGTCACCCGTTTCTGCCAGTCGGCCGACAGCGCCATCGCACGCCACCACGTCCCGCCCTTACGCGGTGCCGAATCCGAAGCCCTGCACGATCAGCTCGCCGACCTCGTCCTGCCGTACGCCCGCAAGGCCTGGGCCGATCTTCAGCACCGGGACCGCGGAGTGGTCCGCTTCGAACACGACCACTACCTCAAGATGTGGGCGCTGCAAGAGCCCGTGATCCCGGCGGACTTCCTGCTCCTCGACGAAGCGCAGGACACCAACCCCGTCGTCGAGCAGGTCTTCTCGGCCCAGCGCGACCACGCCCAGCTGGTGCTGGTGGGCGACTCCGCCCAGGCCATCTACGGCTGGCGCGGGGCACACGATGTCATGACGGGATTCGACGGAGAACAGCTCACCCTCTCCCGCTCCTTCCGCTTCGGGCCCGCGCTGGCGGCGGAGGCCAACCGCTGGCTGGCCATCGTCGGCGCACCCATCAGGCTGACGGGATCACCACAGCTGGCGACGGAGTTGCGGACGCTGCCCGCCCCGGAGGCGATTCTGTGCAGGTCGAACGCCGGGGCCATGGTGGAGGTGATACGGCAGCTGGCGGCACACCGCAGGGTCGCCCTCGCCGGTGGCGACGAGGCCTTGAGCGCACTGGCACGGGCCGCGCACGACCTCGAGGCGGGACGGCGTACGGCGCATCCCGAGCTGATGCTCTTCGAGTCCTGGCCGGAGCTCCGCGAATACGCGGAACACGACCCCGCCGGACGGGACCTGCTCCCGCTGGTGGAGCTCGTCGACGAGCACGGCACGGCCGCCCTCCGGCGCGCCCTGGGCCGGCTCTCCCCCGAGGATTCCGCCGAAGTGACGGTGTCCACGGCCCACCGGGCCAAAGGCCGGGAATGGCCGGGCGTGCGCATCGCGGACGATTTCACGGGCCCCGACGATCTCGACGACCACGCCGAGGACGGGACCCCGCTCCCCGGCCCGATCGATACCGACGAGGCTCGCCTGGCGTACGTGGCGGTGACCCGCGCCCGCCTCCGGCTCGACATCGGCGGCCTCTCCTGGATCAACGGCCATCCGGCAGGCGACCCGTGCCCCGGCCCGGCAAAGCCTCCCGGACGCCGGACATCCGGCCCCCGGGAGGAGTGACTGGCCTGTCGATCGGGAGGATCCTGGAGGTGGGAGATGGGCACCGATGCGTACGGGAAATGAGCCGGTTCAGGCACGCAGTCCGCTGAAGATCCGCTGTGGGCTGGCGTTGTGGGGGCTGCTGTGGGCCACCGCCGGAGCCGTCGCCTTCGTCGCGGCCGGCCGGCCGGAGTGGGCAGCGGCGTGCGCGGCCGTGGCGGCGCTGGCCGCCGCGGACCTGGCCATCGTGATACGGCACATCCGCCAGGGACCGCATTACCAGCCGGGCAAGGACATACCGCCCTACGAGCCCGACCACGGCCGGAACGACGTCTTGCGCCGCTGGAACAGCAACGGCCGCAAGCGCGACATCCGGCCGTAGCTCCACCGCGGGCAGAGGCCCGGGCGGCGCCTCGGTGGCGCGCGGCGCCGCGGCCGTGCGGTGCACCCGGTGCGGGGCCGTAGACGGACGGCTCGGAATGCGGTGCGGGTCCGTACGCGGCACGAGTCCGTACGCGGCGCGCATCCATACGCGGCGCGCATCCGTACATGGTGCGGCCCCGCGCGCGGTGACAGTCGAGCCGTACGGCGGGACGGCATGAGGCGCGCCTGACCGTGTTCACGAGCGGCGGCGAGGGGGAGGGGCGGGGGCTGTCTCTTATACACATCTCCG
>NZ_LGKG01000169.1 GCF_001294335.1 Streptomyces chattanoogensis
GGACGGGGGAAGAGGAGCCGGGCGGGACGGGGGAAGAGGAGCCGGGCGGGACGGGGGAAGAGGAGCCGGGCGGGACGGGGGAAGAGGAGCCGGGCGGGACGGGAGAAGAGGGACCGGTGGCCGCCGGGCGGATGACGGATGCCCGGTAGCCGTCCGCGGGGGTGGCGCCCGCCAGGACGTCGATCCAGGGACCTCCCTGCGGGTGCCCGCAGCGGCGCTCGCACCCGGACCAGTGGACGGGGAGGCCGGCACCGGCACCCGGGCCGGTGCCGGTGGTGATGGCGGACACGGCATCGGCGCGGACATCGGTACGGGACTTGGCGCAGCCGGGCAGGCCGGTGCAGGCGCCGATCCGGTACCAGGGCGAGCCGGGGTCGGTGATGAGTCCGGCGGCGGCCAGTTCCCGCAGGCGGGGGGCGGCAATTGCGGCCGGCAGGCCGGGGACGATGACGCCGCGCCAGGGGGTGAGGCGGAGTTCGCCGGATCCGTGCTCGGTGGCGACGGCGGTCAGCAGGCGCCACTGGTCGACGGTGAGGCGGCCGAGCGGAGCCAGGACGGAGAGGGCGCGGCGGCCGTCGGGGCCCGTGACGATGCCGGGGGCGGTCGTTTCACGTGAAACATCCGCCGGGAGCCCGTACGGCTCCATCCCGCGCACCGCGATCCCGGCCGCCCGCAGCCACTTCGCCACGTCATCCGCCGTCAGCGCATGCCCCACGGGCAGTTCCCGCACCCGCCAGGCACCCGTACCGCCGGCCTCCGCCGCCGCCAGAAACGCCTCCGCCGCCGCCAGCGCGGCCCGCGGTGCATCCGCCCCGGCGACCCGTACCGCGGCCGGATCGTCCCCGGCCCGCAGCAGCGCGCCGACCGGACCGTCCCCGGACCGGCCCGGCTCTGCGACCAAGGTCACATCGCCGCCCAGCCCGGCGACATCCCCCTGCCCGCCGTCCAGGACGAACAGAAAACGGCCGGAAAGGGTGGCCGCCGACGCGCTCGCGCACAGCAGCGCATCCAGCCGCCGGGCCCACAACCGCACGTCAGGCGGGGTGTGATGGTCGAGGCCGGCCAGCGGGGAGGCGAGGATGTTGCGGATGCGTTCGTGGCGTTCGGAGGGGAGCAGGCCCGCGTCATGGAGCAGGGCCGCCAGCCGTCCGCCGCAGCCGTCCGCCAGGCCGCGCAGTTCGACGTTTCCCCGGGATGTCAGCGAGAGATGGCCGTCGCCGAGCCGCTCCGCGGCGTCGCCCAGCGCCGTCGCCTGATGCGCCGTCAAGTCTCCGGCGGGAATCCGCACTCGGGCCAGCCTGCCGTCCGCGGCGGGGTGCAGCCGCAGCGCTCCCGGGCAGGCGTCACCGCGGTCCCGTACGGGCACTTCGGCCCCTGAGGGGCGCGGCGAGGGGGAGGGCGGCATGGCGGCGAGCATACCCACGACGGGGCGCCCCGGATCCGGGGCGCCGGGACCTCCCGGCAGCGCGCCCGGAGGCACTCTCCCGCGCCCGCGGCGCAGCCCTTACTATGCAGGTCGGCGGGTCGGCTGACCCGCCGGACGCCAGCGACGGCGCCGGGCCCCAGGGCCCGAGGGAGGAAGCCCGGTGAGAATCCGGCGCGGTCCCGCCACTGTGAACCCGGCCACCACCGGGCGAGCCAGGAACTCCCGCCGTCCATACGACCACCCGGGGCGCGGACACCCCGAGGAAGGCCTGCGCTCGCATGCTGCATTCGTCCGGGGAGAACTCCCCGCAGCCCCGCATCCTGCTGCTGTCGACCTCCGACACCGACCTGCTCAGCGCCCGCGCGGCCACCGGGCCCGTGCCGTACCGGCTCGCCAACCCCGCCCGCCTCGACGTGGCCGAACTGCCCGCGCTCCTGGAGGGCACCGACCTCGTCGTCGTACGCCTCCTGGGCGGCATCCGCGCCTGGCAGGAGGGCCTGGACCTGCTGCTCGCCGAGGACCAGCACCGGCCGGTGGTCGTCCTCACCGGTGAACAGGCGCCCGACGCCCAGCTCATGGAGCAGTCCACCGTCCCGGTGGGCATCGCGGCCGAGGCGCACGCCTATCTGGCGCACGGCGGCCCGGACAACCTCGACCAGCTCGCCCGCTTCCTGTCCGACACCGTGCTGCTCACCGGCCACGGCTTCGAGCCGCCCGCCGCCGCCCCCACCTGGGGCCCGCTGGAGCGCGCGGCCCGTACGGACGTGACCGGCCCGACCGTCGCCGTGCTCTACTACCGCGCCCACCACATGAGCGGCAACACCGCCTTCGTGGCCGCCCTGTGCGAGCAGATCGAGGAGGCGGGCGGCCGCCCCCTCCCGCTCTTCGTCGCCTCCCTCCGCGCCCCCGAGCCGGAGCTGCTGGACGCGCTGCGCGCCGCCGACGCCATCGTCACCACCGTCCTCGCCGCGGGCGGCACCAAGCCGGCCGAGGCCTCGGCCGGCGGCGACGACGAGTCCTGGGACGCGGGCGCGCTCGCCGCCCTGGACGTGCCGATCCTGCAGGCGCTGTGCCTGACCGGCTCGCGCGCCGCCTGGGAGGAGAACGACGAGGGGCTGTCCCCGCTGGACGCCGCCTCGCAGATCGCGGTCCCCGAGTTCGACGGGCGGCTGATCACCGTGCCGTTCTCCTTCAAGGAGGTCGACGAGGACGGCCTCCCGGTGTACGTCGCCGACTCCGAGCGCGCCGCCCGGGTCGCGGGGATCGCCGTACGCCACGCCCGGCTGCGCCATATCCCGGCCGCCGAGAAGCGCCTGGCGCTCGTCCTCTCCGCCTACCCCACCAAGCACTCCCGTATCGGCAACGCGGTCGGTCTGGACACCCCGGCCAGTGCCGTTGCGCTGCTGCGCCGCCTCCGGGCGGAGGGCTACGACTTCGGTACCGAGCCCGTCCCGGGGCTGGAATCCGGTGACGGCGACGAGCTGATCTACGCCCTCATCGAGGCCGGCGGGCACGACCAGGAGTGGCTCACCGAGGAGCAGCTGGCCCGTAACCCGGTCCGTATCCCGGCCGCCGACTACCGGCGCTGGTACGCCACGCTGCCGCAGGAGCTGCGGGAGTCGGTGGAGGAGCACTGGGGCCCGCCGCCGGGCGAGATGTTCGTCGACCGGACCCACAACCCCGACGGCGACATCGTCCTCGCCGCGCTGCGCCGCGGCAATCTCCTCATCCTGATCCAGCCGCCGCGCGGCTTCGGCGAGAACCCGATCGCGATCTACCACGACCCCGATCTGCCGCCCTCGCACCACTACTTGGCGGCCTACCGCTGGATCGCGGCCTCGGCCGACGACGGCGGCTTCGGGGCGGACGCCATGGTCCACCTGGGCAAGCACGGCAACCTCGAATGGCTGCCGGGCAAGAACGCCGGGCTCTCCGCCGCCTGCGGGCCCGACGCCGCGCTCGGCGACCTCCCGCTCGTCTACCCGTTCCTGGTCAACGACCCGGGCGAGGGCACCCAGGCCAAGCGCCGCGTCCACGCCACCCTCGTGGACCACCTCGTCCCCCCGATGGCCCGCGCGGAGTCGTACGGCGACATCGCCCGCCTCGAGCAGCTTCTGGACGAATACGCGGCCATCTCCTCCATGGACCCGGCCAAACTGCCCGCCATCCGCGCGCAGATCTGGACGCTGATCCAGGCCGCCAAGCTCGACCACGACCTGGGCCTGGAAGACCGCCCCGACGACGACGGCTTCGACGACTTCCTGCTCCACGTCGACGGCTGGCTGTGCGAGGTCAAGGACGCCCAGATCCGCGACGGTCTGCATGTCCTCGGCGCCGCGCCGGCCGGTGAGGCCCGCGTCAACCTCGTGCTCGCCATCCTCCGCGCCCGCCAGATCTGGGGCGGCACCTCGGCCCTGCCCGGTCTGCGCGAGGCGCTCGGTCTGGACGAGTCCGCGGCGACCCGTACGACGGCCGACGAGGCGGAGGAGACGGCGCGCGCCCTCGTGCAGGCGATGGAGGACGCCGACTGGGACCCGGCGGCGGTCGCTTCCGTGGCCGCCGGTCACGGCGACCAGGTCCAGGCCATCCTCGACTTCGCCGCCCGGCAGGTCGTCCCCCGCCTCTCCGCCACCACCGACGAACTCGACCACGCCGTCCACGCCCTGAACGGCGGCTTCGTCCCCGCCGGACCCTCCGGCTCGCCGCTGCGCGGCCTGGTCAACGTCCTGCCGACCGGCCGTAACTTCTACTCCGTCGACCCCAAGGCCGTCCCCTCCCGCCTCGCCTGGGAGACCGGCCAGGCGCTGGCCGACTCCCTCCTGGAGCGCTACCGCACGGACAACGGTGACTGGCCGCAGTCGGTGGGCCTCTCCCTGTGGGGCACCAGCGCCATGCGCACCAGCGGCGACGACGTCGCCGAGGCCCTGGCCCTCCTCGGGATCCGCCCCGTCTGGGACGACGCCTCCCGCCGCGTCACGGGCCTGGAGCCCATCCCGCTCGCCGAGCTGGGGCGCCCCCGTATCGACGTCACCCTCCGCATCTCCGGCTTCTTCCGGGACGCCTTCCCGCACGTCATCGGCCTGCTGGACGATGCGGTGCGGCTGGCCGCGGGACTGGACGAGCCCGCCGCCGACAATTTCGTCCGGGCCCACGCGCAGGCCGACCTGGCCGCCCACGGCGACGAACGGCGCGCCACGACCCGTATCTTCGGCTCCCGCCCCGGTACGTACGGCGCCGGCCTCCTCCAGCTGATCGACAGCCGGGACTGGCGCACCGACGCCGACCTGGCGGAGGTCTACACCGTCTGGGGCGGCTACGCCTACGGCCGCGGTCTGGAGGGCCGCCCGGCCCGGGACGAGATGGAGACCGCCTACAAGCGCATCGCGGTCGCCGCCAAGAACACCGACACCCGCGAACACGACATCGCCGACTCGGACGACTACTTCCAGTACCACGGCGGCATGGTCGCCACGGTGAAGGCGCTGCGGGGCGGCAAGGCGCCCGAGGCGTACATCGGCGACTCGACCCGACCGGAGACCGTCCGTACGAGGTCGCTGGTCGAGGAGACCTCCCGGGTCTTCCGCGCCCGGGTGGTCAACCCCCGCTGGATCGAGGCGATGCGCCGCCACGGCTACAAGGGCGCCTTCGAGCTGGCCGCGACCGTCGACTATCTCTTCGGATACGACGCCACCACGGGCGTGGTCGCCGACTGGATGTACGACAAGCTGGCCCAGACCTATGTCCTCGACCCGGAGAACCGTGCCTTCCTCCAGGAGGCCAACCCCTGGGCCCTGCACGGCATCGCCGAACGCCTCCTGGAGGCCGAATCCCGCGGTATGTGGGAGAAGCCGGACGCGGAGACGCTGGCGGCGCTGCGCGAGGCGTTCCTGGAGACGGAAGGGGAGCTGGAGGGGGAGGACTGACGCCCCGGCCGGTCCGGACCTCTAGGGCCGCTCCGATGGGCCAGGGCCGGCAAGGCCGTTGGGGGCGGCCTCCGGGCCGGGGTCCGGATCGGTGAGGTAGCCGGCCGGCTCGTCGGACAGCAGGCCCTCGACCCACACCTGCATGCCGTACTGCACCGGATTGTGCGGATAGAGGGCCGGCAGCTCGGCGGCCGTACCCCGGAAGTCCCCTTCCGGATCGACGAGATGAAGCGTCTCGCCGCGCTGGAGCGGCACCCCCTCCAGCGCGGCCGGAACCGCCGCCTCGAACCCCGCCCGGTCGATGACCACCGCATTCCCCGCCCCCTCCGCCGGATCCGCGTCCCGGAGGAACGGACGCAGATCCACATGGCCGGTACGGCGGCCATGCTCGATCAGCCACAAATCCGCGCTCTCACCCCCGAAGTGGCTGTCTGTCTGGCCCTGGCGCGCATCGTCGTCCGGACCGTCGACGTACATGTCCTGCAACAGGGCGCGGATGTGCTCGCGCTCGGAGTAGACGAAGAACAGGCTCCAGTCCATCTGCCCGTAGTACGTCTTCTCGAGGACATAGGCGCTCCGTCCCCGCGGCTCAGGCATCGGCTCATCGCTCATGCCTTTCACTGTGCCAGCGACCACTGACATCGCCCCCGGCACGGGCCTGGCCCTCGCCGAGGCCGGGGCCGGTCAGCGCGTCCGCACCTGTCCGGCGGTGATGGATCCGTTGCTGGTGGTCAGGTCGAGGTGGAAGCGGCCCGAGGGTTCGTGGGGAACGGTGATGTTCTTGTCGCCGTTGCTGGTGCGGGTCGTGACGCGGTACGGGGCCTTGGGCACCTTCACCGTGATGGCGCCGTTGGACGTCTCCGCACGGATGCTCTGCGGCGTGGTGGGGGTGAGGTCGATCTCCCCATTGGAGGTCCGGGCCGTGATGCCCTTGCCCGACAGGCCGTGGCCGGTGATCCGGCCGTTGCTGGTCCGTACCGCGGCCGTGCCCGCGACGCCGTCGAGCTCGATGTCCCCGGAGCCGGTGGTCACGTCCACCTTTCCCACCTTCGTCAGCCTCACCGCCCCGTTGGTGGTCTCCCCGCTCACCGGGAGCCCCGCGGGCAGTTCGACGGTGTAGGTGACCGCGCAGTCCTTGCCGCAGCCGCCGAGCACCAGGACGCCGCCCTCGACCCGGTGCGTGGCGCCCTCGGGCCGGTCGCCGCGGTACGTGACCGAGCGGTGGACCGCCACCTTGCCGCCGCCCTTGCCGCCGCGCAGGGTGACCCCGCCCGAGCCCGTGTCCAGCCGTACCGCGGTGATCTTCTCGGGCACCGCGGCGTCGTCCGTGAAGGTCTTTCCGGGGAACAGGCCGCAGGCACTGATGCCGTACGCGCCGAGGGCGGTCAGCGCGACGGCCCCGGTGAACCGGACGCGGCGGCCACGGGTGACGCGGACACGGGCGGCGTGGTCACGGTGGAGGCGGTCGTGGTTGAAGCGGTCATGGTGCTGCATGAATCCCCCTGGCGCGGTTCGGTGTTGAACAGGTGAGGGCCGACCGCGCCATCCCGTCGCCCCACCGGGGAGGCTAGGCGGCTTCCGCGGCCCCGGGCCATGGGGTAATCCCCCGGGCCGGGGGTGCGGTGGGCCCCATGTGCGGTCGACGCGCTGCGGTGCGACGATTTTTGTGGGGGAGTGTTGAGACGGAGACAGGAGCGGTGCTCGGGGGCGTACGAGGAGGCTTCCGGTGACCGAGAAGAAGATGTGGGACGCGGAGATCAGCATCGTCGAATCCGGCGACGAAGCCAGGGCCGAGGCCAGGCTGCGCGGCAAGGAGGGCGGGCAGATGGTCGGCCAGGGGACGGCGCGGCGTAACCCGGCGGATGAGAACGTCCCCGCCATCGGGGACGAACTGGCGGCGGCGCGGGCGCTGTCGGACCTCAGCCATCAGCTGCTGCAGCGGGCCGCGCATGACATCGAGGTGCACACCTCCAAGCCGGTGGAGCGGCTGCGGTCCTGAGGGAGAGAGTGCGGGCATCTTGCGCCTGTATGGCATGACGTGCCATGCGGGCGTAGGTTGGCGCGTATGCCTTCCTCCCCGCACGGCGCCGTGATGGCGGCGCTCACGCTGCTCCTTGTCGCCGCCGCGGTCGTGGCATACCGGCCGGCCGCGCGGCGGACGGGCTGGTCCCCGAGGGCCACGCTGGGGGTGCTGCTGGCGGTGGCGGTGTGTCTGGGGATCACGCTGCCCGATCAGCTGGCCGGCGGGGCGGCCGGGCGGGCCGGGGCGTGTGTGGCCGGGGAGTCGGTGCGCACGCTGACGGGCGGTTTCGCGCACCACATGGTCAACGTGGTGCTGTGGGTTCCGATGGGGCTGCTGGGCACGCTGGCGTCGCGGCGGCCGGTGGCCGTGACGCTCGCGGGATCGGGCGCGTGGGCGCTGGTCGAGCTGTTGCAGACGCTCGATCCCGTACGGTCCTGCCAGCCGGTCGACTGGGCGAACAACACTCTCGGCGTGGCGCTGGGCGCCCTCGCGGGGTGGCAGGCCGGCCGGGGACGCCGCGACGCCCGCCCGGCCGGCCAGGTCCCTGCGCCCTGACGCACAGGGCGGGGGTTCACAGGTCGAGGTCGTCGCCCACGCTGATCGTCGGGACGGCCAGCAGCGCGTCGAAGGCGTCCAGGACGGGTGTGGGCAGGTAGCAGCCCTGGTGCAGCATGCGGTCCGGGAGGGCGGGCTGCCCGGGTGCCGGGCGCGGGGCCGTCCGCAGTCCGGCCAGGCTCAGTCCCGGGCCGGCCTCGGCGAAGGCGGCTTCGATGCTGCCCGGCTCGGGTGACGGCAGCGGCTTCTCCTCGACGGTGAAGCCGAAGCGGGCGCTCTCGTCCAGGTGCATGTCCGCCGAATGCCCGTCGAGCCCGGTCAGGCCGAGGGCGAAGTAGTCCTCGCCGAAGGCGCGTTGCAGGTGGTGGCCCATGGGGAGGCCGATGACCCGGCCGCCGACGGAGAACGGCGTCTTCTGGATATGGGCGTTGTGGGCGACCAGGACGATACGGCCCTGGGGTGCGGTGTGCTCCAGGTGCCAGCTCACCGAATCGGCCATATAGATTTCGCGGCCCGAGGTGTCGGCCGGTGTCAGCTCCCCTCCGGCGGTGAGCTTGGCCAGGTGGCGCACGCTGTAGTCGCCGTGGCAGGCCGCTTCCAGCCGTCGTAGGGCGAGGTCATAAGCGGGCCGGCCGCTGCGGTCGGCGTAGAGCGGTGCGACGGCGCGGAAGCGGATCAGCAGGCAGCTGAGGGCCGCGGTCAGGGCGTCCTGTTCGGCGGTGGCCAGCCGGGCCCAGGCGGGTCCCGACACCGCTCCGGACTCGCCGGCGCAGCGTTCGGCCTGCTTGACCGCCTTCTCGATCAACGGCAGCGCCTCGGGGTCGACCTCGCGGAGATAGTCGGCGACGGGCGCGAGCGCGGGCAGCAGAGAGCCGCCCGCCGCGGGGATGTCGACGCCCGCGAACCGGACGGGGGGCTGCTGCGCGGTCCTGTTGTGGTGGCGCAGCCGGCTCAGTACGGCGCCCATGCCGAAGGGGACGGCGGCCGGTGCGTGCTGCGCGAGTTCTGTGTCGCCGCCGTGGCCCTGGACCCAGGCATCGAGGGCGAAGCCCTCACTGAAGCCGTACTCGAAGGCCACCGCGGTGAAGCCGCAGCGTGTGACGAGGAAGCGGACCAGGCGCTCGCGGGCGAGCGCGAATTCGCGGATGAAGTGGGCGTTCTCGCCGACCGCTACGACGCGTGCGTCGCCGATGAGGTCACGCAGCGGCTCCAGGTCGTCGAGCGGCGCATCGGGGTCGAGGCTGGTGAGGGGTGTGGTGTGGGCGCGGAGCCAGTGGGCGAAACCGGCATGGCCGAGAGGCTGGGCAGACATGCTGAGGCTCAATTCTCGTGTCTCGGTAAACGTGACGGGTGATCACCGAATCCGGGAACGCGGGTGCCGCGCGCAGGGCAGATCCCTGCGCGGCATCGCACGGTCACGCGTCTCCCGGAGGAGCGCCTCAGACGAAGTTGCTGAAAATGGCCATGCCGGGACCGTACCTCTCCCCTCCGGGCCCTCCGCAACGGAATTACGGCCCGCAACGGCCCGCAACGGCACGGAGGGGAGCGGCGCCCGGCTACATTCCGATCTTCTTCGCGAAGTCCGGGCCCAACGTCAGCGTCACCTCGCCCGGTGTCGCCCCGGCCGACTCACCGGCCTTGGTGCCGCGCAGATGGCCGGAGAGGACTTCGGCCTGGGTCTTCAGGGCGGCGGGGTAGGTGATCGTGGTCTTGTCCGTGGCGGGGGCGTTGCCGGTGGCGGTGACCGTGAAGCCGAGTTTGCGGAGCTGTTCGGCGGCGGTGGCGGCCTGGCCGGAGGTGCCGGTGCCGTTGAGGACGCGGACCCGTACGGAGTGGGCGGTCACCGGGCTCTTGGCGGCCTCGGCGAGCTTCTTCTTTCCGGCGGCGCCGAGCTCGCGGTCATGGGCGATATCGCTGAACAGCTGGGTGGCCTGCGGGTACTGCCAGACCACATTCGCGTGGTCGGTGGGGATGTCGGCCTCGCGGTAGTAGTTGGGCACGGTCACGAACGTGAGGCGGTCGCTGGGGATGTCCTTGACGGTCGAGGCGAGGCTGGTGAGCTCGTCGAGGTTGTCCAGGCCCTTGTCGGCTTTGAGGGACTTGGTGGCCGCGTCGAGGAAGTCGTAGAGAGCGCCGGGGCTGGTCAGCTTCTCCTGGGCCTTCTTGCCCAGTGCCTTCATGAACTCCTGCTGGCGGCCGATGCGGCCGAGGTCGGTGCCGTCGCCGACGCTGTAGCGGGTACGGACGTACCCGAGCGCCTTCTCGTCCCGTACGGTCTGGCAGCCCGCCTCCAGATCGAGATGGGCCTTCTTGTCGTGGATGGCGTGCTTGGGGCAGACCTCGATGCCGTCCAGGGCGTTGACCATGCCCTTGAAGCCCTGGAAGTCGATCGAGGCGAAGTTGTCGATCCGCAGCCCGGTGTTCTGCTCGATGGTCTTGATGCTGCAGGCGGCGGCCTTGCTGACGTTGCCGGTGTCACCGCCGATGGAGAACGCCTCGTTGATCTTGAAGCTGTGGGGTGTGGACTTCGTACCGTTGCCGCGGGTGCAGGCGGGGATCGGCACCCAGGAGTCGCGGGGGAAGGACAGCGCCGTCGCCCACTTGCGGTTGGCGGCGATGTGCAGCACCAGCAGCGTGTCCGACTGCATGGTGGTCAGGTCCTTGCCGTACTTGGCGTTGGCGCCCGCGCGGCTGTCGGAGCCGACCAGCAGGATGTTCTTCGAGCCGGGGCTGAGGTTGGCGGGGCGGTCGCCGTCGATCTCGATGTCCGCGCCCTGGATATTGCCGTCCAGCTTGATGTACGCCCAGACGCCGACACCGGCCGTGCCTAGCAGCACCACGCCGAGCACGCCGCCGGTCCAGGCGAGGATCCGGCCGCGGCGCGTGAGGCGGGACTTACCGGTGCGGCGGGAGCGGCCGGACGGAGCGGATCCCCCGCCCTTCCCGGCTCTGCGGGATCCGCCGGAGGCACGGCGGGAGCGCGCGGGTGCATCCCCCGACGTTTCACGTGAAACCGAACCCGAGGTGCCGGAGCCGCCGGACGTGCCGGATCCGCCGCCGGTCCCTCGGACCGACGTCAGCTGTTGGGTCTGCCTGTCATCCACGCCGGTGGCCCTTCTGGTCCTTCAGATGCCGGTGCTGGGGAGCAGCCGCACGGACTCCGGGTCGTAGCGCAGCCACCGCGGAGGGGTGCCGCCGGGTACGGTGCGCAGCCGGCACCACACCTCGCCCGCGGCGTCCGTCCACCAGCCGCTGATCCGGCCCAGCTCCCAGCTGCCGTCGGGATGTTGGACCTCCACGGGCTGATAGACCCATCGCACCTCCCCGTCCGGAGGCGGGCTGTCCCAGGTCAGGAGTCCGCACCTCGTCGCCATCTCCCCCTCCGGCCGCGCCTGTTGCGCATGTGTGGGTCGCAACCCTACCGGCAAGTTCTACGCCTCTGTAGAAGCCGCCGGAGAGCTCTGCGGCCGGTGTGCGGCGGATCACAGCACGGTACGGGCGGTCCGGGAGTACGGGGAGTACTTGCGCCAAGTGTGCACTCACAGCGGTGTTGCCGCCTTCAGAACGACGAAGAGGGCTACCGCGGCGTTCAGCGCGGAGAGCGCGGAGGCGGCGGTGCCCGCGGCGGCGACGAGGGCGGCCAGGCCCGCCGGGGTCAGTGCGGGCGGCCAGCTGCGGGCCGGCGGTACGGGCGCGAGCAGCGCGGCCACCCGGCGCGGCACCGGCCCCGGTTCGGGCGCCGCGAAGTGCGCCAGCCCCGGCTGGGGGGCGGTGCGGCCGATCAGCGCCGCCTTGCCCACCGCGCGGGCCGTCAGCCGCCGGTTGCCGACCACCCGCGCGGCCTCCTCGTCCGCCCAGCGCTCAGTGTTGAAGGTGACCGCCGAATACACGGGAAGCAGGAGGGGGTTGACGCATCCGGCCAGCCGCACGGCAAGGAGGTAGCGGTGGTGACGGCAGTTCAGATGTGCGCGCTCGTGGGCGAACAGGGCGCGCTGCTCGTCGTCGTCCAGGCTGCGCAGCATGCCCCGGGAGACCGCGATCCGGCCCGGTCTGCCGGGGCGCCCGAAGCGGCCGGGAGTGCCGGGCACGGCGTAGGCGTAGGGCTCGTCGTCGGGCAGCACCGCGGTGTCCGAGCCGCCCGGCAGCGGATCCAGCGCGCGGTGCGTACGGGCGAGGATCCGGCGGTGGCGGCGCAGTGCGGTCGCGCAGGCGGTGAGGGCGGCGGCCAGGGCGGGGATCGCGGCGGCGCCGGCGACCTCGGCCCAGGGCACCGCGGCCCGTACCTCCGGGTCGGACCAGCCGTCGGGCAGCGGGTTGCCGGGCAGCTGGGCCGTCCCGACGACCATCAGGAGCCCCAGGCACAGCGTGCTGCACAGGCCGAGTACGGCCGCGAGCAGGGTCAGCAGGCGGGTGGTGCCGCGCGGGTGGAGATGCTGCTCCGCGAGCCGGGCGATCGGCAGCACGGTCAGCGGCAGCACGAGCGGCAGAAAGACGAAGACGCCCACCGGTCAGCCTCCGCGCGCTTCCGGGTCCGTGCCGGGGGCCGGTTCGTCGGCCGTGGCGCGGTCGAGGAGGGTGCGCAGCAGCTGCTCGTCATGGGCGGAGAGCGCGGAGACGAAGCTGGTGAGGACGGCGTCCCGGTCGCGTTCGCCGTCCAGGACGCGGCGCATCCGCAGCGCGGCGAGCCCCGCCTCGTCGGCGGCGGGGGTCCACACGTAGGCGCGGCCGGAGCGTTCGCGGGTGACGGCGCCCTTGGCGTGCAGCCGGGACAGGATCGTCATCACGGTGGTGTACGCGAGGTCGCCGCCGAGCCCTTCCTGCACCCAGGCGGCGGTGGCGGGGCCGGGCGAACGGTGCAGCGCGGCGAGCACCTGGGCCTCCAGCTGCCCCTGTCCGCGCCGCCGGGAGCGCTCCTTGCCGAAGGGCGTGCCGCCCATGCCGCCGCCTCCCTCTGCGCCAGGTGTCCCGCCGGCCGGGACGTCGGGGCAGTTTACTGAGTTGGCGGATCCGGGGGCCGGAGGCGGCGGCCCCCTCCCGTCCCGCCGCGCGGGGCCGCGCCCAGGGCCTTTCCCTTTCCGGCAGGGCCGGAAAGGGAAAGGCCCTAGAGGTCGAACTCCCCCGGCGCGATGTCCAGGGCGAAGCACACCTCGCGCACCACGGCCTGCTCCGTCTTGTCGAAATCCCCGTCCGCGCCGCCGATGACGATGCCGATCTGGATCACGGCCCGCGCCTCGACGGGCTTCTTCTTCACCTTGCCGATCTCCTGCATCACGCCGACCTTGCCGAAGTCGAAGTCGGCGGTGAGCTTGTCCAGGTAGCCGTCGAAGCGGCGCTGGAGATCGTCCGCGGCGAAGTTCTGCAGCACCTCGTTGGTGGCGATCAGCTGCGCCACCCGGCGGCGCTCCGCCGGGTCGATCGTGCCGTCGGCGGCCGCCACCAGGGCGCACATCGCCATGCTCGCGTCCCGGAAGGCGCCGCTCTTGAGGTCGTTCTTCCTGGCGACGAGCTGGTGCTGCATCGTCTGGGCGGATTCCTTGATGCGGTCCCACAGGGCCATGTCTCTCGCTCCTTCGGTCGGGCGGATGCGGTCACGATTGGTCATGCGGAAGTAAAATCTACAATGCTGTAGAAGTTACGGTGAGAGGCCCCTCGCCACATACGGTCACCCATCGTCTGCTATGGGGGGATTTAGGGGTTTGGTGCAGGTACGGTGGAATCACCGAGGAGGGCACCGGACGCCGAGGTGAGCACCATGCAGATTCTGTTGACGGTGGTCGTGCTGCTGGCGCTGATCGCGCTGGGCGTGCTGTTCCTCACCCGGCTCAACGCCCAGCAGGCGGGACGCATGGCCGGCCACGTCCACGCGGACCTGCACCCGCCGTTCCTGCACCGCACGCCCAGGCGCCCGGAGGACGGCCCGCTCGCCGCGCCGCCGGAACCCCCGCCGTCCACGCGCGGAGAACCGCCCTGGAGGAGCGACAACCGGTGACCGCCACGACCAACCCCCCTGCCTCCTCACCGCCCGAGTACGACGGGAAGTCGCCCTTCCCCACCGCCGGCACCGGCGGCCCGCCGAGCGCCGGCCGCCGGATGTACGTCACGATCACCGCCGTCATCGTCATCGCACCCTTCGCCGGCCTCGCGCTCGCCATCCCCCTCCTGTGGGGCAGTGTCGTGCGCCCCCTCGACCTCGTCCTCCTGGCCGTCTTCTACGTGGTCAGCGGCCTGGGCGTCACCGTCGGCTTCCACCGCGGCCTCACCCACGGCAGCTACACCGCGGCCCCGGCGCTGCGCATCGCGCTCGCCGTCGCCGGATCCCTCAGCTTCCAGGGCGATGTCATCGACTGGGTCGCCACCCACCGCCGCCACCACGCCTTCACCGACCGCCCCGGAGACCCGCACTCCCCGTACCGCTACGGCACCGGCCTGCGCGGACAGCTGCGCGGCCTGGTCCACTCCCACATCGGCTGGCTGTTCGGCAACGACCCCACCTCGCACGAGCACTACGCCCCCGACCTCCTCGCCGACCGCGGCATCCGCGCCGTCGACCGGGCGTTCCCCGTGCTGTGCCTGGTCACCCTCGCCCTGCCCTGCGCACTGGGCTGGGCGCTGGGCGGCTCCTGGGTCACGGGCCTCACCGCCCTCCTGTGGGCGGGCTTCATCCGCATCGCCCTCCTCCACCACGTCACCTGGAGCGTGAATTCCCTCTGCCATGTCATCGGTGAGCGGCCGTTCCGCACCCGCCGTCACGACCGGGCGACGAACCTCTGGCCGCTGGCCCTGCTCTCCTTCGGCGAGAGCTGGCACAACCTGCACCATGCCGACCCGACCTGCGCCCGCCACGGCGTCGACCGCGGCCAGATCGATGTCTCCGCCGCCCTCATCCGGCTCTTCGAACGCGCCGGCTGGGTGTGGAACGTGCGCTGGCCGGATCCCGCCCGCCTCGCGGCCCGCCGTAACGGCGCGGGCTGAAGACCGGGTACGACCACGACCACACCCTCTGTGCACCGGCAGGAGCACACCATGACCACCGCCCCCCTCGGGCCCCTGCACGAACACCATGAACCCCCGCCCGTAGCCCGGCTGACCATTGCCCCGCCCGGCCCCGTCCTGCGCCGGATCGACGGCGCCTGGTGGCCGCACTCCACCGACCTGCTCGCCGAACTCCCCGAGCTGCTGCGGGCCCTGCCCTTCGACTGGCCCCGCATCGACCACGCCACGGTGAACGGCTCGATCTGGTCCGCGCTGCCCACCCGGATCCTCGTCGAGGGGCATGTCGTCTGCCTGCGCCGGACCAGGACGGTCCGGCCGGGCCCGGACACCATCTGCCTGGTGGCGGCCGGCCACGGCCGCTGGGACCTGCAGATCATCCCCCCGGACACACCGGAGGCGGAGGCCGTGGAAGCCATGGCCATGATGGCCGGGGAGGGGGCGGAGGGGCCGCCCGGCTGACGGGGGCGCCTCAGCCGAGAATGCCCCGCTCGTACCCCACGGCCACCGCCGCCGCCCGGTCCTTGGCCCCCAACTTGCCGTAGATATGCGTCAGATGGGTTTTGACCGTGGCCTCGCTGATGAACAGGACGGCGGCGATCCCGCGGTTCGAGGTGCCCTTGGCGACGAGTTCCAGAACCTCCCGCTCGCGGGCGCTGAGCGGTTCGTTGCGCGGTGACCGCACCCGCGAGACCAGCCGCCCGGCGACCGCGGGCGAGAGCACCGTACGGCCCTCGGCGGCCGCCCGTACGGCGGTGAAGAGCTCGTCGCGCGGGGTGTCCTTGAGCAGATAGCCGGTGGCGCCGGCCTCGATGGCCGGGAGGGTGTCGGCGTCGGTGTCGTACGTCGTGAGCACCAGCACCCTGCCGCGGATGCCCCGGCGGACCAGTTCGGCGATGGCCGCGACGCCGCCGCCACCGGGCATCCGCAGATCCATCAGCACCACGTCGGGGTCCAGCCGGACGGCGAGTTCGACCGCCTCGACGCCGTCGGCGGCCTCGCCGAGCACCTCGAAGCCGGGGGAGGCGGCGAACATGCCGCGCAGTCCGTCCCGTACGACCGGGTGGTCGTCGACGAGGAGAACGGTGACCGGTCCGGTGCGCTCGGGCACGGGGCTTTCGGGCACGGGGTGTTCGGTGCGCTCAGTCATGGCGGACCAACGGTACGCGGGCGGAGACGGCCGTGCCCCGGCCCGGCTCCGACTCGATGTCGACGGTCCCGGCGATGCGTTCGGCGCGGGCCCGCATGCCGCCCAGGCCGAAGCCGCCGGTGTGGCGGCGGGGCGGTACCGCGGCCGGGTCGAAGCCGCGGCCGTCGTCGCGGATGTCCAAGGTGACCTCGCTGTCCATGTACGAGAGGGTGACGCCGACCCGCGAGGCCCCGGCGTGCCGGCGGGCGTTGGCCAGACCCTCCTGGGCGATGCGCAGCAAGGTGGCCTCGACCTCGTGGTGCAGCGGTTCGGCGGTTCCGGTGACGGTGCACTCGGCACGGACGCCCGCCGTCGCCGACCATTCCTCGACCGTGGTGCGCAGGGCGGCCGGCAGCGCGTCGTGTTCCAGGGCTCCCGGGCCCAGGTTGTGCACGGAGCGCCGGGCCTCGCCGAGGCTGTGCCGGGCCAGTTCCGCGGCGCGCCGGGCGTGGGCGCGGCCGACGGCCGGGTCGGTGCTCTCGCCGGCCGCCTCCAGCTGGGTGATGATGCCGGTCAGCCCCTGTGCGAGGGTGTCGTGGATCTCGGCGGCCAGCCGGCGGCGCTCGTCGGCGATGCCCGCCTCCCGCGCCTGGAGGAGGAGCTGGGCGTGCAGACCGGCGTTCTCCTCCAGAGCCTGCGCCAGCCGGGCGTTGGTGCGCTCCAGTTCGGCGATGGTGGCGGCCTTGGCGGCGGCCGACCTGGCCTCCTTTTCGGCGAGATGGCTGAAGAGCAGCACCAGGGAGGCATTCACGGTGAGCAGCACCCCGAACGCCACCCAGCCCACCGTGCCGTCCGGCGGCAGCCCGCCGGACTGGGCGCTCGCCATCACGACCGCCGTGCCGAGCAGCGCGGTCCGGACGTGGCGGTGCGGCAGCAGCTGTACGGCATCGAAATAGCCGATCACCGCGTAGATGGAGAACAGGCCGTTGAGGAGGCAGAGCGCGGCGGCGATCGCGAAGCGCAGGACGTAGTAGACGCGTCCGGCCGGCGCGCCGGCGGGCAGTTTCCGGAAGGCCGTGCTCCACCAGATCTGGAGCCCCAGCGCCGCCACGACCAGCGCCCCGGCCGCGTACAGCTCGCCGCGCGTCATCAGCGAACCCGCACCCGCACCCGCCGCCACCGCCGCCGTCAGCGAGGCGAAACCCAGGAGGACATAGCCGCCCCAGCGCCGGAATCTGCCCTCCCAGGCGAGGCGGGGCACGGCGTCCCAGGCCGCGGGCCGCAGAGCCGCGAGCGCCAGGGGTGCCGTCTCCCCTTCCGTACGGGCTTCCGCCCCACCGTCAGCGATCACCATGCGGTCAGTCTCTCCCCCCGGCCCGCAGGCCTTTCCCTCGCTCGCACTCCCCCGTCACGCACTCTCCCCGGTCCTCACTCCCAGCGGAACGCCCGCTTCGCGCCCCAGCCCAGAACGAGGGCCCAGACCGCCGTCACCGCCAGGTGCGGCCAGTCCGGCCAGTCACCGGCCGCCGCTTGGGAGAGCGCCTGCGACCCGGCGCCGAACGGCAGCAGCTGGACGATGTGCTGCAGTGTCTCCGGCATGGACTGGACCGGTGCCCACACACCCGCGGTGAACATCGACGGGAAGAACACCGCCGTGCCGAGCACCTGCGCGACCTTGGCGGTACGCGCCACCGAGCAGAGCACACAGCCCAGCGCGAGCGCGCTGCCGAGGGTGAGGACCAGCGCCAGCGCGTATCCGAGGAGCTGCCGCGGCAGCCGCACCTCGAACGCCAGCCGCCCGACGGCCAGCGCCAGCACCGCCGAGCCCAGGGCGGCCGCGCCGTGCAGCGTGATCTGCGCCCCGAGCAGCGCCCCGGGCCGTACCGGCGTGGTCGACATCCGGCGCAGAATGCCGCGCTCCCGATAGCCCGTCAGCAGCGGCGGCATCGCCTGTATCCCGGCCATGATCATGGCCACCAGCAGCACCACCGGTACGTACAGATCGACGGCCCGGCGGCCCCCGAGCGACGGATCCGCCTCCCGGAAAGACGGAATCATCCCGAGGATGCCCAGCAGGACGGCCGGGAACAGGCCGACCCAGAACAGCGTCCCCGGCTCGCGCCGGAACAGCCGGGCCTCGGTCTTCAGCACGGCGAGGTTCGCGGACATATCAGGCCTCCTGCGGGGTCGGGGCGGTCAGCTCGGTCAGGTCGAGAAAGGCGTCATCGAGCGTGGCGTCGCCGACCCGCAGCCGGTGGGCGGTGATGCGGTGCCGGGCGAGCAGGGAGATCACCGCGTCGACGGTCGCGTCCGTCCCGCGGATCTCCAGCCGCCCCTCGGCCTCCCCACCGCCCCGCCCGCCGGCCGGTGCGACGGACCCGAGCCCGGGCAGCGCCGCCAGCTCGGCCGGATCCAGCGGGGCGGACGGAGTGAAGGAGACGACCACGGACTGCGCGGACCGCCCGATCAGCCCCGCCGGGGTGTCCAGCGCGGCGACCCGGCCCCGGTCGATCACCGCGATCCGGTCGCACAGCCGCTGCGCCTCCTCCATGAAATGCGTGACCAGCAGCACCGTCACGCCCGCGGCGCGCACCTCCTCGATCAGCTGCCAGGTGTCGCGGCGGGCCCGCGGATCGAGCGCGGTGGTCAGCTCGTCGAGCACCACCACCCGGGGACTGCCGATCAGCGCGAGCGCGATGAACAGCCGTTGTTTCTGACCGCCGGAGAGCCTGCCGAAGCGCGCGGAGAGATGTTCGGCGAGCCCCAGCCGGCCGGCGAGCGCCCGCCAGTCGGCCGGGCGCGGATAGCAGGCTGCATACAGCTCCAGCGCCTCGCGCACGGTGAGCTTGGGCTGCAGCTCGCTCTCCTGGAGCTGACTGCCCAGGATCTGGGTGACGCGGTCGTGGTCACCGACGGGATCGAGCCCGCCCACCCGGACCGTCCCGCCGTCCGGGACCCGCAGCCCTTCGATGCATTCGACGGTCGTCGTCTTGCCCGCACCGTTCGGGCCGAGTATGCCGAAGATCTCCCCCTCCGCCACCGTGAACGAGACATCGTCGACCACGGTCCGGCCCCCGTAGACCTTGCGCAGTCCGCTGACTTCGATGATTGCCATACGCCGAGGATCCGCGCGGGGCACCCCGCGCCACATCGCCCAGGACGCTCGAAACGGCATCAGCCGATCGGTTGACCGGGCCCTACGACCCGCGGGGCCGGGGAGCGGTTACGCCGTCCGGATGGTGTTCATCCGAAGAACGCCGACGCGCGGGCGCCGGTCCTCCGATCCTCGCATTGCGTACTCATCATAAGAAAACGCAACAGATCTGACGCAACGGATCTCATGGATCCGGATCACCCGCAACAGATCTGACGCACCCGGATCACCCGCAACACATCTCCAACCGATCCACCAGCGATCCACCACCGACCCCGGCGGATGTGCACCGAGCACTCCTCTCCCGCCGGGATCCGACCGAAAGTGAGGGGCCATGGCTGCGACCAAGGTCATGAAGTTCTGGGCAGTTCTCCTTGCCGTACTCGGCAAGCTGCTCGCGTCCTTGGGAGTCTCCGCCCATGCCTCGGCGGCCCGCCGGGAGGCCACCCTAGACGGACCGGCCCCGCGCACCGCGCCCCCCACCATCGCCCGCCCGCGCACCGAGCCCGCACCGGCGCCCCGGTCGGTGCCGCTCTACGGCCAACTCGGCCATGCACAGCGCGGGTTGCGGCGGGGGCTCTCCTGCCCGCTGCCCCCGACCATCAAGCAGCGCATCCGCGCCGAGGCCCATGGCGCCTCGCCCACCTCCCGCAGCCGGCTCGCCAGCGGCGCCGAGCCGCCGCTGACCGCCCCCGCCCGGGCCGCGCTGCACACCGCCGCCGCGCACGAGTCACGCGCCGCCATCCCGGCGGCCCGGAGCCGCGAGCCGTCCTCCTGCCCGGCCTGACCCCCGTCCGGCCGGGCCGAGGAGAGGCGGCCCGGAAGGATGACGGCCCGGCGGTGTACGGTGCGCATGCCGTACACCGCCGGGCCTGTTGCATGCCCGGACCGCGCCGGCTCGGGGGGAGCCGGTGGCCTGGCCGGGGCACGTCTTCTTCGTACGGAGCGGGGGCACGCGCAGGGCGTACCCGGGACAAAGTCCGCTGCGTACGGACCGGAATCACGTCGTGCCGGCGCTCGTGCCCCGGCGGCTCACCCGTCCTTTCCGGCGTGGCCGCTGCGGATGTCGAGCCACGTGCGCCAGAGGGTGCGGCGGTCGCCGGCGGGGTGGGCGAGGACGATGTCACCGAAGAGGGCGGAGCCGGTGACGCGGATACGGGGCGTGGAGGCCTCCGGCCCGGAGTGCGGGCGGGTCAGGTCGCGGACGCTGCCGAAGAGGCTCGTGCAGTCGGACTCGACCCGTACGCCCTCGGGGAACAGCAGATGGACATCGCCCAGGAACGCACGGGCCACGATGGTCGGTTCGCCGGCCGTCGGTGCCGGGGACGCGCGCAGATCCAGGGTCACATCGCCGAGGACCGCGGTCGCCTCCAGGCCACCCTCCAGCCCGGGGCTGTGGTGGGTGAGGTCGTCGAACAGCGCACGGAAGACCCGCCGGCCGGCCGGGGAACCGGGTGCGGGAACCGCCGCCGGGGCGGGCAGATCCGCACCGACGCTCGCCAGCTCCTCGCGGGTACGGGCCAGGTAGGCCGCCTCGCAGCGCTCGGCCAGCTCCTCCAGGGTCAGCCGGCCTTCCGCGGTGGCGGCGCGGAGCCGTTCGACCATGTCCTCGCGCTCGGCGTCGGAGGCGCGTACGGGGGAGGGGGCGGGCGCCGCGGCCGGGTCCGGATGCGAAAGCCCCAACTGCTTCTGCATATCGGGTCGTCGGCTGTCCGGCATCGTCACTTTCCTGCCCTCTTCCCCAGCGCCACCAGCGCGAACAAGGCCTCCGCGCCACCGACGACCGCCAGGACCAGGCCCACCTTGTGCAGCGACACGAACGGCGTCTCCACCTGCTGTGTGGTCAGCCACAGAATCACGCCGACGATGGCCAGAAAGACGCCGGCCGCAATGCCCTTCATCGGTTTCCTCGTCCCTTGGGGTGGTGGTGGAGCGGGGTGTTCGGACACCAGCTTCCCCGTCCGCCAGGCGCATTCGGATCGTCCCCAGGTAGGCAATTCCGCTCCGGCCACTGCCACTTTCTATGTAGTTCTCCGTACTCCTCTGCTCTGCACTGCACTTCCACTGCACTTCCCGCTGTGCCGGGTTGCGCACGGCTACGAAATCCCCTGCTGCTGAGCCAGAATCGCCGCCTGCACCCGGCTCCGCAGTTTCAGCTTCGACAGAATCCGGCTGATGTGTGTCTTGACCGTGCCCTCCGCCAGATGGAGGGTTTTCGCGATGGCGCTGTTGGCCAGCCCTCGCGCTATACAGGCCAGCACCTCCAACTCCCGTTTGGTCAGGGTCTCCAGGGCCCGCACCGTCGCGTCCGGGAGTGTGACCGCCGGCGGTGCCTGCGCCGCGAACTCGTTGATCAGCCGCCGGGCGATCGCGGGGGTGAGGTACCCGTCGCCGTGGGCCACCTCCCGTAGCGCGCCGATCAGCACCGCGGGCTCCGCGTTCTTGAGAAGGAATCCGCCGGCCCCGGCCCGGAGCGCCCCGAAGACGTACTCGTCGATGTCGAAGGTGGTCAGGACCAGCACCCGGGCGAGGCCGCGCTCGACGATCCGGCGGGTCGCGGCGACCCCGTTCAGCACCGGCATCTGCACATCCATCAGCACCACATCGGGACGGAGTTCACCGGCCATCCGGACCGCCGTCTCGCCGTCCCCGGCCTCACCGACCACCGTGATCCCCGGATCGGTCCCCAGGACCAGGACGAGTCCCGACCGCACGGCGGCCTGGTCATCGGCGACGAGTACCCGAACGGCACGGTCGCCGCCCGCCGATGTCTCCATTTGCGCTCCTCAGGGCCGTTCGGGCGGGTGCCGTACGGAGCACGAGCAGCGGAGCAAGTACGGCCCGGCCCTACGGAATTCGACCCCAAGGACGCTAGTCCGGTGCGTCATCGAATCCCCGTACCCGCCGAACGAATTCCGTTCCTCCCCCGTACATCGAACTATGCAGCCGCGCTTCGGCAGGAGGGAGGACGCGGTTCCGCGGTTTTCCGGCCGGCTCAGCCCACGGCAATCGGATTGACATAGGTGCCCGGGTGGGTGGCGCCGCTCTGGTCCAGGATGGCGCCGCCATAGGGCCACTTGAGCGTGAAGTTCTTCTTCTCGTTCGGCGGGGTGATCAGGACCGTGCCCGGCTCGACCTTCTTGTCGTCGCCGTTGACCGAGGGGAGGAGCGCCATGGTGAACGAGGCGTGCGCGCCCGGCTTCAACTGCAGGGTGACGGGCTTCTTGGCGGAGCGCGGGAGGTCGAGGGTGCCGCCGTCCTTGCCCTTGATCTGGACGCCCGGGAATCCGCCGAGGGTGCAGGTGCGGCTGCCGGTGTTCTTCAGCCGGACGGTGGCGGTCTGCTGCGCGTCACTGTGCATGTCCGGGCGGCCGCCGCCCCAGCCGGCCTGGAGGGTGTCGGTGGTGCAGCGGGTGCTGCCGCCGCCGTTGCCGCTGTTGTTGCCGCCGTTCCGGCCGGAGGAGATGTTCTGGGCGGGGGTCGTGCCCTGTCCCTTGGCGGAGCCGTCCTGGGACGTCGGCGCCTCGGGGCTGTCCTTGGCGGGGGAGCGGTCGTCGGTCCGCACGCTCCCGGCCGGGGATGCCCCGGCGTCGGCCTTGCCGCCCTCGCAGGCGGTGAGCGCTACGGCGGCAGCGGCGGCGATCAGGGTGGCGGCAGCAGCCTTGCGGCCGCGGCGGAGCGTGATGCGGTGCGACATGTGTCCCCCTCAGGGCTTCGGGCGGTGCGCCCGGTGCGTGACGTTCTCCCGGTCTGGAAACCAGGCTGTCCGGGGGCGTTGGTGATCGGCTAACAGATCGCTAACGCCTCCCGGTGACCGTGGCAGGGGGAGGGCCTCCCACGGGTGCCACGGGTGCCACAGGTGTCAGGGGTGTCAGGGGTCAGATCCGTCCTTCGATCGGCGTAGCAGTGCACGACTGCCGCGCCGTATCCGCGCTGCTGTGATGCACTTTCCAAGCGTCATTGACGAGGCGAAGGACCATGACAACCGCGAAGGGACTCAGCTGATGCGAGCGAGTGTCGGTGACCGACTCCATGTGCACAGCCGCGTGGTGGGGCTGGACCAGCGGCAAGGCGAGATCATCGAGGTACGTGGGCCGGACGGCGAGCCGCCCTATGTGGTGCGGTTCTCGGACGGTCACGAATCGCTGGTCTACCCCGGGCCCGACTGCCTCATCGAACCGAGGACGGACGGCGAGTAGACGCCGGCGGCCCCGCCGTGGGAATGGGACGGCGGGGCCGCTGGTCACTCCTGGCCGGAGGCGGTGGTCAGGCGTTGAGGGTGGTGATGTTCCACCAGCGCTCGGAGGCCAGGTCGAGTCTGATCGGGACGGGCTTGCCCGTTTCGCGGTGGAGCAGGGCGTCGTAGGAGCGCTCCGGGAGGGGGCGGGTCGTCCACGGCCGGCCGTCGTGGCCGTTGTCGGGGACGGAGGGGATGGTGATCTCCGGGGCGCTTGCCAGGTCGGCCTGGGTGACGCCGTCGGGGACCTGCTCGAGGGTGATGATCTGCTCGAAGTGGGGGCGCTTGACCAGGCGGTGGGCGATATGGGCCTCGCTGCCCTCGCCGTAGATCAGGTAGGTGAGGTGGGGCGGGAAGTCCTCCTGGCTGAACGGGCGGAAGTTCAGGACCTGCTTGATGCGGGCGGTGAACTCGCCGGAGAGGGGCTCCCAGATCCGGTCCTCGCCGTTGCCGGTCTGGGTGACCCGGTCGAGCCGGGCCCGGTACTCGGTCACGGAGCCGTCGCCGATGGGCGGCAGGACCATGTCGACGGTGTTGCGTACGGCGTGCCAGCTGCCGGGGCGGTCCGCGCGGTCCTGGAGGTACGTCTCGACGATCTCGGTGGGCAGGTCGTACTTGAGCACGACCTGGTAGGCGTGCTCGGCCATGCCGAACATGGCCAGGTGATAGCCGTGGATCACCTGCCGCCCGGCCAGGATGAAGGAGTGGACGGAGGGGGCCTCTCCGTCGTGGTCGTGGTCGTGGCGGTGCTGGGCGTTCATACGGGTTCGGTGTCCTTTCGGGGGCAGGGATGAGGGGCAGGCGCGAAGGGCCTGCCCCTTGGAAAGAGCTATTGACGGATGCCTGCTGTGCAGGTGCACGACACGGGCGGAGTCACGCGAACAGAGGGCGCATCATCGGGCGCCGGGGTGAATCCGGCAGCTCACACCTGCCGGCCTGTCGTCTGGGAGGAGTGGCCGCCGCGCCCCGGAGAACGGCGCACGGGCGGGTCCCGCTCAGAGCACCAGCCGCTCCGGCATCGGCTGCTCCACCCCGTCCAGCTCCAGCGTGCAGCGCGGAGTGGTCGGCACCAGATGCGGCTCCCGGACCAGGACCCGGAACGGGTGGACGGGCTCGCCGGGCAGCTCGCCGTTGAGGACGTTCATGCCCCGGCCGTGCTGCTTGCGGTAGGCGACCACCTTGCCGTTGACCAGCAGCTCTATCTCGCCCTCCCGGCTGGGACCGACGTTCACGGTGATCGAGTGCCCCTCCTGATCCACATGGAAGTGGTGGCTCCGGCTCATGACACGCCTCCGACCTCGTCGCGCATACGTCCACATTCGCCACGTACATCCCGGACGCGCGTCCGGCACGTACGTCCAGCATCCAGGATCCGGCGTTCAGGTCAAAACGGATATGGAGTGGAAATTCACCGAGAGCAGTGCATGTCTGTGCATGTCTATGCGTACCCGTACCTCCCGGACCTCCCAAGAGTGACAATTGGGTCGGGAAGGCATGTGCGGGAGACGACGATGAACGGCTCCACGAAGGGCTCGGTGAGCGGTTCGGCGGGCGGTGGCCCGGCGGGCGGCTCGATGGGCGGCGGCTCGATGGGCGGGTCGGTCCGTCTCGGACGGGTGCTCGGGGTGCCGCTGCGGATGCACTGGAGCGTGCCGCTGCTGGTGGTCCTGTTCGCGTACGGGCTCGGCCACCGCACCCTTCCCGTGTGGACCCCCGGGCGCCCGGCCGTCGTCTACGCCGTGGCCGGGGTGGTGGGGGCCGCGCTGTTCATGGGCAGCCTGGTGCTGCACGAGACGGCACACGCCGCCACGGCCCGGCGCAAGGAGATCTCGGTCGAGGACGTGACGCTGTGGGCGCTGGGCGGGATGACGCGGATGGGGCGTCCCAAGACCGCCTCGGCGGCCTTCCTGGTGGCCGTCAGCGGGCCGCTGACCAGCCTGGTCATCGGCGGTGCCGCGCTCGGTGCGGGGATCGGGCTGCACGCGCTGGCCGGCTGGGCCGACGTCCCCGCCGTCGTACTGCTCTGGCTCGGCTGGGCCAATCTCTTCCTGGGCGTCTTCAATCTCCTGCCGGCCGTACCGCTCGACGGCGGCCGGGTGGTGCAGGCGCTGCTGTGGTGGCGGATGGGCGACCGGGAGCGCGCCGATATGACCGCGTCCCGGGGCGGCCAGGTGACCGGTGTGCTGATGGCGGTCGGCGGCTGGGTGCTCCTCCTGCGCGGGGCGCCGGTCGGCCTCTGGGTCGTCTTCATCGGCCTCTTCATCATGGTCGTGGCCGGGGCGGAGCGCCGGCACGCCGCCCTGCACACCGCGCTGCGCGGGGTCCGGGTGTCCGAGACCATGACCAGCCTCGTGTTCACCGGCGCCGACTGGCTCACCGTCCAGCGCTTCATCGACGAGGTGGCCGTGCACTCCCGGCACTCCGTGGTGCCGCTGACCGACTTCGACGGGCGTCCGAGCGGCATCGTGCAGATCCGCAGGCTGGCCGCGGTCCCGGCGGCCGGCCGGGAGACCGTGCGGGTGCGCGAGGTGGGCATCCCCCTGTCCCAGTGCGCGGTCGCCGCCCCCGACGATCTGCTGACCGAGGCGCTGGACCGGATCAGCCTGCGGACCGGGATGCGGATCCTCGTCGTCGACGCGGGGCATCTGGTGGGCGTCGTCACCGGCAAGGACGTCTCCCGGCTGATGCAGCGGCACACGCTCGGCGGCAGAGCGCAGGGGGAGGAGAGCGAGGAAAGGGGGGACACGGATGAGGGGAGATGAGGCGGCGATGCGGTATGTGACGGTGACCGCCCTCAGTCATACGGGGCTGATCCGCGACCACAACGAGGACAGCCTGGTCGTCGGCCCCTGGACCCTGTGCGGCACGGTGACCGAGAACCCCCAGACGCTGGTCTTCCCGCTCGTCCGCCCCCTCGTCGTCGCGGTCGCCGACGGTATGGGCGGCCAGCCCGGCGGCGAGGTGGCCAGCGAGTTGACTGTCCGTCAGCTGGCCATCGTCGGTGCCACCCTGGACTCCGAGGACGTGCTGCGGGACGCCCTGAACGTCTGCAACCAGGCGGTCTACGCGGCGGCCGACCGCAACCCGGCCCTGACCACCATGGGCACCACCGTCGCCGGTGTCGTCGTCCTCCCGGAGTCCGTCCTCGCCTTCAACGTCGGCGACAGCAAGGTCCTCAACGCCACCCCGGACGGCCTCGAGCAGCTGAGCGTCGACGACAGCCCGCCCGCCGTCCCCGGCCACCGCACCACCTCGCTCATCACCCAGTCCCTGGGCGGTGCCGTCCACTTCACCCCCGTCACCCCGCACATCACCGCCACGCCCCTGTCCCTCTCCGGCCGCTATTTGGCCTGCACCGACGGCCTCACCGATCCCGTACCGGAGGAGACTCTCGACGATCTGCTGCAGGCCCACGGCAGCAACAACGGCAAGGCCGCTTTCGAGCTGTGGAAGGCGGCGATCGAGGCGGGCGGCCCGGACAACATCACGCTGGCGCTGGTGGGAGTGGCGGAGTAGGTCCCGAGCCCCAGCGCGGGACGTATGTAGCCGACCGCACGCTGGCAGAGCCCCTGCGGAGGCATGAGGGAGCCCCGTCCGTCTGCCGTGGAAATCGGCAGACGGACGGGGTGTTGTCACACGGTCCAGGAGTCAGCCGGATCGTCCAGCCACACCCGTTCGCCCTTGGCGGTCACGGTCAGACCGAACCGCGATGGGTCCGGCCGGCCATGGCCGGCCCGCCATCGGAACGCGGCCTCCACGTCGTCCCACAGCCGGCGGGGGCCGCATTGCCAGACGCGCGCCGTGTCCCCGTCCCGGAACATGCAACACGCCCGGGACCGGTCACTCAGGCTGTAGAACCAGACCGGCCGGACGCCGTCGCTCTTCTCCGCCGTTGGTTCAAGTCCTCCTGCAGCGGCAACGGCGGTTCCTGCGTTGAGATCGCCGCCAACCTCGTAGCCTTGCGCGGGTGTCGGCGGCAAAGGCCGGACGTTCGACATCTTCTGAGCCACCCGGCCGACGGGCCAGAAAGAAGGGCCTGCCCGCGACCACCGGCCGCGAGCAGGCCCCGCACCCACCCCCCTCAGAGGGCCGGGCTCACTTCTTGAAGCCGTAGTCCATCAGCTTCTTCGCGGACGCCGTGCGGGCGGCCACGGACGAGTCGGCGAGGACCGTGCCGATGACCGTCTTGCCGTTCCGCGTGGCGGCGAAGACCAGGCAGTACTTGGCCTCGGGGCCGGAGCCGGTCTTGACGCCGATGGTGCCGGAGTAGCTGCCGAGCAGGTTGTTGGTGTTGGTCCACTCCATGTAGCGGTAGCCGCCGTTGGAGGTCGTGACCTTCTGCTTCGTCGACTTCGTCTTCACGACCGTACGGAACGTGGAGTACTTCATCGCGCTGCTGGCGAGCTTCGTCAGATCGCGCGGCGTCGAGTAGTTGGCACCGTGCCCTATGCCGTCGAACGAGTCGAAGTGCGTGTTCGTCAGACCGAGGCTCTTGGCGGTGGAGTTCATCTGCCCGATGAACGACTTCACGCGCGCGTCCCGGGTCGTGCCGGTGCCGAACTTGTCGGCGAGCGCGTAGGCCGCGTCGCAGCCGGACGGGAGCATCAGCCCGTAGAGCAGCTGGCGGACGGTGACCTTGTCGCCGACGATCAGACGGGCCGACGAGGCCCAGTCGTTGTTGACGATGTAGTCGCTGTACGCCTTCTGGACCGTGACCTTGGAATCCAGGTCGAGGTTCTTCTGCGCGAGCACCACCCGGGCCGTCATGATCTTGGTGGTGGAGCCCGTGGAGCGACGGGTGTCGGCCGCCTTGGTGTAAAGAGTCCTGCCCGTGCCGTTGTTCATCACGAACCCGCCCTTGGCGGTGATCGTGGGCGCCGCGACGGTGGCGGCCTGCGCCGGAGCGGTGAAGGCCCCGGCCGAGAGGACGGCGCCCGCGGTGACGGCTACCGCGGTCGCGCGGCGGAAGCCCTTAATGCGGATTTTCAATCGAATACTCCCAATACCCCTGCAGTGCGGTCACCGGCAGTGCGGTCGCGTGCAGCGCGATCACCTGCGGTGCGGCCGCACACAGAGCGGTCAGATGCCGTGCGGTCAGATGCAGAGCGGTCGGATGAGAAGGCCGCTTGCTGGTGAGACGCTCGAGGACGGCCGATGGATGCGCGCGGTCCGCAGAATTTTCCGGCACCGGGCCGGGCTTCCCGCCGCATCGGCACCCGGCGCCCACAGCCGGGCCGGGCGGAACCCGTCCCCCCTCCTGCACGTCTTCCGGCGTGTTGGCGTTGACGGTCCGTGGAGGAATCCGGTGGAGCACAGGATGTTGGGGGAGCGCTACGAGCTGGTGGAGCAGCTCGGGCACGGCGGTATGGGCACGGTCTACCGGGCCGTCGACCACCGGCTGCGCCGTACCGTCGCCGTGAAGACCCTCTCCGCCGAGCTGGCGCTGCAGCCGGAGTTTCTCACCCGCTTCCAGCGCGAGGCGCATGCCGCCGCCGCGCTCAACCACCCCGGGGTGGCCACCGTTCACGACGTGGGGGAGGACGATGCGGGCGGCGGCGTCGAGCCGTATCTGGTGATGGAGTACGTCGAGGGCCGCACGCTCAGCCGGGTGCTGAACGACGGAGCGATGGCGGTGGCGCAGGCCGTCGACATCACGCGTCAGGTGCTGCAGGCCCTGGAGCACAGTCACCGGCACTCCATCGTCCACCGGGACATCAAGCCGGCGAACGTCATGCTCACCGGTACGGGCACGGTCAAGGTCGTCGACTTCGGCATCGCCAAGGCCCTCAGCGAGGTGGCCACCCGGCTGACCGGGACCGGCGTCGCGGTCGGCACGCCCGCCTATCTGGCCCCGGAGCAGATCAACGGGCACGAGACCGACCACCGCACGGACCTGTACGCCGTGGGCTGTCTGCTGTACGAGCTGCTGACGGGGCGTCCCCCGTACACCGGCGACTCGCCCTTCTCCGTGATGCACCAGCACCTGGCCGCGGAGCCGGTGCCGCCCTCCCGGCTCCGCCCGGAGCTGCCGCCCGCCCTGGACGCGGTGGTCGTCAAGGCCCTGAGCAAGGACCGGGAGGACCGCTTCGCGGACGCGTCCGCGATGAAGACGGCGGTCGGGGAGGCCGCCGGGGACGGGCCGGCGGTTCCGGTGCGGACGCCCGCCAGGACGCCCACGCGGACGCCCACGACTGTTGATCCGGCACCGGCAGCCGTGGGCTCCGCACCGGCAGCAGTGGTCTCCGCGCCGCCCGCCGTGGATCCCGCGCCCGCGGACCCCTCGCCGCCGCCCGCCCGCCGCCGGTGGGCCAGAGTCGTCTTCCACCCCACGGCCGAGGGCGCGGTCGCGCTGCTCGGCTGTGTGCTGTCCGCGGCGGTCTCCCGTACGGACATGATCGAGGTCGGCCAGTTCGACCGCGTCGCCCTGCTCGCCGCCGTGGCGGGGGCGGTGCTGCTGCTGTGGTCCGCGCGGCTCGCCTGCGCGGTGGCCTGGGGCCCGGTGGCGGAGGCCGTGGCGGCGTGGTCCCAGCTCTCCCGCGGCTATGTCGGCTGGGAGACCCGCTACGTCATGATCGCCCTGGTCCTGGGCATCGTCGGCGCGCTGTGCCTCGCCGCCGGGTACCGGGACGAGCGCTCGGGCGGATTCGCGCTGGTGGCGTTCTGGTTCACCGCGCTGACAGCCGTCTGGTTCTTCCTCGACGATCTGCACAAGATCGGGGTGTTCTATGTGCTGCTGCTGGGCGTGACGCTCGCCGTGGGGGCGCAGGTGCTGAAGGCCCGGACCCGGCCGGCGGCGGCCGATGCGGCGCACCGGCGCTGAGGCCGGCCGACGCCCGGCCCCGGCATCCACCGCACCGGACAATCCGTCCTAACCTGGATAAATGGACGGCGACTTGCTCACCCTGGCCGTCTGCGGCGATGTGATGCTCGCCCGTGGCATCGACCAGATCCTTCCGCATCCCGGAGATCCGGCGCTGCGGGAGGGGTATGTCCGCGACGCCCGCGTGTACGTCGAGCTGGCGGAGGCGGTGAACGGCCCCATCCCCCGCCCGGTCGGCTACTCCTGGCCGTGGGGCGACGCGCTGGCGGCGCTCGAGGACGCGGCGCCCGCCGCCTGGGTGATCAATCTGGAGACCAGCGTCACCCGGCACGGCACCTACGCACCCGGCCAGGGCATCCACTACCGGATGAACCCCGCGAACCTGCCCTGCCTGGCCGCCGGCCGCCCCGATGTCTGCGTACTGGCCAACAACCACGTCCTGGACTTCGGCCCCCTCGGGCTGGCGGAGACGCTCGAGACCCTGGCGGGCGCGGGGCTGCGCACGGCCGGGGCGGGCGCGGACGCCGAGGCGGCGCGTCAGGCGGCGGCGGTCCCGCTCGAAGGGGGCGGCCGGGTGCTGGTCTGTTCCTTCGGGATGCCGTCCAGCGGGATCCCGCGCACCTGGGCCGCGACCGGAAACCGCGGCGGGGTGGACTTCGTGGCCGGGCCGTCGGCCACCGCCGCGGCCGCGGTGACCGGCCGGATACGGCAGCTGAAGCGGCCGGGCGATGTGGCGGTGGCCTCGGTCCACTGGGGTACCAACTGGGGCTATGCGGTCTCCCGGGAGCAGATCGCCTTCGCCCATGCGCTCGTCGACGGCGGCGTGGACGTCGTGCACGGGCACTCCTCGCACCACCCCCGCCCCCTGGAGGTCCACCGGGGAAAGCTGATCCTCCACGGGTGCGGCGACTTCATCGACGACTACGAGGGCATCACCGGCCACGAGCACTACCGCGACGATCTGCGCCCGCTCTACCTCGCCGCACTGGAGCCGGACACCGGCCGGCTCCACGCTCTGCGGATCGTCCCGCTGCAGGCCCACCGGATGCGCCTGCGGCACGCCTCGTCCGAGGATTCCCAGTGGCTGCGGGGGCTCTTCGACCGGATGAGCAGCGGCTTTCGCCCGTGCGACGGCACAGGGGCGGAGGGCGTGCTCACCCTCCGCCCGGGTGCGCCCTAGCGCCCCGCGATCGCCTCGGCCAGTGCGAGGATCCGGCGCGCGTCCTCGACGTGCAGGTTCTCGATCATCCGGCCGTCGACGGTGACGACGCCGCGGCCTTCGCGCGTGGCCAGCTCAAATGCGTCGATGATTTTCTGGGACCGCTCGATCTGCTCCTGTGAGGGCGCAAAGATCCGGTTGCACGGCTCCACCTGCGCAGGATGGATCAGCGTCTTGCCGTCGAAGCCGAACTGCCGCCCCTGGATGCACTCGGCCTCGAACCCCGCCGCGTCCTTCACATCGTTGTAGACCCCGTCCAGGATCGTCTTCCCGGCCTCCCGGGCGCCCAGCAGCGCCAGCGACAGCCCCGTCAGCAGCGGCGCGCGCCCCGGGACGTGCTCGGCGTGCAGTTCCTTCGCCAGGTCGTTGGTGCCCATCACCAGCACGGTGAGCCGTTCGCTCGCGCCGGCCACCGCCCGCGCGTCCAGCATCGCCCGCGGGGTCTCGACCATCGCCCAGATCGCCGTACGGTCCGGGGCCCCGGCCGCCTCCAGCGCCCGCTCCACCTCCCGTACGGTCGCGGCGGAGTCCACCTTGGGCACGACGACCGCGTCCGGGCCGGCCTCGGCGGCGGCCCGCAGATCGTCGGCGTGCCAGGCGGTGCCCGGCCCGTTGACCCGGATGGTCACCTCGCGGTGGCCGTACTCCCCCGAGGCCGCCGCGGCCGCGACGCGCTTGCGGGCATCGGCCTTGGCGTCGGGGGCGACCGCGTCCTCCAGGTCGAGGATCAGTGCATCGGCGGGCAGCGACTTGGCCTTCTCCAGGGCGCGTTCGTTGGCACCCGGCATGTACAGCACGGAGCGGCGCGGCCGCAGCATCGCATCGGTCATGGGTCCTACTCCTTCTCGGCTGCCGCGTAGGCGTCGCGCAGCTCGGGGTCGCGGGCGGCCAGCGCGTCCGCGAGCCCGACGACCACCTGGCACTGCTTGTACGTGGCGTCGTCCTGCATCTTGCCGTCGATCATCACCGCGCCGGTGCCGTCGCCCATGGCCGCGATGACCTTACGGGCCCAGGCGACATCCGCGGGCTCGGGCGAGAAGACCTTCTTCGCGATGCCGATCTGCACCGGGTGCAGGCTCCAGGCGCCGACGCAGCCCAGCAGAAAGGCGTTACGGAACTGGTCCTCGCAGGCGACGGTGTCCTTGATGTCGCCGAACGGCCCGTAATACGGCAGGATCCCGTGCGCCGCGCAGGCGTCGACCATGCGCGCGATGGTGTAGTGCCACAGGTCCTGCTGATAGGTGGCCCGGGGGGCCTCGCCATCCGGGCCGTGCGGATCTTCCCGTACGAGATAACCGGGGTGCCCGCCGCCGACCCGGGTGGTCTTCATCCGGCGGCTGGCCGCCAGGTCGGCGGGCCCCAGCGAGATGCCCTGCATCCGGGGGCTGGCCCCGGCGATCTCCTCCACATTGGCGACACCGGTGGGCGTCTCCAGGATGGCGTGCACCAGGATCGGCCGCCGGACCTGCGCCTTCGCCTCCAGCTGCGCCAGCAGCCGGTCGACGTAGTGGATGTCCTGGGCGCCCTCCACCTTCGGCACCATGATCACATCCAGCTTGTCGCCGATCTCGGTGACCAGCGTCAGCAGATCGTCCAGCGCCCACGGCGAGTCCAGGCTGTTGATCCGGGTCCACAGCTGGGTGCCGCCGAAGTCCGTGGCCCGGGCGATCTCCACCAGGCCGGTACGCGCCGCCTCCTTGCGGTCGGCGGCGACCGCGTCCTCCAGATTGCCGAGCAGTACGTCCACGGTGGGGGCGATGGACGGCACCTTCGCCGCCATCTTCGCGTTGCCCGGGTCGAAGAAGTGGATCATCCGGGACGGAAGGAACGGCACTTCCCGCACCGGTGCCGGCGCACCGACGGCCAGCGGGCGGAAGAAGTCCTTCGGAGAGCGCATGCAGTCTCCCTGGTCGGATCGAGGGGTACGGTCACGGCCGGGCGTCCGGCGGTGCCATCCGGCCACACTCTAGGCGCGCGGCGGCGGCGACGTTACCGGGCAGTATGTGTGCCGTTGGTCACGGACGGCGAGGGTGCGGCCCGGCCGGTGCGACCAGTGCGGCGCCGATGAGCACGACCACCGCGACGAGGCAGCCCCATGCGAAGCTGTCGCCGATCCGGTCGTAGACCGTGGTGACGCCGGCCGTCGGCACCTGGGCCACCATCGTCTGCCGCCCGGTGGTGAAGTAGTCCGCCGTCGCCAGCACCTGTCCCAGGTGGTCGTACGCGGTCGACACCCCCTCGGCGTCCTGGCGCGCCACCGCGTATCCGCTCTCGATGGCGCGCAGTGCGGCCTTCTCGGTGTGGGCGCGTCCGTACTCCTGCCAGTCGTGCGAGGGGACGAGCATGATGTCGGCGCGGGTCCGCATCATGCCGGGGAAGTCGGCGTCGTAGCAGATGACATTGGCGAGCCGGCCGTACGGCGTGGCCGCCACGGGGACGCGGCCGTCGCCGGGGGCGAAGGGCTCCGAGCCGGGGATGGGGTGGGCCTTCTGGTAGGTCCACAGGACGGTTCCGGCGGGGCCGATCAGGAGCGCCTCGTCGCGGCCGGGGCCGGCGGTGCTGTACACCTCGACGCCGATCTCCAGGTAGATCCGGGACCGGCGGGCCTCGGCACGGGCCGCGGCGATGGTGGCATCCTCGTCCGCCGCCAGGGTTTTGACGGCCTCTTCGGGCCAGACCACGATCTTCGCTCCGGCGCCGGCCTCCCGCCGGGTGGCGGCCAGCAGGCTGTCGCGCACGGCGGTCAGGGCCGGTACGAGCTGCGCGGGCGGGGCGGCGGCGATCTCGCGCCGCCCGCCGGATATCCGCGCGATCGCCGCCTTCTGGGCACGGATCAGCGACGCATCGGCGGTGACACCGGCGATCCGTACGGCCGGTGCCCCGGGCTGGGCGAAGGCGAGCCGCGCACCGCCGCCGAGGACCACAGCCAGCAGGACGGCGGTGCAGGTGACGACGCTGCCGCGCACCGAGCGCCATGAGGCCGCCTCCCAGGCCCGGTTGACGACGGCGGCGCACCAGGCGATCAGGAAGCCGATCCCGTAGGAGCCGGTGACCGAGATGACCTGGAGCAGGGGCAGATTCCCGTACTGCGTGACCGCGAGGGCGCCGTAGGCGGTGCCGAACGGGGACAGCAGCGTGATGAGGAACTCGGCCCCGGCGAGCGCCGCGGGGAAGGTGAGCAGCGCCATCCAGGGGCGCAGCCGGCCGGTCAGCAGCCGGTCCAGGAGGAAGGGGAGGGTCAGCAGCGCGGCCAGGGCGACCGCTCCCCCCAGGGTGACGGGGCTGAATCCCATCTCCGACTCGAAGAGCCAGAAGGCCGCGGCGGCGATGTTGGCCGCCCACACCCACAGCGCTCCCGACCAGGCGCGGCCGGTACGGGTGAAGCGCAGCAGGAGGACCGGGAAGATCCAGGCCGCGGCGGCGATGTCCCAGCGGCCGCCGACGGCGAAGAGCTGTGCCGTGGCCCCGGCGGCCAGCAGTGCATGGCGCCGCCAAGTCGGCGGCGTGGGCCGGTTGTTGCGCAAGGTGGTGTTGCCAGCGGTGTTCATGCGATCCGACGCTAGAAGTGCGCGCGCACCCGGTCCGTCGTCCGGACGGCCGATCTCCCGCGGACCCGCGCAACTATGGATGCGCGGATCGCTCCGTCCTCGCGGGGATCCCGCCGGTCCCGCTCGTCGCTAGCCTTGGCGGCCGGAGATCACCCCGCGGACCCAGAGGCGACGGCACAGACCCAGAGACGGCGGCACAGACGCAGAGATGACCACACAGACCACGGCAGCCCTGCGCGACGCCCACCGCCGGTTCGCCGGCCGGCCCTGGTTGGCCGACCTCGCCCTCGGCGGCGGGCTGACCGTGTTCGACATGGCGACCCTGCTGGCGAGGGACCCGGCACCGGGTCCGGCCGGGGTGCTGCTCTGGGGACTGCAGACCGTCCCGCTCTTCTGGCGCCGCCGCTGCCCCCGCACGGTCCTGGGCGCGATGACCGCCGTCTTCGTCGCCTTCGAGGTGCTCGACCCGGTCGCGGGCAAGACACCGGGGCCGTATCTGCTGATCTTCGGCGTGTACGCGCTCGCCCGCTACACCGCCTTGCCCGTCGGCCTGACCGGGTCCGCGCTCTCGCTCCTCGCAGCGGTGGCGACGGACCTGCTCAGCGGGCGGACGGGGCCACCCCAGCCCGGCTCGCTGGAGCCGATCACCGCGACGACGTTCCTCGCCTTCTACGGTGTCGCCTGGCTCCTGGGGCACGGCCGGCGGCGGCTCGGCATCCAGGCCGCCCGGCTGCGCGACCTCAACGCCCGGTTGCGCGCGGAGCAGGAGATCAACGCCCGGCAGGCCGTGGTCGCCGAGCGCGCCCGGATCGCCCGCGACCTCCACGACGTGGTCGCCCACCACGTGAGCGCCATCGCCGTACAGGCGCGGGCCACCGAGGAGGTGCTCGAGGACGCGCCGCGGGGCGACGGCCGGAAGGGCGTGGCGCGCATCGCGGAAACCGCCGACACCGCGCTCATCGAGATGCGCCGCATCCTCGGACTGCTCACCGCCGGGGACGAGGCCATCGCCCCGGAGCCGTCGCTGGCGCACCTCGACCGGCTGATCGCCGCGGCCGAGGCGGCGGGCTGCCGGGTGACCGCCCGGCTGGACGGCCCGGCGGGTGCGATTCCGCCCGCGGTCCAGGTATCGGCGTACCGGATCGTGCAGGAGGCGCTGACCAACGTCCTCAAGCACGCCGGCCCGGCCGACACGCTGATCGCCGTACGGCAGGAGTCCGCGGCGCTGACCATCGAGGTCGTCAACGGGCCGGTCGTCGACGGGCGGGCCGTCACCGGGAGACCGGCCGCCGACGACCGTCCCGTACCCGTACCCGTCCCCGGCTCCGGCCGCGGTCTGATCGGCATCCGCGAACGCGTCGCGGCCTTCGGCGGCACCGTCCGCACCGGCCCGCATCCGCGCGGCGGCTGGCAGGTCCTGGCCACCCTCCCCCTCCCGCTCGGCGAGGTCCCCGGAAAGGCACCCGCGTGACCATCCGTGTGCTCATCGTCGACGACCAGGAGATGGTCCGCGACGCGCTGCGCGCCGTCATCGGCCGCCGCGACGACTTCTCGGTCGTCGGCGCCGCCGCGGACGGGGAGCAGGCCGTCGCCCTGGCTCGCGACCTGACGCCCGATGTCGTCGTCATGGACGTCCGGATGCCCGGCATGACCGGCGTCGAGGCCACCCGGCAGATCCTCACCGCCTGGCCGCACCCCGGCCCGCCGCCCCGCATCCTCGTCCTGACCACCTTCGACCTGGACGAGTATGTGCACGCGGCCCTGCGCGCAGGCGCGAGCGGCTTTCTGCTGAAGAACAGTCCGCCCGCCCAACTCGCCCAGGCCATCCGCGTGGTGGCGGACGGCGAGGCCATGCTCGCCCCGAGCGTCACCCACCGCCTGATCGGCGCCTTCACCGCCCTGCCCGCCGGACTGGTGCCCGGTGCGCCCCGCCCGCCGGCCGGCCGCAACCGCCTCCTGGACACCCTCACCGCCCGCGAACTGGAGGTCCTCGTGCTGGTCGCACGGGGCCGGTCCAACCGCCGGATCGCCGACGACCTCGGGCTGACCCAGGCCACCGTGAAGAGCCGGGTCAACCGCATCCTCACCCGGCTCGGCCTGGACAACCGCGTCCAGGCCGCCCTGCTCGCCCACGAGGCGGGCCTGCTGTCTGCCGGGCCCCAGGCAGACCCGCACCAGTAGCACGCCGGAGTCCGACCGCAGCGGCTCCTCCCACCGGCGTCCTCCACCGGCTCCGGTCAGTCGCGTACGACGGCGAAGGGCCCGCGCCCCTCGGTGCCGTCCGGCAGCCGCCATCCGGCCGTGACATGTCCCCGCATCTGCGCCGGGCCCGGGGCGGCGCCGTCCTCGTCGGACCGGCCGGGATCCAGCACGCGGTTCACCCGGAGGGCCAGCTGTCCGGCGGCGGTCTCCACCACGAGATCCGTACCCCGCGGCCCGCTGTCCACGACCGTGGACCGCAGCGCCGCTCCCCGCCCCGTCTCCCCCGCGAAGGACCTGGTCACCGACCGGTCCGGGGTGTTACTGAGGCTCTGGGCCTGCGGCTCGGCGTCGCCCTGGAGGAGGGCGTACAGCTGCGCCACGAGAACCGGGTCGTGGGTCCCGTCGTAGACCCACCGCTTTCCCAGCGCCTCGTGCTCCAAGGTGCCGATGAGCGCCTGACCGGCCCCCTCGAGCGGCGCTCCCCGGTACGTCATCGGCACCAGATAGACGACCGGCCGCCCACCGGACCCATCGGCGACGGCCATGAACTCGATCCCGACCTCGCCCTCCGGGTCATCGAGCCGGAACCCGCCGGCCTTGGTCAGCTCCGGCCGGCCGGTCCCCGTGCCCGTGTACCAGGGCTGCGCGGGCAGCCATGGCGTCAGAAGCTCCAGTTTGCCGGGCTTCAGCGTGACGTGATGAATGGTGGCCATACCCCAGAACCCTTTCCTGCGACCGCACTTACCCCGGCCATCCTGCCGCCACGAGCGCCTGGTTCACCGGGCGCCCTCCTGGTCGAATGTCCCGGGCACCGGCAGGTTGTCCCAGCGGCTGACGGGCCAGGCGATGACCACCGCACGTCCGACGACGAGGCCCACGGGAACCATCCCCCGGCCGGGACCGCGCTGGTGGTAGCGGGAGTCCCAGGAGGCCTGCCGGTGGTCACCCATCACCCAGATGTGCCCGCGGGGCACCGTCACCTTGAACTGACCGTCGCGGTCGGTGCTGCACGCGGTGTTGCCGGGGAAGACATAAGGCTCTTCGAGGGCCTTTCCATTGACCTTCAACGGCCCCTTCCCCTTGCACTCCACCGTGTCGCCGCCGACGCCGATGACCCGCTTGATCAGGTTGTTCTCGTCGGCGGACGGCATCAGGCCGATGAGGGCGAGGCCCTTCTGGAACACATCGGGCTGCGGTTTCGGCTCTCCGGCCAGCCAGTTGGCCGGATCGTGGAAGACGACGACCTCACCCCGTTGCGGTTGCGAGCCGAACCAGGGAGTGAGTTTGTCCACGAGCACGCGGTCGTCCTGCTCCAGCGTTTTCCGCATGGAGCCGGAAGGAATGGAGAACGCCTGCAGCAGAAACGTCTTGATGAGCAGGGCCAGCACCAGGGCAATGCCCACGAGGAGGGGCAGCTCCTTCCAGAAGGAGCGTGCTCGCGCTCCCTTCTTCTTGTGCTTCTTCTCGGGACGCTCCTGTGCACCCTCGTCCACCGGTCGCGAAGTTGTCGCCATTCCCCCACATCCACTGGTCACCGCTCGGGACAGGCCCGGACGGCCGGCACCCGCCGTGTTCTGCGCCGGTCGTGCGCCCTTCCAGTTTGTCGGAGACATTCCCGATGTGCCGCAAGAGCACCCCATGCTCGCGCTAGTGTGCGAGCGTGAGCCTTCATGTCGTCGTAGGATTCGGGCCCGCCGGAGCGGCCACCGCTCGACTGCTGGCCGGAAAGGGCCACTCGGTACGGGTCATCACCACGTCGGGCCGAAGCCCGGAACCCGGCATCGAGCACCTGGCGTTGGACGCGACGGACAGCAGGCGACTGACCGAGGCCGCGCAGGGCGCGGCCGCGATCTACAGCTGTGCCGCACCGCCCTACCACCGCTGGGCGAGTGAGTGGCCGCCGCTGGCCTCGTCGGTCTGTGCCGCGGCCGAGGCGACCGGCGCGGTCCTGGTCATGCTGGGCAACCTCTACGGCTACGGTCCGGTGGACGGCCCCATGACCGAGGACCTGCCGCTCGCGGCCACCGGCCCCAAGGGGCGGGTGCGTGCGGCCGTCTGGGAGCAGGCACAGAAGCTGCATGAGCAGGGCCGTATCCAGGCGGTCGAGGTACGGGCCTCGGACTTCTTCGGCCCCGGCGTGACCGACGGCGGCCACCTGGCCGCACGGGTGATGCCGCGCCTGCTGCGCGGCAGGCCGGTCACCACGCTCGGGGATCCGGACGCCCCGCACAGCTGGACCTATCTCCCCGACGTGGCCGGGGCCCTGGTCGAGGTCGCGGGCGAGCAGCGGGCCTGGGGACGGCCCTGGCACATCCCGACGCAGCCCGCGCTCGCCACCCGGGAGATGGTCGACCGCCTCGCCGCCCACGCGGAAACGGGCCCGGTCGCGGTACGCAGGCTGTCGCCGGCCGTACTGGGCCTCGTCTCGCTCTTCTCCCCTCTCCTCCGCGAACTCAAGGAGATCCGCTACCAGTTCGACCGCCCGTTCGTGGCCGGTACGAGCGCGTACGAAGCCGCATTCGCGCTGCGCGCCACCCCCGTCGACGAGCAGATCAAGGCGACGGTGTCCTGGTGGCGCGAGCGCCTGGCCACCACCGGGTGACGACGGGCTGTCAGCCGCGTCCGGTGAACTGCTGCCCGACCCCGAGTCGGCGCAGGTCGGCGAGGACCTTCGGGTCCTGGGCGTCGAGCCAGTCGCAGAGCTGGCGGAAGGAGACCAGGCGGACGTCCTTGTAGGTGCCGCCGGCGATGTGCTTGATGGTCTCCTCGACGGCGTCCATGTAGATGCCGCCGTTCCACTGCTCGAAGTGGTTGCCGATGAAGAGGGGGGCGCGGTTGGTCTCGTAGGCCCGGCGGAAGCCGGCGATGTAGGCGTCGGTGGCCTGCTTGCGCCAGCCCGGGTAGTTGGCGGGCGGGGCCTTGGTGGAGTTCTTGGACTGGTTGTACAGCATGTTGTAGTCCATCGAGAGGACTCCGAGGGGGAGGCCGGCGAACGGTATGGACTGGAGCGGGAAGTCCCACAGGCCCTGCTTCTTGGTGGGCCAGACCTGGAGGCCGCCGGGCGAACTGGCGTCGTACCGCC
>NZ_LGKG01000170.1 GCF_001294335.1 Streptomyces chattanoogensis
CGGCGAGGGCGGCGATGCCCGGCTGATAGCCGAGGGTGGAGAAGTAGTCCACACCCGTCAGACACATCACCCGCCACCACCGCTGCCCCTTGTGGGCGGCCTGTGGCCCGGCGTGCGGACCGGGGTGACGCTTGGCCATATCGGTCAGGCCTTCCAGCATCCACGCCCGCAAGCGATGCCGTACGGCGGCCCCGGACGAAGAATCCGCAGGGGCGGAGGCGGCCATCATGTGCTCCTGTGAGCCCGGCGACGGGGCGGGCCGGTTGGCCGGGGGGAAGGAGCGGACGGGCTCAGCGGCTGAGTTCCGTGCAGCGCGGCCTCGTCGATGATGCCCCCGCGCGCGACATTGCTCAGATACGCGCCCGGCTTGGCGCGACGCAGTTCGGCCGCGCCGATCAGGCCGACGGTCTCCGGGGTCCTGGGCAGGTGGACCGTCACGAAGTCCGAACGGTCCAGGAGTTCGTCGAGCGTGACCAGGCGAGCTCGACGCCGGTGAAGCGGCTGCGCTGCCCGGAGCCCTGCCGCAGCGCCCCGGCGGCCTGCGGCAGGTTCCGGGCCACGGCCAGGATCAGGGCGCAGGTCATCTCCGCGGCGCTGATCACGTTCGCGGTGGGTGCGTTGACGACCCGTACGCCCGCGGCGGTGGCAGCGGGGAGGCCGACGTTGTCGAGGCCGACTCCGACGCGTCCGATGGCCTTCAGACGGTGTGCCGCGCCGATGACTTCGGCGTCGGCCTGCGTGCTGCGGGTGAGAGCTGATCGGCGATCAGTACGACGGGCCTGGGCATCGTGTTGCCTCCGGTGGGGAGCGGCCGTGCGGCCGCGGGGGAACGGTCGGTCCGCCCTCGACGGGCTGGTGTGCGGATCAGCGCCACGACAGGGCGACGAGGCCGAGCACCAGGAACACCACGGCGTGCGCGCCGAGCACGGTGCGCAGCACCCAGCCGGTGTCCACGGGCGCGGCGTCCGGTACGGCGGTCGCCCCGGAGGGCGGTGCGGTGGTCCGCTCGGTGACTTCGCGGACCGCCGTCGTGGTGCCCGCGGCCGGGCCGCGGCGCTCCGTTGCAGGTGCCGCGGCCGCCTCGGTGGCGGCAGGGCCTTGCGGGCCGGGAGCGTTGGTGGCGAGCTCGGCCGCGAGCACCACCCGGGCCACCGAGCCTCCGGAGGCCAGGGCGGCGCTGACGTTCTGGACGCCGACGAGCTGGAGCGCCGGGTAGCCGAGCACATGGGCGGTGGCCCCCTGACTGGCGGCGAACATCGCGTTGGCCCCGGTGTTGGAGCCGGCCAGGAATCCGCCGGCGGCGCCGATCCAGGGGGCGAGCATCAGATAGGCGGGGCCGAGGGAGGCGCAGGCCTCGGCCATTTCCCGGCTCATGCCGGTCACGGTCAGCAGGGTGCCGAGGATCAGGAAGATCGCGGTGGTCAGGGTGACCTGCCACCAGCGGGACGTGGCCGTACGGACCGCCGCGGGCAGCACCGTTCCCGGCGCGCCGAGCAGCCGCGGAGCGACCGCGGTGGTCAGCAGCAGCCACCCCGCCGGACCGGCGATCACCGTCCACCAGCCCTCCTCGACGCCCGCCGCCGTCAGCGCCGCCCGGCCGAGGAGCAGGCCGGCCACGAGGAAGACGTACGGGGCGAGGGCGCGGCCCACCGGCTGCGGACGCGGCGCATCGGCGTCCGGGCGCGGACGGCGCCGCGAGGAGAGCAGCAGCACGGCGAGGGTGGCGAGACCGCCGAGGACACCGGCCAGCGGCACGCCGATGAAGGTGTTCACCGCCCACACGGTGGCCCACAATGTGCCCGTGGCGAGCAGCAGTTCACCGGCCGAGGCGACCGCGCGGCGCACCCCGAAGGAGACGGTGAGCGCGGCGGCGCCGCAGATCAGGAAGACCGGAGCGGACAGCAGGGCCGATACGACGCCGAGGTCCTGGAAGTCGACGCCGCCGAGGTTGGCGGAGACCAGGCTGCCGGGGGCGAGCGAACCCCAGGGCACCGTGACCAGGCCGAAGAGCCCCGCCACGGCGGCCTTGGCCGGAGCCAGGCCGAGTTGGCGCAGCAGCGGGATCGCGACGACCACCCCGATGCCGAAGCCGGTGAGCGACTCGGCGAACGGCGTCACCCCGAACACGATGAGCAGCACGGACCGTACGGGCGAGTGGCAGGCCCCGCCGAGCCGCTCGCCGAGCCGGGCCTGGGCACCGGTACGGGACATCAGCTCGCTGAGCAGGATGCCGCCGAACAGGATCCCGGCCAGCTCGACGAGCGTGGGCAGCATGTGCAGCTGTGCATCGGCGAGTGCGGCCGCGGGGGTGCGGAACACCGTGGCGGTGAGTGCCGCCGCGGTGGCCAGGGCGGTCAGCGCGGCGTACAGGGCGCGCACCTTGGCCGCCAGCAGGCCGAGGGTCACCAGGATGGGCAGGGTGGCCAGGAGCGCGTTCATCGGGCGGCCTCCGCGGTGGCGGACGGGCGGTCGCCCGTGGGGCGGGCCGCGTCGAGCAGGGCGCGGACACAGCGGTCCGCGTCCAGGAGCGCGCGCGAGACGCCGCCGGGCGAGGGGACGTAGTGGTTGTAGAACGTGGCCCCTTCGCACAGCGGACCGAGGATCCACATCCGGGTGTCCACGGACCCGTCGCGGCCCACCGGGTGCTGGCCGGGGGTGATGTCGACGCCGCGGCTGTTCGGTGCCTCCGCCGCGCGATGGCGGCGGATACGGCCGCTCTCGCGCAGATCGGCGAGGAGCGCGCTGCCGGTGTGCGCCACGTCCGGCTGCCCCGAGGTGGCATGGCACAGCCAGTGCGCATGCTCGGTGCGGGCCTCGGCGAGGCGGGTCGAGGACAGGCGCCAGGAGTCGGTCGTCCCGTCCCAGACCACCTCCGGCTCGGGGCCGAAGGGCACCTCGACGACGCCGGCGCGGACCAGGGCGAGGAGTTCGCCGTGCCGCTCCAGCTGCGGTCCGGTCACCGAGCGGTTGAGGACCGCGGTGAAGGATCCGTAGAACTCGTCGTGGGACTTTCCGTCCAGGCCGCCGAAGTCGACGGCGTGGCGCAGGATGTCCCGCTGGTCGCGCAGTACTTCGAGGGCGGACTTGAGCGGGCTGGCGCCCAGGCTCTTGGCGGCCTCCAGCAGATCGGCCTCCAGGGCCGCGGTGTACCGGTCCTGGTAGGCCGCGCTGTCCGTCAGATTGTCGAGGACGGGGAACAGCACGCGTTCGGGAATGAACTCGCCGAATTCCGGGCGGTGTTCGGCATCCAGGCGGTCGAGTTCCGGGGGCAGCGTCCCCGCATGGGCCGCGGCCCGCAAGGACTCCTCGGTGGCGAGTGCCGGGGCCGCTCCGCGCAGGGCGGCGCAGCGGCGGTGGAAGGCGATGCGCATCTCGGTGCACACCAGCGGGACGAGGTCACCGTGCAGGCTCAGGGTGCCGTCGGTCGCGTCGGTGCGCAGCCGGTCGATGCTCTGCTCGGTGAGCACGAGCGGGGTGAAGGCGCCCTCGCGGTGGGCGGCGGGGCGGGCGCGGAACGGCAGCCCGGTGCGGGAGAACAGCAGAATGCGGGGCTCGCGGCCGCTGGGCACGTACTCCCGTATGCCTCCGTTGACGGTGTAGCGGCCGCCGCGGCCCAGGGTGAGCGCGGCCAGGGCGTCCATTCCGGACAGGCCGGTGCCGGCCAGGGCGATGGTGTGCTCGGGGGCCACCTGTGAGAACTGCCGTGCCGGCGGGTAGGGCGAGCGGATCCGGCGGTGCTCGCCGGGGGTGTGCGCCGCGGCCGGGGGCGGGGTGTGCCCGGTGGTGAGGAAGACGTACCGGCTGCGCAGCACCGTGCCGTTGTCCAGGGTGAGGGCGCGCCGGCCGTCGTCGGTGTCGGACAGTGCGATCGCCGTGGCCGGGTGCAGCCGGATGTTCAGGTGCGCGGGGGCCCGGTCCAGGGTCCGCTGCAGGAACCAGGAGAGGTATTCGCCGAGTATCCGGCGGGGGAGGTAGTCGTCCGGGCGGATGTCGCGGCCTCGGCTTCCGAGGGTGAACCCGTCGTCGGCCAGGCGCAGTCCGCGTGCGCGCACCCACGCGTACAGGGTGGGGCCGCGGTCGCCGACGGCCTGGCCGACGGTGGCTTCCTCGGGGAAGAGCGAGACCTGGCTGCAGACGGTGTTGAGCAGCAGATAGTCGGGCTGTTCGGGGTCGTGCAGACCGGTGCCGTCGCAGGCCGGGTCGACGAGGTCGACGGTGACAGGGCGCTCTTCCCATTCGGGGGCGGAGGTCAGGGTGATGAGGCGCTCGAGGACGCCGATGCCGCGGGAGCCGAGCCCGATGACGCAGATGCCGGTCGAGGGAGCGTGGGCGCGCGCGGTGGCGGGGGCGGAGGTGCGGGTCATGGCTACCACCGCTGGGTTTCGCCGAAGAAGTCGGAGATCTCGACGGCCTCGCCGGACTCCTGGGCCGTCCGGTAGACGTGGGTGCCGACCGCGAGGTCGAGCACGCCGAGCCCGAACGGGGAGAAGATCACCGGCCGGTCGGTGGCGACCTCGACCTGGCCGCGGATCACCTGGGCGAGGGTGCCGTCGATGAACTCCCGGTGGCCGTACTTCTGTTCCGCAAGGTGGGGGGAGGTGTGGGCCGTCATGCAGTGGCCGACGTCGTCCAGGATGTTCTGGGCGGCGACGATGATCTCCGGGCCGATGTCCCGCAGCGAGATGTTCAGGACGATCTGGCCGGGGGCGAACGCGGCGGGGTCGAGGACGTGGGGCTCACCGGCCGTGGTGGCGAAGACCACGAGATCGGCACCGTCCACGGCGGTCTTCAGGTCCGCTTCGACCCGTGCCGGGTAGCCGAGGTCGGCGTCGGCGTACTCGGCGAACGCCTGGCCGTACGCGGGGATGCGGTCATGGATGACGAGGTCGTCGACGTCCCATTCCTGGGCCTTGAAGAACTCCAGGATGTTCCGGGCGATGATCCCGGCGCCCACGAGGGTCAGCCGCTTGGCGGTGCGCTTCCCGGTCAGCTCCTGGGCGGCGAGGACCGCGGAGGCGGCGGTGCGGGCCGCGCTGATCTGGGAGGCCTCCAGGCAGGCGAACGGGTAGCCGGTCGCGTAGTCGTTGAGCAGCAGGGCCGCCGAGGCGCGGGGCACCTTGTGCTCGATGTTGCCGGGGAAGCTGCTGATCCATTTGATCCCCGCCACGTTGTACTCGCCGCCGAGATACGCGGGCAGGGCGATGATGCGGCTGTCCGGCTTCTCGGGGAAGCGCAGGAAGTAGCTGTTGGGATTGACGGAGTCGCCGTCCTCGTGCGCCAGATAGGTGGCGCGCACCTCGTCGACGATCTGCTTCCTGCTGCGCCGGATGATGTCCCGGGCGGTCTTTCCGCCGATAATGCTGAATTCGAACACGGTTTATCCCTTCACCGCGAGGGCAGCGGCGCGCCCCGGCTCGTTGTCGGTTGTCCGGTGGGTGGTGCGGGGGGTGCTGCGGGGGCCGCGCGCATCGGAATCGAGTCGGCCGAAGCGTTCGTAGACCCACACGTCGTCGTAAATGGTGTCGAGGTAGCGGTCGCCGATATCGGGTGCGATGGCCACCACGCAGGCGCCCGGCTCGATGCGGTCGGTGTTGCGCTCGATGGCCGCGAGCACCGAGCCCGTGGACCCGCCCAGGGCGATACCGCGCTCCGCGGCGAGTCGCCGGCACATCCGTACGGCCTCGAACTCCGGGATCAGAATGACCTCGTCGACTCTCCCGGGCCTGAAGATCTCGGGCCGGCGGCTGGTGCCGAGACCGGGAATGTGCCGCCGTCCGGCCGGCCCGCCGAATGTCACCGAGCCCACCGAATCCACGCCGGTGATCCGGGTGTTCGGTGAATGCTCCCGGAAGTAGTCGGTGCAGCCCATCAGGGTTCCGGTGGTGCCGGCGCCGATGAAAAGGTGGTCGATCCCCCAGCCCTGCTCGACGATGGCGGCCGCCGTGCGTTCGTAATGGGCGCGCGGATTGGCGGGGTTGGCGTACTGATTCGGCCAGACCAGCGAGGAGTCCTCGCGCAGCCGCTGGTGGATGTAGTCGATCCGGGTCTGGAGATAACCGCCGTTGGCGTCGCGGTCGGTCACCACGACGACATCCGCACCGAACGCCTCCATCAGGCCGATGCTCTGCCGTGAGGTGTTCGGGTCGGCGACGCAGATGAAGGAGTAGCCCCGCGCGGCGCTCACCGAGCTGAGGGCGATACCGAGGTTTCCGGAGGACGATTCGATGATGCGCCCGCCCGGTTCGAGGAGTCCTTTGCGCTCCGCGTCCTCGATCAGCCCGACGGCAGCCTTGATCTTGATGGAGCCCGCCGGGTTGAGGCCCTCGATTTTCAGCTTGAGATCAATATGGGGAATAAATCCGTCCAGGTCCAGGAAGACGCTGTCCAGGACCAGTTCATGAGCATTCCGATAAAGCATCGGACCTCGTCCTTCTGGAAATTGCGAACAGCGGATGCCCCGAGCCTGCCGTGTCGTCCGCATTCCGTTCAATCGGAGTCCGACACTTCATCAAATACCGTCCGCAGTAACGGGAAAAGGCCGGCGGCTTTCCCCGGGGAAGGGGAAAGCCGCCGGCCTTTTCGGCGCGGGTGGACAGCTGTCAGGACCGGGCGTCCGGGTGGGTGCCGTCGAAGTACTGTTTGGCCTCGGCCCACACGTCGCGGGCGAGTTTGCGGCCCTGGGCGTCGGCCTCGGTGTGGTCGAACTCCCAGTGCACACCGCCCCACAGGCGCGAGTAGCCGACCTCTTGGGCCGCGGCGCTGAAGGTGTTCCACTGCAGGGCGATGTCCTTGGACGGCATGCCCGCCTCGATGGCGGAGCTGCCGGCCTTGACGGTGCCGGTCCCGCCGTACGCGTCGGACCCGGTGAACTGCTTGAGGATCTCCGCTCCGGCGGCGGTGAACCCGGTGTGGCCCGAGCCGTAGGCGGCGAACGCGGGGGTCTTGAGATAGGGCTGCCACTGGGAGCCGTCGATGACCTGGGTGCCCTTGCCGGGACCCGCATAGCCACGGATCTTCTTGCCGGCCTCGGCGTACCGGATCATGCTGATCGGGCGGCCGTAGTCGTAGTGGACCTTGGTCTTCCAGTCGACGACGGCCTCATCGCCCTCGGCGATGTTCAGGGCGAAGAACAGCTTCACATCGTCGTCGAGACGGTGGTGGTCGCGCTTGGAGACGAAGGCCGCCCACTCCTGCGGGATGGACGACGAGGTGGTATCCCGGTACTGCCAGTGCTCGGCTATCACCTTCTGACGTTCCGTCAAGTTTGCGTTCCGCTCCTCCTGTTGGGCGATGGCCCGCTCGGAGGCCGCGCTGCCGTACTTCGGGGGCGGCGGCGGGAGATAGCGGTCGACGTCATTGATCAGGAACGGCTTGGCCTCGGCGAACTGCGGCGTGATGAACGGGTGCGTCTTGCCGTTCACGGTCAGCGGCACCCAGTGGTTCACGTCGACGATCTTGCTCTTGTCGAAGCGGGCGACGTCCTGGGGCGGGTTGACCGGCTTGTAGAAGCCCTCGGGCGTCGCGTACGGCGGGGTACCCAACTGGTTGGAGCCGTCCTCGTGGCGCACCGCGAGCAGGGCGTCTGCGGCCTTCAGCGCCACGGCGACCGGCGTGCCCGCCTCGGCGGAGTCGGCCTCGGCCGGGTCGTAGCCGAGCTCCTCGAGCTTGGCGTCGAACGTCGCCCTCTGCTGGGGGAACAGATCGCTCAGGGCGCGGTGCGCCGCGAAGCTGATCGCCTTGCGCTTGTTCCCCTTGGTGCGCTCCGCCGCAGGCCGGCGCAGGTCGCCGCCGAGCTGGGTGCCCAGCGCCTTCCGGTCGTAGGCGGCCCACGCGTCGTAGATCGCGGTGTGCACGATCGCGAGCGTCCGGCCGCCGACCGGCGGTGGCGTGGGGTGCTCGGAGCCCTGATTGTTCACCTTCAAGGCGCCGAGGGTCTGCTCGTTCCACTGCAGCACGACATTGTCGGCGTCGGCGCCGGGCCGGACGACGGCCGGGTCCGCCGGGGTGTCGCCCGGTGCCGCGGACGCGGGACCGGTGACCGCGGTGGCGAGAGTGAGGGCGGTGAGGGAGCCGAAGACCGCCCACCGCCTGAGCGGGGTTGCCTGGGGCCGGAGGGACTTCATGAGAGGGTCACGGGGCCTTTCTCGATGGGTGGTGGGGCGGGGCGCCGGGCCGTCGGTCACTCGGCCCAGCTCGAGTGGGTGATGACCTCGACGAAGTTCGGCCGGACATAGCCCTCGGTGTAGCGCTCGAGGACATCGGCCTTGACGTTGCCGAAGGTGGTGTCGGGGCGGTGGGCGATACCGTCGTTGAAGGCCTGCAGGATGCGGCGCTTGAAGTCGGGGCGCGGGTGGGCGGCGACCACGGCGGCGCGCTGCTCGTCGGTGATGTCGTCGTAACCGATGCCCAGGACGTCGAGCTCGACGCCGGCGGTGACCAGGGCGATCTCCGGGGCCAGGTAGGTGGGGATCTCGGGGGTGGTGTGCAGGGCGATGGCCTCCCACACCACCCGGGCCGAGTCCTGCGGGACACCGTGCGAGAGCAGGAACCTCTTGGCGTCCTCGGCACCGTCGATCTCGAAGCGGCGGGTGGAGCCGCGGTGCTTCTCGGTCAGCCCGAGGTCGTGGAACATGGCGCCCACGTAGAGCAGTTCGGGGTCGTAGGCCAGACCGCGGCGGTTGCCCTGCAGGGCGCCGAAGAGGTAGACCCGGCGGGAGTGGTGGAAGATCAGCTCGCCGGCCGTGTCGCGCACCAGCTCCGTGGCCTCCTCGGCCAGGGCACTGTCGGGAACCTTGATGTCGGCAATGGTCATGTGCGCTCCTGAGGGCAGCGGAATCAGCGGAGAGTCGATGGATGATCGGGGCGTACGGGATCCGGGACGGCAGTCGTGCCCTGCGTCCGTACGCCGGCGGGACGGTGTTCCGTGCCGCGTCGTCAGCGACAGTAGGGCGGCGCCCGGGGCCGCGCTGTGCCACCGGTACGACTTCGTCACCTCCGCCGGCCACCTGACAAAGGACGGAAACCCGGCTGGTCGTGGCCGAGGACCGTGCCTAGGCTCCGATACGTGATCAGCCAAACGGCGATCGGATTCATGGAGCAACTCGCGGCCGAGGGCGTCCAGTCATGGCTGACGGCGGACCGGGCGACGAGTGCCGAGCCGGCTCAGCTCCTGCCGTATGCCCTCCCCACCGCCCCGGGATCCGTGATCGGCGTGGCCCTCCACGGTGATGTGCCGCCCGACCCCGCGGCCGTGCGCCTGCTGTGCGAACGCCTGGGGGATCCGGCCGCACCGCAGGGCGGCCGGATCGGTCATGTGTCCGCGCCGCTCGATCCGGCACTCGCCCATGACACGGACGGCCTGGTGTCGGCCTCGCGCTCGCTGCGTACCGCCGTGGGCCGGGAGAATCTCATGGTGCAGATTCCCGCCACGGAGGCCGGAGTCGAGGCCATCACGGAGTGCCTGGCGCACGGCCTGCATGTGGACGCCACGCTGATCTGCACCACGCGGCAGTGCAACCGGGTCTTCGACGCGTTTCTGGCCGGGATGGAACGGGCCCTGATCACGGGCCGTGCCCTGCAGAGCATCAGGACCGTCCTGTCGTGTCCGGTGGACCTCGTCGACGGTCTGGCCGCGCCCTCGGTGGCCGGGGTCGCCACGGCGCGGCTGCTGTACCGGCTGCGGGAGCGGCGCCTGGACAGCACGTGGTGGCAGGTCCTCCGGGCCGGCCAGGCCCGCCCGCCGACGCTGCTGTGGACGGATCTGCGGCCCCATCACGCGGCCCGTCTGGTCGGCTGGAACACGGGGATGGTCTTCACGTCCCGCACCCTCGAAGAGGCGGCGTGGACCAGCGAGTTGGCCGGTGACGCGCTGCTGAACAGGCATCGGGAGGGCGAGCGCGAGCTGGCCCGGCTCACGCCCGCCGGATTCGGCCGCGCCACGGCCGACCAGGCCGTCACGGCGGAACTGACGCGCCGCCGACGGGCCTGGAGCACCGGGCTCTGAGCCCGTGGTACCGGGTCCGGCTCCGGCTCCGGCGGAGACGGCCTGTTCCGGAACAGGCCGTCTCCGCCGTGCGGGCCGGGGCCGGGTCAGCGGCCCGCGGGGAGGACCTCGAGGAGAAGGTGCTCGACGAGATCCCTGCCGTACTCACCTTCGAGCACCTCGACGCTGTCCGCCGTGCGCAGTTCGCGGCCGCACTCGGCGGCGATCCGGCGCAGGGCGGTCAGATCGCCGCGGCTGCTGAAGTGGAGCAGGGCCCTTCCGCCGGGTGTGAGGCGGTCCGGGGCCTCGGCCAGGAACCGCTGGTGGGTGCGGTAGCCGGCGTCGACGTAGGCGCACTCGTGGAGCGAGCCGTACTCGTAACCTTCCGGTGCGAGCACGTAGTTGGAGCTCCAGAAGATCGTGTCGAAGCGTTCGCCGGGGCCGAGCCGGTCGAAGAGATCGCTGTGCAGTACGCGCACCCGGTCCGCGACCAGATGGCGCCCGGCGTTCAGTTCGGCGTTGTGCACCGCCTTCGGGCTGATGTCCAGGGCGACGACCCGCTCCGCGCCGGACAGCGCCGCGAGGACCGCGATCACCCCGCTTCCGGTGCCGACCTCGAGGAACGACTGCCCCACTTCGGAGGGGGTGTCGTCGGCGAGGCCGAGGAAATCGACACCCACCCCGGTGGACGGCGAGTAGACGGGCGCGAAGACCTCGTCGAGCAGATCCCATTCCCGGTCGCACATGAAGAAGACATCCGGCCGATCGTGCCTGGTCAAAGAGATCCGGCTGCGTTCGATGGAACGCTCATAACTCTGGATGTACGGCATTACCTTCCCCCCGCAGAGGCTTTAGCAGCCCTTGGTCGTAATCACTCAACATCGGATGTACGGGAGGACGATGGCGTCTTGCGCGGGGCGACGGAAGGTGGTCCGGCAACCGCCCGATCGGCGAAAGATGGTGCTCTCGCCACCTCACACCCGGTCTGACCTGGGATTTCAATTTCAACAATATGTTGACGCGATATGCGTCGGTCATCTACTTTTCACGGGACGCGGTCAGGCGTATGCCGCGGACCCGCCGATGCGAAGGGACAGCGGACGTGCGCGAGCCCAGTGAGTCGCACGAGCTCATCGAACTCCTGGAGTTGCTGGCCGAGAACGCACCGTCGGACCGCTTCGAGGAGCCGGTGCGCCGGGCCCGCGACACGGACCCGGACCCCGCGCGGATCGCCCGCCTGGAACGCGCCAAGCTCCTGGCCCTGCAGGTGCACGAGGTGATCTCCCTGCACCACAGGCGCCAGATCGGCCTGTCGGCGCTCGTGGACACCGCCCGGGAGCTGACCCTCCCGTACGACCTGGACGGTCTGCTCAACGTCATCGCGCGCCGGGCGCGCTTTCTGCTGAACCTCGACATGGCGTGGGTGTCCATCCACGACAGCGAGGGCGGACATTCGGTGGTGCGCGCCGCCGAGGGGCATATCAGCATGCTCAGCGTGGGCATGCGGGTGCCGACGTCGGGCGGCCTCGGCAATATGGTCACCGCACGCGCGGCCCCCGTCTGGACCGCCGACTACCTCAACGACCAGCGGATCCCGCAGGCGGAGGTCACCCACAACGCGGTGCGGGCCGAGGGCCTGCGCGCCCTGATCGCCGTCCCGCTGCGCAAGGAGAGCACGATTCTCGGTGTGCTCTACGCGGCGCAGCGGCAGGTCCGCCGCTTCACACCGGACGAGATCACGCTGATGTCGTCATTGGGGGACCTGGCCGCGGTGGCCATCGAGAAGACCCGGCTGCTCGACCGGGCGCAGCACGAGCTGAGCGAACTGAGCCTGCACGCCTCGCGCGCAGAGGACTCGTCCACGTCGGCCCGGCGGCTGAACTCCGCGCACACCCGGCTGGTCGATCTGGTGCTGCGCGGCGGCGATCTGCACACCCTGGCCGACGCGGTCGGCGAGCTGCTCGACGGCACTCTGCTGGTACGCGACCCCAGCGGCACGAACCTCACCGCGGACACCCTTCCCGGGCTCGACGAGACCGAGATCCGCCGGGCCGCCATGGAGGCGCACTCCGGGCACCTGCCGGTCGAGGCCTCCGGCGGCACCTGGGTCTGCCCCGTCACGGCGGGCGAGGAGCTGCTCGGCACGCTGGTGTTCGTTCCGGAACAGCCCCTCGACGAGCGGCAGTTCCAGCTGCTGCCCCTGGTCACCCAGGTCACCGCCGTGTCCATCCTGCTGCAGCGCAGCACCAGTCTCGCCGAGGGCCAGGCCCGCAGCGATGTGTTCCACGACCTCCTCAACGGCGGGCAGCTGTCGGCCAAGCAGCTGGACGACCACGCGCGCAGGCTCTCGGTCGACCTCGGCCGGCCCCATGTCCTCGTCGTGGCACGGCCGGAGGGCGGCCCTCCGGGCAGGGCCGCCTTCTGGGCCTCGTCCTACGCGCATCAGCGGGCCGGCATCAAGAGCGTGGAGGGCGACGAGATCGTCCTGCTGCTGCCCGGCGCCGATGCCGCGGCCGCCGGTCGCGCCGTGGCCGCGGAGCTGTCCTCGGCGCTCGGCAGACCGGCGACGGTCGGCTCGGCGGGCCCCGTCGCCCATGCCAAGGACCTCAGCGACGCCTACCGGGAAGCGCAGCGGTGTGTGGACGCGCTGATCGCCCTCGGCTCCGTCGGCGGCACCGCATCGACCCGTGAACTGGGCTTCCTGGGTCTGCTGTTGTCCGACCAGCCCAATGCGGCGGTCTTCATCGCGGACGTCATCGGCCCGGTCCTCGACTACGACGCGCAGCAGGGCACCGAACTGACCCGCACCCTGGAGGCGTATTTCGCGCACGGCAGCAGCCCCACCCGTGCCGCCGACACCCTCCATGTCCACCCCAACACCGTGGCCCGCAGGCTGGAGCGGATCACCGAACTCCTCGGCGATGGATGGCAGGACTCCAAGCAGCTCCTTGAGGTCCAGCTGGCGCTGCGGCTGCACCGGATCCGCCACACCGTGACCGCACGGGGCGCCGGCCCGGCCGTACGCCGCTGAACCGGCGGGGAGGGGCCGCGTGCACGGAGGCCATCGCCCTCGCCCCGCGGGACAGCACGGTCACGGCGTGGGCCACCGACGCCAGCGTCATATGGCGGTGCCAGCCGTCGAACGACCGGCCCTCGAAGTCCCGCAGCCCGACCCGCCCGCCCACCGTCCCGGCGTCGTGCGCGACGCGCCCGCCCAGCTTGGTCAGGTGCAGCAGTTCGTGGACCGGGACCCGGGTCATGCCGGTGAGCCAGATGTGGGCCGGCGGCAGCTTGGGGTCCTGCCACTCCCCCACGACGAGCAGGGGCCGCCGGTCCCGTGACGCTGCGGGCGACGCGAGGCGCCCCGTCCCCCGGTGTCCGTCCTCGGGCAGGGTCACCGGGACCGCGACGACCAGGGAGGTGCGCCGGCGCCCGGTGCGGTGGTCGGTCCACTCGACCGGCCGCCGCAGCCCCTTGACCGACTCCAGGATGTGGCGCACGGCGAGCGGCCCCGCACCGTAGCCCGGCAGGGAGGGCTCGGCCACCTCGAGGACCGTCAGGGCGCCGGTCCGGGCGAGCAGCGGAACGGAGGCGGCGTCGAACCCCGTGATCAGACGGCGGAATCCGGCCCCGGCCACGTCGAAGACCACCGGCCGGACCGGCACCTGCCAGGTCCGCATGGCCTCCAGGACGGACGCCGCCGCGCATTCCTCGCGGGTTTCGCTGATCACCTCCGCGGGGATGCCCGCGCGTCGGCGCCGGGCCGGGTCCTCGGTCCAGCGGTTCGACAGGAACAGCCGCCAGTTGACCGGCACGCTCAGCTCCTCGGACGCGAACCACACACCGTGGGCGTACTGCCCCGCCACCGGCCCGGCGGCCGCTCCGCCGGTGGGCGACTCCACGCCCACGGACCGGTCGCCCAGCTTGGGGATGGCGAGGGGCTGGACCACCCAGGCGCGCGGTGCCGCGGTCCGGTGCAGATAGTGCGCGAGCGCCTCCCGTACGGGCTTCCAGTCCCAGGTCGAGGCGCTGATGAAGTGGTGCATGCTCTGCTCCGCCGCGCTGCCGCCGATCAGGGTGGCGATGCTGCGCATGGACTTGCGCCCCTCGACCGTCAGCAGGCCGCGCACATACTGCTCGCCCTTGGCACGCTGGTCCCGGCGCTGCAGGGACGGCGGCAGGACGCAGTCCATCAGCTCCGCGGCCACTGCCGCCCGGACCGGGTTCCAGCCCTGTCCGTCGGTGGGTTTCACGAGTTGGGTGGAAACAGATGCAGTCACGACATCCCCCTTGTGCCTCTGTGTCTCGGCGCCTGTTGCTGCCTGTCGCTGCCTGTTGGTGTCTCTCGGCGCTTCTTGGGGCCTCTTGGCGCCTCTTGGTCGAGATCAACAGTGGTCTTCCGGACACGTGAGGACGATGTGGCACCGGCACCCACCTGGGTCGCCGTGGTGAGGGGCGCTCCACCACCGTGGCGGCCCCACGTGCAGGTATGCGGCCCGTCGCGCAGGCGACGGGGGTGGTGGGCGGAGCACCACCGCTCAGGCCGGGACGGCGCGGACCTCCGGACCGCCGAGCGTGCCGGCCTCGCGCAGCGCCGCACGCCGCACCTTTCCGGACACCGTCATGGGCAGCCGGGAGGCGAACTCCAGCACTCTGACGGCCTTCTCCGGAGGCAGTTCGACAGCGGCGAAGTCGAACAGGGCGCGTGCCGTCTCGTCCCGGTCGACCGTGCCGGGAGCGAGCACCACGAACGCCTTGGGCACCCACAGCCCGACGGGATCAGGGACGGGGACCACCGCGGCCTGGACCACGGCCCGGTGGCGCAGCAGTACGCGTTCCAGCTCCAGCGGCGAGATGCGGTGGTCGAACGACTTGAACATGTCGTCGTCCCGGCCGGCGTAGCGCAAGGATCCGTCGGTGCCCAGCGTGACCAGGTCACCGGTGTGGTACCGGCCGCCCGCGAACACCTTCGCGGTCTTCTCCTCGTCGTCCAGATACCCGGTCATCAGGCCCGCCGGCCGGTTCGTCAGGTCCAGACACAGCTCGCCCGTGCCCCCGGGCGCGATCAGGCGGCCCGATGCCGGGTCGACGACGACCACGTCATAGCCCGGCAGCGGGCGCCCCATCGTGCCCGGTTCGGTGCCGGCTCCCGGGGCGTGCCCGAGCTGCGCGGTGGTCTCGGTCTGGCCGTAGCCGTCCCGTACCTGTACGTCCCAGGCCTGCGCGACCCGGTCGATCAGCGAGGCCTCCAGCGGTTCGCCGGCGCAGGTCGCCTCGCGCAGCAGCGGCGGCGGTGCGCCGAGCCCGGCGGCCAGCAGGCCGCGCCACACGGTGGGCGGGGCGCAGAAGCTGGTGATGTCCCGGGTGCGCAGCGCCTCCAGGATGTGGTCCGGTGCGGGCTGCGGGTCGGTCAGCGCGACGACGGCGGCCTCCGCGTTCCACGGTACGAAGAACGAGCTCCAGGCGTGCTTGGCCCAGCCCGGTGCCGAGATGTTCAGATGGGCGTCGCCCGGTGTGAGCCCGTTCCAGAACATCCCGGACAGATGGCCCACGGGGTAGCTGGTGTGGGTGTGGCCCACCATTTTGGGCCGTGCGGTGGTCCCGGAGGTGAAGTACAGGAACAGCGGCTCGTCGGCGCGCGTGCGGACGTCCGGTACGTACCGGCTCCGGTCCGCGGTCCAGGAGTCCTCGTACGGCAGCCATCCCGGCACCGGCCCGCCGGTGGCGAGGCGGGTCCAGTCGCCGGGCAGGCCGGCGAACCGTCCGGTGAGGGCCGCGTCGGCGAGGACATGCCGTACCCGGGCCCGGCGCAGCCGGTCGGCGAGGTCGGCAGGGGTCGCGGTGGCGTAGGTGGGTACCACCACCGCACCCAGTTTGATCGCCGCCAGCATCGTCTCCCACAGGGCGCGCCCGTTGAACAGGGCGAGCAGCAGCCGGTCCCCCCGGCGGACGCCGGTCTCGCGCAGCCAGTGGGCGACCTGGTCGGAGCGGCGGGACAACTCCTCGAAGGAGATGCGCTCGTCGTCCGCCGGGTGGCGGCCGACGAGATGGAGTGCGGTCTTCCGATTGCCCTCGGCGATGACGTCGAACCAGTCGAAGGCCCAGTTGAAATGGGTGAGTTCCGGCCAGGCGAAGGCGGTGCGTGCCCCCTCGGGGTCGCCGTGGTGGGCGAGGAGGACGTCCCGGGCCGCCCTGAAGCTGCGGCTCGCCTGCTCGTCGTGAACGCCGTGGACGCCGTGGACGCCGTGGACGCTGCGGGCGTTCATGACGGGCTCCCCGCGGTCGCCGAGATGAGCTCCGTCTCGGGCGCGGGCCGCGGTGTGCGCAGCATGTCGGCGGCGATCGCGTCCGCGTCCTGGCGGAACAGCGTGTTCAGACCGGGCTTGCCGCTGCCCACCTGGGTGAACCAGCGGGCGTGCTCGGTCGGGATGCCCAGGGCGTACAGGTCGTCGCGCACCGAGCCGTCGGCACCGATCGCATGGAACGGCGCCAGGGTCACCCGCAGACCGCCGGTGGGGTGGCTCAGGCCCGACGCCGGTTCCGTACGCAGGAATTCGCTCACCAGGCCCTCGGCCACCAGGGACCGGGTCAGCGCGGACCGGTCCCGGTGCAGGTCCGGGTGGGGGATACGGGCGTCGATCAGGGTCTGTACGAGGCGTGCGGAGCCGGCCACCTGCGGCGAGTCGACCAGGAACGCACCCCGGTCCTCGTCGGCCGTGAACCGCGTGGCGGGTCCGGCGACGTCGACGAGTCCGCTCTCGACGAGTGCGACCAGCTGCTCCACGCGCTCGGCCGGCGGACCTGCGGAGAGCAGCGCATTGACCGGAAGGAACTCCCGCTGGAACTCCTGCGCATGCGAATCGGGGTGCAGCCCGCCGAAGTCGACGGCCTCCCTCACCACATTGCGGATGTCGCGCAGGATGTCGAGCGCGGCCTTCAGCGGACCGTCCACGTTGCCCAGCGCGGCCTGGGCCAGGTCCTCACGCATGATCTCCAGGAGCCGGGTGCGGAAGGCCTCGGGGCTGTCGAACCGGGCAGCTGCGAAGGGACGGGCAAGCGCGTGGAGGTCCAGCGGTGGCAGCGGCGCGGTGCTGCCCGACGCGGCGTGTGTGGAGCGGTACACATCGTCGAGCTCCCTCAGCAGCAGCGGCAGGACGTCCTCGTTGAAGCGGAGCCGGTCGGTGCCCGTGGTCCGGTGGCGACGCTCGCGCGCGGCGGCCACCGCCTCCTTGGTGAGGAATCGCGGCCGGTAGGTGTGGTCGGGGCGCTTCTGGTTGCGGCCACGGGCCGGGATGGGCAGTCCGCTGCGCGATCCGGCGACGATCCGTGGCTCGTGTCCACTGGGTATGTAGCGGAGCCGGCCCTCGTTGTCGTGGTCGAAGGTGCCGCCGCGGCCCACGGTGAGCGAGAGCATCACGTCGTAGAAGGACAGGCCCATACCGCGGATGCCGACGGTACTGTCCGGGGCGATGTCCGCCGCGGACAGGGGCATATCGGCGGCGGAGTCGCCGCACAGGTAGGTGAGGCCGGGGTGCCGGTCCGCGAAGTCGAGCAGGTTCTGCTCGAAGGCGTCCGGGGCGTTCTCCGGGTGGCCGGTGGCGAGGAGGACCCGGTCGGCGTCGATGAGATAGGGCGAGCTGTCGAGTTCGAGGGCATAGCCGCCGTCCGGAACGGCGACCACCGAGGTGACCCGCCCCTGGGTCTCGACGAGTTCGACGTCGGCCGGCAGACGGTCGGCGATCGCCTGGTGCACCGAGCGCAGATACTGGCCGTACCGGCGGCGGGATGCGTAGTCGTCGGGGCCGAGCGGGGGCTCCCCGTGGTCCTTGGCCCGCTGCTCGATCCACTCGCCGAGGGAGGGGCCCGCGCCCGGCCGCGCGGGGCCGCCGTCGGGGACTCCGGAGTACATGGTCACCTGGCCGACGACGGTGTTCATGGTGAACCACTCGTCCTGGTCGGTACGCCAGATGCGGCCGGCGCCCACCTCCACCGCGTCGATGAGGTGGATGCGTACGGTGTGGCCGGCGAGCGCGCCGTCCGCGAGACGGACGGCGAGGCGTTCGAGCACGGACAGGCCGCGCGGTCCGGAGCCGATGACCGCGAGGGTGAGGGTCGGGCGTTTGCTGCTGTCTGCGAACACGATCGGTCAGTCCTTAGCGAGGGAGGTGGGCAGCGGGGTGCGGGGGGTGTCCGTGGGCAGCTCCTCCAACGCGGCGTCGTCGTACCGCCGTTGGACGTAGCTGAGCATGTCCAGGAAGTCGTCGGCGCGCAGGCGCTGCGCACCGGTGCCGGAGGCTGCGTTCAGAGGGGGCAGGGGCATCGATCCGACGGACAGCCACTGCAGGGTGCCGTCGGGGGCGATGCCGCTGCGCGAGCGCTGGGCGTTGTCGGCGTGCAGGCAGTACGGCACGTCCAAGTAGCCCTTGGCGAAGGCCTGGAGCAGGGCCTTGCCCACATCGGCGTCGAGGTGGAGCACGGCGTCGACCAGCGCCCGTGCCTCGGCGTACACCGGGTTGTCGCCCCGCGCGGTCCCGGCGTCCAGGCCCAGGAGGCCGGGCGACAGGCCGGCGGCCGCCTCCGCGGACCGTGCGGCCTCCTCCAGCGCCTGGATGTTGTCGGCCACGGTGGGGATGCGGTGTGCCTCCGCCGGGGTCTTGACGATCATCCGCTCCGTACCGGTCACGGCGGCGAGCACCGCGCTGTCGCGCAGCAGGGACAGCGCTCCGGCCGGGGTGCGCGGGAAGACCCCCATGTAGGTGTAGAGCACGACGTGCCACTGCAGATCGCCGAGGAACTCGCCCGCCAGCCGGCGCAGGGCACCGATCGCGTCGACGTCCTGCCCGAAGCTGGTGCCCTGGGCGTAGCTGAGCGACACACTGCGCAGGCCGTGCTGCCGGAAGAAGATCCCCTCGAGCAGCGAGAGCGCGACGAGCAGGCCCGGCGGGCACAGCTGGCCGAGCATGCACCCGCCGAAGCTCTCCAGGTGCGCTCCTTCGACCTGGTCGGCGAGCAGTTCACAGCTGTCGGCCCAGGCGTCCACCGCCCGGGCCAGCGGGGTCCGGCTGTAGGGCAGGCAGTACGAGACGGGGCCGCCCTCGGTGGCGTCGAGGCCCGCGTCGAGCAGGGCCTGGACGATGCCCAGGGGCAGCGGCGAGCCGTGGCGCACCTGGATCGCGAAGTCGGCGCTCGCACCCACGGCGCCGATCATGCGGCGGGTGGTCCCCGCGCCGTGGGCCACGATCGGAAAGCCGTTGAGGTCGCTGCCGTCGTCGAGGGCCTTGCGCGCGGAGGCGTGGTCGCCGACCCGGGTGTAGCTGTCGAGCGTGATGGTGCCGACGGTGGTGGCGTCGGCGGCGTGCACGGCCTGCAGGCCCGCCTGCATGCCCGGCACGTCGGGAAACCCCATCCGGGGCTGGACGACCAGCCGGCCGACCGCCGCGGCGGCGGCCACCGCGGCCCCGAAGGGCGCGGTGGCACGCCGTCGCACGGTCGCCGAGGGGCCGCCCGCCGGCAACGCGGGCACCGTCTTCATCGGGGATCCCCGGTGGCCGCGAGGGCAGGGCGGGCCGGCCCTGCGGATTCCAGGACGGGCCGCGCGGCGTCTTCCAGATAGCGGCGGAAGGGGGCCACACCGGCGGTGTCCTCGAAGACCGCGTCGAAACCGGCGGCGATCAGCTCCGGTCCGTGCGCCCTGTTCTGTGCGCCGCGCGTGCCGAGCTTTCCGCCGATGACCACCGGCAGTGCACTCAGGTCCGGTTCGGCGCGCAACCGGGCGATGAGGCGGCGTCCGTCGAGATGGCCGTGGCCGTTGACGCTGCTGATCACCACCATGTCGGGGCTGGTGCGCCGGCACTCGGCGATCAGCAGGTCGTCGGGGACACAGGAACCGATGTTGATCACCTCGTGTCCCAGCTCCTCCAGCATCAGCTGCAGGAAGACCAGGTTCCAGGTGTGGGAGTCGGAGGAGACGCTGGAGACCAGGACGCGTTGACCGCCGCCTTGTCGGGCATCGGGCAGGGCGTCGCCGGTCGGCGCGGGCGGATACATGAACCTCTCTCATTCGACGGGCCGTTGAAGGCGGCGGCCGGGTCAGGCGGCGGCCGCTCCCACGGGACGGATCGGGCCCTGCGGGACGCGCGCCTCGGCCGGGCGGGTCCGGATGGCGAGCACGGTGCACCCGGAAGCGCTGGACATCTGGTGCTGGGTGCCCGGGCCCTCGACGACCAGGTCGCCCTTGGCGTACGACGTGCCGTCGCTGTGGTCCAGTCGGCCGTCGAGCACCAGCATCAGCTCGTAGCCGAGGTGCTCGTGGAAGTCGCCGTGGGCGGTCGGGGGGAAGCGCAGCAGCAGGCCGACCGACTGCTCGCCGGTCCCGGCGTCCGGCGCCCACAGGACGTGGTGTTCCACGCCCACGCGGCCCGGCTCCTCCCACGACGACCACTCGATGTCGTCCAGCTCGAAACCGCTGCGGAAGACGTTCTTGATGTATTCGATCTCGGACATGCGTTGTCAGCTCTCTTGTGGAATGCAGATGGCGCACCCAATTCCCGAATGACGGCGGGATGGTGCGACGATGCCGGCTCGGCATTCGCGGCGCCGTTGGCTGAAAACGAATCTATACAGGCCGTCAGGACCTGGATCACGTCGGAGTCCGATGGGGGGCAGCGGAAGGGCCGATAACGGAATACGGCCCTCATGGGATCCTGGTACGGCGAGTTGACTAAGTCCGGGGAGGTGCGGCCGGTACCGCATGAGGGCACGGCAAAATGGGTCGATACGGCAATCCGCGGGAGGGCGATGATGGAGATTGCGCTGTACCAGGTGAGAACCTTCCTGGAGGTCATGCGTACCGGCAGCCTCACAAAAGCCGGAAGGAACCTCGGATACTCGCAGTCGACCGTGACGGCGCATATCCGCGCCCTGGAGTCCCAGGCCGGCACCGCACTGTTCCAGCGGCTGCCGCACGGGGTGCGCCCCACGCCGGACGGCGAGATCTTCCATGACTACGCCACACGCCTCTTCGGGCTGGTCAACGAGCTGTCGGCGGCCCTGGCCGGCGGTCGCGAGATCAGCGGCCGGGTCTCCGTGGGCGCCTCCGCGCTCACCGTCGACCAGGAGCTGACCCGGCTGATCCTGGAATGCCGCTACCGCTACCCGAAGTTGGAGCTCGATCCGGTCGGAATGGACTCCGCACGGATCCCCGAGGAGATCGGCGCAAGCCGCCTGGACATGGGTCTGGTGATTTCACCTCCCGGCCGGAAATTCCCGGCCCGGGCCAATCTCTGCAGTGAGGATCTGCGCACCGTGGAGGTGATGGCGGTGGCCGGCCGGGAACTCTCGGATTTCCTTGACGGGGACACGACGAACCCGGTCGGAACTTACCTTGAGGAAGGGCCGATAAGGACCGTACGTATCCTGCGAGTGGATTCCGGGAGCGACTCTTCGGAAAGGCTTCGCGAGGTCATCGGGAAGCGCTACGGCATGGACTCCGAGTTTCTGTCGGTCGGTTCGGTACGCGGCGCACTTGAGCTCATGCGCAACGGCCCCTGTATCGCGATGCTGCCGCGCGAGATGGTGGCCCGGGAAATCGAGAGCGGTGAGGTGGGAATTCTGCGGGAGGTGCCGGGCGAGCGTCATGTCGTACGGATGATCTGGAACGACCAGGCCTGGCTGCCCCCGGTCCTCGCGGCCACGCTCGAACTGGCCCGCCGCGTGGCACCTCCGCTCCCGGTGCCCGCCTGAACGGCGCCGGGCCGCCGCGGAACACGACGAGTCCCGCACCGCTCGCCGGCGGTGCGGGACTGGTCGTACTGCCCTTCGACTACCACCAATACGCGGGGTAGCGGACGCCGCGCCCGCTGCGGCCGGCCACCACACCCACGAGCACCAGGAGCCCACAGGCCAGGGCGAGCAGCGGCAGAAAGGTCAGGGCGCGCGGTTCCGTCAGGACCACGATCACCGCGGTCGCCGCCGCCGGCGAGTGCGGGGTGCGTGCGGCCATCATCACCCCGAGGGCGAGCCCACCGGCCACGGCGGCCGCGGCGGCGGAGCTGCCGGCCACGGCGAGCACCACGAACCCGGTGCCGGCGGACAGCAGTTGGCCGCCCACGACGCTGCGCGGCTGGGACAGCGGCAGCGCAGGCGCGCCGAACACCAGCGCTGCGCTCGCGGCCAGCGGGGGCACGAGCAGCACCTGGCCGATCAGCGAGCCGACGCCCACCAGGAGCAGCAGGGCGGCCACCGCGAAGCCCGTGGCCAGGGCGATCACGATCGCGCCGGGCCGCGGTGGCGCCTTGCTGGTCAGCCTCTTGGCCGCGGGACTGCCGGCGCCGCCGGCCCCGTCGGCGGCGGAACTCTCGGTCGCGGCGCCCGCGTTCGCGGGCACGCCGTTGCTTGCGGTTGCACTGTCGGTTGCCATGCGGCCGACGCTAGAAGTCGCCCCCGCCGTGCCAGAAACGGCGAGGGGCCACTTCGTCAAGTCGCCGCCCCGGCGGCCTGGCCGGCCTTCTCGGCCGACGCGGGAGCGGGCCGGGACGTCTCCGCTCCCCAGATCCTGGGCGAGTTGCTGAGGACAGCGGTGGCCAGCAGGCCGATCAGCAGTACGCCGCCCACGAGCGACCACGACGCGACCGGGCCGAGGACCTGGAGCAACGGCAGGAAGACCAGCGGCGCCAGCACCACCCCGAGGTTGAAGTGAGCCGTGTAGAAGCCCATGTTGCGGACCTTCAGCCGGTCCGGGGTGATCGCGCTGATGTGGTCGGGCATCACCGGATAGACGATCATCTCGCCGAGCGTCCACACTGCGGTCGCGACGAGCAGCAGCCACGTCTGGTACTCGCCGAAGCCCATGAGGACGAAGCCGGCGGTGGCACAGGCATAGCCGATCAGCAGGCTGGTCCGGCGGCTGAGGTCCAGCATCGCGTGGTTGAGGGCGATCTCGCAGGTGATCACCATGAAGGCGTTCACCGCAAAGATCGCGCTCGCCCAGCCGGCCGGCTCGCCGAGCGTATGGATCACATACACGCTGGCCACCGTGGACGGCAGTGCGTAGGCGAGATGGATCGGGGTCGTCGCGGCGAGAAAGCTCCAGAAGCGCACTCCGTGCCGGCCCGGCGCGCTCTCGTCGCCGGAGGCGGCCGGGTCCCGTCCCTCATCGCCGTCCGAGCCCGCGGCGATACGCGCGCGAGCGAGGATGAACGCCGAGGCCAGATAGCCGACCGCGGTGGCCCAGGGCAGCAGGCCGGGGCCGACGGCGAACAGGATTCCGGCGAGCACCGGCCCGATGCCCATGCCCAGGTTGATGGCCAGCCGCACCGCCGAGAAGGCGAACCGCCGCTGCGCCTCCGGCATCACCCGGGCCACCAGCGTGTAGGCGATCGGATTGACCACCTCGTAGCAGAAGCCCCAGAGCGCGGTCAGCCCGGCGAGCAGCCACAGCTGCGTGGTGACCGGGATGACCAGCACGATCACCGCCACACCGGCGAGACCCAGGACCGCGAGGCGCTGTTCCCGTATCCGGGCGGCGAGCGCACCGCTGGCGACGCCCGCGGCCAGCGCGCCGACACCGAACATGCCCACGATCAGGCCGATCACGTCGACGGTCAGCCCGTGGCGCTCGGTGGCGAGGTACACCCCGTAGAACGGGTACAGCACGACCGCGCTGCGCGACAGCGCCACCGTCGCCAGAAGACCGGCGATCGGCCGCAGACCGGCGATGTTCGCACGCAGGCCGGGTTTCTGCCGGTGCATGTCCCCCTGCCCGGACATCACGCCACACCGCAGGCAACCCGGGATCCGACGGGTCGGACCTCGTAGACCGATTCGCGGACGGACTCGATGAACCGGTAGTCGTCGTCCACCGTGGACTGGTCCGGAGCCGTCAGGAACACTCGCAGCGGGCTGGTGAGCAGGTCATGGGTCGGCACCATGAGGTCGCCGGGCCTGCGCTTGAGCGTGAGGTCCACCACCGACGGCCGACTGCGGATCTCCTCGACCAGCGCCTCGTTGACCGCGACCACCTCGCCGGCCCGTACCGTCGGCGCGTTGTAGACGACCGCGGGCTGGCGCCTCCGGTAGACCCGGTCGCCGTACTCGGCGAGGAACTGCTCGGGGCGGATATAGGCCAGCGCCGTCAGATCGGCGCTGTTCGTGCCGATGCAGGCGTCGTGGAAGGCCGGATGCAGATGGCCGTTGACCCTGGCGCCGACCTCCACGAGGGCGGGCCCGTCCTGGGTGATGATCAACTCGGTGTGCGCCGGGCCGTTGTGGATCCGCAGGGCGTCGAGCATGGCGCGGGTGTAGTCGATCAGTGCGGCCGCCGCCGGATCGGTCGGCGACACCAGGAGGTCGCGGTTGTAGATCGGCTTACCGTTGCGCAGCAGTCGCTTTTCGTACTGCCACACACCGCATACGTAGGCGTGCCCGTCGACGCTCACGGTGTCGACGATGTATTCGGTCCCCTCGAGGAAACTCTGGACCAGTACCTGGGTGTTCGTGCCGTTGAAGACGGTGGTGCTGCCGAGGATGGACGGGAATGCGGCGCGCAGCGCGTCGGCGTCGCGGCAGATGAAGACCCCGTCCGTGGACGCGGACGACAGCGGTTTGGCGACGCACGGCCAGTGCCCGTTGTCCTCGGCCCAGGCAACGGCCTTCTCGGCGTCGTCGGTGAGCAGCTGGGCCGCGGTGCGCAGCCCGGCGGCGGCGACGGCGTCGATCATCTTGAACTTGTTGCGGCGCGCCTCGGAGAACTGCGTTCCGTTGGTGCGCACGCCCAGGGCCTCGCTCAACCGGTCCGCGAGCCGCACCCCCGGCTCCTGGCCGGGGAGGACGAACCGCGGGCCGAGCTCCTTGAGTGCGCGCTCGGTGCTTCCGTCCGGGCGGTACACCAGTCCGTCGAGATAACGCGATCTGTCCCACGGCTGCATACGCGATATCGGTTCGGGCGAACTCTGCACATGGACCACGCCGATCCCGAGGCGGTGGAACGCGGCCGGCAGATAGTTCCCGGTCCCGTATGCGTCGACCAGGACGCCCACCGCGCGCCCCATGGCCTTGCGTACCGCTTCCTCGGAGCGGTTCCCCTGCTCGATGCGCGTGTCTCCGGACAGCTCACTCATCGGTTCCTCACAATCCTTGTTTGACGGGCAGAACGTCGACGGGCAGAACTTCGACGGGCAGAACACAGTTGGCGACCGGCCACCGGCGGCGCCGGACGAGCGGCTCGGCCACACGGCGCGGAGTTCGTCACGCCAGAACGTCCAGCGCCTGGTTGATCGCGTTGGCCGTGTTGATCCCGGCGCGGTCCAGCAGGTACTGCTCGCCGCCGACCAGGTCGTAGTGGACGTCGGGCACTCCGATCCGCCGCACCGGCGGGCCCCCGGCCTCGGCCACCACTTCGCAGACCGCTCCGCCCAGGCCGCCCACGGCGCGGTGGTCCTCGATGGTCACCAGCACTTCGGCACGGGCGCCCGCCTCGAGGACGGCCTCCCGGTCGAGCGGCTTGACCGTATGCATGTTGAGGTGCCCGGCGCTCACCCCGCGCGACGCGAGTGCGCGTGCCGCCTCCGCCGCGACCAGGTTCGGATAAGGGCCGGTGGCGAGGAACACCACTCTGCCGGGCTCCCGCAGGACGCGTGCCTTGCCCAGGACGAAGTCGGTGCGCTCGTCGTAGAGCGTCGGTGTGGCCAGCCGTCCCAGCCGCAGGTACGCGGGACCGGGATCGTTCGCCACGGCCACCGTGGCCTGGACGGCCTCCCAGGCATCACCCGGCACCACCACCGTCATGTTGGGCAGCATCCGGGTCGCGCCGATGTCCTCCAGCGAATGATGGGTGGGGCCGTAGTGGCCCGACGCGAGGCCCGCATGCGTCCCCACGATCTTGACCGGCAGGTTCGCGCCGGCCACATCGATCTTGATCTGTTCGTAGGCGCGGGCGATGGCGAACGGGCTCATGCCGTTGGCGAACACCGGCCCCGCGGCCACCGTCATGCCGGCGGCGACACCGATCATGTTCTGCTCGGCGATGCCGAGGTCCACATACTGGCGCGGCAGTTCCGCCGCGAAGTGGTCCTCGTAGTCCATGTCGGTGGCCAGGCACGCCAGACGCGGGTTCTCCCGCCCCAGGGCGAGCAGCATCATGGCGTAGGCGTCGCGGCTCTGGATGGCCGACCGGTTCCGCCAGACATGGTCGAGGACCTCCGCGACGGAGCGGCGGGCGGCGAGTGCGGTGCTCATACCGGCTCACCGTCCAGGACCGCGAGGGCCAGTCGCCGCGCGTCCTCGTCGAGGGTCGCCGCATGGCTCTTCTTCGTGTCGTGCAGACCGGGAACTCCGCGTGCCTTGATCGTGCGGGCGATGACGGCCGTCGGCCGGCCCGGCTCGGCCGGCCCGCCGAGCGCCTGCCTGATGTGGTCGTGGTCGTGTCCGTCGATGGTGCGCACGCGCCAGCCGAAGCTGGCCCATTTGTCGGCCAGCGGCTCCAGCGACATGCAGTCCTCGGTCCGGCCGCTGATCTGCCAGCCGTTGCGGTCCACGATCGCGGTCAGGTTGTCGGCCCCGAGGTGGGACGCCGCCATCGCCGCTTCCCAGTTGGAGCCCTCCTGCAGCTCTCCGTCGCCCAGGATCACAAAGGCCCGGCCGTCGTGCCCGTAGCGCCGCCCGGCGAGAGCCACGCCCAGGCCCAGCGAGAGCCCGTGCCCCAGCGCGCCCGTCGAGAACTCCACACCGGGAAGGCGCTTCATCGGATGACCGCCCAGGCGGCTGTCCTCCTCGGCGTAGGTCGCGCACTCCGCCTCCGGGATCACCCCGGTCGCGGCGAGCGCCGCGTACAACGCCGCGGACGCCTGCCCCTTGCTCAGGATCAGGTAGTCGCCCTCGCCCGGCGGCCCCTCACCGGCCGGCTGCCGGAGCACCTCGCCGTACAGCACGGCAAGCAGGTCGGCGATGGACATGCTGCCGCCGATGTGCACACCGTTGGGCGAACCGCTCATCTCGATGACCTTGCGCCGGATGTCCACGGCGAGCCGTGCGGCCGTGTTCTCCGGTGGCGCCTGTGTGAGCATGCTGGGTCCTTCCGAAGCCGTCCTGGGGGAATGCCAAGGGTTTACCGGCGTCGGATCGACGGCGTCGACGGGCGGCCCGGGTCTGTGTCACCTCACCTCGTGGCGGGCGTCGGGACCTGATCCAGCTGTGCGGCGACATGACGAAGTCGGGGCGCCCCGGAGTTCGGCCGCGCTTGCGGGAGATCTACCCGGCGGGCGCCAGCCGCAGCGCATGCAGCGCCACGGCGAGGTCGGCGACCGCGCGGGGGTCGCGCAGCGAACGCCCGGTCAGCTCCTCGAGTCTGTGCAGCCGGTAGCGGACGGTGTTGCGGTGGCAGTACAGCAGCCGCGCCGCGTCGGCCGCCGAACCGGCCGCCGCGAACCAGCACTCCAGCGTCTCCAGCAGGCGGTCCCGCTCGCCGGCCGGCAGCCCCAGTACGCCTTCGAAGACCGCCCGGGCGATCCGTCCGGCCTCGTCCGGGGCCGCCGCCACCAACAGGGCGGCCGGGCTGTCGTCGAAGCGCGCGATGCCCTTGGTCCGGCCGCGTACCCCGGTGAGCGCCAGCCGGGCGAGCCGCAGCGCCCGCGGGGTCTCCCGCAGGACGGGGTACGGGGGGCTGACGCCCACCCGGGCGGCGAGCGCTCGTTCCAGGACGCGCAGCACCGCGTCCTCGGCCCCCGGACGCTGGACGGCGACCACGCCCACCTGAAGATCCGGCAACAGCCGCCAGGCCGAACGCAGTTGCTCGGCCAGCAGGCTTGCCTCGATGCCGGGCAGCGCCTCCCGGCCGGGTGCGGGCACCTCCGCGGCCACCACGACATACGGTCCGCCGGTCGGCAGGCCGAGCACATCGGCGGCGTCCCAGAGGGTCGTACGGTCCGTGAGCAGGCCGCTGAACAGGGCCTCCACCATGGCCGACCGTTCCCGTTCCCGCTGCAGCACCAGCTCGGAGGCCTCCTCGCGGTAGGCGTCGCTGGCCGACGCCGCGAGCCCTCCGTTGACCCACCACGCGGCCAGGGACATGACCGTGTCGGTGGTGATGCCCTCCGCGATACGGGCCTCGGCGGCGATTTCGGCCCACAGGACCTCGGACCCGACGCGGTAGGCGTGCAGCAGCTCGGCCAGCGGGGCTCCCTGGCGGGCCCGTTCCCGTCCGGTCTCCTGCGCCGGTGTCATATCGCCGCTGTGACCGCCGGCGAGCTGCTGGAGCACCAGCTCGCAGTTGCGGCGGCAGGAGGCGGTCAACTCGGCGAAGGACACATGGTCCTCGCTGACGTAGTACGTCACCTCGGCGCGGATACGGCGGGCCACCCGGGCGCCCAGTTCCTCGGCACGGGTCAGTAACGCGGCCGCTATGGGCGCGATTTCGGCGGGCGCGACGGGCTTGCGGCTCATGAACGGCAGGTTACAAAGGCGCGCGCGTCAGGGGGAGTGTGTTGTGCCGTGTGACAACGGAGGCGGGTGTGGTGCTGTGCGTCGGCACATGGCCCGTACGGCATACGGCAGCCACGATACGAGGACGTTACCGGCCGGTATCGATCGACCATCCGTCGCACTGCCTTCCCAGGGGGAACCATGCCCAGAGCCGCCACCACCCCTACCACCAGCACAACCGGCACAGCCGGTGCCACCGGCGCCGACGCACCCGCCGGCACCCACACACCGCGCACCCTGCGCGTCAGGCGGGGTGCCTCCGTACTGACCGGTGCCACGCTCCTCGCCTCCGCCCTCACCGTAGCCACCTTCCCCGCCTCCGCCCATGCCGCGCCTTCGGCGCCGGCCGGGACCGGATCCGGGAAGTATGTGGCCCTGGGCGATTCCTACGCCGCCGGGGCCGGGGTCCCGGGACAGTCCGCGGGCCTGTGCCTGCGCTCCGACCACAACTACGGCCACCTCGTCGCCGCGGCCCTCGCCCCGTCCGCGTACACGGACAAGACCTGCGCCGGCGCCAAGGTGAGCGCGCTCACCACCTCCCAGACCGACGCCGGGATGGTCGTCAACGGCCCGCAGCTCGACGCCGTCACGTCCGACACGTCCCTGATCACCCTCACCCTCGGCGGCAACAACCTCGGCACCTCCGACGTCGGCTTCGTCGATGTCGTGGTCGCCTGTTCCGCCCTGTCCGTGACGAACCCCTTCGGGGCGCCGTGCCGGGACTTCTACGGCGACACGCTCAGCAAGCGGCTCGACTCGGCGACCGCGCAGCTGACCGACGGCCTGCGCAAGCTGTCCGCCAAGGCTCCCAAGGCCAAGGTCGTGGTCGTCGGCTATCCGTCGGTACTCCCCGAAGATCCGAAGACCTGTTTCGGCAAGCTGCCCGCCACGAGCGGCGATCTCCGGTTCCTGCGCTCCGTCATGGACGAACTCAACGAGAAGGTGGCCAAGGCCGCCGGTGCGGCGGGCGCCACCTACGTCGACACCGTCGGCCCGACCAGGGGCCACGACAGCTGCTCTTCGAACCGCTGGATCGAGGGCATCCTGCCCACCTCACCGGCCGCGCCGCTGCACCCCAACGCGACCGGTGAACGCGTCATGGCCGAGGCCGTGCTGCGGGCGCTGGGCCACTGAACCGCCTGACCCTGTCGGTGCGTTCCGCCCTGCTGGATCTCCTCCAGCAGGGCGGAACGTTGTGTTGTGCAGTTCATTGACGGCCGTAATGCATCTGCCTAATGTGTCGACCGTCACCTGCCCCCCACGGGAGCCCTCATGACACCGAACTCCCCCGCCGCACCGGAGCGGCGTCCGCGACCCTCGCTTGCTGCGCCGCGCTCACGATGACCGCCGCCTGCGCCGGGCCCGGCGGAGCGGACACCCGGAGCACCGCGGACACCCCGACCGCCCCGCACACCAAGCACTACACCGGCGAACTCGCGGACGGCGCACAGTGGATCGCCGATGTGCCGGACGCTCCTCGTTACTCGGGCAGTTCCCGCTGGGCGCTGAACACCGCCGTCAAGGATCAGTTCGACACCCTCGGCGCGGCCCGGAAGAAGATCGGCGAGATCGGCGGTCCGCAGCGCACCCTCGCCTGGGGCGAGTCCATGGGCGGGCTGGTCAACTCCCTCGTCGCGCAGCACGGCAGGGGGCGCATCGACGGTGCGCTCTCCGCCTGCGGCATCGTCGCGGGAGGCGTCGGCTTCAACGACTACCAGGTGGACGGGGATTACGCGGTCGATCAACTCCTCGCCCCCGGCCGGCGGATCAAGCTCACCGGCTTCTCGTCGGACAAGGAGGCCGCCGCCTCCGGCAACGCCCTCGCGCGCGCCGTCCAGCGCGCCCGGACCACCCCGCAGGGCCGCGCCCGTACGGCACTCGCCGCCGCGCTCCGCAACCAGCCCACCTGGTTCAGCGGCAAGCGGCCGCCCGAGGCGGGCGACTACGCGGCACGCGAGAAGCAGCAGGCCGAAGGGCTCATCAAGGTCTCCCTCCCCTTCACCCTCGGTGCCCGCCACCAGGTCGAGAAGGCCGAGGGCGGCCGTATCTCCGCCAACGCCGGAGTCGACTACGCCAGGCTGCTCCGGCACAGCAAGGACCTCCCCCAGGTCCGGGCCCTGTACAAGAAGGCGGGACTGGATCTGGCCGGGGACCTGACGCAGCTCACGCGCAACGCCCGCATCAAGGCCGACCCTGACGCCGTACGCCACATGGAACGCACCGCCGTCCCCTCCGGCCGCCTCCCCGTGCCGCACCTCACCCTGCACACCACGGACGACCCGCTGAACCCGGCGCCCCAGGAGAGCGAGTACGCCCGCACGGTGCGCAGCGCAGGCGACGGGAGCATGCTCCGCCAGACGTATGTGCACGGCACGGGCCACTGCACCTTCAGGCCCGCCAACTGGCTGGCCGCCCTGAAGGCCCTCGAGCACCGGGTGGACACCGGCAGCTGGGGCGCGGCCACCGCACCGCGGAAGCTCAACGACGCCGCGAAGGGGACCGGCGAGGGCGGCTTCCTGCCGTTCGTCCGCTACACCGCACCGGAGCTGGTCGGTGCACGCGGGCGCACGGGAGCGCACCGGCCGTGATCGGCGGGGGCGTACGGTGGACGCCGTGACCACGCAAGAGTCGCTGCGGCCCCAGTCCCTCATGCTGACGTTCCTGGGTGACCAGGTGCTCGGGCAGGACGTCTGGGTGTCCTCGGGCAGCATCATCGACGTCTTCGCCCGCGCCGGGATCGGCGAGCAGGCGACGCGCTCGACGCTGACCCGCATGGTGAACCGCGGCCTGCTGCACCGTCGGCGCGAGGGCCGTCGGATGTACTTCGGGCTGACCGAGCGCTCGGTGGCCGTGCTGCGGGACGGCGAGCGGCGCATCTGGGGCACCGGTGCGGTCAACCGGCAGTGGGACGGCACCTGGACGCTGCTCGGCTTCTCGCTGCCCGAGTCCTGGCAGCGCCAGCGCCACGACCTGCGCGCAAAGCTCACCTGGAGCGGTTTCGGCCCGCTGTTCAGCGGTCTGTGGATCGCCCCCGGCACGGTCGAGGTGTCGTCGTTGGTGGCGGAACTCGGCCTGTCCGCCCATGTGAAGGTCTTCCGTGCGCACGCCGACGCCGGCCTGGACATCGGCGCGATGATCGAGGAGACCTGGGAGCTGTCCGAACTGGCGGAGCGCTACGAGGCGTTCATACGGAGCTGGCAGCCGTGGGAGACCCGGCTGCCGGACGCCGACGACGCCCTCGCCCTGCGGCTGCGGTTGCAGGCGGAGTGGCTGCAGGTCATCCGGCACGATCCCCGGCTGCCGGTCGCGCATCTGCCGGACGGCTGGCCGGCGGAGCGCGCCGAGAAGACGTTCCGGGCGGTGTACGACCGGCTCGCGCCGCTCGCGCAGGACGCCTCGGAACGTCTTCTCGACGTGGTGCCCGTACGGGAATCCGCCTGACGTGCGTCAGGCGTAGAAGCGGGACAGGCTCTGCAGCACGGCCGCGGGCTTGGTTTGGCCCTCGATCTCGATCGTGCCGTCGACGGTGATCTGCACACCGCCGGGTACGTCCTCGACCGCGCCCAGCTTCCCGACCAGCCGGATCCTCGACCCGACCGTCACCGGCGCCGGGAAACGCACCTTGTTGAGACCGTAGTTGACCTTCGTCGCGACGCCCTGGACGTCCAGGAGCTCGGTGAACAGGGGGATGAAGAGGGAGAGGGTGAGGTAGCCGTGCGCGATGGGGGCGCCGAACGGACCGTCCGCGGCGCGTTCGGGGTCCACATGGATCCACTGGTGGTCGCCGGTCGCGTCGGCGAAGGTGTGGATGCGCTCCTGGGTGATCTCGATCCACTCACCGGTGCCCAGGTCGCTCCCGGCGAGCCCCTTCAGTTCGTCAACGCCATGGACGGTGATGCTCATCTGCCGTTCCTCACTTGGGGGTTGCTGTACTTGGGAGATGTCGCGCTTGGGAGTTGCCGCACTGAGGAGTTGCCGCACTCAGGGGTTGCTGCCGTACCGGGCCCGCACCCGGGCTTTGAGGAGCTTTCCGGAGGCGGTGCGCGGGAGTCCGTCCGCGACCACCACCGACTTCGGGATCTTGTACTTGGCGAGGCGGCCGGCCAGTGAGGCCAGCACCTCGCCGGGGTCCACCGAGGCGCCCTCGCGGGCCACCACGACCGCGCGCGGCGCTTCGCCCCATGTGGCGTCCGGCACGCCGATGACGGCGCATTCGACGATGTCCGGATGGGCCAGGAGCAGGTCCTCGATCTCGGCGGGGTAGATGTTCTCGCCGCCCGAGATGATCATGTCCTTGATCCGGTCGACGACGAAGAGGTAGCCGTCCTCGTCGATCCGGGCGGCGTCCCCGGTGCGGAACCAGCCGTCCGCGAAGGAGGCGGCCGTCTCCTCGGGCAGTCCCCAGTAACCGGGCATGACGTGCGGCCCGCGCACGACGACCTCGCCGGTCTCGCCGACGTCGACCGGCGTGAGGTCCGGCCGCACGACCCGTACGTCGCTGAAGAAGTGCGGCACCCCGGCCGAACCCGCCTTGCCGGCCGCATGCTCGGCGTCCAGGAACAGGGCCCCGGGCGCCGCCTCGGTCATGCCGTACCCCTGGAGGAAGGTGAGCCCGCGCTCCTGGTACGTGGCGATGAGCGGCGTCGGGACCGGTGAACCGCCGCAGTGCAGGATCCGCAGCGAGGACAGGTCCGCGTCCGCCCAGCGCGGATGCCGTGCCACCTGGTCGAACATCGTCGGGACCCCGAACATGAAGGTGATCCGGTGCCGTTCGATCAGATCGAAAGTGGCGTTGGGGTCGAAGGACTCGGCCAGGACGCAGGTGCCACCCTTCAGCAGCACGGGCAGGGTGAGCATGTTCAGCCCGGCCGTGTGGAACAACGGCGCGGAGACCAGGGCGCGTTCGTCGGCGGCGAGGTCGGTGTCGACGAGGACGTTGAGGGCGTTCCAGGTCAGGTTGGCGTGGGTGAGCATGGCGCCCTTGGGACGGCCGGTGGTCCCCGAGGTGTACATGATGATGCAGGTGTCGTCGGGGGTGACCGTCTCGTCGACCGACACTTTCGGAGCCCCGGCGAGCGCCTTCTCGTATGCGGCGCCGACCTCGAGGTGTGTCCGGACGTCGGTGCTTCCGGGCGGTCCGGCGTGCGCAGGGCCGTGGATGAGGACCTTGGCGCCCGAGTCGTCGAGCTGGTAAGCGATCTCGGGAGCCGCGAGGCGGGTGTTGAGCGGGACGAAGACCGCGCCGAGGGTGCCCGCGGCGAACAGGGTCTCCAGGTAGGAGGGGTGGTTGGGGCCGAGGTAGGCGATCCGGTCGCCGCGCCGGACGCCCCGGGCGCGCAGGGCGTGGGCGAGGCGGGTGGTGCGCTCGTACAGCTCGGCGTACGTGACGGTGGTGCCGTGGTGGATCAGGGCCGTGCGGTGCGGGGTCTTGCGGGCCCGGCGTGCGGGCCACGACCCCAGTCCCTCATTGCGCATCTGACGCCCCTTACGGTGTGGTCAGCCCGAGCAGCCGGGCGGCGTTCTCCTTGAGGATCTTCGGCCTGACCTCGTCCTTGACCGGCAGCTGGGCGAAGTCGGCGAGCCAGCGGTCCGGGGTGAGGACGGGGAAGTCGGAGCCGAAGAGGACCTTGTCCTTGAGCAGCGTGTTCGCGTACTGCACCAGTTGCGGCGGGAAGTACTTCGGCGACCAGCCGGACAGATCGATGTGCACACCCGGCTTGTGGGTGGCCACGGCGAGGGCCTCGTCCTGCCAGGGGAAGGACGGGTGCGCCAGGATGATCTTCAGCTGCGGGAAGTCGGCGGCGACGTCGTCCACGTACAGGGGGTTGGAGTACTTGAGCCGGATGCCGCCCCCGCCGGGCACGCCCGCGCCGATGCCGGTCTGGCCGGTGTGGAACAGGGCGATGGTGCCGGTCTCCTCGATGACCTCGTACAACGCGTATGCCACCGCGCGGTCGTTGGGGAAGAAGCCCTGGATGCTGGGGTGGAACTTGAAGCCCTTCACCCCGTACTCGTCCACCAGCCGCCGGGCCTGCCGCACGCCGGCCTTCCCGCGGAAGGGGTCGAGGGAGGCGAAGGGGATCAGGACGTCGGAGTGGGCCGCGGCGGCCTCGGCGACCTCCTCGTTCGGGACGGGTGTGGTGCCGGTGGCGGACTCGGCGTCCACCGTGAAGATCACCGCGGCCATCCGGCGCTCGCGGTAGTAGGCGGCCGTCTCCTCCAGGGTCGGCTTCCGCTTGCCCTCGACCTTGAAATAGGCGGAGGAGGCGTCGTGCAGGTCGTCGTCCAGGGAGGAGTGGCCCTTGGAGGACACTTCCGCGTGGGTGTGCACGTCGATCGCGGTCAGGTCGTCGACGTTCATCACGCCTCCGGAATGCGGGGCGCGGGAATGCCCACCGTCTGCGGCTCGGCGCCGACCGAGGTGTGCCAGGCATCGGCGAGGGTGCCGGCGGTCCAGCCTCCGTCGGCGTAGGCGGACGTGACCTCCTGCGGATGCGACCAGAGGGACAGCTTGTCGCCGCCGATGCCGATGGCCTGGCCGGTGATGCCACGCGCCGCCTCGGAGGCGAGGAAGGGCACGAGGGCCGCGCAGTCCTCGGGGGTGCCGAAGCCCTCGCCCTTGCGCAGGAAGCCGGGCAGCGGCGCGCCGTTCCTCATGGCCTCGATGTACGGCGCGAAGGCGGGGATGGTCTCGGTCATGGCCGTCGCGGCGACCGGCACGATCGCGTTGACGGTGATGCCTGCGCGGCCCAGCTCCATCGACCAGGTACGGGCCATCGCGGCGATACCGGCCTTGGCGGCGGCGTAGTTGGTCTGCCCGAAGTTGCCGCGCTGCCCGGCCGGGGAGCCGACCAGGACCAGGGTGCCGCCCTCGCCCTGTTCGCGCATGCGGACGGCGGCGGCCCGGGCACAGGTGAAGGTGCCCCTGAGGTGGGTGGTGACCACGGCGTCGAAGTCCTCGTCGGTCATCTTCCACAGCACCCTGTCGCGCAGGATGCCGGCGTTGGTGACCAGGACGTCGAGCCGGCCGAATGCCTGGACGGCGCGGGCGACCAGCCGGTCGGCGGCCTCGGCGGTGCCGACCGGGACCACCTCGGCGACGGCGGTGCCGCCGGCCTCGGCGATGGACTTCACGGCCTGTTCGGCCACGGCCTCGTCGACGTCGTTGACGACCACCGAGGCGCCGTGGGCGGCGAGGGCATGGGCGTAGGCGAGGCCGAGGCCCCGGCCGCCGCCGGTGACGACGGCGGCCTTGCCGGTGAGATCGATGGGGGGCACGTGCGGGTCCCTTCGGACGGGAACGGCTCGGGAGGCGGTGCGTCGGCATGGACGAGCACCGCCGAGATCGAAGCTAAGAGCAATGATTGTTGTCGTCAATAGTTGTTGGCGACCTTCGGATGCGGCATGCTGGGACCCACCAGCCGAGGAGACCGAGACCAGGGGGCCCGCCATCACCAGCCGGCACACGAAGAATCCGAGCCCGATCGACGCGGACGAGCCGTGGATGCGGGGGCTGCACGCGGACACCGGCTACCTCCTGTACCGGCTGGGCCTGCGCTCCGGGCAGCTGTTCAACGCCTCGCTCCAGGAGTCGGGCCTGCGCCTGCGTCACTACGCGCTCCTGCGGTTCCTCGCCACGTCGCGGGGCGCGCTCCAGCGCGAGCTGAGCAGCCGCCTCGGCTACGACCCGAGCGCGATCGTCGGCCTGGTCGACGACCTGGAGAAGCTGGACTTCGTCGAGCGGCGCCCCGCCCCCGACGACCGCCGCAGCCGGATCGTCGTCCTGACGGAGGGCGGTCGCACCTTCCTGCGCGACACCGACGAGGCGGGCCTGCGCGTGACGAACGCACTGCTGGACCCGCTCGAGCCGGCCGAGCGGGAAACCCTGCACGCGCTGCTGCGGCGCATCGCGGAGGCCGGACTCGGCTGACGGGGACGGCGGAACGGGGCGGGCGACGCGTCAGCGCAGCACCACCACGGTCAGACTGGTGATGGCCAGCGCCGAACCGAGGGCCAGCACGGTCAGACGTCCATCGGGTGAGTACACCGCAGACTGCCGCTCGTGTGCCACGGCGACGGCCGCGGTCGCGCCGCGCAGCAGGACACCCGCCACCACGGCCATCAGCACGGCGTGCGCGCCGTCCGGCAGCGGCACGGCTTCCGTGGCCAGGCCGCCGAGGAACGGGCTGATGCAGGCGAGGGTCAGCCACGGGGCGAGCCGCCGTCGGCCCCCGGCCTCCAACAGCGCGGTCAGCGCCAGACCTTCGCCGGCGGAGTGCACGACCAGGGCCGCGACGACCGGAACCGACGGGAGCAGCACAACCGTCATCCCTTCGAACGCCCGGTGCAGCACGAGTGCGACGGTGGTGCCCATTCCGTACGCCTGGCCGCCGCCTCCGAGCCGGCACAGCAGGGAGCCGCACACGGGCACCACGATGCATCCCGCGGCCGTCCCGGCGGGAACGGTCCACAGGGGCAGCCCGGCCTCCCGGGCCTCGCCGAGCGCATGCGGCAGGAGATCGAAAACCGCCAGGGCGAGCAGGGCCCCGCCGGCCGCGGGCAGCATCACGCCCCTGCGGTGGGGCCAGCGCCGTACCGACCAGGCACCGGCGAGGGTGCCGAGAACGATCAATGCAAGTCCGGCATAGGCGGCGGGCCGGAAATCCAGTGGTGAGACAGCCAGCGGCATCCCGAAGGTCGCCGTATCGTTCACCTCGATCACCTTCCAGTGACGGCGGCAATTCTCAGTACGCCATCCGACGGCGGTCGGGGACATCCCGGCTCCGCCATCCGGGTGACGGGGTGCCCGGCGCGGGGTCCGGTGTGAACGGCGGCCCTCCGCGGGTACGCGGGCGGCAGCACAAGCCGTCCGTCCGGGCACGGGTGGTGCCTGGACGGACGACCGGGTGCGCGGGATCAGCTCGTGCTCAGCGTCACCCGCTCGAACGTCGGCCTGGGGGCGGACGGTTCGGCGGCGAGTTCGGCGGTCAGCGGGGTGGACGGGGTGATGGCGACGGTGACGCCTCCCTGGGGCCACAGGCTCGCCGCCTGGAGCCGGCGGACCTGATCGGTGATGTCGTAGGTGACGTCCTGCCCGCCGTGGCCGGCGCCACCGGTCTCGACCGACCCGAAGAAGGAGATCCAGCCCACGAAGTAGGGGCTCTCGCCCGGTTCCCCCTCGGCATGGTCGAGGTAGATGCGGTACGGCGTATCGGGCGGCAGGTTGGTGCGCACACCCTCGACTGTCAGGAGCAGCCCCGACTCAGGAGGGTTGCCCTCGCTGAGCAGCCCCAGCGTCCGGCCGGCATCGTCGACCGGCTCCAGCGGCACCTCGGTCGGCCCCTGCAGACTGAGATCGTAGGAACTGTGGTGCACGGACGCCGCCAGGACCCGCGGCTCGGGGCCGGTCACCTGGAGCGGGACAGGGAGCACCACGGGGGTCCCCGATCCTTCGGTCAGCGACTCGTACGCGTAGCCGAGCGCATTTAGGTCGAGGAACGCGCTGTTCTTGGGCCTCGGAAAGCGCCTGCCTGAGTGCGCGTACGACCACCAGGAGCGCTACTTCATCGAAGAGCTGACCTTCGCCGACGCGGAAGCGATCCTGGCGATGCTCCATGAGCTGTGTCCACACGTGGTCGACGGCCTGCTGCCGGTCTGGGTGCGCAACCTGGCCTACCGACTGGTGCTCCTGCAGCGACCGGACGAGCCGGGGCTGATGCGCGAGGCGGCCGAGAACCTGTGGCTGCACGGACCGGACTGGGACGATGTCGCAGACGAACTGAAGCGGCGGGCCGACGCGCTGGAAGCCGATTGAGGTGTACCCACCGCGGCCAGAGGCGGGCGGCGGCCTCACCCTACGGTGTCTGCCCCACCGCGCGCCGTTGGCCGGCAACCGGCGGCAGTTCCTCCGGCGCCTGTTGAGCGACAACGCCGGTTGCGGGGCGCCCGCTCGTATCGAGCGCCCCGCCGCGCGCCGTTCTTCATGAATTTCCCGCGGCGCGCGGCGGATCCGCGGGGAACCACCGTTCGCCTGTTCTTCATTCACCGGACGCGGCCGATGCCACATGGCTGCTTCTAAGGTTGCGCCGTGCCGCCCCCCTCGTCACTTCTGTCCGGAGGACAGTCATGGCCGCACTCAAGGCACCCAACCTCAAGGCTTCCAAGCCCAGGCGCCGTACCCTCTCCGCACTCGCCGGGGCCGTGGCCCTCGCCGTCACGTCGATCGGTCTGTGGGCCACCACCGGAGCGACCGCCCACGCCGTCGGCCTCCCGGCCCCCGATCACGTGGTGGTCGTGGTGATGGAGAACCACGCCTACTCCCAGGTGATCGGCAGCTCCAGCGCCCCGTACATCAACAACACCCTCAAGGCGGGTGGCGCCAACCTCACCCAGTCCTTCGGCATCACCCACCCCAGCGAGCCGAACTACTACCAGCTGTTCTCAGGCTCCAACCAGGGCCGCACCGACGACAGCTGCGTCCCGGTCCAGTCCCTCTCCGCACCCAACCTCGGCTCCGAGCTGATCGCCGCCGGCAAGACCTGGGCCAGCTACAACGAGGGGCTGCCCAGCGAGGGTTCGACCGTCTGCAGCAGCGGCCAGTACGCGCAGAAGCACAACCCCTGGTTCGGTTTCTCCAACGTACCGCTCAACTCCGCCAAGACCATGACGCAGTTCCCGACCGACTACACCACCCTCCCCAAGGTCTCCTTCGTCGTGCCGAACCTGTGCAACGACATGCACGACTGCTCGGTCTCCACCGGCGACAGCTGGATCCAGAACAAACTGGGCGCCTACGCGACGTGGGCGCAGACCCACAACAGCCTCCTGGTCGTCACCTTCGACGAGGACAACAAGCAGTCGGGCAACCGCATCCCCACCGTCCTGTACGGAGCGCATGTCGCCCCCGGCAGCTCCAGCGGCACCACATACAACCACTACAACGTGCTCCGCACCCTGGAGGACCTGGCCGGTCTGACCACGCACGCCGGCAACGCCGCCACCGCCTCCGACATCACCGGCATCTGGAACTGAGGCCCGTGTACCTCGCGGACTCCCGCAGCACCAAGCCCGCCGCCGCCCCGGACACCCGTCCGGGGCGGCGGCCCGCCGTACCCGGCACCGTCCTGGCTCTCGGCGCGGTCAGCCTGATCACCGACATCTCCTCGGAGATGATCACCGCCGTCCTCCCTCTCTACGTGGTCGCGGCCCTTGGCCTGTCCCCGCTCGGCTTCGGCCTGCTGGACGGCATCAACAACGGCGTCGGCGCGCTGGTGCGGCTGGCCGGCGGCCACCTCGCGGACCGGGGCGGACAGCGGCACAAGGTGGTGGCCGGCCTCGGCTACGGACTGTCGGCCCTGTGCAAGCCGCTGATGCTGCTCGCCCACGGCCTCCCCATGATCAGCGCCGTGCTCGCCGTCGACCGCACGGGCAAGGGCCTGCGCACCGCCCCGCGGGACGCGATGATCTCGCTGTCCACCCGGCCCGAGCACCGGGGAAGGGCGTTCGGTGTGCACCGCGCCATGGACACGACCGGCGCCCTGCTCGGGCCGCTGGTCGCCTTCGCGGTGCTCCGGGCCGCGGTCGACGGCTACGACGCGGTCTTCGCAGTCAGCGGCTGCTTCGCCGCGCTCGGGGTCCTCGTACTGGTGCTCTTCGTGCCTGGACGGACCGGTCCCCGGACCACGTCCCCCACCTCCCCCACCGCCCCCACGGTCCCCGCCGAGGGCGCCGCCGCCC
>NZ_LGKG01000171.1 GCF_001294335.1 Streptomyces chattanoogensis
CACCGGTGGGACCGGTGGCCTGGGCCGTACGGTCGCCCGGCACCTGGTGACCGAGCACGGGGTGCGCAATCTGTTGCTGGTCAGCCGCCGGGGTCCCGCCGCCGAGGGTGCGCAGGAGCTGGTGGCCGAACTCAGCGGCAGCGGTGCCGAAGCGGTCATCGAGGCGTGCGACGTGACCGACGGGGCGGCTGTGGCCGACCTGATCGCTCGGCATGCGCCCACAGCCGTGGTGCATACGGCCGGTGTCCTGGACGACGGTGTGGTGGAGTCGCTGACGCCGGAACGTCTGTCGGCGGTGCTGCGTCCGAAGGTGGATGCGGCCTGGAACCTGCACGAGGCGACCAGGGATCTGGACCTGCACGCGTTCGTGGTGTTCTCGTCCGTGGCCGGCACGATCGGCAGCCCCGGTCAGGCCAACTACGCGGCGGGCAATGCCTTCCTGGACGCGCTGGCGCATCACCGCAGGGCGGCGGGTCTTCCGGCGGTGTCGTTGGCGTGGGGCCCCTGGTCCCAGGACGGCGGCATGACCCGGACCCTCGGTTTCGACTCCCTCACCGCGGTCGAACTCCGCAACCGCCTGAGCGCCCTCACCGGAATCCGCCTGCCGGCGACCCTGCTCTTCGACTACCCGACGCCGGCAGAACTCGTCGACCACCTCCATGCCCGGATCGCACCCGAGCCGAGCTTCGGCCCGGAGGCACTCCTGGGGGAACTCGAAAAGATGGAAAAGGCCTTCGGCGGACTCGATATCACGGAGGAGATCCACGAGCAGATAGCCGGCCGTCTGGAAGTCCTCCGGGCCAAGTGGAACGCCCTGCGGGACACGGCCGTGGCAGCCGGACACGACGGCTCCCCGTCCGACGAGGACTTCGACTTCGAGTCGGCCTCCGACGAAGACGTCTTCGACCTCCTCGACAACGAACTCGGCCTCTCCTGACCTGCGCGGCAGAAACTCAGCGCCCCCCTCCCGGCTGCGTGCCGGGAGGGGGGCGCTGAGTTTCTGCCGCGCAGGTCAGGGCCTTTCTGCCAGGGTCTTTTCGGCGGCCGACGGGAAGGCCGGTCAGCCGGTGAGCAGCGCCGCGCGCAGCCGCTGCAGGTCCTGCTCGCTCAGGCTCAGGCCGTCCCGCAGACAGGAGTCGAAGGCATCGGCGACGACATAGCGCGCGCCCGCGGGTACGCGGCCCGGGGCCTTGGTGCGCGCGCTCGGCATGCGCAGGTCGAAGTCCGTACGGATGCCGAGGCGCTGGAGCTTGGCCAGGTCGGCGTCGGTGAGCGCGTGCAGGTCGTTGGCGCGGTACAGGACGCCCATCCTCACCCACCGGCCGTCGGCGGTGCGATAGCCGCCCACATCGCGGAGGTCGGCGGCGCCCTCCAGGCGCAGCGAGCGGTCGGCGAGGGTGAGTGGGGCGCCCTGGTCCGGGATGAGGCGGAACCACTGGCGGTCGACGGCGGGCAGTCCGCGTACGGTGATGGTGGCCTCGGACCCGTCGTGTGCCACGGCTCGGCCGCTGGCGCAGACGGTCACCGAACCGACGCCGGGCGCCTTCCAGGACACGGTGAACGAGCCGTCCTTGTGCTGGGTCACCGTGGCGTCGGTGAACGGAATCCTGCGCACGGCAGGTGGTGCGGCCGAGGCGAGGGGCACGGTGGCCCCCACTGCCGATACGGCGGCCACGAACGATTCGGCGATGTGGCGAGCGGTCAGCACCGCCGCCGTGGAATGGCAGTTCATATCGGGACCGTACGGCCCGAAATGGTGTGGAATTACCTAGAGTTGGTGAAGAGGGGTGCGCCGGACCGGGAAGCCGGCCGCACCCGTCACCTGTCCGCGTCCATCAGACGGAACAGTTCCTCGTCACTGGCCGACACCAGGTCCAGAGCCCCACCGGAGCCGACGCCCGTACCGCTGCCCGACCCCGTCGGCACTGCCGTCACCGCTTTCAACCGCGCCACCGTCTCCTCCGAAACCTCCGCACCGGCCGTAAGCAGCGACTCCAACTCGGCCACGACGGCGGCCACGTCGCGCGCGGGGGAGGCCGGCCGCGCGAGTCGTTCGCGGACGAGTCGGACGACGGCCTTCGGTGTGGGGTAGTCGTACACGAGTGTGGCGGGAAGCCGGATGTCCGTGGCCGCGATGAGGCGGTTGCGCAGTTCGACGGCGTTCAACGAGTTGATGCCGATCTCCTTGAACGTGCGGTTGCCGTCTTCGCCGTGCGGCCCCTCGCCCTGCGTCTCCTGGCCGCCGAGCACGGCCGAGGTCTCGGCGAGCACCAGGGCCAGTACGAGCGCGTCCTGTTCGGCCTCGTCGAGACCGGACAGCCGAGCCTCCAGCCCCAGCGGCTCTTCACCGGCCGCCGTCCCGTCCGCGGTATCCGCGGTGCCCGCGAAGCCCCCGTCGGCAGTCGGGCTCACAGGAGCCGACGCCAGCCAGAACCGCCGCCGCTGGAACGCGTACGTCGGCAGGGCGACGGACCGGGCACCGGGCAGCACCGCGTCCCAGTCGACGGGAACGCCATGGGTGTGCACCCGGGCGACCGCGGTGAGCAGGGCATCCCGCTCCGCCACTCCGGCGCGCAGACTCGGCACCACAACGGTCCCGGGCTGCGGGTCGGCGGACTCCAGGCACTCGTCGATCATCGGCGTGAGGGCCGGTTCGGCACCCAGCTCCAGGAATCCGGTGACGCGCTCGTCCCGGAGCCGGCCGATCGCGTCCTTGAAGCGCACGGACTGCCGCACATGCCGCACCCAGTGCTCCGGGTCGCGCGCCTCCTCGCCGGTCAGCGGGCGGCCGGTGACGGTGGAGATGAGGGGAACGGCGGGCGCGGCGTAGGACAGCGTACGGACGACCGCGCGGAACTCCTCCAGCATGGGGTCCATCAGCGGCGAGTGGGGCGCGGTGCTCACCATGAGGCGTCGAATTTTGTGGCCGGCGGCGGCAAGCTGGTCCGTGAGGGCGACGAGCGGGGCCTCGGCACCCGAGAGGACGAGGGAGTGCGGACCGTTGACGGCCGCGATCGACACCTCCTCCGCCAACTCCGCCAGCCATGGGGTCACTTCGGCTTGCGTGATGCGTACCGCCACCATCGCGCCACCGGGCGGCAGCGCGCCCATCAGCCTGCTGCGGGCCGCCACCAGGGTGCACGCGTCCTGGAGGCCGAGCACGCCCGTCACATGAGCGGCGGAGATCTCGCCGACCGAATGCCCCACCAGGTGGTCCGGGACCACGCCCCAGGACTCGAACAGCCGGTACAGGGCGACCTGGACGGCGAACAGGGCGGGCTGCGTGTAGGTGGTGTCGTCGAGGCGGGCCGCCTCGTCGGAGTCGGGAGCCGCCCACATCACCGAGGTCAGCGGCCGCGCCAGCAGCGGATCCAGCGCGGCGCACACCTCGCCCAGCGCCTGTCCGAAGACGGGGAACGCCTCGGCCGCCTCGCGCCCCATGCCGCTGCGCTGGCTGCCCTGCCCGGAGAAGACGAAGGCCAGCCCGCCCGGCGCGGAATCGTCAAGGGTGACGCCCGCGGTCCGCTCCCCGCGCCCGAACCGCTGTGCCGCGGAGAGCAGCTGTGCCCGGTCGGAGCCGGTGACGACGGCCCGGTGCCGGTGCAGGGTACGGGAGGTGGCCAGGGCATGGGCGACATCCTGGGCCGGTAGGCCGGGATCGGCGGCCACCTGCTCGGCCAGGCGGCGTGCCTGCGCGCGCAGCGCCGCCCGGCTCCGGGCGGACAGCACCCAGGGTGCGGCCTCAGCCGGAACCGTGTCACCGGACGGCTCCGTCCCTTCCGCCTCCTCTCGCGGCGCCTCCTCCAGGATCACGTGTGCGTTGGTGCCGGTGAGCCCGAACGAGGACACCCCCGCCCGGCGCGTGCGTCCGCTCTCCCGTGGCCAGGGCCGGGCCTCGGTCAGCAGCCGGACCGCACCGGCGGACCAGTCCACCGCGGCCGAGGGAGCGTCCACGTGCAGCGTCCGCGGCAGGACGCCGTGGCGCAGCGCGAGCACCGTCTTGATGACCCCGACGACCCCGGCGGCGGCCTGTGTGTGCCCGATGTTCGACTTCACCGACCCCAGCCACAACGGCTGTTCCTCAGGCCGCCGTTGGCCGTACGTGGCCAGCAGGGCCTGAGCCTCGATGGGGTCGCCGAGCGGGGTGCCGGTGCCGTGGCCCTCCACGGCGTCCACGTCCTGCGGCGTCAGCCCGGCGTCGGTGAGGGCCTGGCGGATGACGCGCTGCTGTGCGGGCCCGCTCGGCGCGGTGAGCCCGTTGGACGCGCCGTCCTGATTCACGGCGGAGCCCCGTACGAGCGCCAGGACGCGGTGTCCGTTGCGCCGGGCGTCGCTCAGGCGCTCCAGCAGCAGCAACCCCGCGCCCTCCGACCACGCGGAGCCGTTGGCGGCGTCCGCGTAGGCCATGGAGCGGGAGTCGGGGGACAGCGCGCGCAGCCGGGAGAAGTGGGCGAAGGGCGCCGGGGTCGCCATGACGGTGACGCCGCCGGCCAGCGCCAGGTCGGTCTCGCCCGACCGCAGGGACCGGCAGGCCAGATGCAGGGCGACGAGGGAGGACGAGGAGGCGGTGTCGACCGTCAGCGCGGGGCCTTCGAGCCCGTAGGTGTAGGCGATGCGCCCCGAGATCGCGCTGCCGGCGGTCCCGGTGATGAGTATGCTCTCCCATGCGCTGGGCGCGGCGGACGCGTGGGATGCATAGCCGCGGTCCATCGCGCCCGTGAACACGCCCGTACGGGTTCCCTTCAGGGACTGCGGGTCGATGCCCGCCCGCTCGAAGGTCTCCCAGGACGCCTCCAGAAGCAGCCGCTGCTGCGGATCGGTCGCCGTCGCTTCCTGGTCCGACAGGCCGAAGAAGCCCGCGTCGAAGCCGCCCGCGTCGTGCAGGAAGCCGCCTTCGCGGGCGTACGAGGTACCCGGGCGGTCGGGATCCTCGTCGAAGAGCCGGTCCAGGTCCCAGCCGCGGTCCGTGGGGAAGGGCGACATCGCGTCGGTGCTGTCGGCGAGCAGTTCCCACAGGGCGTCGGGGGAGTCGGCTCCGCCCGGCAGCCGGCAGGCCATGGCGACGATCGCCACCGGGTCGGCACCGGCACCGCCCGCCGGGACCTCCCGCGGCTCCTCCTGGGACGGCTGCTCCTGCAACGGATCCTCCTGCTCGGCCAGTACGCGCGCGACGGCCCGCGGAGTGGGGGAGTCGAAGGCCAGGGTGGCCGGGAGCGGCAGTCCGGTCTCCTCGCGCAGCAGATTCCGCAGCCGCACCGCGTGGAGGGAGTCCAGGCCGAGCTGGCGGAAGTCCTTGTCCGGGGAGAAGAAGTCCTTGTCCGGGGAGAAGGGGACGGCCGCGCCGCTACGGAGCACCCGGCCGACGCAGTCGCGTACGAGTTCCAGCGCCTCCTCGGCCGTGCAGGGCGGGACCGCCCCGAGACGGGCCGGAACGGACACCGCCTCGAGGCCGGCGAGCAGCCGCCTGAGCGCCCCGCGGTCGAGCTTCCCGGCAGGGGAGAGGGGCAGCTCGCGCACGGTGACCAGTTCGAGGGGGATCTTGTGGTCGGCGAGCCCCACCCGGCGCAGGAACGCGGTGACTTCGCTCAGGCCGATCGTGCTGTCCGCGCGGTCGGTCACGACCAGGCACGGGTACTCCCCGAGCCGGTCGTCCGGTGCACCGGCCACGGCCAGCGGGCCCAGGCCCGCAAGTCCGGAGAGCAGCCCCTCGACCTCGGGGGCGCTGAACTTCCGGCCCCCCGAATTGATCAGGTCGGCCGCCCGGCCGTGCAGCACCACCACGCCGTCCGCGCCGATGGTCGCGAGATCGCCGGTCCGCAGCCAGCCGTCATCGGCGAGGGCCGAGCGCGTCAGCTCCGGCTCGCGGAAATAGCCCCGGAACAACCCTGGTCCCCGGTACTGGAGTTCACCCCTCCCGCCCGCCGCGCACACGTCGCCGTGCTCGTCGACGACCCGCACCTCCACCCCGCCGACCGGCACTCCCACACTGCCGTCGGGGTCGTGGGTGCGGGTGCGGGTGCCGGTGCCGATCTCGGACATCCCCCACGCCACGACCAGTTCGCAGCCGAGGACGGCGCGTACCTGTACGGCGAGCGCGGGCGCGACGGCGGCCCCCGCCGTACGCACCTGGGACGGGGTAAAGCCCGCCGGCTCGTCCGTCCTGGCCAGTCGTGCCGTGACGTCCCGCAGCTGGGCGGGCACGGCGAACACGACGCGGGGGGCGTGCTCCCGAGCCAGTTCCAGGAAGCGGTCCACGTCCCAGCCGGTGAGCAGGACCTGCGGGCAGGCGGCGAACAGCGCCGCGTGCAGGGACTGGAGGCCGAACAGATGGGTCATCGGGCAGGCCGTGAGGACCGGACCGTCGAAGGCGCCGGCGGCCTCGGCGGTGACGGCCGCGGTGTTCGACAGCAGACCGTCGTGGCTGTGCACACACAGCTGGGGCCGCGCCGAGACCGTCCCGGACGAGGGGACGAGAGCGAGCGGCATGTCGGGGGTGACGTCCACCGGCCGGGGGCCGCTGCCCGCCCAGGCCGCCAGCAGCCCGTCCAGCGACCCGACCTCCGGATCCTGGCCCCTCGCCTCCGGCGCCCCGGCCATCAGCACGCCGCGCAGCGATGGCACGCTCTCCAGCAGCGAACGGGCCGTCGCCTCGCTCTCGCTCCCGGAGGCCGACAGGACGAGCAGGACGGGTTCCGCCCGGGTCAGCAGCGCGTGGACCTCCGGGGACGGGGTGTCCTGGTGGATGGGCAGCAGTACCGCTCCGGCGGCCGCGACGGCCAGGTGCAGGGACACCAGCTCCCAGCAGTTCGGCAGCCGCACCGCCACCACATCGCCGGGTGCGATGCCCGACTCCTGCAGCCCGCGGGCCAGCGCGTCGACGTCCGCTCGCCACTGCGCCCAGGTCCAGGAGCGGTGCCCGTCGACGAGGGCCACCGCGTCGGGGACGGATTCCACGGCGGTCGCGAACACCTCGGGCAGGGTGAAGCCGCCCCGTACATGCGTGGTGTCGGCGGGCGGCCGGATCGCGTAGTCATCTGTGTGGACGGGCACCATCACTCCCGGATCTCAAGCACTCTCGTCAGTTGTGGGGACAGGCCGGGGTTCGGACACCAGCTCCTGCCCGGGGTGGGGCTCAGCCCTCGTGCACGGTGATCGCCCCGGACGGGCACAGGGCGCCGGCCAGCCGGGCCTTGTCGTGCTGGTCGGCGCCGGGTTCGGCGAGGAGGGTGACGAGTCCGTCGTCGTCCTGGTCGAAGAGCGCGGGCGCGTTGAGCGCGCACTGGCCCGCTCCCACGCAGCGGTCGGGGTCAACGGTGATACGCATGTCGAGGTGTCTCCTGCGGTGGATGGGGGCCGCCCGGCGGGGCCGGGCGCGGCTACCAGCGGACGGGCAGCTCGTTCAGGCCGTAGAGCACGCCGTCGTACTTGATGTCCAACCCGTCGGTGGGCACGGCGAGTTCGAGGTTCGGAATGCGCTCGAAGAGTTTTCGGTAGGCGACTTCCATCTCGATCCGCACCAGGTTCTGTCCCAGGCATTGGTGTACGCCGTAGCCGAAGGCCACATGGTGGCGGGCGGACCGGGAGGGGTCGAAGGCGTGGGGGCACTCGAAGGCGTTCTCGTCATGGTTGGCGGCGGCGACCAGCGGCACGATTCCCTCGCCCGCCTTGACGAGCTGCCCGGCGATTTCCACGTCCTGGACCGCGACGCGCAGGGATACCAGGTCGGCGACGGAGTGGAAGCGCAGTGTCTCCTCCACGGCCCGGTCGTCGCCGATCCATTGCGGGTTCGTCAGCAGGGTGACCACGCCGAGGGCGATGTTGTTGGCCGTGGTCTCGTGGCCGGCGATGAGCAGGAGCATCAGTACGCCGGACATTTCGTGGGGGGCGATGGCGCCGGTGGCCAGCAGCCGTGTGATGAGGTCGTCGCCGCCCCACTTCTGCTTGATCTCCACCAGTCGGTTGATGTACCGCAGGAGGTCCTTGGCGGCGGCCATGCGGTCGTCGTCGGTGGAGGAGCGGAGGGAGACCAGGACGCGGGTCCTGGACTCGAAGAACTCGCGGTCGGCGGGTGGCACGCCGAGCAGCGCGGAGATCACCAGGGAGGGGATGGGCAGGGCGAAGTCGGCGACGAGGTCGGCGGTGTTGCCCGCGGCCAGCATGGCGTCCAGTTGTGCGTCCACCGTGCGCTCGATCGCGGGCTTCATCGCGCGTACCCGCCGGACGGTGAACTCCGGGATGAGGGCCTTGCGGAACCGGTCGTGGTCGGGGGAGTCCATGCCCACGAACCAGCCGGGGATCTGGTCCTGCTTGGGCACGCCGAGGGTCGTCCCGACGTTGGGGAATCCCTTGTGCTGGGGGTTGGAGCTGATGCTCGGGTTGGTCAGTACGGCACGTACGTCCTCGTGCCGGGTGACCAGCCACACCCGTTTGCCGTCGGACAGGTGCGAGAGGACCAGCCCCTCCCGGTCGCGGTAGTCGGCGTAGTCGGGGGGCGGGAACGGCACGCCGGGCTGGCGCAGCGGAAAGTCGACGGTCGGCGGCAGGGCCGCTTCGGTGTGTGTCATGGCTGGGTATCCCTCTCTGGCAGGCCGTCAGCCGGCGCCGTAGAACGCGCGGACCCGGTCGATCACGAAGTCCTGGTCGGTGGCGGACAGTCCGGTGTGGGTGGGCAGATACAGCCCGTCCTCGGCGAACGTATGCGCCTTGAGCGAGGGCCAGTCGGGGTGGAGGTACATGGGCTGCCGGCTCATCGGCTTGAAGAACAGCCGGGTCTCGATCGACTCACCGGCCAGGAACTCCCGCAGCTCCTCGCGGCGTTCGGCCCGCAGGTCGTACATCCACAGCACGTCCCGTGGCGGCATCAGCGTGATACCGGGAACTCCGGCGAGCCCCTCGTCATAGCGCCGCTCGATCTCCCGCCGCGTTGCGAGAATGTCATCCAGCCGCTCGACCTGGGCGAGTGCGACGGCGGCCTGCATCGCCGTCATCCGGAAGTTGTAGGCGACCTTCTTGTGCAGGAAACTGTGGTCCTTGGTGAACGCCATGGCGCGCAGATGCGCCAGCTGCCCGGCCAGCTTGGGGTCGTCGGTGAGGCAGATACCGCCCTCGCCCGCCGTGATGATCTTGTTGGCGAACAGCGAATAGCACGCGATGTCCCCGACCGGGCGGACGCCGTGGGCCTCGGCACTGTCCTCCACGACCCGCAGGTTGTACTGGTACGCGATATCCATCACCGCGTCCATGTCGCACCGCCGGCCATAGATATGGACGGGCATCACGGCCTTCGTCCGCGCCGTGATCTTCTCCTCGATCCGCGTGACGTCGATATTGAGGTCGTCCCCGCAGTCCACGAACACGGGCGTTGCGCCGGTGTAGGTGACCGCCCACGCCGAGGCGACCATCGTGAACTCCGGAACGATCACCTCGTCCCCCGGGCCGATACCCAGCGCCCGCAGCGCCAGCGTGAGTGCCGCCGTCCCCGACGAACAGGACACGCCGTGCGCGACGCCGTTGTAGTCCGCGAAGGCACGCTCGAACCGCCCGACCATCGGGCCCTGGGACGATATCCAGCCGTCCTCGACGGCACCGGTCAGATACTCCAGCTCCCGGCCTTCCAGAGCGGGCCTGGACACGGGGTACTTGAACGACATCCGCTGCCTCTTCCTTGTCTTTCTCGTAATCGTGGTACGGACTCGTAGTCGTGGTACGGACTCGTAGTCCTCGTACGGCGTCCGGCGCTGCTAGGCGGCCTTGACGTCCTCCGCGATGATCCGCTCGACGTTCCGCTCGGCCAGCGCCGTGATGGTCACGAAGGGGTTGACCCCGATGGACCCCGGGATGAGCGCGCCGTCCGTGACGTAGAGGTTGCGGTAGCCCGCGACCCGGCCGTACCCGTCGGTGGCTTTTCCCAGGACGCAGCCGCCGAGCGGGTGGTAGCAGAAGTCGTCGGAGAAGTTCTTCAGCTGCGGCCCGAACAGGTCGTAGCGGTACATCGTGGTGTTGGCCTTGTTGATCCGGTCGAAGAGCGACTTCGCGGCGTCGACCGCGGGCGTGTTCTGGTCCCGCGTCCAGCGCAGCGCGGCCCGGTCGGTGGCCTTGTCGTAGACGAAGGTGCCGCGCTCGGGGTTCTTGGTGATCGCCAGATAGAGGCTGACCCAGGTCTCCAGACCGGCCGGCATCGGCGCGATCTCCGCGAAGACCGGGGCGGCGGGGTTGTCCCAGTCGTCGATGCCCAGAGCGGGGATCGAGGACTGGTGGGCCCCGGTGGTGTTCCAGACATGGTTGGCCCGGCCGGTCATGATGTTGCCGTTGGGGCCCCAGCCCGCGCCGACCTCGGCGTTGAGGTCGGGCAGCGCGCCGGTGTCCCGGGCGCGCACCAGCAGCTCGGTGGAGCCGAGGCTGCCGGCGCCGAGGAACAGGTGGCGGCAGGCGATCTCCTTGTGGGCGACGGTCTGGCCGGCGGCGTCGATCTGGTCCACGGACAGCACATAGCTGCCGTCCGGCTGCTGGTGGATCGCCTTGACCTGGTGCAGGGTCTCGATGGTGACCTTGCCGGTGCCGAGCGCGGCGGCCAGATAGGTCTTGTCCAGGCTCTGCTTGCCGTGGTTGTTGCCGTAGATGACCTCGGTCGCCAGCGCGGACTTGGGCGACTCACCGTTCGCCTCGCGCCGCATGTAGTCGAAGTCGTAGACGTTGGGGACGAACGTGGTGCCCAGGCCCGCCTTGCCCGCCTGTTCGCGCGAGACCCGCGCGAACTTGTACCACTCCGTCTCCTCGAACCATCCCTTGTCGATGTGGTTCACCTTGAGCATGGAGTTGGCGCGCGGGAAGTACCGGTCGTACATCTCGGCGGCGTCCACCCGCGGGAGGACCTCCTCGAAGTACGAGCGCTTCGGTACGACGGCCATACCGCCGTTGACCAGCGAGCCGCCGCCGACACCCCGCCCCACGTACACCGACATCTGGTCGAAGTGCACCTTGTCCAGCACTCCTGCGTACGGGTCGATGTCGCGGTTGATCACATCCAGCCAGAGGAACGAGCCGAGCGGGGCCTCGGTGCGGGACTTGAACCAGCTGGAGCGGCGGTCGGGCTTGAGCATTCCGCAGAAGACGTTTCCGTCGTCGGCGGGCTTGTTCCACAGCTGGCCCATTTCGAGCATGAGCGTGGGGATTCCGGCCTCGCCGAGCCGCAGCGCGGACACCGCGGCACCGTATCCCGTACCGATCACCACGGCCGGTACGAACGAGCCGCTGCCGGCCTTGGGGCTCCGCTTGTCGGCGGCCGCGGCACGCGGGGCGGCGGAGATCGTGGTCATTCCGGCGACGGCGGCGCCGCTGAGGGCGGCCAGTCCGAGCAGACGGCGCCGTGACAGATGCTGGTTCTGCTGGTTCTCGAACATGCTGGTGGTACCCGACCTTCGCCGACAGGATCCGTCCCCGCAGGGCTGTTCCGCAGGGCTGTTCCGCGGGGCCGTTCCGGTGGGGATCGCGGACCCTGTCCATCGGCCCGAGCCGCCGCGCGTCACCATCCTGGTCACGAAAGACTGGGGGAAATGCCAGAGATGCGGGGGACGTCGACCGGCTGCCCCGCGGTCGCATGCAGCCGGGCGTAGGCGCCCTCGGCGGCCAGGAGCTGGTCGTGGGTGCCGCGCTCGACGATGCGGCCGCCTTCCATGACGAGGATGAGGTCCGCATCGCGGATGGTGGAGAGCCGGTGGGCTATGACGAAGCTGGTGCGGCCCGCGCGCAGCGAGTGCATCGCGCGTTGGATGAGGACTTCCGTGCGGGTGTCGACGGAGCTGGTCGCCTCGTCCAGGAGCAGGATCGAGGGCCGGGCCAGGAAGGCCCGGGCAATGGTGATGAGCTGCTTCTCGCCCGCGCTGACGTTGGCCGACTCCTCGTCCAGGACGGTGTCGTAGCCGTCCGGCAGGGTGCGGATGAAGCGGTCGGCGCACGTGGCCCGGGCGGCGGCCACGATCTCCTCGCGCGTCGCGTCGGGGCGCCCGTAGGCGATGTTCTCGGCGATGGTGCCGGCGAAGAGCCAGGCGTCCTGGAGCACCAGGCCGATGTGGGAGCGCAGGTCCTCGCGGGTCAGGGTGGTGATATCGGTGCCGTCGAGGAGAATGCGCCCCGCGTCGGTTTCGTAGAACCGCATGAGGAGGTTGCCCAGGGTGGTCTTGCCCGCGCCGGTCGGACCGACGACCGCCACGGTCTGGCCGGGTTCTACGGTGAGGCAGAGGTCCTCGATGAGGGGGATGTCAGGGGAGTAGCGGAAACCGACCTTGTCGAACCGGACGTGTCCACGAACCTGTTGGAGGCGCGCGGGCCGCTCGGGGTCGGGGCCTTGTTCGTCGGCGTCCAGGAGCTCGTGGATCCGCTGCGCGGAGGCGAGGGCGGACTGGAGGCGGGCGGCGATGCCGGCGACCTCGACGATCGGCTGACTGAACTGCCGGGAGTAAAGGATGAACGCCTGGACGTCGCCGATGGACAGCGCCCCGGAGACCACGCGCAGCGCGCCGACCACCGCCACGACGACATAGCCCAGGTTCGAGACGAACATCATCGACGGCTCGATGGCGCCGGAGACGAACTGGGCCCGCGCGCCGGCGCGGTAGAGGGCTTCGTTGTGCTCGTCGAAGACCCGCTCGGCCTGCTCGCGCCGCCCGAAGCCCTTGACCAGCGCGTGCCCGGTGTAGACCTCCTCGACATGGGCGTTCAGCGCCCCGGTGGCGGACCACTGCTGGGTGAACCGCGGCTGTGCGTGCTTACTGATCCGGGCTGCGACCACGGCCGACACCGGTACGCAGGCCAGCATGATCAGTGCCAGCGGCGGCGAGATGACGAACATCAGTACCAGCATGGCCAGCACGGAGAACGCCGCCGTGATCAGCTGGCTGAGGGTCTGCTGGAGGGTCTGCTGGAGGTTGTCGACGTCATTGGTCACCCGGCTGAGCACCTCGCCCGCAGGGTGGCGGTCGAAGTACCGCAGCGGCAGGCGGGCGAGCTTGGCCTCCACGGACCGGCGCAGTGCGAAGACCACCCGCTGGACGACGGCCGTGACCAGCCGCCCCTGGAGGAGGGTGAGGAAGGAGGCGGCGGCGAAGAGCGCGAGCGCCGTCAGCAGCACACGGGCGATTCCGTCGAAGTCGACTCCCCTGGAACCATGGGTGTGCCGGATGCCGTCGAAGATGAGGTCCGTGGCCCTGCCGAGCAGCATCGGGCCCGACGCGTTGAGCGCGACGCCGCCGATGCCGAGGGCGACCGCCACAGCCACCGGGGCACGGTGCGGGCGCAGCAGTTCCAGCGTGCGGCGGGCGGGGCCGCGCCACTCGTGGCTAGAGCTGTCCGTCGAGACCATGGACAGCCTCCTGAAGGGTCGTGGCGGCCCCGGCGTCCGCGCCGGATCCGACGTGGTCACCGGTGAGCGCGGTGAGTTGGGACCGGGCGATTTCCCGGTACGTCGTACTGGTGCGCAGCAGCTCCTCGTGCGTTCCGGTGGCGGCCACCCGCCCCGCGTCCAGGACCAGGATGCGCCCCGCGCGGCGGACGGTGCTGACGCGCTGGGCGACGGTGACCACCGTCGCCCGGGAGATCTCCGGCTCCAGGGCGGCCCGCAGCGCGGCGTCCGTGGCGTGGTCCAGCGCGGAGAAGCAGTCGTCGAAGAGATAGATGTCCGGTCTGCGCAGCAGGGTGCGGGCGATCGCCAGGCGCTGCCGCTGCCCGCCGGACACATTGGTGCCGCCCTGGGTGATCGGTGCGTTCAGCCCCCCGGGCAGCAGCTGCACGAAATCGCGCGCCTGGGCGATCTCCAGCACGTGCCAGAGTTCGTCGTCGGTGGCCTCCGGGTCGCCGAAGCGCAGATTGCTCGCGACGGTGCCGGAGAAGAGGTACGGCCGCTGCGGTACGAAGCCGACGGTGCGGCGCAGCACCGCCGCGTCGAGTGCCCGGACATCGACGCCGCCCACGTGGACGGAGCCGTCGGTGGCGTCGAAGTGCCGCAGCACGAGGTTGAGCAGGGTGGTCTTGCCGCTGCCGGTGCTGCCGAGGATCGCCACCGTCTCGCCGGGCCCGACGCTCAGATCGATGCCGCGCAGTACCGGCTCCGCCGCTCCCGGATAGCGGAACCCGGCGCCATGCAAGGACAGTTGGCCGGCAGCGGGCACCGCGTGTACCGGCTCGCTCGGCGCCGCCACGCTCGGCTCGGCCACCAGCACCTCCTGGATACGCGCGGCCGAGACCCTCGCCCGCGGCATCGCCAGGCACACGAAGGTCACCATCACCACCGACATCAGGATCAGCGTCAGATAGCTCAGAAACGCACTGAGCGCGCCGAACCGTATCGCCCCGGCGTCGACTCGGCGGGCTCCGAACCACAGCACCGCCACCATGAAGACATTCAGGATCAGCAGCACGAGGGGGATGACGGTCGCCAGCAGTCGGCCGACGCGCAGCGAGATGTCGCGCAATTCGGAATTGGTGCGGCCAAATCTCGCGCCTTCATGCGCATCGCGCACAAAGGCCCGTACGACGCGGACTCCGGTAATGCGTTCGCGCAACAGCCCGTTGATACGGTCCAGGTTTTTCTGCATACGGGCGTAGAACGGATCGGTGCGGCCCAGAACGAGCCCGAAGGACGTTCCGACGGTCACCGTCAGTGTCACCAGGAGCAGGGCGAACCCCATGTCCTGCCGGAGCGCGAGCGCGATGCTGCCCAGGCACATCAGGGGTGCCGATACGGCGACGCCGAATACGGGCAGCGCCAGCATCTGTACTTGCTGTACGTCGTTGACGGTCCGCGTCATCAGCGACGGGGTGCCGAACCGCCCGATCTCGCGGGCCGAGAAGTCCAGCACCCGGCGGAAGACGGCCGAGCGCAGGTCGCGGCCCATCGCCATGGCCGTACGGGCTCCCAGCGCCACCGCACCCACGGACGCCGCGATCTGCACGAGCGCCACGGCCAGCATGGCCAAGCCGGTCCGGGTGATGTAGCCGCTGTCGGCCCTGACCACGCCGTTGTCGATGACCGCGGCACCCAGCGTCGGCAGGGCCAAAGTGGCCAGGATCTGCGCCAGTTGCAGAAGTCCCAGCAGGGCGACGGCGCGCCGGTGGGGCCGCAGATGGGTTCGCAGAAGGCTGAGCAGCACCGGGCGACGCTCCAGGAGACGGGAAGGCCCGGCCGGCGGTGGGGGGTGAGGCGCCGACCGGGCCTGGACGGGGCACACCCGGACAGTGCAGCGCACCGCACACCGGAAAATCCCTAGTGTCCCGGCGCAAGGGCGCTGCGGGGCCGCGCCGGATCCGGCTGCGCCCATGCCAACCGGCCGGAAACACCCGGTGGCGGGGACTCGGGAATTCCCTAGTGTGCCCGGAATTTCTTGACATCGCGACCGGCTGCTTGGAAGCGTGCAATTACCCAGCGTCCGGACCGCGGCGTTTTCGATGCCGGCCGATGCCATTCGACGCGCCGATGCCATTCGACGCCAAGAGACCACGTAGTCATGAGACCAAGCAGCCAAGAGGCCAAGCAGCAAACTCGGCTCTGCGTTTGGGCGGTCTGTTCTATGCAGCGGAGAGGAATGAGATGTCCAAGCGTGCGCTGATCACCGGCATCACCGGACAGGACGGCTCCTATCTGGCCGAGCACCTGCTCGAGCAGGGGTACCAGGTATGGGGCCTGATACGGGGCCAGGCGAACCCCAGGAAGTCCCGGGTCAGTCGGCTGGTGTCCGAACTGTCCTTCGTCGAAGGCGACCTGATGGACCAGTCCAGCCTGTGCTCCGCCGTCGACAAGGTGCAGCCCGACGAGATCTACAACCTCGGTGCGATCTCCTTCGTACCGATGTCCTGGCAGCAGCCCGAACTCGTCACCGAGATCAACGGCATGGGCGTCCTGCGCATGCTCGAGGCGATCCGCATGGTCAGCGGCCTGAACGGCTCCCGGAGTGACGGCGGCCGGCAGATCCGCTTCTACCAGGCGTCCTCGTCGGAGATGTTCGGCAAGGTCGCCGAGACCCCGCAGCGCGAGACCACCATCTTCCGCCCGCGCAGCCCCTACGGCGTGGCGAAGACCTACGGGCACTTCATCACCCGCAACTACCGTGAGTCCTTCGGTATGTACGCGGTCTCCGGCATGCTGTTCAACCATGAATCCCCGCGCCGTGGTGCGGAGTTCGTGACCCGGAAGATCTCTCTCGCGGTGGCCCGCATCAAGCTCGGCTACCAGGACAAGCTGTCCCTGGGAAACCTCGACGCCGTACGCGACTGGGGCTTCGCCGGAGACTACGTCCGTGCCATGCACCTGATGCTGCAACAGGACGAGCCGGGCGACTACGTGATCGGGACCGGCGAGATGCACTCGGTCCGCGACGCCGTCCGCATCGCCTTCGAGCATGTGGGCCTGAACTGGGAGGACTACGTCAGCATCGACCCCTCGCTGGTGCGCCCGGCCGAGGTGGAGATCCTGTGCGCGGACGCCGAGCGCGCCCGCGCCCAGCTGGGCTGGGAGCCCACCGTCGACTTCCCCGAACTGATGCGCATGATGGTCGACTCCGACCTGCGCCAGGCGTCCCGTGAGCGGGAGTACGGGGACCTGCTGCTGGCCGGCAGCTGGTAGTCGGGCCGGACGCACGGATACCCCGGCGCGCCCTGTGTGCCCCGGGTGTATCCCCGGCACGGCGGCCGGCGACCGGCGGCAGCATTCCGCCGGACCGGCCGGTCCGGCGCCATCGCGAGGAGGAGTCAGCACCTTGACGACGACCACGGCGGACGGGCTCTGGGCCCGGCGCTACCACCCCGCGCCGCACCATCGGCGCCAGCTCGTCTGCTTTCCGCACGCGGGCGGTTCGGCCTCCTTCTTCTTCCCCGTATCGGCACAGCTGTCACCCGTGGCGGAGGTGCTGTCGGTGCAGTACCCCGGCCGCCAGGACCGCCGCACCGAGACCAGCCCCAGCGACATCACCGTCATGGCCGATCAGGTGTACGCGGCCCTGCGGGACCGGCTCCGGTCGCGGCCTACGGCGTTCTTCGGGCACAGCATGGGCGCGATGGTCGCCTTCGAGGTGGCCCGGCGGCTGGAGGCCGACGGAGGCGAGCTGACGCACCTCTTCGCCTCGGGACGGCGCGCGCCCTCGCGCTACCGGACGGAGAGCGTGCACCGGCGTGACGACGACGGGATCGTCGCCGAACTCAAGCTGCTCTCCGGTACGGACGCCGCGCTGCTGGGCGACGAGGAGCTCCTGCGCATGATCCTCCCGGCCATCCGCAGCGACTACGCCGCGGTGGAGACCTACCGCTGCGACCCCGGGGCGGCGATCAAGGCGCCGATCACCGCGCTGACCGGCGACAACGACCCCAAGACCACGCTGGAGGAGGCCGCGGACTGGCGCGCCCACACCACGGGGGCGTTCGACCTCCAGGTCTATCCCGGCGGTCACTTCTTCCTCGGCTCCCAGGCTCCGGCCGTACTGGCACTCCTCCGCGAACGCCTCACCGCCGCCGAGGAGTCCGCGCCGTGAGGTGAGTTTCTGCCGGCGCGCCGCCCGGTGCGCCGCCGCACCACGATGCTGCGCCTGCGGCCTCGGCGCCCGACGTCTGCGGGCGCCGTTTTCTCGTTGGCGCGCGGCCGGCCCCGGGGGGCCGGCCGACTCTAGGGAATTTCATGGCAAACCCGGCCGAGACTGGGCGAGTGGCGTGCGGAACGTCGAGCTTCCTCGTGCAGGGCACGCAGATCACTCAGTCGCTGTGGAACGGCCGTCCTCATTGCCGGATGCCCACATCGAAATCCTCTGCTGTCCGACGGTCTTGAGATGGGTTGGTTGAACGTGGCGAACATGGATCAGGAACAGAAGCTCCGCGACTACCTGAAGCGGGCCAGTGCCGATCTGCGGCGCTCCCGGCAGCGGGTGGGCGAGCTGGAGGCGGCGGCCCGCGAGCCGATCGCGATCGTGGGCATGAGCTGCCGCTTCCCGGGAGGCGTGCGCAGTCCCGAGGAGCTCTGGTCCCTGCTCGCCGCCGACGGGGACGGCATCACCGCGTCCCCCGCCGACCGCGGCTGGGAGCTGTTGGCCGAGGACGCGGGGGAGTTCTCCGGCGGATTCCTGCACGACGCGGCCGAGTTCGACGCCTCCTTCTTCGGGATCTCGCCCCGTGAGGCGCTCGCCATGGACCCGCAGCAGCGACTGCTGCTGGAGTCCTCCTGGGAAGCCTTCGAGCAGGCCGGCATCGACCCGGCGGCGGTCCGCGGCACCAGGACGGGCATGTTCGTCGGGGCGATGCCCCAGGAGTACCGGGTGGGCCCGGACGACGACGTGCAGGGCTTCGCCCTGACGGGCACCACCACCAGCGTCATCTCGGGGCGACTCGCGTACTTCTTCGGTGCCGTGGGCCCGGCGGTCACCGTCGACACCGCCTGCTCGTCCTCCCTCGTGGCCCTGCACCTGGCCGCCCACTCCCTGCGCCAGGGCGAGTGCTCCCTGGCGCTGGCCGCCGGCGTCACCGTGATGTCCAGCCCCACCACCTTCGTGGAGTTCAGCCGCCAGGGCGGGCTCTCCGCCGACGGGCGCTGCCGCTCCTTCGCCGACTCCGCGAACGGCACCGGCTGGGCCGAGGGCGTGGGCGTCCTGGTCCTGGAACGCCTCTCGGAGGCCCGGCGCAACGGGCACGAGATCCTGGCCGTCATCCGGGGCTCCGCCGTCAACCAGGACGGCGCCTCCAACGGGCTGACCGCGCCCAACGGCCCCTCGCAGCAACGGGTGATCGAGCAGGCGCTGGTCAGTGCGCGGCTCTCGGCCGACGAGGTCGACGTCGTCGAGGCGCACGGCACCGGCACCACCCTGGGCGACCCGGTCGAGGCCCAGGCACTGCTGGCGACCTACGGCCGCAACCGCGACGACGACCGCCCGCTCCTGCTGGGGTCCGTCAAATCGAACCTCGGCCACACCCAGGCGGCGGCCGGCATGGCCGGCGTCATCAAGATGGTGCTGGCCATGCGGCACGGCCTGCTCCCGCGCACGCTCCATGTGGACGAGCCGTCCTCGCACGTCGACTGGACGCAGGGGGCCGTGCGCCTGCTCACCGAGCCCGTCCCGTGGCCGCAGGGCGAACAGCCGCGCCGGGCCGGCGTCTCCTCGTTCGGGCTCAGCGGCACCAACGCGCACACGATCCTGGAGGAGGCCCCGGCTGCCCCTGAGGACGAAAGGGAACCGGCCGCCACCGAACCCCTGGCGGCGGGCGCCGTCCCATGGCTCGTCTCCGGCCGCACCCGCGAGGCGCTGCGCGCCCAGGCGGCGCAACTGCTCGAACACCTCACGCCCCGCCCCGGCCGCGCGCCCCTGAACCCCGTGGACATCGCCTACTCCCTGGCCACGGCCCGCTCCGGCCTGGAGCACCGCGCCGCGTTCACCGCGGCCGACCTGGACCGGGCCCGCGCCGCCCTCACCGCGCTCGCGGACGGCACACCGGCCCCGGGTCTGGTGCAGGACACCGCGCGGACACGGTCCAAGCTCGCCTTCCTCTTCGCGGGACAGGGCTCCCAGCGACCGGGCATGGGGCGTGAACTGGCCGCCCGCTTCCCGGTCTTCGCCACCGCCCTCGACGCGTGCCTCACCCACCTCGACCAGGGGTTCGCCCGGCCCCTGAAGGACGTGCTGTTCGCCGCCGAGTGCACGCCCGAGGCCGCCCTGCTCGACGAGACCGGCTACGCCCAGCCCGCGCTGTTCGCGATCGAGGTCGCGCTGTACCGGCTCGCCGAGTCCTTCGGCATCAAGCCGGACTTCCTCGCCGGGCACTCCATCGGCGAGATCGCCGCGGCGCACGTTGCCGGCGTCTTCACCCTGGCCGACGCCGCGGCCCTGGTGCTCGCCCGCGGCCGCCTCATGCAGGCGCTGCCCGAAGGCGGCACCATGGTCTCCCTCGAAGCCGCCGAGGAAGAGGTCCTGCCCCTCCTGGAGGACCGGCAGGACCGCGTCTCGATCGCCGCGGTCAACGGGCCCGCCGCCGTCGTGGTCGCCGGCCGGGCCGACGACGTCACCGCCGTCGCCGAGCACTTCGGCGCGCTGGGCCGCAAGTCCAAGCGGCTGCGTGTCTCGCACGCGTTCCACTCCCCGCTCATGGAGCCCATGCTCGAGGAGTTCCGCACGGCCGTCTCCCGGCTCACACCGCAGGCGCCCGTGATCCCGGTCGTCTCCGGCCTGACCGGCACCCTCGCCACGGTGGAGCAGCTGACCTCCCCCGACTACTGGGTGGACCACGCCCGCCACACCGTACGGTTCGCCGACGCCCTCGCCTGGCTCGACGGCCACGGCGCCGCCACCTTCCTTGAACTGGGCCCCGACGGCGTCCTGTCCGCCATGGCCCAGTCCTGCCTGGCCGCGGCGGACACGGACACCGCCGCTGACGGCGTGCCCGCCACGCTCGCCGCGCTGCGCCCCGGCCGCCCCGAGGCCGAGACGCTCACCGCCGCGCTGGCGGGTCTGCACACCCGCGGCGTGGCCGTCCAGTGGGAGCCCTACTTCCAGGACACCGGCGCCCGGCGCGCCGACCTGCCCACGTACGCCTTCCAGCGCCGCCGCTACTGGCCCAAGAGCGTGCCCGCGACGGGCGGGGACGTGCGCGCCGCGGGCCTGGGCGCGGCACACCACCCGCTGCTGACGGCGGCCGTGTCGGTCGCCAACTCCGACGGGCTCCTGCTGACCGGACGACTGTCGCGGCGTACCCACCCCTGGCTCGCCGACCACGCCGTACGCGGCACGGTGCTGCTGCCGGGCACCGCCTTCCTGGAGCTGGCCGTGCGCGCCGGGGACGAGGCCGGCTGCGGCCGGGTGGAGGAACTCACCCTCGCCGCCCCGCTGGTGCTGCCCGAGGAGGGCGGCGTCCAGGTGCAGGTGTGGGTCGGCAGCCCCGACGCGTCGGGCCGCCGCGAGGTGAGCATCCACTCCCGCCCCGACGGTCCGGAGGAGCTGCCCTGGACCCAGCACGCCGCGGGCACCCTCGTCGCCGGTGAGCACCACGCCGGATTCGACGCCGCCGTCTGGCCGCCCGCCGACGCGCGTCCGCTGGACCTCGACGGCTTCTACGACCGCATGGCCGACACCGGCTTCGGATACGGCCCCCTCTTCCAGGGACTGCGCGCCGCCTGGCGCAGCGGGGACGACGTCTACGCCGAGGTCACCCTGCCACAGGCCGTCGACTCCGCCGCGTCGTTCGGACTCCACCCGGCCCTGCTGGACGCCGCGCTGCACGCCGCGGCCTTCGTGGACCTGGGCGAGAACGCCCGCGGCGGCCTGCCCTTCTCATGGCAGGACGTCACCCTGCACGCGAGCGGGGCGAGCACGGTCCGGGTGAAACTGACTCCGGACGGGGACGACGCGGTGGCCATCGCCGTCGCCGACACCACCGGCGCCCCGGTCGCCTCGATCGGCTCGCTGGTCCTGCGCACCCTGCCCGACGAGCAGCTCGACGCGGCCAACTCCCTCGTCCGCGACGCCCTGTTCGAGGTGCGCTGGAGCGAACCGCGCCAAGCCGTCCAGGGGGCGCCCGCTTCGGCCGCCGTCCTCGGCCCCGACCTCTTCGGCCTGGAGCGGGCCCTTGCGCCGACCGATCTCACGGTCACGGCGCTGCCCGGCCCGGACGCCGCCGCCCACGCCCCGGACGTGGTCCTCGCCCCCGTCGAGGGGGCGGCCGAGGACGAGGTCGTCACCGCCGTGCACGCCCGCACCGCCCACGTACTGGAACGCCTGCGGACCTGGCTGGAGGACGAGCGGTACGCCGCCTCCCGGCTGGTTTTCGTCACCCGTGGCGCCGTCGCCACCGACGCCCGGCAGGCACCCGACCCGGTGGCCGCCGCCGTGTGGGGCCTGGTACGGGCCGCCCAGACCGAACACCCCAGCCGCTTCGGGCTGTTGGACCTGGACCCCGGCACCGCCGAGCCCGCCGCGGAGCCGCTGCTGCGGGCCCTGGCCCTGTCCTCGGACGAGCCACAGGCCGCCGTCCGCGGCACCACCGTGCTCACCGCGCGGCTCGCCCGCGCCCAGGCGCCGCGGGCCGCTACGGAGTGGGACCCCGAGGGCACCGTGGTCCTCACCGGGGCCACCGGCGGCCTGGGCCGCGTACTGGCCCGGCACCTGGTCGCCGAGCGCGGGGTACGCCACCTGCTGCTCGTCAGCCGCCGCGGTGCCGACGCCGACGGCGCCGGGGAACTCATGGCCGAACTGGCCGGGCACGGCGCGCAGGTGGCCCTCGCGGCCTGCGACCTGGCCGACCGCGTCGCCGTGCAACGGCTGCTGGCCGGTGTGCCCGCCGAGCACCCCGTCACCGCCGTCGTGCACAGCGCAGGCAGCCTCGACGACGGCGTGATCGCCTCGCTCACCCCCGAGCGGATCAGTGCGGTCCTGCGGCCCAAGGCCGACGCCGTCTGGCACCTCCACGAGGCCACCCGGGACCTGGACCTGGCCGCCTTCGTCGTCTTCTCCTCCCTCTCCGGCACCGTGGGCGCGGCGGGCCAGGGCAACTACGCCGCCGCGAACGCCTTCCTCGACGCGCTCGCCCAACTGCGCCGCGCCCAGGGGCTGCCGGGGATCTCCCTGGCCTGGGGCCCGTGGGAGCCCACCGCCGGCATGACCGGCGGCCTCACGGACGAGGACCTCGACCGCCTGGCCCGTATGGGCACGCCCGCGCTCACCGAGGAACAGGGCACCGCCCTCTTCGACGCGGCCACCGCCACGGATGCCGCCGTCCTTCTGCCGACCAGGCTCGACCTGTCCGTCCTGCGCGTCCAGAGCGAGATACCGGCGCTGTGGCGCGGCCTGATCCGCACCCCGGCCCGTCGCTCGGTGGTCTCGGGCCAGGAGGCCGCCGTCACCCTCGTACAGAAGCTGTCCCGGCTGGCGGAGACCGACCGCCGCGAGGTCGTGCTCGACCTCGTGGCCGGACAGGTGGCCGCCGTGCTCGGCCACGCCGGCACCGCCGACATCGACCCGCGGCGCCCGCTGCGGGAGCTGGGCTTCGACTCGCTGACCGCCGTGGAACTGCGCAACCGGCTCAACGCGGCCACCGGGCTGCGCACCGCCGCGACGGTCATCTTCGACCATCCGACCGTCGATGCCCTCGCCGCGCACCTCCTCGACGGACTCATGGGCTCCGAGGCCGCCGCCGCGGCCGATGCGCCCCGTACCGCTACCGCCGCCGACGACGACCCCATCGTCATCGTCGGCATGAGCTGCCGCTACCCGGGCGGCGTCGCCTCGCCCGAAGACCTGTGGCGGCTGGTCAGCGAGGGCACCGACGCCATCTCGGGCCTGCCCGCCGACCGGGGCTGGGACCTGGACGCGCTCTACGACCCGGACCCGGACCGCACCGGCACCTCCTGCTCCCGGTTCGGCGGATTCCTGCACACCGCAGCCGACTTCGACCCCGCCTTCTTCGGCATGAGCCCCCGCGAGGCTCTGGCGACCGACTCCCAGCAGCGGCTGCTCCTCGAAGCGTCCTGGGAGGCCGTCGAGCGGGCGGGCATCGACCCGGTGTCCCTGCGCGGCAGCCAGACCGGTGTGTTCGCGGGCGTGATGTACAACGACTACGCCACGGTGCTCTCCGGCGGGCAGTTCGAAGGCCACCAGGGCAGCGGCACCGCCCCGAGCGTCGCCTCCGGGCGCATCTCCTACACCCTCGGCCTCGAAGGCCCCGCCGTCACCGTCGACACCGCGTGCTCGTCCTCGCTGGTCGCCATGCACTGGGCGATGCAGGCCCTGCGCGCGGGGGAGTGCTCGCTCGCGCTGGCCGGCGGCGTCACGGTCATGTCGACGCCGGGTGCCCTCATCGAGTTCTCCCGGCAGCGCGGCCTGTCCCCGGACGGGCGCTGCAAGGCGTTCGGCGACGGCGCCGACGGCGTCGGCTGGTCCGAGGGCGTGGGCGTCCTCGTTCTGGAACGCCTCTCCGACGCCCGCCGCAACGGACACCGGGTCCTGGCCGTCGTCCGCGGCTCCGCCGTCAACCAGGACGGCGCCTCCAACGGCCTGACCGCTCCCAACGGCCCCGCCCAGCAGCGGGTGATCCGGCAGGCGCTGTCCGCCGCCGGCCTGACCGCCACGGACATCGACGCGGTGGAGGGCCACGGCACCGGCACCACCCTCGGCGACCCCATCGAGGCCCAGGCACTGCTTGCCACGTACGGCCAGGACCGCGACCCGGACAGCCCGCTGCTGCTGGGCTCGGTGAAGTCCAACATCGGCCACACTCAGGCCGCGGCCGGCGTCGCCGGCGTCATCAAGATGGTCATGGCCATGCGCCACGGCGTGCTGCCCCGCACCCTGCACGCCGACGCGCCGTCCTCACACGTGGAGTGGGACTCCGGGGCGGTGCGCCTGCTCACCGACGAGACGCCCTGGCCGCAGGCCGACCGGCCGCGCCGCGCCGCCGTCTCCTCCTTCGGATTCAGCGGCACCAACGCCCACCTCATCGTCGAGGAGCCGGCAGCCGTCGCCGAGCAGCGCGAAGAGCCGGCGCTCACCCCGGCCGTCGTGCCCTGGACGCTGTCCGGCAAGAACCGGGCGGCGCTGCGCGACCAGGCCGCCCGCCTGCGGACTTTCCTTGACGAGCGCCCCGCCCTGAACCTGGCCGATGTCGCGCTGTCCCTGGCCACCACCCGCTCGGCCTTCGACCAGCGTGCCGTCGTCACCGGCGATCGCGACGAACTGCTGCACGCCCTCGCCGACCTGGCCGCCGACCGGCCGGGCCCCGCGCTCACCGAGGGCGAGGTCGGCGGCGCGGGCAAGCTGGCCGTGGTGTTCTCCGGGCAGGGCAGCCAGCGCCCCGGCGCCGGCCGTGAACTCGCCGCCCGCTTCCCCGCGTTCGCCCAGGCCCTCGACGAGGTGACCGCCGCCCTCGACCCGCACCTGGACCGCCCCCTCAAGGACGTCCTGTTCGCCCCGGAGGGCAGCCCCGAGGCGGCGCTGCTGGACCGCACCGAGTGGACCCAGCCCGCGCTGTTCGCCGTCGGGGTCGCGCTCCACCGGCTGTTCCGCAGCTGGGGCATCCGCCCCGACGTGCTGATGGGCCACTCCATCGGCGAGATCACCGCCGCGCATGTCGCGGGCGTCCTCTCGCTGCCCGACGCGGCCCGTCTGGTGATCGCGCGCGGACGGCTGATGCAAGAACTGCCCGCCGGCGGCGCGATGATCTCCCTTCAGGCCACCGAGGACGAGACCGCGCCGCTGCTCGCCGGGCGCGAGCACGAGGTCTCCCTCGCCGCCGTCAACGGCCCCCGCAGCGTCGTGGTCGCCGGAGAACTGGCCGCCGTCGAGGAGATCGCCGCCCACTTCGCGGCCCAGGGCCGCAAGACCAAGCGGCTGCCGGTCAGCCACGCCTTCCACTCGCCGCTCATGGAGCCCGCGCTCGACGGGCTGCGCGAGGTCGCCGCCGAGCTCACCTACCACGCCCCGGACGTGACCGTCATCTCCGGCCTGACCGGACGCCCCGCCACCGACGACGAGCTGCGCAGTGCCGACTACTGGGTCGCGCACGCCCGCGGCGCCGTCCGCTTCGCCGACACCCTGCGCGCCGCGCACGACTGCGGCGCCGGCACCTTCCTCGAACTCGGCCCCGACAGCGTGCTGTCGGCCGCCGCCCAGGACGCCCTCGGCGACGACGCGGACGCGCACATCGTCCCGATGCTGCGCGCCGGGCGCGGCGAGGAGCGCTGCGCGGCCACCGCGCTGGCCCGCCTGCACGTCCGCGGCACGGCCGTCGACTGGCCCGCGTACCTCGCCGGCACCGGAGCCCGCACCCTCGACCTGCCCACCTACGCCTTCCAGCACGAGCGCTACTGGCCCGAACAGACCCCGGCCCGACTCGCGCAGGGCGCCGCCGACCCCGCGGACGCCGAGCTGTGGGGCGCCGTCGAACGCGGCGACGCCACGGAACTGGCCGCCCTCCTCGGGCTGCGCGACGAACAGCACGCCTCCCTGTACGCCCTGCTGCCCGCGCTGTCCTCCTGGCGCCAGCACCGGCACGAGAAGGCGCTGTTGGACTCCACCCGCTACCGCGTGGCCTGGCGCCCCGTGCCGGCAACCGCCGCACCCGTACTGGACGGCACCTGGCTGCTCGTCACCGCCGACGGCATCGACAGCGACGAGATCCTCGATGCGCTGCGCGGCCACGGCGCCCAGTTCGAGCCCCTCGTCCTGGACGATGCCTGCCGCGACCGCGCCCACCTCGCCGACCGGCTCGCCGCCGTACGCGACCAGGACCGGCCCCTGACCGGTGTGCTGTCCCTGCTGCCGCTAGCCGACCGGCCCGGTGACGAGACGGGCGCCCAGCCGTCCACCGGGCTCGCGCTGAGCCTCGTGCTGATCCGGGCGCTCGCCGACACCGACCTCGCCGCGCCCCTGTGGACCCTGACCCGGGGCGCCGTCACCACCGGCGCCGACGACCCGCTCACCCACCCCCTCCAGGCCGCGGCCTGGGGACTGGGCCGGGTCGCCGCCCTGGAACACCCGCAGCTGTGGGGCGGCCTGATCGACCTGCCGGCCGCCCTCGACGCACCCGCCACCCAGCACCTCGTCAGCGCGCTGGCCGCACAGGGAGGCGAGGACCAGATCGCCGTCCGCGCCACCGGAGCGCTCGGCCGCCGCCTGGTGCGCCACCCGCAGGCCGAACTGCCCCCGGCCGACACGTTCACCGCGCGCGGCACCGTGCTCGTCACCGGGGGCACCGGAGCGCTCGGTGCGGAGGCGGCCCGCTGGCTCGCCCGCAGCGGCGCCGAGCACCTCCTGCTCACCAGCCGCCGCGGCCCCGACGCCCCCGGCGCCGCCGAACTGGCCGCCGAAATCGAGGAGTTGGGGGCACGGGTCACCCTCGCGGCCTGCGACACCGCCGACCGCGACGCACTCGCCGCGCTGCTGGACTCCGTACCCGACGAGCACCCGCTGACCGGCGTCGTACACGCGGCCGGTGTCGGCCAGGCGGCCGCACTCGCCGACACCCCACTGGCCGACGCCGCCCAGGCGATGGCCGCCAAGCTGCTCGGCGCGGCCCACCTCGACAGCCTCCTGGACGGCCACGACCTGGACTTCTTCGTCCTGGTCTCCTCGATCGCCGGAGTGTGGGGCAGCGCCGGACAGAGCGCCTACAGCGCCGCCAACGCCTACCTCGACGCCCTCGCCGAGCGCCGCGCGGCCCGCGGCCTGCCCGCCACCTCCGTCGCCTGGGGCCCCTGGGCCGAGGCCGGCATGGCCACCCACGAGGCCGTCACCGACGAACTGCACCGGCGCGGGCTGCGCTTCCTCGCGCCCGCGACCGCCCTCGCCGAACTGCGGCGCGCCGTCGTCCACCAGGACGTCACCGTCACGGTCGCCGACATCGACTGGGAGCGCTACCACCCCGTCTTCACCTCCACCCGCCCCAGCGCCCTCTTCGACGAACTGGCCGAGGTCCAGGCACTGGCACGCGCCGAGGGCGAAAGCGCCGCGCCCGAATTCGCCGCGCGCCTGCGGGGCCTGGACCAGGACGAGCAGGAGCGGCTGCTGGGCGACCTGGTGCGCGCCGAGGCGGCCATCGCCCTCGGCCACGACTCCGCGGACGCCATCGCGGAACGGCGGGCCTTCCGCGACGCCGGCTTCGACTCGCTGACCGCCGTGGAACTGCGCAAGCGGCTGGCCGCCCTCACCGGCCTGGCGCTGCCCGCCACCCTCGTCTTCGACTACCCGACCCCCGTCGCCCTCGCCCGCCACCTGCGCGAGGAACTCCTGGGCACCAGCGGTGACATGGCCGCTCCCGTGGCCACGGCTGCCGGCGGCTTCGACGAGCCCATCGCCATCGTCGGCATGAGCTGCCGCTTCCCCGGCGGCGTCCGCTCCCCGCGGCAGCTGTGGGACCTGGTCAGCGAAGGCGTCGACGCCATCAGCGACTTCCCCGTCAACCGCGGCTGGCACACCGACGGCCTTTTCCATCCCGACCCGGACAACCCCGGTACGACGTACTCCACCCAGGGCGGGTTCCTGCACGACGCGGGCGAGTTCGACGCCTCCTTCTTCGGCATCTCGCCGCGCGAGGCGCTGTCGATGGACCCCCAGCAGCGGCTGCTGCTGGAGACCACCTGGGAGGCGTTCGAGCACGCCGGCATCGACCCCACCACCGTCCACGGCACCACGACCGGGACCTTCATCGGCTCCACCTACCAGGAGTACGGACTCGGCGTCGAGGACGGCTCCGCCGGCCACCTGGTGACCGGCACCAGCCCCAGCGTGCTCTCCGGGCGCCTGGCCTACCTCTTCGGCCTCGAAGGCCCGGCCGTCACCGTCGACACCGCCTGCTCCTCGTCCCTGGTCGCCCTGCACCTGGCCTGCCAGTCGCTGCGCAACGGCGAGAGCTCCCTGGCCCTGGCCGGCGGCGCGACCGTGATGACCAACCCCAACCCGTTCGTCGCCTTCAGCCGGCAGCGAGCCCTGGCCGGCGACGGCCGCTGCAAGGCGTTCTCCGACGGCGCCGACGGTATGACCCTGGCCGAGGGCGTCGGCGTCCTCGTCCTGGAGCGCCTCTCGGACGCCCGGCGCAACGGGCACGAGATCCTCGCCGTCGTCCGCGGTTCGGCCATCAACCAGGACGGCGCCTCCAACGGCCTGTCCGCCCCCAACGGCCCCTCCCAGCAGCGCGTCATCCGCCAGGCCCTGGCCAACTCGGGGCTCGCCCCGGCGGACGTCGACGCCGTCGAGGCCCACGGCACCGGCACCGCCCTCGGCGACCCCATCGAGGCCCAGGCCCTGCTCGCCACCTACGGACCGGGCCGCGACCCGGGGAGCCCGCTGCTGCTGGGCTCGGTGAAGTCCAACATCGGCCACACCCAGTCGGCGGCCGGCGTGGCCGGCGTCATCAAGATGGTCCTGGCTCTGCGCAACGGACAGCTGCCGCGCACCCTGCACGCCGACACCCCCTCCCGCCACATCGACTGGACCCCCGGCACCGTCTCCCTGCTGACCGAACCCACCGACTGGCCCCAGGGCGAGCGCCCCCGCCGCTGCGCGGTCTCCTCCTTCGGCATCAGCGGCACCAACGCCCACACCATCCTCGAAGAAGCCCCCCGCCCGCACGAGACGAACCCCGCACAGCCGGTGCCCCCGGCCGGCGGCGCCGTCCCCTGGGTGCTGTCCGCCCGGACCCCGGGCGCGCTGCGTGCCCAGGCGGCCCACCTCGCCGCCCACCTCGACGGCGAGGCACCCGGTGCCCTCGACGTCGGCCACACCCTGGTGGCCACGCGCACCCTCTTCGACCACCGCGCCGTCGTCGTCGGCACCGACGACGCGTCCCGGCGCGCGGCCCTGGACGCCCTCGCCACCGGCGGCTCCGCACCCGGCATCGTCCAGGGCGCGGCCGACACCGACGGCAAGACCGTCTTCGTCTTCCCCGGCCAGGGCTCCCAGTGGGCCGGCATGGGAGCGCGGCTCCTCGAGGAGTCCCCGGTCTTCGCCGCGCGCCTGACCGAATGCGCCACCGCCCTCTCGGAGTTCGTCGACTGGTCCCTGCTCGACGTGCTGCGCCAGGCCGACGGCGCGCCGACCCTGGACCGCGTCGACGTCGTCCAGCCCGCCTCCTTCGCCGTCATGGTCTCCCTGGCCGCGCTGTGGGCCTCCCACGGCATCACCCCCGATGCCGTGGTCGGCCACTCGCAGGGCGAGATCGCCGCGGCCGCCGTCGCCGGGGCACTCTCACTGCAGGACGCGGCCCGCGTCGTCGCGCTGCGCAGCCAGGCCATCGCCCGCGGGCTGGCCGGATCCGGCGGCATGCTGTCGGTCCCGCTGCCCGCCGCCGACGTCGAACAGCGCCTCGCCGGGGCCGCCGGGTACAGCGACCTGTCGATCGCCGCCGTCAACGGCCCCCGGTCCACCGTCGTCTCCGGCGCCACCGCGCCGCTGGACGCCCTCCAGGCCGAACTGGTCGCCGAGGACATCCGCGCCAAGCGCATCGCCGTGGACTACGCCTCGCACTCCGCCCAGGTCGAGCGGGTGCGCGACGAACTGAGCACCGTCCTCGCGCCGGTGCGCCCACGCCCGGCGCAGGTGCCCTTCTTCTCCACCGTCACCGGTGACTGGCTGGACACCACCGTCATGGACGCGGAGTACTGGTTCACCAACCTGCGCCAGACCGTCCACTTCCAGCCCGCCATCGGTGAACTCCTCGCCCAGGGCCACCACTTCTTCATCGAGGTCAGCTCCCACCCCGTCCTGTCCATGGGCATCCAGGCGACCGCCGAGGAAGCCGGGGCCGCCGCCGCGGTGCTCGGCACGCTCCGGCGCGACACCGGCGGCACCGACCGCTTCCTGACCTCCCTGGCCGAAGCCTTCGTCCGGGGCGCGGGCGCCGACTGGTCCGCCGTCTTCGCCGGCAGCGGCGCCCGCCGGGTGCCGCTGCCCACCTACGCCTTCCAGCGCGAGCACCTGTGGGCGATCCCCGAGCGGTCCCAGAACCGGCCCGAAGCGGACCCCGCGGACGCCGAGTTCTGGACCGCGGTCGAGGAGGAGGACGTCGAAGCGCTCGCCTCCAGCCTGCGCCTGGACCGCACCTCCCTGGCCCCGGTCCTCCCGGCCCTCTCGCACTGGCGCAAGCGCCGCCGCGAGCTGTCCACCGTGGACTCCTGGCGCTACCGCGCCACCTGGAAGCCGCTGACCAGCCTGCCCGCGGCGGATCTGACGGGCACCTGGCTCGTCGTCGCCCCCGAAGGGGCCGACACCGACAGCCTGACCGGTGTCCTCGCCGCCCACGGCGCCGAGACGCGCACCCTCGTCCTGGACGACGCCTGCGCCGACCGCGCCACCCTGACCGCGCGCCTGACCGGCCTCGACGGCGCGACGGACCTCACGGGTGTGGTGTCCCTGCCGGCCCGGGCCGACGAGGCGAGCGCCACACACCCGGCGCTCAGCCGCGCTCTGGCCCTGACCGTCGCGCTCGTCCAGGCACTCGGCGACGCCGGAATCGACGCACCCCTGTGGTGCCTGACCCAAGGCGCCGTCTCCACCGGCCGCGCCGACCGGCTCACCCGCCCCGACCAGGCCCAGATCCTCGGCCTCGGCTGGACGGCCGCCCTCGAACACCCGCAGCGCTGGGGCGGCCTGGTCGACCTGCCCGAACAGCTCGACCAGCGGGCCGGCGAGCGCCTGGCCGCCATCCTGACCGGCCGCAGTGGCGAGGACCAGCTCGCCGTCCGCTCCTCGGGCGTCCTCGCCCGCCGCGTCGTACGCGCCACCCCCGCGGACCCCGCCCCGGCCCGCCCCTGGACGCCGAGGGGCACCACCCTTGTCACCGGCGGCACCGGCACGCTCGCCCCGCACCTGGCCCGCTGGCTCGCCCAGCAGGGCGCCGAGCACATCGTGCTCACCAGCCGCCGCGGTCCGGCCGCGCCCGGCGCGGGAGAACTCGTACGGGAACTGGCCGAGTTGGGCTGCACGGCCGAGGCCGTGGCCTGTGACCTGACCGACCGCGACGCGGTCGCTCAGATGCTCGCCGCGCTCGAGGCCGAGGGCCGCACCGTACGCACCGTCGTGCACACCGCCGTCACCATCGAGCTGGCGCCGCTGGACGAGACGTCCCTCGACGACTTCGCGAAGGTCATGGACGCCAAGGTCACCGGCGCCCGGAACCTGGACGAACTCCTCGGCGACGACCTCGACGCCTTCGTCCTGTACTCCTCCACCGCCGGCATGTGGGGCAGCGGCGCCCACGCCGCCTACGTCGCCGGCAACGCGTATCTCAACGCCCTGGCCGAACACCGCCGTGCCCGCGGCGCCCGGGCCACCGCCGTCTCCTGGGGCATCTGGGCCGACGACCTCAAGCTCGGCCGCGTCGACCCCGGCCAGATCCGCCGCAGCGGGCTGGTCTTCATGGATCCCCAACTGGCGCTCACCGGCCTGCGCCAGGCCCTCGACGACGATGAGACGCTCCTGGCCGTCGCCGACGTGGACTGGGAGCGCTACTACCCCGTCTTCACCTCCGCGCGGCCCACCCGGCTCTTCGAGGACCTGCCCGAAGTCCAGCGGCTCGAGGAGAACACCACCCACGTCGCGGACTCCGGCAGCGAGTTCGCCACCCGGCTCCTCGGGCTGGCCGCGGCCGAGCAGGACCGTCTCCTGCTGGATCTCGTGCGCACCGAGGCGGCCACCGCGCTCGGCCACGCCTCACCCGACGTGCTCTCCGAACAACGTGCCTTCCGCGACGTCGGCTTCGACTCGCTGACCGCCGTCGACCTGCGCAACCGGATCTCCACCGTGACCGGGCTCGCCCTGCCGAGCACCATGGTCTTCGACTACCCCAACCCGCTCGCACTCGTCGCCTTCCTGCGCGAGGCGATCACCGGCACCGCCACCGCGGCCCCGGAGACCTCCACCACCACCGCTGTCGACGACGAGCCCATCGCCATCATCGGCATGAGCTGCCGCTACCCCGGCGGCGTCGGCTCACCGGAGGACCTGTGGCGCCTGGTCGCCGAGGGCGGCGACGCCACCGGCGAGTTCCCCACCGACCGCGGCTGGGACGCCGAGGGCCTCTACGACCCCGACCCCGACCGGGCCGGCCACACCTACTCGACCCGGGGCGGCTTCCTCCACGACGCCGCCGACTTCGACGCCTCCTTCTTCGGCATCTCGCCCCGCGAGGCCCTGGCCATGGACCCCCAGCAGCGGCTGCTGCTGGAGACCTCCTGGGAGGCGATGGAGCGCGCCGGGATCGACCCCGCCACCCTGCGCGGCAGCAGCACCGGCACGTTCATCGGCGCCAGTTACCAGGACTACGGAGCCTTCGGCGCGGGCCCGGAAGGCGCCGAGGGACACCTGATCACCGGCACCATCTCCAGCGTCCTGTCCGGCCGGCTCTCCTACACCTACGGCTTCGAGGGCCCGGCCGTCTCCCTCGACACCGCCTGCTCCTCCTCCCTGGTCGCCCTGCACCTGGCCTGCCAGTCCCTGCGCAACGGCGAGAGCTCCCTGGCCCTCGCGGGCGGCGTCAGCATCATGTCCACGCCCGGGGCGTTCGTCGGCTTCAGCCGGCAGCGCGCGATGGCGGCCGACGGCCGCTGCAAGGCGTACTCCGACCAGGCCGACGGCATGAGCCTGGCCGAAGGCGTCGGCCTGGTCCTCGTCGAGCGGCTCTCCGACGCCCGCCGCAACGGGCACCAGGTCCTGGCCGTCATCCGGGGCTCTGCCGTGAACCAGGACGGCGCCTCCAACGGGCTGACCGCGCCCAACGGTCCGTCCCAGCAGCGCGTCATCCGCCAGGCCCTGGCCAACGCCGGTGTCCAGGCTGCCGAGGTCGACGTCATCGACGGACACGGCACCGGTACCGCCCTCGGCGACCCGATCGAGGCCCAGGCGCTGCTTGCCACGTACGGCCAGGACCGCGACCCGCACAGCCCGCTGCTGCTGGGCTCCGTCAAGTCCAACATCGGCCACACCCAGATGGCGTCCGGCGTCGCCAGCGTCATCAAGATGGTCATGGCCATGCGCCACGCCGCCGTGCCGCAGAGCCTGCACATCGACCGGCCCTCCTCGCACGTCGACTGGAGCTCCGGCGCCCTCCACCTGCTCACCGAGCCGCTGCCCTGGCCGACCACCGGACACCCGCGCCGCGCGGGCGTCTCCTCCTTCGGACTCAGCGGCACCAACGTCCACACCATCCTCGAACAGGCCCCGGAAGACCGGACCGAGGGCGACGAGGGGGACACCGCCACCGCACCGGCCCGCCCGGCCGACCCCACCCCTGTCACCCCCGTCACCCCCGTTCTCCTGACCCTGTCCGGACACACCGAAGCGGGCCTGCGCGCCCAGGCCGGACGGCTCCTGACCCACCTCACCGACCACCCCGAACTGCCGCTCACCGACCTCGCGTTCTCCCTCGCCACCTCCCGGACCGCCCTGGAGCACCGCGCGGCCGTCGTCACCGACGCCCCCGGCACCCTCACCCGCGCCCTGACCGCGCTGCGCGACGCGACCCCCGACGGCGGACTGCTCACCGGCCGCCCGGACCGCGGCCGACTGGCCTTCCTCTTCACCGGCCAGGGCAGCCAGCGCCCCGGAATGGGCCGCGAGCTCTACGACCGCCACCCGGTCTACGCCGAGGCCCTGGACGCCGCACTGGCCCGCTTCGACCTCGCACTCGACCGCCCGCTGCGGGAGATCCTCTTCGCCGACCCCGGTACCCCCGAGGCCGCACTGCTGGACGACACCGGCTACACCCAGCCGGCCCTCTTCGCCCTCGAAGTGGCGCTGTTCCGCCTCGCCGAGTCCTGGGGCCTGCGCCCCGACTACGTCGCGGGCCACTCCATCGGCGAGTTCGCCGCGGCGCACGCCGCCGGAGTCCTCTCCCTGGAGGACGCCTGCACCCTCGTCGCGGCCCGCGCCCGCCTGATGGCGGCCCTGCCCCCGGGCGGTGCCATGGCCTCCGTCGAGGCCGCCGAGGACGAGGTGGCCGCCGTGCTCGCCCCGTACGAGGGACGGGCCGTGGTCGCCGCCGTCAACACCCCGGCGTCGCTGGTCGTCTCGGGCGACGAGGACGTGGTGCTCGCCGTGGCGGCCCACTTCCACGAGCTCGGCCGCCGCACCAAGCGGCTGCCGGTCAGCCACGCCTTCCACTCGCCGCACATGGACGCGATGCTGGACGCCTTCGCCCGTGCCGCCGAAGGCGTCACCTTCCACCCGCCGGAGCTGCCGCTGGTCTCCACCCTCACCGGCGAGCCGATCCCGGCCGACGACCTGTGCTCGGCGCAGTACTGGACCCGGCAGGCCCGCGGGACCGTCCGCTTCGCCGACGCCGTACGGCACCTCACCGAGCACGGCGTGACGACCTTCTTCGAGCTCGGCCCGGACGCCGTACTCAGCGGCGCGGTACGCGAGAGCACCGGCGAGCGGACGCCCGCCACCGCCATCCCGGCACTGCGCCGCGACCGGCCCGAGGCCCCGGCCCTGACCACGGCACTGGCCCGGCTCCACCTCCACGGGGTACGGGTCGACTGGGACGCCGTGTTCGCCGGCAGCGGCGCCCGGCGGACCGACCTGCCCACCTACCCCTTCCAGCGTGAGCGCTACTGGCCCGAGGCGGCCGCCGGAGCCGCCGCCCCCGCACACCCCGCCGACGCGGCGGACGCGGAGTTCTGGTCGGCCGTCGAGCGCGCGGACCTCGCATCCCTGGGCTCCTCGCTGGACCTGGACGACGACACCCTCAACGCCGTCGTGCCCGCCCTCTCCTCCTGGCGGCGCAGGAGCCGGGAGCGCTCCACCGTCGACGGCTGGCGCTACCGGACCACCTGGAAGCCCCTGACCGGCACCTCCGCCACCGGGCACCCGGCCGGGACCTGGCTGGTGCTCGCACCGGCCGACGGCGAGCGGGCCTGGACCGATGCGGTCGCCGGGGCCCTGGGCGCCGACGCCGTACGGGTGGACATCACCGCCCCGCGGCGCCGGGAACTGGCCGAGCGGATGGGCGAACTGGCTGAAGAGTACGGTGAGTTCGCGGGCGTCCTGTCCCTGCTGGCAACGGCCGACGAAGGCACCGAGGGCGCTGATGAAGCCACGACCCCGGGCCTCCTGCTGACGGCGACCGCCCTCCAGGCCCTGGGCGACGCGGGCATCGAGGCCCCCCTGTGGTGCGTGACCCGCACCGCCGTGGCCGTGGACCGCGCCGAACACCCGGCCCGCCCCGCCCAGGCCGCCGTCTGGGGCCTGGGCAGGGTCGCCGCACTGGAGCACCCGCAGCGCTGGGGCGGCCTCGTCGATCTCCCCGACGAGCTCGACGGCACCACCTTGCGCCGTCTGGCCACCGTCCTCGCCGACAGCGGCGACGAGGACCAGCTCGCCGTCCGTACCACCGCGACCTTCGTCCGCCGCCTGGCACACCACCGGGCCGCACCGGCCCCCGAGGCAAGCACGTTCCGCCCCACCGGAACCGTGCTCGTCACCGGCGGCACCGGTGCGCTCGGCGGCCACGTCGCCCGATGGCTGGCCGAGGCGGGCGCCGAGCACCTGCTGCTGGTCAGCCGGCGCGGCACCGACGCCCCCGGCGCCGCTGAACTGGCCGCAGGGATACGGCAGTTGGGGGCAGAGGTCACCCTCGCGGCGTGCGACACCGCCGACCGGGACGCGCTCGCCGCCGTCCTGGCCGCGATCCCCGACGAGCACCCGCTCACCGCGGTGTTCCACACCGCCGGCACCGTCGACGACGGCACCCTGGACACGCTCACCCCCGAGCAGTTCACCTCCGTCCTGCGCACCAAGGTCACCGCCACCCTCAACCTGCACGAGACGACCCGCGAGCAGGACCTGAGCGCCTTCGTGCTCTTCTCCTCCGTCGCCGGCACCCTCGGCGCACCCGGCCAGGGCAACTACGCCGCCGGCAACGCCTTCCTCGACGCCCTCGCCGAACACCGCCGCGCCCACGGCCTGCCTGCCACCTCGCTGGCCTGGGGCCCCTGGGCCGAGACCGGCATGGCGGCCGACGGCACCGGCATCCAGGACCGCGTCCGCCGCGGCGGCTTCACCCCCATGGCACCCCAGCTCGCCCTCACCGCACTGCGCCAGGCGATCGAGCACGACGCCACGACGCTGACCCTCGCGGACATCGACTGGCAGCGGTACGCAGAGGTCTTCACCGCGACGCGCCCCAGCCCGGTCGTCGGCGACCTGCCCGAACTGCAGCGGGTCGCGCCGCCTGCCGGGTCACCGGAAGCCGCCCTGCGGGAACCGGCCCTGCGTCAACGGCTCGCCGGGCTCTCCCCGGCCGCGCGCCCCCGTTTCGTCCTGGACCTGGTACGCACACAGGTGGCCGCGGTCCTCGGGCACAGCGGCACCTCGGCCATCGGTGCCGACCGCGCCTTCAGCGACCTCGGCTTCGACTCGCTGACCATCGTCGAACTGCGCAACACCCTCACGGCCACCACCGGCCTGAAACTGCCCGCGACCCTCGTCTACGACCACCCGACCCCGACCGCCCTCGCCGACTTCCTGCTCGCCGAACTCCTGGGCGCCCTGCCCGAGCCCGCGACCGGCGCCCCGGCCCTCGCCCCCCGCGCCGCGGACGACGACCCCATCGCCATCGTCGGCATGAACTGCCGCTTCCCCGGCGGCATACGGTCCCCCGAGGACCTCTGGCAGCTGCTGAGCAGCGGTGCGGACGCGATCAGCGGATTCCCCGCGGACCGCGGCTGGGACCTCGACGCGCTCGCCCGCGGCGCCTCCGCCACCCTCGAAGGCGGATTCCTGGACGGCGTCGGCCTCTTCGACGCCTCCTTCTTCGGCATCGCGCCCCGCGAGGCACTGGCCATGGACCCCCAGCAGCGCCTGCTGCTGGAGACCTCCTGGGAGGCGTTCGAGCGGGCCGGCATCGACGCGACCACCCTGCGCGGCAGCCGTACCGGCGTGTTCGTCGGCACCAACGGCCAGGACTACGCCACGGTCCTGCGCCAGGGCACCGGCACCACCGACATCCGCGGCCATGTCGCCACCGGCAACACCGCCAGCGTCATGTCCGGCCGCCTCTCCTACGCCTTCGGCCTGGAGGGCCCGGCCGTCACCGTCGACACCGCCTGCTCCTCCGCGCTGGTCGCCCTGCACATGGCCGCGGGCGCCCTGCGCAGCGGCGAGTGCAGCCTGGCCCTGGCCGGCGGCGTCTCGGTCATGTCCAGCCCCGACTCCTTCACCGAGTTCACGGTCCAGGGCGGGCTGGCCCCCGACGGGCGGTGCAAACCGTTCGCCGAAGCCGCCGACGGCACCAGCTGGTCCGAGGGCGTGGGCGTCCTCCTCCTGGAACGCCTCTCCGACGCCCGCCGCAACGGCCACGACGTCTGGGGCATCGTGCGCGGCACCGCCGTCAACCAGGACGGCGCCTCCAACGGACTGACCGCGCCCAGCGGACGGGCCCAGCAGCGCGCCATCCGCCAGGCACTCGCCGACGCCGACCTCACCCCCGCGGACGTCGATGTCGTCGAGGCCCACGGCACCGGCACCACCCTCGGCGACCCGATCGAGGCCCACGCCCTCATGGCCGCCTACGGACAGGACCGGCCGAAGGACCGGCCGCTGCTGCTCGGCGCCGTGAAGTCGAACCTGGGTCACACCCAGGCCGCCGCCGGTGTGGCCGGCACCATCAAGGTGCTGCTCGCGATGCGCCACGGCGTACTGCCCAAGACCCTGCACACCGACTCCCCGTCCTCGCACGTGGACTGGACGGAAGGCACGGTCTCGCTGCTCACCGAGCAGCGGCACTGGCCCGAGACCGGGCACGCCCGGCGGGCCGGCGTCTCCGCCTTCGGCGTCAGCGGCACCAACGCCCACGTCATCATCGAACAGGCGCCGGACGCCGAGGAGCCCGTGGCACACGAGCCCGCCACGGTGCCGGACCTCGTGCCCTGGCCGGTGTCCGGCAAGTCCGAGGCCGCGCTGGCGGCAGGGATCGCGCGGGTCTCGGCGCTGACCGGCCTGTCACCGGTCGACGTGGGCCACTCCCTCACCACGGGCAGGGCGGCGTTCGCCCACCGCGCGGTCCTCGCGGCCGACGGCGAGGGCGTGCGGGAACTCGCACGCGGCGTCGCCCAGGAGGTCGACGGGAAGCTGGCGGTGCTGTTCTCGGGCCAGGGCGCTCAACGAGTGGGCGCGGGCCGGGAGTTGTACGGCCGGTTCCCGGTGTTCGCGGAGGCGTTGGACGAGGTGCTGGCGCACTTCGACGGCGGGTTGCGGGAGGTGATGTTCGGTGATGCG
>NZ_LGKG01000172.1 GCF_001294335.1 Streptomyces chattanoogensis
CTTCGCATCGTTGATGTAGTTCGCCAGGTGCATCAGCGGACCGGCCGCCTCGATGGGCATCGCCCCGATCATCAGGGCGAGCAGGAAATCGGTGACCGATATCCAGTCGGCCATCAGCATCGGCAGGCCGGTGGCGGAGAGGATCAGCAGCGTGGGCAGCGGCACGATGAACAGCCGGTGCAGCAGACCCCCGGCCCGCGAGGTCGCCAGCCAGCCGGCGACCGCCTCGGTGAACTCGTCCACCGCATCGGCGAATCGGCGGAAGGACCCCTGCCCGTCGTCGAAGGTCCGCACCACCGGCATTCCCTGCACGAACTCGACCACCGCCGCGTTGGTGTTCTCGTTCGCGTCGTTGTAGCGCGCCCGCTGTGCCGCATGGTCGCGGGTCAGCAACGACAGACAGACGACGGCGATCGGCACGACGATCAGCGCGGCGATCAGCAGCCGCCACTGCACCACTCCGAGCGCGATCGTGGCGGCCAGCGGCTGGGCGAAGCCGGAGCCGACGAACGGCAGCGCGTCCGCGACCACGTTGTGCAGCGACTTCACATCGTGCTTTGGCGATGCTGTAGGCCGATTCCCCCGACATGAAGTCCTGGAAGATCCGGACAACGACGTCGGCCTCGTCCGGGACGAGCTGCCCCTTGCACTCGCCCTTGCGGATCCAGCCGTAGGCGATGCGGCCCTGGGCGAGGCCGTTATGGGCGGCGGAGAGGTGCTGGCGGGCGACGCGGCGGGCGGTGTCCTCGGAGGACTTGAGCGCCATCACGCACATCATGCGAGCCATGTGGCGGTCGCTGTCGTTGATCAGGTTCATGCGGCCGCCGGTGGCGCCGGTGACGGGACGCTTGACGTATTCGACGATGTCGATGAGGTCTTCGAGGTCCCGGGGCTGGCGGACCAGCCGGTCGAGGTCGTAGAAGATCACGCCGTCGATGACACCGTTGGCCAGGTCGGCCAGGAGCTGCCGGAATTCGGGGCGCAGGACGATCCAGTCGATGGAGCCGTCGGGCTTGACGACCTTGCGCTTCTTGAAGGCCGAGGTGTCGTTCTCCCGGTAGACCTTGGCGAACGGGCCCCAGCGCAGGCGGGACCTGGTGTCCTCGGCGTCTTCGAGCTGGCGGTCGACGCCGGCTTCCAGGCCGAAGCGGTCGGAGGAGATGCGGAGGTAGGCGCCTGGTCGTTTGGGGGCGTATGCGGCCAGGTGGTCGTGGAGGTTGAGGGTGACCTGGCCACCGCGGGCATGTGCGGGGACTTCGAAGTCTTCCCAGACGGTCGGTGCAATGGCTGGGGCGGTGGACACGGTGTCGGCTCCTGGTGCTCGTCGGCTCCGATACCGGGCACTTTCCGCCGAGCTCAGGGGTTTGGTGGTGCCGTGGATCCGCTGTACGATCCGCGGCCGCCGGTGTGGATACTGATCACCATGCGCATTGACTTCGATCCCGCTGAGATGTCCCGCAACGAGTTCTACAAGCTCCTGACCGCGGTGGTGGTGCCGCGGCCCATCGCCTGGATTTCGACGATCAGCCCTGATGGTGCTTCTGCGAACCTCGCCCCGCACTCCTTCTTCAACATCGCCAGCGTGGCGCCGCCCGTGGTGCAGTTCAGTTCCGTCGGGCGGAAGGACACGCTGCGGAATATCGAGGCCACCGGGCAGTTTGTGGTGAGCTTTGCGACGGAGGGGCTGGAGCGGCAGATCAATGACAGTGCGACGGATTTTCCGCGTGGGGTGAGCGAATTCGAGGCGGCGGGGATCGCTTCCGAGCCGAGTGTGCGGGTGAAGCCGCCGCGGGTCGCGGACTCGCCGGTGGCATTGGAGTGTGAGGTGCACAGCACGCTCGGGATCGGGGATTCCACCGTCGTGTTCGGGCGGGTGGTGCATGCCGTGGTGTCGGACGAGGTGCTGGTCGACGGGCATCCCGAGATCGACAGGCTGCGGCCGTTGTCGCGACTGGGTAAGGACGAGTGGGGCACGGTCGGCGGGCTGCGGGAGCTCGGCCGTATCCGGCATGCGGAGTGGCAGGGGCCGGCCGGGCGGGACTGAGCAGCGAGGATTTCGAGTCGGTTCCCCTCGGGGCCACTTCCGGCTCATGGAGGTGTTCGAGACTCTGCGGTGAGGGCGCCGGTGCCGTCGGCGCCATGGGTGAATGGAGTCGCAGTGAAGGACTACCGCGTTCCCGGCCGTGAGTCGCTCGAGGCGGCATCCGTCCCCCGTTCCCCGGTGGCCGCGTTCAGCCGGCGGTATGCGCTGCGGGCCGCGGCCGCCGGGGCGGTCGCCGTACCGGTGGCGGCGTACGGGACGGGGACCGCGGACGCCGCTGACCGGGGGCGGGGGCTGCGGGTGATGACCTTCAACCTGCGGTACGCCTCCGACACCCGGCCGAATTCCTGGGCCGAGCGGCGCCCCGTCATGCGGTCGCTGCTGCGCCGCGAGGCCCCGCATGTGCTCGGGACGCAGGAGGGGCTCTATGGGCAGCTGCGCGATATCGCGCAGGATCTCGGTCCGCATTACGACTGGGTGGGGACCGGGCGGGGCGGCGGAAGCCGGGATGAGTTCGCGGCGGTTTTCTACGATGTGCGGCGGCTTGCGCCGGTCGAGTACGACCATTTCTGGCTGTCCGATACGCCGTATCTGATCGGGTCGGCGACCTGGGGGAATACGGTCATCCGGATGGTGACTTGGGTGCGGTTCCGGGATGTGCGGGCGGCGGACGAGCCGGGTGCGTCAGGTGCGTCGGGTAAGCCGGGAACGTCGGTTGGTTCGGGCGACTTCTATCTGGTGAACACTCACCTTGATCATGCGAATCAGTACTCGAGGGAGCGTTCCGCCGCGCTGATCCGTGAGCGACTCGGGGCGCTCGATCCGTCACTGCCCCGGATCGTGACAGGCGATTTCAATGTCGCGGCGCATAAGAATCCCGTGTACGACGCGATGCTGGGCGACGGGGTGCTCGTCGACAGCTGGGACACGGCCGAGGAGCGGAGCGCTCAGTACGGCACCTTTCACGGGTATCGGCCACTGGTGCCGGACGGGGACCGGATCGACTGGATTCTCACCTCGGCGGGTGTGCGGACGCGGCGTGCCACGATCAATACGTTCTCGGAGCACGGGCAGTTTCCGAGCGATCACCTTCCGGTGCAGGCATGGGTGGAGTGGTGAGGACGGGGTAGGGGCGCCGGGTCGGTGGCCGTATCAGCGCTGGTGGGTGGCCGAGCCGCGGACCTGGAGGCCATCGAGGAGTTCCTGCGTCGCGGCTGCCACGGCCGCCACGGCGTGATCGAAGACCTCGCGGTTGTGGGCGGCCGGTGCGCGGAATCCGGAGACCTTGCGGACGTACTGCAAGGCGGCGGCCCGGACGTCCTCGTCGGTGACCTCGGGTGTGACGGGCGGGCGGAGGGTCTTGATGCTGCGGCACATGCGTCCAGTCTGCCTCGTGGCCCACAGATCCGGGCCGGGCGTGGCGCGACTCAGCTGAGCCCGGTGACCCGCATCGTGATGTTGAGGCGGCCGCTGGTCAGTCCCGTCGCCGGGTCGCAGGTGCCCGGCCGGACCTTGGGTACCCCGTGGTACGCGAACCGCGACGGCCCGCCGAAGACGAACAGATCGCCGGAGGCCAGCTCGATGTCGGTGTACGGCTTGGTGCGGGTCTGGGTATTGCCGAAGCGGAAGACGCAGGTGTCGCCGATGCTCAGGGAGACGACCGGTGCGCCGGACCGCTCCTCCTTGTCCTGGTGCATGCCGAGCTTCGCCTGGGCATCGTAGAAATTGATCAGCGCGGTGTCGGGCGTGTAGTCGTCGCCCGCCGTAGCGTCCTGGTACGCGTCGACCAGCGCCCGTCGGCCCAACTCGACCATCCAGTCAGGGAATTCGGCGACCCGGGCCCCATTGACGTCGTCGGCGGTACGGGTATACGCGTACGGCTGCCAATGCCAGCCGATGCACACCGTCTGGACGGACATCACCCCGCCGCGGGGGAGCTTGGTGTGCCGGATGGGGGCCGGGCCGCGCGCCCAGCCGCGACAGGCGGTGACGAGCTCGCGCTGTTGGTCCAGGGTCAGCCAGCCGGGGACGTGGACGGCGCCGGGGGCGAGGATGCGGCGGGGGGCGCGTTCGTGGGCGCCGGGTGAGTGGGCTGCGGGGGTGTCGTGGTCCGGGGCGGCGCCGGGTGCGGTCGGGGATGTCGTGAGGTGCCCGGGGTGGCCGATGTGCCCAGGCCCGTCGATCCCCTCGAGCCTGTCGATCCCCTCGAGCCCGTCAAAGTCCTCGAAGCCGGGAAGTGGCGTGCTCATGTGCTCCTCGACCTGTCTTGGTGGCGTGCGGGCCCGGTGGATGTGCAGTGGTCGCCGCCGCTGATCTTGGCCGCGTCGATCGTTCCCGCGCCGATCCTGGCTGCGCTGGTCGTTCCCGCGCCGATCGTGTGGCGACTGTGGCTGCTGCTGTCCTCTGCTCTCTTCAGCGTGCCATGGAGAGGCTCGTCATGAGGCGTGGGGCAGCCGGTGGGCGGCGATCGTCGGCCATCCCGGCGTCCCGCCCGGCACCCCAGCATCCGGCTATCCCGCCCCCAGGTCCCCGGAGCTCGATCGTGCTACTGCAGATCGGTCCGGAATGCCGTGTCGGAGCTCTCCCCGCCGTCGCCGTTGTTGTCCGCGTTCGTCGTCGTCAGCCACGGGGAGTTCCTGTCGGGTTTGGACACGACCGTACGGAGCCGCCCGTAGTCGTGGGTGGAGTACGTCGTGGGGGCGCCCACGCTGGTGCCGTCGACCGGAATGCGCCACGGGCGTTCGCCGCGCAGGGCCGCCACATGGTCACCGAGCCGTCCAAGCGCCACCGAGCCGTCCAAGCGCTCAACCTGTTGTGTGCGGGGCGTGAACTCGCAGCTCAGGCGCGTTCTTCGTCGTGAAGCGAGGGGGCGTAGGAGATGCCGACGATCAAGCCATCGTCCGTGAGAAGCCGGGTCACCGTCTGTCCCCACGGCTCGGTACGGGCCGGGTGCAGCAGGGCGAAGCCCGCGCGCTCAAGCTCGCCGCCGGCCGCTGCGACAGCGTCTGCGTCCGCGACCTCGAACTCGATGGATGCCTGGGGGACCACCCGGTCGGCGGGCCACGACGGTGTGCCAAAGCACGCCTCGGCTGCCTGCGAGAGCGGCCACATGCCGAAGTGCTTGCTGCCCGGGATGCTCCCGCTCGAGTAGTAGCCGTCGTCTTCGCCCTCCAGCGGGAGGCCGAGGGTGTCCATGAAGAGTCTGCGGCTCTGTGGCGGGTCAGCGACGACCACCGCCGTACTCGTGATGAAGAGAACGTCCATGTGACGCAGCCTATGGGCCGCAGTTTCCAGGAGGCGGAAACACCAGCAGTTCGGACGTGTCCTGGTCCCGCAGCAGTTTCACTGCCTGCCTGGCGTACCACGGCCGCCCTCTTACCAGTCGGTCTAACTCTGGCCATGTGAGCGCAAGTTGGCTTTGTGTCGGTTGGTGCTTCATGGACGAGAGCGTCTTTCTTTCGCCCCATTGACCGGGGCCCCGCGGCTGAGGATTCTGCAAAGCGATTCACGGCAACCGAGCAACGTGGCGGATGAACCGCCGACGGCCGGCGCCCACTCGGACCGATGGCGCGCGGACCGGAGTCCCTGCCTTCGCCACGACGACGGAACCTACAACGACGGAACCTACGACCACGGAACCCCACGACGCGAGAGGGCCCCATGAACCACGACCTGGAACAGAGCCCCCACACCCCCGACCACACCCAACCTCAACCGGCCACCCACCCCAACGCCCCGTCCCGCGAGCAGACCGCCTGGCGGACTCCCGACTACACGGTGATCGAGACCGCACTCGAGGTCACCGCCTACTCCCTCAACGCCCGCTGACCGGCCCGCCGTGCTGCTGAAGGTCCTCGGCACCGCGGCGGGTGGCGGAGTGCCCCAGTGGAACTGTGCCTGCCCAGGGTGCTCCGGGGCGCGCATCCATCCCGACCGGCGTCGCCGCCATGCCTCGCTCGCCGTACGAGCCGACGACGATCACTGGTATCTGATCAACGCCACCCCCGACCTCGCCGACCAGATCGAGAGCACCCCGGCTCTGCACCCGGGCCCCGCTGCACGCCGGACCCCCGTAGCGGGTGTGGTGCTCACCGACGCCGAACTCGACCACACCCTCGGCCTCGCCCGGCTGCGCGAGGCCGACCGTATCGAGATTCTCGCCACCGGCCCGGTCCGCTCCGCGTTAGGCGACCGCGCCCGCCTGGACGACGTCCTCACGCCGTACGCCGAGCTGGTATGGCGGGAATTGGGCCCTCGTCCGGTGCCGCTGCGCGAGGGGTCCGCTGTCGAGATCAGCGCCGTACCGGTTTCTGGTAAGCGGCCCCGTTACGCGGCGGCGGGGCCGGATGCCGCGGCCGGGTCCGGCGCGGCCGCGACCGCGTACGTCGAGCCGTGGGTGGTCGCCCTGCGGCTGCGCGACCGTCGCACCGGCGGCACCGCCGTCTACGCCCCCGCGCTCGCCGCCTGGCCCGACGCCTTCCAAGCGGCGATCGCCGAGGCGGACCACGTCCTGCTCGACGGCACCTTCTGGGACGACGACGAACCGCGCCGCAGCGGATTCTCCACCCGTACGGCCACCGGCATGGGGCATCTGCCGATCGCCGGACCGGGCGGTACTGCTGCGCGCCTCGCCCCGCTCGCCGCCCGTTGCTGCTACACCCACATCAACAACACCAACCCCCTCGTCGATCCCGACGCGCCAGAGCACAAACGGCTGGCCGTGCTGGGGCTCGCGGTGGCTGCGGAAGGGATGGAGATCGCTTTGTGAGTGGGATGGAGATCGCTTCATGAGCACGCCGTTCGAGGAGCGGCTGCGGGCCGTGGCGCGCGACAACTACCACGACCGTCACCCCTTCAATGTCCGTATGCACCAAGGTGAGTTGACGCCGGACGAACTGCGCCGCTGGATCCGTAACCGCTTCCACTACCAGCGCCATATCCCCGTCAAGGACGCCCTGATCACCGCCAAGCTGGGCACGCCTGACCTGCGCCGGATGTGGCTGCGCCGGATCCAGGACCACGACGGGCAGCAGCCGGGGGAGGGCGGCATCGAGCGATGGCTGCGGCTCGGTGAGGCGGCGGGGATCGACCGGTCGTTGTTGATGGACGAGACGGGGGTGCTGCCCGGCGTACGGCTCGCCGTCGACGGCTATGTCAACTTCTGCCGGCTGCGCTCCCCGCTGGAGGCGGTGGCCGCCTCGCTCACCGAACTGTCCGCCCCGGACATCATGCGCACGAGGATCGACGCCTTCGAGCGGCACTACCGCTGGATCGACGCCGACGGCCTGGCCTACTTCCGGGGGCGTCAGAGCCAGGGGCGGCGGGACAGCAAGGAGGCGCTGTCGCTGGTCCTGGACTGGGCGCGTACGGAAGCCGAGCAGGAGCAGGCGGTCGCCGCGCTGGCCTTCAAGTGCCAGGTGCTGTGGGCGCTGCTGGATGCGGTCGAGGCGGGGGAGCGGCCGGCGGGGGACGACGGGCCGGGGGAGCGGCCGCTGCGGGACGACCGGTCCTCGGGAGGGCGGCCATGACGGCGCGGTGGCGGCCCGTACTCGCCCCCGCCGTCCATCTCCGGTACGACCGGGTGCGCGGCACCGACCTGCTGCTTCTGCCGGAACGCGTAGTGGTGCTCAAGGGCAGCGCGGGCGACGTACTGCGCCTCTGCAACGGCGAGCGGGAAGTGCCGGACATCGTGGCGGAGTTGGCCCGCCGCCATCCCGGTGCGCCGGTCGCGGACGAAGTGCCCGCCTTTCTGGGCCGAATACGGGCGGAAGGCTGGCTGCGATGAACACGCTCTCCCCACCCTCCGGTGCCTGCGATCCCGCCATGGCCTCGCCTCGTTCCCCGGGCTCCCCGGGCACGTCCCCGGTCCGGCCCTGGGCATTGCTCGCCGAGCTCACACATGGCTGCCCGTTGCGCTGCCCGTACTGTTCCAACCCACTCGAACTCGCCACTAAATCAGCAGAGTTGACGACAGCGGAGTGGGAGGATGCGCTCCGCCAGGCAGCCGATCTCGGTGTCGTCAGCGCGCATCTCTCCGGCGGGGAGCCGCTGCTGCGCCCGGACCTGACGGAGATCGTCGCGGCTGCAGACGGCGCCGGGATCCACACCCAGCTCGTCACCAGCGGCGTCGGCCTCGGCCGGGCGCGGCTCGGTCGGCTGGCTGACGCCGGGCTGCGCAGCGTCCAGCTGTCTGTCCAGCACGCCGACCCGGCCACCAACGACCTGATCGCCGGCCGCCGCTCCTTCACCGACAAGGAACGGACCGCCGCCCTCATACGGGAGGCCGGACTGCCGCTCGGCCTCAACGTCGTCCTGCACCGCCACAACCTCGACGCACTGGACGCGCTGCTTGATCTCGCACCTGCCTGGGGTGCGGACCGTATCGAACTCGCCAACACCCAGTTCTACGGCTGGGCGCTGCGCAACCGCGCCGCGCTGCTGCCCTCCCGCGAGCGGCTCGCCGTCGCGGCGCGGACCGTACGACGGCGGCGCGCCGAGCTGGCCGAGCAGCGGATCGAGGTGGTCTGGGTCGTCCCTGACTACTTCGAAGGCAACGCCAAGCCGTGTATGGGGGGTTGGGGCGCCATCTCGTTCACGATCACTCCGGACGGTACGGTTCTGCCCTGCCCGGCGGCAGCGGCGATCCCTGGTCTCGACGCGCCCACTGTCCGCGATCACGACCTGGAATGGATCTGGCACCGCTCCCGGACCTTCACCCGTTATCGGGGCACCGCGTGGATGCGCGAGCCCTGCCGCAGCTGTGACCTGCGAGAGAAGGACTTCGGCGGCTGCCGCTGCCAGGCCTTCGCGCTCACCGGCGATGCCTCGGCCACCGACCCCGCCTGCCGGTTCTCCCCGGACCACCATCTCGTCCGCGACCTGGTGGACGCCCCGCCCGCTCCGGCCTCCCCGACCCTCGGCGAGCCACGTCGGCCTGCCCGGCGAGCCGCGGCGGTCGCCCCGGAAGAAGCGGAAGAAGCGGAAGAAGCGGAAGAAGCGCATTGAAGCCGCCCGCAGCTCTTCAACCCCTCCCACGCCACAAGCGTCCGAAAGAAGCGACTCCATGGCCCGCTCCCACTGCCCGCGATCCCTGACGATCGTGCTCGCCGCCGGTTCCGTGCTCCTGGGCACCGCCGGCGCCACGGCACCCGCCGATGCGACGGCTGCCCCTGCCTCCGGCCCCGCCTCCGTCGCTTTACCCCGTGCGGCGGTTCCGATGGCTGCTGCGCCGTACGAGTACCTGGGATGGGGCGACCCCCAGAAGCCGACGGACGTGATGGCGGCAACCGGCACCAAGTGGTTCACGCTGGCCTTCATCCTCTCCGACGGTGGCTGCAACCCGAAGTGGGACGGCAGCCGTGCGCTGACCGGCGGCAGCGATGAGTCGGCGATCCGGGCGATACGCGCCAAGGGCGGCGATGTGGTGGTCTCGGCGGGCGGCTGGAGTGGCGCCAAGCTCGGCGAGAAATGCGGCAGCGCCGGCGCGCTCGCCGGGGCATACCAGAAGGTGGTCGACGCCTATCACCTCAGGGCGCTCGACATCGATATCGAGAACACCGAGTTCGCCAATGCCACGGTCCGCAAGCGCGTCGTCGACGCCCTCAAGACGCGGCGGCCGGTCTGGACAACGACGGCTGGACCGTCATGCCCTTCGACTTCGGCGGCCACAGCGGGACGATGGGCCAGGCCACCGTCAGTGCCCTGGAAGGGCTGAAATCCGCGGTCAAGAGAGCCTACGGATACGGCGACGCGGACGCCTACCCGCACATCGGTGTCTCCTCGATGAACGGCAAGACCGACGAGGCCGACGAGACCGTCACCCTCGCGGACTTCCGTACGATCCTGGCCTACGCCCGGCAGCACCACATCGCCCGTTTCGCCTTCTGGTCGGTCAACCGCGACCGCCAGTGCGCCTCCGGCAGCGACGGCGACAGCTGCAGCGGGGTGTCGCAGGACCCGTACGCGTACACAAAGGTCGTCGTCAAGTATGTGGGGTGAACGGCGGATCCGGCGTATGGCGCTGCGGTCGGGCGGCGGGATCGGGGCCAGGTCCGGACTCAAGGACGGGTTCGGGGTGGGTCGGGGCTGGGTTCGGGGCTGGCAGGTGGTCCCATAAAACCGGGTGCCCGCTGTGCCGGCCGGGGCTACAGTGGATCTCGTCCAGGTGCGAAGGCCGGGGCTACTTCCACTCATAATGGGGCGGTCGCGGGTTCGAGTCCCGTCGTCGACTTCGGGTCGGCGTAGCTCAGTTGGTAGAGCACCAACGTTCCCCAGCTGCTGAGATCTCTGGACGCACAAAGACCCTGCCGGGTCCCGCCCAGTGCGGACCTTCCCGGCGGGGCCTTTGGCCTTTGTGCACCGTCTGCCGACTCGGAGTCTGCCGGCTCGGGGCCTTCCTGCTCGTGCCTACGCTGCCTCAACTACCTCGGCGCGCACTGCTGTCGTCCAGATCTCCAGCAGTACCGCATACTCCGCCATGTCCTGCGCCGTCCATGCCAAACCGTGCCGGGTGCGTACAAATCGCCGGATCGATTCGTTGGCCTCGGACGCAGGGATGGGCACCCCGGCAGGGGGAGAAGGAGAGGGGGACATGTAAGACATGTTAGGGGCAGTCGCTGACAATTCATCACCCCGTGCGCCCGGCGTACGCCCCCCGAGCTTGTTTCCGCCCCCATCCCTGCACCACCCCAACTCGCTGACCAGCGAGGACCATCGGCGGTTGGTCGCATCTTGCTCTCTGCATGTGTCCAGTTCCACACGCTCCGCGTTCGGTGGATCTCCGGCCGACCGATCCACCCGTACGGCCCTCATGGACCGTCAACGGAGCACCTCGGTGCGCCAATGCCTCGGTATCTCAACGCCTCGGTACCTCAATCCGAGCTGTCTCCCTGCAGAAACAGACAGAACGGATGCCCCGCCGGGTCGAAGAGGACGCGGACGTCGTCCTGCGGCTGGATCTCGGCTCGCCTCGCACCCAATGCGACCGCGTACGCCTCGGCCTCGTCCAGGTCGTCAACCCGGATGTCGAGGTGGAGCATCTTCTGCTGCTCCTCCGGCTGTTCCGGCCATACCGGGGGCCGGAACCCGGGCTCCGACTGGAACGAGAGCCCGGTACCGCCCTCCGGTGGCCTGAGCAGCACCCAGTCAGGTTCGCTGAATCTCACTTCCCATCGCAGCAGGCGCTGATAGAAGCACGCGAGTATCTGCGCATCCGGACAGTCCACGACCACCGTCGCGAGCGAGAATCGAGGGATTCCCGGCGGCACCTCTTGAGTCGTCACCTCTTGAGTCATCAAGTCCTCCCGACGGCAATACTGCAGCCGCAGTTGAGGTGACCGGTAGTCGGGCTGCGTGGCGGCGGGGGAGTAGCTGCTGGGGTATCTGCGGGGTTGCTGGTGCTGCTGGAGCGGGAGAGCGGCTGGATGTGGGCAATCGGGCCGGGGGAGTCAAGCGGGCCGGCGAGCCGCGCCGGCGAACGTCGCCACGGGCGTCGAGCCGGCTCGGCCGCTGGGGCCGGCGTGATGACCGGGCCCCGTAACTGTGGGCTGCCTGCAGCACCAGCCGGAAAAGTGTTTGACGCCCGCCGCGTCCAGCGATCGGATGGCGGCTCATGAGCACAGGGCAGATGCATCCCGGCCTCCATTCCTTCGACGACGACCTCGTACGGCGACTGGTCGCGGGGCAGTTCCCGCGGTGGGCGGGGCTGTCGGTGGAGCGGCTTCCGTCCGGCGGCACGGTCAACGCCATGTACCGGCTGGGTGACGACATGGTCGTACGGCTGCCGTTGGTGAAGGGCGGAGCCGAGGACGTATCGATGGAGCAGGAGTGGCTGCCCCGCCTCGCGCCCCGGCTGGCCACGGCCATCCCCGAGGTGCTCGGGGCCGGGGAGCCAGCTGAGGGGTATCCGTGGCGGTGGTCGGTGTACCGGTGGCTGGCGGGGGAGAACCCCGAGGCGGGGGCGTTGAGCGAGCCCGTGCTGTTGGCCAAGGATCTTGCCGGGTTCGTGGCGGAGATGCGGAGCATCACCCTGCCGGGGGCTCCGGCTGCCTACCGCGGCGGGCCACTGGCCTCGCTCGACGCGTCGACCCGGGCGGCGATCGAGGAACTGCGCGGGATCCCCGAGGAAGGCGTCGACTGTGATGCCGTGGCCGCCGTATGGGAGGACGCGCTCCGGGCCCCGGGCTGGGACGGTCCGCCGGTGTGGCTGCATGCCGACCTGATGCCGGGCAACCTGCTGGTGGACGGTGGCAGGCTGACCTCGGTGATCGACTTCGGGTGCATGGGGTTGGGCGATCCGGCGTGCGATCTGTTCCCGGCGTGGAATCTGCTCCCGGCCGATGCGAGGGGTGTCTTCCGTGAGGCGCTCGGCGTGGACGATGCGACCTGGCGCCGCGGCCGGGGGCGGACGCTCTCGCAGGCGCTCATCGCGCTGCCGTACCACCGGAGGACCAACCCGGCGATGGCGCACAACGCCAGGCACGTCATCCGGGCCGTGCTGGGAGAGGGCTGAGGTCGGTCCCCGCACCACAGCCCTCAGTTACGGAAGGGGGAGGCGGCGCCGTCGTCACTGAGGCGGCGGTGTCAGGAGGCTTCGCCGGGCCGGGGTCCGGACTCCTTGGCCCGGGTTTGTTGGTCCGGGTTCCTTGGTTTGGGCTCCCCCGCCTGGGCACGGGGTGCCGCAGTGATTGTGCCAACGGGCCTTCCCGGTGCATTACCCCGATCGGGTGGCATGGCAGGCCCGGTCATCAGACGCCCGGCGGCTTGATGTGGGCGTACGTGCTCGGTCCCAGGCCCGTTGTCAGTGGCCACCCGTACGGTGGTCCCCGTAACTATCCGAGCTGCTGGCGCTACTCGGACCCGCCCCGCCCCTGTGACAGCGCATGGGGGCGGGGCACCTCCTGTGCGCTGGGCAGCGGGAGCGCGCGCGACATACCGGGATGCGGGCTTCCGTTGGTGCTGCAGAGCGCCTGCATGATGTGCGTCTGCATGGCGGCATCGATGGGGCTCGGCAGGGGCCGGCCGTTGCTGTCGAGCTTTTGATAGCGCGTCAGGTTGAAGCCGAGGGATATCCGATGGCGGCCGTCGGCGCTCGACAGAGACCAGGTCATCGCCCCGAGCACCAGGCCGTTGTGTCCCCAGAATTCTCCGCAGGGCAGCTTGGTGCTGAGCAGGCCCAGGCCGTAGCGGGCGGTGGTCCCTGCTATCGGCACCGTGGTCTTCATCTGTTGCAGTTGGGCGGGGGCCAGCAGTCTGCCGCTCAGCAGCTCACCGTAGAAACGGTTCAGGTCGGACATGGTAGAGACGAGAGAACCGGCCGTCCCGGCCCAGGAGAGGTTGTAGACGCTGAAGTCGCGTGGTGGGTCGAAGTCTCCGTACGCCGCCTCGTACATCTTGGCGTGCGGGCCGAGGAGGTTCGCGGACGTCGGAAAGTAGGTGTGCCGGAGCCCGGCCTTACGGAGGACATGGTCGGTGATGTACCGCTCCGGGGACTCGCCCGTGACCTTCCGCAGCAGGATCCCGGCGATGATGTAGTTGGTGTTGGAGTAGTGGTGCGCCTGGCCCGGTTTGCCCAATGGCGCGGCCCGCAGGCCCAGTCGGGCCAGCTTTTCGGGGGCGAACTGACGAAAGCGGTTGCCTTCCAGGCTGTCCGGTGTCGCGAAGATCGCTCCGGCGTAGTCGCCGATTCCGCTGGTGTGATTGAGCAGCATCCGGACGGTGATGGCCCGGCCGCGCTCGCCCGGGACGAGATCGGGCAGATAACGGCCTATCGGCGCATCGAGCTCGATGCGGCGCTTCCCCACCTGCTGGAGCACGGCGACCGAGGTGAAGGTCTTGGTGATGCTGCCGATGCGGTGTCTCATCTGCGGGGTCGTGGGGCGCCCAGTGCCGACGTCGGCGAGCCCCGCCGCGCCCTGCCACTGCTCGGAGCCGGTTCGCACCGCAGAGTAGGCGCCGTACATCCCGGCGTCATGGAATGCCTTCAGGGTCCGGTCCAGCGCCGCACGGTCCAGCCGGCTGATGGTCGTTGTGGCGGCAGTAGTGCTCAGCGGCGTCGCGGGAGCCGGGACCGCCGAGGCCGTGGAGGCGGCTGGGACGGTCAGTGCCAATAAGGCGGCCGTGGCGGTCCCGGCGAGTCGTAAACGGCGGCGATTGAAGTGGGCAACAGGCATGGTGGCTCCGGTGGTTCGAGGCCCTTGGCGGGCGTTCGATCTTCGTCGTTTCGATTGTGGGGGTGGGAGGGCCTCGAGCCATCAACCCTGGGAACTACCTTGATCCCAAATCCAGATGAGAAATATCAGGTTTACTTCCGTGGACTGTGGGTTATGGGCCGTGGCCCGTGGGTCAAGCGTCCTGGGCTGTGGTCCGGTCCGGTCCGCGGTCCTCGCCGTGCTCCCTCCTGAGGCGCTGCGGGCCTGTGTGAGTGACGATGGAATAGCGGAGGTGTAGCGGCGTACCGCACGGGTGAGGGAGGGACGCCGCAGGGCGCCTGCAGAGCCATTTCGGGAGGCCCCGATGGATTACCCGGAACGCTATGAGCTGGTATTTCAGGCTCTTGCCGTGGAAGACGACGTGGTGGTCGTCCGGCGTACCGAGAAGGCGGGGGCGGGCGGGTATCCGGTCTACGAAGATGAATCGGGGATCGTGCGCGCGGAGATCAGCGACCGGGGCGAGGTCCGCATGCTGGCCAGTGGGGGACATCAAGCGCCCCGGACGCCTTTGCTGGCGCGGCCGCTGAGCCCGTGAGTGCGCGAGGCCGGTCGTCACCCTTTACGCGGCTCGCCACCCGTTAGGAGCGGTAGTACGAAGCCATGGGGTGAGCCATGGAGTGGGTGGGATGCAGGGGGCGGGGCCCGGGCGCGCTGCTACAGCCCGCGCAGATGTGGCCGGGGCTGCGGCGATCCCCGGCCGGCGGGCTGGTCAGAGGAGCGGTCGGCGGGGCTGCCGGTGGCCTGGTCCGCGGAGGCGGATGGTTCATGGGAGCCGGACGATTCATTCGAGCCGGACGATTCATTGCCACCAGAGGGTTCGCCTGCGTGGTCCGTCGGGTCCGCCTCGGACTCTGCTTCGGGTTCGGTGCTGTGTCCTGCGAGGACCGCCATGGCACGCTCCAGCGTCTCCCCGGTGACCTGCATCCGGATCCTCGCCAGTCGTTCTAACTCTGTGTGGGACACCACGTCAGCGTACCCGCCGTAACTTCAAACCCCGTGCAGCGGCAAGGATTTGTCACGGCGGTGAGCCGAGGGGACGGGTGGGGGAGAGGGAAGGGGGAAGGGCGCGAGAGCCGATGATCACGAGTATCCGGGCCGGCCGGGCTGCTACGGGGCGTCGTCGGCAAGTGCCTGGCTGACCGCCGCCTCGGCATGCAGCCGGGTGGTCGGAAAGACGGGCACCGGGCTGTCGTCAGCGCTGATCAGCAGCTCGATCTCGGTGCAGCCGAGCACGATTCCCTCCGCCCCGGCGGCTACGAGGTCCTTGATGATGGCTTGGTACGCCTGGCGGGACTCTTCGCGGACGACCCCGACGCAGAGCTCCTCGTAGATCACCCGGTGAACGGTGCTGCGCCCGACGGCGTCCGGGACCAGTACCTCCAGCCCTTGGGCCGCGAGTCGGCCACGATAGAAATCCTGCTCCATGGTGAAGGCGGTGCCCAGCAGCCCGACGCGTCGCAGACCCCGCCCGAGGACGGCGGCGGCCGTGGTGTCGGCGAGGTGCAGCAGCGGGACGCTGACCGCGGCGGCCACCTCGTCGGCGACCTTGTGCATGGTGTTGGTGCAGATCAGCAGCATGTCGGCGCCTGCGGCCTCGAGCGCCTTGGCGGCCTCGGCCAGTACGTCGGCCGCCACGTCCCAGCGTCCTTCGGTCTGCAGCCGTTCGATCTCGGCGAAGTCGACGGAGTACAGCACACAGCGCGCCGAATGAAGCCCGCCCAGACGCTCCCGCGTCAGCTCGTTCAGCAGCCGGTAGTACTCCGCCGTCGATTCCCAGCTCATGCCGCCGAGCAACCCGATAGTCCTCATCGCGCCACTTTCGCACACCTGCTCGTCCGGTGCGGCCGGGGCGGCCGGTTGGCTACCTTTCTGGGGTGACTGTCTCGGTCTTGGTGTACGGCTTCGGTACGGGTTACGGGGATCCGCCCCAACCTGAATAGTCCTCAACTTCCCTAAGGCGCCCAGGAGTTGCGATCGAGTGTCACACCCACATCGCCAGCGATGCGAGGGTGTCGGCTGTCTGGTAGGACTCAGACTCAGCGGTTCTGTCGTAGCGGGTGACGGCGGAACCGCGCTTCTGGAGCCAGGTCCCGATGGCCTGGGAGCTGTAGTTGTAGCCCTTGTCGCCGATGACGATGGGGTCTGTTCCGGGACGTCGCCGGCATGGGCACGTTCCGCAGCATGAACCGCCCCGGGTTCGACAGAGCCCAGACGGCGGCTGCGACCTGGCGTTCTGCGATCTCGGGGTAGTGGTGGAGCGGGTCTGTGACCGACGATGGTCCGGAGATGATGGCCTGGAAGGGAGGCAGCCAGGATGTCCCGTCCCCGCCGCGATCTGGGCCCCGAGCATCTGGTCAAGGCCGCCCGCGCCGCCGGCGTGACGGACGAGCGCCTGTTGCTTGCCCTGAGCGCGACCCCGCGCGCGGCCTTCGTACCGGCCTCCAGCCGCGCGTCGGCGTACGCGGACGCGCCGATCCCGATCGGTCATGGCCAGGTGACGACGCAGCCCTCCCTCATGGCGATGATGGTTGCCGCGCTCGGCCTCACAGGGGACGAGCGCGTGCTGGAGATCGGCAGCGGTCACGGCTTCCAGACCGCGGTGCTGGCCCGCCTCGCGGCGTCCGTCGTCGCGGTCGAGCGGTGGGCGGACATGGCCGAGCAGGCTCGGGCCAACCTCGCCGGCCAGGGCATCGGGAATGCCGAGATCGTCGTCGGCGACGGCACCCTGGGCATGGCCGACCGGGCTCCGTTCGACGCGATCGTGATCTCCGCCGCCTTCCCGGAGGTGCCGCCGCCGCTGGCCACACAGCTGCGGGTGGGCGGTCGCCTGGTGCAGCCGATCGGACCGGGCGGCCAGGAGCGGGTCGAGCTGTACGAGAAAACGGACCAGGGACTCCTGCACCGCCGGACCGTCACACTCGCGTACTTCGTCCGCCTCTACGGTCGGTACGGCTATCCCCCGACGGCCCCGTTCGAGGACGCCGGCTGACATGGTGACCGTCCTCGGCGTCGACGCGTGCCCGGCCGGATGGCTGGCGGTCGGGCTCCACGACGGCCGCTTCGCGGAGGCACGGGTAGTCACCGCCCTGCGGCCCCTTCTGGCCGAAGCCGCGGCCGGCAGCGTCGCGGTCGTGGCCGTGGACATGCCGCTGGGGCTGCTCGACGCCGGATGGCGGCGTGCGGACACGGAGGCGGCGGCCCTGCTGGGACCGCGGCGGGGCAGCGTCTTCCGGGTGCCGCCGCGCGCGGTGTGGCAGGAGAAGGAGTACGACGACGCGCGACGCCGGTGCCGCGAACTCACCGGGGCCGGGCTGAGCCGCCAGACCTGGGGGCTCGCGGCCAAACTCCGTGAGGCCAACGCCTGCTTGGCGGAGCCCGGGGGCGACCGGCTCGTCGAAGTACACCCCGAAGTGTCATTCCGGGCCCTGGCGGGCGGAACAGCGTCGCTTGCCCGCAAGAAAAGCTGGGCCGGGCAGATGGCACGGCGCTCGCTCCTCGCCGCGGCCGGAATCGTCCTGCCGGACGACCTGGGGGACGCGGGGCGAACCCCGCCGGACGACGTGCTGGACGCGGCCGCTGCCGCGTGGACGGCCCACCGGATCGCCCGCGGCTGTGCGCACTCCCTCCCGGATCCACCCGAGCGCGATGCGGGCGGGCGTTCGGTCGCCATCTGGTACTGACCTGGGCTTATGTACCGCCGGCTGCGGCCCGCGAGTGCGATACGAGGGCGCGGGCTGGGGCTGGCGACGGTGGCCGCCGCAGTTCTCGGCAAGCCCGATTTCGTACGCGTCGGCCGACTGATGTCGCACCGGTGCTTCGCAGAAGGTCCGTATTCCGTGTGAGGAGGGTGCCGGTGGACGTAGCGGTGCTCTGGGGCACGAACGTCGCCGAGGCCACGCACGCGGCGAGCGTCGAGCACGTCGTGTTCACCTCTGTCGCCGCGGCGGAGCGGCGTCTTGAGGAGAAGCTGCCGGTGAACCTGGGGGCGGGCCCCGGCAGGCGGGAATAATCCGAGTCCGGCTGAGGCTGAGCTGATCATGAGTGAGATTCTTGTGATCGGCGCAACCGGCAATGTCGGGCGAGAGGTTGTCGTTCAGCTCTTGGCCACGGGCGCCGCTGTGCGGGCGATGGTGCGTGATCCCGAATCGGCCAGGCTCCCGGAGGGAGTCAAGGCCGCAGGCGGGGACCTGTCCCTGCCCGACACGCTGGAGGGGGCGTTGAGAGGGAGCGACACAGTGTTCCTGATCTGGCCTTTTCTTACGGCCGAAGGGGCCCCGGCCGTGCTGGAGGCGATTGCGCGGCATGCCCGCCGCGTTGTCTATCTCTCGTCGTCGGGTGTGAACGGGGATGCCGAACGGCAGACCGATCCGATCAACCAGCTCCACGCCGATATGGAGCGCCTGATAGAAGATTCCGGTTTGGAGTGGACCGTCCTGCGCTCGAACACCATCGCCTCCAACGCACGAGGGTGGGCCGAGCAGATCCGCACTACGCGTGTCGTTCGCGGTCCCGACATCGCCGCCACGGCGGTGATCCACGAGCGCGATATCGCGGCTGTGGCGGTGCATGCACTGACCGATGACGGGCATGCGGGCGCGATACACGTCCTGACTGGCCCGCAGGTACTGAGCAGAGCCGAGCAGGTACACAGCATCGGGGAAGCCATCGGCCACCGGACACGCTTCGAGAAGGTCTCCGTACAGGTCGCACGAGAGCAGATGCTCGCCGACGGTCGGCCAGCCGCACTCGTCGAAGCCTTGCTGGCCAGTGCGGAAACGCGGCCCGAGTCGACCTTGATCACCTCCACGGTGGAAGAGATCACCGGACTTCCGGCGCGCACGTTCCGCTCGTGGGCGGAAGAGCACGCGGACGATTTCCGCTAGGTTCGCCGTTCAGGGGCCCGGCTCGGCTCGGACTGCCCCTCGAGTGGGTCACTCACCTGGGCATTCGCCGAAGACGCTGGTTGGCCTTGCGCTCGCGTCGGAGCATCGCCGTGGCCACGAAGTCCTGTACGGCGGTCTTAACCAAGGCGGAATCGATATTGGCCGGCTGTGCCGGGCCGTGGCAGAACTGCCCTTGACCTGGGCGGCTGACGGCCTGGAGGCCGGTCGCACCTCATGGACTGTGCAGTACCTGGATGCCATCCGCCTGTGAGCCCTGCGTCGATCTCGCCGCCACTGCCACTGCCACTGCCACCGTCACCGCCCAGATCGGCGAGGACGTCGAGCGACTCGTCGCCGTCCGGCCAGTGTCAGCACGGTGCGGTGCTCCCGAGATCCTGGTGGTAGTGGACTCGGGATGCAGCGCACCCCGCACCGCCTACTTCCTGGCGGACTTGCCGGTGCAGATCCTGGGCGGGCTCCGTTCAGGCCGGGTGTGCGACGGCCGACACCGGCGCGGGTCTACGACCCCAAGGGCGGCCGACTGCCCGAGCACGGCGGCGAGTTCATCTTCGGAGACCTCGTCATCTGGGCGCCGAACAAGCGGTGACGTGGGGTGTGACGGGCGGGGCTCAGGCCGTGGCGTGGGCGGCGGACGCCATCCGGGCGAGTGCGGCGCGCAGTGCGGCGTTGAACTCGTCGGGGCGCTCCTGGTGTGGCATGTGGCCGGAGCCGGCGATGACCCCGACCTCGGCACCGGGGGTGAGCGCGGCGCAGGCCCGGGGCACCTCCAGCGGAATCGGGGTGCTGAGCTCGCCGTGCAGGTAGTGGATCGGCACCTGCAGACCGGGCAGGTCCGGTCGTGGGTCATAGTCGCCGGCGGTGGCGAAGTGCTGGTCGATGTGGACGCCGGAATCCAGGATCTGCCGGACCGTCCAGTCGATCAGCGCGGGCGCGGTACCCGGCGCGTACCACTGCGGCACCCACTCGGCGACCGTTCCGGCCCGGTCGCGGCGCAGGCCGTCGGCAAGCTCCGCCAACGGCATCCCCTGCGACGGCCAGTACGCCGTTCCGTCCACCGCAACCACACCCCCGACCGACTCCGGGTGCCGCAGCCCCAGTTCGGTGGCGAACGTCGCGCCGATCGACGAGCCGACAACCACCGGCCGGTCCAGCCGCAGCGCACCGATCAACGCCATCATGTCGCCCACCACCCCGTCGGCCGTGTTGCCCCTGACGGGACGGGCCGACCGGCCGCAGCCCCGCCAGTCGACGGTGACCACCCGGTGGTCGCCGGTGAACTCGGGCAGCTGCGCGCCCCAGACCTGGCCGCTGGTCCCCCAGCCATGCAGGAACAGCAGAGCGGGCCCGGCCCCCTCGTCCTCGTAGTAGAGCGTGGTGTCGTTGACGTCCAGGTAGGGCATGACGGATTCCTTCCCCTCGTGGGCCGCTGCGGGCCTCGCGGTTGGCTGATGTCCCCACCCCATCGCGATGACGCCCGCCGACCAATGAGCGATCCGCGTCTGCACTGATCGCGAATCGTGATCGATGAGGGCACGGGAACCGCGGCCATGAGGATCGGTCCGTCAGTTGCCTCGGTGCTACCGATCGCCGAAACCTCACCCACAACTGATGTGGCGTCAGTCCCTCGGCCAGGCGCGGCACGAGCTGTCCACCAACCGGCTCTCGCCATAAGGATCAACCGCCATGTTTGTTCCTTGAGGTCCTGGTCCTGACCTCGAGCGGTGCCCGAACGGATCGCGGAGAAGCGCCGCACATGGCGGGGGACCCAGGTTGTTGTCCGCGCGTCGCGTCACATTCCCGGTGGCTGTGCCGTCTTACTGCTGAGACGCCGTCCAGCACGCGGCGAAGGCACAGAGCAGAGGAGAGACCGCATGTCGGCAGCCGGGGCAACAAGCAACACAGCGACGCTCAACCGCTTCCACGCCGCCGTGAACAGCGGCGACCCGGAAATCATCTCGAAGGCCATCGACGAGTTCGTTGCGCCGGACATGGTCTTCCACGCGCCGGTACCGATGGGCGCGACGGGGGCGGAAGCCCTGAAGCGGGTGTGGGAGGGACTCCTGCGCGCGTTCCCCGACATCCACGTTGCCGTCGAGGAGACGATCACGGAGGGCGACAAGGTCGTCTCCAGGAACACGGTGACCGGTACCCATCGGGGCGAGTACCAGGGACTGCCGCCCACCGGGAAGACCGTCACTTACAGCGAGATCTTCATCTTCCGCTTCGTCGACGGAAGGATTGCCGAGATCCGGGGCGTCGTCGACGTCCTCGCGCAGCTGCGCCAGCTCGGTGCCCTCCCGTCTTGACGAGGCCACGGGCCCGGGGCCGCCGTCGGCGGCTCCCGGCGGTGTGACTGCTGCCGTGGTCCGGCGGTCTGATCTGACGCGTTGCGGTCGCACTCGGCCGCTTGAGCGGGGGCGGGTCCGTCGGGATAACTTGGGATTGCTGAACCAGATCAGGGGATTTCGGAGTTCAGTCCGGCCCAAGTACGGAATTCGGGTGAAATTCGGTCATCTGTATCCGCGGCGAAGATCGATGTGCGAGAGGGAATAAAGAAATCGGTATGAAATCGCAGGTTTGAAAGAGGTTTCGCGTACTCGCCCGGGGCAAGTAGGGCAGTCATGAACGGTCCCCATGAGTCCATGCCCGTAAACGACACCTACAACACCTACGATCCCTATGACCAGAATCGGGGCACCCGGGCGCGTGGCCGGGACGGCTCCGGGGTAAACCGGACGGCCTTGGTCATCCACACGATCGCGGACATTGCGGCGGCTTTTCTCGGTCTGTGGATCCTGCTGTACCTGCTGGAGGCCAACCAGGGAAATGTCTTCGTCGGCTTTGTGCACGGTATGGCCGACTGGCTCGCCGGATGGTCGCAGGACATTTTCACCATGGACGTCGACGGTCTGCGGGTTTTGCTCAATTACGGCCTGCCCGCAGTGATTTACCTTCTGCTCGGCCATGGGATCGCTGCGCGAGTGCGCCGCCTCTGACCGAAATCAGGTGCATCGTGTTATCCAGGTCGGTGAGGTCCGTGATCAGTTCCTGTGAGAGTCGCGGGCCTCACGACGCCGCGGCGGCGCGGTGAAGATCGCCGTGAGGGCGCCGAGCGCTGGTCAGCGGCGTGGACCCCGCGCCGCGGGGGATCAGCCCGATTGAGGTGATCATGCGCGGCGAGATCGTCTGTGGTCGCCCGTCCGGCAGCTGGCAGACGTGCAGGTCCTGCAGGACCTGCAGGACCCCCTGGCGTTCAGCGGCCTGTACGGGATCCGGTCGAGGATCGAGATCGCCCCAATTGATCACCGCTCGGCTCGGACTGCAGGGCTGGGGCTCGCAGGAGGGTCCGGGACATTCGCGAGGCCGGCGGACCGGCGGACGCTCTGGCGGGACTGTTCCGCACCGCGGGACTGCTCCAGCTTCCGGTCCGGGCGCAGTGCGGCCCAGTGCCCGGCATTCATTCAGCGGGGGCTCATGTCGATGAATCCGGCCGCGCGCCTGGCGATGTCCGTTCGCGGGAGCCGGGAGTGCTGGAAAATGAGGTTATGCGCGGGTTTGGTTGGCTTTCGGCGCTGGGGCGCCTGCTCTGGCGCGTATGGGGCCGCCCGTGGGCCGACAGGCGCCGAGGCCATCGGGGAGGTCATGCGGACTCCGGCCAGGGGCGTGAGGCCGGAGAGGGCGGTGCCACGCCGGGGCGCGCCGGCGGGGGGTCTCGGAAGGCATATCTGACCTCGCGTTTCAGCGTGCGGAGCGTCGCAGTCCAGGCGTTCGTCTGGCAGCTGACGGTCCTCGTCCTGCTCGCGGCCACGGCGATGGTGGCCCTGGTGCTCAAGACCACGCATGACGCCCAGAACGATGCCCGCCACCGGTCACTCGCTGTCGCACAGGGCTTCGCGCACTCCCCGGGCGTCGTGCGGGCGCTGCAATCGCCGGATCCCACAGCGGTTCTCCAGCCGCTCGCGGAAGCGGCCCGGAAGGGTTCCGGCGTGGGATTTCTCTCCGTGCTCAGCAAGAGCGGGATCCGTTACACCGACCCCATGCCGAGTCTGATCGGCCGCCGAGCCCAGGGTGACATCGGCCGGGCCGCAGCCGGCCAGTCCTTCACCGAGATCTTCAAGGGCAAGCCGCAGAGCGCGGTCCGGGCGCTCGTACCCGTCACCGACGCGCAGGGCGCGGTGATCGGAATCGTCTCCGCGGGCGTTCAGACCGTGGATGTCGGTGCCACGGTGAACCGCCAGCTGCCGGTCCTCTTCGGTGTCGCGGCGGGCTCGCTGGTGCTGGCCGCGGGCGGGGCGGCGCTGGTGAGCAGGCGGTTGCGACGCCAGACGCACGGCCTGGGACCTGTCGAGATGACCCGGATGTACGAGCACCACGACGCCGTCCTGCACTCGGTCCGTGAAGGGGTGCTGATCCTTGACGCGGACCGGCGCCTGGTGCTGGCCAACGACGAGGCCCGGCAGCTGCTCGGCATGCGCGCGAGCGCGGAGGGACTGCCTCTGGACACCTTGGGCCTGGCCCCGGAAATGGCCGCGCTGCTGGGATCCGGGCGCACCGTCACCGACGAGGTGCATCCGTCCGGGAGCCGCCTGCTGGCCGTCAATCTCCGGCCCACGGACGTCCACGGCGGGGCCGCCGGGTGGGTCGCGACGCTGCGTGACACCACCGAGCTGCGTGCACTGGCCGGCCGGGCCGAGGAGGCCCGGGAACGCCTGAAGCTGCTCAACGAGGGCAGCACGCGCATCGGCAGCACCCTCGACCTCGGGCGCACGGCGCAGGAACTGGCCGATGTGGCGGTACCCCGGCTCGCCGACTTCGTCAGCGTCAACCTGCTCGAGAGCCTGCTGAGCGGAGACGAGCCGCCTCCGGGACCGGTCACCGGCGCCGTGCTGCGCCGGGTGGCGCACCGGTCCGTACTGGAGGGCACGCCGGAGGCCCTGGTCGCGGTGGGTGAGATCGCCTTCTATCCCGAGAACTCGCCGCAGGCCCGCTGCCTGGCGACCGGGCGGTCGGAGCTGCACCAGGTGGCGGACCCGGCCATCAGTGCCTGGCTGGCGGAGGACCCCGCGCGTCTCGCCAAGAGCCGCGCACACGGGTTCCACTCGTGGATCTCGGTGCCGCTGATCGCGCGGGGCACGACGCTGGGAGTGGTGGACTTCGTCCGGTCCCGGCACCCCGAGGCGTTCGAGACCGACGATCTGGCCCTGGCCGAGGAGCTGGTCGCCCGGACGGCTGTCTGTCTGGACAACGCCCGGCGCTTCAACCGTGAGCGTACGGCGGCTCTCACCTTGCAGCGCAGCCTGCTGCCCACGCGGCTGCCTGAACAGTCCGCGGTCGAGGCGGCCTTCCGGTATCTGCCGGCCGATCCGCGGCTGGGAGTGGGCGGCGACTGGTTCGACGTGATTCCGCTGTCCGGCGCACGGGTGGCACTCGTCGTCGGCGACGTGGTCGGACACGGCATTCACGCCTCCGCGACCATGGGCCGGCTGCGCTCCGCCGTACAGACCCTCGCCGACGTCGACCTGGCTCCGGACGAGCTGCTCACCCAGCTCGACGACCTCGTCATCCGACTGGCCGCCGAATCCGGGACGGACGCGGAGTCCGCGGCATCAGGAGACGTCGGCGCCACCTGTCTGTATGCCGTCTACGACCCGGTGTCGGGCCGTTGCAGCCTCGCCCGTGCCGGACACCCGGCACCGGCCGTCGCCCGTCCCGACGGCACCGCAACCGTCTTGGAGCTGCCCGCCGGACCCCCACTCGGCCTGGGCGGGCTTCCCTTCGAAGCGGTGGAGACGGAACTGCCCGAGGGGAGCCTGCTCGCCCTCTACACCGATGGCCTGGTCGAGTCCCGGCAGCGTGGGATGGACACGGGGATCGAGGTACTGCGGCAGGCGCTGACGGTCCCGGGCCTCGCGCTGGACACACTGTGCGACAAGGTTGTCGGGACCCTGCTTCCCGACCACCCTGCCGATGACGCCGCCCTGCTGCTGGCCCGTGTCCAGCGCCTCGACGGTGGGCAGGTCGCGACCTGGGACGTGCCCGCCGATCCCGCGGCGGTGGCCGAGGTCCGTACGGACGCCGTCCGCCGGCTCTCTGCCTGGGGCCTGGAGGAAGCCGCTTTCGTCACCGAACTGGTCGTCAGCGAGCTCGTCACCAACGCCATCCGGTACGGCGCCGCTCCGATCCGGCTGCGGCTGATCCGCGACCGCACGCTGATCTGCGAGGTGACCGACGGCAGCAACACCGCGCCGCACCTGCGCCGGGCCCGCGTGTTCGACGAGGGCGGACGGGGCCTGCTGCTCGTTGCGCAGCTCACCCAGCGCTGGGGTGTGCGGCAGACCACGAGCGGCAAGATCATCTGGTGTGAGCAGGCGTTGCCCGCGGGTGTCTGAGGAGGACTCGTCGTCAAGGGTGCCAAGGGCGCGGCAGGCGGGAATCGCCCTCCTTCAGGTGGGTGGGGAGGCCCGCGCCGACGGGGAAGCGGCGCGAGCCACGTCGTCCAGATCGCGTATCTGGCGGCGTACTTCTTCCCGCAGGGACGCGTGCCGCCGACACACCCCGGGGGAACCGGCTGCGGCCCGCCCGGACGCGGCCGGAGCGGCCAGAGAGGCCTCGCGCCCGTATCGCAGGCAGTGCAGGGTCTCCCGGACCTCGCCGTGCACGGCGACATGGCACGCGTTCGTCACCGCGGCGGCGGAGTACCAGGCGAGACCGGCAAGGGGGCCGGGGCTGTCGGCGGCGACCTGGATCTGGTCGAAGGCGGCCAGCATGGTCGGGAGCGTGACAGGCGTTCCGTCCTCCAGCTTCCGCCAGACATCGTCCAGCGCCCGGCCGAGCACATGCGGATCGCCCTTGCCGGTCTCCGCGTGGAACCGGAGGAAATACGGCAGCAGACGAACGGCGGTCAGCGCGGCCAGGGTCGTGCGGGCGTGGACGGGCAACTCGGTGAGACGGGCCGTCAGGTGGCGTTCTTCGTCGCGGTACCGGTGGAGTGGGGCGTGGGGACTGTGGTCTTCGGCGCAGTCACCGCAAGAGAGCTGTTGAGGTCGAGCTGCCACGTCAGCCATGCCTGCAGGTTGGGCCGGGCCTACTGCCGCGGTCCGGCGTGCTGCGCGGTGTCTGTGTGCTGCGTCGTGTCACCGTGCGTCGTGTCTGCGTGCTGCCCAGCTTCGGGTGTCCAGCGGACCGGCAGCTGTTCCGTACCACGGATGAGCATCCCGGAGCGCCAGGTGAAGGCGTCGGTGGCGCAGTCCAGTGCGAGGTGGGGACAGCGTTCCAAGAGGGTGCCGATGGCGATACGGGCCTCCAGGCGGGCCAGCGGGGCGCCGAGGCAGAAGTGGATACCGTGGCCGAAGGCCATGTGGCCGCGTGGCTCGCGGGTGATGTCGAAGTCGTCCGCCGCGGCGAAGCGTTCGGGGTCGCGGGAGGCGGAGGCCAGGACGACCCACACGGGCTCCTTGGCAGGGATGACCGTGCCGCCGATCTCGACCGGCTCGGAGGTGAAACGCCAGGTGGCCGTCTCCACGGGGCCGTCGAAGCGCAGCATCTCCTCCACGGCGTTGTCCAGGAGGGAGCGGTCGGCCCGCAGAGCGGCCAGCTGGTCGGGGTGCTGGAGCAGGGCGCGTACCCCGTTGGAGATGAGGCTGACGGTGGTCTCGTGGCCGGCCACCAGCAACAGGAAGGCCATGCCGACCAGTTCATCGCGGGAGAGCCGGTCGCCGTCCTCGTCGCTCGTCCGTATCAGGGCGCTGAGCAGGTCCTCGCCAGGTGCGCTGCGCTTCTCCTCGATGAGGCCGACGAGGTATGCGGCCATCTCCGTGGTGGCCTTCTGCGAGGGCTCCGGGCCGGTCGGCGCGACGATCTCGTTCGACCAGGCGCGGAAGGCCTCTCGGTCCATGGAGGGGACGCCGATCAGTTCGCAGATGACGGTCATGGGCAAGGGGAAGGCCAGCGCGTCCACGAGGTCGGCACGACCCGCCGGTGTGGCCAGCATCGCGTCGAGCAGCTCGTCGGTGATCTGCTGCACGCGCGGCCGCAGCGCTTCGACGCGGCGCGAGGTGAACTCCCGGGCCACCAGCTTCCGCAGCCGGGTGTGATGGGGCGGATCGGCATCCAGCATGTTGGTGAACAGCGGCGAATCGTTGATGTCCGCGCTCGCCATCGCGGTGCGCCAGTCCTTGGTGAGCCGGGGGTCGGCGAGCGCCGCCCGGACCGCCTGGTGGCCGACCACCAGCCAGGCGTCCTGGCCCTCGGGCACTCGCACACGGTGTACAGGCCCCTGGGCGCGCAGCTTGGCGTAGTAGGGGTAGGGGTCCGCGGTGAAGTCCGGTCCGTAGGCAGCCAGGTCGACGATCCCCGAAATCCTCGGAGCCCCGGAGACCTGTGAACTCTGTGAACCCCCCTGTGGGTTCCTCGGGCTGCTCTGCCCCTGGATCCCTTGGCTTCCCTGGCTCCCCTGACTCGTTTGAGTCCCCTCCACGGCGTTCCCCAAGCTCTTCTCGGCTACTGGTGGTCTTTTGACGTTCACAGGCGCGGCTGCGTCCGCTCATGTCAACGTCAATGCCACCGTATGCGTGCGCCGCGCATCAGGCATCGGCCGATCGGAGGAGCCGGGACCGGCCCCGTACTCCTCTCGTAGTGCGTGGGTGTGGGGGGCGGTGCATCGGGCGTGGGGCTGCGGGTTCGGGCCGCGGCCCCACGCCCGAGGCCGGGTCGGCCTATCCGACGCGCTCGATGCGGGCGTGGCGAATGAGGAACTTTCCTTGCTCACGTACCTGCTCGAAGGCCGCGTTGTTGAGCAGTACGCAGCTGCCCGACGTCGAAGTGACGGACACCGTGGTCGACTTGTTGTTGTCCAGATTGGTCACCTTCAGCTTCGTGCCGCTGGGGAACTGGCTGCTCGACGCCGCCGGTGCGCCGCCTTCGCCGGAGAGGGTGACCGTCGAGCCGGGGCAGACGACATCGGAGCCGGCCGGCTGTGCGGGGTCCTGGCTTTGACTGTCCGAACCGGTGGGCGGGGCCTGCGGGGACGCCGGCGCGGCATTGCTGTCTTCGGTGCTGCCGCATCCGGACGCCTTCTGCTGGACCTTGATCTGCGCTATCACGGCCTTACGGTTGGCGATCCGGGCGGCGGACTGGGCATCCGGATGGGCTTCCTGGTCGGTGATGAACTTCTGGTTGTTGCTCAGCGCGGTGGCCAGTCCGTCGCAAGCCACCGATGCCTGGCTGGTGCCCGTCATGGCGACGGCGATGCCGCCGACCATCGCCGCGGCGCTGACGAAAATGGCGATCTTCTTACCCCGGCCGATTCTCCTCTTTCGGGTCAAGGCAACGACTCCTGTTCTTGATGTTCTTCCCTACTCGATGCCGCCCCGTACGGAGGAGAGTGGCGGCCCGTTTCAACGCCGGATCAAAATTGTCCGAGGATGCCAAGTCCCTTCCCAGGGCGGTCCGTAGACGGTCGCCGTCGAGCACGATGCCGACATCACGTACGCGGGGCGCTTACGGGGAGCCGGCGGCGCCGCTCCGGGTGACCACCGCGGGAAAGTATCAACCGGCCCGGGGGACCGCGGAATTCGATTGCCCCGGCCTGTGCGCGGGATCACTATGGACGGATGCGCTTTTCCCTCAACATTCCGAACTTCGGGGACTTCGCCGATCCCAGGACGGTCGCGACGGTGGCTGTGGCGGCGGAAGAAGCAGGTTGGGACGGGCTCTTCGTCTGGGACCACGTGGTGCACGACAAGCGTCTTCGCCGGACTTTCGGCGACCCCTGGATGCTGCTGACCGCTGCGGCGCTGGCGACTTCAAGGATCAAGCTGGGGACGCTGGTCACCCCGGTCGCTCGGCGACGCCCGCAGCAGCTTGCCCGTCAGGTGGCCACGCTGGACGTGCTCAGCGGCGGCAGGGTGATCTTCGGGGCGGGCCTGGGCGGGCCGATCGAGGACGAGTACGGCAGCTTCGGCGAGACGACCGACCCGGTGGTGCTCGCGGAACGCCTGGACGAAGGTCTGGGACTCCTGCAGCGCTACTGGTCCGGTGAGCCGGTGACCCATCATGGGCGGCACTTCACGGTGGAGGAGGTGACCCTCTTGCCGGCGACGGTGCAGCGCCCGCGCCCGCCGGTCTGGGTGGCCGGCTTCTGGCCGCACCGGCGCCCCATGCGCCGGGCAGCCCAATGGGACGGCGCGGTTCCCCTGTTCGCCGACTCCAGACACGGCCACCTCCCCGCTGTCGATCAGGTCCGAGATCTCGTCACCTACGTCCACCGGCACCGCGACCGCGACCGCGAACAGGACAGCCACAACCCGTTCGAGATCGTGATCGGCGGCGCGACTCCCGGGGATCCCACCAAGGCCCGCGATCTGATCGGTCCTCTGGCCGATGCGGGTGCCACCTGGTGGGACGAACGGCAGCTCATGGACAGCGATCAACTCGACCAGCTCGCACCGGTGTTGCGTCGCATCCGACAGGGACCACCCGCCCTCTGAAGCGCACCGACGGGGTGCCTGCCGCCGACGCAGACTCGGGCATCCGCCGTCGGCCCCGGACGGGCAACGCGCCGGGCCCGGACGAGGCACGGTTCTCACCCGGCCGTCCCGCCCCGGCCGCGCTCAACAACGGGCATGAGCAGTGATATCCGCCTCGAATTCCTCGACCATCGCCGGAGTGACCGTCGGCCGGCACTGGGCGATGGCGGCCAGGTAGTCCTCGGTGCTCGCGCCCAGCCGCCCCTGAGCTCCCGTGCCGAGGCCGATCGACTCCAGGTCCCGCTCGAACGACGCCTGGGCCGCGACCCGGGCCGCGTGCTCGATATCGGCCGGGGTGAACAGCTCGCTGGCCGCAACCAGCGCCGTCACATCGACATCGGCCCGGCCGTCCGTGTAGCGCGACCAGATCGCCGCGCGGGCGGCCTTGTCCGGCGTACCGATCGGGATCAGGTAGTCGAAGCGGCCGGGGCGCAGGAAGGCCGGGTCGAGCGAGCGGATGGAATTGGTGGCGCACACCAGCAGGCGCTCGTCCCGCTCCCGGAACCCCGGTATGAGCTTGAGCAGTTCATTGGTCACCCCGTGCAGCCCGCCGGGCTGTGCCGGCTCGGCCCGCACGGGAGCGATCTCCTCGACCTCGTCGATGAAGACGAGCACCCGCTCCAGCTCCGCGATACGGGCGAACGCGCTGCGCAGGGCCGCCGCGAGGTTGCCCTCGTCGGCGAGCCGGGACGGCAGCAGCTCGACGAACGGCCAGCCCAGCTTGGCCGCAATGCCGCGTGCGAAGGTGGTCTTTCCGGTGCCCGGCGGACCGAACAGGGCGATCGCCCGCGGCGGACGGACGCCGTGCCGCGCGGCCCGCTCCGGCTCCGCCAGCGGCAGCACCACACGTCGTTCGATCAGGTCCTTCTCCGCCTCCATGCCGGCCACCTTGGCCCACAGATCGGCCGGCAGGAACCGTCCGCCGAGGTCGTCCAGGAGACTGGCCGCGGGACCGTGGTGCGGCTCGACCTTCTCGAAGTAGGCCACGGCGGGCTGCCGCGTGTACCCCGCGTTGAGCAGCCCCTCACCCAGCAGGTCCTCCTCGGGCAGTACGTAGGCGATACGGCTCACCCGCGCGGCAACCAGCCGCCGCTCCAGCTCCACCAGCAGCGCACTCGCCAGTCCCCGCCCACGCCAGGCCGACGAGATGGCGATCCGCATCACCCAGCCCCGCTCACCGGCCACACAGGCGAGCGCCGTCCCGATGGGTACGCCCTGGTGGACGGCCACCACAGCAGGCTGCCGGGAGCTGAGCGCGCTGATGCACTCGGCGAGCGAGAACACCGACTCCTGTCCGAGCTCGGCGGTGGAGTCGATCAGGTGGACCACGGCAGCGAGATCCTTCTCGCGGTAGTCATGGATGAGCCAGTTCACCGGTACCGCCCCTCGTTGGTGATGTTGCAGCGAGGCTAGGGGCGGTGGGGGAGCGGGTCCTGCTCCACCTTGCACAATCCGGATCGGCGATCGCTACGTTCCGTATGTAGCCAGGTCTCGGCCGTGGCGGACGGTCCGCTTCATCCATGAGGGGGCGTCTATTCGGTATGGGGCATGGAATGCCTTTTGCTCTCTTGTGAGGTGTTTGCGCCAATGGGGGCGGGGTGAGATGGGTGCCTGGCATGGGGAGGGCAGCCAAGGCCAACGTGCTTGCGAGGCAGACTGGTTGACGTTGTCGGGCGCGCCATTTGTGCTCCAACACGGCGTAAGCAGAGGGTGGTTGGGAATTGTTTGCGGCCGCCGATGCCTCGCGACCCGGCTCCCGTATCCGCAGTCCCCTCCCATGCCCCGCCCGCTCCCATCGGGCCCCGTCGGCCAACGCCGCACATCCCCCCGCCACCCTCTCCGCGCCCCCCCATTCGCTCACTCCCCGTCACGGCGTGGCGTGCGCGCCGCCCCCTGTACGCCATCTGGGAAGCCCGCTACACCGTCGAAGTCGCGACACGCCGGAGGGGCGCGCCATCGAACGGGTGACAATTCGGGCTTCGGCCACCCGAAGAGCGGACGAGGTACCCCGAATGCGGCGTTCTCCGGTGGTGCCGAGCCGTCATCTGACTGACGTTGAATGCGTCGCGATTGCGGTCCGATGAGCCGATGACGTGTCGGCCTTCGCAGTAGCGATGTGAAAGGACATGGTCTCCATGCGCACTGCTCGCACCCTGTTCGCCTCGGCCGCTGTGACTGCGGTCCTGGCCATCACTACTCCCGCCGCCCAGGCAATCACCGTGGCCGGCGACGACGGTGGATCCTCCAGCCGTGACCACCACGGGCGCGGCGACGACCACGGCCGGGACCACGGCCGCGGCCATGACCACGGGCGTGACCACGACAACGGCCGGCCCTCTGGTGGCGTGAACACCGGTGGCGGCGCCATGACCAATGACTGGGGTGGCGGCGACGACGATGATCACGGTTACGGCCGGGGTGGTCACGGTGGTGGCGCGGCGCCATGACCAATGACTGGGGTGGCGGCGACGACGATGATCACGGTTACGGCCGGGGTGGTCACGGTGGTGGCCTGGGGTGGCGGCGGTGACGGTGGTGGCGGCTACGGCGGTGGCGGCCGTGACCACGGTCGGGGTGGCGACCACGGCCGGGGTGGCGACCACGGCGGTGGTGGTTACGGCGGTGGCGGTGACCACGGCCGGGGTGGCGACCACGGCGGTGGTGGCTGGGGCGGCCGCGACCACGACCACGGGCGTGACCACGACAACGGCCGGCCCTCCGGTGGCGTCCACACCGGCGGTGGCGGCATGGCCCTCTCCGGCAGCAGCCTGGCCGCCGGCTCGGTGCTGATGCTCGGTGGTCTCGGCGCCGGGGTCTACGTGGTCCGCCGCCGTAAGGCGTCGGGTTCCGCCGCCTGACCTGACCGCGTCCCACACAGTTCGCCGTGCTGTCGCGGCCACCGTCGCAGATGGATGGTGGCCGCGACAACTGCCGTTCCGACACCCGCTTCTCCCGCTCGCTTCTCCCGCTCGGCACCCCGCTTCTCGTTGCCGACGCCTCGTTCACGAAAGGCAGCGCGCCATGGCCTACCAGCAGCCGCCCCAGTCGAGACCACCCCGGCCCGCGCCCGGGTCCGGCCCTCTCAGCCGTCGGCTGATGTGGCCCGCCGGGGCGTTCCTCCTGGGCACCCTGCTCGTCTACAACTCCATAGACACGCCCTCCGATCCCAAGCCGCCCCAGGCCCGTCCGGCCGCGACCGCCCGGAACGCCCCCCTCTCGAGCCCACCACTGTCGCGCTCCATACCGAAGCGGCTGGCGATCCCCGAGATCGGCGTCGACGCACCCTTCACGGCGCTGTCGATCGGCCCGAAGGGGCAGCTCAACGCGCCGCCGGCGAACGACACCAACCTGGTCGGCTGGTTCCAGGGCGGGGCGACACCCGGCGAACGCGGTGCATCGATCGTCGCCGGTCATGTCGACACCAAGACCGGCCCCGCCGTGTTCCTGCAGCTGCGCATGCTCAAAAAGGGCAGCCAGATCAGCATCACCCGGGCGGATGGCCTCGTCGCAACGTTCAAGGTCGACTCCGTCGAGACCTTCAGCAAGGCGCAGTTCCCCAACGACCGGGTCTACGCCGACACCCCGGACGCACAGCTGCGCGTGATCACCTGCGGCGGCGCATACAACCGGGCCGCCAAGGATTACGAGTCCAACGTGGTGGTGTTCGCGCACCTCGCCTCGTCGGCCCGTAAGTAAGGGGCTTACGGGAGCAGGGGCCGGCCCCGGACAGGGGCCGGCCTTCGGGGCGGCGTGGGCGCCGCAGCGGAAACGGCTGCGGCGCCGTCGCGTCGGGCCCCTTCCCGCCCGGGAGTTCGAGGCAGGTACCCGCGGCTCGGCCATGCCTCGCCCCGTGGTAGCTTCTGCATGCACCTGCATACAACATGCATGCAGGATCTGCGACGGGCAGTACAGCCCGCGGTGCACCGCGACGTGCGGCACGAAGTGCGATGCCAAGGACAGGGCGCAGTACGACGCACGGTACGAAGCGACGAGGCGAAGTACGCGGTGCATGACGGCGGGGTGGCGCGGACGCGTGTGTGACGCGCGGTGCGACGCCAAGGGCGCGGGAAATCAGCGGGAAGAGCGGCGGGATCGATGGAGAAAACGATGCAGTCGGGGCGGGAGAAGGCATATGCCTATCTCAAGGACCTCATCCTCACCGACCCTGACACGCATAACTGCTTCCTCTCCGAGCAGGATCTCGCAGACCGTGTCGGCATCTCACGCACCCCGATCCGCGAGGCGCTGCTCCTGCTCGCGGCCGAGGATCTGGTGCGGCTGGTTCCCAAGCGGGGCGCGCATATCGCTCCGCTGACCGGGCGTGACATCGGTGAGCTGATGGAAATGCGCGGACTGATCGAGCGCTTCGCCGCCGAATGCACCACAGCACAGGGCACCGCTCCGGTATCGGAAATGGCCGACATCCTTGCCCACCAGGAAGCAATGCGAGGAGAGCGCTCCACCAAGGCATTCATCGCTGCCGACCACCGCTTCCACGCCACCCTTGTCGCGGCCGCCGGCAACACCCTGATGAGCCGTCAGTACGACGCGCTGCGCAGCCGCCAGGTCCGGGCCGGCATCATCGCGCCGTACCGGTCGGGCAAGCGCCAGGACGAGGTGATCGCCGAACACCGTCAGATCCTCGACTGCCTGGTGGCCGGCGATGCCGCGGCGGCCTGCACGGCCATAGACCATCACATCCGGGCCACCCAACGCGTCCTGCTGGCCGCGTAGTTACGGCCGGGGGGCGGGGCCGCGGACCTGCGGCCCGCCCCGTTGAACGCCACCAGGCACCCGCCCCCACCCGGTGCCTACATTCGCCGATTGTCCAGCACGGCCACCGCACGCCGGACCCGCTCGGTCTCCTCGACGTCCACCTCGGCGATGAGCAGCTCCGGCACGGCTCCCAACTGGGCGCGTACGGTGCCATCGGGGCCGATCAGAGCGCTGTGCCCGACACCCGTCGGTGCCTTGGTGGGCAGCTCCGGATCGGCCTGCGGGTCCGGAGCCGCGGCATTGACGGCGGCCAGCCAGACGGTGGCGTCCAGGGCGCGTGCCCGCACCAGGAGGTCCCACTGCTCGCGCTTACCGGGACCGGCAGCCCATGCCGCGGGCAGAACGGAGAGCACCGCCCCCGCGTCCGCATGCGCGCGGAACAACTCAGGAAACCGCAGGTCATAACAGGTGGCCAGGCCGACCCGGACCCCATCGACATCGATCGTCACCACACGCGAGCCCGCGGCAACCGTGTCGGACTCCCGGAACCCGAAGGCGTCATACAGATGGATCTTGTCGTACGATGCCTCCGCCTCCGGCCCCGTGGCCAGCAACGTATTGGCCACCCGGTCCCCGTCGGCCGGGGTGAACATCCCGGCGATCACCGTCACCCCCGCCTCCCGGGCCACCGCGCGCACCCCCTCCGCCCACGGCCCGTCCAGCGGCTCGGCCACCGACTGCAGGGGAGCCCCGAAGCGCACCATGGCCGCCTCGGGAAACACCACCAGTCGCGCGCCCTCCTGCGCGGCGCGGTGCACGTGGTCCCGCACTGCCGCGAGATTTTCCTTCGGCTCGGTCGACGCCGTCATCTGACACAGTGCGATGCGCATACAGCTACAGCTCCCTCTTTCTCTTCGTTCAACGCTCCGGCCGATCCTCGTGTTCCGGATTCTCCGGTGCCTGCGGATGTTTCGGCCGCTGCCCTTGTCGAGTTTGTCGGCGTGTTCGCAACCCTCGGCTGCGACGGCCGGACCGCGATCGGCGAACCGCGATTGTCAGACCCTGCGGTTACCGTTCGTTGCCATGGACGCCATGAACGAGCTCTCCCCGCACGCCGCACAGGTGCACGCCGCAATGGTGGGTCCGGCGCCCGATCTGGACGGGTCCGGCGGCGTGTGGGCGGCGTGCACCCGTCTGACCCCGGTGGAGCTGGGCACGCTGCTGCCCACCGTGTACCGCATCCTCGGCGACGAGGGTGCCCCCGGCCACGCCCGCCGGGCCGCCCGCGAAGTGACCTGGGTCAAGACGCAGCCCTCGTTCACGGCCGCTGCTCTCACGGATTTCTACGCGGCACTGGCCGAGTCGCCGAAGCCCACCCATGTCTGCCTGGCGGCCGGTGCCCTGTTGCGCTGCGCCGATCCATGGGACCAGCCGGCATTGGCGGCGCCGGCGACGGCCCTCGTAGCGGCGGCATCGGTGACGGACGATCACATCGTCGGCGCGGCCTTGGCGGTGGCCGCGCTCGCCGGCCCGACGGCCGAAGCGGAGCTCGTCACCCGCCTCCGGGCAGCGTATGAGAACAGCCCACTGAGGCTCGCCGAACTCGAAGTGATCCGCACGACCGGCGCCCGCGAACGGGCCTGGCTCGCCGAGGACCGCCGGTACGCCACCCCGTCGGGCACCTGGCCACCCCTGACGGACCAAGCAGGAGAACACCCCCGGCACACCCCACACACCTTCTCCCCGCCCTTTGCCGAACTGGCCCGCCGTACGCTCCACTCCGCCGCGGACCACCTCGCCGCCATCCACGCCGGCCAGGTCCCCTACGCCGCCGACAAGGCCTTCACCCCCGCCGATACGGAGACGCTCCGCCGCGCCGCCCGGCTCGCCCTGCGGCACGACGAACCATGGGCCGGGGACGTACTGACCACCTTGCTGCCCCAGCTCTCCGTGGCTCCGACCGCGGCCCGGACCCTCCCCTCACAGGGCGCTTGCATCGTCCTCGCCCAAGCCGTCGAGGCCTACCCCACGCCCGAATCGGTCGCCGCGCTCCGTGAGGCCCGCCGTGTCGTCCGCCACGCAGGCGTCACCAAGAAGCTCGACCGCATCCTGCACCGCGCCGAACGCAACCTCGGCCGACGCCCCGAGATCCTGGTCCGCCTCCCCGGCCTCGGCTACGGTCCCGACGGTACCCGGCGCATCCGCTGCGGCGCCTACACCGCCGTCCTCACGGCCGCCGACGAACCCACCCTGGCCTGGGAACGCGCCGACGGCCGACCGCTGCGGTCCCTCCCGTCCGCCGCCCGCCGGGACCATCCCGAGACGGTCACCGCCGCCCGCGACGTCCTGCGAAAGACCCGCGCCCAGATACGCACCCTCCTCCGCGGACTCGAAGGCGGCTTCCTCGAAGCCAGCCATCTCAACGGAACCGTCTACCGATTCGACCGCTGGCGCGAAGCCCTCGCCACGCACCCCGTGGTGGGCGCGGCCGTCCGCCGCCTGATCTGGGAGATCGAGTACGCCCCCGGAGACTGGCGCGCGACGCTGCCCGAAGCCGACCGCTCCCACGGACCCGACCCCGCCCCTTCGGCGGCGGTCCGCCTCTGGCACCCGGCCCGCGCCACCGAGGCCGAACGCCACCGCTGGCGCGACCGGATCACCGACCTCCGGCTGCGCCAGCCCTTCCGGCAGGCATATCGGGAGCACTACCTCCCGGAGGAGGCCGACGAGACGGGTACCACCGCCATGTTCCATGGCCACCTGGTCCGCATAGAGTCGGTCCTCGGGCTGGCCGCGCGCCACGGCTGGAGCATCGAAGACGACTGCCTCGCGCTCTCCCTCCCGGGTGTGACGGCCTACTTCGGCGTCGCCGCAAAGCTCTACCCGGGCGCCACCGGGTGGGCCGAAGCCCAGGACGTACACCTCGTTCGCGGGCTCGATCCCGTGAAACGCTCGGAGATTCTGCGCTCGGTCGACCTCCTCATCAGCGCGTCCAGTTACGCCTGGCGCGACACCACCGACCCCACCCACAGCCCCAGCCCCGCCCACGACCGAGACTCGTGGCGCGAACTCAACCGCCTCTACGAGCTCCCTCTTCGCCAGACCGCACGCCTGCGCCGCGAGGCCCTGCAGCGCATCTTCGCCGGCCACATATCCTCCGGCCGCGTGGAGTTCGGCCCCCGCCATCTACGCCTGAACGGTCACGACATCCACCTGGCCACCGGCCGCGTAACCCGCGACGGCGATCCCGTGGACATCGTCCTGCCCGAGTCGCGCGGCGCCCGGCCGCTGCCGTTCCTGCCGTACGACGAGAAGCTCCTGGAACGCATCGTGCACATGGCAGAGGAGCTCATGGCCCGACAGACATGACGCAGGCTCACCGGGCAGCACTCTGCTGAAGGCGAGCAGCAACCTCCGCTACATCATTGGCAATGCCCAGAATTCCCTTGACATTGGCACCGGGCGTCGAAGCCCCGTTCACCCCGGCGAAGAACACATCGAAATGCCCCTTACGTGTCTCCAGATAACCGGCCGTGGTTTCGGCACCCACCGCCAGCCGGTCATTGAGTGCATCGCCACCAGCCATGGTGCCGGTCTTGGCGAAGACCTTGCCCCGTGACGGGCAGTCGTGACACGAATCCGCCAGTGTGCCGTCGACCCCCAAAATCGGCAGTGACCTGCGGAAACGGCCGGCTTCGGGGGTGCGCTGCCAGTACGTCAGCAGTTGAGCCAGAGCCCGTGGGGTGCTCCGGTCGGCAGGATTGCCACCCCGGCCGTCGGCGTGCTGCACTGCCTTGCGGTCCACCTTCGCGCCGTCCAGGAATGCGGCGAGGACCGGAAATCCGTCCTCGCAATCGGCACTCCCCGCATGCGTGGCCATCAGGCAGATACCGAGATTCGCTCCGAGGTTGTGGCTCACCTTGAGGATGAGTTCGGCGTACTGGGCGTACGCGGGCGAGGTGTAGCGGGCCACCGTGGGCGCACCCTGGTAGGAGTCGGGCAGCCGGTCGGCAGGGTTGGGTCCGACGGCCCCCGCGCGGACCTCGACCCCGGCGCGCTGCAGCGCCTCGATCAGGGCGGTCCGGCCAAAGGCGTTCGGGTCCTTGATGGCGGCCACCCGCAGGGCGGGGGCGGAGCCGGCGGCGATGGTGCCGGACAGCCGGATGCGGGCGCCGTCCGGGGAGGCGTCGACATTGATGTCGGTCGGCTTGCCCGCCGCGACGGTGCGGACGGTGGAGGTGACGCGGTACGGCGCGACCTTCGGGCGCCACTCCAGGTGGGCGGGGTCGCCCGCGTCGACGCCGGGGGAGGTGAGCAGATCGATCAGGTTGTCGTTGATGATCAGGGGGGTGGGGGTCGGTTTCAGCGACGGATCGGGAGGGAACAGCCGCGCGTCGACGACCACATCACCCTCGACGCGTCTGATCCCCGCGTCGCGTACCTGCCGGGCCAGCTGGTTGATGCCCGTCAACGGGTCCTGCGGGGTGAGGGTGGCTCCGGGCAGGTCATTGGCGTAGGTGTGGTCGAGGTTGGTGAACGCGACCGTACCGTTCTTGCGCGTGCGGCCCCCGAGGGTCAGATCACCCTGCGCGACGAGATCCAGATCGCCGTCAAGAGCCGTACCTCGGCGCTGCCCCACGGCGTGCACCGGAGTGCGGAACCGGTGGTCGCCGCCGAGGGTGTGCCATGTGCCGCTGACGCTGAACAATTTGGCCGACGACCCGGGGACGAAGAACTGGTCGGCGTTGCGCGACTGCGCCACCTCGCCACTGTCCGGATCCTGTTCGAACAGCCCCCACTGGGCATGCCCGTACTCCGGCTTCCGCATGAGCGAAGCGATCCGGGGATCGAGCTCGTGCGGCGAGGGCGAGGGCGATGGCGCGGCCTGGACGAGGCCGACCACGACGGCCCCGACGACCACCAACAGCCCCAGGGCGCCGACGACACGCCGTCGGCTTCTCCTCCGCATGACGGGTGAGGACATGCGCACTCCACCGATCGAGTCGTGACGCCGCTGTATCGCGTGTGCGCCGATACGTACCGACGTATTCCGATGCGCTCCGCTTGTGAACGTACTGCTCACGACCACCGCCCATGCGCAACACCTCGCCCGGGGTCCCCCGTACGCCCCAGCATCACGGCAAGGTGTAAACCTGCCCGGTCTGGCCGCCTTCGACGGAGCGGACATACGCCTGAACGACCTGCGCCAGGCCGACCGGCGGCATGCCCGGGAAGAAGTCGCCGTAGTCGGCGAGGCTTTCGGTGAACACGCTGGGGCTGACCGCATTGATCCGCTGCGGGGCGATCTCGATGGCGGCGGCGCGCACGAAGGCCTCCAGGGCGCCGTTGGCCATGGAGGCCGCGCTGCCCGTGGGGATGGGTTCGCGGGCGAGCACCCCGGTGATCAGCGTGAACGAGCCGCGCTCGGCGACCCGGCCGAGGCCCTGACGCACCAGCTCGATCTGGCTTTGCACCTTGCCCTGGAACGCGGCCCGGAAGTCCTGCGCAGTCATGGCCGTGAGCGTCTTGTACGGCACATCACCGGCGGCGCTGACCACCGCATCGATCACGTCCCTCGCATCGATGCCCGCGGCCCGTTCGTACATCGCGGTGACCTGAGCGGGATCGGCGATGTCGTAGCGCAGGTCGCCGGCGGTGCGGCCGACGGTGAGGACGCGGTGGCCGCGGTCGGCCAGCTCCGCATGGACGGCGGTACCGAGCTTGCCGGTGGCCCCGACGAGAAGAATGTTCATGCGCGTGAGGCTAGACAGGGGGCATCGGCGGAGGGAAATACCTTTGGTGCTGCATTTATGCTTGCTGGTGATGAATGTGGAGAAGGTGGAGCTCCGGCATCTACGGGCCCTCGCGGCAATCGGTGACGAGGGGACCATCACCGATGCGGCAAGGGTTGTGGGCATCAGCCAGCCCGCCCTCTCCCGTACGCTCGACCAGCTGGAGACCCGCCTCGGGACGCGACTGGTGGAGCGCACCACCCGAAGCCTGGCCCTGACGGAGGCCGGACAGCGCCTGTGGGAACACGCGCACCGCATCCTCCACCAGGTGGACGACGCCCTCAGGGACGTCGCGGGCGGGTCGCGTCCACTCCGTATCGGATTTGCCTGGGCGTCCTTCGGGGAGCACACCGTGCCCCTGCTGCGCGCATGGCGGCAGGCACATCCCGGCACCCCCGTACAGATGCACCGTCACGACGACCCCGAGTCCGCCCTGTATCGCGGAGAGGTCGATGCGGCCCTCGTCCGCACGATGCCGACGGCCGCCGGGGGGAGCCTGAACAGCGCGGAGCTTTACCAGGAGCGCCGCCTGGCCGCCGTCCCGGAGAACCACCCCTTGGCCGACGGGGACACCGTGACGCCCGCCGACCTCGCCGATCAGCCGGTCGTGCTGTGCGCGACAGCCGCCACCACCCGCGCCGGCCTCTGGCCCGGCGACCGCCGCCCGCACACCTTCGAGGTGGCCAATGTCGACGAATGGCTCACGGTGATCGCCACCGGCGACGCGGTCGGCGTCACCGCCGAAGGCACCGGACACAGCCACCCCCACCCCGGCATCCGCTACCTCCCCCTCAGGGACGCCCCGCCCGTGACCGTCCGCCTGATCTGGCCCCGCACCCCAACCCATCCCGCCACCCGGTCCTTTTGCGACCATGCGCGGCGGATGATCGACACGCCGGGCCGAAGCAGGGGTGCGGCCGAGCGGCTCAGTCCTCGGCCCGCAGGGTAATGGGAGCTTCCGTACAGTCTCCCAAGAACTCGTACCACCGGCGTTGCAGGCAGACGTACCGGACATCGGCCTCGACCAGGCTCAGGAACGCCGTAACGGTCTCGCCGAGGCGCTGGTGCAGACCGGGGTCGGCCAGCTGCCCGTCCTCGGTGAAGCCCTGGTGAGCCGCGGCAAGGCTGAACATGTCGGGGTAGACGCGGGTGCCGAGGTGCTCCAGCGGCACCCGCAGCGCCCACAGTCCACGGTTGCCGCCGACCAGGGACGGCGAGGCGGAGACCAGCAGGGCGTGTTTGGTCTTGAACGGCTGCGGCCGGACCCGGGAGACCCAGTCGATCGCGTTCTTCACCATGCCTGGCACGGAGGCGTTGTACTCCGGGGAGGAGAGCGCAAAGGCGTCACACTGTTCGAGCCGGTCGCGCAGGGCGAGCGCGCCGTCCGGAACCCCGTGCGCGGCCTCCAGATCCCCGTCGTACAGCGGCATGTCGAATTCCCGCATCGCGGCCAGGTCGACGTCGGCCCCGGCCTCGGCCATCATCCGGCCGACGAGGGAAGCCAGACGGGCGTTGGTCGATCCGGTCCGCAGTGAGGCGCCGAGGACCAGTACGCGCAGTGGGCTGGGGAGTGCATCCGTGGTCATGGTGGTACGTCCTTCCGGCACGTGAACGCGCGCCATTCCAGGGCGGCACCATGCAGCGTATAGGTGCTAATGCGATAATTACGGGACCAACCGGGCCGTGCTCCGTCCTCCCGGCACGTCAGCGATTCCACCAGATGAGCACGCCACCCAGCACCAGCAGAAGACAGACACCGAGGTTGACCACCTTGTGCGCGAGGAACACCGCGGCGAATTCGCGGATCGTCGCGCTCGGCCAGAAATAGGCGGCGGTGGGGGAGCCCACGACCTGACCGCGCAGGCCCACTTTCCGCGCCATCAACGCCGCCCGGAAGGCGTGGTAGTTGTTGGTGACGACCACGCACCGGTAGTCCGGCTTCGCCTCCTCCATGATCGCCCTGCTGAACCGCAGATTCTCCTCGGTGGTGCGTGAGCGGTCCTCGCGCTCGATACGGTCCGCCGGAAACCCGCGCCCGATGAGGTAGTCGGCCATCGCATGGGACTCCGGGAGCTTCTCGTCCGGTCCCTGACCACCGGAGGTCAGCAGCACCGGCGTGCTGCCGCGTGCCTGGAGACGTTCGTACACCGCGCGCCCCCGCTCCAGCCGACTGGCCAGCAGCGGCGGCACCTTGGACCCGCCGATCAGCCCGGAACCCAGCACCACCACATAGTCGGCGTCCCGGCGGACCCGCAGCCGCCCGTACAGGAAGGCGTAGCTCACGAAGCACAGAAAGAGGAAAGACACATAGCCGACCAGCCCGACGGCGGTGACACCGACCACGAGCAGCGTGCGCGAGCGCAGCGCGAGGGCCGTGACCAGCAGTGCAATGAGCAAGAGGATGCCGAGCCCGGCCAGGAGCGACAGCAGGTTGGCGGGGCGCCGGCCTTCCTTGCGCACCATCTTGATGCCGTTGGCGATCAGAAAGCAGGCCAGTACGACGATCCCGAGCGCCGGGAGCAGCAACAACGCCAGGACCGCGATCGTCCCCAGCAGTGAATCGGTCCGCCCCAGCTTGCCGATCAGGGCGAGCAGGGCGAAGGTGGCGGCGAGCCCCAGATAAATGGCATTGCCGAACCGGCGTCGGTCGCGCAGGACGCCGACGCCGAAGAGGACAGAGAACAGGACCGCAGGGGCGAAGGCCAACATGCGTACATGGTAGGCAAATTCGGCGTGGGGAATTGCCTGATCGAGAGGGCAGGAGAGCGGGCGACGAGGTGTCCGCAGCTTCCGCCGTCGGGTCGCCAGGACGCGCCGGTGCCGAGCGGACCGGGGACGACCCGACCGAGGTCAGCGCGGCGAGGCGAGGTCCTGGGTCCACCAAGGGCCGCCCGTTCCGTGCACGATGCCGATGCCGACCGCGGTGAATCGGCAGTTGAGCATGTTGTCACGGTGCATGGCGTCGCTCATCCAGTCGCCTACCGCCGCGTCAGCCGTACGCGGACCGCGGTCGAGGTTCTCGCCCCAGCTGCTCCAGGGGTATCCGGCGGCGGTGATTCGCTTGTCCGGGCCGGTGCCGTCCGGCGTGTCGTGTGCGTAGTAGCCGCGTGCCGCCATGTCGGTGGAGTGCCGCTGGGCAGCGAGGTGCAGCCTCCGGTCTCTACGGAGCGGACCGCAGCCGACCTGCGCACGGCGGCTGTTGATGAGCGCGATGGCTTGTTGCTCCAGGTCGGGCGGCGTGGGTGACGGAGTGCCGGCCGGTGAGGCGGACGGGGTGGGCGATGCGGTGGCGGCCGTGCGTGACGGGGTCGGTGCGGGCGTGTGGCGGGGCGCCGATGTGGTGGGGGCAGGGGTGCCTGCCGTCTTCGGCTTGGCCTTGTGCTCGTTCCGGGGGGCGTCCGGAAACCACCACAGCGCGGCGATGACGGCCGCTGCCAGCACCACCACGCCGGCGGCCGCCGCGCCCTTGGCGACCCGGCGCGGAGGGTGCGGTCGCTTCGGCACTGCGTGTGCGCCGTGGTCTGCGGACACGGGGTGTCCCGGGGCTGCCGTCGTTGATGCGGTCGCGGCGGTGGGCGCGTGCAGGACGGTGGGCGGGGTGAGGTGCGCGGGCAGTGGCAGCAGGGCGAGGCCCGCCAGGAGCCCCTCTGCAGGCAAGAGGTCGTTCCAGTGTTCCGAGCAGTTCCGGCACCCGCGCGAGTGGCGGGCTATGCGTTTGCGCCACAGGGCGCAGGGTTCGTTGTCCCAGGTGGCGGTCAGCTGGGCGAGTTCGGGGCACGGGGGACTCCCCGCGAGAGCACGGACGACGACACGCCCCGTCTCCAGCTGCTCCTTCATCCGCTGGACACGGACCGCCGTATGGCGTGTGCTGCTGCCGACGGCGGCGGCGAGTTCCGCTCTGCTGATCTCCCCGGCGGCCTCCAGCCACCACAGGGACAGCAGCGCCCGGTCCCCCTCGTCCAGCCAACGGGTGGCCTCGGCCACCTCACGACGCTGACCGGAAAGCCCCAGTTGCAAGATGGTCAGGTCCACGAAATCGGCGGAACGGTCGGCCCGTTCCGGCGTCTGGTCCAAGCCGACGACGGGAGTCTTGTGGCTGACGGTCCAGCGGCGCCGTACCTGGTTCATGGCGATCGCCACCAGCCAGGAACGGAAGGACGCCGGCTCCCGTAGATCCGCCAACGACTCCAGGACGCGCAGCATGGTCTCCTGCACCACGTCGTCAACGTCCGCATGGCCGTCCAGCGCCCGGCCCACGACGTTGTAGATCAGTGGCAGGTACGCAGCGACCAGTTGCTCCCGGGCACCTTCGTCCCCGGCCCTGGCAGCCTCGACGGTCGCCGTACCGTTTTCCCGCTTCACGCCTCTTTGGTCCTGTTCATCCGTGTGCACATCGATGGCCCCCGCACTCAGGTGACCCGCCGGACTCGCCGGGATAACAGAGAAACCTACGTGGATCCGGAATGACCTCGAGGCCCGGCCCCGCGGCCCCCGTCGGACCACCCGCGGCGGTCCGCTCCACATACGCCGAGAACTTTTCGTTATCCGGGACCGCGACCCGGCTCTCCTCTGTGCGGACCGCACACAACGGACCGCACAGACCCACATCCCCCACAGGCTGCGGAAGCCCCACAGGCTCCACGGCCGCACAGGAAACGGAACCATGAACAACGACGACACCTTCCGGCCGGCACGTCGCGACGAAACGCCGACCGGGACCGGCCACCGGTCCGGCGAGGCTGCCTCGCGCCGTCGTTCCGCCGCGCCCCGGCCCGGCGGCCGGCACGGTCGCAACGGCGGGACCCACCGCGCCGGCACCAGCCGTCCCCGCCTCCGGCGCAAGGGCATGCTGCTGGCCGTGGCGGCCGCGATCGCCGCGGGCTGCTGCTCCCTCGTACTGATACGCCCCGCCTCCGGCCCCGACCAGGAGCTCACGGCGAACCGGTCCCTGCCGGAGCCGCGCACGGGGGACGTCTCCGCCCTGTCGGCGCCGGGCAGCGCCTCACCCTCGCCCCACCGCCACGAGGCGTCGGCCGCCCCGTCCGATGCCGAACGGCACGGCAAGCGGCACACCCCCCAACCGCCGCGGAAGGCCCGCCCCGAGAGCAGCCCGAAGGCCGGGAACACGATGCCCCGTGCCTCCCGCGCCGGGTCCGGAGCGAGCACCAGCGCCCCCGCCGCACCGCGGACCGCAACCGGCACCGCGGCGCGGTTCGCCAAGAAGATCGTCGACCTGGTCAACGCCCAGCGGGCCCAGCACGGTTGCGGCCCGCTCACCGTCGACCGCCGGCTGCAGAAGGCCGCGCAGGCCCACTCGAACGACATGGCCGCCCGCAACTACTACGAGCACAACACCCCGGAAGGCATCGACCCCGGAACCCGTATGACCCGTGCCGGATTCCAGTGGAGCAGCTGGGCGGAGAACATCTTCAAGAGCCCCAAGGACCCGGACACGGCGCTGAAGGGCTGGATGGAAAGCCCCGGACACCGGGACAACATCCTCAACTGCTCCTACAAGTCCACCGGCGTCGGCGTCAACCTCAGCGCCAACGGCCCCTGGTGGACCCAGGACTTCGCCACCCACTCCTGACCCACACCGGCACCTGAACCGAGCTTCGCGCGGCCACCACCGGTCGCGCGAAGCTCCGGTCGCAGCAGGGGCCGGCCGTCCTGGTCCTGACGCCGCATTCCACATTTCATACGGCGTGCATAGAACGGCACGCTCCGCTACCTCTATTCTCGCCGCATGGCAGCAGAAGGAATGCTCGCTGCTCGCCGCCATGTCGATTTCGGCAGGCTGGCGAGCGCGCTGTGTACGGTCGCCACGGCGTGACCGCCGGGCCCGGTCGCCTGCCCCACGGCAAGTGACCCCGCTCTCGTCCGGTCAGCTCGCGCCACATCGCCATCGTCACGGGATCCCCACCTGGCGCCCCCGTCAAAGCGCCCGACTCCCGTCTCTTCCTCGTATCCGGCAGACACTGCCGTACCCCGCGCGGGCGCGCGACGTCCCCCCAACTCCGCGTACGCAGAATGCGGTTCCGCACGCCCGCGCCGCCACTTCGATGGACCACAGGAGGAAACGACCCATGAGTCACGACAGACCGCAGGTGAGCCGGCGCGGCTTTCTCGCCGGTACGGCGGCGGCAGCCGCCACGGCAGCCGCACCCGCGATAGCCCAGGTGGCGGCCGCAGGCCCGGCGAACGCCGCGTCCCGCCCCAACATCCTGCTGATCGTCACCGACGACCAGCCCAAACACACCGACTGGGCGATCCAGAAGACCCTCGACTGGATCGCGGGTCAGGGCGTGAAGTTCACCCACGGCCATGTCACCACACCGCTGTGCGCACCCTCGCGCTCGTCCGTCTTCACGGGCCGCTACGCCCACAACCACGGCGTGCGGGACAACGGCCACGCGCACAACCTCGACCAGAGCACCACGGTGCAGCGCTACCTCAAGCAGGCCGGCTACCGCACCGGCCTGTTCGGCAAGTACCTCAACTCCTGGACACTCGCCGACAACCCGCCGCACTTCGAGGACTTCGCCCTGCTGCAGCCGGGCTACGTCGACGCCCAGTGGAACGTCAACGGCACGGTCCAGACGATCAACGGCTACACCACCAACATCATCAAGAACAAGACGCTGAACTTCCTGGACAAGGCAGCCACAGACACCCGCCCGTGGTTCGCCTACGTCACCCCGTACGCCTCGCACGAACCCAACACGCCCGCTCCCGCATACGCAGACACGGTCGTACCGGACTGGAACGGCCGTCCTTCCGTCCCGGAGAACGACCGCAGCGACAAACCGCAGTACGTGAAGGACGCAACCAACACCCTGGCCGACGGCCAGGCAGTGCGGCAGCGGCAGCTGCGGACGCTGCTGTCCGTCGACGACGCCGTCCAGGCATTCAAGGACAAGCTGACAGCCCTGGGGCAGCTGAACAACACCCTGGTCATCCACATCGGCGACAACGGCTTCCAGTGGGCCGACCACGGCCTTCTCGGGAAGGGGACGCCGTACTCCCCGGCCCACGAGGTGCCGTTCCACCTGTCCTGGCCGGCCGCCGGACTGAACTCCGGGACCACCGACAACCGGATCGTCGGCAACATCGACATCGCCCCCACCATCCTCGACGCGGCCGGGATCACCCCGACGCACTCGGTGGACGGCAAGTCGCTGCTCGGCTCCTTCAACCGTGACCATCTGCTGGTCGAGTGGTGGAAGCAGGGCAGCGCGGGCGTCAAGGACACCTGGGCGTCCTACGTCGCCAAGGACAAGCAGTACGTCGAGTACTACGACCTGTGGACCGACGCCAACGGCAATGAGACCGGCACCGGACAGGTGACGTTCCGGGAGTACTACGACCTCGTCAACGACCAGTACCAGCTGACGAACAAGCTCTACCAGGCAACGCCCGCGGAGGAGCAGAACCTGGGCATTCCGGCGCTCGCCTCCCAGCTCGCCGCCGACCGCGCGAGCTAGCGGAACGGCCCACGGCCTCGCACAGCACCATCCGGCCGATTCCGCCCCCCTCGGCCGGTCCGCACCATCCGGCCGGGCACCCGCTTCCGCTGCGGGCGCCCGGCCGGCCCCCTCGACGCCTGGAGCTGCCATGTCCTCCTCCTGCTGCACACCCGGCCGCAGCACCCTCACGATCGCTCCGGCCGTGTCCACCGCCCCGCCCCGCCCACAGGCGGCACTCCGGATCGCCAAGCAGCTGATCGCCCTCCCCGGCGGGCGGTTCCTCATGGGCGGCGACGACCCGGACGGCATCCCGGCCGATGGCGAGGGCCCGGTCCGCGAGGTCGAGGTCGCCCCCTTCCGGATCGCCCCCACGACCGTGACCAACGCCCAGTTCGCGACCTTCGTCAAGGCGACCGGCCATGTCACCGAAGCCGAAAGCTTCGGTTTCTCCTTCGTCTTCTTCGGCCTCCTCTCCGGCGAGCTCGAGGCCGCTTCACCGCCGGTCGAGGACGTTCCCTGGTGGCGCGTGGTGGAGGGCGCGACCTGGCGCCACCCCGAGGGCCCAGGGTCTTCCTTCACGGCGCGGCAGCACCACCCCGTCGTCCATGTGTCCTGGAACGACGCGCAGGCGTTCTGCGAGTGGTCCGGTACGAGACTGCCCACCGAGGCAGAGTGGGAGTACGCGGCCCGCGGCGGCCTCGTCCGCCGCCGCTACCCCTGGGGCGATGAACTGGCCCCCCGCGGCCGGACGATGCTCAACATCTGGCAGGGCGCCTTTCCCACCGCCCACACGGGACCCGCCGGACCCGGCACCGTACCGGCAAAGTCCCACCGCCCCAACGCATACGGCCTGTACAACACCGTCGGCAACGTATGGGAATGGTGCGCCGACTGGTTCAGCCCGGACACCTCGCGCGTCATGCGCGGCGGCTCCTACCTGTGCCACGACTCCTACTGCAACCGCTACCGCGTCGCGGCCCGCAGCCGTAACACCCCCGACAGCTCCACGGGCAACATCGGCTTCCGGGTGGCGGCTTGAGTGGTGGGCCGAGTGCGGTGGGTCGAGTGTCGGCTGACTGTCGGCTGGCGAGGCCCGTCAGGGCCTCTCCGCCGGAATGCGGGTCGGGATCGTCGGGAGCACCACGTACCGCGGCTCCGGGGAAGGAACGCGGTCCGAGCGCGCGATCGCGAGGAGATCCGGAAGCTCGAAGTCCTGCGCGGCCTCGAGATCGACCGTGTATCCGAGGTCCCCCAGGCTCGCCACCGTCAGCCGGCTCATGGGGTTGTCGTTCAGTGGTGTGCCGGGGCGGCCGCCGATGGTCGGCGACATCAGCTCGTTGGCGAACACACTCTCGCGCCAGTGGCCGCCTGCGCTTCCGATACCGCCGACGTTTGCCACAGGTACCGCGGTGGGGGCATTTCCGATGAGCTTGCCGAACTCCGTCATCGCCCCGGGGCCGACGAAGGTCGGGTTGCTGCCGGGGAAGTCCTTCAGGAACCCGAAATCGGTCCAGACGGTTCCGATTCCCAGCACGTGCCCCATCTCATGCGTGATGACATCGAGGAGCATGCCCTCCTCTTCCATCTGGGCCAGGTCGGCGCTGTCGAACCTCATGTGCCCCTTCACGGGGAGCCCTGCTCCGCTGGCCGCATCCTCGCTCCGGAACTGCGTCGGGCCGGCCGATCCGAGGGTGTTGGGGTTGTGATTGACGCCGTCCATCGGCACGCCTTCGGCGTCGATCAAGAGGTCGTCGACCACGACCTCACCGGTGATGTCGTGAATGACCGCGGTCTCCAGGTCTCCCACGATGACGTGCGCCCAGCGGTCCGCGGCCTTCTTGAACACGTTCTTCTGGCTGTTCGTCAGGCCTCCGAGGAACCGCACATCGATCTGGAACGGAGACGTGGTCGCGGCGAGCTCCGCGGCGCGGTCAGCGTTCGCGACAGCCTTGTACGTTTCGAATACGTAGGGGCTCTGTCCGGCCATGGCTACTCCTCCTGTCGCGAGTAGCTGGATTTATCCCTCAAAATGAGACTAAAGGCTTTTCCGGTAGATAGGCGATGCAACCAAATACGGTTGAACGTTCACCGTCAGAGCCCGAGGTTGCGGGCGAGGGCGGCCGGACGGCCGTCGACCGTACTGAAGGGCAGGGTTGGGCACGGTTGGGATCCGAGCGCGCCGCCCGGCAACCAGGCGCTGCCCGACGTGACTGTGCCCCCGAGCCCGCGCGGGGCACGGGGGCACAGGCGGGTCAGTGCTGCTGTGCCTTGCGGCGGCGGAACACCAGGTAGCCGCCGGCCGCGACGAGCGCCGCGGCCGCCGTGGACAGCAGGCCGACGGGGGCGCCGTTACCGGTCTCGGCGAGGTCGCCGTTGACCTCGGCGGACTTTGACGACGAGGGGGAGGCGGCCGGGGAGGTCGGTGCGCTGCCCGCGTGGGAGGCGGTCGGCTGAGCGGCGGTCGGCTGAGCGGTGGCGGAGGGGGTGGCGTGCGCCGAGGGGTTGCCGCCGCCCGGCTGGTCCTTGCCCGCACAGTCGGTCCAGAAGACCTTCTGCTTGGCCCGGCCGTGCTCGCCGTCGAAGTTCCAGAAGAGCTTGTAGTGGCCGTCGGGCAGGGACAGGTCCTGCGTACGGCCGTGTCCCTCGCCACCGAGCGTCAGAGAGCCGGTCTTCACGGTCTCGCCCTTGACGTCGGCGGTCGGGGCCCAGGATTCGATGTGCCAGTCGACCTGCTGGTCGCCGTCGAAGCCGAAGGCGTCCAGGTAGAAGGTGCACACGTGGGGCTCGTTCTTGCGGAGCTCCTCACCGGTCTTGGCGTCGTGGATCTTCACGGTGCCGTTGTCGCCGGGGGCGGTGGCGTAAGCGGAAGGGGCGAGCAGCAGGGCCGCGGCCACGGCGGCCGTGAGCGTGCCTGCGGAAACAAGCGGGCGCATGGGCATTCCAACGGTAAAAGGGGAGGGTTGCCGTGGGGGGCGGCTCAGCTTCCTGCGGCCTCGGGAGCCCGTCAAGGCAACTCAAAACACTTATGTCGTGGAGCGCATCGCTCGCCCCATTAATCCCGCATAACGATTAGGTACGGGCCTCTGTCGACCCTCAGCCCCATCGACCGCCGCCCGCACCCGCACCCGCTGCCGTCGGGCGACGTGGGTTTCGACCCTCGGTCATGCTCGGGGTCAGACGGCCGCCACCCCTTCCCCTTGCCGCAGCCCTCGTACCTGGGTCGGGGCACCCCCGCTCGCTGGACCGGGGTCATCAATTGTGCTGGCGGGTAGGGCGCTTGCATGGGGGCCATGTCGCGCCTATCAGGCCCACTGGTCTAGGCATCTCCGCGGCCCGGCTCAGCTCATTCCAGAACACCGGAACATCCCAGAACACCGGAACATCCCAGAACACCGGAACATCCCAGAAAACCGACCTGATGCAGTTTCCGCGGGAGGTCGTCCGCTCCGCTCTGCACCCGCAGTCGGCCTGCACCGGGTGGTATTGGAGTCGGGCTACACCCTCGAGGCCTGCGATGGCATCGGCGCCGAGTATGTGCGCACGCGCTCCGTCTTCTGTGAGATCTACGCCGCCGCGCCGGCAGTGGCGTACAAGCGTCTTGGCTTCGAAGGCAACATCCCGTTCAGGGGTGCCAACGCTGAACTCCTGGGTGGATTTTTCCATGACATCAACGACTTGATGTCCGGTCATAAAGAGACGCTGAGCGGCCAGTTCCCGGCCCCCAGCACCTACCGCAGAGCCGTTCAGAACGGCATGTCCCTGATCGACTCCCATGAGGCCACGTTCTGGCGAGCAGTGGCCAGCTATCACCGGATCAATGACCTGGGCGGCCCAGAGCAACGGTCCTGCCTCCTCGGAGGGGTGCTGGTCGGGGTGGAGTCCGGCGATCCGCTCCGCCGGCTCCTCCGGCCGCGGGGGCTGCCGGGCGCCCAGGGGCATGACGGCGCCGAAACCCACGGCGAGGGCGACCCTCTCACAGCCGGGTGGCAAAGCAGCTGTGCCGATGGGCGTATGGGGTCGCCCCTGCCTGGGAGGTTGGGTCTCAGCGTGGCGTGAGTCGGGCTATCGTTCCGATCTCCAGTGCCGTCCAGACTGCACCGTCTGGTCCTTGTGCGATTCCGTGTGGTTCGGAGGACGGGCTGGGGAGTTCGTACTCGTCGATTCGGCCGGCGGGGGCCGGCCTGATCATGGACGGCTGACTGGCACCACCCGATCAAGCTCAGCAGTGCACGAAGAGGAGCACTGTCACCGCTGCGCAGTGGCAGCCTGCCGATGGCGCAGGATGGTGATCGTGTTGCGGCACCAGTCGCGGTTGCCCCGTTCGAAGGCGAGGCCGCGCAGGCAGGTCAGGTACGGGCCGATGCGGTCGCCCTCGTGCAGGAACTCCTCCTCCGTGCGCTCGCCGCGCATGCTTCGCAGCAACTGCTCGAACAGGTCGATCTTGGCCTGGGCGAAGGTGGCCCGCTCGTCGAGCTGGGCGATCAGCACCGCCGGGTCGACGTGGTCGGCGGCCTGGACCTTGACCAGCAGGTCGTCGCGGACGAAGGACGGCTTGGCGGAGGCTGCGGCGAAGTCGTCGAGTTCGGCGAGGCCGGCGTCCGTGACGCGGAAGACCCGCTTGTTGGGCCGGTTGTCCTGGACGATCTCCCGCCCGGAGATCAGCCCGTCCTTCTCCAGCCGGGTCAGCTCGGCGTACAGCTGCTGCGGCTGGGTGTACCAGAAGTTCGCCACGCCGACGTCGAAGGTCTTGGCCAGTTCGTAGCCGTTGGTCTCGCCGTCGAGCAGGGCGGCCAGAACGGCGTGCCGTAGTGCCATCGGTCGAACTCCTTCACTCACCTCTGTTTGCCGGACACACCTCCCTATGGTACTCCTAAAAATGAGTAGTCAGATTCATGACTAGTCTCCCTGAGTCAGGAGGGTGCACCATGACCACCGCCGACCGCTTCCGCGTCGCCGTCGACGCCCGTGATCTCGCCGCGCTGGACGACTTGTTCACCGACGACGTCCGCTTCTACAGCCCGGTGAAGTTCACGCCCTTCGAGGGCAAGCCGATGGTCCTGGGCCTGTTCGGGGTCCTGCTGCGGAGCTTCCAGGACTTCCGGTACGTCGGTGAGTACACCGGCACCGCGCAGACCAGCGCCGACGCCGCCGACGCACCCTCGGCCGTCCTGCTCTTCCGCGCCACAGCGGGCGGCAAGCAGATCCACGGCATCGACCTGCTGCACTTCGCCGACGACGGCCGGATCAAGGAGTTCACGGTCATGGTCCGCCCGCAGTCCGCCGTTCACGCCCTCGGCGAGGCGGTCCACGCCGGGCTCGTCGCCGACGGACTCGCACCAGCGCCCGCCAATGACTGAGCTCCAGCCATCCCGTCCGACCGAGGAACGCACCGTGCCCGCTCGCCCAACGCCGTCCGCGCTCCGCAGCCCACGCCTGTGGACCGGCGCCGGCCTCATCCTGGCCATCGTCGCCACCGCCTTCGCGCTGCTCTACGTCGGCGGCAACCTCGATCCGAGAGGGCATCTGCGCGACCTGCCCGTCGCCCTGGTCAACAGCGACCAGGGCGCGGACGCCGGCGGCAGGCACCTCAACCTCGGGGATCAGATTGTCACCGGGATCGAGCACGGCACCGCCAACCACGCCATCGCCTGGCAGTCGATGACCCGCGAGAAGGCCGATCAACTCATCGGCCAGGGCAAGGTGTTCGGGGCGCTCGTCGTCCCGCCGGACTTCACCTCCACCGTCACCGCCCTGACCGTCCCGGGCACCTCGCAGAGTCCCGCTCGGCCGGTGCTGAGCGTGCTCACCAACCAGTCCGCCGGCAGCATCGGTTCATCCATGGCAAGCCAGGCCGCCCAGCAGGCCGCCCACGCCGCGTCCACCCGGATCGGCGCCCAGCTCGTCGGCCAGACAGGCAAGCAGGGCGCCACGCTGCCGACCGCCGCCGAACTCCTGCTCGCCGACCCGGTCGCCGTGCAGGTCGCCGACGGCCACCCGCTGGGCACGCACAGCGGCCTGGGACTGTCCGCCTTCTACTACTCCCTCGTCCTGGTCGTCTGCGGGATGCTCGGCGCCAACGTCATCAACTCCCAGGTCGACACCGCCCTCGGCTACCTGCACAACGACATCGGACCGTTCCGCCAGCGCATGCCCGTCCAGCACACCAGCCGCGTGCGCACGCTCGCGACGGGCATCGCGCTCATGGCAGGGCTCTCCGTCCTCATGGGCTCGCTGGTCGAGGCCACCACCGTCGGCGTGCTCGGCATGGACGCCTCTCACCTCGGCCTGCTGTGGCTCTACTCGGTCGCGACGATCGCCGTCGTCGGCATCGGCGGCCTCTCACTCCTCGCCGCGTTCGGCACACCGGGCATGCTGCTGCTGACCCTCATCTTCATCGCGATGGCCGTGCCCACCTCCGGCGCGACCGTGCCGCTGCAGGCGCTCCCCGGCTTCTTCCGCACGCTCGGCGAGTTCGAGCCGCTGCGGCAGATCGCCGGCGGCATGCGCTCGATCCTCTACTACGACGCCCAGGCCGACGCCGGTCTCACCCGCGCGTGGTCCGCGATGGGCATCGCCCTGGTGGCGGCCGCCCTGTTCGGCTTCGCCGTCACGCGCTTCTACGACCGGCGAGGGCTGCACCGCATTCCCCTCCCGGCGGGCCCGGCGGCCACTGCCCAGCCCACGGCGGCGCACTGACCAACGGCCGGCGGCGCCGAAGCGCACCCGCCGTCTCGCCGTACTTCACCTCCACTCTCACCGCCCTGACCGTCCCGGCACCGAGTACAGCCCCGTCCATCACACAGCTTGGAGTCAACCATGACCACCGTCCCCCATCTGCTGGGCGCCTTCGCCCCCGTCCACGACGAACTGACCGTCACTGAACTGCAGGTCACCGGTGCGATCCCGCCCGAGCTGACCGGCTGGTACCTGCGCAACGGACCCAACCCCCACCAGGCCACCTCCGCACACTGGTGGCTGGGCGACGGAATGGTCCACGGCGTGCGCCTGGAGGCCGGCCGGGCCGTCTCCTACCGCAACCGCTGGGTCCAGACCGCCGCTTTGACGCGCGGCGCCGAACTCCGTGACGAACAGGGCAAGCGCGACCTCCTCGCAGGCGTCGCCAACACCCATGTCGTCCGCCATGCCGGACGTACCCTCGCCCTGATCGAATCCTCCTTCCCCTACCAGATGGACATGCGCAGGGGCAACGAGCTGGCCACCATCGGCGCCTACGACTTCCACGGCCGGCTCCACACTCCGATGACCGCCCATCCCAAGACCTGCCCCACCACCGGTGAGCTGCACTTCTTCGGTTACGGTGCCGGACCGGACGAGACCCCCTTGACCTACCACCGTGCCAGCGCACAGGGAGAGCTGACGATCAGCCGGCCCGTGGACGTCGGCGCACCGACGCTGATGCACGACTTCCACCTCACCTCCCGCCACGTCGTCTTCATGGACCTGCCGATGGTCTTCGACCTGCCCAAGGCCGTGGCCGGCGACCGTGGCCTGCCCTACACCTGGACCCCCGACCACGGCGCGCGCCTGGGTGTCCTGAACCGAGAGGACCCCTACGGCCCGGTGCGCTGGTTCGACATCGCTCCTTGCTACGTCTTCCACACGCTCAACGCCCACGAGGACGCCGACGGACGGCGCCTGACCTTGTACGCCATCCGCTACGACCATGTCGGCGAGAACGTGGACGTCAACGGCCATGGATCCCTCTGGCGATGGACGATCGACCTGGCCACCGACACCGTGCACGAGGAACAGCTCGACGATCGCCGAGCAGAATTCCCCCGCATCGACGACCGCCTCGCGGGCCTCCCCGCCCGCTACGGTTACGCCACCACCCTCAAATCTCCCGAAGGTTCCGACTGCCAGGGCGCGATCCACCGCTACGACCTGGACTCCGGCGCGACAGTCAGCCACTCCTTCGCGGCAGGGCGTACCCCCGGCGAAGCCACTTTCGTCCCGGCGAGCAGTGTGCCCGGAGGCTCGGGCTGGCTGATGACCTACGTCTACGATGCCGCCACCGACCGAAGCGACCTGGTCATACTCGACGCCGACGACCTGACCGCGCCACCCACCGCCACCATCCACCTGCCACGCCGCGTCCCCGTCGGCTTCCACGGCAACTGGCTCCCCGACCAGCGCTGACGTAGACAAGTCCGGGACGGGTGTGTGCCTGGGGCGCACGGTGCCGAGGCACACACCCGCCCGATGCGTCGGCTGCCAAACATCCCGCGAACTGTCCGGCCTCAGCCGGTAGAGGCGCCCGCACATACCGGGCGCACCCGTCTTCCAGCCACCCTCGCGGCCTGCCTCATCCAGGCCGGCCTGCGAGCAGGAGAAGGCGATGAAGTTCAACGCGCTGCTCACGAATGCGGTGATCTTCCACAACGCCCTGGACATCGCCGAGATCGTCCGCCAGCTGCTGGAGGAGGGCTGGACGATCGACCCCGAGGATCTGGCGCACATCTCGCCGTACCTGACCGGGCACATCAACCGGTTCGGCGAGTACAGCACGCACGAGCTGGGCATCCAGCCGGAGGCTTACGACCCGAAGCGGGACGTGGGCTGCACCCCGCTGCGCGACCAGGACTCGGCCGCGGCCGCTTCGGTCAGGCCGCCTGAAAGGCCGGGGCCGGTCGGCAGCCCGGCACGCCTCGGCGCTTTGGCCACACCCTCGCCCCCAGGCCCTGCTCGAGGAGGGAGCGGGCCAGGGGGCCCGCCAGGCCGGCCACGTCGGTCTCCAGGTCTCCGCTCGTTCGCCCAGGGTCAGAGGCTGATCGGGCTGCTGTTGCGGTGCGCCGGGCGGGGTCAGGGGGGTGCGAGGGTGTCGAGCCGGGCTGCGAGGTCGGGGTGGGTGGCGGCCAGGTGGGGGCGGGTGGCGGCCAGGGGGGCGATGAGGCGTGCGGGGTCGTCGTGGGCGAGGGCCGCGTGGAGCTCGCTGAGCGGGCGGCGGGCGGCGGGGGAAAGGTCGGTGAGTGCGGTGATCTGACCAGCGAGGCGGCGCAGGTCTGCCGCGTTGCGGCGGGCCCAGGCGCCGGCGGTGCGGTCGGCGGCCCGGGCCTGGCGGGTGGCCGTCACGCGCTCTTCGCCGGTGGTCCCGGCGGGGCCGGGACGGCCGCGCAGATAGCGGCGCTCGGCGGCCTGGCGGCTGGCGACGCCGAGGGGGTGGGCGAGGTCGGCCCAGCTGGCTCCCGCGTCGCGGGCCGTTTCGATCAGGCCGGTCTCCCAACCGGCGAGCCGCTCACGTACCTGCCGCAGCAGCATCAGGGAGGCCAGCGCCTGCTCCGGCCCGGGACCGAGGGTATCGGGGATGTCCTTGGCCCCTTGCTGGGCGTCGCGTAGGGCATCGTCTATGGCAGCAAGGGCCGCCGCGGCGGCGAGGAACGACGCCGGGCTGTGGGCGTCGGTGCGGGACGGGGACGGCTGGTCGGCCGGGGTCACGGACACCTCCCTGGGGTTGTCATCGAGCTGACGACATCATGTTTGTCATCCATTGGATGACATGTTACAACAGTGTCAGTGAGGCGCATTGGCAGTAACTGCCTGAACCTGCTGGAGGTGTTTTCACGATGTTGATGCGCACTGACCCCTTCCGTGAGCTGGACCGGCTGACGCAGCAGCTGCTGGGCCCGGGGACCTGGTCGAGGCCGTCGGCGATGCCGATGGACGCCTACCGCGAGGGCGACGAGTACGTGGTGGCCTTCGACCTTCCCGGTGTCACCGCAGACGCGATCGACATCGACGTCGAGCGGAACATGCTCACCGTCAAGGCGGAGCGCCGGCCGGTGGCGAAGGCCGACGACGTGCAGATGGAGCTGTCCGAGCGGCCGCTGGGCGTCTTTTCCCGCCAGATCGTGCTCGCCGACACCCTCGACACCGAGCACATCAAGGCCGACTACGACGCGGGCGTGCTCACCCTGCGCATCCCGATCGCCGAGCGCGCCAAGCCCCGCAAGATCTCCATCGGCGTCGGATCCGGCCACAAGGAGATCTCCGGCTGACACCGGCCGGGACAGGTGCGGAGGACGGGCACCTGATCTCCCCCTCACCCCGTCCTCCGCACCCCGTGGGCAGTCCGAAGAACAAGAAGGGGTGGCGGCCAAGATGACTCTGCGACGCGAAGCGTTCCTCGACCACGTCAAGGAACGAGGCGAGTACGGCACTGTAGAGGAAGCCGAGCGTGCGGCCCGCGTAGTGCTCGCCCTGCTCGGCGCCCACCTGGTCGGCGAAGTCCGCGCCCAACTCGCAGCCCGCCTGCCGGAGGAATTCGCCCTGATCCTGCTCAACCCGCTGCAGAGCGCCGAACCGCTGCCGACGGAGCGGTTCGTCCGGGCGACCGCAGCCTGGATCGAGGGCGCCACCGAGCAGACCGCGACCTGGGACGTCAGCGCCGTCCTCTCAACAGTCGCCGACACCGCCGGCGACGACCTGATGGGGCAGATCCTGCTCCAGCTCCCCGCCGGCTACGACCTCCTCTTCGGCTGCCCCCAGCCCACCTGACCACCAGTGCCACACCGGCACCACTCCACCCTGGTTCCCATGAAAGGCATGCACTGCAGTGATCACCGACGTTCGCGGTCCGCTTGAGCACCAGCAGCCGTACTCGACGGCGTACGAGCAGATGCTGGAGAAGGTCCGCTACGAGGGCGCCTACCCCACTCGCGAGAAGGCCGACGAAGCCGTCCGCCTGGTCCTTTCGGGGCTGGGGCGCCAGCTGACCGGCGACGAACGCGTCGATCTCGCGGCTCGCCTGCCCTTGGAGGCCGCACGCATGCTGACCGCGCAGATCCCCGACACGCAGCTCCTGACCGGATGGGCCTTCGTCAAGGACCTCGCCGCCCGTTCCGGCGGCTCCCTGGCCACCACCCGCTGGGACACCGGCTCCGTCTTCGCAGCCGTCGCCGCCCATGCCGGCCCCGACCTCATCACCCGCATCCTCCACCAGCTCCCCACCGGCTACGCGCTGCTGTTCGGCCGCGCCGAACTCACCCCAGCCGCGTAAACGGGCACCCGGCACCCGGGGCCGCAACAGGGGTCCGCCCCGATCCCCTCCGGCCGCGCTCGTAAAGGCGGAAGTCCCCGATCCGCGCGATCGGGGACTTCCGGCGGAGTTGGCCGGTCCATCGGCTCGTCGCGCGCGCAGGCTTGTCAGAGGGTCAGGTCCCAGATGCATACGACGCCATCCCGACCGGCGGTCAAAGCGACCGAGCGATCCTGCATCCTGGTGACCACCACAGCTTCAACGCTCCCATTGTGGCCGGTCAGCGGCGGCCCGACCTGTCGACCGCCGGCAAGATCCCAGATCCGCACGGTCCCATCCTCGCCGCCGGTCACCGCGACCGCACGGTCGCCGACCATGGCGACATCCAAGGCATTGATGCCGCCCTCATGACCAGTAGACGGTTCGTGGATCGGATCGTCGTCTTCGTCCCCGGACAGGTCGAATACGTACATCTTTCCGGAGTCCGTGCCCGCCACGACTACCGGACGACCGTCGAGCTGGGACAACGCGACCGCGTATGCCCTCTCCTCGTCATCCACATAGAACGACGCGACCTGCTCGCCGTTTGCCGCATTCCACACCATTACCCCTTCGTCCCCGCCCCCAACGACCAGCGAGCGGCCGTCGATGCTTGCGGTGGCCAGGCCCCAGATGGAACCGGCGTCCAGCTCCACCGGAGACTCCTCGCCGGACAGCCCCCACACCCGGACTCCGTCCCGGTGGACCCCACTACTTGCCACGAACAGTGGCGGTCCCTCGCCTTTCACCGTGGCGATGGACGAGACGTAGGGCTCGCCGTAGGTCGTCCCGCGGAGCAACTCGCCGCTGTCCAGGTCCCAGATGGCCGCTCCCTGTCCGTCGCCGCCGGCGGCCACTACCACGCGCCCGTCGGAAACGGCCACGGCAACCGAGTCGATATCGTTCTTGGCATCCGGGTACTCGGCGGCGAGTGGGTCCTCGGCGAAGGCGTACTCCAACGGCCTCTCCTGCCACTCGTCCTGCAACGGAGCCCAGCGCCACAGCGTGTAGAAGCCGGTGCACATCACCAGAGGCGCCCCGTCCACGTCGACCACGGCAAGGCCGTCGATCCGGGGTTTGCCAGGCGCCGAGCTGCTCAGAATTAAACGTTCATCAGACACCCGGGCAGGATAATCGGTGCGTCCGACAGCCCGAAGAGCAGAGGCTCCCGGACCGCCGCCGAGTGGCGTGGCCACGGGGAGCGTTACGCGGGCTACGGATCGCAATGTGGGCGCTGATCGTGGTCGACGTGTCGGGGTACCTGCCGCCGTCAGCCGCCATGCGAGCTCGACGAACCCCGGCATCACGCTGGTCGCCGGGGGCCGGGAGGTGCGCGTCCCCAGCGTCAAGGGCCACTCACCACGCGACGTCGTCGCCTACGGCGAGTACGCCGACACCTGACCGCCGATTACCGATGAGGCACTTGCCTTCGGCAGGATGTGCGCCATGACAGAGATCCGTACCCCCCGCCTCCTCCTCCGCCGCTGGCATGACGACGACCTTGTGCCGATGGCGGACATTCACGCGGACCCGCGGGTCATGCGCTGGGTCGACGACGGCTCGGTGCGCGACTTGGACCACACCGCGGAGGCGATCGAGCGGTGGGAGGAGGAGTGGGACGAAGAGGGCTTCGGCCTCTTTGCCGTTGAGCTGCTGGCCTCGGGCGAACTGGCCGGTTTCACGGGTCTGTCGGTGCCGGAGTTCCTGCCGGAGGTGATGCCTGCTGTGGCGATCAGCTGGCGGCTCGGCTCGCAGTTCTGGGGCCAGGGTTACGGTTCCGAAGCCGCCCAAGCCACGCTGGAGTTCGCGCTCCAGGACCGTGGCCTCGACCGTGTCATCAGCATCAACCGGGTGGGTGACGACGCCTCCGAAAACGTCATCCGCAAGCTCGGCATGGTGCCGGAACGCGAGACGACACACCCGGTGTACGGCTTTCCGCTGCGCGTGCACACCATCGACCTCACCGAGTTCCAGGCGTGAACCCGCCGAGCCCTCGGATCATCACGGGACATTGGCCGGATTCCTCGACCAGGTAGCCGTGAGGGCCTGGTCCGTCACGGCCAGGCCCTCAGGTGCGCCTCCGCGGGGGACGGGCACGCGACCCACTCAACGACACTGCACCAGGTGGGTCACGGCTCGATGGCGCGGGTCCGGCACCGAGGTGTTCGACTGGCGCGGAGGCGGCCCCGACGTCTGGGGCGTCCCGCCGGACTAGGCCGTGTCCGATGGGTCGGTGACGACCTGGACCGGGGACCGTTCACGACTGTGTGGGGACGAACCGCGTCACATGGTGGCGATCACCACGCCCATCGCCACCCAGCACACCGCCACCAGCAGCGGCAGCAGAATCATGATCAGATCCGTCGGCGAGGACCTGAGCCAGCTGTTCCCCGCGCCCCCTGCGTCCCTGCCGACCATCCGCTGGCCGCCATGCCAGGCGACCTGGATTCATTGTCGGTGGCTGATGCTGCAACAGGGCCACACACAGGCCGATGTGACCCGACTGGCGAGGGAGAGGCGCATGACCAGCCCACAGAACCCGGGAGTCACCGCGCTGTTGCAGCGTATGGCGCACAGCATGGCCAAAGGGGCACCCAAGGGGTGGCAGCGGGCGTCCATCAGTGCCTGTGCCGACCAGCACAGCACGGGCGGTTACGGACCGGTCAACGTTCTCGCCAACGGCAAGTCGCGCCCCGGATCGATGCGCGCGCCCGAGTACTTGAAGCGAGTCTTCGAGCTGGACGACACCGGGGCCGACGAGCTGACGATCGAGCTGGTGGTACATCCCGACGGCCGGTTCGAGGCGACGACCAGCCGGGCGATCGTGCGGCAGCCGGGCGGGACGCCAGGAGAGGCGGGTCATGTCTATGTCCTGCGTCCCGACGTCCGGCCACCTGACGCTGGTGACCTCCAGGCCGGCCCCACGGACCCGACCCAGGCGGGGGATCCGCAGGAGGCGGTGCGGCTGCTGTCGGCGTACATACGTAAGCGGGAAGAGATCTTTGAACGAGGACCAGGACTCCAGACGCTGCCTGATCCCCGGTCGGCCGATGAAATCGAGCACGCCGAGCGTGCACTGGGCGTGCCGCTCCCGGATGACCTGCGCGCACTGTACGCCGTGGCCGACGGTGACGACGGTCGCAGGCTCTTGGACCGCCACATCTGGCTGGCCCTGGACCACGTGGTCTCCCTGCACCACGCGGACCGCTGGTGGGCAGCGGGCACCACATGGAAGCACTTCACGCTCGGTTCGCTGCGCTCCGACGGCATGCCGCGCCCCACGGTGCGCGCCTCGGCCGACCGCCGCGGCTGGATCGTCTTCGCGGAGAGCACCGGTGGTGACTTCCTGGCCGTCGACATGGATCCGGCCGAAAGCGGTCGCCCCGGCCAGGTCATACGGGTGGGGATGCACCACGATGACGGCCCCGTGTTCGTGGCCGACTCGGTGACCGAGCTGCTGCGGCTGCACCTGGCGGCACTGGAGCGAGGCGACTACCGAGGTGACGTCGCCGCCGGGGACGGGGAGCTGTGGATCGAGACGGGGCTGCCCCGGCGACACGGTGAAGCGGCACACGGGGACACCGCCGACGGTGGATCCGACGGTGCGGACGCGGCGGCGGAGGCTCCCGTGCACCATGCGTACGTGACCTGCGACGCGGAGCTGGCGCCGCTGGCCGGTCATCCCACGCTGACGGCCGTGACGGTGCAGCAGGCCGAGACGGCCGAGGCCCTCTCCCTGGCCCCGCTGCGCAACTGCCCCCGGTTGTACGGGCTGGACCTGTCCCAGGCGAAGGTGCGGGACATCGAGGTGCTCGCCGGAATGCCGGGCCTCCAGTATCTGTCGATGCGCGAGGAGCAGTGGCACAAACGCACCGAACACACTGGCCGACCGTCCGGCCTGGCCGCCGCCGTGATAGCCGACGCCTCCTCGCCCGAGACGCTTGCCGCGTGGGCGGCGAGCCTCGGCGGCGACGCAGACGACATCCGCTTTTACACCGGCCGACTGCCGGGCCACGTGTAGGACGGACCCGACGCGAACGACCCGCCGAAGCGCCGGCTCACCAAGTTGCCCAGGCCGTTCGACTCCTTGGTGCTCGGGAAAGCGATCCCGCGACCGGCAAGCGGCCGACGCAGCGACACCGCGAGCGATGCGAAGGCATCCCGCCCGAAGCCCGATCTCGTCCTCCAGCTGCTGCGCGAGGGCGACACGCTGAAGGTCACCCGGCTCGACCGGCTCTCCCGCTCAGTGCTGTACATGGTGACCCTCGGCGCAGACCTGCGCGAGCGCGGCATCGGACTGTACGTCATCGAGCAGGGCATCGACACCTCCACCATGGAGGGCCGCGCGATGTTCGGGATGCTTTCCGTGCTCGCCGAACTCCAGCGTGAGCCGATCGTGGCGAACACCAACGACGGGCTCGCCTCCTTGGCGGCGAGGTGTGCACTCTGACTTCCCGTCAGCTCACCTCGACGGAGGGCGCCTTGAATTCTCATGTCCTGGCGATCTATGGCGCTATCGGCCCCGACAAGTCAGGTTGGCCTTCGGCCCCGACGGCTCCCTTTACGATCCTGGGGTTCGGGCGTCCATGCGAGCCTTTGCCGCAGGCGGTGCCACCCTGGCACTGGAAGCGGCCGCTGCCGTCCGCTCGGCTTCGCAGGCCATCGACCGGCTGCGCTCGCACGGTGCCGGCGGACGTGGTCTCAGTGCGGGGGCACTCGACCTCCTCGCACGGCTGAGCACGGCCTCCGGCGAAGGGCTCAGCATCGGCGAACTGGCCCGCGCGGCCGACGTCAGCTCGCGCAACGTCACGGGCCTCGTCGACACGCTCGCGCGCGACGGCTTGGTCCAGCGGGTCCAGGACCAGCGTGACCGCAGGTCGGTCCGGGCCCGGATCACCCCGGCCGGCCAGGACTGGCTGGAAGCCTTCCGTCAACCGACCCAGCGCGCCATGTCCGCCATCTTCCAGGGCTTCAGCGCGGACGAACTCGCCCAGTTTCGGCACATGTGCCTGCGCCTGGTCGACAACCAGCACCGGACCGAGCAGTACCTGAACAACGTCCGGCCGGACCAGCCGGCTTCCTGAACCGACCGCACGGAGCACCGAATGACCACCGGCTCACCCGTCCAAGACACCGTCAGGACCTACTACGACGCCCGGTTCAGCGGCGACGTCACCACAGCCGCCGCCCTCATCGGCGAAGACTTCGCCTTCCGCAGTCCGTTCATCACCTCCGACAGCCCGGACGGCCACCTTGACGGCCTCGAAGGGGGCTTGGGCTTGGGCATCATTACCGACGTAGCCGGAGATCATCTCGGTGCGGAGGTCTGCCGGTCTGCGGGATGGGCAGCCTCTGGCCGTGTTCTGTTGTCGCGCTTGGGGCCGGTCAGTGCGGATCAAATTGAGCCTGCGTCGCCTGTACTGCGCAAGAGCGTCCTGTCCGAAGGCGACTTTGGCCGAGCGGGTGCCGGGGTTGACCGTGCGCTACCAGCAGCGAACGAAGACCAGCACACGGTCATCCGGGGGATCGTCACCCCCTGCAACTCTGGGGACAACGAAGGCCGCATCACGGACGCGAAGCTCCAGAAACGCCTCATGGCAGGACGCGCCAGCGTCCCACTCCTCCATCCACCGAGTAGTCCTGATCGCCCACTTACGCCGCTGCGATAGCGACGGTTGGTCAAGGCCGAGCGTATAGAGGGGCGAACGGGACTCCTGGTAGATCGTCTTGTGGTCAGGCTCGGACTCGTCCCTGAGTGGTCGGTCGGCTACGGGCGCGGCCCTGCGGGATCCTCAGGCGGCGCCGATGCCGATGCGGCCGCGCGGCGGTGGGCGTTCCACAGGGTGATGGTGGTCAAGGTGAAGAACAGGAGGTTGGCGAGGCTGAGTTGGGAACCCTGGAGGAGGACGCCTGCCGGGCCTGGGATGCCCTTGGCGAGGAGCTGGCCGATGAGGATACAGACGAGGGGAGTGGCGGCGCACATCCAGCGGGGGAAAGAGGTGGCGCCGCGCAGGATGGCGACCGTCATCCACAAGGAAGCGGTGAGCCAGCAGGCCAGGAGGAGGGCGTAGGGGATGAAGAGGACGGTGGCGAAGTCGCCGGGGGGCGGTGAGGACGGGGGAGCCGGAGCCGGAGCCGGAGCCGTGGACGGCTTTGGCGGCCTGGCCCCAGTAGAAGAAGGAGCCGTGTACGAAGGGGGCGAGGACGAAGCCGGTGGCCAGGAGGAGGAACGGGGGGAGGGAGAGGAGGCGGCGGGCCGGGCGCAGGCCGCGGTAGAGGTGCCAGCAGGCGGCGAGATAGAACGGGCCGGTCAGGACGCCGAGCAGGGCGCCCCAGGCCAGGCGGGTGGTGGAGGCGGGCAACATGGCGGCGAGGGAGTCGCCGGTGACGCCGTCGTACGCACCCAGGATCGGGTAGCGGTCTGAGGAGGCCATGGGCTTGCCCAGCAGGAGGATGTCGCCGAGGAGCCAGGCGATGGAGGCCAGGATTCCGCAGATGCCCGCGAGCCGTACCGCGTGTGTCCAGGTGACCTGGTCGTCGCGGGAGTTGATGTGGGTTAACTGCTGCTGCGCATGGTGCGTTGGCCGGGTCGGCATGTGCTCGCGGACAGCTGGTTGCAGAGGGTTATTGGCAAGTTTCACTGGGCAGTGAGAGGCCGACCGGCTAGCCGTCGCGCCACCGGTAGTACGACCTCAGCGCTGGGAAGCCGACAGTCCGCCACAGTCATCCCGGCGAGGCATGAGGCCCCGCCGGGAAGAGCTCCGTGTCGGGGCGGTTCGGGAGCGCGGCGGATGGCGTGACGATCGCCTACGGGCACTTCACCGGCGAAGGGCGCCGGCTGAGCGAAAGGGGAAGCACCGATGGCCACGAGGCCTGCGGGTGTCTACGGCAGCGACGAATTCAACGGCGCATACACGATCGTGGGGGCGGGGACGTCGACGCCTGCGTTCCTCGGGTACACCGAGGTGCTGGGCAGCGGCGCCGTCGAACGGTCGACTCCTCCATTCGATGCGAGTGAACGCGTCGTTCCCCAGCGGGTGCGTGGCTGGCGGGAGTTCGTCGACCGCTACAGCATCACTGAGCTGGGCGATGAGCTGGCCGGCCTGCTCAAGAAGCAGCAGAACGACGAGGAGCTGTCCTCCGCGGAGTTCAAGCGGGTCCAGGTCCTCCAGCGGTGCCTCCGGCTGGCCGAGGCGGTGTACGGGTTCTTCGCCAACGGCGGCACCTCCTGCTACGTCGTCGGCTTCCTTGCCGCGGACCAGCCGGTGACCGCGACGGCCCTCGTCGGCGACACCGACAAGCGCACGGGTCTGGCGGGGCTGGAGACGGTTCCCGAGGTGACCATGGTCGCCGCGCCCAGCCTCTGGGACATGACCGTGGCCGCCACCGACAGCTCAGCCCTGCCGCAACCGGACCTGACGGCCGGCACGGCGCTCATCGACAAGGTGCTCGCCCACTGCACCAAACAGCGCAACAGGATGGCAATTGTCGACGTGCCGCCAGAGCAGTCTGTCGATGCCCTCAAGGAATTCGTCGGCACGCTCGCGGCACAAGACACGGACGAGGCGGCGTTCACGGCGTTGTACTACCCGTGGGTGAAGGTCCCCGGGGTGGACGGGGTGCCGCGGACGGTGCCGCCGTCGGGGCACGTGGCAGGCGTGTGGGCCCGCACGGACACCGAGCGCGGCGTGTTCAAAGCGCCGGCCAACCAGAACCTGCGCGGCGTCCGTGAGCTGCACACCCAGCTCACGGACGACCAGAACGGGGAGCTCAACGACAAGGGCGTCAACTGCCTGCGGGTCTTCCCCGACCGGGGCCTGCTGGTATGGGGCGCGCGGACACGGTCCACCAGCCGCGACTGGAAATACCTCAACGTCCGGCGCCTCGTCTCCTACCTCTCCGACTCCATCCAGCAGTCAAGCACTTGGACGGTATTCGAGGACAATGGCGACAAGCTGCGGGAAGCACTGCGGAACTCGGTCACCAGCTTCCTGACCGACCAATGGCGACAGGGGGCGTTGCAGGGGCGGAATCCCGACGAGGCGTTCTACGTGATCTGCGACGACACGAATAACACCAAGGTAACGCTCGATGCCGGTCAGGTGGTCTGTGACATCGGCGTCGCACCCGTACGCCCCGCCGAATTCGTGCAGTTCACCATCACCCAGAACGCCGGCCAGACCGGCGGAAACGACTGACGCCATCACGCAGCTCTCACCGCAGTGGAGCCGGTCCCGGCTTGCTACAGCCGCACCAGCCAGGGACCACGCCTGAAACGACCGGATTGATGGCTCAAGCCGGAAGGGCTTTTTTCTGAGAAGGCGTTCTCGTGAAGAACGCCGAAGGTCCCCTCCTCGCGAGAGAGGGGACCTTCTGATGGAGCGCCCGGCAGGCCTTGCACCTGCATCTCCCACCGGTTGGTGGACGTCTTTCCTTGGACCACAGACGCACGACTCCCACCCGCTGTCCGCGGGCCGAAGTTGCATGATGATCATATTGAATCGGCAGAAGCTCTTCGTCATGTGGCTGCTCCGGCTCCAAGTGAGCCAGCCGGCAGGGCGGGCTTGTGTAACCGGGTCAGGTTCACCGTTCCGCTCTTCGAGCTGACTGACATGCCGCCCCCGCCGGGGAGTGATCACACCCGGAACGCAGGTCAGGCGGCTCGTGCTGGCTTTTGCCTCCCTCGAAGGCCGTGTTCTCGTATAGCTACGGCGAACGGACGTGTAGCGCTGTGTGACTCTGTGGTCGTCGTTTCCCCTCGCTGGGCGTCTCGTTGAGCTGGACGAGTGACCTCGGTGGGAGGGCGGGGCGCGTGCGGCAGGACTGGGAGCCGGAAGACCTGATCGAGGTCTGGACGCTGCTCGAAGACGACATGAAGCGGGTGCGGAACAAGTCCGGGGCAACCAGGCTCGGGTTCGCGCTGCTGCTGAAGTACTTCGAAGTGGAGGCCCGGTTCCCGGAGTCGGCCAAGGAAGTGCCGGCAGCCGCGGTGGAGTACGTGGCTCAGCAGGTGAAGGTGCCGGCGGAGGCATGGGCGGACTACGACTGGCAGAGCAAGGCGATCCAGCGGCACCGGGGCGAGATCCGGACGGCGTACGCGTTCCGTGCGAACACCGAGGAGGACCAGGACTGCCTGGCCGCGTGGCTGGCCACCGAGCTGTGCCCGGTAGAGCTGTCCCGGGACCGGCTGGCGGCCGCTGTGGTGGCGCGGTGCCGCAACGACCACATCGAACCGCCGGCACCAGGGCAGGTGCGGCGCCTGGTGGGCAAGGCGGTCAAGGACTTCGAGAAGCGGTTCTGCCGCGGCACGATGGACCGACTCAGCCACGCGACCCGCTCGCGGCTGGAAGACCTGGTCGCGGCCGACGGCACGGAAGAGAGCGCTGACAAGGACGGCGCGGTGGCCGGGGGCGGACGGTCGCACTTCGCCGAGCTGAAGACTGACCCCGGCGCCCCGGGCCTGGAGAGCCTGCTGGCCGAGGTGAACAAGCTGAAGCGGGTGCGGCGCCTGGAGCTGCCCGCGGACCTGTTCGCGGACGTGTCGGAGAAGTTGGTGGACGCCTGGCGGGCGCGGGCGTCGAAGGAGTACCCGGCGAACCTGGAGCGGATGAAGCCGCCGCGGCGCCTGACGCTGCTGGCCACGCTGTGCCACGTGAGGCAGACGGAGATCACCGACTCGTTGGTGGACCTGTTCATCCAGCTCGTACTGAAGATCAACACCCGGGCGGAACGGAAGGTCGAGAAGGAACTGGGGGCGGAGCTGAGGAAGGTCAGGGGCAAGGAGGCGATGCTGCTGCGGGTGGCGGAGGCCGCGCTGTCGGAGCCGTCCGGCACGGTGCGGCGGGTGATCTTCCCGGTGGTCGGCGGGGAGAAGACGCTCAGGGCGCTGGCGGCGGAGGCCGCGGCGAACGAGGCCCGCTACAAGGCCCGGGTCCGTACGGTGCTGCGCTCGTCGTACTCGGCGCACTGGCGGCGGATGCTGGCGCCGTTGCTGGGGGCGTTGGAGCTGAAGTGCAACAACACCGCCTACCGGCCGGTGATGGACGCGATCGAGTTGCTGAGGCGGTATCTGGAGCAGCCGCTGCGGGAGGGCGCGTTCTTCGATGCGGCGGAGACGGTGCCGCTGGACGGGGTGGTCCCGGAGCCGTGGCGGGTGGCGGTGGTGGACGACAAGGGCCGCGTCGAGCGCATCCCGTACGAGCTGTGTGTGCTCGTGTCGCTGCGGGACGCGCTGCGGCGGCGGGAGATCTGGGGGGTGGGCGCGAACCGGTGGCGTAACCCGGAGGACGACCTGCCTGCCGACTTCGAGGACAACCGGGATGTCCACTACGCCGCGATCCGTCAGCCGCAGGACGCCGGCGCTTTCATCACCGCGCTCCAGCGCAAGCTGCGGGCCTCGTTGGACCGTTTCGACAGCGCTCTGGCGGAGGGCACCACGGGCAGGGTGGCGATCGTGAAGAAGCACGGCGAGCCCTGGATCCGTGTGTCCCCGCGTGGCAAGCAGGAGGAACCGGAATCGCTGGTGGCGATCAAAGGAGAGATCGAGCGGCGCTGGGGCACCATCGACCTGCTCGACATCCTGAAGTACGCCGAGTTCGAAACCGACTTCATCGCCGAGTTCGCCTCCGTCGCCACCCGCGAGAACCTCTCAAGGGAGGTACTGCGGCGCCGGCTGCTGCTCGTGCTGTTCGCCCTGGGCACCAACATGGGCATCAAGCGGGTCGCGGTGACCGGCAAGCACGGCGAGAGCGAGGCGACGCTGCGACGGGTGCGGCACCTGTTCGTCAACCGGGCCAACCTGCGCGCCGCCTTGCGGAAGCTGGTGAACGCCACCTTCGCCGCCCGCGACGAGCTGTGGTGGGGAAGTGGCACGGCCTGCGCCTCCGACAGCCGCAAGTTTGGCTCCTGGTCCTCGAACTTGATGACCGAGTGGCACCAGCGCTACCGAGGCCCCGGCGTGCTCATCTACTGGCACGTCGAGCGGAAGTCGGTCTGCATCTACTCCCAGATGAAGTCCTGTTCGGCCTCCGAGGTCGCAGCGATGATCGAGGGCGTGCTGAGGCACTGCACCGACATGGAGGTCGACCGGCAGTACACCGACACGCACGGCGCCTCCATCGTCGGCTTCGCCTTCGCGCACATGCTCGACTTCAAGCTGATGCCGAGGCTGAAGAACATCGGCTCCGCCCGGCTGTACCGGCCCGCGGCCGGGGAGGACGAGAACTGGCCGAACCTGGCGCCGGTGCTGTCCACCAAGACGATCAACTGGGACCTGATCCGCCAGCAGTACGACCAGATCGTGAAGTACACCACCGCCCTGCGCCTGGGCACCGCCGAGGCCGAACAGGTCCTGCGTCGTTTCACCCGCGGAGGCCCGAAACACCCCACCTACCAAGCGATCGAGGAGCTGGGCCGCGCGGTGCGTACCTCGTTCGTCTGCGACTATCTCGCCGACGTCGAGCTGCGCCAGGAGATCCACGAGGGCTTGCAGGTCGTGGAGAACTGGAACAGCGCGAACAAGGACCTCTTCTACGGCAAAGACGGAGACCTGGCCGGGCAGGACAAGGAGTCCTCCCATGCGGCGCGACCATGATGTGGCGACGTTCGACGAGGGACTCAGTCAAGGGAGGTAGTCGAGACGATCGCCAAGACCTGTGCTTGCCTTGTCAC
>NZ_LGKG01000173.1 GCF_001294335.1 Streptomyces chattanoogensis
CCCCCGCCCGCCGCAGGCGCAACGGCGAGAAGACGCATGGCGCCGCAGACAACAACGTACGGCCCAGGCAAAGCGCAGCGGAGGGGCCCGCCGCCAGGCGCAACGGCGAACAACCCCCACGGCGGGAAAGCCGACAACGTACGGCCCAGGCAAACCGGCAGCGGAAAGACCTTTGACGTGATTCCGGTGGGGTATCCGACCCCGGAATGCAGGTGCCCGATTTGACCCATAAAAGAGCGAAATAGGCAATAGGCGAGGCCTAGCGGGCACCGGCTGTGCTTTTGCAATTACGGCTGGCTAGATAAACCCCACCCCGGTGTGACCCCGCACATAGGACGCACATCACTTACGAGCCGGGGTAGTCGTCCCGCAGATGCCGTCTGAGCTGGACGTTCTCTACCCTCGACGCAATTTGCCGAGGACAGGTTCCACTAACCCGGGTCGTACGTCACAGCATTGCCGGGCGAATTTTCGGCCGCTAACAATGACTCCCGTCGCAAGGCGCCGTGATCGGAATCGGCGCATTACGCCGCCGATGGTTCCTGCGACGTTCCCCTTTGGAGAGGTCGACCCAGCCATGCCCAAGCACGCCATTCCTGGATTTACCCGCTTCACCCGGACCCACAAGCTTTCCGCGGCCGGTGTCGCCGCGGCCGGCGCCGCCGCCCTGGTCTTCTCCCTCGTCCCGGGTGCCGACGCCGAGCAGGGCGCGAGCTCGAGCCAGGCCTCTGCCGCGGAGAACATCAACATCAAGCCGGTCGCCTTCAGCGAGGTCGCCACCGCGGTCAAGAGCCAGCAGGCCACCGTCGCCAAGCAGGCCACCCAGACCGCCGCCCAGGCCAAGGCCGAGGCCGCCGCGAAGGCTGCTGCCGCGAAGAAGGCCGCCGCCGCGAAGGCCGCCAAGGCCAGGGCCGCCGCCGCGGCGAAGGCGAAGGCCGAGAAGGCGCGCAAGGCGAAGCTGGCCGCGAGCCGGTCCGCGGCGCGTCCCGCCGCGCCCAAGCCGGTCAAGAAGGTCTACGCGAACAACCTGGACGGCTGGATCCGCGAGTCCCTGGACGTGATGGCCAAGAAGGGCATCCCCGGCTCGTACAACGGCATCTACCGCAACATCATCCGGGAGTCGTCCGGCAACCCGATGGCGATCAACCTCTGGGACATCAACGCCCAGAACGGCATCCCCTCCAAGGGTCTGCTCCAGGTCATCGACCCGACCTTCAAGACGTGGCACGTCGAGGGCACCTCGTGGAACATCTACGACCCGGTCGCCAACATCACCGCCGCCTGCAACTACGCCGCCGACAAGTACGGCTCGATGGACAACGTGAACTCGGCCTACTGAGCCGGCTCCCCCGTTCACACCGCCGAGGGGCGGCACCCGGTACCGGGTGCCGCCCCTCGGCGTTCTCGTACGGTGCGCGGTGCTACTTGCGCATGACCTCCGGCTCGTGGCGGCGCAGCAGCCGGGCGACGACGAAGGCGAGCCCGACGCCCAGCGCGAGCAGGATGATCACGTCCATCACATAGACGCCGGTCTGGTGCTTCCAGAGGGCGTCGGGGTTGCCCGGCTCCCACGGCAGCAGCGTGTTCATGTCGGCGGTCGCGCCCATCGCGGCGACGGCCCAGCGCGACGGCATCAGCCAGGCGACCTGGGCGACGCCCGGGGTGTCGAAGAGCTGGAAGAGGACGCCGGTGAAGACGACCTGGACGATGGCGAACATGACCAGCAGCGGCATGGTCTTCTCAGCGGTCTTGACCAGCGCGGAGATGATCAGGCCGAACATCATCGAGGTGAAGCCGAGCGCGATGATCGCCACCGCCAGCTCGATGGCCGGGGCCTTGGGCACGATCAGGCCCTCGGAGGGCATGTTGCGGGTCGAGAAGCCGATCGCGGCGATGAGACCGCCCTGGATGGCGGTGACCACCCCGAGCACGATGACCTTCGACATCAGATACGCCGACCGCGACAGGCCGGTGGCCCGTTCGCGCTCGTAGATGACCCGTTCCTTGATCAGCTCACGGACGGAGTTGGCCGCGCCGGAGAAGCACATGCCGACCGCGAGGATCAGCATGATGGTGCTGGCGTCGCGGTTGGTCCGGGCCTTGCGCAGCGGTCCGTACGCCAGGCCGTAGTCGCTGGGGATCAGCATCGAGACGACACCGAGCACCGCGGGCAGGATCAGCATCAGGGCCAGGAAGCCGCGGTCGGAGGCGAGCACCGAGACATAGCGCCGCATCAGCGTCCACAGCTGCGAGCCCCAGCTCTGGGACTTCTGCATCCGGGCCGGCGGCGCCTGGACGTTCACCGACTGCGGGGCGACGGCGTCGATGTCCGCGGCGTAGAGCTGGTAGTGCGGGGAGCCGCGCCAGCGGCCCATCCAGTCGTAGTCGCGGTAGTTCTCGAAGGCCGAGAAGACATCCGCCCAGGTGTCGTACTGGAAGAAGTTCAGCGCCTCCTCGGGCGGGCCGAAGTAGGCCACACCGCCGCCCGGGGCCATCACCAGCAGTTTGTCGCAGATGCCGAGCTCGGCGACCGAGTGGGTGACGACCAGGACGGTGCGGCCGTCGTCCGCGAGGCCGCGCAGCAGCTGCATGACATCGCGGTCCATGCCCGGGTCGAGGCCGGAGGTCGGCTCGTCCAGGAAGATCAGCGACGGCTTGGTCAGCAGCTCCAGGGCGACCGAGACGCGCTTGCGCTGGCCGCCGGAGAGCGAGGTGACCTTCTTCTCCTTGTGCACGTGCAGCTTGAGCTCGTGCAGGACCTCGTCGATCCGGGCCTCGCGCTCGGCCTCGGCGGTGTCACCGGGGAAGCGGAGCTTGGCGGCGTAGCGCAGGGCCTTCTGGACGGTCAGCTCCTTGTGGAGGATGTCGTCCTGCGGGACCAGACCGATGCGCTGGCGGAGCGCGGCGAATTCCTTGTAGAGGTTCCGGTTGTCGTAGAGGACATCGCCCTGGTTGGCGGGGCGGTAGCCGGTCAGCGCCTTGAGCAGGGTCGACTTGCCGGAGCCGGACGGGCCGATGACGGCGATCAGCGACTTCTCCGGCACGCCGAAGGAGACGTCCTTGAGGATCTGCTTGCCGCCGTCGACGGTGACGGTCAGGTGGCGGGCCGAGAAGGAGACCTCGCCGGTGTCGACGAACTCCTCCAGGCGGTCGCCGACCAGCCGGAAGGTGGAGTGGCCGACGCCGATGATGTCGTTCGGGCCGACCGGGGCCTTGCCGGACTTGGGGACCGGCTGGCCGTTGATGTACGTGCCGTTGTGGCTGCCGAGGTCATGGATCTCGAAGCGGCCGTCGGGGGTGGCCCGGAACTCGGCGTGATGGCGGGAGACCTGGAGGTCGGAGACGACCAGTTCGTTCTCCAGCGCACGGCCGATCCGCATGACGCGGCCCTGGTCGAGGCGGTGGAACGTGGTCGGGCTGCGGTCGCCGTGGGCCTGCGGGGCCGGGCCGCCCGCGTTCTGGGCGGGGCGCTGCTGGGGGCCGGGCTGCTGCGGGGGCACGGCCTGCTGCGGCTGCTGGCCCTGCTGCGGCGGGATGTACGGGGGCTGCTGGGCCTGCGGCGGCGCCTGCCAGCCCTGCGGGGCGGGCTGCTGCTGCGCGGGCGCCTGGTGACCGGGCGCCTGGTGTGCGGGCGGTGCCTGCCAGCCCTGCTGCTGCGGCGCCGCCGAGGGCTGCGCGCCGACGGCGCCGGCGGCCGGCGCGGCGGCGGCCGAGAGGCTCATCCGCGGACCGGAGGTCGCGTTGCCCAGGTGGACGACCGAGCCGGGGCCGATCTCCATCTGGTGGATCCGCTGACCCTGGACGTAGGTGCCGTTGGTGCTGCCCTGGTCTTCGATGATCCAGCTGCGGCCGGCCCACCGTACGGTGGCGTGCCGCCAGGAGACTCTGGCGTCATCGAGCGCCATGTCGCCCTGCGGATCACGGCCCACGGTGTAGGAGCGCGACGGATCGAGCGTCCACGTCCTACCGTTCAATTCGAGTACGAGTTCAGGCACTCCAGCCCCATTACATAGTCCCCCGAGCGACACCCTGGATGGGAAGTCAGGGATGGCGATTCATCGTGAGGAACTATTTCAGGCTCGGCCCGCCGACCGGAAACCGGGAGGGGACCGGGGCGCATCGGTCTCGCGGGGGCGCCCGGCGATGACTCCCCGCGGGCCGGAAGGGCCCGGAGATGCCGGGGATCGGCGGTTTACGGCGGTTCCGGGTGCTCTGCGTCCCGAGCCCGAGGCGCGCTTCGGGCGAAATGGCCGCATCGAAGGGGGAGTTGGCACCGCGGTTCACCCGTATGGGTGTATCCGGCGGTGCGGACCGGACACGAGTCGGTAACGATCGACTTCACCGGTGGGCATGGGGGCGCCGGGGGTACGGGCGCGGCAGTCGGGCGGACGCGCGGTCCGAAGCACGGACACCTGTACGGCCGGGCCCGGCCGCCGGTTACCGTAAGGACACCATGAGCGCATCGCAGATCCCACCTGCCACCGCCGTACCGGGCGATGACGTACCGACCCTCCTCGTGAAGATCTTCGGGAAGGACCGGCCCGGCATCACCGCAGGTCTCTTCGACACTCTTGCCGCCTACTCCGTCGATGTCGTGGACATCGAGCAGATCGTGACGCGGGGCCGTATCACCCTGTGTGCGCTGGTCACCGCCCCCTCCCCCGGCGGGTCCGGCGCGGCCGAGGGCGATCTGCGGGCCACCGTGCACAGCTGGGCCGAGTCGATGCAGCTCCAAGCGGAGATCATCTCCGGCCGGGGCGACAACCGTCCGCGCGGTGTCGGCCGCTCGCATGTGACGGTGCTGGGGCACCCGCTCACCGCGGAGTCGACCGCCTGTATCACCGCCGCCATAACGTCCGCGGGCGGCAATATCGACCGTATCTTCCGGCTGGCGAAGTACCCGGTGACCGCTGTCGAGTTCGCGGTGTCCGGTGCGGCGACCGACGCGCTGCGGTCCGTGCTGGCGCTCGAAGCCGCGCGGCTCGGGGTGGATGTCGCGGTGGTCGCGGCGGGGCTGCAGCGCCGGGCGGAGCGGCTGATCGTGATGGACGTGGACTCCACGCTCATCCAGGACGAGGTCATCGAGTTGTTCGCGGCGCATGCCGGCTGTGAGGCCGAGGTCGCCGAGGTGACCGCCGCGGCGATGCGCGGTGAACTGGACTTCGAGCAGTCGCTGCACGCCCGGGTGGCGCTGCTGGCCGGGCTGGACGCCTCCGTGGTGGAGACCGTGCGCAAGGAGGTACGGCTCACCCCCGGGGCCCGCACCCTGGTGCGGACCCTCAAGCGGCTCGGCTATCAAGTCGGCGTGGTCTCGGGCGGATTCACGCAGGTCACCGACGCGCTCAAGGAGGAGCTGGGGCTGGACTTCGCCGCCGCCAACACCCTGGAGGTCGCGGACGGCAAGTTCACCGGCCGGGTGACCGGCGACATCGTGGACCGGGCGGGGAAGGCGCGGCTGCTGCGCCGCTTCGCGCAGGAGGCCGGGGTGCCGCTGGACCAGACGGTGGCGATCGGGGACGGCGCCAACGACCTGGACATGCTCAACACGGCGGGGCTCGGGGTCGCCTTCAATGCCAAGCCGGTCGTACGGGAGGCGGCGCACACCGCGGTGAACGTGCCGTTCCTGGACACCGTGCTGTATCTGCTGGGCGTCACCCGGGAAGAGGTCGAGGCGGCGGACATGCACCTCGAGTGACCTGCTGAGACGGCTGAGACGTGAAGGGGGCCCGGCGCGCACTGTGCCGGGCCCCTCCCGTTCCGCCGCCGTCCGCGGGATCAGTCGTGCGGCGCCCAGAACGCGACCAGCCGGCCGACGCCGTGCTCGACCGTCTTCCAGGAACCCGTGAAGGTCACCACGGCGATGGAGGCCGTCGGGAAGCCGCTGCGGTTCATCCGCGGCAGCAGATCGCCTTCCGCCTCGCCCGCGAGCGCGTCGGCGAGGGCGTGCATGCCCGGGTTGTGGCCGACGAGCATCAGATCTTGGACGTCGTCGGAGGTCTCGTTCAAAAGCGCGATGAGCTCGCCGAGGGAGGCCTCGTACAGCCGCTCCTCGTACACGGTCCGGGGTCGCTGCGGGAGCTCGTGGACGGCGAGCTTCCATGTCTCACGGGTACGGACGGCCGTCGAGCACAGGGTGAGATCGGGGGTGACCCCGGTGCCTGCCAGCCAGCGGCCGGCGGCCGGGGAGTCCCTGCGGCCACGGTCGGCGAGCGGGCGCTCATGGTCGTCGACATCCGACCATTCGGCCTTTGCATGTCGGAGGAGGACAATCCGGCGAGATGTTTCGGCGCTCATGCGTCCCAGCTTCGCATGAAAGGCAGCGCGCGGCGCGGGGTGTTGAGGGCCTCCGCTCCGCCGGGTGACGGCCCGGCTCGCAAGATCATCAGGCTCGTACGCCCACCAGCCGCGCGAGGATCTCCAGCAGCGCCACCGGCCCGCTGTGGAACGCCTCGGCCGCGCTCGCCTCGGACGAGCCGGATATCAGCGCGAGGAGGGCGGCGAAGGAGAGCACCGGCAGGACCAGCGCCCACCAGGGCAGTCGCATCCGCAGGCCAGAGGCGCCCGGGGCGCTGGCGGCGGGCGGCGGCCTGCGGGACGCGGCGGGCATGGAGATCGCCTCCGTGACGGATCGAAGGGCTGCGCGGCCGCGGGCAGCGGCGCGCCCACCGCGGCGGGCGGTGTACTTCGAAGCTACGGATCTCCGGCGGCCGTTCCCTCAGGGAAACCCCCGACTTGTCCCTGAGACGGACCCCTAGGGGGATGGGGGAAGGCCCCGCCCCCGGCCCGTCATGGCGCGGCGATACTCGCGATGATCCCGACGACGACGGTCACGCCGAGCATGAGGCCCAGGACGAGGAGCAGCTTCTTCTGGCTGCCCTGCGGGTTCGGTTCGAGCACTGGCATGGGCCCAGTGTCGCACTCACCTCTCGTCCTCGATGCGGCGGTCCCGGCCCGCCAGCATCCCCACCGCCATCTGCGGCACCAGCAGCCCCGCCATCAGCGCGATCGGCAGGCCCCAGCCGCCGCTGTGCTGGTAGAGCGCACCGACCAGCAGCGGACCGGGAAGGGAGATCAGATAGCCGACGGACTGCACGAAGGCCGACAGCTTGGCCACACCTGCCGAGCTGGACGAGCGCATCCCGATCATGGTCAGGGCCAACGGGAAGGAGCAGTTCGCGATGCCCATCAGCAGCGCCCAGACCCAGGCGCCGGCGGCCGGGGCCAGCCACAGCCCGGCGTAACCGGCCAGACCGCAGGCGGCGAGCCCCACCGCGAGCGGACCCTGATGCCGCATCCGGGTGGCCAGCCGCGGCAGGACGAAGGAGAGCGGGACGCCCATCGCCATCGTGACGGCGAGCAGCACCCCCGCGGTGCCCGCGGAGACCCCGGCGTCGCGGAAGATCTGCGGCATCCAGCCCATCGTGACGTAGGCGGCGGTGGCCTGGAGGCCGAAGAAGACGGCGAGTGCCCATGCGGTCGGCGACGAGGTGATCCGTACGGGGGGTTCCGCGGCGGTCCCGGCACCGTCGGCGGACGCTCCCGGGGCGGCGGGGCGCCGGCGGACGACCGCGAGCCAGGGCAGTACGGCGACGGCGGCGAGCCCCGCCCACACCGCCAGCCCGCTCTGCCAACTGCCGCCCAGCGCGGCGGTCATGGGCACGGTGACGGCCGCGGCCAGCGATGTCCCCAGGGCCAGCGCCATGGAATACAGGCCGGTCATCGGGCCGACCCGGTCGGGGAACCAGCTCTTGATGACGACCGGCATCAGCACGTTGCCGACCGCGATACCGGCCAGGGCGAGCGCGCTGGCGGCGAGAAAACCCGCGGTGCCGCCGGTGAACGGCCGCAGCGCGAGGCCGGCGGCTATCGCGGCCATTCCGCCGCAGACGACGGCGCCGGGGCCGAACCGCCTGGCCAGGCGGGGTGCCGCGATCCCGAAGACGGCGAAGCACAGCGACGGTACGGAGGTCAGCAGCCCGGCGACGGTGCCGCTCATGCCGAGGCCCTCGCGGACCTCCTTCAGGAGCGCGCCGAGGCTGGTGATGGCGGGACGGAGGTTGAGCGCGGCGAGGACGATCCCGGCGATCACGATCCGGGACAGCCACCGTGCCTCTCCGCCGCCGGGGCGGGCGGCGGAGGCGTCCTCGCCGCTCTCGAGGGGGCGCGGGGTCGTGGCGGGCTCTGCGTCGGGGCCGAGGGTCGCAAGGTCTTCGTCTGCCATGCGCGCCATCATAGAATCATGGGATGAATGGTTGTCCACTCGTCGAGGCCGCGGTTGCGGATAGCCTCTGCCGTCGCGCACCGCGCCAGGGACCGCACGGGCCCGCCGGCGCCGCCCTCCGTACGCCCCACCCCTCCGGAGCACCGTCATGCCCCTGACCTCGCCCCGCCGGTCCGCGCTGGCCGACCAGGTGATCGCGCAGCTGCGCGCCCAGATCACATCCGGCGAGTGGCCGGTGGGCGCGCGGATCCCGACCGAGCCGGAGCTCGTCGAGGAGCTCGGGGTGGCCCGGAACACCGTCCGCGAGGCCGTACGGGCGCTGGCGCACAACGGGCTGCTCGACATCCGGCAGGGCTCGGGCACCTATGTGGTCGCCACCAGCGAGCTGGCCGGGGTGATGAACCGCCGCTTCGCGGACGCCGACCCCCGGCACGTCGCCGAGCTGCGCAGCGCCCTGGAGGCGGAGGCCGCCCGGCTCGCCGCGGAGCGCCGTACGGAGCAGGATCTGCGGCAGCTCGACGCGCTCCTGGAGCGGCGCGAGGCGGCCTGGGAGTCCGGGGCGGCCGAGGCGTTCGTGGAGGCGGACGCGACCTTGCACATGGCCGTGGTGGCGGCCTCGCACAACGAGGTGCTCGCCGAGATCTACGCCGACCTCGGGGGCGTCCTGCGCGATTTCCTGCGGGCCGATGTCGGCGAGGTGCTGCGGCCCGAGGCCCATATGGATCACGCCCGCCTGGTGGCGGCGATCCGCGCGGGCGACGGCGACCTGGCCGCCTCCGAGGCGGCCGCGCACTCCTTCGGCTGCCGGTTTCCGGCCCTCAGGCGGGCTGATCACGGGGGCTGATCACGAGGGCTGATCAGGGCGGCTGATCACGGGGCTGATCAGGCGCGCGCTCGGTCCTTTCGCGCCGGGGCGCGGGCGCCCCTTAAGGGTTGGTCGAACAGATCCCTTAGGGGATGAGAGCGCCCCTTGCAGACCGCAACGCGGCGGGCACAGGGGGTATTCCCGCGAGGGCGGGTTCCCGCGGGGGCCCGCGGGGGGGGTCCCGCGGGGGGGCCGCGGGGGGGGGATCCCACGAGGGCGCGACTCCGCGGAGGTGATGCCCACGAGGGCGGGGTTCCCGCGAAGGGTATTCCCACAGGGTCCCGCCGAGGGACCTCACCCCGGTTCCTGGCTCACCCAGAGATCCTCTATCTCCTGCCAGCAGTGCCCGGTCACGGTGATCCTCCGGGCCGGGCCGGCCGCCACGGCGCGGGTGTCCACGTCCGGGTCGTACCAGCGCTTGCACTCGATGTGCAGGCGTACCCGGCTGATGGTGCCGTTGGGGTTGAAGCAGCGGGCCACGCCGGTGCTGCCCACGACGGCGGTGCGGCACCGGGCGCGCGGCACCTCGCGGGGGTCGTCGGGGGCGGGTGGCACGGCCCGTGCGGCCGATGCGGTGGCGGCCAGCAGGGCGGTGAGTGTGACGGTGAGGAGTGCCGTACGGCGGCGGGAGACGGGCACGCCGAAACCTCCTCCCGGGGTGCACGAGGTGCCGGAAATGCTGCGCCGGGCGGATCGCTCCGGGCGCCTCATCCAGTGTGTGGCGGCGGCTGCCGCTTCTCGACTCGAAAACGCGTTCTGCCCGCCCCGGCGGACCGGGACGGGCAGTGGAGATGCGCTGTCGGCGTCAGGCGCCCATCATGTGCACGCCGCCGTCGACGTGGACGATCTCGCCGGTCGTCTTCGGGAAGAAGTCCGAGAGCAGACCGACGACGCCGCGGCCCGCCGGCTCCGGGTCGGCCAGGTCCCAGCCGATCGGCGCGCGGTGGTTCCAGACGTCCGCCAGCTCCTCGAAGCCCGGGATGGACTTGGCGGCCATCGACTTGATCGGACCGGCCGAGACCATGTTGACACGGATGTTCCGTCCGCCCAGGTCACGGGCCAGGTAACGCCCGGTGGACTCCAGGGCGGCCTTGGCGACGCCCATCCAGTCGTACTTCGGCCAGGCGATCGACCCGTCGAAGGTGATGCCGACGACCGAGCCGCCGCCGCGCTTCTCCATCAGCGGCAGCAGCGCCATGGTCAGCGACTTCAGGGAGTACGAGGAGACCTGGAGCGCGGTCGAGACGTCCTCCCAGCCCGCCTCCAGGAAGTTGAAGGCGCCCTGCGGGCCGAAGGCGATCGAGTGCACGACGCCGTCGATGCCCTCGTCGTCACCGAAGTACTCGCTGACCTTGGCAGCCAGACCGTCCAGGTGCTCCGGGTTGGTGACGTCCATCTCGATGACCGTGGTCGGCTTGGGCAGCCGCTTGGCGATGCGCTCCACGAGCGAGACCCGCCCGAAGCCGGTGAGAACGACCTCGGCGCCCTGCTCCTGCGCGACCTTGGCCGCGTGGAAGGCGATGGACCCCTCGGTGAGGACTCCGGTCACGAGGATGCGCTTGCCTGCAAGGATTCCACTCATGCTGATCAGTGACCCATGCCCAATCCGCCGTCTACGGGAATGACGGCTCCAGTGATGTACGCGGCCTCGTCGGAGGCCAGGAAGCGGACCGAGGCGGCGATCTCCTCGGGCTGCGCATAGCGCGCGAGCGGCACCTGCTTGACGATGTTCTCCCGCTGCTCGTCGCTGAGCACCCGGGTCATGTCGGTGTCGACAAAGCCCGGCGCCACGACGTTGACGGTGATGTTGCGGCTGCCCAGCTCGCGGGCGAGCGAACGGGCGAAGCCCACCAGACCGGCCTTGGAGGCGGCGTAGTTCGCCTGGCCCGGGGCGCCCATCAGGCCGACCACGGACGAGATCAGCACGATCCGTCCCTTACGGGCCCGCAGCATCGCCCGGTTGGCGCGCTTGACCACCCGGAACGTGCCGGTGAGGTTGGTCTCGAGGACCGAGGTGAAGTCCTCCTCGGACATCCGCATCAGCAGCTGGTCGCGGGTGACGCCGGCGTTGGCCACCAGCACCTCGACCGCGCCCTGCTTCTCCTCGATCTCCTTGTACGCCTGCTCGACCTGCTCGCTGTCCGTGATGTCGCACTTCACGGCCAAAAATCCCGCGGGGGGCTCGCCCGAGCGGTAGGTGATGGCGACCTTGTCGCCTGCCTCGGCGAAGGCACGGGCAATGGCAAGGCCGATGCCGCGGTTGCCTCCGGTGACCAGAACCGAGCGGCTCAAGAGATCACCCTTTCGTTTCCTGATCCGTCCTGAGTTCGCTACGAAACTATCGGTCACAAGGCGTTTCCGGGGAATCGACCCCGCACAGGGGCGCGCGCCGGTCACTGTCGGGTCCCCACATAACCCGGGCACGGTCCAGGCGGTCAGGGCATGATCTATCCGCCGACTACGGGAGGATGCCGTGCCTGCTGCACCCCATGCCCTTGATGAGACTTTCCTGGCGCTGCCGTTGCGCGCGCTGGCCGATGCCGCCCTGGCCCGGGCCCGCGCGCTGGGCGCCGAACACGCCGACTTCCGCCTGGAGCGGGTGCGCAGCGCGTCCTGGCGGCTGCGGGACGCCCGTACGTCCGGGACCTCGGACACCACCGACCTCGGGTACGCGGTGCGCGTGGTGCACGGCGGCGCCTGGGGCTTCGCGTCCGGGGTGGATCTGACGATGGATGCGGCGGCGCGGGTGGCGTCGCAGGCGGTCGCGATGGCCAAGCTCTCGGCCAGGGTGATCGAGGCCGCCGGGTCCCAGGAGAGGGTGGAGCTGGCCGAAGAGCCCGCCTACCCGGACCGGACCTGGATCTCCTCGTACGAGATCAACCCGTTCGACGTACCGGATGCCGACAAGACCGGGCTGCTGGCGGACTGGAGCGCGCGGCTGCTGGCGGCGCCCGGGGTGGCGCATGCGGATGCCTCACTGCTGACCGTCCAGGAGAACAAGTTCTACGCGGACACGGCGGGGACGAGCACCACGCAGCAGCGGGTGCGTCTGCATCCGGAGCTGACGGCGGTCGCGGTGGACGACGCCAGCGGCGAGTTCGACTCGATGCGCACCCTCGCCCCGCCGGTGGGACGCGGCTGGGAGTACCTGACCGGCGGCGGCTACGACTGGGACGGCGAACTGGCACAGATGCCGGAGCACCTCGCCCAGAAGATGAGCGCCCCGGGCGTCGAGCCGGGTGCGTACGACCTGGTGGTGGACCCCTCGAACCTCTGGCTGACCATCCATGAGTCGATCGGGCACGCGACCGAGCTGGACCGGGCGCTGGGCTACGAGGCGGCGTACGCGGGCACCTCGTTCGCCACCTTCGACCAGCTGGGGAAGCTGGCGTACGGCTCCGGGCTGATGAACGTGACCGGTGACCGGACCGCCGAGCACGGGCTGGCGACGGTCGGCTACGACGACGAAGGGGTGGCCGCGCAGTCCTGGGACCTGGTCCGGGACGGCACCCTGGTCGGCTATCAACTCGACCGCAGAATCGCCAGGCTGACGGGACTCGGGCGCTCCAACGGCTGCGCGTTCGCGGACTCGCCCGGCCATGTGCCGGTGCAGCGGATGGCCAATGTCTCGCTGCAGCCGGCGCCGGACGGGCCGTCCACCGAGGAGCTGATCGCGGGCGTGGAACGCGGTATCTACGTCGTCGGCGACCGCTCCTGGTCGATCGACATGCAGCGGTACAACTTCCAGTTCACCGGTCAGCGCTTCTTCCGTATCGAGAACGGCAGGCTGGCCGGGCAGGTGCGCGACGTCGCCTATCAGGCGACCACCACCGACTTCTGGGGTTCGATGCGGGCGGTCGGCGGCCCGGGGACGTACGTTCTGGGCGGCGCTTTCAACTGCGGCAAGGCCCAGCCGGGGCAGGTCGCGGCGGTGTCGCACGGCTGCCCGTCGGCCCTGTTCGAGGGCGTGAACATTCTGAACACGACGCAGGAGGCCGGGCGATGAGTCCCCGTACGAGCCGTACGAACGGTGCGAGCCGCAGCAACGCCCCGCACGAGATCGTCGAACGGGCCCTGGAGCTCTCCCGCGCGGACGGCTGCGTGGTCATCGCCGACGAGCACTCCAGCGCCAATCTGCGCTGGGCGGGCAATGCGCTCACCACCAACGGCGTGACCCGCGGGCGGACGCTGACCGTGATCGCCGCCGTGGACGGCGCGCAGGGCACCGCGTCCGGTGTGGTCTCGCGGTCGGCGGTCACCGCGGACGAGCTGGAGCCGCTGGTCCGGGCCGCGGAGGCGGCCGCCCGGGACGCGGGGCCCGCCGAGGACGCACAGCCCCTGGTGGGCGGGACGAAGGCGTCGGCGGACTTCACCGACGCGCCCGCCGAGACCTCCTCGGACGTCTTCGCACACTTCGCGCCCGCGCTCGGCGAGTCCTTCCGGCAGGCCCGCGCCGGCGGCCGCGAGCTGTACGGATTCGCCCAGCACGAGGTCGTCTCGTCCTACCTGGGCACCTCGGCCGGGCTGCGGCTGCGGCACGACCAGCCCACCGGGACGCTGGAGCTGAACGCCAAGTCCCCGGACCGCACCCGCTCGGCCTGGGCCGGGCGCGCCACCCGCGACTTCGCGGATGTCGACCCGCTCGCGATGGACACGGAGCTGGGCCGGCGGCTGGGCTGGGCCGAGCGGCGGACCGAGCTGCCGGCCGGGCGGTACGAGACGCTGCTGCCGCCCGCCGCCGTGGCCGACCTGCTGATCTACCAGCTGTGGTCGTCCTCGGCCCGGGATGCCGCGGAGGGCCGTACGGTCTTCTCCAAGGCGGGCGAGGGCGAGGGGGCCTCCCGTACCCGGGTGGGCGAGCGGCTCTCCGAGCTGCCGCTGACGCTGCGCAGCGACCCCGGTGCGCCCGGTCTGGAGTGCGCGCCGTTCGTGCTGACGCATTTCTCCGGCGACGATGCGTCCGTCTTCGACAACGGGCTGCCGCTGACGGCCACGGACTGGATGCGCGAGGGTGTGCTGAACCGGCTGCCGACCACCCGGCACAGCGCCGGGCTGACCGGTCTGCCGGTGGCGCCGGGGATCGACAACCTCCTTCTGGAGGGGGGCGGTTCGCGTTCCCTCGACGAGATGGTGGCCGGTACCGAGCGCGGGCTGCTGCTGACCTCCCTGTGGTACATCCGCGAGGTCGACCCGGCCACGCTGCTGCTGACCGGGCTGACCCGGGACGGCGTCTATCTGGTCGAGAACGGCGAGGTGACCGGCGAGGTCAACAACTTCCGCTTCAACGAGTCGCCGGTGGACCTGCTGTCGCGGGCGGTCGAGGCGGGCCGTACGGAGCGGACCCTGCCGCGTGAGTGGGGGGACGACTTCAGCCGGGCGGCGATGCCTGCGCTGCGGATCCCGGACTTCCATATGAGCTCGGTCAGCCGGGGGGTCTGAGGGCGGCGTCACGCCGCGCCGAGGTCCCATGTGCACAAACCCGCGCGTGGGACCTCTTGCCATAGCAATAGAATTCTGTCGCTGTCCCTTCCGGGACACCCTGTCCTCCCTCACGGGAAAACCCGATCGATCAGGAACGCCATGACACGCCTCGGCGAATCCGTCGCCCGCGCCAGCACGCTGCTCTCCGCCGACCTCTCCTCGGACGCCACGGTCCAGGAGCTGCTCGAGGAGACGGGCGCCCGGCGCTATCTGGATCTGTCGGACCTGGGCGCCAAGGAGCAGGCCGAGCTGATCGCGGCCCGTACGGTCGAGGTGCTGCCGGGCGTGGAGAAGCTGGCCGAGCGGATCGAGGAGCGCCGGGCGGCCGGCAAGGGTCTGCACATCAAGCTGGGCATCGACCCGACGGCGACCGATGTGCACCTGGGGCACGCGGTCCCGCTGATCATCCTGAGCCGGTTCCAGCGGCTGGGCCATGACGTCACGCTGATCATCGGCGACTTCACGGCCAAGATCGGCGACCCGTCGGGCCGTACCGCCGAGCGCCCGCCGCTGACCGACGAGGACATCGCGCACAACCTCGCCACCTACCGCGAACAGGTGCGTCCCTTCTTCGACTTCGAGAAGGTCAGCTTCCGGCAGAACAGCGAGTGGCTGGCGCCGTACACCTTCCCCGAGCTGCTCGCGCTGCTCGCCCATGTGCCGGCCTCGCAGCTGCTGCAGCGCGAGGACTTCCGCAACCGGCTGGCGGCCGGTTCCGGGCTGACGATGACGGAGCTGCTCTACCCCGTCGCGCAGGGTCTGGACTCGGTGGCGCTCAACTGCGACGTGGAGCTGGGCGGCTCGGACCAGCTGCTCAATCTGCAGATGGCCCGGAAGCTGATGGAGCTGCGCGGGCAGACGCCGCAGCTGGTCGTCACCATGCCGCTGATCGAGGGCACGGACGGCACCGGCGCCAAGATGTCGAAGTCCAAGGGCAATTACGTCGGTCTGAGCGCGCCCGCCGACGATGTCTTCGGCAAGATCATGTCGGTGCCGGACCGGCTGATGGAGCCGTACCTCAAGGCCTGGACGGAGTGGACGGACGACGAGATCGCACTCGTCCTGGGCCGGGTCGAGGACCGCTCGCTGCACCCGATGGACCTCAAGAAGATCCTCGCGGGTGAGGTCGTGGCGGCGCTGTACGGGCTGGAGACGGCGATGGCCGCGCGGGCCGGGTTCATCGCGCAGTTCTCCAAGAAGTCCTTCGCCGATGTCGAGTCCCTGCCGGTCGTCGATGTCGCCGAGCACGGCGGGGAGACCGTCGCGGCGGTGCTGACGAAGGTGCTGGAGTTCACGCCGAGCGCCTCGGCGGCGCGGCGGCTGGCGAAGCAGAACGCGCTGCGGCTGGTGGTGGAGGGCGCGGACGGTCAGCAGACCGTGGTCCTCGCCGAGGCCGAGTCGGTACGGCCGCTGGCCGAGGTGCTGGCCGAGAAGCTGGCCGGGGCGCCGGGCACCGCGTACCTCAAGGCGGGGCGCAAGCTCGCGCAGCTCGAGGGCCGCTGAGCGGCAGCATTCCCCGGACGGGAGGCGGCCGGTGCGCATGTGTCACGCGCACCGGCCGCCTCGATGTGTCCGCCGTCTTCAGATCCCCCGTCTCCTGCCGCCGCGGGCGGAGACCCAGAGCCGGTCGCCCACCGCGACGATGAGGACCGCGCCGACCAGCTGGAGCAGGTGCCGGGTCCAGTCGATGCCCTTGGTCTCGTTGACGCCGAGGCCGGTGGCCGCCCAGTTGCCCAGGACGCTCCCCAGCATGCCGAAGATCACGGTCAGCCAGAGGGGAATCTGCTGCTTGCCCGGGATGACCGCCTTGGCGATCAGGCCCAGGATCAGGCCGACGATGATGGCCCACAACCAACTCATGTCGCCTCCTCATCCGGCGTCGGAGCAGGCCGCCGCGCGGGCGGCCGTGCCCCGCCAGTGTCGCTCCATGGCGCCTACGCCGCACGCCGGAGCGGCGGCTACGCCGTCTGCCCCGGCAGACCTGGGCGCCGGTGGGCATGACCCGGTCTCGAACGCGGCGGAGCCGCGGCGTACCGTGGAATCCGACCGGAAATCGGGGAGAATCCGGCAGGACCTAGCAGGTGGTGGAACGTGATGCGGAAGCACGGCAGCACGCAGACCTTCCGGATCACGGGGGCGCGGCAGGGGCTGTCCGAGGACGTGAAGGGACGGCAGCGCCGCTATGTGATCTCGATGGCGGTCCGGAGCGTGGCGGTGGTGCTCTCCGTGGTGCTGTGGAACATCGAGCGACCGGTTGCCATTGCGACGCTGGTGCTGGGCATAGCGCTGCCGTACATCGCGGTGGTCATCGCCAACGCGGGCCGGGAGAACGCCCCTTCGCTGCCGTCGACGTTCGTCGCCCCGCCGGCGCGGCCCGTGCTGGGCCCCGGCGAACCGGCCGCCGACGGCCAGGGCGGCCCGGCGGAATCCGTTCCGGAGTCGGCGGAGGAGGACGCTCCGGGCCCCCGCCAGGAGCGAAGCTGATGGGCACGCGTCTGCAAAGCTCAAGAAAAGCTCAGATCAATCATGCAGATCCGGTGCACCGCGCACCATTCCCCGTGACATACTGCGTAAGCGCTCCGCATCCCCCGTCGGAGCGACGGACCGACGCCGGGCGGCTCCCCCCGTGGCTGCCCGGCGTCGCCATGTCCGCCCCCTGGTGAGGGACGTAGGGTTGAGGCCGTGACCTCCCCGAATCTCCCGAACTTCCCCGGCCTTCCCGGCTCTCCCGGCTCCGGCCCGGACACCGCCGTCTGCTCCGCCAAGGGCTGCCGCGCCGCCGCGGTCTGGGTGCTGGCCTGGAACAACCCGAAGCTGCACACTCCGGACCGCCGCAAGACCTGGCTGGCGTGCGAGGAGCACCGCGAGCATCTGTCGCAATTTCTGGGCGTACGGGGATTTTTGAAGGACGTGGTGACGCTGGAGGAGTGGGAGCGGCAGTCGTCAGCCACCGATGGCTGACATCGGGCGCTCGGGCTGCAGGAAGGACGGGTCGTCCAGTCCGGAGCCCGCCTTCTTGCCCCACATCGCCTGCTTCCATATCCGGCCGATCTCGGCATCGGGGGCGTCCGAGCGCAGGGCGGCCCGCAGATCCGTCTCCTCGGTGGCGAACAGGCAGGTACGGACCTGACCGTCGGCCGTCAGGCGCGTACGGTCGCAGGCGCGGCAGAACGGGCGGGTGACCGAGGCGATCACACCGACGCGGTGCGGGCCGCCGTCGACGGTCCAGCGCTCGGCGGGCGCGGCGCCGCGCGCCTCCTGGCCCTCGGCGGTGAGCTCGAAGCGGGTGCGCAGCGAGGCCAGGATGTCGCCGGCGGTGATCATGCCGTCGCGCTTCCAGCCGTGCTGGGCGTCCAGCGGCATCTGCTCGATGAAGCGGAGTTCGTAGTCGTTCTCGATCGCCCAGGCGAGCAGGTCGGGGGCCTCGTCGTCGTTGAGCCCCGGCATCAGGACGGTGTTGACCTTGACCGGGGTGAGGCCGGCGGCGCGGGCCGCCTCCAGGCCGCGCAGGACGTCGTCGTGCCGCTTGCGGCGGGTCAGGGCCTGGAAGACGTCGGGGCGCAGGGTGTCGAGGGAGACATTGACACGGTCGAGGCCGGCGTCGCGCAGGGCCGTGGCGGTGCGCGCCAGGCCGATGCCGTTGGTGGTCAGGGACATCTGGGGGCGCGGGGTGAGCCGGGCGACGCGCTCGACGATGCCGACCAGGCCGGGGCGGAGCAGCGGCTCGCCGCCGGTGAAGCGGACCTCTTCGATGCCCAGGTCCCGTACGGCAATGGTGATCAGGCGGACTATCTCGTCATCGGTGAGCAGATCGGGCTTGGCGAGCCATTGCAGGCCCTCTTCGGGCATGCAGTACGTACACCGCAGATTGCAGCGGTCGGTGAGCGAAACACGCAGGTCGGTGGCCACACGGCCGTATGTGTCGATGAGCACAGGGCCCCCTCCCCGACAGTTTTCGATCGGCTGCCTTCAGCGGTGGATCAGTACGTGTTCGAGCCTACGCGATGGGTCCGACAGTGAGCAGGGCTGAGAAGCACGAGGTGGGCGGGGCGGCGTCGTAGATCTCTACGACGCCGCCCCGCCCACGCGCTGTACGGACGGCTCAGAGGGCGGTCCGGCGGCTAGTGGGCGCCGGTTCCGGTCAGCGAGCGCACCTCGAGTTCGGCGTACTTCCGGGCGTCCGGCTCCTCCTTGGAGAGCAGGGAGCCGAGCCAGCCGAGGAGGAAGCCCAGCGGGATGGAGATCAGGCCGGGGTTCTCCAGGGGGAAGAAGCCGAAGTCGGCGCCGGGGAACATCGAGGTCTCCTTGCCGGAGACGACCGGGGAGAAGAGGACCAGCAGGACGGACGAGGCGAGGCCGCCGTAGATGGACCACAGCGCGCCCTGGGTGGTGAAGCGCTTCCAGAACAGGCTGTAGAGGAGGGTCGGGAGGTTGGCGGAGGCGGCGACCGCGAAGGCGAGCGCCACCAGGCCGGCGACGTTCAGGCCCCGTGCGAAGACGCCGAGGACGATGGCCACCGCCCCGATGCCGACGGTCGCCCAGCGGGCGGCGCCGACCTCCTCCTTCTCGGTGGCCTCGCCCTTGCGGAGCACATTGACGTAGATGTCGTGGGCGAAGGACGAGGACGAGGCGAGGGTGAGGCCGGCGACCACGGCGAGGATCGTGGCGAAGGCGACCGCCGAGATGACGGCGAGCAGCACCGCGCCGCCGGTGGATCCGGCGCCGCCGCCGATCACCTCGGCGAGCTGCGGGGCCGCGGTGTTGCCCGGCTTCTCGATGTCACCGGGCTTGATCAGGGCGGCGGCGCCGAAGCCCAGCGCGATGGTCATCAGGTAGAAGACGCCGATGATGCCGATCGCCCAGTTCACGGACTTCCGGGCGGCCTTGGCGGTGGGGACCGTGTAGAAGCGGATGAGGATGTGCGGCAGGCCCGCGGTACCCAGGACGAGGGCGATGCCCAGCGAGATGAAGTCGATCTTCGAGGTGGCGGTGGCGCCGTACTTGAGGCCGGGCTCCAGGAAGGCTTCGCCCTTGCCGCTGTTCGCCGCGGCGGCGCCGAGCAGCTCGGAGAGGTTGAAGTGGAATTTGAGCAGCACCAGGAAGGTGATCAGCAAGGTGCCCGCGATCAGCAGCACCGCCTTGATCATCTGGACCCAGGTGGTTCCCTTCATGCCGCCGATGGTGACGTAGAGGATCATCACGATGCCGACGAGGACGACGACGAGGATCTTTCCGGCCTCGCTGGTGATGCCGAGGAGCAGGGTGACCAGGGCGCCGGCGCCCGCCATCTGGGCGAGCAGGTAGAAGATCGAGACGACGATGGTGGAGGCGCCCGCGGCCGTACGGACCGGGCGGCGGCGCATCCGGTACGCGAGGACGTCGCCCATGGTGAACCGGCCCGAGTTGCGCAGCGGTTCGGCCACCAGGAGGAGGGCGACGAGCCAGGCGACGAGGAAGCCGATGGAGTAGAGGAAGCCGTCGTAGCCGAAGAGGGCGATGGCGCCGGCGATGCCGAGGAAGGACGCGGCGGACATGTAGTCGCCGGAGATGGCCAGGCCGTTCTGGAAGCCGCTGAACTGGCGGCCGCCGGCGTAGAAGTCCTCCGCGCCCTTGGTCTGCCGGCCGGCCCAGACGGTGATGCCGAGGGTGGCGGCGACGAAGGCCGCGAAGAGGGTGATGATCAGGGCGCGGTGCTCGCCCGCACCGCCCGCCGCGAGCTGCTGGGAGAGGTTCATGCGCCGTCCTTCTCGAGAGTTACCGCGCCCTCCAGGCGGGCCCTGATGGCCTCGGCCTTCGGGTCGAGCCGGGCGGCGGCGTGCCGGGAGTACCACCAGGCGATCAGGAACGTCGTGGCGAACTGGGCGATGCCGAGGACGAAGGCGACGTTGAGATGGCCGAGGACCTTGGTGCCCATGAAGCCGCCGGCGTAGCTCGACAGCAGGACGTACCCGAGGTACCAGAGGATGAAGGCGAGGGTCAGCGGGAAGGCGAACGAGCGGTGGGAGCGGCGCAGTCGGGCGAATTCCGCGCTCGACTGCACCTGGCGGTAGTCGGGCGGTTCCTGTGTCCCCGGGTCACGGGTGGGTGCGGAGCTCACGGACTCTCCTGAAGCGTAGAGGCTGATATGTCGGATTTGCACGGCCGACAATAAGGCCCGGATAAGTGATGTGGATCACGCATGGTAGAGCCGCGGACACCGATACGACAGAGGGCGGCCGACGGAAACCGCGAAGAAAATCGCAGGAATGCCACCCCCGGCCGCCACCGCCGCGCGGGCGCCTCGTTGAGCCGGATGTGACTCCGCCGCCCGCGCAGGCTCCGCAGCCCTCCGGTCCCCGTCGGCACCCCTACGGCAGCGTCCGGCTGCCCGCCCCTCCCCCACTCTCGGCTTCGCTCGAGCGGGAGGTGCCCCCTCCCGCCGCCCCGGTGGTACGGCGCCCGGCCGGGCCGCCCCCGCACCGCTGGTACGGCCCCCGCATCGCGCTGCCCCCACTGAGCATCGCCACCCTGCGGCGCGGCGCCTGAACCGGGCCGGCGGCCTGTCGGGAGATGGGCTGACAGTGCATCACTTCGCCGTTCCTGACAGGTTTTTTCCCGGTTCCATTGCTGCGCATCGCAGAACGCCGCTAACTTCACCTCTCATTGCATCCGCCCGTGCGCAAACCCGCGCACGGGCGGTCTCACGGATGATGTGGAGTACCCATGGCTCATCCCCGATCCAGACGCGCGCGGGCCCTGGCCCTGCCGCTCGGACTGGCTCTGACGGCGTCGCTCGGTTTCCTCCCCGGAGCGGCCACCGCCGCCCCGCAGGACTCCGCCCCCGCCGCCGCGGCCTCGACCAACGGCCCGCTCCTGTCGTACGTCGTGAACACCACGCCGGACCACGCCACGGTCGGCCAGGTGCAGAAGGCGATAACCAAGGCCGGCGGGAAGGTGATCGTCGCCCATGAGCGCATCGGCGTGATCGTCGTCCACTCGGCCAACCCGGACTTCGCCAAGACCATCCGCACGGTGCCGGGTGTGCAGTCGGCGGGCGCGTCCCGTACCGCGCCGCTCAAGGCGTCCGGCACCACCGACATCGGCAAGCCGCAGAAGATCGACCGGCTGTCGAAGTCGCAGCTGAGGTCGGTGGCCACGGCGGCGAAGGCGAACGGCGAGGAGCCGCTCGAGCCGCTCCAGTGGGACCTGCCCGCCATCAAGGCCGACCAGGCCGCGAAGGTGAACCCCGGCAGCAGGAACGTCACCGTCGGCATCATCGACACCGGTGTGGACGACACCCACCCGGACCTGAAGGCCAACTTCTCCGCGAAGCAGTCCGCCAACTGTGTGGGTGGCGTGGCGGATACGTCCAAGGGGGCCTGGCGGCCCTGGGACCCGGACGAGGACTACCACGGCACGCATGTCGCGGGCACGATCGCCGCGGCCCGCAACGGCGTGGGCGTCGCGGGTGTCGCGCCCGGCGTGAAGATCTCCGCGATCAAGGTCAGCGAGCCCAAGACCTCCCTGTTCTACGCCGAGAGCGTGGTGTGCGCCTTTGTGTTCGCGGCCGACCACGGCATAGCGGTCACCAACAACAGCTATTACGTCGACCCGTGGATGTTCAACTGCAAGGATGACGCCGATCAGGCCGCGATCATTGACGCGGTCGGCCGGGCCGCGAAATACGCCCAGGGCAAGGGCGTGCTGAACGTCGCCGCGGCCGGCAACTCCAATCTGGACCTGGCGGCCGACAAGCTCACCGACAGCGGCAGCCCCAACGACTCGACCCCCGTCGAGCGCACCATCAGCCCCAAGACCTGCTGGGACGTGCCCACCCAGCTGCCGGGCACGGTGACCGTCTCGGCGACCGGGGTGCACAAGGCCAAGTCGTTCTACTCCAACTACGGCCTGGGACAGATCGATGTGGCCGCCCCGGGCGGCGACTCCAAGCAGGTGCCCGAGCTGCCCGCCAAGAACGGCAACATCCTGTCCACCGTGCCGGGCGGCGACTGGGCCTTCCTGGCCGGTACGTCCATGGCGACTCCGCATGTCGCGGGCGTGGCGGCGCTCCTGAAGAGCACGCACCCCAAGTCGAGTCCGCAGGAGATCCAGTGGCTGCTCAAGCAGCAGGCGGACAACCCCGGCTGCCCCACGGGCGACGCCACCTGCACGGGGACTAAGCAGATCAACAGCCACTACGGCTACGGCATCGTCAACGCGCTGGACGCGGTCAAGAGCTAGCGGTACGGCGCTGGGCGCCGACTGCCGTGGGGGGCCGGGTGGTTCGCCGCCCGGCCCCCTCCGGCCCCGCGGCCGCCCGCAGCACCCCCTCGGCCAGCGCGAGCTGCGCCGCCGCATAGGTGAGCATGATCCAGAACTGCGGGACCGGCAGCTGCGGCCAGTGGGCGATACCGCTCGCGATGAGGGTGTCGGAGAGCAGGAAGAGCAGCCCGCCGGCCGCCGCCCACGGGCCCGCGCGGAGCGCCCCGAAGGCCATCGCGGTCAGCAGAAGGCTGTAGCCGGCGACCGGGACCCGCAGATCGGCCGGGAGGTCCGGCCACAGCAGGACGACGGTGCCGGCCAGCACCGCGCCGTACACCGCCCCCAGACCGCCCGTACGGGCCCGTCCGCCCACCGGTGCCCCGTGCCGGGCGGACAGCACCAGGTAGCAGACGTGTCCGGCGGCGAACGACCCCATCCCCGCCAGGAAGACGGTGTCCCCGCCGATCTGGAGGAAGGTGTCGCCGCCGCAGCCGAACAGCAGCGCACCGGCGAGCAGCGGCGGGCCTCCGCGGGCCAGGACGGACGCGGCGAGCACCGGCATCAGCGCGGGCTTGGTGAGCTGCGCGAGGGTGGAGGCGCCCGCGGCCAGGGCGCCGAGGTGGACGACGGCGAGCGCGGCGAAGGCGCCGAGCAGGGGCCGTACGGCCCAGGGCAGCCGAGCCGTCACGCGACCGTTTCCTCTACGGAGGCGGAGGCGGAGGCGGCGGCGGACGGGGAAGGGGCAGCCGCGGCCGGCTGCCAGCCCGGCCCGCGGAAGATCCGCCCCGCCCGCTCCCCCCAGCTGCGCGCGGCCCGGACGTCGCGGGCGATGGCCGCGTACTCATGGGTGGCCACCCGCAGCGGGTTGTAGGTTTTGATGTTCTTGGTGAGGCCGTAGACGGGCCGCTTGGTCTCGGCGACGAACGAGCCGAACATCCGGTCCCAGATGATCAGGATCCCGCCGAAGTTGCGGTCCAGGTAGCCGCCCTGCGAGGCATGGTGCACCCGGTGGTGGGAGGGCGTGTTGAACACGAACTCGAGGGGGCGGGGCAGCTTGCCGACGCGTTCCGTGTGCACCCAGAACTGGTAGACGAGGTTGGCCCCGGAGGTGAAGGCGATCGCGGCCGGGTGCACGCCGAGGGCGATCATCGGGACGTAGAACGGCCAGACGGTCCACGTCGTCCACGGCTGGCGCAGCGCGGTGGTGAGGTTGAACTTCTCGCTGGAGTGGTGCACCACATGGCAGGCCCACAGGATGCGGATGACGTGGTGCCCGCGGTGCGACCAGTAGTAGAAGAAGTCCTGGGCGAGCAGCATCAGCAGCAGCGTCCACCAGAGCACCGGGACGCGCAGCGGGGTGAGTTCGTAGACCGCGGCGTAGATCGCCACGATGGGTATCTTCCACAGCGCGTCGAAGACGAGGCTGCCCAGCCCCATGCCGACGCTGGTGGCGGCGTCCTTGGCTTCGTAGCCTTCCGCGTCCTCGTCGGGATGCAGGCGATAGCTCACCATCTCCACGACGGTGAGCAGGACGAAGGCCGGTACGGACCACAACACGACATCGGGCAGGTGCGGCATGCCCCGCACCATAAGGGCGGTCACGGGGGCGCCGCTAGGGGTTGTTACCGAGAAGTATGTAAGACGGGCCGTCAGCTACCGGGGGCGGGCGTACCGGTGGTAGCCCGCCCGCGGCCTCAGGACTTCGGGGGCACCACGGTGCCGTCGGCCTGGATCTGGGCGGTGCGCGACCGCTGCATCGTCCCGTGCGTCCGGGGAGCGAGCTCGGCGTCGGGATCGAGGACAGCCCAGGCGGCCGCCTGCACGGCATAGCCCTCCACGGCGTCGGCCGAGCACGAGAGGGGGCTGTACCAGGTCGTGTCCGGGTCGATCACGACGTGCTGCCGCAGCGCGCTCCCCGTCTCGCACTCCTTGAACTTCCGCTGCCGGAGCCAGGCGACGTCCACGGACACCACGGCCTGTTCCGACCGCGTGTTGCGGACCTTGACCCCGAACTGCGCGGTGCCCTTGTGGTCCACGGCCTGGACGCACGGGCTGATGTCCAGACCGCTGGATCCCGAGCCACGCCATTCCCCGCAGTAGACGTCGGAGGACGGATACGCACTGATGGGTGACGCCTCCAGTTCCCGGGCCCCGGACGCCGACGGCTCGGCGGGCCGTTTCCGCTCCGGCGGTGCGGGGTTCGTGGACGGTTTCGGCGTCGGGGACCGGTCCTTCGGTGTCGCCGTCCCGGACGGGTCCGTCGACCGGCTCGGGCCCGGCGGCGCAGCCGACGGGCGCTGCGCTCCCGGCCGCGCGGCGTCCGCCACCTCGCCCTGCGTGCCGAACCACGTCCGGCCGCCCACCGCGAGGGCCACCACCGCGGCCAGCAGCACCCCGCCCGTGACCAGCGGCACCGGCCGGAGCAGCCGGGCCCGGAGCGGTTGCGGCCGCTCCGGCGGGACGGCGGGGAGGGTGACGAAGGTGTACTGCCGGTTGTCGGAGCGGTCGTTGATGTCTCCGTTGCCGGTGATGTTCTGCTGCCCGCCGTCCTGGGCCCGGTTGTGCTGGGCGCCCGGAGTCGTCATCCGGCATGTCCCGGGCCGTTGTGGACGTTGATGGTGCCGCTCTGGAGGATGTTCTGGGTGCCGCCCGCCTGGGCGGTGTTGTGCTGGACGAAGGTCTGCTCGACCGCCGGCCCGCCGTTCGCCTGCGCCCGGGCGACGAGTTCCCGCAGCCGTTCCGCGATGTCGGGCCGTTCGGCGAGCAGGGCCTGCAGTTCGTCCGCCCACTGTTCGGCCTGCATCCGCCGGGCGAGCTCGCGTTCCGCGTCCCCGGTGCGGGCGAGGACCGCGGCCGAGCTCTCCAGCCGGCGGTCCGCCTCCTGCGTACGGTCCCGGTCGCCGCGTCCGAGCAGTTCGGCGAAGCCCGTCCGCACCGAGTTCCATGTGTCCGTCGCCATCGCACCGATCAGCGCCGTACCGCCGGCCGTCGCCAGCTGGCCAAGGACTTCTGGGATCACCGAACGCCCCCTGTATTCCGTTGAGTTGACTCATCCGCCCGGCAGCAGGCAATGAGGGAAGGAAAAATTACCCCCCTTCGCCGGGTCGCGCCACATCACCGTGGGTGATCGCGGACTGCGGGGTGTCACCACACCCGCACCTCGCCGCCCCGCGCGAACGCCGGGCTCGTCGCGTCCGGCGGGACCGTCTCCAGGGGTTCGGCGATCTCGGTGACGGCCGGGCCGACGCGGGCCGCTACAGGGGCGAGCCGGGCGAGGTCGAAGCCGTAGACGCGGGCGGCGTTGCCGCCGAGCATCGCGGCGACCTCGTCGGCGGGCAGGCCCGCGTAGGCCAGGCGCAGGGCCTCCCGGGAGTAGGGCGGGGTGCCCTCGTCGTGGGGGTAGTCGCTGCCCCACATGATCTTGTCGAGGCCGATGCGGTGGCGCAGCGGGACCTCGTGGGGCCGCATGAAGCTGGCGCCCACATAGCAGTGGTCGCGCCAGACGTCGGCCGGGGCGGCGCCCATCGACTCCGCCAGTCCGGCGCCGAATCTGGCCTCGGCGGTGGCCGCGCGGGCGGCGGACGCCACCAGGCGTGCGTGGTAGTAGTCCAGCATGTCCAGGACGCCGGGGATCCAGCCGGAGCCCTGTTCCGTGAGGACGAGCTTGAGAGCCGGGTGGCGGCGGAAGGCGCCGCCGAAGATGAGGTGCCACAGGGCGCGGTGGGCGAACCAGGTGGTCTCCACCATGAAGACGGCGCGGGCGGCGGGTGCGTCGCCGAGCGGCGGGGAGGCCGAGCCGCCGTGGTGGTTGACCGGGACGTCCAGCTCGGCGCAGGCGGCCCAGAGCGGGTCGTAGACCTCGGAGTGGAGTTCGGGCAGGCCCGAGCCGGGCGGGGTGCCGGGGAGCATGATGCCGCCGGTCAGGCCCGCTGCCTTGGTGCGGCGGACCTCCCGTACGGCCTCGTCCACGTCGTGCAGGAGGATCTGGGCGACGCCCGCCCGGCGGCCGGGGGCCTGGGCGCAGAAGTCGGCGAGCCAGCGGTTGTGGGCGCGCAGGCCCGCCCAGCGCTGTGCGGACTCCTCGCGGGTGGGCGGCGGGGCCATCAGTGAGGCGCTCGGGAAGAACGGCGGGATGGTGTTGGGGAAAATGACCTCGGCGACGATGCCGTCGGCCTCCATCTCGGCGAGCCGCCGGGCGGAGTTCCAGTTGCGGTCGGCGGTGTCGGCGAGCAGGTCCTCGTGCGGGTTGACGTAGGTGGCGGCCCAGGCGTCGAAGGCCTCGTGGTGCTCCGCCTCCAGGTACGGCCGGTAGTCGAGGAGGTCGGCGCCGGCGTGGCAGTCGGCGGAGATCACGGTGTAGCGGTCCGCTGGCACGGCTGTCATGCCTGCACCCCCAGCACCGGGAAGTCGTGGCCGGTGAGCCAGTGCCGGCCCGTCTCGCGGGAGGGGGCCCAGGAGGCCTCGACCGCCGACTGGTCGGCGTCCTGGCCGAGTTCGGCCGGTGCCGGGCCGATACGGCGGGCCAGCGGGGCCAGCTTCGCGGTGTCGAAGCCGAAGACCTCGGCGGCCGACAGGCCGAGCATGCGCCGGGTTTCGGCCACCGGAATGTCGTGGAAGGTCTTCTTGAGCCAGGCGCGGGTGTCGGGCCAGGTGCCCTCGGGGTGCGGGAAGTCGCTGCCCCACAGGATGTTGCCGACACCGATCTCGTAGCGCTGGGCCAGTTCGCGGCGTTTGGTGTTGGTGGCGCAGACGAAGACCTGGCGGTCGAGGTACTCGTGCGGGGGGCGGGTGAGGGCGGCGAACGGGCTGAGTTTCTTGCCCCCGTGGGCGCCGAGATAGAGGCGGTCCATGAACCAGAGGAGGTTCGGCAGCCACCAGCAGCCGGATTCGGCGATGCCGAACTTCAGGCCGGGATGGCGTTCGAAGACACCGGACCACAGGAGGAACCAGAGGGGGCGGGCCGGCCACCAGGTGACCTCGGAGACGAAGATGCCGAGGTGGTCGCCGTATTCGTGGCGGGGCGTGGCACCGGAGTGGGTGACCACCGGCATCGCGCACTCGGCGGCCGCGGCCCAGACGGGGTCGTAACGGCGGTCGTGGTACGGGGCCTTGCCGCCCCACATGGCGGGGATCATCAGCGCGCCGAGCCCGGACTCACGGGCGCGGTGGATCTCGGCGACGGCCTTCTCCGGCTCGGCCGTGACGGGCAGCAGGGCGACGCCGCAGTGCCGTTCGGGGTGCTCGGAGACGAGGTCGGCCAGCCAGCGGTTGTGGGCCTGGGCGCCCGCCATGCCCAGCTCCGGGTCCTGGTCGCCGGACAGGCCCAGGCCCACGCCGAAGGGGGCGGCCGTACCGCTGTCGACGGCGTCCGCGTCCGGGAAGACGACCTCCGCCGCCACGCCGTCGCCGTCGAGTTCCTTCACGCGCTGGGCGGGGTCCCAGCCGCCCCGCAGCCCCTCTTCGTTGTCCCGGAACCACTTGGCCGCAAAGGCCTCGTTGCGGATCCCGAGGCGGGTGGCCTCCGCGCGGCGGGCGTCGCGCTCGCCGAGGAAATCGTCGAAGGCGCGATGGAAGCGGGCGTCGAGGTAGGGCCGGTACTCCTCGGTGGGGAGGCCGGCGTGGCAGTCGGAGGAGATGATCAGGTACGGGTCGTGCGGGTTCGTCATGACGGCTCCCACAGTCGTCCGGGGCGGTCGGTCGGGGCGGTCGGTCGGGTACGCAATGCCGGTCGGGTCAGTCGAGAACGAAACGTTCCAGGTAGTCCGGGTTCGTCCGGTCGAGCATCGACCGCGACCGGGCCCGGATCTGGCGGTCGCTGTGCTCGCTGTCGGGCAGCAGCCAGAAGCGGTCCGCCGCAATGCCGTCGGCGACGAAGTCCGCCACCTGCTCGACGGGCGTGAACGCGATCTCGTGGCCGGCCTCCTTCATGGCGGCCTCCCACTGTCCGAGGCTGCGGTACGGCGTCCTGCGGGGCCGCTGCTTGGCGTACCGCTCCGGCCGGTTGCGGTGCGACTCCCACAGTCCGGTACGCAGCATGTGCGGGCCGGGGAAGAGCACCGAGGCGCCGACCGGGGCGCCCTCGGCCCTGAGGTGGGCGTAGAGCGATTCGGTCATCGTCACCACGGCCGCCTTGGTGACGGCGTAGACGGACGCGGTGGGCAGGGGCGCGATGCCGCCGTCCGTCGAGGAGGTGTTGACGACATGGCCGGGCTCGCCGGCCGCCAGCATCCGCGGCACGAAGCACTGCACGCCGTGGAAGACGCCCCAGACGTTGACCGCGAACGCCCACTTCCAGTCGTTGGGCTCGTGCTCCCACATCCGGCCCTCGGCGCCGGAGCCGACTCCCGCGTTGTTGCACAGGACGTGCACCGCGCCGAAGGCGTCGTAGGCGGCGTCGGCGAGGGCCGCGACCTCCTCCCGTACCCCGACGTCCACGGTGCGCGCCAGCACCTCGGCGCCCTCCGCGGCCAGCCCGTCGGCGGCGGCGCGCAGCGGCTCCTCCTCCACGTCGCCGAGGACGACCCTGAGGCCGTCGGCGGCGAACCGGCGCGCCATCGCCAGGCCGATACCGCTTGCGGCGCCCGTGACGACCGCGACCTGTCCCGCCCGCAGCCGCATCAGACACTCCCCTCCGGCGGCCCGTCGAGGATCTGCTGCGGGTCGTCGTAACGCTGGTGGAGGTACGGCAGCAGAGCCCGGGCGTCGACCCGCTCGGCGACCCGGCCCTTCTGGTCGGAGGTCTTCTCGCCGAGGGTGATCCCGACGAGGGTGCGTACGGGGAGGTCGGCGACGGGGTCGTACATCGACTCGCGCAGGACCACGTCGCCGGTGACCTGCTCCAGCCTGCGGACCTTCTCGTTGCGGACGCAGTGGACGAGCACGGGGCCGAGATCGAAGCCCGAACCGTCCACGGCGGGCAGGAACTTGAAGTAGAAGTCGGTCTTGCGCGTGGGTCCGGGCAGCGGCAGCGGGGCGCTGACCGCGCCGCGGATCTCGACGAAGGCGATGCCGTGGCGGGCGAGCACGGCGCGGACGACCGGGCCGTCGCGCTCGACGGTGACCTCGCCCAGCTTCTTGGGCTCGCCGAAGACCTCGCGGCCGCCGGTCAGGGCCCGTTCGTGGGTCATCGGCATGACGAGCGGATACCAGCCCTCGACGCCGCGGTGCCCGGCCGCGACGGCGACCGAGCCCGCACCGAGCGGATAGCCCGGCAGGCCGACCGTGCTGACGGTGGCCCGGACCAGGGGGCGGCCGGTGGGTTCGAGCGGCGGCGGGAGGACCGCCGCGACCGCGTACGGATCGCTCTCCCAGACGGCCACCACACCGGTGGACCAGATGTCGGGGAGCCCGGCGCTCGTGGTGCGCGCGGCGGCGATCTCCGTTTCGGTGCGCGCTCCGTAGCGGATGCGTGCCATGTCGTACCGCCCTTCGTCGAGGGTGACTCGCGGGGGTCGTGACGTACGGGGTGGACCAGGCGCCTGTAACACTGTTACACCGAGCGGGACGAAGGGTAAAGAGCCTTGCGTCCCGGGGAATTGTGGGGGTAGGTGGAGGTCATGGCACGAACCGCACTGACCGGCGAGAAGATTCTGACGACGGCCGCCCGGCTGGTCCGGGCGCACGGACCCGGGGCGCTGACGATGCGCCGGCTCGCCACGGAGCTGGGCACCGCCGTCACCTCCATCTACTGGCATGTGGGCAACCGCGAGTCACTGCTGGACGCCTTGGTGGAGCGCACCGTCCAGGAGATGGGCGAGATCCGCCCCACCGGACGGACACCGCACGCACGGATCGTCTCGGTCGCCCGCGCGCTGCGCACCGCGCTGCGCGAACGCCCGCATCTCATCGCGATGGTGCATGAACGCGGCCTGACGGAACGGATGTTCCTGCCCGCACAGCAGGCACTGGTCCATGAGGCGCACGCCGCCGGGCTGCGCGGGGAACTCGCGGCCGAGGCGGTACGGGCGGTGCAGTTCCAGGTGGTCGGCTTCGTACTGATCGAGCGCAACCGGGAGCGGTCGCCGGAGCAGCACCCCAGCGAGGGCGAACTGTGGGACTCCCCCACCGCCGGGCACGATCCCGCACTGGCCCGCGCACTGGCCGCCCCGGTGGACACCGAGCGGCTCTTCCTGGTCTCGCTCCATGCGCTGGTGACGTCGCTGCTGGCGGCGGGGGACACGGGGCGGGCGGCCGCGGGGCGGGCGGACGCGGGGCAGGCGGACGCGGGGCGGACGTACACGGAAAACGACTGGCCGTCGCGATCAACGGCGTCCTAGACTCGTGGCCGCGGGGGCGGCTCCGCGGCGTGCTTCCTTCTTCATTAGGTGACAGGGGGCGCAGCTCCTCGAACCGGCGCAGCGAAGGCACGCAGCACCGCTCCCAGAACTCCCCACAACTGCCCACGGCAGGCTGGTTGGCCAGGCTCGGACGGTGGAGTGACCACCACGATGCACTCCGCGCGGCTCGAGATGACCGCCCGTCACCTCATCGAGCGGTACACCGACGCCGGCCGGGTCACCCTCTGGGACCTTTCGGTGTGGCACGCTGCCCACACCGACGACGTTGCGGTGCTGCGGCGCACAACGGGCCTCGCGGACCGCAAGGATCCGGACAACTCACCCGGGCCGGGCGGTCCCGGCGAGGTGTGGACGTACCGCCGGGCGCCGGACGAGACCGACACTTCGTTCGCGGCGCGCATCCGTACGGGCGGTCCGGGGCCCGTTGACGGTGTCCCGGGCCTGCGCCGGATCGCCGCGGGCGACCTCGTCGCCGCCCTGGAGACCGGTACGGGCGCGCCGGCCCCGGACGACGGCGGTTCGGTGGCTGTCAGTGGCGGCCCGTATCCTCAGTGACCATGCTCGAAGACCGCATGGCAGCAGCTCACTCGACCGCGCCGGAGAAGGCGCCGAAGATCGGGCAGCAGCCTGGCCCGCAGACGCCGCCCGCCGCCTGGCCGGACGAGTATCCCCAGGGGTACGCGGTGGTCGACGTGGAGACCACCGGCCTGGCCCGCGACGACCGCATCATCTCCGCCGCGGTGTACCAACTCGACGCCCGGGGCGAGGTCCAGGACCACTGGTACACCCTCGTCAATCCGCAGCGGGACCCGGGCCCGGTCTGGATCCACGGCCTGACGAGCGAGGTGCTGGCCGACGCACCGCTGTTCCCCGACATCGTCCCGGAGCTGTCGCGGCGCCTCGCGGACCGCGTGCTGGTCGCGCACAACGCGATGTTCGACTGGTCGATGATCGCCCGGGAGTACGCCCGCGCCCGGGCCACCGCCCCGGTGCGCCAGCGGCTGTGCACCATCGCCCTCTCCAAGGAGCTGCGGCTGCCGCTGCCCAACCACAAGCTGGAGTCCCTGGCGGCCCATTACGGCGTCGTACAGGAACGCGCCCACCACGCCCTGGACGACGCCCGGGTGCTGGCCGAGGCCTTCCGGCCCAGTCTGCGCCGCGCCGCCCGGGAGCAGCTGCGGCTGCCGCTGCTGACCTGCCAGCCGCTGACGGAGTGGTCGGACTCCCCCGCGTCCCGCCCGCAGTCCCCGTCCTCGCCGTACCGCCCCGCCTCCTGGCGGCCGTCCCGTAAGCGCCCCCAGTGCCCGTACCCCAACCCGGGGCGCTATGTGGCGGGCGGCCGGCTCGTCCAGGGGATGCGGGTTGCCTTCTCCGGGGACACCTCCGTGGACCGCGAGCTGCTGGAGGACCGGGCCATCGAGGCCGGGCTGCACGTCGCCACCAGCATGTCCCGGCTGACCAGCCTGCTGGTGACCAACGACCCCGACGCCCACACGTCCAAGACGGCCAAGGCGGCCCAGTTCGGCACGGTCGTGGTCGACGAGGCGGCCTTCATGCAGCTGCTGCGGGACGTGGCGCCGGCCACTCCGGCGGGGCCCGCCGCACCGGCGTAACGCGCGGCGGCGTCCGGGTGAAGCCCGGCCAACACACCCGCCCGCAGCGCGTGCGGCGGCGCCCCCGCCCGCACCCTGTGGCGCATGGCACGTTGTGAGGTCTGCGGAAACGAATACGGCATGACGTTCGAGGTGCACGCGCAGGGCGCGGTGCATGTCTTCGACTGCTTCTCCTGCGCCATCCACCGCATGGCGCCCATCTGCGAGCACTGCCGGTGCCAGATCATCGGCCAGGGAGTCGAGGTGGACGGCCACTTCTACTGCGGCGCCCACTGCTCCCGGGCGGAAGGGAAGGTGGGCATCGTCGATCACGTCTGAATTCCCCGGCCCTCCCCCGGCCCCGCCGGGATGCGGCTCACGGCCCCCGGCAGGACCCCCTGGCCGGGGGCCGCCGCATGCCAGGTACGGTCGTTGCCGTGTACCGCTTCCTGTTGTCCCGGCAGTGGGTGATCCTCACCCTCGTGGGCCTCGTGCTGATCCCCGTCATGATCAAGCTGGGCTTCTGGCAGCTGCACCGCCATGAGCACAAGGTGGCGCAGAACACCCTGATCGCGGACAACCTGGCCGCCCGGCCGGTCCCGGTCACCGAGCTGACCGCCCCCGGGCGGACGCTCCCGCGGCACGACATGTGGCGCACGGTCACCGCCACCGGCACCTACGACACCGCGCACGAGGTCGTGGTCCGCCAGCGCACCGCCGCCGACGAGCAGAGCATCGGCTACTACGTCCTGACCCCGCTCGCCCTCGCGGACGGCAAGGACGTCCTGGTCAACCGCGGCTGGATCTCGGCCGGCAACGACCTCACCAAGTTCCCGGACATCCCGGCCGCCCCCCGGGGCAAGGTCACCGTCACCGGCCGGATCATGGCCGACGAGACCACCGCGGCGAGCGGCATCAAGGACACCAAGGGCCTGCCGCCCCGCCAGATCATGCTGATCAACAGCGAGAACATGGCGAAGCGGCTGGCCCGGCCGGTGCTCGGCGGCTACATCGAGCAGACCGGGCCCGGCCAGACCGGCGGCAGGCCCGAGCTGGTCCCCGAGCCGGACCACGACAGCATCGGCCCGCACATGGCGTACGCCATCCAGTGGTGGCTGTTCGCGGCGGCGGTCCCGGTCGGCTGGATCATCCTCGTACGCCGCGAGCGCCGCGACCGGGCGCAGGCGGCGGAGAAGGAGAGCGCGGAGGCGTCGGAGGTTCCCGGGGAACCGGCGGACGACACCACGGACCGCACCACGGACGACACCGCTGACCGCACCGCGGATGCCGGCGACCGGGTAGCCCGGACGGCCGCCGCCACCGAGTAGCGCACGCCCCGGGCGGGAAGGCGACCTGCGTGCACCCCCGCATCGAGGACTATGCGCTCATCGGCGACCTGCAGACCGCCGCGCTCGTCGGCCGCGACGGCTCCATCGACTGGCTGTGCCTGCCGCGGTTCGACTCCGGCGCCTGTTTCGCCGCCCTCCTCGGCGGCCGGGACAACGGCCACTGGCGCCTGGCCCCCACCTCCCCCGACGCCCGCGCGGAGCGCTCGTACCGCGGTGACTCCCTGGTCCTGGACACCGTCTGGGAGACCCCCGCCGGCGCCGTCCGGGTCACCGACTTCATGCCGCAGCGCGACCGCGCGCCCGACGTCGTACGGATCGTGGAGGGACTCCGCGGCAGCGTCGAGATGCGCGGGGTGCTGCGGCTGCGGTTCGACTACGGGCGGGTGATCCCCTGGGTCCGGGCCGCCGAGGGCTCCCGGGTCGCGATCGCCGGACCGGACTCGGTGTGGCTGCGCACCCCCGACCGGGGCCACACCTACGGCAAGGACTTCAGCACCCGCTCGGACTTCACCGTCGGCGCGGGCGAGCGCGCCGCCTTCGTCCTGACCTGGCACCCGTCCCAGGACCCCCGCCCCCGCCAGATCGACCCGTACGACGCCCTCGACAGCACCCTGGAGGACTGGCACAGCTGGTCCGCGCGCTGCCGCTACAACGGCCCCCACCGCGGCGCGGTGATCCGCTCGCTGATCACCCTCAAGGCCCTCACCTACGCCCCCACCGGCGGCATCGTCGCGGCCCCCACCACCTCGCTGCCCGAACAGCTCGGCGGCGTCCGCAACTGGGACTACCGCTACTGCTGGCTGCGCGACGCCAGCCTCACCCTGAACTCCCTGATCTCCGCCGGCTACCTGGACGAGGCCGGCGCGTGGCGGGAATGGCTGCTGCGCGCGGTGGCCGGCTCCCCCGAGGACCTGCAGATCATGTACGGACTGGCGGGCGAGCGGCGGCTCCCGGAGGCCGAGCTGCCCTGGCTCACCGGATACGCCGGCTCCGCGCCCGTACGGATCGGCAACGCCGCCGTCGAACAACGCCAGCTCGACGTCTACGGCGAGGTCCTGGACTCCTTCCACATCGGGCGCCAGGCCGGCATGGAGTCCGAGGAACACGCCTGGAGCATCCAGCGCGCCCTGGTGGACTACCTCGAGTCCGCCTGGCGCGACCCCGACGAGGGCCTGTGGGAGATCCGCGGACCGCGCCGGCACTTCGTCCACTCCAAGGTCATGGCCTGGGTCGCCGCGGACCGCGCCGTACGGGCCCTGGAGGCCGACCCGAAGCTGGGCGGGGACATCGACCGCTGGCGGGCGATGCGCGAGGACGTCCACCGCGAGGTCTGCGAACGGGGCTACGACGCGGAGCGCGGCACCTTCACCCAGTACTACGATTCCGCCGAACTCGACGCCGCGACACTGCTCATCCCCCGCGTCGGCTTCCTGCCCGGCGACGATCCCCGGGTCGTCAAAACCGTCGACACGGTACGCCGGGAGCTCTCCCGCGACGGCCTTGTACAGCGTTACAGCACCGACGGCGGTACCAACGTCGACGGCCTGCCCGGCGGCGAGGGCACCTTTCTGGTCTGCTCGTTCTGGCTGGCCGATGCGCTCGAACTGACCGGCCGCAGCCAGGAGGCACACGCCCTGTTCGAACGGCTGCTGGCGCTGCGCAACGACGTCGGCCTGCTCTCCGAGGAGTACGATCCGGCGGCCCGGCGGCAACTCGGCAACTTCCCCCAGGCATTCAGCCATCTCGGCCTGGTGGGGACCGCCTTCGGGCTGTTCGGGTGCACGCAGGCAGACTAGGGCCCATGGACCTTGGACTCACCGACCGGACATACCTCGTCACCGGAGCGACCCGCGGCCTCGGCTTCGCCACCGCCCGCGAACTGGTCGCCGACGGCGCCAACGTCGTCATCACCGGCCGCACCGAGGAGAACGCCGCCGCGGCAGCCGCCTCCCTGGGCGACCGGGCACTGGGCGTGGCGGCCGACAACGCCGACCCCGGAGCCGCCGCGCGCCTGGTGACCGCCGCCCGCGAACGCTTCGGCCGCCTGGACGGCGTCCTGATCAGCGTCGGCGGCCCGGCCCCGGGCACCAGCGCCGACAACACCGACGACCAGTGGCAGTCCGCCTTCGAGTCGGTCTTCCTCGGCGCGGTACGCCTCGCCCGCACGGCCGCCGCCGAACTCGACGAGGGCGGCGTCATCGGCTTCGTCCTGTCCGGCTCGGTGTACGAGCCCATCGACAACCTGACCATCTCCAACGGCCTGCGCCCGGGACTCGCCGGCTTCGCCAAATCCCTCGCCAACGAACTCGGCCCCCGCGGCATCCGCGTCGTCGGCATCCTGCCCGGCCGGATCGCCACCGACCGGATGACCCAGCTCGACGCCCTCTCCGGCGACCCCGAGGGCACCCGCGCCCGCAACTCCGCCTCGATCCCCCTGGGCCGCTACGGCACCCCCGCGGAATTCGGCCGCACCGCGGCGTTCCTGCTGTCACCGGCGGCGTCGTATGTCACCGGGGTGATGGTGCCGGTGGACGGCGGGGCACGGCACGGGTTCTGACGGCTTTTCACGTGTCCTGACGGCTTTTCCGCCGCCTTTCTGCCCCCTTTTCGCCGCCCTTTCGCCGCCCCCGCCCCCACCCCCCGCCACCCTCCCTCCCCCCTACGGGGGGAGGGAGGGTGGGGGCGGGGG
>NZ_LGKG01000174.1 GCF_001294335.1 Streptomyces chattanoogensis
TCAACGGGGAGGTGCCGGGCTGTAGCGGCGGAGCCGTGTAAGCCCGGTGCCGCTGCCGGACAGCCCCGCGCAGCGGCAACCAGCCCGCCGCAGGCGCAATGGTGGGAAAGCCCGACACGTCGGCCCAGGCAAAGCGCAGCGTCACAGCACCACGGCAGTGAGATCCGGCCCCTCGAACCCCTCATCATCAAACGGATACAGCGGCCGCCGCACCCGCTGATGCCCCAGCCGCAGCAGATCCTGGTCCACCCCGCCCGGGGTGAGGGCGAGCAGCCAGTCCGCGGCCATGGCGTACAGCTCCGGCTCCAGATAGCCGATCTTGACGACCACCAGGTCGTACCCGAGCGGATCCAGCGTTCCGAAGTCCGCGCGGGTGTGGAACGGCCTACGGCGCTCGGTGAGCACCACGGTCACCCCGCCGCGGGTGACGGCGGCGCTGCGCCCGCCGCCGTCGTAGGCCGGATTGCCGCGCGGGGCCGCGGGGCCGGGGGAGGGCGGGGCCTCCAGAGCGGTGACGGTGCCGGTCAGCTCGTACGGCTCGGCGTGCGGGCCGGTGCCCGCGCTGACCCGGCCGCCGACGCGCAGCGTGACCTCGGTGCCCACCCCCGCGGCGAAGCAGGCGGCGACGGCCTCGGGGTCGGTGATTCCGGGGTGCAGCGCGGTGACCCGGCCGCTTGCCAGGTCCTCGTGGGCCAGGAGGCGGCCCAGCATGTACGGCAGATCCCCGGCGCCGCCCGCCGTCGGGTTGTCGCCGGAGTCGCTGATCAGGAAGGGGCGCCAGGTGGATGCGACGGCGCGGGCGATGCAGTCGTCCGCGTCGCCGGTCGGGCCGGCGAAGACGAAGTCGCGGCGGGCGTTCCAGTACTGGCGGGCCAGTAACTCGGCCTGGGTGACGGCGAGTTCAGGAGAATCCGCGGTCACCACCACCGCGGCCCGACAGCGCTCCTCGTCGGCCCAGGCATAGCCCACCCAGATCGCCGCGTCCACCACTCCGGCCAGTGCCTCCACCGAACTCAGCTGCCCGTAGAGGGACTTGGCAGGCTCGAGGCGAGTGCTGGTCTTCTCGCCGGGGAGCAGGACCGGGACCTGCACCCAGGCGCGATACGGCCGCCCCCGCCCGGACACCAGCCGCTCCACGAGCTTCCGGGCGGCCCGCTCGCGGGTCTCCCAGGCGTCCTCGTGCGGAGCCAGGCGGTGCGCGGTGAGCAGATCCAGGCGCTCGGCGAAGCGGCGCGAGACATTGCCGTGCAGATCCATGGCGGCCGAGATGAGGGTGCCGGGGCCGGTCGCGTCCCGTACGGCGTCGGTGAGGTCGGCCTCCGCATCGGCCAGCCCTACCACGCTCATCGCGCCGTGGATGTCGTATACCAGACCGTCCAGCGGCCCGGAATCGCGTATGCGCGCGGTGAGTTCGGTCCTGATGAGGTCGTACGTCCCACGTTCGACCGGGCCGCCCGGCAGGGCGACGGCATGCACCAGAGGCACCCACTCGACGCGTTCCGCCAGAGCGTCGTCCGGCCGGGTCCAGGCGTAGCGGGCCAGCAGCTCGTCGCCGCGGGTGACACGGAAGTCGTCGTACATCGAGCGGTGCGGGCAGAACTGGCTGGACTCGATGGCCATACCGCCGATGCCGATCCGCAGGCGGCGTACGGGAGAAGCGGACATGGGGCCTCACTTTCCGTGGGCGGTGGGGAGTTCGCGCAGGGCGGCGTGGCCCGCGCCGAGCAGGCCCGCGTCCGGGCCGCGGACGGCGGCCCTGATGACGAGTTCGCCGGTCGCCATCGGCAGACAGCGCTCGTAGAGCATTCCGCGTACGGCGGCGACCAGTGGCTCGGCGCCGGAGAGCGCGCCGCCGAGGATCACCGCCTCGGGGTTGAAGAAGTTCACCACCACCGCCAGTACGGCGCCGATGTCCCGGCCCGCCTGCCGGACGAGCGTGGTGGCGTGCGGTTCGCCGTTCCCGACCAGGCGGAGGACGTCGGTCGTGGAGTCGGCCCGGAAGCCCTGCGCGCGCAGCGCGGCGGCGATCGCGGCGCTGCTCGCCACGGTCTCCAGACAGCCGATGTTGCCGCAGGAACAGGGGAGCCGGGCCGCCTCGTCGACCCGCACATGGCTGATGTCGCCGGCCGAGCCGCGCGCCCCGCGGTAGAGCCGGCCGTCGCTGATGATGCCGGCGCCGATGCCACGGCCCGCCTTGACCACGACGAGATGGCGCAGCGCCGGGTGGGCGGCGCGGTGCTCGCCCAGGGCCAGCACATTGGCGTCGTTGTCGAGCAGGACCGGCAGCCCCAGCCGGTCGGCGAGCCGGTCGCGCAGCGCGAAGAGATGCCAGCCGGGCATGCGGGAGGGGGCGATGATCCGGCCGTCGGCGGTGTCCACCGGGCCCGGGAAGCCGATGCCGACGCCGCGTACCGTCCGCCCGGCCGCGCGCTGCCGGTCGGCCAGGGCCGTCAGCCGCTCGGCGAGGACATCGAGGGCGGGTCCGGGCCCGGCGGTCAGATCGAAGGCACATTCCTCGACGTCCCGCGCGGTGCCGGTCAGCCCGACCGCGCCGGTGCGGATGTGACGGCTGCCCAGGTCGGCGGCGAGCGCCACCGCCCCGTGGTCGGCGACCCGCAGCAGCCGGGGCCGCCGGCCGCCGCGCGAGACACCCTCGCCCGATTCGGTCAGCAGACCGGCGTCGACGAGCTCCTGGACGCGGGCGGAGACGGTGGAGGCGGCGAGCCCCGACTCCCGTACGAGATCGGCGCGGGAGGCGGCGGTGCCGTTCGCGACGAGTTCGAGGACCTGCGCGGCGGAGCCGGACTGCTCGTCGGGGGGCATCGCTGGGGGCCTTTCGTACGGGAAGGGAGCGTGCAAAGGAACTTTTTTCGGTGACCGAAGGAAGTCGGCCGGGGTTCTCGGCTCTCAAACAGCCGTCAGTAGACCGCAGTTCGGTTGCTTCGCCAAGGTCTTGACTTCCTTTCCCGGCCCTCCGTACTTTGCTCGCATTCTTCGACCGGTCGATCCCCCGGAGGCGGCATGGGCGTGTGCGGCGGACGACTGTGTGCGCCCCTGGGGCGCACGGTGGCCGCGGTCTTGTTCGGCTTCCTCGCACTGGTCGGCTGCGGGCCGGGTGGCAACGTTGTCACCCGCCTCGGCCCCACCGGCGGCACCCCCGTCGAGGGCGGCACCGTCACCATGGCCCTGCCGCCCGCCGCCACCCCCAACTGGATCTTCCCGATCGGCGCCCCCGGATATCTGGCCGGCTACAACAGCGCCATCCAGAACCTGCTGTTCCTGCCGCTGTACCTGCCCGAGAAAAAGGGCGACGCGCTGACCATGGACTCCCCGCGCGGTCTCGCCGAACCGCCCCGCTACAGCGACGGCAACAAAACCGTCACCATCACGCTGAAGAAGGGCTACCGGTGGTCCGACGGAAAGCCCGTCACCACCCGCGACGTGAAGTTCTGGTTCGATCTCATCCAGCACAACAAGCAGGAATGGGCGGGGTATTCGCCGGGCCTGATGCCGGACGACGTCAAGAAATTCGAGATCACCGGAGACCGCACCTTCCGGCTCCGGCTGGACCGCGCCTACAACCCGGCATGGTTCACCGCCAACGAACTCCAGGACGTCGTCGCGCTGCCCGTACACGCCTGGAACCCCGGCCACGAGGGGCCGAAAAAGACCTTCGCCCGGCTGATGCGGCACGCCCGCCGCTTCTCGCGCTTCGCCACCGACCCGCTCTGGAAGACCGTCAACGGACCCTGGACCGTGGAGAAATGGACCACCTCGGGACAGGTCTCCCTGACCCCCAACAAGAAATACCGCGGCCCCGACACACCGCACCTCGACCGGGTGATCCTCAAGCCCTTCACCACCGCCGACTCCGAATTCAACGTGCTGCGCGCCGGAGGCGTCGACTACGGCTACATCCCGCCCTCGGTGATGGCCCGGTCCGCGGCATTCAAGCAACTGGGCTACCGCATCGATCCCTGGGAGGGCTGGGCGGTCACCTACATCGTGCTCAACTACCACCACCCCGCCGCCGGGCCCCTGCTGCGCCAGTCCTATCTCCGCCAGGCGCTCCAGCATCTGATCGACCAGAAGGCGATCTCCCGGGTGATCTGGCACGGCAGCGCCGCCCCCACCCTCGGCCCGGTCCCGGCGAGCCTCCTGCACGGCGAGCCCTATCCGTACGACCCGGAGCGGGCGCGGACGCTGCTGGCCGCGCACGGCTGGTCCGAGCGGGACGGTGTGCTGCGGTGCGTACGGCCGGGCGGCGGCGCGGGGGAGTGCGGTACGGGGGTCCGGCGCGGCCGGGAACTGCGGTTCTCGCTGCTCTCGCAGTCCGGGTCGACGGAGACCGCCAACACCATGCAGGCCATCAAGTCGGAATTCGGCAAGGCGGGCATCGCCCTCGACATCCGGCAGCAGCCGCTCAACACCGTGCTGGGAACCACCGTTCCCTGCAAGCGGACCGAGCCGCTCTGCGCGCAATGGCAGCTCGGTTTCTTCGGCACCCAGGGCAGCTGGTACTTCCCGCCCGACCCCAGCGGCGAGAAGATCTTCGCCACCAACGCCCCGTCCAACATGGGAAGTTGGTCCGACCGGCACACCGACCGGCTCATCCGCGCCACCGAGTACTCCGACGACCCCACGGCGCTGTGCGACTACGGCCGCGAGGTCGCCCGCCGGCTCCCGGTGCTGTGGACCCCCAACCCCGCCTACCAGGTCTCCGTCATCCGCAACGACCTGCGCGGCGTCGATCAGAACCCGACGCTCACCCTCGCCCCGCAGGACTGGTACTTCGTGACGGCCGACGGCCGGAAGGGCGGCGCCGGCGCATGATCCCCTTCCTGGTCAAACGGCTCGCCCAGGCCGCCGTCGTCCTGCTCCTGGTCTCCGTCATCGTCTTCGCCCTGCTGCATCTGCTGCCCGGCGGCCCGGCCCGCGCCATCCTCGGCGTCCAGGCCACCCCCGAAGCCCTCGCACACTTCAACCACCAGCAGGGATACGACCGTTCGCTGCCCGAGCAGTACGTCGGATACCTCGGACGGCTGTTCACCGGCGACCTCGGCGAGTCGTACAAGCTCAATCAGAGCGTCCTCTCGCTGCTGGGCGAGCGGCTGCCCCGGACCGCCCTGCTGGCGGGGCTGTCCCTCGCCCTGGCCGCGGCCCTCGCCGTACCGCTGGGCATCCTGCAGGCCGTACGCCGCGGCCGGGCCGCCGACCATGTGCTCACCGGCGTGGCCTTCCTCGCCTACGCCACCCCGGTGTTCTTCCTCGGCCTGGTCCTCATCCTCGTCTTCAGCCAGGAGCTCCGGCTGCTGCCCGCCGAGGCGCCGCAGGCCGACAGCGTCGGCGGCATCCTCGCCGACGCCCCCGCGCTGGTCCTTCCGGTCGTGACGACCGCGCTCGGCATCATCGCCGCCTTCAGCCGCTATATGCGCTCGGCCGTCCTCGACAACCTCGGCGAGGAATACGTCCGCACCGCCCGCGCCAAAGGCCAGTCGGGCGCCCGGATCATGGCCCGGCACGTGCTGCGCAACGCCCTCATCCCGCTGGCCACCCTGCTCGGGCTCTACCTCCCGACCCTCTTCAGCGGCACCCTCGTCGTCGAGTCGATGTTCAACTACCCCGGAATGGGCCTGCTGTTCTGGAACGCGGCCCAGGCCTCGGACTTCCCCGTGCTGCTCGGCGTCACCCTCGTCGTCGGCGTCGCCACCGTCCTCGGCTCCCTGATCACCGATATCGCCTATGCCGTTCTCGACCCGCGCATCAGGAGCGTGCCGTGACGACCCTCGCGCTGGATGCCACCCCGGGACCGGCCCGCCGCACCCTCGCCGCCTTCGCCGGCAACAAGCTCGCCCTCACCGGCGCCCTGGTGCTGCTCGCCCTGCTGGCCTTCTGCTTCCTCGGGCCGCTGATCCACCCCACCGACCAGATCCACACCGACCTCTCCCAGACGAACCTCGCGCCCGGCGCCGGCCATCCGCTCGGCACCACCGACCTCGGCTACGACATGCTGGGCCGCCTGATGCACGGCGGCCGCACATCCCTCGAAGTCGGCCTGGCGGCAGGGGTGCTGGCGACCCTCTTCGGGACGGTGTACGGCGCGGTCGCGGGCTACTTCGGCGGCTGGGCGGACGCCGCGATGATGCGGGTGACGGACGCCGCGCTCGCCATCCCTGCCCTCTTCCTGCTCGTCGTGGTCGCCACGATCGTCACCCCCAGCAAGCCCGTCCTCATCCTGGTCATCGCCTCCGTCGCCTGGCTCTCCCCGGCCCGCCTCGTCCGCGGTGAGGCGCTGGCGCTGCGCGGCAGGGACTACCTCCACGCGATGCGGCTGATGGGCGGCGGCGGAGGCCGGGCCGTCTTCCGGCACATCCTCCCCAACGCCGTCGGCACCGTCATGGTCAACGCCACCTTCCAGATCGCCGACGCCATCCTCTACGTCGCCTATCTGTCCTTCCTCGGCCTGTCCCTCCCGCCGCCCGCCGCCGACTGGGGATCGATGCTCTCCGCCGGGATCACCTACACCCAGGTCGGCCACTGGTGGCTGATCTTCCCGCCGGGTCTGGCGATCGTGCTGGTCGTCGCCGCGTTCCACTGCATCGGGGACGGGCTGCGGGACGCCTTCGACGTACGGCTCGAGAACCTAGGACGCTCATGACGCACCCGCTGCTGCGGATCGAGGACCTGCGCGTGGAGATCGCCGGGCGCGACCGCACCGTCCATGCCCTCGACGGCGTCAGCCTCGATCTCGCGCCCGGCGACTCGCTCGGCATCGTCGGCGAGTCCGGCTGCGGCAAGACCATGACCGCGCTGTCCGTCCTCCGCCTGCTGCCGCCCGGCGGCAGGATCACCGGTGGCCGGATCCTCTTCGACGGCACGGATCTCGCCGCCGCCCCGGAACCCGTACTGCGCGGCATCCGCGGCAACACCCTCGGCATGGTCTTCCAGGACCCCCTGACCTGCCTCAACCCCACCCTCACCATCGGCGCCCAGGTCGCCGAACCCCTGCTGCTGCACGGGAGCCTGAGCAAGGCCGAGGCCCGGTCCCGGGCCGAGGAGATGCTGCGGCTGGTCGGTCTGCCGCGCCCCGCCGAGCGGATGGCGCACTACCCGCACCAGCTCAGCGGCGGAATGCGGCAGCGCGTCGCGATCGCCATGGCGCTCATCTGCGAACCCCGGCTGCTGATCGCCGACGAGCCGACCACCGCCCTCGACGCCTCCACCCGGCACCAGATCCTCGAACTCATCGACGATCTGCGCGAACGCCTCGGGATGGCGCTGATCCTGGTCACCCACGACCTCGGCGTGATCGCCCGCCGGGTCGACCGGGTGGCGGTGATGTACGGCGGCCGGATCGCCGAACGCGCCCCCGTACGGCGCCTGTTCACCACCCCGCGGCACCGCTATACCCAGGCCCTGCTCGCCGCCCTCCCCGAGCGGGCCACCGCCGGCCGCCCGCCGGCCGGCATCCCCGGCCTGCCGCCGTCCCTGCTCACCCGCCCCACCGGATGCCGCTTCGCGCCACGTTGCGGCTTCGCCGGCGACCGCTGCCGCACCACCGAACCGGACCTCGCCGGGGGCGAGCACTCCTTCGCCTGCTTCCATCCCGTCGACCCGGCCGTCACCCGTACGGACCCGGCAGCCGCTGCTACGGACCCGGCCGCCGGGCTCCGCGCGCCCGCCGCGCCCCCGGAGCGCAGCGACGAACCGCTGCTGCGCCTCTCCGGCGTCGCCAAGACCTACCCCTTGCGTGCCGGCCCCTTCGCCCGCCGGAGATCGGGCGAAGGTCGCGCCGGGGAGATCAGCGCGGTGGCCGGCATCTCGCTCACCGTAAGGCGCGGTGAGACATTCGGCATCGTGGGGGAGTCCGGATCGGGTAAATCCACCCTCGGACGCCTGATCGTCGGCCTGGAGGCACCCACCGAGGGCACCATCCGTTTCGCCGGACGCGACATCAGCACCCTGACCCGGCGGGAGCTGCGCGCCCACCGGCGCAACGTCCAGCTGATGTTCCAGGACTCGTACGCCGCCATGGACCCCCGGATGCGGGTCGGCGCCGTGCTGCGCGAACCGCTGGTCATCCAGGGCATCGGGAACAAGGCCGAACAGCGGCGGCGGATCGCGGAGCTGCTGGACGACGTCGGGCTGCCGCGCGGCGCGGTGGACCGCTATCCGCATGAATTCTCCGGCGGCCAGCGCCAGCGCCTCGGTCTGGCCCGCGCCCTTGCCCTGGCGCCCGCGCTCGTCGTCGCCGACGAACCGCTCTCCGCCCTCGATGTCTCCGTACAGGCCCAGATCCTGCGCCTCATGCGCGAGCTGCAACGCGAGAAGGGGATCGGCTATCTGTTCATCTCGCACGATCTGGCGGTGGTACGGCATCTGGCGGACACCGTCGGAGTGATGTACCTCGGCAAACTGGTCGAGACCGGCCCCGCCCGGAGCGTCCTCACCCGGCCGCTGCACCCGTACACCCAGGGGCTGCTGGCCACCGTCAGCCCACCCGATCCGGACGCCGCCGCGCCCGGCACCCCACTGTCCGGCGAGGCCCCGTCGGCCGCCGCCCCGCCCTCCGGGTGCCGGTTCCGCACCCGTTGCCCCCACGCTGTGGCGTTGTGCGCCGACAGCGAGCCGCCGGTGGCCGAACCGTTTGTGGCTGGCCATCGGGTGGCTTGCCACCTGGTTTAGGCCCCACGTTGTCGTCTGCGGCGCCGCGGTTCGTCTCGCCGTTGCGCCTGCGGCGGGCCGGGTGCCGCTGCGCGGGGCTGTTCGGCAGCGGCACCGGGCTTACACGGCTCCGCCGCTACAGCCCGGCACCTCCCCGTTGGGGGTGGGGAAAGACCTCGGGGGTGTCCGTAATCCCATACGCGCGGGCAGTGAGGCAGAACATGCTCGCCCCCACCGGCCTTCTCCTACCCCCCCCACTGTCGGGAGGGGACGGACCGCAGGACGGAGTCCGGAGGGCCGGCACCGCGGCCGACAAACAACCCCCGCCCGCCGCCAGGCGCAACGGCGAACAACCCCCACGGCGGGACAGCCGACAACGTACGGCCAAGGCAAAGCGGCAGCGACAACGTGGGGAGAAACCTAGATGGCGCTAGGGGCATCCACACGCCAGACTCGGGTACGGGGGCCGATGTGCCGCGAAATATCTGATTCTGGAGGCCCCCGTGCAGCGGCAACCGCTTACGCACAGTGACCGTACGTTTGACCGTGATCCCCAGCCCGTGCCGCCCCCGGACCCCGGTGGCCCCGGTCCCAGCCCCCTGCCGGAGCCGCTTCCCGGGCCGCCGCCGACGCCCGAGCCGCCCGATCCCATGCCGCCGGAGCCGTCGCCGGTGCCGCGTCCGCCCGGACCCGACCCCGTCCCGGATCCGTCCCCGGCTCCCTCACCGCTCTCCTGAGCCCCCGTTCCCCGCCCCCGCTCCCTCACAGGAGGTGCTGATCATGGCCATCGCCACGGTCAATCCGGCCACCGGCGAGACCCTGAAGACCTTCGACGCGCTCAACCCGGGCGAGGTCGAAGACCGCCTGGTCCGTGCCGAGCAGGCCTACCAGGAACACCGCACCACCACCTTCGCCTACCGCCGCGAACTGCTGCTCGCCGCCGCCGACCTGCTCGACGCCGACCGGGAGACCATCGCGCGCACCATGACCACCGAGATGGGCAAACCGCTCGCCCAGGCGCGCGCCGAGGCCAAGAAGTGCGCCAAGACGATGCGCTGGTACGCCCACCACGCCGAGAAGCTCCTCGCCGACGAGTACCCCGACCCCGCCGATGTGACGGACTCCGGCGCGGCCCGTGTCGTGGTGCGCTATCGCCCGATCGGCACCGTCCTCGCGGTGATGCCCTGGAACTTCCCACTCTGGCAGGTCGTACGGTTCGCCGCCCCCGCCCTGATGGCGGGCAACACCGGACTGCTCAAGCACGCCTCGAACGTCCCGCAGACCGCGCTGTACATCGAGGAACTCTTCCGCCGGGCCGGCTACCCCGAAGGCTGCTTCCAGACTCTGCTGATCGGGTCCGGCGCCGTCGAGGACATCCTGCGCGACCCGCGGGTCGCCGCCGCGACGCTGACCGGCAGTGAACCGGCCGGCCGCTCGGTCGCCTCCATCGCCGGTGACGAGGTCAAGAAGACGGTTCTCGAGCTGGGCGGCAGCGACCCGTACGTCGTGCTGCCGTCGGCCGACCTCGAGAAGGCGGCCGCCACCGCCGTCACCGCGCGCGTCCAGAACAACGGGCAGTCCTGCATCGCGGCCAAGCGGTTCATCGTCCACGCCGATGTGTACGACGCCTTCGCCGCCCGCTTCACCGAGCGGATGGCCGCGCTGTCCGTCGGCGACCCGATGGACGAGAACACCGACGTCGGCCCGCTGGCCAGCGAGCAGGGCCGCTCCGACCTGGAGGAACTCGTCGACGACGCGGTCCACCAGGGCGCCGCCGCACTGTGCGGCGGCCGCCGCCCGCCCGACCGCCACGCCGGCTGGTTCTACGAGCCGACAGTCCTCTCCGGCATCACCCCGACCATGCGCATCCACCACGAGGAGGCGTTCGGCCCGGTCGCCACGCTCTACCGCGTCGCCGACATCGACGAGGCGGTGTCCGTCGCCAACGACTCGCCGTTCGGCCTCAGTTCCAACGCCTGGACCCGCGACCCGGACGAACAGGACCGTCTTTCCAGGGACTTGCAGGCCGGTGGCGTCTACTTCAACGGGATGACCGCCTCCCACCCCGGCTTCCCCTTCGGCGGTGCCAAACGCTCGGGCTACGGCCGGGAGCTGTCCGGGCACGGCATCCGGGAGTTCTGCAACATGACGACGGTGTGGTACGGGCCGGAGGAGTGAGGAGCCGGCTCATTCCCCCTGTGCGTCCGGTGAGTTGGCGCCGTCCAGCGCGGTGAAGAGGTCGTGCGCCTCGCGGATCACCGCCGACCGGTCGGTGGCGCGTTTGACATCGACGCACACCTTACGGCGGTCGCCCAGCTCCAGGGTGACCGCGACATCGGGGCGGCGGCCGGTGAACCAGGTGGACAAGGGGCCGATCGGCGCCGCGATTCCGCCCGGGCCCAGGGCGACGGGCAGCACCTCCAGGGTGCCGCCCATGCGGCCGGGCTCGGGCGGCGCGTACTGCCGGCCGACCCGGCCCCGCAGTTCGTCGTCGGAGGCAAGCCACTCCTGCAGCGAACGCAGTGGCGCCTCCCCGCCCGGCCCGTCGACGGTCAGCTTCACTTCCCCCACCACAGGCATCTCATGTCCTCCCGGAGCAGTTGGCCGCCGCCGTCCTGGCATGGTCACCCGGGCGTTGCCCCGGCCTCAGGGACCACGAACTCGCACCACAGCGCCTTGCCCGAACCGCGCGGCTCCGCGCCCCAGCGCTCCGCGAGGGCCTCGACCAGCATCAGCCCGCGGCCGGAGGTGGCGGTCTCGCCGGGGCTGCGGCGGCGCGGCCAGGAGCTGGAGCGGTCCTCGACCTCCAGGCGGATCCGCCGCGGGGCGCCGGGCAGCAGCTCCACGGAGACGAGAGCACCGCTCTCGGTGTGGGTCAGTGCATTGGCGATCAGCTCGGAGGCGGCGACCTCGACGTCGTGGGTGATCTCGCCCGCCCGCCACTGGTCCAGCGTGCGCCGTAGCGCCGAGCGGACCTCCGCGGTGCCCGAGGGATCGGCCTGATGGACATGCAGCCGCAGCCGCGGCGTGGTGGCGGCCCCCGGGCCCGGCAGCCGGTGCAGCAGCAGAAGGGCGAGATCGTCCTCCGAGCCCGGCTCGGCCCACAGCTGCTCCGCGAGCCGGTCGGCGAGCGCCTCCAGCTCTGTCGGCCCGGTACGGAACGCCGCCGACAGCGCCTCGATACCCGCCGAGATGTCCCGGCCGGGCTGTTCGACCAGCCCGTCGGTGCACAGCAGCAGTGTGGAGCCCGGTTCCAGGAACAGCTGTGTCTCGGGGAAGTGGTCGTGCCCGAAGGCGGTGGCCACGCCCAGGGGCAGCCCGCCGCGTACCTCGGGCCAGTCGATGTGCCGGGCGCCGTCGCAGATCAGCGGGCCGAGGTGACCGGCGCGGGCCACATGCAGCGCGCCCGAGTCCAGGTCGGCCTGGACATACGTACAGGTCGCGAACCGCTCGGTTTCCAGCTCGGCCAGGAAGCGTGAGGCCCGCACCAGGACGGTCTCCGGCGCATGCCCCTCGGCGGCATAGGCACGCAGCGCGATGCGCAACTGGCCCATCACGGCGGCCGCGTGGGTGTCGTGGCCCTGCACATCGCCCACCACCAGGCCGGTCCGCCCCTGGGGCAGTGCGATCACGTCGTACCAGTCGCCGCCGATGTCCCGCCCGACGCTCGCCGGGTGGTAGCGGACGGTGACCTCACCGCCGGAGATGGGCGGCACCCGGCGCGGCAGCATCGTGGCCTGCAGCCCGGTGGCGAATTCCCGCTCCTGGTCGAAGAGCGTCGCCCGCTGCAGCGACTGGGCGACGACACCGGCCAGCGCCAGCGCCAGGTTCTTGGCCTCCGTCGACTGCACCGCGGGCTCGACGTTGAACAGCCCCAGGGCCCCGATGACGGTGTCCTGCGCAATGAGCGGAAGAAAGGACGAGCTGCCGGTCGGCAGGACGTCGCTGTACGGGCGCAGCCGCGGATAGCGGGCGATCAGCTCACCCCGGGTGCTCAGGAAGGCGGGCCGCCGTGAGACCGCCGCCTCGGACAGCGGCAGGGTGTCGTCCAGCTGGGATGTGCGCATCTCCTCGGGCACCTCGCCGTCCATCCCCGCGACGGCGATGACCTCGAACCGGTCGCCCTCGGCCAGCCCCAGGACCAGCCCGTCCGCGCCGAACCGCCGGGCGCCGCCGACGCCGGTGAGCACCCGCGTCACATCCGCGACCGACAGCGCCCGGGACAGCGCGGCCGTGGTCTGCTGCACCATCGCCGTCTGCCGCTGCCGCTCCTGCTGGAGCGAGCGCAGCAGCGCGGAGTCGGCCAGCTCACCGGACGCCTCCCGGACGATCCCGACGATGCGGTACGGCCGCCCGTCCTCGTCGTGCAGGATCCGGCCCTGGGAATGCGCCCAGCGCGGGGTTCCGTCGCGGCACTGGACCCGGAAGTACGCGCCGTACGACGAGCCGCCCTCCCGCAGCGCCCGGGACAGCGCCGTGTCCAGCCGCATGCCCTCCTCCGGCGGTACCCGGCGGACCAGCGAGAGCGGGGCGCCGTCGTATTCCTCCGGGCGCAGATCGAAGACCTCCAGCGCTCCGGGGTCCAGGTCCATGAACCCGCGGTCCAGGTCCCAGTCGAAGGTCCCCATGCGGTTGAGCGCCAGCCGCCTGTGCAGGCCGATCGGTTCATGGTGGGAGACGCCGGGCACATGCTCCGGGACGTGCCGGATCTCCCGGTGGGCGCGGGGGTCGTAGCCGTCGGCGGACGGTCGGCTCTGCCTGGTCATGGTGCGTGGCGCCTCCGCGGCCGATGTCCACCGGAACGCGGCCATGCGCTCACCTTAGGCGGCGGCCGGGGACCCCGCATGTCCTGCACCGCGGGGGCCAGGGGCGTTACGGAGAACGGGTGACGCCGCGGATTCCCTCTTGACGCCGTACATTCAGGACGTGCGTGCCTGTCCCGACCCCCACACGAGGGCACTCCTGCCATGAGATCCCGCACCGCATTCCGCACCGCATTCCGCACCGTGTCCCGTACTGTCTTCCGCACCGTGTCCCGTATCGGCCCCCTTGTCGGATCCCGCCCGGGGATCCGGGGAGTGCGCCGCGCCCTGACCGGTACGGCCGGAGCGGCCGCCACCGCCCTGGCGCTCGTCTACACGGCCGTCGGACCCCCGGTCGGCCACGGCAGCACCGACCGGGAACGGGGCCGGCCGCAGCCCCGGCCCCGGATCCAGGTCCACCTCACCACCACCTCCGACCCCGGCGGCCGGCACGTCGCCAAGGGACTGGCGAAACAGCCCCCGCTCACCTTCACCCCCCGGGGCGGGACACGCCGTGCCGACGGCGGCAGCGTCGATATCACCGTTGACGACGCGAAGGCGTACCAGACCTTCGAAGGCGGCGGTGCCTCCTTCACCGACACCGCCGCCTGGCTGCTGAAAGGCAGCGGCGCGTTGAGCGATGCCGCCCGCGCCGCGACGATGAAACGGCTCTTCGACCCCGACGACGGCATCGGCCTCGCCTTCCTCCGCAACCCCATGGGCGCCTCCGACCTCGCCCGCTTCGGCTACACCTACGACGACCTGCCGGCCGGGCGCACCGACCCCGGACTGAAGCGCTTCACCATCGGGCACGACCTCGCCGGCGTCCTGCCCCTCACCGCCGAGGCCCGCCGCCTCAACCCGGCCCTCAAGGTCATGGCCGCCCCATGGAGCGCACCCGCCTGGATGAAGGACAACGGCAGGCTCGACCAGGGGCGGCTCCAGGCGAAGTACTACGCCGCCTACGCCCGGTACTTCGTGAAATACCTGCGTGCCTACCAGGACCACGGCGTACCCGTCGCCTATGTCTCCGTACAGAACGAACCCACCTGCTGCATCGGCTATCCGTCCATGCGATGGAACAGCTCGGGCCTGGCCCGCTTCACCAAGGACCACCTTCTCCCCGCGCTGCGAAACGCCCGGCTGTCCACCAAAGTCCTTGCGCTGGACTGGAACTGGGACCGCTACGCCGACTTCGCCGCTCCCACCGTCGACGACCCGGCCATCCGCAACCACCCCAACTTCGGCGGCCTGGCCTGGCACGGCTACGCCGGCGATGTCACCGAGCAGACCCGGGTGCACCACCGCTATCCCGGTCTCGCCGCGTACGACACGGAACACTCCGGCGGCCGGTGGATCCCCAACCAGCAGCGGGAGGACATGCGCAACCTCATCGCCTACACCCGTAACTGGGGCAGCAGCTGGGTCAAATGGTCCCTCGCCGTCGACCGGAACGGCGGCCCGCACCAGGGCGGTTGCGACAACTGCACCGGCCTGATCACCGTGCACCACGGCAACGGTGCGCAGGGCGCCGTCGACTACACCGTCGAGTACTACACCATGGGCCATCTCACCAAGTTCGTACGGCCCGGGGCGCGCCGCATCGACTCCACGGCCTCGGCCACCGTCCCCAACGTGGCCTGGAAGAACCCCGACGGCTCCCTGGCGCTGATCGCCTACAACGACACCGCCGCCACCCGCCACCTCACCATCGACTGGCACGGCCGGAAGGCCGGTTACCGCCTGCCGGCCGGTGCCTCGGCCACCTTCACCTGGCAGCGGGCCACCTGAAGAGCGCCCGTTCTCGTCGGCGCGACATCAGGCGTGCGCCCGCGCCGCCGCGGAAACCGGTCCCGTCTGCCGTGTGCGGTGCGCCAGGGTGGCCGTCCGCGTCGCCACATCGACCGTGTAGACCTCGATGGTCAGCCGCTCCTGCGCCACCTTCAGCACCATGAACCCGTGGTCGGAGAAGTTCTGCCAGGCCGCCGGGTTGGCGAAGTGCGCCTTTCCGTCCTCGGTCTTGGCCGACGCCCCGCACACCACCTGCCGGGTGCCGCCGGTACGCGCCGTGGGCTCCAGCACCTGCAGCGTGTGATCGTGACCGGACAGAATCAGATCGGCCCGTCCGCACACCACGTTCTCGTACATGTCCTTGAGGTGGACCCCGCTGGTGTAGTTCCCGATCTCGAACCCGTCGTACGAACCGGCGCTGCCGTGCTTGCCGTTGTTCAGGTACGGGTGGTGGCCGATCACCACCTTCCAGCGGGCCCGCGAGGCACGCAGCGCGCCGTCCAGCCACTTGCGCTGCTCGCGCATGTACGGGCCGTCCCAGCGGAAGTACGGGTCGATCTGCGCGACATACGACGACCAAGGAATGGTGTCGATGGCGAAGAACTCCACCAGCGGGTCGGCGACCGGCAGCGGCACGCTGTAGTAGCGGCTCGGCATGTACCAGCGCTTCGACGTCGTGGCGTAGGCGACCTCGCGGTCACCGCGGGACGGGTCGCCGCCGCTGCCGGGGATCAGACCCGAGCAGTCGTGATTGCCCAGGACCATCAGCCACGGCACGTCGATACCGCTGTTGGGCTTCTCGAACTTGTCCTGGAATTCGGAGTCATGGGCCGACTCGGGGCCGTTCTCGTAAATATTGTCGCCGAGCCCGATCGCGAGCCCTATTCCATCGGCCTTGCAGACATCACGGGCGGCCGCCGCCACCGCGTACTGCGCCTCGTCACCCGTTCCCGCGTCGCCGGTGACCAGAACCGCGAACTCGCCCTTCCCATTGGGGTGTTCGGGGAACGGAAAGGCCCCCGGCGCCCCGCCGCGGGGCGCGGCCGACGCGGTGGCCGGCCGTGCCCCCGCCGCCAGCACCGTGAGCGCCGCGCCGGCCATCGCGCCACCCAGCAACGTGCGCCGGTTCACCGGCTTCGGCACCCGCCCCGTCGTGCGCACCGGCGGCCCGTCCACCGCCGCCTCCGAGCCGGCCTTCAGCCACTCCCGCTCGGTCATGTCCGCCTGCGGCGGGATCAGTTCGTCATCACACATGCCTGGTTTTCTCTCACGGCAGGCGGGGGCGGTGGTGACGAAAAGATGAAGCGCAGGTGGACGTATGGCGATCAGCGGCAGCCGGTGCTACCTGTCGGTAACTACGCGTTTCCGCACGTCATCAGGGCGTGAGCGACGAGCCCGCAACGGCCCGTCGGGCCAGTCGGCGGAGGGTCCGGCCGAGGTGCCGGGCGTAGCAGCGCTGGAGCACGGGGACCAGCGGGCCGGCGAGGCGGGTGTACCACGCGGCGGGCCGGCTGAACGCGGTGACGGTGAACCACACCGAGTCGTCGGCGCGCCGCTCGACCACGAAGGCCTCCTCGCCGCACTCGGGGTGGCCGTCCCGGGTGCCGTACCCGAAGCCGATACGGTCCTCGTCGGCCACCGTCCACACCACCCGGCACGGCGCCCGCAGCCGCAGCGGGCCGAGGCCCAGCCCGACCTCGACGGCGACGCCCGGTGCGGCGCGGGTGGCGTCGGCCTGGATGACGGTGCCGGCCGCGCGGTGCATCCGGAAGGTGGTGACCGCCTCGCCCGCCGCCATCAGGGCGGTGCGTCCCCGGCCGACCGGTACCTCCACCCGGAGATGGGCGTAGCCGGCCGGCAGCGGGGTGCGCCGGCTGCCGCCTTCTTCGGGGTAGTTGACGTCGCTCATGCGTGGCGCTCCTTCAGGATCGGGGCGAGTGCGGGCCGTCGGGGTGTCGGGGCGGTGCGCAGGCGGCGCTGCGCGAGGATGGCACACAGGGCGAAGCCGAGGGCGTTGCCCAGGCCGTGGGTGGCGGCCATCCAGGCGAGGGACGGGTGCGGCAGGCCGGTTGCCTCGCCGAGTGCCCAGGTCAGGGCGAGGAGCATGGTGGCCACCAGGACCAGGGCGGAGCAGCCGAGCAGCGCGCGGGTCGTCCGGTCGGGCCCGGTGGGCCGCAGGTTCCGCCAGGTGAGCAGGCCGACCACCCACATGCCTGCGGTGAGGACCAGCGCTCCGGCCAGTTCGGCCCAGTCGTCGATGAAGTATCCGGCGAGGACGAGCAGGGTGCCGACGGGAACGCTCAGCGCCGCGAACCGGCCGGCCCGCCCGCCGTCGCCGCGGCAGACCAGCCCCGCGATCAGCGCCGCGGCGAATCCGGCGAAGTGGAAGTGCGGCACGGTCAGCGCCAGGATGTCGAGGCCGAAGCCGAACAGCCGGTGTCCGCCGCGCTCGGCGACCAGCGCCAGGCCCGCAACGGCCGGGGTGGCCAGCGCGGTCAGGACCGCGACCTCGGACGGTGCGAGCGAGCGGTTACGGGCCAGCCGCCGGGGCGCCTGCACGGCAAGCGCCAGCGTGGCGGCCGCGTAGCCTGCGGCACACCCGACGGCGACCGGGCCGCGCGGCAGCCACAGCGCGACGGAGCCCACGACGGCGGCGACCGGCCAGACCCTGTGGACGCCGGCCAGTCCGGGCTCCTCGATCAGCGAGACCCCCAGCGGGATCACCACAAACATCCCGAGCATGACGATGAGTTGGACCAAAGCGGTCATCGCCTCCCCCTTTCACAACGGTCCGGACCCCCGTTTCCTCCTGGTCCGGACGTGGTGAGGCCGACAGTACCGCAAAATTGAACGCGTTCAATAATGCCCCCCGGGGGGGAGAGGGGAGGGGGCTGCGCACACTCGGAACTTCCCGCCCGCCCGCCACGTTGTGGCTCGTAAGGGGTCCTCGCATCCCCTAGGGGATCCGTTCGATCACCCCCTAAGGGATGGCATCCACCTCCCCATGCCGCCCCGCCCCCGCCGCAAACCGGGCCGCACCGGTCAGGGCCTCCGTCAGCACGCCCTGTCCATGACGGAGTTCACCGGCCATTGCCGCCTCCTCGCTCCGGCCCTCCTGGTCCAGCAAGGAGGCCCGGTCGCTGCGCAGACAGGCCTGTGGGAAGCGGGCGATCTCGGCGGCCAGGAGTTCGGCCTCCATCCGGGCCGTCCCGGTGGGCACCACCCGGTTTGCCAGCCCGATGTCCAGTGCCTCACCGGCCGGGACCGGGCGGCCCGTCAGGATCAGGTCCATCGCCCGGCTCGTCCCGATCAGCCGGGGGAGCCGGACCGTACCGCCGTCGATCAGCGGCACTCCCCAGCGCCGGCAGAACACCCCGAAGACCGCGTCCTCCTCCACGACCCGCAGATCGCACCAGAGCGCCAGCTCCAGACCGCCGGCCACCGCATGCCCGGCGACCGCCGCGATCACCGGCTTGCTCAGCCGCAGCCGGGTCGGCCCCATGGGGCCGTCGCCGTCCGGTGCGACCCGGTTGCCGCGGCCGGTGCCGACCGCCTTGAGGTCCGCGCCGGCGCAGAACGTCCCGCCCTCGCCCCACAGCACCGCCACGTACGCCGTCTCGTCGGCCTCGAACTCACGGAAGGCGTCGGCGAGTCGGCGCGCCGTCGCACCGTCCACGGCGTTACGGGCGGCCGGCCGCGACAGCACCACCGTCGTGACCGGCCCCGTACGCTCCACCCGTACGGACATCAGGCCCCGCCCGTGCCCTTCGCCTGCGTACGGTCCAGAATCGCGCCCAGATCGACGCCCACAGGCAGCGTTCCGAAGGCATTGCCCCACTCCCCGCCGAGCCGCGAGGCGCAGAACGCGTCGGCCACGGCGGGGTGGCTGTAGCGCACCAGCAGCGATCCCTGGAGCACCAGTGCCATCCGTTCCGCCAGCGACCGCGCCATCAGCTGCGCTCGCTCGGGGACGGCGAGCCCGCCGAGCATCCCGCGGACCCCCGCCACCGCCGCATCCAGCCGCCGGTCGGCGCCCGCGGCGGCGTCCACCTCGGCGAAGAAGGCGTCCAGAGAGGACGGTTCCTTGGCCAGTGCCCGCAGGACGTCCAGCGCGGCGACGTTCCCCGAGCCCTCCCAGATCGACAGCAGCGGTGCCTCGCGATAGAGCCGCGGCATACCGGACTCCTCCACGTAACCGTTGCCGCCCAGGCACTCCAGCGCCTCCGCCGCATGCGTACTGCCGCGCTTGCACACCCAGTACTTGCCCGCCGCCAGCGCCAGCCGCCGCAGCGCCGCCTCCGCGGCGTCCCCGGCCTGTGCCCGGTCCACGGCCGCCGCCAGCCGCATCGCCAGCATCGTCGCCGCCTCCGACTCGATCGCGAGGTCGGCCAGCACCGAGCGCATCAGCGGCTGCTGGGCCAGCTCCCGCCCGAACGCCCGCCGGTGAGCCGTGTGATGCAGCGCCTGCCGCAGCCCCGCCCGCATCCCGGCCGCGGACCCCAGCACACAGTCCAGCCGGGTCATGTTCACCATCTCGACGATGGTCCGCACCCCCCGGCCGGGCTCGCCGACCGGCCACGCCACCGCCTCGTCGTACTCGATCTCGGAGGAGGCGTTGGAGCGGTTGCCCAGTTTGTCCTTGAGCCGCATCAGATGCATTCCGTTGCGGGTGCCGTCCGGCAGTACGCGGGGCACCAGGAAGCAGCTCAGGCCTTCCGCTGTGTGCGCCAGCGCCAGAAAGACATCGCTCATCGGCGCCGACGTGAACCACTTGTGGCCGGTGATCCGGTACGTACCGTCGCCGGCCGGCACCGCCCGCGTGGTGTTGGCCCGTACGTCGGAGCCGCCCTGCTTCTCCGTCATCGACATGCCCGCGATCAGGCCCGATTTGGTGAGCGGGGCGCGCAGGCCGAAGTCGTACGTGCGGGAGGCCAGCAGCGGCTCGTACTGCGCGGCCAGTTCCGGGGCCGCGCGCAGTGCGGGGATGGCGGCGTAGGTCATCGAGATCGGGCAGCCGTGTCCCGGTTCGGCCTGCGACCAGACGTAGAACTTCGCGGCGCGCACCAGATGGGCGCCCGTGCGGTCGTCGGACCAGGGCGCGGCGTGCAGGCCGTGCTCCACCGCGACGCTCATCAGCTGATGCCAGGCCGGGTGGAATTCGACCTCGTCCACGCGGTGCCCGTAGCGGTCGTGGGTGAGCAGGCGGGGCGGCTGCTCCTCGGCCCAGCGCGCCTGGTCCTGCACCGCCTGCGTGCCGGCCAGCGCCCCCAGGGCGGACACCTCCGCCGCACCCCACTCGGCACCCTCCCGGCGCAGCGCCTCCAGCAGGGCCGGCTCGTCCGCCGTACTGAACTCGGTGAGCGGCGGGGCCTGATTCAGGACTTCGTGAGTGACGGTCATACGGTCGACGTTACAGATCCACAACACCCGAGGGAAGATTGTAAGACCGGAGGTGGGAGAGTGGCGTGGCTAGAATTCCGGGCACATATGAACGACGACTCCCTCGCGCTGCGGCCGCTCACCGCCCGCTCCATCGTGCTGAGCACCCTCCTCGGGCACCACCCGCCCCGGATGCCCGCGCGCGCCCTGGTGCGGGTCGGTGAACTCTTCGGCATCGCCGAGGGAACCGTCCGTGTCGCCCTCTCCCGCATGGTGGCCGCCGACGACCTCCGGCAGTGCGACGGCTCGTACGAGCTCACCGCCCGGCTCCTGGCGCGCCAGGCCCGCCAGGACGAGAGCCGGTCGCCCCGAACGCGGCCCTGGGGCGGCGACTGGGAGATCGCCGTGGTCAGCGTCGACCGCCGGCCGGCCGCCGAACGTACCGCGCTGCGCCAGGCGATGGCGGCCCTGCGGCTGGCCGAGCTGCGCGAGGGCACCTGGCTGCGCCCTGCCAATCTGGAACGGCCCCGGCCCGCCGTCGTCACCGAGCAGTGCACCCTGCTGACCGGAACCCCGGACGGTGACCCGGCGGCGCTGGCGCGCACGCTGTGGGATCTGTCCGGATGGTCGGCGCGGGCGCGCGCCCTGCTGGGTGCTCTTGACGCGGCCGCCACCCCCGCGCGACGCTTCACAGTCTCGGCTGCTGTATTGCGCCATCTCCTCACCGACCCGCTGCTCCCGGACCGGCTCCTGCCGCGTGACTGGCCGGGTGCCGAACTCCGCCGCCGTTACGACGAGTTCGAGGACGAGCTACGCGATCTTCTGCGGCAGTACGTCACGCCGGGCAGCGCCGACTGACCGTGGCACGGCCGCAGGGTCCGTGCGCGGTGCGTGCGGACCTGCGCCGCGCGTGTGCACCGACCCCCGCGAATGCGCCCGGCGGACACGGCCGATGTGAACGTCTGAGCGATTCGTCCGGAGTCTCTGTGCCTCAGGCATGAAGGATGCGCCCCTACCCGGCATATGCGTGCGCCATGCGACGGCCGCTGTCCCCGATGCAGCGGCAAGGGTGCAAGGGGTCCGGTGAAGGCGCTACCGCGCGCTCTGTCGATGCGAACTCCGGACGTGGTTGGGTCTGACCCGTCGAATTCATGGCACTCGCAGAATTCGCTGCACAAGGAATGCGCAGGGCGGTGCACAAACGACTCGTAGCCGATGTGCACGGTAATGCGCAGAACCGCGTGGGGTGATGGACGTAAAGGTGCCAGGTTTCCTGAATAGCCGCCAGGTAACTGCGCGGCGAGCGACGGGAGCGAGAAATGGAATATCCTCAGGTGCACGAGGACGGGTCGGCAGCCGCAGGGCGGAGTGAATTCCGGGGCCGGGGGGTCCGGGGCGTCACGGCGGCCGCGGTCCTGCTGGCGGCCGGCGCGCTGAACATGACGGCAGAGGGGTCGGCCGAGGCGGCCAGCGGCGGGACCTGGGACCGCCTGGCCGGGTGCGAGAGCGGCGGCAACTGGCACGCCGACACGGGAAACGGATTCTCCGGCGGGCTGCAGTTCGCCCACACCACCTGGCGCTCGTTCGGCGGCGGTACCTTTGCGTCGCGGGCGGCGCTGGCCAGCCGGCTGCAGCAAATCAACGTCGCGGAAAGGGTGTTGGCCCGGCAGGGATGGGGCGCCTGGCCCGCCTGCTCGGCCTCGCTGGGGCTGCGGGGGTCGGTCTCCGGGCGTACCACGGCGCCACGGACCACGACGCCACGGGCCAGCGCACCGCACCGGACCACGCCGCGCACCACGACCCCGAAGGCCGCGCCCGCCCCGGGGAAGCGGTGGAAGGCGCCACGCCACCGGAGCGCCGGCGGGTCCGTCGTCGTCAACCTGGGCGACACGGTGAGCGGTATCGCCTCCGCGCACGGCTGGCGATGGCAGGAATTCTACCGGCTGAACCGTGCGGTGATCGGCGCCGACCCGGACCTCATTTTCCCGGGAATGCGGCTCGCCGTGCGGCGCTCCGGCACCAGCTGACCGAATTCCGGACTCTCCGGACCCGTAACACAGAATTCAGTCGAGGGTGATGCGGCTGAGGGGATAGCAGGCCGTCCGTGGCGCCGCGGACGGCCTGCCCGCATTTCTTGGTGGCGGGTGGGCCCTGTGGCAGCCCGCTTTGTATGTGCTCCGGCCCGCGCTGCATTTGTGCGGACCCGTGCTGTATTTACCTCCGCCCGTACGGAATTCAGGCGCATGCCGGATGACACCCGCGTGGTGACTGCGCACCTGACTTCATATCGGCCGGCGCCGGATGTCGTATGCGGCCGATGGCTCGGCCGCCGCCGGCCCGTTCGGCCGGGGCCGGTCGCCTCGGCCGCACTCGGGCGACGACGAACGTGGGACGGGCGAACAGGCCGGTGATGCCAAGGGAGTTGATCTCGCCCAGGCGGATCCGGGGGCGCGTCAGCTGCGGGCACCAGCGGCCGGTCCGGGGTCGCCGCGTACGGGCTCACCTCGATCGCCTTCGGTATCCGGAGAACCGTTGTGATCACCTGAAAGATGGACAGCATGGAGAAACCCAGCATGCGCAGCACGAGGAAGCGGATCGCCTGCGCCGCCCGCTCGGGTTCCGACGCGGATCGGCCTGCCACGCACGGACGTTGAGCGGCGCCTGGCCCCGCGCCGTGCTCACCGGGGCAGTACGCACACCGGCATCGGCGCGGCGAACGGCTCGCCGGCCCGTTCCAGTGCCCCCGTCCGGGCGTCCACGAAGAACACCGTCACCGACCCCGACTTCTGGTTCGCCGCGAACAGCAGCTGCTCGTCCGGCGAGAAGGCGATCCCCCGTGGGAAGTCCCCGCCCACCGGCACCGTGTCCAGCAGCCGTAGCCGCGCCCCGGCCGCCTCCACGGCATAGCGCGTCAGGCTGTTGTGCCCCCGATTGGCGAGATACGCGAAGCGGCCGTTCCGGGTGACCAGCACCTGCGCCGGAAAGCTGGTCCCCGGGCCGGTCCCTGTGGACTGCGGTTCACCGGGCATCAGCCGTCCGGTCAGGCGGTCATAGCCGCAGACCACGAGCGTGTTGTCGACCTCGTTCGCCAGATACGCGAAGGCGCCCGAGGGATGAAACGTCAGATTCCGGGGCCCGGCGCCCGGCCGCAGCGCCGCATACGACACCTGGCTGAGCCGCCCCGCCCGCTCGTCCAGCCGATAGGTGTACACCGTGTCATTCCCGAGATCCACCGAGAGGACGTGGCGGCCGTCCGGGCTGGTGATGATCTGGTGTGCATGCGGCCCGTCCTGGCCGGGGCCGGGCGGTGGGCTCGAGTGCGCGACCAGGTCCGTACGCGCCCCCAGCGCGCCGCTCTCCGGATCGATCGGGTGCACCGCCACGCTGCCGGAGAGGTAGTTGGCGCTGAGCAGCCAGCGCCCGGAGGGGTGCACCGACAGATGACAGGGCCCCGCGCCGCCGGTCGACCGGGTGCCCAGCACCCTGGGCGGCGCCCCGCCGGGCGACAGCGCCAGGGCGGTCACCCCGCCCTCCTCCTGCTCATTGACCGCATACAGGGTGCGCCCGGACGGGGCGAGCGCCAGATAGGACGGATCGGCGACGCCCGCCACCACACCCGTTGCGGTGACCCGGCCCTCGGCGGTGTCGTACGTGCCCAGCCCTATGCCGGTGCCGCCGCCCTCCTTCGAGGTGTACGTCCCCAGGAAGAGCGGCCGCTCGGCCGGCGGCCGGCGTCCGGCAGCGCGCCGCCGGTCGTGCGCGGGGGCCGTGTCCCCGACCGCGAGCCCCGCCGCCCCGGCCGCGGCGATGCCCATGAAACGCCGCCGGCCGACGGCTGTCCCTGCCCCGGTCGATATGCCTCGTCCTGCGCTCATGCCACACCTCGGGTTCGGTGATCGCGGATGGCGGATGTGGCAGCCAGGGTGGCCCGTGCCGCACGACCAGGCAAGACCTGCAACTCGCATTGCACATGATGCAACGCATGCGGGGTGGGTCATCAGCGGCTCCGAGCGGCTCCCGAGTGGCTCACGACCCCTGCGCGGCCCCGGCTCCCCTCCCGCAACCCCGACGTCCCCCTACACCCAGGTGATGACCACCACCCCTCAAGTAGCACTCCAGTCGTACGGCACAAACCCATACACGGGTTGATTCGCCGGACCCCGCGCGGACCGTAATTTCGTGATCAAGGCACGGAGACGAGTGGATGAACGAAGGGCCACGGATCTATGTACGGCAAGGCATTCGCCCCGGAATACCAGGGCGAACTCGGGACGGCGCTGGGCGTGAACTCCTCCTACGAGGAGGTGCTGGCCACGGCGAGACGGGCGCAGGCCGGCGCGGCCACGGCACTGGAGCGGGCGCGCGCCGCACTCGCGGTCGCCGAGGCCAACCGGCGGCTGGGGCGGGTGGCGGACGCCGGTGCCGCCTGGCGGGACAGCTACCGCAGCGCCCGCGAGGCAGGCGATGCGGCCGCCATGTCCTGGGCCCTGTGGAGCGGCGGCACCCTCGCCCGCCAGTGCGGCACGCTCCCGCTCGCCCGCCGGCTGCTCACCCACGCCGTCGAGCTCGCCGACGGCAGCGGTGACCGCCTCGCCCATGGCTACTCCCTCGCCGGACTGGCCGAGACCGGCCGCATCCAGGGCGACTACGCCGCGGTCGCCGACCTCCATGAACGCCTCCTCGAAGAGGGTCGGGCGCATGGCGAGGCCCGCCATATGGTCTGGGCCATGTCCGGCATCGCCCAGATGCACCGCAACACCGGCGACTACGCCAAGGCCCTGGAGCTGTTCGAGGAATCCGTCCGCATCGCCACCGAGGCCGATGACGCCCGGGGCCGCGCCTGGTCGCTCCGCGGCGTGGCCGACGTCCTCTCCGTACAGGGCGAACCGGACCGCGCGCTGGCCCTCCTCACCGAGGCGGAGACCATCTGCCGCACCATGGACCTGGCGAGCGCCCTCGCCTACAACCACAAGATGCGTGCCAACGTCCAATACCGCGCCGGACGTTATGAGTCGGCCCGCGACACCTACGCCCTGGCCCTGGCCGAGTTCAGCGATATGCACGAACCACGCGGCATGGCCCTCTCCCGCCTGGGCCTGACCAAATCCCGGGCGCGCCTGGGCCGCGACCGTACGGAGACGCTCGCCGAACTCGCCGAGCTGGAGCGGGACTTCGCGCGTATCGGGCTGCGGCATGCGCGCGAGATGGTCATCGCCTTCCGCGACGAGCTGAAGGAAGGGGAGGGCAGCGCCGAGCCGAGAGAGCTCGTCGGGGCGGCTGGGGTCCCTCCGATATCGGGGACCGGTGAGGTGCCGGAGGCCGTGGAGGCGGGAGGGGAGAGCGGGTTCGCCGTGCCGGCCAGGGCGTAGGCGTCGGCGGGACGGTCCTGACCGAGCCGACCGGGACGACCGAACCAGCCGTCCCCTCCGTACCAGCCGGCTGGGACGGAGGGGTTCTGCGGCGGCTGCCCTACGGGCCTACGGGCCCACAGTCCCACGGACCTACGGGTGCGACGGGCGCCAGGGCCGTGACGGTCGTGACGGCCGGGGCGACGGCGGTGCGAAGGGCGAGAGTGCCATGGGCGGCAGAAAGTCCCGGATCTCGCTGCGATGCCACCATGCGCCGGTCTCCCGCAACTCCCGCCATGTCGTGAAGCGGTACTGGAAGACCCGGGCCCGCACCCGGGCCGGTGGGGTGTCGGGGAACGGATTGGTCCGCAGCAGGCGCAGCGTGTCGCGGTCGTTCTCCAGCAGCCGTTCCACAAAGGCCACAAACCACGCCCGTGCGTAGGCCGGTGAGAGCGCCGCGAACCACATCAGCCAGTCCAGCCGCAGGTGATACGGGGCGAACTGGCGGGGCAGCCGCCGTACGTCCCCCGGCTTGCCGTGGAACTCGTAGGCGAGCCAGGTCGTATCGGGACCGGTCACCGCATCCGCCGTCCCCTCGACCACGATCTCCCGGCGCACCCGCGTGATACTGCCGAACGCGCCGTAGGAGTTGACCAGATGCAGCGATTCGTACGAGGTGTTCATGCGCTGCATACGGCTCAGCAGATTGCGCGCCGGACGGTAGCTCAGCAGAACGACGCAGACGGTGGCGGCGATCACGACGACCTCGAACCAGAGCGGGGGTGCGGGAGGTGCCGAGGACGGGTGCCGCCACGAGGGGGCGAGGGCGGAGACGGCCAGCGTGATGGTGAGCCAGTTCAGCCAGGCGAAGTTGCCGGACAGTACCAGCCACAGCTGGGTGACGACCATCGCGGCCGCGGCCCAGCCGGCCACCGGTTGCGGGGCGAACAGCAGGACCGGGAGGACGAGTTGGGCCACATGGTTGGCGGCGACCTCGACGCGGTGCAGCGGCTTGGGCAGATGGTGGAAGAACCAGCTCAGCGGGCCGGGCATCGGCTGGGTCTCGTGGTGGTAGTAGAGGCAGGTCAGATCGCGCCAGCAGCTGTCGCCGCGCATCTTGATCAGCCCGGCCCCGAACTCCACCCGGAACAGCACCCAGCGCAGCAGATACAGCACCAGGACCGGGGGAGCGGTATCGGCGTTGCCGAGGAAGACGGCGAGCATGCCCGTCTCCAGCAGCAGCGACTCCCAGCCGAAGCTGTACCACGTCTGCCCCACATTGACGATGGACAGATACATCGCCCACAGCACCAGCCACATCACCATCGACGCCCACAGCGGCACCGCATCCGCCGCCCCCGCCGCGACCGCAGCCGCCAGCAGCGCCCCGCCCCACGACCACAGCGCGAAGAACCGGTCCGAGTAATGCAGGTGGAAGACCGACGGCGAGGCACGGAACGGCGCCCGCGCCACGAACTCGGGCACCGGAAGCATCCCCCGCGCCCCGATCAACGCCCGGAACTGCCGGGCCGCCGCAACGAACGCGACGACATACATCACCGCCAGCATCCGCTGGAACACAAACCGCCCGAGCCAGTAGCCGGGATCCGCGAACCATTCCACCCGCCCATGGGTAGCACTGCGGCCGCGTACCCGGGCGAACGGCGCGCGGCGGCGGGGGCGCGCTCACCTGCCCGGCTACGGAAAGTCACCGGGCTGGGCAAAGCTTACGAAAGCCAAGAAAATCGGCAACCCGGGAGTGGGGTTTCCGCCGTCCGACGACATGCCTATATCGCCGGAAAATGCCGAGCGAGCCACCAGGGACGTCGATACTCTGGTGGTCGACGGACGACCCCTCTGGGAGAACGCCAACACCATTGGCCCGTCGCGGGAACGCCACAAACCCTGGCTGACCTCCCGGTTTGTGAACAAGGCGCCACCGCGTCGGACCGTTACCTCAATGAAGGAGTGCGTGGTGGCATTGCACAAGGCTCAGTACAAGCAGCCCCGGTTGAAGCAGGGTGACCGGCCAGGTCGTATCAAGGAAGTCCGCAACCTCGAGGTCTGGGGCCGCTGCGCCCCGGTGCGCCTCGCCGGCTGCGATGACGACCCCGCCGAGCCGTACATCATCCGCGGCATCGACTGAGGTCGCCGAGTTCGCCGGCGAGGGCGACTCATGAGGACGGCTCATGACGACAGCTCACGAAGACGGCTCATGAAGACGACAGACGAGGACGACTGACGCGCAAGACCGACGGGGAGCGGCGCCAACGGACGGCTGCTCCCCGTCGTGTGCGGCTCAGGGCCGACGCCCCAGCAGGCACAGCAGCCGGGTGAGATCGTCGGCGTCGGCCGGGGGCTCGATCGCGGGGGCGAAGAGACCCGAGGCGCCGAGCCCCGGAGCGTATGGCTCGACCTCGCGCAGGGCGGCCGTCGCGAGGTGGTCGGGGAGCCGTTCATCGGCGCCGATCGCACGGGAGAGGTCCCAGGCGTGCACCACGGCGTCGGCCATCATCTGCGCGCAGTATGCGTCGGCCGGACTGGTGCCGTAGGACAGGTGGACGGTGCGGTTGAGCGCGCCCGGTGCGCTGAACGCCGCCACGGCGGCCACCGCCGCGCGGTCCCAGACCGAGGCCGGATCGACGCCCAGCTGATCACCGTCGAAATCCGTGCCCACCTGGGCAATCGTGGCGCCGTCCCGCACCAGGCGGGGGACCCACAGCTGCTCGGCGGTCAGGTGGTTCACCAGATCGCGCACCGACCATTCCGTGCAGGGCGTGGGGTCGCCCCACTGGTCGTCACGGACGGCATGGACCCGCGTCCCGAACAGCTCGAGGGCCTCGCCGTGGGTGCGCAGGATCTCGTCATGGTTCATGCTCCCCGAGGATAGGAGGGGGCGCTGACATCGGGGGCGACGGCGCACGGCGAGCGGGCGGAGCGGGGCCCCGGCTCGCCGTCCTCTGCTCCGATGAAGCGACCGGTGACCCGATCGGCGCAGCGGCCGGGAACTTTTTTCCGGTGGTGTGGACCGGGTGCGCGCCCTACGATGCCGACCTTCGATTTCCGGCCGGCCGGTCCACGGACGGCCGGGGAATCCGGTCGTCCCGGTCCGGCCCGACGTTGCCCGTCGACCGGCTCGGCGGGGATCTCCTGCTCCGGCGTGCCGACGTCGCCGTCGACCACCCTTGACGATCGCCTTGGCGTCGAAGCCGGCCGGGTTGAACGTGGCGGCTGCTCCTCGAACGCCTCTGCGCTCGGCTTGGGCCGTACGTTTTCGGCCGTCCCGCCATGGGGGTTTGTCGCCGTTGCCCGTTCGCTGCGCTTTGCCTGGGCCGTACGTTGCCGAGTGCAGCGCCGTTGCGCCTGCGGCGGGCTGGTTGCCGCTGCGCGGGGCTGTTCGGCAGCGGCGCCGGGCTTACGCGGCTCCGCCGCTACAGCCCGGCACCGCCCCGAGTGGGGTGGGAAAAGACGGTGGGGGTACCCGTACGCGGTCGGGTGCGCCCAGTGGACGAGACATAGGGAACTGGACACTCGACGCCAGCCCCCACCGGCCTCTTCACCCCCTACCCACGGGAGGGGCCGCTCCGCAGGACGGAGTCCGGAGGAGGGGCACCGCACCCGTACAACCCACGCCCGCCGCAGGCGCAACGGCGAGAAGTACCCACGGCGGGGAAGCCGGCAACGTACGGGCCCAGGCAAAGCGCAGCGAACGGGCAACGACGACAAACCCCCACGGCGGGATAGCCGACAACGTACGGCCAAAGCCAGGCGCAGCGGCATGACGGACACCTGGTGTCCTACTGCGCCCCTAGCGTCGGCGATGCGGGGCGCAACCGGTGTGGCCCGCACCGAAAAGGCGAGGAGCGGCATGATGAACGGGGAAGAGAACATGGCGGGGGCGACGGCGCGGCTGATGGGTGCCGGGTTCTGGGCGCATGACGGCAAGGCGCTGGCCGACTTCTATGCCGCCGCCCTGGGATGGCAGGTCACCCGGACGTTCGGTGACACGGCGGTGATGATCAGCGACGGCAGCGAAGGCGCGACCGGCTACGTCTTCTACACCGCCAAGGATTTCCGGGCGCCGGACTGGCCGAAGGACGAGCTCGTCTTTCATGTCGACCTGTCCTGTGACGACATCGCCGCAACGGAGCAGCGGTTGCTGTCCCTTGGCGCCACGAAGCCCGAACACCAGCCGGGCGGCGACCGCTGGACGGTCCTCCTGGATCCGTCCGGGCAGCCGTTCTGCATCAGCGCTTCCTAGGCCGTATCGGTGCCTCCTGGGCTGTCACTCCGCGATGCCCCGGGTAAGGACCACGACGGTGACGAACCTGCGGTAGAGCCGGATCGGGTCCTCGTCGGTCAGCCGTACGGTCACGGCGTCGAGGCGTTCGACGCCGGTGATCCAGGTGGCCATCTCGGCGAGGTCCGGATTGCGCAGCCGTACGGTAAGCGTGGCCGGGAGAGCGATCCGGGGCGGGGCGGCGGTCTGCGGCAGGGCCCGGACGGCCTCGTATGCGGCCTCGTGGATCCGTTCCCGTGCCGTGAGGGGGTGGAGGCTGTCGGCGGCGAAGCGGGAGACCGAGGATTTGACCACGGCGCTGCGGATCCCGGGGCAGAAGGGTTCGATCTCGGCGGCCGTCGTCTCGTCACCGGTGATCAGCACCACCGGCACACCGTGGCCCAGCGCGACCAGGGCGTTGATGCCGCTCTCGCCGGCGATCACGCCGTTCAGCCGTACCTCGCTGATGGCCCGTGGGTTGTAGGTGTGCGACAGTGTGGCCGGGGCGCCCGACATCGAGCCGTGGTACGAGACGAAGAAGACGCCGTCGAACGAGGCGTCCAGGCCCTGCATCATGTAGAGCGGCTTGTGCCGTCCGGACAGATAGCGGCTGCGGCCCGCGAGGGCGTCCGGCCGTAGATTGGCCATCGCCGAGTGCGCGTCGTTGACCAGGAACTCGGTCGCGCCGCCGGCTCGCGCCCCTTTGATCGCGGCGTTGACCTCCTCCTGCAACAGGCCCCGGTAGTAGGCGTATTCAGGCTCCGCGGGACGGCACTGCGCCCAGTCCACGACGCCTGCGGTGCCCTCCATGTCGGAGGAGAGGAAGATCTTCACGGCATGCGCTCCCTGGGTGCGGTTCGGGCCGGGCCGGCCGGTTGTGCGGGACCAGTGAGGGGGATCAGTGATGCGCATCAGTGATGCGCATCAGTTATGCGCTGAACGGCCGGAGCGTGGCCAGAGCGCCTTTTCGGCCGACCGGGGGCGCGCTCTCCCGGAGCCTCACAGGCCGGCCAGCTCCGCCAGTACCTGAGTCTGCGTCAATTCCGCGGCCCCGCCCGCCACATCGTCGTGAGCGGCGCTCCACAGCGCGTTCTCCACGCCCCGCGCCACCGACCAGGCAAGCAGCCGTGCGGGGTCCTCGCCCAGCTCCCCGGCGACCAGGGCGTAGCGCTCGCGGAGCACCGGGCGGGGGTCCGGGTGGCCGAAGGGGTCGTCGATCCCCAGCAGGAGCGGCCAGGGGTCGTACGCCGGGTCGCCGATCATCGGCTTGGGGTCGATGGCCAGCCACGGACGGCGGTCGGCGGCCAGGACGTTGCCCGGGTTGAAGTCGCCGTGGACGACGACCTCGCGGGTGGCCGTCGCCGGGAGCTCGCGCAGCAGGACGGCGCCGAGTGCGACCAGGCCGGGGTCGTAGGCGGGACGCAGCCGCAGCATGCGTTCCTCCACCAGGTCGGCCCACTCGGCGCAGACCGCGTCGACCCGTTCCAGACGGCCGTCGAGCGGTGCGGGAGCGGTCCACAGGTCGCGCAGCAGGCGGGAGGCGAGGGTGAGTCGTTGGGCGGCCGGCAGTGCGGCGGTGCCGGCGAGCGGGGTGCCGGGGGTGCAGCGTTCGATCAGCAGGGCGCCGCGTGCGCGGTCCCACCGGTGCAGGCGCACCGCGCCGTTGCCGTCCCACGCGCGCAGTCCCGGTGCCTCGCCGTCCGCCTCGCGGTGCGGCCAGGACACTTTGAGGACGGCCGGGCCGCCGTCGGGGAGTGCGGCCGGTGCCACCCAGGAGCAGCTGCCGCCGCGGAAGGGGGCGCCCAGTCGCAGCTCCCATCGCTCCGCGGCCTCCCGGACGATCCCCGGCAGCCGGTCGAGCCAGGCCCGCCCGGACGCGGTCCGGCTCATCTGCCGTATGACGGGCAAGTCTGCGGGGAAGCGGCCGGCGCGGTGTGGATCAGCCATCCGGGCAGCGTACGCCGGAGCGGTGCGGCCGGGGCCGTACGGGGCCGTACGGGGGAGCGTGCCGGGTGCCGCGGCGGTACGGACGGAATGCTCCGGAAGGCGGTGGTATGTGTCGGGCATGAGCGCCTCTACACGGTATGCGGCCGTCGCCCTGGTAGCCGCGCTGGCCGTGGGCTGCGGCGGCCCGCCCAGCAGCACCCCGCACCCTGCCCCGCACAGCGCCCGGCAGCCGTTCGCGAAGGCCAAGCCGCGCGGCGAGGCCGGCGCCGCGATGACGAAGGACGTCCGGCCCTTCACCCTCGTCGCCGGCGGGGACATCATCCCGTCCTCCCCGGACGTGCTCGAGACGGCGCGGAGCGATGCGATGGGCACCGGCTACGACTACCGGCCGATGCTCGCGGGCGTGAAGTCGGTCGTCTTCGGCGCGGATCTGGCGCTGTGTCACCTGGGGGCGCCGCTCGGGCCGCTGACCGGTCCCTTCACCGGCTACCCCGTCTACCAGGCGCCGCCCCAGCTCGCCACCGCCCTGAAGGCCACCGGTTACGACTCCTGTTCCACCGCCTCCAGCCACGTCCTGGACCAGGGCGTCCCCGGGGTGAGCCGCACCCTGGAGGCCATGGACACCGTCGGGCTGCGCCATGTCGGCTCCGGGCGCGACGCCGCCGAGGGGGCGCGGCCGGCGCTGCTGCGGGCCGACGGCGGGGCGCGGGTGGCCCATCTCGCGTACACCTACGGGACGGATCAGAAGCGCCGTCCGGCGTCGGCGCCCTGGACGGTGAACCTGATCAACGCGCGGAAGATCATCGCGGATGCGCGGGCCGCGCGCCGGGCCGGTGCCGATGTCGTGGTCGTCAGCCCGCACTGGGGCGCGGAGTACCGCACCGCCCCCTCCGAGGAACAGCTGAGGCTCGCCCGCGCACTCACCGCCTCCACGACCGGCGGCCGCCCGGACATCGACCTGATCCTCGGCAGCCATGCGCAGACCCCCCAGCCGTACGAGAAGGTCAATGGCACGTGGGTCGTCTACGGTCTCGGCGACCAGGTCTCCGGGGCCATGAGGAGACCGGAGGGCAACTGGGGCACCCTCGCCCGCTTCCGGTTCGCGCCGCCGGACCGGGCCGGGCAGCGCTGGAAGGTCACCAGGGCGCAGTACATTCCCCAGCTCGCCGAGCTGGGGCCGCCGCTGCGGGTGCGCAATCTCGCCCGGACCGCCGGCCACCGGGACGTCCGCACGGCGATCCGCAAGGCGGTGCTCGGCCGGGGTGCCCGCGCCGAGGGGCTGCGGATGGGGAGGTGACCGGGCGTCCCGCGGCGCTCCGGTACGGGCTGCCCGCGCGGTGTGAAACCCTGGTCACGTACGTCGGCGAGGCCAGGGAAGGGACCGGAGGGCAGTGAGCGAGAGTGCGGCCGCCCGGCCCCGTAATCCGCGCGGCCAGGGCGAGCGGCTGCGGGAGGAACTCCTGCGGGCCACCGAACGCCTCCTGGAGGAGGTCGGCAGCGAGGACGCGCTGTCGCTGCGCGCGGTGGCCCGCGAGGCGGGCGTCGCCGCGCCGAGCATCTACCGCCACTTCGCCGACAAGACCGAGCTGGTCTGGGCGACCATGGAGGTCAGCTACGAGCGGCTGGGGCAGGCGATGGCCGAGGCCGCCGCGAAGGCCCAGGACGACCCCGTCGCCCGGCTGCGGGCCCAGCTGCGCGCCTATTGCCGCTACGCCATCGGGCACCCCGCCACCTACCGCCTGCTCTACGAGACCCGGCAGACCCCGGTCGGCCCCGAGCGGCTGGCCGGGCATCCGGCCGCGCCCCTGGTGCGCGGGTTCCATGACGCGCTGACCGCCTGCGAGGAGGCCGGCTGGCGGGTGCGCGGCACCCGCACCGAGGCGCCGTATGTGCTGTGGTCGTCGGTGCACGGCCGGGTGATGCTCTGGCAGGTCATGCCGAGCCGCAAGGACGCCGGCCGGCTGGACCGGTTCGTGGACGAGATCCTGCTGCTGTTGCTCGAGCGCTGAGCCGCTCTTCTCCGGCGCCGCACGAGCGTCCTGCGACCTCCGGCGCCCTCGCCGGTGCCCTCCGCATCCTCACCCGCGACACATTTACCTGTGCATTACACGTGTAAGCTTACAGTCGTTAGGCGAACGTTCGACTCATGGCGCACGCCCCTGCGGCGTGTGCGCACCAAGCGAGATGAGCGAGATGACGATTTCCCCCACTGCTCCCGTCGGCACCGCCCCGGCGCCGCTCCCCGTCGAGCCCCCCACCGGCTGCCCCTTCGACCCTCCCACCGCCTTCGGCGCCCTGCGCACAGAGGAGCCGATCTCCAGGATCGCCCTCCCGGACGGGAGTTGGGCCTGGCTGGCCACCCGCTACAGCGACATCCGCGCGATCCTCGGAGACACCCGCTTCAGCTCCGACACCACCCTGCACGGCTACCCGCTCAGCGGTATGACCGGCGGCGGCAACACCCAGAACCGCGGCTTCATCCGCATGGACCCGCCCGAGCACACCCGGCTGCGCCGGATGGTCACCCGGGAGTTCATGGTCAAGCGGGTCGAGGCGCTGCGCCCGGAGATCCAGCGCATCACCGACGAGCTGTGCGACGAGATGGCGCGCGGACAGGGCCCGGTGGACCTCGTCGAGGCGCTGGCCCTGCCGGTTCCGTCGCTGGTCATCAGCCTGCTGCTCGGCGTCCCCTACGACGACCACGAGGTCTTCCAGCGGCTCACCGGCACCCTGCTCTCCCGTACCGTCCCCGACGACGAGCGGGAAGCCGCCCGGGTCGAACTGCGGGACTACCTGGACCAGTTGGTCACCGCCAAGGAAGCGGACCCGGGCGACGACATCCTCGGGCGGCTGATCACCGAACAGCAGCAAACCGGCGAGATCACCCACGACGAGGTCGCCGCCTTCGCCGCCCTGCTGCTCATCGCCGGGCACGAGACCACCGCCAACATGATCGGCCTCAGCGCCCTGACCCTGATGCGCGACCCGGAGTCCGCCGCGCGGCTGCGCCAGGACCCCGGTCTGATCCGCGGCGCCGTCGAGGAGCTGCTGCGCTTCCACAGCATCATCCGCAACGGCCCGCGCCGGGTCGCCACCGCCGACATCGAGATCGACGGGCATCTCATCCGCGCCGGCGAGGGCGTCGTCGCGGCCGTACCGTCCGCCAACCGCGACGAGAGCGTCTTCGCCGACGCCGACCGCCTCGACATCTGCCGCCCCAACGCCCAGCACCACGTCGCCTTCGGCTACGGCATCCACCAGTGCCTCGGCCAGGCGCTGGCCCGCGTCGAACTCCAGGTGGTGATCGGCACGCTGCTGCGCCGCTTCCCCACGCTGCGGCCGGCCGTGCCGGTGGACGAGATCCCGTTCCGTACCGACATGGCGATCTACGGCTGCCACGCGCTGCCCGTCACCTGGTGACCGGCCGGTCCCACGTCCCACGTCCCGGTCCCACCTCCCCGCCCGACGTCCCACGCCCCACGAACATCCACGGAGTCACCGCCATGAAGATCACCCTTGACGCCGACAAGTGCTGCGGCGCCGGCCAGTGTGTGCTGGTCGCCCCCGAGGTCTTCGACCAGCGCGACGAGGACGGCATCGTCGTGCTGCTCGACGCCGAGCCGCCCGCCGAGCAGCACGACGCGGTGCGCGAAGCCGCCGCCATCTGCCCGGCCGCCGTCATCGAGGTGCACTGATGACCGCCCGGCCCATCGCCGTCGTCGGCGCTTCGGCCGCCGGGCTCGCCGCCGCCGAGGCGCTGCGGCGCTCCGGCTGGACCGGCCCGCTCACCCTCATCGGCGACGAACCCCATCTGCCGTACGACCGGCCGCCGCTGTCCAAACAGCTGCTGCACGGCGCATGGGAACCGGAGCGCCTGCTGCTGCGCACCGAGGAGCAACTCGCCCCGCTCGACCTCGATCTGCGGCTCGGCACCCGCGCGACCGGCCTCGATACGGCCACCCGCACCCTCACCCTGGACGGCGGCGAGCGCCTGGCCTGCGTCGGAGTGATCATCGCGACCGGTGTGGCGGCCCGCACGCTGCCCGGCACCGAGGACATCGCCGGGGTGCACACCCTGCGCACCCTCGACGACGCGCTGGCCCTGCGTGCCCGGCTCACCGGCACCGGCCGCCGCCTGGTGATCGTCGGCAACGGCGTCCTGGGCTGCGAAGCGGCCGCGGTGGCACGGGAGCTGGGGCATCATGTCACCCTCGTCGGCGTCGAGCCGACACCGATGGCCGCGGCCGTCGGCACCGAGGTCGGCGAGCTGCTGGCCGAGGAACACCGGGCGCACGGCGTGACGCTGCGTACGGGAGCAGTGGACGGCTTCGAGGCGGACGAGCACGGCGTCACCGGCGTACGGCTGGCCGACAGTGGCCTGCTGCCCGCCGACACCGTGCTCCTCGCCATCGGCTCCACACCCGCCGTCGGCTGGCTGGCCGGCGACCCCGCCCTGGACACCTCCGACGGGCTGCGCTGCGACGCGTACTGCGCCGCCGCGCCCGGCATCTACGCCGCGGGCGATGTGGCCCGCTGGGAACACCCCGTGCACGGCCGGCCGCTGCGCTTCGAGCACCGCATGAACGCCGCCGAGCAGGGCATGGCGGCGGCCAGGAATCTGCTGGCCGAACTGGGCGAGAGCGGGGAACGCAAGGAGTTCGCGCCCGTCCCGTACTTCTGGTCCGACCAGTACGCGCTCAAGATCCAGGCGTACGGCATCCTCACCGGCGCCGACCGGGTCGAAGCCGCCCTCCTGGACAAGGAGGAGCGCCGCGTCGCCGCGCTCTACGGGAGCGGCGGTCTGGCCACCGGAGTGCTCGCCATCGGCCTCCCGCCCCGCCAGGTCCGCACCCTGCGCGCGGTGATCGCCGCCCCGCTGCCCTGGGAGGAGGCCCACCCACGGCTGCTCGCCGCACTCGGCTGACCGGTCACGGGGGACGGTGCCTGATCACGAAGGCCGGTGCCCGATCATGGGGACATGACCGACTCGTACGTCCGGGTGCGCGGCGCCCGTGAGCACAACCTCCGCCAGGTCGATGTGGACATCCCGAGGGACGCGCTGGTCGCGTTCACCGGGGTGTCCGGATCCGGCAAGTCCTCGCTCGCCTTCGGCACCCTCTACGCCGAGGCCCAGCGCCGCTACTTCGAGTCGGTCGCCCCCTATGCCCGCCGGCTGATCCACCAGGTCGGCGCCCCCAAGGTCGAGGACATCACCGGGCTGCCGCCCGCCGTCGCGCTGGAGCAGCGGCGCTCCGCGCCGACCTCCCGGTCCTCCCTGGGGACCGTCACCACCCTCTCCAACACCCTGCGGATGCTCTTCTCCCGCGCCGGCGACTACCCGGAGGGCGCCGCGGAACGGCTCGACTCCGACGCCTTCTCACCCAACACGACGGCCGGTGCCTGCCCGGAGTGTCACGGCCTGGGCACCGTCCACCACGTCACGGAGGCCTCACTCGTCCCCGACCCGGCCCTCTCCCTCAGGGACGGAGCCATCGCCGCGTGGCCGGGTGCCTGGCAGGGCAAGAACCTCCGCGACATCCTCGCCACCCTCGGGCACGACATCGACCGGCCCTGGCGCGAACTGCCGCAGGCGGACCGCGAGTGGATCCTGTTCACCGACGAACAGCCGGTCGTCACCGTCCACCCGGTACGCGAGGCGGGCCGCATCCAGCGCCCGTACAAGGGCCAGTACATGAGCGCACGGCGGTACGTCCTGCACACCTTCGCCGACTCCAAGAGCGAGACGCTGCGCAAGCGCGTCCAGCGCTTCATGGTGTCCGACGACTGCCCGGTGTGCGACGGGCGGCGGCTGCGCCCCGAGGCGCTGGCCGTCACCTTCGAAGGACGGGACATCGCCGAGCTCGCCGGACTGCCGCTGGCCGCGCTCGCCGAGACGCTGCGGCCCGCCGCCGCCCGCACGGACGACGCGGACGTGGCCGCCCCGCTCGCCCGCGACCTCGTCACCCGCATCGAGATCCTCACCGAGCTGGGCCTGGGCTACCTCAGCATGGACCGCCCCGCGCCCACCCTCTCGCCCGGGGAACTGCAGCGGCTGCGGCTGGCCACCCAGCTGCGCTCCGGCCTCTTCGGCGTCGTCTACGTCCTCGACGAGCCGTCCGCCGGACTGCACCCCGCCGACACCCGGGCCCTGCTCACCGTCCTGCACCGGCTCAAGGACGCCGGGAACTCCCTCTTCGTCGTCGAGCACGACATGGACCTCGTACGGCGCGCCGACTGGCTCGTGGACGTCGGGCCGCGGGCCGGGGAACACGGCGGGCGGGTGCTGCACAGCGGCCCGGTCGCCGGCCTCGCCCAGGTCGCGGAATCCGCCACCCGCCGTTTTCTGTTCGACTCCGGGGAGTACCCGCGGCACCGGGAGCCGCGCGAGCCCACCGGACTGCTGCGCCTCGAAGGCATCACCCTGCACAACCTCCGCGCCCTGGACGCGGAATTTCCGCTCGGCGTCTTCACGGCCGTCACCGGGGTCTCCGGGTCCGGCAAATCCACCCTTGTCACCCGCGTGCTCGCGGACGCGGTCACCGGCCACCTGGGCGCGGGCCCCGAGGACGACGAGGAAACCGGCGCCCGCCCCACCGCGGAACTGGCCGCCGCGAAGGGCCTGGCGGCCGTGGACCGCCTCGTCCGCGTCGACCAGAAGCCGATCGGGCGGACGCCCCGCTCCAACCTCGCCACCTACACCGGGCTGTTCGACACCGTACGGAAGGTCTTCGCCGCCACCGACGCGGCGCGCGCCCGCGGCTACACCGCCGGGCGCTTCTCCTTCAACGTCACCGGCGGCCGCTGCGAGACCTGCCAGGGCGAGGGCTTCGTCGCCGTGGAGCTGCTGTTCCTCCCCGGCACCTACGCGCCCTGCACCGCCTGCCACGGCGCCCGCTACAACCCCGGGACGCTGGAGATCACCTACCGGGACCGCACCATCGCCGACGTCCTGGCGATGACCGTCGACACCGCCGCCGACTTCCTCGCCGACCTCCCGGCCGCCGCCCGCAGCCTGCGCACCCTCCAGGACGTCGGCCTGGGCTATCTGCGCCTCGGCCAGCCCGCGACCGAACTCTCCGGCGGCGAGGCCCAGCGCATCAAGCTCGCCACCGAACTCCAGCGGACCCGCCGCGGCCACACCCTCTACCTCCTCGACGAGCCCACCACCGGACTGCACCCCGCCGACACCGAGGTGCTGCTCCGTCAGCTGCACGGCCTGGTGGACGCGGGCCACACCGTCGTGGTCGTCGAGCACGACATGGGGGTGGTCGCGGGCGCCGACCACGTCATCGACCTGGGTCCCGGCGGCGGCGCGGCCGGCGGCCGGATCGTCGCCGCGGGCACCCCCGCCGAGGTGGCGGCCGCCGCCGGCAGCCGTACGGCGCCCTACCTGGCCCGACGGAGGGCGCGGCCGGAGCCGTCTTGACGGTCCGCTAATGTACGCAGGTCAGATCACCAGGCATCACCACGGCGCAGCAGTGCGCAGCACCACGAAGGGGGCACCTCTGATGGCAGACATCGAGAAGGCCAAGGCGGCATTCGCCCGGTTCGACGCGGACGGCGACGGCCAGGTCACGCCGGACGAGTTCAAGCGGGCCATGGCAGCGATGGGCGACATGTACGCCAACGGCCCGATGGCCGAGGCGGTCCTCAAGTCCAAGGACATCGACGGCGACGGAAAGATGTCCTTCGACGAGTTCTGGGCGTCCCTGCAGAAGTAGGACCGACCCCGCCGCACCCCCTTCCCGGCGGTCAGGCCCGTTCGCCCGCGGCCGCGCGCAGCGCCGCCAGCCCGCGGGCGATCGGGGGCCGGCGCTCGCTGCCGCGCCGTACGGCCGCCATGAACCGCCGCACCGGGACGGGCTCGCCGCGCAGCGGCACCCGGACGACCCGGTCCCGGTAGCCGTCCGGCACCGGCGCCAGCCGCGGCAGCAGGCAGATTCCGCAGCCATGGGCGACCAGGGCCGCGATCGCGGACCAGTCCACCGCGTTGTGCCGCACCCGCGGGGTGAAACCGGCGGCCGCGCAGGCGGCCAGCAGCAGTTGATGCTGATCGGCCGGATCGCCCGCCCGGATCCAGCACTCCTCGGCGGCCTCCGCCAGCGTCACCCCGCCCGCCGTCCGCCCGCCGAACCGGTGCCCGGCCGGCACCAGCAGATCCTGCGGCTCCTGAAGAACCGGCAGTTGGGTGAAGCGGGCGTCGCCCGGGGGCGGGCCGCCCGGCGTCGGAATCACGACGGCGATGTCCGCCCGGCCCGCCAGCAGCAGATCGAAGCGGTTCTCGCCCGGGTCCTCGCCGATCTCCACCGCCAGCCGCGGCTCTTCGCGGCGCAGCCGCTCCGCCGCCGGCGCCAGCACCCCCGTGATCGCGGTCGCCACCCCCGTCATCCGCAGCCGCCCGGCCACCCCGTCCGCATACCCGGCCAGATCCGCACGGGCCTCCTCCCAGCGCGCGAACAGCGCATCGGCATGCCCGAGCAGCGCCAGCGCCGCCGGGGTGAGCCGCACCCGGCGGCCCGCCGGCTCCAGCAGCTCCAGACCGAGCCGCGCGGAGAGCTGGCGCAGCTGCTGGGAGACCGTCGACGGCGTCAGATGCAGCGCCTGGGCGGTCGCGGTGACGGTGCCCTGCTCGTGCAGGACGCGGAGGGTCTGCAGCCGGGGGTCGATCATGCGCCGATCGTACGGTGATGCCGCACGGTACCGGGCGGAAGTATTCGATGGACCCGCACGATGACGGCCACCGATGCTGGCCCGCATGACCGAGACACAGGAACTCCTGACCCAGTCGTTTCTGCCGGGACTGTGGGCGGGATATGCGGTGGCCGTGCCCGTCGGGGCGCTGGCCGTGCTGCTGGTGAGCGTGACGGCCCGGACGTCGTTCCGGGTCGGCATCGCGGCCGCGCTCGGGGTGGGCACCGCAGACGCGTGCTACGCGCTGATCGCGGTTGCCGGGGGCGCCGCCGTCGCGCACGCCGTCGCCCCGGTGGCGGGCCCGCTCCGCGCGCTGGCCGCGGCGGTCCTGCTCGGCATGGCGATACGGACCGCCGTAGGGGCGCTGCGCCCACGGGACGGAAAGGCAGCGCCCGGCCCGGAGCGGCACGCCCTGGGACGCCCGCTCCGGGCCTATCTCGCCTTCTTGGGGCTGACGTTGGCGAACCCCTGGACGATCATCTACTTCTCCGCGCTGGTCCTCGCCGGCGGTGCCGGCGCCGGCACCGGGTTCGCAGCCAAGACGGTCTTCGTCGCCGCCGTCCTCATCGCCTCGATGAGCTGGCAGCTCTTTCTGGCCGCGAGCGGAGCCGCACTGGGCAGGACGCTGACCGGCCCACGGGGGCGGGCCGTCACCGCTCTGGTCTCCGCCGTGGTGGTCGCGGCACTGGCGGTCGGCCTGCTGCTGCCCGGCTGATCCGGCGCCCGCTGGTCTACCGCCCGGCCGAGGCGCCCACCGGCGGCGGTGCGGCCCGGTCGCCGGTGCCCCACCGGGACGGCTTCGGCCCCACGGAGAAGGCCAGTTCGCGGCCCGTCCGCAGATCACCGGTGGTGAGGTAGGTCCGGTCCCGCGCGGCGCCGTCCAGGCGGACGGACTGGATGTACCGGTCGGCGGACGACGTACCGGGCGCGGTGACGGTGAAGTGCCCGGCCGGGAAGTAGCGCCGGTCCAGCGTCAGATCCACCCGGTCGAAGACCGGTGTGCTCAGCCCCCAGCTGTCGGTGCCCGGCTGCACCGGGAACACCCCGATCGACGAGAGCACCATCCACGCCGACATCGTCCCCAGGTCGTCGTTCCCGGTCATCCCGGACGGGGTGTCGGTGAACAGCGTCAGCGCCGCGTGCACCACATCCGTCGTCTTCCAGGGACGCCCGGTGGACAGGTAGGTGTACGGCGCGATGAGGTCGGGCTCGTTCTGCGGGTTGTACTTGTCGGCGTTGTAGTAGTCGTACGGCCCGTTGACCCACACCTCGCGGGCCGTCTTCTCCGGGTCCGCCAGCAGTTGCCGGTAGGCGAAGAAGGAATCCAGCCGCCGGTCCGCCGCATCCTTGCCGCCGATCAGCCCGATCATCCCCGGCAGGTCCTGCGGCACCAGCCACTGGTACTGCCACGCCGTGCCCTCGTGAAAACCCTCGCTCTTGGCGGGATCGGCGGGCCCGGTGAAGGCGCCCTCGGCGTCCCGGGCCCGGAAGAACCCGGTCGAACGGTCGAAGATCCTGCGGTAGTTCTGCGCGCGGGCCGCATACCGCCCGGCGTCCGCCGGATGCCCCAGATCGCGCGCCATCTGCGCCAGCATCGCATCGGACAGCGCGTACTCCAGCGTCGCCGAGGCACCGTGGTCGAAGTCGGAGTCGCCGGGCTTGGTATGCGGCCGGCCCTTGAGATACGGGACGAAGCCGGCCTTGAGGTACTCGGCGTCGGCCTCCCGCCCGAGGGCGGGCGAACCGGCGGGCGGCACCCCGTCGGCGTTCTTCCTCAGCGCCGCATACACCTCCTCCTCGTGGCCCGCCAGCAGCCCCTGCTGATAGGCATTGGTGAGGAACGGTGTGACCGGATCGCCCGTCATGATGTTCGTCTCGACCGTGCCGTAGCCCCACTTGGGCAGCCAGCCGCTCTCCTTGTCGATCCGCAGCACCGACAGCGCCATGTCGCGGGACTCGCGCGGTGCCAGCAGGGCGAGCAGCTGCGCCTGGGTGCGGTAGGTGTCCCACAGCGACCAGTTCTGGTAGTAGGTGAAGCCGTTCGCCCGGTGGATCTTCCGGTCCCAGCCCGTGTAGCGGCCGTCCGCATCGCTGCCGATGTTCGGCGCGAGGAAGGACCGGTAGAGGGAGGAGTAGAAGGTGCGGCGCAGGGTCCGGTCGCCGCCCTGTGTCCGGACCAGGCCCAGCCGCCGCTCCCAGGCGGCATCGGCCGCGGCCCTCGTCCGGTCGAAGGAACCCCCGCCCTCGGCATGCAGATTGCGGGTCGCGCCCGCCGCATCGACGTAACTGAGCGCCGTGGTGGCCTCGACCGTACGGTCCTTGCGGGTGTCGAAGCGGGCGTAGGCCCCGTGCCGTCCGCTCGCCGTGGACCCCCGCGACCCGGCCGTCACCTTGTCGCCGTCCCAGGTCCCGTACGACGCGAACGGCCGGTCGAAGCGGGTGATCGTGTAGACGGTGTACGGCTCGGTGTCCTGGCAGAAGCCGCGGCCGGTGAGGGCGGTGCGGATGGTGCGGGAGTCCAGCACCTCGACGCGGGTGGAGACCGTCCTGTGCAGCGACTGGCCCGCGTTGAGCAGCACATTGGCCTTGTCGGTGGCGGGGAAGGTGTAGCGCTGTCTGCCGGTGCGGGCGGTGGCGGTCAGTTCGGCCGTGATCCCGCCGTACGACGTCAGCCCCACGCGGTAGTAGCCGGGCCGGGCCGACTCGTCGTCATGGCGGTAGGCGGATGCATACTTCGCATAGTCGGTCTCGGTGATGTCGCCCGTGGTGGGCAGCACCGGCAGATCGCCGCCCAGCCCGCAGCCCACCCCGGAGGCATGGACGGAGCTGAAGCCGCGGATGCGGTCGTCGTCGTAGTCGTAGCCGGTGGTGTGGCCGGTGTCGGGGGAGAGCTGCACCATGCCGAACGGGACGGCGGCCCCGGGGTAGGTGTTGCCGTCGTTCCGGCTGCCGATGAATGGATTGACCAGATCGGCGAGCGGGCCGTCGCCGGGCGGCGCGGCGTGCGCGGCGGGAACGGTGAGGGTGCTCCCGGCGAGGGCGGCGGCCAGCACCGCTCCCGCGGTACGCAGCCGGTGACGACCGGGGCGACGTCTGAGCCATGACATGGGTTCACGAACCTCCGGATGCCGACAACGTTGTCAGGGCGCGCTCATTCTTAGTTCCGGCCAGGTGCACGTCAAGAGGGCGGGGCCGCGGCCGGGCAACTACCCTCGCCCTGTGCAGACACCCGACCGGACCGACACTCCGTCACCCCGCCCCGTCCCCGCCGGGTTCGTCCGGTACGCCGTCGCTCTCGAGGTGTCCGAGCTCGCCTGGGGTCATCTCCACGGCCGGCTGACCGCCGGGGACACCGTCGAGCTGGCCTTTCTGCGCCGCTGCGACCTGGGCGAACCCGCCGAGGGCTTCGCCCGGATCCATGCCCTGGGACCGGACGCCCCCGAGCTCGCCGCCGTATGCCGGGAACTCGTGACGGACGACGCCCGGGACCGCCGGATCTGGGAGCACCTCGCACGCGCCCACCACCCGTCGGAGGACACCGACCCCGGCCAACTGGCCGCCGGACGCAAGGAGTTCCTGCTCGCCCGGGCCGCCGCCGGCCGCGGTATGAACTGGCAGGACTCCTCCGCCCTGATGGGCACCGACCGCCCGGAAGAGGTGGACGCCGCGTTCGCGCGCGGCGAGGAGATGGTGGGCGTCGCGGTCATCGGACTCGCCCTCACCCATCCCGACGCCGCGGCGATCCTGCCCAGGGTCGCGCAGGCGCTGGAAACGGCGCTGGAGACCGGGGACCGCAAACTTCTCTCGCAAGGCAGCGTCGCCCTCGCCCACACCGCCCGGCTGCACGGCACCGTCGACCGCCGCTGCCTGGAGGCGCTGCGCCGCTGCCCGCGTGGCATGGAGGCCCACACCGATGCCTGGGGCTATGTGCCGTGGCGCCGTCTGCCGCTGTGGTTGTGGCGGGACCAGCTCCCCGGCCACCTGCGGTGGCGGCTGCGCTGGCTGTTGTGGAGCAAGTGGTTCGGCTAGAAGGCGTCACGGCGCCCGGTGCCGTACGGCCCGCTGGACCGCCGTACGGCACCGGGGGAGACGGACCGTCAGCCGCGCTCGCCCGGCTCCGGCGCCGCGGCCTCGCTCTTCGCCAGCTCGGACCGCTTGTACGAGTACGAGAAGTAGATGACCAGGCCGATGACAAACCACACGGCGAAGCGCACCCAGGTCTGCCACTCCAGGAAGGTGATCAGCCAGAGGGAGAAGCAGACGCCGATCGCCGGGACGAACGGCATGCCCGGCGTACGGAAGGTCCGCGGCAGGTCGGGGCGCTTGTAGCGGAGGACGATCACCGCGACGCAGACCACCACGAACGCCAGCAGAATGCCGATGTTCGTCAGCTCGGCGGCCTCGCCGATCGGCAGGAAGCCGGCGATGAGGGCCGAGGCGAAGCCCACGATCCAGGTGACCCGGGTCGGCACATGGTGTTTGGGGCTGGTCTTGGCGAACCACTTCGGCAGCAGGCCGTCGCGGCTCATCGAGAACCACACCCGGGTCACCCCGAGCATGAAGGTGAACATGACCGTCAGGATGCCGATGATCGCGCCGACCGCGATGACATCGGCCAGGGCGCTCAGCCCCACCGATTTGAACGCGGTCGAGAAGCCGCTCTCCGGGTCGATGTCCTTGTAGTTCTGCATACCCGTCAGCACCAGGCAGGCCAGCACGTACAGCACCATCGAGATCGCCAGCGAGTACATGATCGCCTTCGGCATATGGCGTTGTGCGTCCTTGGACTCCTCGGCCGCGGTGCTCATCGCGTCATAGCCGAAGACCGCGAAGAAGACGGTCGCGGCGCCGGTGAACGCGCCGCTCACCCCGAACGGGAAGAAGGGGGTGTAGTTCGCGCTGTTGATGTGGAAGAAGCCGACCGCGATCACGACGACGACCACCAGGACCTTCAGGCCCACCACGATCGTCTCGAAGCGCGCGGCGTTCTTGATGCCGAGCGTGAGGAGATAGGCGATCAGCAGGCAGAGCACCGCCGCGAAAAGGTCCACCCGGTGACCCGGGCCGGTGCCCGGTGCGCCCAGCATCCAGACGGGCAGATCGAGGCCCGCCTCGCCCAGCAGAAAGCCGAAGTAGCCCGAGATGCCGATCGCGACCACCGCCACGATCGCGGTGTACTCCAGCAGCAGGTCCCAGCCGATGAACCAGCCCGCGAACTCGCCGAGCACCGCATAGCCGTAGGTGTAGGCCGAGCCCGCCTTCGGGATCAGCCCGGCGAACTCGGCGTAGGAGAAGGCGGCCGCGGCACTGGCGATGCCCGCGATGAGGAAGGAGAGCAGAACGGCGGGCCCGGCCTTCCCGTTGGCGACCGTGCCGGCCAGCGTGAAGATGCCCGCGCCGATGATGCCGCCGACGCCGATGGCGGTCAGTTGCCACAGGCCCAGCGCGCGGGTGAGCTGCTGGCTCGCCGCGCCTTCCGGTTCCTCGATGTGGTCGATCGGTTTCCGGCGCAATACGCCCTGTCCCGCGCGCAGGCCCATGCGTCAGCCCTCCGTAGGCTCGATCCGTCGTACTCCGACGGCGGATCATCATGGACCCTCGAGGGCGTCTGAGGAAGACGACTCCCTAGTAGCGACGTGACTCGCCGGGAGTCGTACACGGGAGGGGTGTGCAGGGGGCTCAATACCGCCGGTTCACTCGGCGTCCTCCAGCCGGAAGCCGACCTTCAGACCGACCTGGTAGTGGTCGATATGGCCGTCGACGATATGCCCGCGGACCTCGCTGATCTCGAACCAGTCGAGGTTGCGCAGGGACTGCGAGGCGCGCCGGATGCCGTTGTTGATGGCGGCGTCGACGCTCTGCTGGGACGTACCGACGATGTCGGTCACGCGATACGTGCGGTCGGTCACGATGCTCTCCCTCGGCCGGGGCGGCGCTCCGCCCGTCCACTTCCCACCGTGCCTCAGGGCGGCCCGCCCCACCAGCGGAGCGGGTGTGGCGGCAGGGCTACGGGACGACGGTGACCGGCCAGCGCCCGGCCTTGACCAGGCGGACCGCGACCGACCCCATGATGCGGTGCCCGGCGGACTCCGACGCGCCGACGACCACCGCATCGGCCTTGAGCTCATCGGCCATCTGCACCATGCCGTTGTACGGGTCCCCGCGCAGGGTGCGGAACTCCCAGCGGACGTCGTATATCCCCCGCAGCCGCTCCGTCGCCTCGCGGATCGCGGCCATCAGCTCCTCGGCGACCTCGTTGGTCGCGTCCACGACCGGGGCGCCCATCGCGGCACCGGCCGGCATCACCGGCTGCACATAGACCAGGACGAGCTTCGACCCCTGCCGCCGGGCCAGCCCGGCCGCGTAGGCGGCGGCGCGCCACGACGAGTCGGAGCCGTCCACACCGACGACGATGACCTTCGGGCCGTCCGTACCGCGTTCGAAGGGCCCGGGAGTGCTGTCGGAAGAGCTGCCGGAAGTGCTGTCGTCCACAGCAGGGAGGGTAACCGTACGTGCGTGGCGACGGTGCCCCGGGCCATGCCGCCGTGTCCCCCGCGGCGCCGGGGCGGGTCAGGCGGGGGCCGGCGGCCAGGCGTCGGGGGCCAGTACGCCGAGGACGTAGGCCCTGGCGACCAGCGCGGTACGGCCCTGGACGCGCCAGCGGCGGGCCAGCCGGGTGAGGTGGTAGTTGACGCCGTCGACGGTCAGACCCAGTGCGGTGCCGATCGACGCGGTGGTCGCACCGCCGGCGGCCAGCGCCAGGATCCTGGCCTCGACGGGGCTCGCCGTGCCGCGCGGCGGCACCGGCGGATCGGTCTCGCGGACCCGCAGCAGCGCCAGCAGCACGGGCGGCTGGACCGAGGAGTCGCCGACCGGATCCACCGTCAGTTCCCCTTCCCGCTCGGTCCCGTCGGACGCCGAACGCCAGTGGACCTCCACCGGATAGCGCGAGCGGCGGCCCAGCCGGACCGCCTCGGCGATCCGGTACACCTGCTCCTTCGCCCGTGGCCGGAAGAGGTCCAGCAGACTGCGTCCGCGCAGCTGCCCGGGGGACGTGCCCCACTGCTCGGCCATCGCCGGATTGGCGATCAGCACCTCGCCCTCGGCATTGCACACCGCGATCGGCGTGGGGATGCGGTCGAGCAGGATCAGGAAATAGTTGCGCCACGGACCCCCCGCGTACGGCCCGGCCGGGTCGGCCGGTGCGACGGGCCCGTTCGGGCAGGTCTCGGCGGTGTCGTCGGCAGCCCCGTTGTCCATTGCCCCTTCTCCGGTCGGTGCGCAAGAGCGAGTGGCGAGAAACCACTGCACAATCATGCAGTTGCCCGGCCCTGACCTGCACACCGGACCGGTCACGCTGGAGACATGACCGACACCATCGCGCTGCACTCCGACGAACGCGCCGCCGACGACGGCATTCCGGTTGCCGACATCACGGCGACCGGTCTCACCTCGACGCCGCTCCAGCAGGCCATGGACCTGGCCCGGGTCCACGGTCCGGTCTTCCGGCGCCGGCTGGGTGACCGCGAGACGCTGCTCGTCTCCTCGCTGGACCTGGTCACCGAACTCGCCGACGAGAACCGCTTCGCCAAGGGCGTCTCGGCGATCCTGGAGAATGTCCGGGAGTTCGCCGGAGACGGTCTGTTCACCGCCTACAACGACGAGCCGAACTGGGCCAAGGCGCACGAGGTGCTGATGCCGGCCTTCGCGCTCGGCTCGATGCGGACGTACCACCCGGCGATGCTCAAGGTGGCGCGCCGGGTGATGGCCGCCTGGGACCGCCGGGTCGCCGACGGCCGGGCCGTCGACGTCGCCGAGGACATGACCCGGATGACGCTGGACACCATAGGACTGGCGGGTTTCGGCTTCGACTTCGAGTCGTTCGCCCGGGACACCCCGCACCCGTTCGTCGAGTCGATGGTGCGCTGTCTCCAGTGGAGCGGCGCCAAGTTCGGCCGTGAGCCCGGCGCGGACCACTCCGCGGAGGATGCCGCGTTCCGCGTCGACGCCGACTATCTCGCGTCCGTCGTCGACGAGGTCATCGCCGCCCGGACCGCGAGCGGCGAGAGCGGCGACGACGATCTGCTGGGCCTGATGCTCGGCTCCCGGGACCAGGGGGACGGCGCCGGGCCCGCCCTGGACCTCGCCAACATCCGCAACCAGGTGATCACCTTCCTGATCGCCGGGCACGAGACCACCTCGGGCGCGCTCTCCTTCGCCCTCTACCACCTGCTGAAGGACCCGTCCGCGCTGCGTCTGGCCCAGCGCGAGGCGGACGAGCTGTGGGGCGACGACCCGGACCCCGACCCGTCCTTCGAGGACATCGGCCGGCTGCCGTACATCCGGCAGGTGCTCAACGAGTCGCTCCGGCTGTGGCCGACCGCCGCCGCGTTCACCCGGCAGGCCCAGCAGGACACCGTCCTCGGCGGCCGCTACCCGCTGCGGAAGGGCGATCTGCTCACCGTCCTCACGCCGATGCTGCACCGCGACCCGGCCTGGGGCGACAACCCCGACCTCTTCGACCCGTCCCGCTTCGCCCCGGAGGCCGAGGCGGCCCGCTCCCCGCATGCGTACAAGCCCTTCGGCACGGGTGAACGGGCCTGCATCGGGCGGCAGTTCGCGCTGCACGAGGCGACGATGCTGCTCGCGCTCCTGGTGCACCGCTACCGTCTGATCGACCACACGGGCTACCGGCTGCGCATCAAGGAGACGCTGACCCTCAAGCCCGAGAACTTCACGCTCACCCTCGCCGCCCGTACGCCCGCGGACCGGGCCGCGACCCGCGCCGCGCTCGCCGTCCTCCCGGGTGGCGGGGCCACGGCCGCCGGGGAAGGAGCGGCGGCCGCGACCGGCGACGGCCTGCCCACCCGTGTCCCGCAGGGCACCGGACTGCTCCTGCTGCACGGCACCAACTACGGCACCTGCCGGGAGTTCGCCGAGCGGCTGGCCGACGAGGCCACCGGCCTGGGCTTCACCACCGAGGTGGCACCGCTGAACGCCTACGCGGGCGGGCTGCCCGCCGACCGGCCCGTGGCGATCGTCGCCGCCTCCTACAACGGGCAGCCGACCGATGACGCGGCCGCCTTCGTGAGTTGGCTGCGCACCGCGCAGGAGGGCGCCGCCGAGGGGGTCCCGTACGCCGTCCTGGGGGTCGGCGACCGCAACTGGGCCGCGACCTACCAGCATGTGCCGACGCTCATCGACGACCGCCTCGACGCGCTCGGCGCCGAGCGTCTGGTGCCACGCGCTGAGGCCGATGCCTCCGGCAATCTGAACGGCACCGTCAAGGAGTTCGCCCTCGCGCTGCGCACCCGGCTGCTGACGCGCTACGGCGACCCGGCGAGCGCCGGTGTTGGCGCCCCGGCCGCCGAGGACACCCGTTACACCGTGACAGAGGTGACCGGCGGACCCCTGGACGCGCTCGCCGCCCGGCACGACCTCGTCGAGATGACCGTCACCGAGGCCTACGACCTGACGGCGCCGGACTGGCCGCGCCCCAAGCGCTTCCTGCGCATCGCGCTGCCCGACGGGGTCACCTACCGCACCGCCGACCATCTCGCCGTCCTCCCCGCCAACGCCCCGGCCGCCGTCGAACGGGCCGCACAGGCGCTGGGCGTCGGCCTCGACACCGTTCTCTCGCTGCACTCCGGCCGCCCGGCCCGCGACGCGCTCCCCGTCGACCGCCCGCTGACCGTACGCCAACTCCTCACCCATCACTTGGAGTTGGGTGCCCGGCCGACCCCCGGCCAGACATCCCTGCTCGCCGCCCACAACCCCTGCCCGCCCGAGCGGACGGCGCTGGAGACCCTCGCCGACGACGATCCCCGGACCCTGATCGGCCTGATCGAGGACCACCCGGCGCTGCGCGGCGCGCTGCCCTGGCCGGTCATCCTGGAGCTGCTGCCGCCGCTGCGCACCCGGCACTACTCCCTCTCGTCCTCGCCCGCCACCGACGGCCGGCACGCCGACCTGATGGTCTCGCTGCTGCCCGGCGGCACCGGTTCGACGTATCTGCACGGGGTGCGGCCCGGCGACACCGTCCTGGCCCGCGTCCAGCCCTGCCGTGAGGCCTTCCGCCTCGATCCGGCCGACCCCACCCCCGTCATCATGATCGCGGCCGGCACCGGTCTCGCACCCTTCCGCGGTGCCGTCGCCGACCGCGTCGCCGCGGGCCGGACGTCGCCCGCCCGGCTCTACTTCGGCTGCGACGACCCCACAGGCGACTTCCTCCACGCCGCGGAGCTCACCGCCGCACAGGAGGCGGGCGCCGTCTCGCTCCGCCCGGTCTTCAGCGCCCGCCCCGAACACAGCCACCTCTTCGTCCAGCACCGCATCGCCGCCGAGGCCGCCGAGGTCTGGGAGCTGCTGCAGGCCGGCGCGCGGGTCTACGTCTGCGGCGACGGCAGCCGGATGGCGCCCGGCGTACGGGACGCCTTCCGCGCACTGCACGGCGCCGCGGTGGGCGCCTCGCCCCAGGAATCCGAGGCGTGGCTGCGCGAACTGACCGCCGCCGGGCGCTATATCGAGGATGTGTACGCCGCGGGCTGATCCCCGCGCGTACGGACCCTGGCCCTCCCGGCGCGCCGGGTTCAAGGTGGGTGGTGCGGCCTACGGGGCCGCACCACCCGCCCGCCGGTTCCACCCGGCGGGCGGGCCGGACGGGCGGACCGACTGGGAGACCGACGGTATGACCACATCCCTGACCCGAGCCCTGATCATCGGCGGCGGCATCGCCGGAGCGGTGACCGCAATGGCCCTGCAGAAGGCGGGCATTACGGCGGAGATCTACGAGGCCTATCCGGCCGGCGCGGACGACGTCGGCGCCTTCCTCGTTGTCTTCGCCAACGGCCTCGAAGCGCTACGGGTGATCGACGCGCACGGTCCGGTCGTGGCGAACTCCTTTCCCGCACACCGCGTCACCTTCATCGGCGAGCGCGGCGAGGACCTGGGGGAGCGGCCCCTCTCCGGCGCCGGACGGGGTACCGGGCCCGGCCCGCGCACCCTGCGCCGGGCCACGCTCAACCGGGTGCTGCACGCCGAGGCGGCGCGCCGCGGGATATCCGTGCGGCACGGGAAACGGCTGATCGGCGCGGAGACCGTACCGTCGGCGCACGGCAGCCGGGTGGTCGCCGCCTTCGCCGACGGCAGCACCGCCGAGGGCGACATCCTCATCGGCGCGGACGGCCTGCACTCCGTCACCCGCGGCCTCATCGACCCGGCCGCGCCGCGCCCCCGCTCCACCGGCCGCACCACCGTCAGCGGCTACACCCGCGACGCCGCGGCCGTGCCGGACGCCTACACCATGGTCTTCGGCAAGCGGGCGTTCTTCGGCTGCACCCGCGCCCCCGACGGCGAGGTGTGGTGGTTCGCCAGCGTCCCCGGCCCGGAACCGGACCGCACCGGCCCGGCCGCCGTAACCCCTGACACATGGCGTCGGCGCCTCACCGCACTGCTCGACGGCGACGGCACCCCAGCGGCGGCCATCGTCCGCGCCACCGCCGGCGACCGCATCACCGCCGCCCACTCCTACGACATCGCCAGCACCCCCACCTGGCACACCGACACCATGGTCATCATCGGCGACGCCGCCCATGCGGCCGCCCCCAACGCCGCCCAGGGCGCCTCGATGGCCATCGAGGACGCCGTCGTCCTCGCCACCTGCCTGCGCGACCGGGCGGATCCGCCGAGCGCCTTCACCGCGTACGACGGGCTGCGCCGGGAGCGGGTGGAGAAGCTCGTCGCGACCAGCGCGGGCATGGCCCGGCTCACGGACGTCGACGCGACGGGCCGCCCGCCGCGCCGGGCCCCTGTGGAGCGCGGCGGAGCGGGCGGCGACAACTGGCTCACGGGATACCGCATCGCGTGGTGACGGCGCGGGGGCCCGGGGTGCGCCGGCGGGCCGTCACTCCCCGCTCTCGTCGGAAACCGTGGCCCCCGGCAGATGGACGACGATCAGCGCCACCCCGGCCACCACGATGTTGCGGGCCGCCGCCTCCAGTCCGTTCCAGCTCTTCGACTGCCACATCGCGAACCACTCCCCGCCGACCGCCATGAACCCCGCCCCGAACAGCACCAGCAGCATCAGCAGCCCCATGCTGGCCGTTCGCCGGGCACGGCCGAAATCGCCGCGCCGCAGCCCCAGCGCCCCGAGCACGGTGGCCACGACCAGCACCACCGCGGCCGCCGTCTCCCAGGCGATGATCCCGACATACGCGGCGTCCTGCAGCGCGGGCGAGGTGATGGCGTGCCACATCAGATCCGGGTCGTGGAACGTGGTGTCCATCGCCAGGACATGACGCACGAAGTCCCGGTTGGTACCGAAGTCGGTGATGTTCCCGAAGGCGACGAGCGCGATATAGAGCGCGACCGTCCCGGTGAGCACGGTCGCCGCGAGCGGCAGCCCCGTACGCCGCGTTCCGGAACGAGCCGTCGTCCTACGCTCCATGACGGCACGTGTCTTCCTGAGCATGCACTTCCTCCAGTCCTGGTAAGGGCCCGGCTCTCCAGGCCCCTGATGCCCCCGTGGTCTCGCCCGCACCCAACTCCCGTACGCTGCTGCCCGACCGAGCGGCCGACCGGGTGACCGACCGGGCGGATCTGACGGACTGAGCGGAAGCGGGGAACATGAACGGGAAGCGGTGCGTGGGGACGGTCGCGGTCGCCGCGGCGGCGGTGATCGCGGTGACCGGTCCGGCGGGTGCCGAACCGGCCGCCACGACATATGACACCAGCACGTCGGTAGGCGTCCACAACGCCTACGAGAAGGATAAGTACCCCTACTTCGCCGATGCGCTGGACTCCGGCGCGGCGCTCGTGGAACTCGACGTCTGGGCCAACGGGCTGGGCAGGTCCTGGCGGGTCTCGCACAGCAACCCGCTGGGGAACAACAACAACTGCGAGGGCGCCGCGAACGCGTCGGAGCTGCGCACCAAGGACCGCGACCAGAACTTCGGCGCCTGCCTCGCCGACATGAAGGCCTGGCACGACGCCCACCCCGGCCACCGGCCCATCCTGGTCAAAATAGAGATGAAGGACGGCTTCAACGCCAAGGGCGGCCGCGGTCCCGCCGAATTCGACGCACTGGTGCGGGAGAAGCTGGGCGATGCGGTCTACGGTCCCGGCGACCTGACGGCCGGACACGCCACCCCCGACGAGGCGGTACGGGCGAACGGCTGGCCCGCCCGCTCCGCCCTGTCCGGAAAGTTCCTCATCGAGCTGATACCCGGCACCCTCGAGGAGAACAACCCGCTCGACAAACTGTGGACCGACGTCGAGTACGCCAGCCACCTCAAGGACCTTGCCGCACAGGGCCGGCTGGCGCAGTCCACGGCGTTCCCCGCGGTGCACGGCGCGGCCGCCGGCGATCCCCGCGACCGCTACGCCGACCCGGCGCTGCGCCCCTGGTTCGTGGTCTTCGACGGCGACGCCGCGACCTATCTGAACGGCAGCATCGACACCGCCTGGTACGACACCCGGCACTACCTCCTCATCATGACCGACGCCCACAAGGTTTCCCCGGAGATCGACGGCACCCACCCCACCGAGGCCGAGGCCCTGGCCCGGGTGAACCAACTCGCGGCCGCCCACGCGAGTTTCGCCACCGCGGACTGGTACCCGCTGCCGTCGGTCCTCAAGACGGTGGTGCCGCGGGGGGCCTGAGGCCGGGCCGCCCGCGGCCATGACCCCTCGCACGGGTCCTAAGCCGTCGCCCGCCGGTACAGCCTCGCCACGTCCGCGTCGAGGCGGCTGCTGTACGAGGTGGCGTCGTCCCCGCCTTCGTCCAGCCCCCCGATGACGCCGATCAGGGAGCCGGTGCCGGTCGCCGGGTCCACGTCCGTCAGCATCGGCCCGCCGCTGGTGCCGTTCGGGAACCCCGGGCAGGCGAAGCGGAGCTGGCTGCGGCTCTGGGCGTCGGCCGTGTGGCGGCAGCCGAGCGGGGTGTCCCGGTCCTCGGGGTAGCCGGTCAGCTGGGCCGGGCCGCCGACGGGCGCGTCGAAGCGGATCCGCTCGGCGCCGGTGACCGCCTCGACCGGGCGGCCGTCCGACGGCCGCCCGGCCCGGCGCACCCGCAGGAACGCCACATCGCGGTCGGGGTCCCGGTCGGTGATCCAGCGCGGGTCGACATCGATCCGGGTGGGCACCCACAGGCCGTACGGCGCGATCCCGTCGTGCAGACCGGGCACGAACACCAGCCGGGTACGGAAACCGCCGTCGTGTACGCAGTGCGCGGCGGTGACCAGGAGATCGCCCGCCGGGGAGTGCACCACGCTCGCCGTGCAGTGGTGGAACGGCTTGCCGTCGTCGCCGGGCGAGAAGAGCGCACCGACGGGCGGGGAGGGCACGGTCGGCGAGGCGACCAGCGGACGGGACGGCCGCAGTGGGGCCGGGGTGCCGATGCGGTCCGCGGACACCGACACCGGCGGTCCCGGCCGTTCCCGGTACGGTCCGGCGAGCACCGCGGCGGCGGCCGAGTCCCCGGCGTGCCGGCCGGGCAGGTACGAGCCCGTGGCGGGGTCCCCGGCCGCCAGGTACGGATCGCGCGACCCGGACCACAGCACCAGCGCCACACCGCCCGCCACCACGCCCGTCAGCAGCAGCGCCAGCGCCACCCGCAGCGGAACACTGCCGCACTCGCCCGTCTCCACCAGCCGCCGCCTTGCCACATCAGCCGGCGCCGCACCGTCGTGCGGACGGTGCGGCGCCGGAACCAGTGATCCAGATGTGGCTCAGTCTGCGGGATGCGGCTCAAGGGGGCGCGATGCCACGGCGGGGCCCGGGGACGTTGTGCCCGATCAGCGTCTCCGCCAGTCCGAACGCGTTGGGGAAGTCCATCGGGACGATGCCCAGGCCCGTCCAGCCGGCCGCCTCCGACCCCGCCAGCAGGCTCTTGACCTGCGGGTTCAGTCGGTCCGCGTTCGAGCGGGGCGGCAGCAGGGCGGCGGTGCTGACGTAGTTGACATACAGCTTGCCCGGCTCGCCGGCCGCCTTGCGGAACTGGGCCTCGACCTTGGGCCACTTGGCGAACGGCTCCGCCATGTAGTTGTCCTGGATGTCGAACAGCTGCGGATCGCCGTACCGCACGCCCGGCATCCCGTCGGAGTCCGCCAGCAGGACCACCTTGCCCCGGGCCCCGCCGAGGGAGGGGAGACCGGCGTCGAGCCGGAACAGCGGGCGGTAGCCCTTGTCGTCGAGGTAGATGTCGAAGATACGGCGGAACTCCCCGGCGGAGACCTCCGAGTACTCCTGCTTGACCCGCATCAGGACGGTTTCGGACGGGTGCGCCTGCAGGAAGGCCCGGCAGGCGTTGAGCACATCGCCGAACATCAGCTCCTGGTAGAAGGCGCCGTGATGGATCGCGAAGACATCGTCGACGGCCCGGCAGCGGACGTCCAGGAAGCGTATGCCGCCCGCCAGTTGGTCCTCGACGGCGGAGTTCTGGCAGGCGACCCAGGGGCCGCCGATCCGGGCACCCGAATCATGGGTGCCCGGGATCGTCAGCCGTGGGACGGGGGTGGCATCGGGGACGGCCGACATCCAGTCCTGGAGGGATACCCGGGACCGTACGGGGGCGCGCTGTGCCGCGCCGGCCGTGAACTGTGTGCCGCCGAGGCCCGCCAGCGCCCCGGCCGCCGACAGTCCGGCCGCACCCCTGAGGAATCCCCGCCGGTCCAGTCCCATTCCGCCACCCCTGCCCGATGCCCGGCGAACGTACGATGCGAACGTGCGATCGAGGTATCGAACCACACGGGCGGCGGATACGGCACCCGTCCGGCGGGGAACGGCCGTGGGGCGCGGACCTCAGGGACGGACCGACAGCGACAGCGCGAAGCGGCCCGCGCCGTCCGTCCACCACTTGCTCAACTCCAGCCCCGCGGCGGCGAGTTCGTCCCGCACGCCGTCCTCGCGGAACTTCGCGGAGACCTCGGTCCGTACCTCCTCCCCCTCGGCGAAGGACACCACCAGGTCCACGCCGGGGATCTTGACGGTCAGCTCCTTGCGGGCGCGCAGCCGCATCTCGATCCACTCGCGCTCGGCGTTCCACAGCGCGACATGGTCGAAGTCCGCGGGGTCGAAGTCGCCGCCCAGCTCGCGGTTGATGACATGCAGCACGTTCTTGTTGAACTCGGCCGTGACGCCTTGTGCGTCGTCGTAGGCGGCGACCAGCGTGGCGGGGTCCTTGACGAGGTCGGTGCCGAGCAGCAGGGCGTCGCCCGGCGAGAGCAGGTCGTGGACCGAGCGCAGGAACGCGGCCCGTTCGTCGGGCAGCAGATTGCCGACGGTGCCGCCGAGGAAGGCGAGCAGCCGCGGGCCGGGCGCCTCGGGGAGGGTGAGGCCCCGCTGGAAGTCGGCGACCAGGGCCTGCACGGTCAGGTCCGGGTGCTCGATCAGCAGCGCCTTGCCCGCCGCGGCCAGCGCCGATTCGCTGACGTCGACCGGTACGTAGGTGTGCAGACCGGTGAGCGCGCCGATGAGGTGACGGGTTTTGTCGGACGAGCCGGAGCCGAGCTCGATGAGCGTACGGGCGTCGGTGGCCGCGGCGATCCCGGGGGCGCGGGTGAGCAGGATCTCGCGTTCCGCGCGGGTCGGGTAGTACTCGGGCAGCTGGGTGATCTCCTCGAACAGTTCGCTGCCGCGCGCGTCGTAGAACCACTTGGGCGGCAGCTGTTTGGGTGTACGGGACAGCCCCTGGGCGACGTCGGCGCGCAGCGCGGCCGAGGTGGCGTCGGCGGGGAGGGTGCGGGTGATGCTGAGGGGGCTCACGCGGCAGGCTCCTTGAGCGGGGTGAGGCGGACGTCGGTACGGGTGGCGCGCACCAGGGTGCGGTCGGGGACCTCGGTCCACTGGGGTTCGTCGTCGTAGGGCTCGGAGGCTACGACGGTGCCGCCTCCGGGGAGGGTGCGATGGAAGAGGGTGTCGCCCCAGGTGGTGGCGGCGATCGTGGTGCCATCGGTGACGAGGAGGTTGAGCCGGGAGCCGGGAGCGGCCCCGGCGACGGCGGTGACGGTGCCGGCCAGCGCCTCGCCCAGCTCCTCCCCGTCCGCCAGCCGGTGCCGGAACAGCGCGAACAGGAACGCCGCATCGCAGCGGGCGGCCAGCCGCAGCAGCTCCGCGGGCGGCAGTGCGGCGGCCAGCGGGGCGAGCGAGTCGGGCCAGCCGAGCACCGCGCCGTTGTGGCTGAACAGATGCCGGCCGGCCGCGAACGGTGCCGCGGCGGCCTCGGCGTCCGCCCCCGCCTCGGTGGCGTCCCGTACGGCGGCGAGCAGCGCACCGGTGCGCACCACCCGCGCCAGGTCGGGCAGCAGATCGTCGGCCCAGATCGGCCCGGCCCGGCGGTAGCGGGCGGGTATCGGGTCGTCGGGCGCGTACCAGCCGACCCCGAACCCGTCCGCGTTGACCGTCCCGTGCACCTGCCGGCGCGGCGCCCACGACTGCCGGTAGAGCCCCTGCGGCGGGCGCAGCACCACCTGTCCGAACGGTATCTCCGGTCCCACATAGGCGACATGACGGCACATCAGGATGCGTCACCCGCCGGCTCGGCGTCCCGGGCCGTACGGAATCCGGAGAAGATCTGCCGCCGTACCGGCAGGTCCCAGTTGCGGAACGTCCCCCGGCAGGCGACCGGATCGACCGCGAAGGACCCGCCGCGCAGCACCTTGTACTCGGTGCCGAAGAACACCTCGGAGTACTCCCGGTAGGGGAAGGCGGCGAAGCCGGGGTAGGGCAGGAAGTCGCTGGCCGTCCACTCCCATACGTCGCCGATCAACTGCCGTACTCCGAAGGGGGATTCGCCCTCCGGATAGCTGCCGACGGGCGCCGGCCGCAGATGCCGCTGGCCGAGGTTGGCGTGCGCCGGGGTCGGGTCCTCGTCGCCCCAGGGATAGCGCATCGCCCGCCCGGAGACCGGATCGTGCCGGGCGGCCTTCTCCCACTCGGCCTCCGTCGGCAGCCGCCGCCCCGCCCAGCGCGCATACGCATCCGCCTCGTACCAGCTGATGTGCAGCACCGGCTCGTCCGGCGGCACCGGCTCGGTCACCCCGAACCGGCGGCGCAGCCACTGGCGGCCGTCCCGCTTCCAGAACAGCGGCGCGCGGAGCTTGTGCTCCCGCACCTGGGCCCAGCCCGCCCCGGCCCACCAGCGGGGCTCGTCATAGCCGCCGTCCTCGATGAAGCGCTGGTACGCGCCGTTGCTGACCGGCGTGGTGTCGATCAGGAAGGACGGCACCAGACGGCGGTGCGCGGGGCGCTCGTTGTCCAGCGCCCAGGGTTCGGTGGAGGTGCCCATGGTGAACGGGCCGCCGGGGACGAGGACTTCGGCGGGAAGGATGCCGTCGGAGGTGTCCGGCGGCGGGGGAGCGGTGAGGACGGCGGGACCGCGACGCAGCTGATGCGTGATCAGCATCGTTTCGTCGTGCTGCTGTTCATGCTGCGCGATCATCCCGAAGGCGAACCCGGAGTCCAGCAGCGGCCCGCCGTGCAGCGGGCTGGTCTCCAGGACGTCCAGCACCCGGCCGCGTACCTCGGCCACATAGCCGCGGGCCTCGGCGGGCGCCAGCAGCGGCAGTGACGGACGCGCGGCGCGCGGATGCTCGAAGGCGTCGTAGACCGAGTCGATGTCCGGGCGCAGCGCGTCCCGGCCGCCGACGGTGCGCAGCAGCCACTGCTCCTCCTGGTTGCCGATGTGCGCCAGGTCCCAGACCAGCGGCGACATGAGCGGGGAGTGCTGTGCGAGGAGGTCGGGTTCCTCGACGCAGCCGGTCAGCAGGTGGGTGCGGTCGCGTGCGGCGAGCAGCGCCGAGGCCGCGCGGGCGCGGAGCGCCGCGGGGTCGAGCGGGTGGTGGGTCACTGGCTGTCCTTCCCAAGGCGCTCGGCGAGGTCCGCGCCGCCGGTGTCGGCGGCGTAGGCGAGGTCCGCTTCCGCGGCGTAGTGGGCGTCGAGATGGTCGTCGGCGGGGCAGCGGCCGCGGGCCACATAGCGTTCGGTGAACTCCGCGACGGCCGCGATCACCTGGGGGGACGCACCGATCCGGGGCAGCGCCTCCTGGGCGGCGGCGAAGCAGGCCACCGCCGCGGCATGCAGCTCGGGGTCGGTCAGCGCGCCGCGGGCCGCGTGCCGCCACAGCGGATTGCGCGGCGCGGGACGCGAACCGGCCGTCTCCGCAAGGGGTTTGACGGCGCGGTAGGCGGTCTCCGCCGCCTCCGGATCGTCGAACAGCGCGGCCGTCACGGCCAGCGGCACGATCCAGCCGCCCTCGCCCGCCTGCGCGTCGATCATCCGCAGCTCCAGATGGCCACGTGGCCGGATCGGCGGGAAGAGGGTGCTGACGTGGTAGTCGAGATCCTCCTGGGTCGGCGGCCTGGGCACGCCGGTACGGACCCAGTCGCGGAAGGTCAGCCCCGGCGGCGCGTGCCAGGGGCCGTGCTCGGACCGGACGCACATGACGGGCGCGTCCAGGACGTAGCGCGCCCAGGCCGCCCGTGGGTCCGCCTCCTGGGGCGGGGCGAGGGTACGGTCCGGGTCGAGCTGGGACCAGACGAGCTGGCGGGTGGTGCGATAGCCCGTCGGGCAGCCCTCGCTGGTGGGCGAATTGGCGAAGGCCGCGGCCAGCACCGCGCCCAGCAGATGCGCCATCAGCCAGCGGCGCCCGAAGCCGAGCGGGCCCGGCTCCTCGTATCCGGCATCCACACAGACCTGGACGGACGCGGTGCCGCACATCATGGACCGGCCGGCCCCGCCCCAGCGGTCGAAGTACGCCTCCATGGCGTTGTAGCGGGGATCGTCGGTGAGCACGCGGTGCGGGGCGTGCCAGGGATTGTGACCGTGTCCCGCCATGCCCAGGCCCCTGGCGCGCATTGCGGGACGGACCATGGCCAGATCGGCCGCGACGGCGTTGATGCAGTCGCTGAGGGATGTGGCGGGCAGCGAGCTGAGCTCCAGCTGGCCGCCGGGTTCGAAGGTCAGAAGAGAGGTGAGGGGGAGGGCGCGAAGTGCGGTGGCCGCGGAGTGCAGCCGGGTCGGTTCGACCGGACATCGGGGGTTGTACGCGTCGTGGACCAGCCATTCGATCTCCACGCCGATGCGTTGCGGAGGGCCGGTCTTGAAACATATTCCGCGCAGGCGAGCCTCTAGTTCCGCTTCCGTTACCGCAGGTCGTACGGGCATTGCGGGCTACTCCCCTCCGGGGCGGCGGCAGGATTACCACCCTCCACCTAAGCCGGTGTGCGCCGTGCACTCAAGGGCGCGTCGGGCCCGGGGGCGGTGGTTGCCGGGCGTTCACCGTGGCGTCGGGCGGGCGGCAACGAATGGTGAGCGGTGCGCCCGTTAGGGTGAGGCGATGGACACTGCTGACATCGCCGGCTTCGCCTCTCCGCACCCGGAGCGCCCGCCCAGGCCGGTCGACGTCGACTGGCCGGCGGTGGAGAAATGGCTGGGGCTACGGCTGCCGGACGACTACAAGCGGCTGGCCGATGCCCATGGTCCGCTGGACTTCGGCGAATATCTCTGGATTCACGTGCCGTGCGTGCAGGAGAACCGCTTCGACTACGGGGACTGGCTGCGCGAAACCCACCGCTCGGCTCGCATCGAGGCCCGTGCTCACCCGGAGGGCCGGGGTCCGGCCGTCCACCCCGACCCGGGCGGACTCCTGGCCTGGGGCACCACGCGCGGCTGCGACACCCTGTTCTGGGATGTCTCGGCCTCCGCGGACCCCAACGCGTGGACGGTCGTCGTACGCCACGGTGGCTCCGGCCGCAGCCGCGGCCTGCAACAGTGGCACCGCTACGACCTCACCCTCACCCAGTACCTCCGCCACACCGTCCGCGACGCCTGGGAACTGCCCTCCCCGCCCGGCCCCTTGATCGGCCCCCTCCCCGGCAGCGCCGCCCGCACGGCCTTCCTGGAGACCGCCGCGCCGTGGACCCCGCCCGCCCCCGCCGTCCCCCGGCTCACCGAAGCGGAGCGCCGTATCGCCCTGAAGACCGGCACCGGCCTCGAGGCCCTGCGCCTGCTCTCCCCGCCGCCCGCAACTCCGTACCTGGGCGGCGGCACCTGGGAGGACCTCTTCGCCGAGCTGGGCACCCGGCTGCCGGGCGAGTACCTCACCCTGATGGCGGAGTACGGCGCGGGCTGCTGGAGCGGGTGGCTGCGCTTCCTGACCCCGCTGCGGACGGGGGAGCGGCGCTTCCTCGACCACGTCGAGGAGACGACCGACGCCTACCTGAGCCTCAAGGAGGACTTCCCGGAGTACCACCCGCTCCCCATGTGGCCCGAGCCGGGCGGCTTCCTCCCCTTCGCCAACTCCATCGACGGCGACGAGATCGGCTGGCTCACCGAGGGCGACGACCCGGACGCCTGGCCCCTGATCGTCAGCCCCCGCCACGCCGACCAGGGCGAGCCCTGGGAACACGGGCTGATCGACGCCCTCGTAGCCTGGCAGCGCGGCACCTTCGTGACTGCGGGCCTGGCCGGGCTGGACGAGGACGACGATCCGATCGAGTTCGCGCGCTTCGAGGCCTGGACCGACGCGGCGTACTGGTGAGTCCGAGGCGCGCCGGGCCGCCGCCCCACGCGGCCGCTACTGCCGATAGCCCGCCAGAAACCTCCCGATCCGGCTGATCGCCGCATCGAGATCGTCGGCGTGCGGGAGGGTGAGGATGCGGAAGTGGTCCGTGCGGGGCCAGCTGAAGCCGGTGCCCTGGACGACCTGGATCTTCTCCCGCAGCAGCAGGTCCAGGACGAACTTCTCGTCGTCGTGGATCTTGTGGACGGCGGGGTCCAGACGGGGGAACGCATACAGCGCGCCCCGGGGTTTGACGCAGGAGACGCCGGGGATCTCGTTCAGCCGCTCCCAGGCGATGTCGCGCTGTTCGCGCAGGCGGCCGCCCGGCCGGACGAGGTCCTGGATGCTCTGCCGGCCGCCGAGGGCGGCCTGGATGGCGTACTGCGCGGGGGCGTTGGGGCACAGCCGCATGGAGGCGAGGGTGCCCAGGCCCTCCAGATAGTCGGCGGCGTGCTCCTTGGGGCCGGAGACGACCAGCCAGCCGGAGCGGAAGCCGGCGACGCGGTAGGCCTTGGACAGGCCGCTGAAGGTGAGGCAGACGAGGTCCGGGGCGAGCACCGCGGCGTGGTGGTGGACCTCGTCGTCGTACAGGATCCGGTCGTAGACCTCGTCGGCGAAGACCATCAGCTGATGGCGGCGGGCGAGATCGAGCATGCCCTCGAGCAGCTCGCGCGGATAGACGGCACCGGTGGGGTTGTTGGGGTTGATGATGACCAGGGCACGGGTGCGGTCGGTGATCTTCGAGGCGAGGTCGTCCAGGTCGGGCAGCCAGTCGGCGGACTCGTCGCAGAGGTAGTGCACGGCCTTGCCCCCGGCGAGCGTGGTGACCGCCGTCCAGAGGGGGAAGTCCGGGGCGGGGATCAGCACCTCGTCGCCGTCGTCCAGGAGTGCCTGTACGGCCATCGAGACCAGCTCGGAGACGCCGTTGCCCAGATAGATGTCGTCGACATCGACCTCGGGCAGGCCGACCTGCTGGTAGTGCTGGGCCACCGCGCGGCGGGCGGAGAGGATGCCGCGGGACTCCGTGTAGCCGTGCGCACGGGAGAGATTGCGGATCATGTCCTGGAGGATCTCTTCGGGGCACTCGAAGCCGAACAGCGCCGGATTGCCGGTGTTGAGGCGCAGCACGCTGTGGCCCGCCTCCTCCAGCGCGTTCGCGTGCTCGATCACCGGCCCGCGGATCTCGTAGCAGACATCGGCCATCTTGCTGGACTGTTTGAACTGCATGCGGCGGCCTCCCTGGTTTCCGTACTTGGTTTTACCAAGTGGGGACTTGGAAAGTCCAACTTTTGTCTATGCTGATGTCATGCCGCGCCGAAGTTATGACCAGTACTGCGCCCTCGCCCGAGCCCTGGACGCCGTCGGGGACCGCTGGACGCTCCTGATCGTCCGGGAACTGCTGGGCGGCGCCCGGCGCTACACCGATCTGCACGCCGACCTGCCCGGCGTCAGCACGGACATGCTTGCCTCCCGCCTCAAGGACATGGAACGCGACGGCCTGGTCTCCCGCCGCCGGCTCGCCCCTCCGGGCGCCGCGTTCGTCTACGAACTCACCGCCCGCGGCCGCACCCTGCTCCCCGCGCTCACCGCCCTCGCCGACTGGGGCGCCCCGGCCCTCGGGGGGATCCGCCCCACCGACGCGGTCCGTGCCCACTGGTTCGCGCTGCCGCTCGTCACCCGGCTCGCCCGGCACTTCGGGGAGGGCGTCGAGGTGGTCGACATCGCCCTCGACGGCGGCGAGTTCCATGTGCTGCTGGACGACGCCGACGGCCCCCGCTACGCCGACGGCCCCGCCGAGTTCCCCGACGTCCGCCTCCGCATGGACACCGCGACCTGTGCCGATATCGCGTACGATCGCCTCTCCCTCGCACAGGGAGTCGAATCCGGCCGGATCGCGGTCACCTGGCCCGGCACAGACGGCGACCGGCAGCCACGAAAGAGGACGACAACGGCATGACGACGCGCCCCCTGGCGGTCTTCGACCTGGACGGCACCCTCGCCGACTCCGGCCATCGCCAGCATCTCCTCCAGCGCCGCCCGCGGGACTGGAACGCCTTCTTCGCGGCGGCCACCGAGGACCCGCCGCTCGCCGAAGGCGTGACCCTGGCGCTGCGCAGCGCCGAGGACTGCGAGGTCGTCTATCTCACCGGACGCCCCGAGCGCTGCCGCCGCGACACCCTCGCCTGGCTGGGCCGGCACGGCCTGCCGGAGGGCAGGTTGTGGATGCGGCCCAACGCGGACCGGCGCCCCGCCCGGCAGACCAAACTGGAGACCCTGCACCGGATGGCCCGCGGTCGCGAGGTCCGGCATGTCGTCGACGACGACGAGCTGGTGTGCGAGGCCTGCGAGGCGGCGGGCTTCACGGTCATACGGGCGCGATGGGCCGGCCCGCCGTCCGCGGTCCTGAAGGACGCTCAGGGGCGGGCGGGACGTACGTAGTACAGGGGGAGCCGGCGGATCCTTGGGCGACCTGGCCGGGCCGGCCCCGGCGGCGCCGCCGGGGCTAAGGCGTCCGGTACGGCGGCGGTGCCTCCTCCCCCTGGTCCGGGATCCGGATCAGGGGGACCGGCTTGTTGTGCGGCCAGCCGTGGGAGGCGTCGTCGAAGCTGAGCTGTCCGCCGGCGGCCGGGACGCTGGTGGTGTGGTTCAGATTGGTGAGCTCGTGGTAGACGTCGTTGATGTCCGGGGTCTCGTCGCCGGTGTGGGCGGTGACATTGCGGGTCGCCCACACCGCGGTCAGTACTGCGTCGTGATGCATGATCGCGTAGCCGTCGACGAGCACGGTCTCCCGGAATCCGAGGGCTTTCATGCTGTCGTGGAATGCCGGGAATCCGCGCGGCGCATGCTGCCCCTTGAGCCAGAGCGAAGGATGCGCCGAGGAGACGTCCAGGACGCTGATACGGCTTTTGGTGAGCAGCCCCCGCCGGTCCTGGGCCTGCTGAAAGGCGCCCGTCGCGCCGGTCAGAAGCGTGAGCGGCTTCTTCTCGTCGCACTGTCTGCCGGCGAGGGCGGTGATGAGCGGGCCGAGGTCACGGTCGCGGCCGGCGTAGAGGACCATGTCCGCCTTGGTCTGGCAGATGTTGTTGACGGCGGTGGTGAACAGCTGCGGAGTTCCGGCCGGTTCGTTGCCGGTGGCGCCGACGAAGGACGTGCGGTTGTCGCCGATAGAGCGCGGGAAGGTCGTGTCGAAGGCCTGGCGCAGCGTGCGTACGTAGTTGTCGTTGCGGCTGTCGAAGACGAGATAGCCGCGGGAGCGGGCGAGCGGCGAACGGTCGACGTACCGGCGCAGCGCACGGGCGTAGTCGAGATTGGACGGGGACACCTTGAACAGCCGGTCGGCATTGACGTCGGTGGCGGTGAGGACGGCCCCGATCGACGGAATGCCGTGCTTCGAGAGCTCGACGGCCGCCTTTCGTGTCTCCTCGATGCTGATGCCCATGCCGGTGACCGCGACCAGCGGGTGTGCGCCCCGGGCCAGCGCCGTCAGCTGGTCGACGGCCGGTTTCCAGTGGGCTTCACCGCGTCCCTCATCGGCGATGACGAGCTGGATCAGCGGCGGGGCCTCGCCACCGATTCCCAGCGGCTCGTCCCTGGGCAGCCCGGGGCAGCCGTTCGCCCGGCACTGCGCGATATAGGCGCCCTCCAGGCTGCTTCTGATCTCCCCGATGGGCAGGGCGCTGGTGTCGCTCTCGGTCATCGGGGTCAGCAGGCCGACCTTGACGTAATCGACCCGGCGCTTGCCCTTTCCCGGACGGTCCCACTGGTCCCGGACACGGCGGTTCTCGGCGGCGATCTTCTCGGTGATGCTCTTGAGCCGCGGATCGGCGGCAAACGCCCGCTCGTTCGTCAGACCGACACATTCCCGGTCCGCGCCCGAACCCGCCCACTGCAGACCCGGCGCGCCCGTTCCGCAGGAGGTGTCCGGCGGCGACGGCCAGGAGATAAGGACGACAACGGCGGCGCATACGACCATCGCCGCGGCGAGGGCGGACACGCCTCTCCGGGTCCGGTACCACGGTGTCAACGGGTCGAGGGGGCCGTCGTGGTCGGCCATGCTCCGGCTCCTATCGATAGGGACGGGTCGGGGAGCGATCCGCGTACTTCTCCGCTTCGTGGCGCAGGTCCACCCTGGCCGGATGCGAGTGCAGGGCAAGGTCGCGCAGCATCGCGCCGATGGTGGCGTTGAGTTCGGGGCGCGCGGCGGGCAGCCGGTTACGGGGATCGGACGCCAGCCACAGCGCCGCCACCAGCACCGTCAGCGCCCGGTGCGCACCGAACGACTCCGGCGCCAGCTCCTGCGCGAGCGCGTCCGTCCGCAGCGACGCGGACCGGTCCGGCTCCACCGGCCGGCGCAGCGGGGCGGCGGTGATCGCGTACAGCTCCGGCAACCAGGCGTCGGTGTCCGGGAGTTGGCCCAGGCGGCGGGCGAGATGGGCGACCACCTCGTCCAGCTCGCCGAGGGCGAGGGCGTGGTAGAGCTCGTCGATGCGGTGCTCATCGTGATGGCTGCGCCGGAACCAGGATCTGAGGGCGTCGTGTACCTCGTCCCAGCGATTGCGCGGCCCACGGGCGAGTTCCTGGAGCAGCAGCAGACGCAGCCAGGGGTGGAGTACGGGGCGGGAGGCGGGCGGCTGCAGTGCGCGGCTGTCGGGAGGGTCCGGGACACGGCCGCCGCGGGCCGTTGCGTCCTGGGGGGCCGGGGCGGTCAGCCACATTCCGGTGCCGAAGCCGTCCCTCAGCGCGTCATAGCTGTCCGGGTCCACGACACCGGCGTCGAGAGCGGTCTGTAACTCCCGGGCGGCGCTGCAGGTGACCAGTGTCTCCCGCTGCTCGTCGGCCAGACCGGCCAGCAGATGGTCCAGGATCGTCCGGTCCAGACGGGATGGTTCGGTGAGCATGCCGCGCAGCCGTGAGACCGTTTCCCCGTCCGGACCGGGTAACGCGGCGGCGGTGTCGAGGAGTTGGCGCACACTCCAGCGGTGACCGAGCGTCAGATCATGGATCAGGGGCGGCGCTTCGGGCGGTGACACCGGCATCTGCGCGGCGAGCCGGCCGGTTTCCGGAGCGACCAGATCCGGTATCCGTACGTGGTACCAGCGCCAGCGGGAATGGTGCCGCAGCCGCGGGATCCCGCTCTCCCAGTCGGCGGGACTCGCCTCCTCCGCCGGGCGGCTGCGCACGTCCCGGGCGTCCGACGCCGTGGCCAGGATCAGCAGCGGATCGGGCCGGTCGTCCGCGCTCCGCGTCTCCACCAGGAGCTCGAGGAACTCCCGGCCGCCCACCGCATCGATGTTGTCCAGCAGCACCAGGCAGTTGCGGTCCCGCTCCCGGCGTGCGTACTCGTCCCGCAGGTCCGCGAGGAACGCCCGGCACAGCAGCTTGTCCACCGCCGCGTGTCCGGCCTCGTCCTTGGCGTCCTGGTTCAGCTCGATCAGGGCCTCCAGGGCCGGGCGCCGCTCATCGGCGTACCAGGCGAAGCCGGTGCGCCGGGTGAGGGCGGCCGGCAGCCGCGGCGGCTGCCGGATCAGGCTCGCCAGCAGGCCGATGCCCGGGATCGTGGCCAGGTTGAGGTCCTTGAGCGCCTCGGCGAGGCCGGTGAGGTGGTCGGCCGCCGCGCGCGGCTGTGCGGCCGGCCCCTGGAGCGCCTGCCGCAGCTGCCGCCGGGCCCGTCCGCGGTCCGTGGCGTCCAGGGAGAGTTCGGGATCGACGACGAACAGGCCCAGGGTCAGCCGGGGGAACAGCAGCGCGGGCTGGTGCCGGATGCGCTGGGAGAGGCCGTACGCCAGGCGGCCGGCCACCTCGTGCGGGCGCCGGGGCGGTGCGGACCGGAAGTTGTAGAAGGCATGCGGACGGTTCGCCGCCTGCCGGCCCAGCCGGCGCAGCAGGGTGGTCTTGCCGCTGCCCCTGGGCCCCAGCGCGACGATCACGGGAAGTCCGGGTGCGTCGGGCGCCGGGCCGTCCGGCACCCGCGCCCGGAACGCGTGGCACAGCTCTTCGATGCCCTGTACCGCAACCGTGCGCTCCGGCACTCCGCTCAGCCCCCGTACGTGTCCGTCCCCCGACGGTGTGTCACCAGCCGCCGTGGAGATGCTGCCATGCGTGGGGATTGACGCGCGAGGGCCTTGCGGCAGATTGCCGGGGGAGTGGCTGCTGCGGCCGGACGCGTCTCATGCCCCGTCAGGAGCGGTCACCCGTACGGCACCGGCGCACGGCCCGCGGCCCTCCGTTCGGCTCAGCTGACGGAGCGCCAGACGCGGCACCGGGTGAAGCTCGGCTCATGGACCATGGAACAGTTACCCGGGCCCGCCGCGGGCTCGCGCTCCTGCTGGCCGCCGTGGCGGTGGCCGGACCACTGGCCCCGGTGGCCGCGGCCGCGGCGCCCCCGGGGACCGAGGCCGGCGTCGCGCTGGCCGCCGACCGGCGCACCGGCTCGGCGTGGCTGCCGTACTGGGGCGACACCGAGGCCGCCTACCAGGACGCGCTGGAGCACGCCGATCAGCTGCACACCGTCAGCCCCTTCTGGTACGAGGCCTCGGCCCGCACGGTCAAAGGCCAGGACGGCGCGGGCAACGAAGGCATCATCGACGGGCTGCACCGCGCCGGGATCCGGGTCGTGCCGACCGTGACCGAGACGCCCGGCGCCGAGGAGATGGCCGGGGTGATGCACGATCCGAAGCGCCGGGCCGCGCATGTCGACGCCCTGCTGGAGATGGCGGGCAGCCGCTCGTACGACGGGGTCGACCTGGACTACGAGAGCATGGCCGAAACCGGCGACCGGGCGACCCGGGAGCGCGTCCGGACCGGTTTCACCCTGCTCACCCGCGATCTGTGCGCCCGGCTGCACGAGCGGGGCAAGGAGTGCGTGGTCACCGTCCTGGCCCAGGTCCGGGGCGCCGGTGCGCCGTACGACTACCGGCGGCTGGGCCAGGTCGCCGACAAGGTCCGGATCATGGGCTACGACCTGCACTGGTCCGGCGGCGAGGCGGGCCCGCTGTCGTCCAAGGGCTGGTACGAGGCGTTTCTGCGCTACGCCACCGACGCCGTCCCGCGCAACAAGATCGAGGTGGCCTTCCCGGGCTACGGCTGGGACTGGGCCAAGGGCAGCAGGACCCGGGCCGGCCATCTGACCTGGAAGGAGGCCGATTCGCTGCGCAAGCGGACGGGCGCCGCCTACCGCTTCGACGCGGATTCGGGCACCCCGCACTTCAGCTACCGCAAGGACGGCGCCGAGCACGAGGTCTGGTACCAGGACGCGCGCGGGGTGGCCGAGCAGCTGCCGCTGCTGCAGAAGTACGGGGTGCGGGGCACCGGCCTATGGGCGCTCGGGTTCGAGGACCCGGACGTGTGGACCGCGCTCCGCGGCCAGTAGCCGCAGCGCCGCCTCGGACGGCGAACCGTCCGCCGCGGTGTACATCAGCACGCCCTGCCCGGACCCGTCCGGCGTCTGCATCATCTCGAACTCCAGCTCCAGGTCGCCCACCAGCGGATGGTGGAACTGCTTGGTGCCGAAGGTGCAGAAACGCACGCCGTGCCGCGACCACAGACCGGCGAACTCCTTGCTCTTCATCGACAACTCACCGATCAGCTCGGCCAGTTGCGGGTCGTCCGGGCGCTGTCCCGCGGCGACCCGCAGCGCGGAGACGGCGCGCCGGGTCTCCGTGTCGCGGTCCGGGTAGAGCTCGCGGGTGTGCGGGTCGAGGAAGAGGAGGCGCTGGGCGTTGGGGCGGTCCAGGGGGCGGCCGGGGCTGTCGAAGTCCAGGTGGCCGGCGAGCAGGGCGTGCCCGAGCCGGTTCCACGCCAGCATCTCGAAGCGCGGGCCGAGGGCGACGGCGGGGACGCCGTCCAGCGCGCGGAGCAGCTGCAGCACCCCGGGGCGGGCCTTGTCGTGCCGGACCGCCGGGCGCCGGCGGTGCTGCTTCGGCCGGGCCAGATCGAGCAGATGCGCCCGTTCGTCGGCCGTCAGCCGCAGCGCGCGGGCCAGCGCCTCCAGTACCCCTTCCGAGGCGTTGTGGCTCTGGCCCTGCTCGAGCCGGGTGTAGTACGCGACGCTGACCCCGGCCAGCTGGGCGAGTTCCTCGCGGCGCAGTCCGGGGACGCGGCGGCGCGCCCCGTAGGGGACCAGCCCGACGTCTTCCGGCTGCAGCCGGGCGCGGCGGGTGCGCAGAAAGTGCCCCAGCTCGGCGGGCGTGTCGATGCCGGGTGTGTCGATGCCTGGTGAGTCCATGGCGTCAGTCTCGGCGATCCGGCGGCCGGGAGCCTGTCCCTGTCAGTACCAGGCTCCGTGCCGGTGCCGGTGCCGGTGCCGGGGGCGGAGTCGCCTGGACGGCGCACGCCCGATGCTGTTCCCTCCGGGATACCGACCGCTTAGTATGTCGCCCGAGACGGCGCGGGCGACGGGGCCCGGTGGGCCGGTGTGCCGTCGCACCCCCGAAGGTCCGAGGTCTGTGGAGGCACCTGGTGAAGGCATGGCGCGTATCCGCGAACGGCGAGCCGCGTGAGGTGATGCGGCTGGACGAAGTGCCGGACCCGCAGCCGGGCCCCGGGCAGCTGCTGCTGCGCGTACGGGCCGCCAACGTCAACTTCCCCGACGCGCTGCTGTGCCGGGGCCAGTACCAGGTGCGGCCGCCGCTGCCGTTCACCCCGGGCCTGGAGATCTGCGGCGAGACCGACGACGGCCGCCGCGTCATCGCCAACCCGGCGCTTCCGTACGGCGGCCTCGCCGAGTACGCCGTCGCGGATGCCAAGGCCCTGCTGCCCGCGCCGGACGCGCTGGACGACGCCGAGGCGGCCGCGCTGCACATCGGCTACCAGACCGGCTGGTTCGGACTGCACCGCCGGGCGCACCTGAAGGAGGGCGAGACCCTGCTCGTGCACGCCGCGGCGGGCGGCGTCGGCAGCGCCGCCGTCCAGCTCGGCAAGGCGGCGGGCGCCCGGGTCATCGGCGTCGTCGGCGGCGAGCAGAAGGCGAAGACCGCCCACGACCTGGGCTGCGACCTCGTCCTCGACCGGCGTACCGACGACCTGGTCGCGGCCGTGAAGGAGGCCACCGGCGGACGGGGCGCGGACGTGGTCTACGACCCGGTGGGCGGTGACGCGTACACCAAGTCCACCAAGTGCATCGCCTTCGAGGGCCGGATCGTGATCGTCGGGTTCACCAGCGGCACCGTCCCGGCGCCCGGACTGAACCATGCGCTGGTGAAGAACTACTCGATCCTCGGCCTGCACTGGGGCCTGTACAACACCAAGGACCCGCGCGCCGTGTTCGAGTGCCACGAGCAGCTCACCCGGCTGGCCGCGGAGGGCGCCATCAAGCCGCTGGTCAGCGAGCGCGTCCCGCTGAACGGCGCCGCGGACGCCGTACAGCGCGTCGCCGACGGTGTCACCACCGGCCGGATCGCCGTCCTCCCGGGCCTCGAGGAAGGAACGCCCGCATGACCGACGCCGACGAACTCCGCCGCCGTACACGGGAGTTGCTCGCCGCTTGCCCGCCGGCCGCCACCGAACGGACGGACTTCCTGCGCGCACGGTTCGACGCGGGGCTCGCCTGGGTCCACTTCCCGGCCGGGCTCGGCGGACTGGACGCACCCCGGTCCCTGCAAGCGGTGGTGGACGCCGAACTGGAGGCGGCCGGCGCCCCCGGCAACGACCCGGGCCGTATCGCCATCGGCCTCGGCATGGCCGCCCCCACCCTCCTCCGCTTCGGCACCGACGAGCAGAAGCAGCGGTTTCTGCGGCCCCTGTGGACGGGGGAGGAGGTGTGGTGCCAGCTGTTCAGCGAGCCGGGTGCGGGGTCGGACCTGGCGGCGCTGGCGACCCGGGCCGTACGGGACGACGGGGACTGGGTGGTCGACGGCCAGAAGGTCTGGACATCCAGCGCGCACCTGGCCCGCTGGGCCATCCTGATCGCCCGCACCGACCCCGACCTGCCCAAACACCGCGGCATCAGCTACTTCATCTGCGATATGACCGACCCGGGCGTCGAGGTGCGGCCGCTGCGGCAGATCACCGGCGAGGCGGAGTTCAACGAGGTGTTCCTGACCGGGGTGCGCATCCCGGACGCCCATCGGCTCGGTGAGGTGGGGGAGGGCTGGAAGGTCGCCCAGACCACGCTGATGAACGAGCGGGTCGCCATCGGCGGCACCCGGATCCCCCGCGAAGGCGGCATGATCGGCGTCGCCGCCGCCGGCTGGCGCGAGCGCCCCGAGCTGCGCACCCACGACCTGCACCAGCGGCTGCTGAAGCTGTGGGTGGAGGCCGAGGTCGCCCGGCTGACCGGCGAGCGGCTGCGCCAGCAGCTGACCAAGGGCCAGCCCGGCCCCGAGGGCAGCGGCATGAAGCTGGCCTTCGCCCGGCTCGCCCAGGAGATCAGCGGCTGGGAGGTGGAATTCCTCGGCGAGGACGGGCTGACCTACGACGACTGGACGCTCCGCCGCCCCGAACGCGTCGACTTCACCGGACGCCAGGCCGGCTACCGCTATCTGCGCGCCAAGGGGAACTCCATCGAAGGAGGCACCTCCGAAGTGCTGCTCAACATCGTCGCCGAGCGCGTGCTGGGCCTGCCGCCCGAGCCGCGCACCGACAAGGACGTCGCGTGGAAGGACCTCCCCCGATGACCGCCCCCCTGCACGGCACTCCCGACCCTGACCTCCTCTACTCCGCCGACGAGGAGGCGCTGCGCGACGCCGTACGGTCCCTGCTCGCCGACCGCAGCGACCCGGCCACCGTGCTGGCCGGGCTGGAATCGGCCGTCCCGTATGACGCATCACTGTGGCGGTCGCTCGCCGCCGAGATCGGCACCGCCGGACTGCTGGTCCCGGAGAAACTCGGCGGGCAGGGCGCGAGCGCCCGCGAGGCCGCCGTCGTGCTGGAGGAACTGGGCCGCTCCGTCGCGCCCGTGCCCTATCTGACCAGCGCCGTCATCGCCGTCACCGCGCTGCTCGGCTGCGACACCGGCCGGGAGGACGTCGCCGGGCCGCTCGCCGCGCTCGCCGGCGGCCGCACGGTCGGAGTGCTCGCGCTGCCGCTGCCCACCGCGCCGGACGGCGTGGGCGATCCGGCCGTACAGGCCGATGAGGCCGGCTCGCTGACCGGCCGGGTGACCTCCGTCGCCGATGCCGCGGCCGCCGAGCTGCTGCTGGTGTGGGCCCGGCGCGCGGACGGCCCGGCCCTGTACGCGGTCGAGGCCGCAGCCGACGGCGTACGCACCGAAGCCGTCACCTCGCTCGACCTCACCCGGCCCCTCGCCCACCTCACCCTCGACGGAGCCCGGGGCCGCCTCCTCGCCACCGGGGACCGCGCCCGCACCGCCGTCGAGCGCGCGTTGCTCGCCGGTGCCGGGCTGCTGGCTTCGGAGCAGCTGGGCGTCGCCGAATGGTGCCTGGCCGAAACCGTGCGCCACACCGCGCAGCGCACCCAGTTCGGCCGCCCCGTCGGCTCGTTCCAGGCGCTCAAGCACCGGATGGCCGCCCTGTGGCTGGACGTCGCCTCGGCCCGCGCCGCCGCCCGTAACGCCGCCGATGCACTGGCGACCGGCAGCCCCGACCTCCCGGTGGCGGTGGCCGTCGCCCAGGCGTACTGCGCCCCGGTGGCCGTACGTGCCGCCGAGGAGTGCATCCAGCTGCACGGCGGCATCGGGATGACCTGGGAACACCCGGCGCATCTCTTCCTCAAGCGGGCCAAGAGCGACCAGATCGCGCTGGGCACACCCGGGCGGCACCGGGACGCCCTGGCCGGGCTGGTCGGGCTGGGCGCGCCGTGACGCCGTAGGACGGTGGCGCCGTAAGGAGGAGAAGGAGGAGGCGGTCAGCCGGTGACGGCGAACGCCGTGCTGTAGGCATGGGCGATGCCGTCGTCGGCGGCCACCTCCAGCGCGTATCCGCGGCCCGGCGCCACCTGGGGCAGCGTCACCAGGGCCTCACCGACCGCCCCGGCGCCGGCCCGCGGGGCGACCAGCCCCAGCCGCTGCATCCGGTGGCCGCGGGTGCGCACGGTCAGCCAGACGTCCACCTCGCGGCCGGTGTTGTTCTTCCAGTCCACGCTGAAGCTGCCGTTGCCCCGGAAGCTCAGGCCGGGCTGCAGAGCCGTCACCTCGATCCGCAGGTTGCGGGCCGTGCGCCTGGGGTGTCCGTGCCTGGGCTGTGCATGCCTGGGCCGGGTGTGCTTGGCCTGCCGGTGCTCGGGCCGCTCGGCGGTGGCGGCGCCCAGGCCGGCGTTGGCGACATGCGCCGCCGGGCCGTCCTGGCCCAGTACGTCGGCGTGGGCGGGCCCGCCGCCGGGGGTGCCGGTGGTCTTCGCCTCCGTGGGCCAAGGGCGGGCATGCGACGGAAGCAGGGTCAGCACCAGCAGACAGCCGACACCGGTGGCGGCGACGGCGACGGCCACGGACCTGAGCATCGAGGTGGCCCTGCGCATCCTGATCTCGCTTCCTCGGGGAAGGGGTGGGACGAGCCGGTACATCCCCGGTGTTTTCATCATCAAAAACGCCACGCGGAGTGCTCACCTGGATGGACACTCCCGGCGCGACAGCCCCCGCAGGCCGCGGCATACTCCACCGGCGACGGACCGTTTCCGGTCACTCCAATGGCCGTCGGGCCCGCCGGGCAGCGATTTCCGCCGCCGGTGATGTCCTGAAATGGCTGTTCAGGTAGCGTCATATGCATGAAGACCGGCATACAGACCGCAACCCGTCGAGCGCCGTTCGGTCCGGTACTCCTGCTGGTGGCCGTCCTGCTGGCGGTGGTCACGGCGCTGGCACCCGGCGCCCGCGCCGCCGGCGGACTCGACACGGCCGCGGCGGCCCTCAAACAGGGGCCCGTCTACGTCGATCCCCGGGCCTCCGGCCAGTTGCCCAAGGCCGACGCGGACGCGCTGGCCCAGAAGATCAAGAACTCCGGCAAGCCGATCTTCATCGCCGTGCTGCCGCGGGCCGCCGAGTACCCGCCCAAGACGGTCCTCCAGGACCTGCGGACCAAGGTCGGCATCAGCGGCGTCTACGCCATCGAACTCGGCAACGGCTTCAACGCCGGGGCCGATCCCCGGGTCATGCCGCGCGCCGCGGTCCACAACCTGGTCGGCGCGGTCAAGCGCTCCGACTACCCCACGGTCGCCCAGCGTCTGAACGACTTCGTCGACATCGCCGAGCAGCAGGCGAGGGGCCACGCCCCGTCCTCCTGGGGCGGCGCGGACAACTCCGGCATCGACACCGGCACGCTCGTCGGCCTCGGTGCGCTGGTCGTCATCGGCGGCGGTGGCGCGTACGCCCTCGCCCGCCGCCAGCGCCGTCGGCGCGCCGAGGAGGAGCGCGCCGCGCTGGAGGCCCTGCGGGTCGTCGTCGACGAGGACATCACGGCCTTCGGCGAGGAGCTGGACCGGCTCGACTTCAGCCCCGGTGAGCCCGGCGCCGACGACGCCATGCGCGCGGACTACAGCCATGCGCTGGACACCTACGAGAACGCCAAATCGGCCATGGCCAGGGCCGAGCACCCCGGTGAGGTACAGGCCGTGACCGAGGCGCTGGAGGACGGCCGGTTCTCACTGGCCAGGCTCGCCGCCCGGCGTGAGGGCCGGCCGCTGCCCGAACGCCGGCTGCCCTGCTTCTTCGACCCCCGGCACGGCCCGTCCGTCGTGGACGTCGCCTGGGCACCGGCCGGCGGCGCGGAGCGCACCGTACCGGTCTGCGCCGCGGACAAGAGCCGCCTCGACGACGGCCGGGAGCCGCTGGCCCGTACGGTCCGTACCGAGCGCGGCGACCGCCCCTACTGGGACGCGGGCCCCGCCTACGCCCCCTGGGCCGGCGGCTACTTCGGCGGCGGCCTGCTGCCCGGCCTCCTGGTGGGCACCGTACTCGGCAACATCATGATGTCGTCGCCCGCCTACGGCGCCGACTTCGGCGGTCCGACGGGTGCCGAGGGCGGCGATGTCTCCGGGGCCGACTTCAACCCGGACGACTTCGGGGGCGGCGGCTTCGGCGACGGCGGCGGCTTCGACGGTGGCGGCGGGGGCTTCGACGGCGGCTTCTGAGCCGCCGGCGGTGCGCGTCCGCCGCGCTCACCCTTGCGCTTGCTCCTGCGCGACGGTGCGCAGTGCACTCAGCACCCGCCGGACCTGCGGCTGTTCGGACGTGCCCGTCGGCGTCAGGGCATAGACCGTGCGGCGGACCGGTCGGCTCAGGGGGTGCAGACGGATCGCCCCGGGGGCCGCGGGCAGCGCCATACGGGGCACCAGCGTGACGCCCGCGCCCGCCGCGACCAGGGCGGTGAGCACCGAGTAGTCGCTGGCCAGCGCGGCGGGCCGGGGCACGAATCCCGCGGCGCCGCAGGCCCGTCGGGTCAGCTCATGGCACGAAGTGCCGGGGCCCGACAGCAGCCAGTCCTCCGTGGCCAGCCGTGCCAGGTCGACCGGCTCGTCGGCGGCCAGTCCGAGCCGCTCGGCCAGCTGCGGGGGCAAGGCCACCAGCACCGGGTCGTCCTGGAGATGATGCTGGTCGCAACCGGGCGGCAGATCCCGGGGCAGCAGGCTGAAGGCGTGCACCACCGCGAGGTCCGTCTCCCGCCGGCGCAGCGCCTCGATCGCCGGTTCCGGCTCGTGCTCGGCCAGGTGCAGATCCACCGCCCCGGCCAGCAGCCGCCATACGGCCGGGAGCAGCACCCGGGCGGCAGACGGGAAGGCGGCGACGCGGACCGGGCCGCGGCCGCCGCCCCGCAGCACGTCCAGCTCGGCCTCGGCCGCGGCGAGGCCGCCGAGGATCACCTCCGCATGCTCGACCAGCAGCCGCCCGCCAGGCGTCAGCCGCAGCGTCCGCCCGTGTTTCTCCAGCAGGGACACGCCGGCTTCCCGCTCCAGCGCGGCCAGTTGCTGGGAGACCGCCGGACCGCTCAGGCACAGCGCCTCGGCGGCCGCGGCGACCGTGCCGTGGACGGCGAACTCCCGCAGCAGACGCAGACGTCGGACGTCGAGCAAGGGTCCTCCCCACACCTCGAGAAGCGCTGCTTGGCAATGACCTGCTGAGCCACGATCTGCCGAGCAACGATCCATCGAGAAGCTCTGCTTACTGATGGCGTAAAAAACAGTCACTGGATCTTTTCCATCGTAGCCGCAACGCTGGACCGGTGACCTTCCGCACCGTCCGCACACCCCGCGCCCCGCAGATCCTCGCCCTCGCCGGCACCGTGGTCCTCTGGGCCTCCGCCTTCCCCGCGATCCGTGTCGGCGTGGCCGGACTGGGCATCGCCGCGCTGTCCCTCCTCCGTCTGGCCATCGCCTCGGCCGCGCTCGCCGCCGTCGCCCCGTTCGCCGGTGTACGGCGGCCCCGGGCGCGCGACCTGCCGCTGATCGCGGTCTGCGGCGCCACCGGGATGACCGCCTATCAGGTGCTCCTCAACTGGGGCGAGGTCCATGTCCCGGCCGGCACCGCGAGCCTGCTGATCGCCGCCGCACCGGTCTTCAGCGTGCTGCTCGCCGGTGCCTTCCTGGCCGAGCCGATCACCCGTCAGGTGGTCGCCGGAAGCCTCACCGCCCTCGCCGGTGCCGCCGTCGTCGCGTGCGGCGGCGGCGCCACCGGGTTCTCCGCGGGCGCCCTGGTGGTGCTGGCGGCGGCCGTCGTCCAGGGCGTCTACCACGTTGCGACCAAGCCCCTGCTACGGCGTTACACGGGCCTTGAGGTGGCGTCGTACGCGATGTGGGCGGGCACGGTGTTCGCGGCGCCGCTGATCCCGGACACGGTGCGGGCCGTCGCCGGTGCCCCGGTGGACGCCCTCGGCGCCGTGCTGTACCTGGGCCTGCTGCCGTCCGCCCTGGGCTTCGTCATATGGGGCCATGCGGTCGCCCGGCTGCCGCTCGCGACCTCCACCGGGGCGCTCTATCTCGTCGCGCCGGTCGCGCTTCTCGTCGCCTTCGGCTGGCTCAACGAGGTGCCGAATCCTGTGGAGTTGGCGGGCGGCGCGGTCACCGTCCTCGGTGTGGTGCTGCTCAACCGGCGCCCGGACCGGGAGCCGCGGGTCGTCGCCCGTCACCCGGCGGCACCGGCCACCCGCTTGGCGCCCAGGAAACGCGCATAGCGCGGCCGCACCGCGAAATCGGCGTAGCTCCACACGGCGGGCCGCCCGGCCTCCTTGCACAGATGCAGCACCTGACCGGGCGCCAGATGGACGCCGACATGAGCGCCGTACCCGGTGGGACGTCCCACGACCGGCCCGCCGTCGAAGAGCACCAGATCCAGCGGCCGCGGCCGCTCGGCGGGTACCGTCGCCCGCTCGTCCGCCCACAGCTCCGCCGACCGCAGGGGCGGGACCCACAGGCCGAAATGGCGCAGTACGGCATAGGCATAGCGCTGGCAGTTCGCGCCCCCGGCGAGATCGTCGGCCGCGTCCCCGGTGGGTGACGGGCATTCAGGTGTCCCCGCTCCCGGATGGCGGGCGCCCGAGTAGCTGACGTTGCGGAAGGCCTCCGGCAGCCGGGCCAGGGCGTCCGGCCCGCAGGGGATGGGCAGTTGGCGATCGGGGTGTGATGTCACCGGGCCATGATGCAAGGGATCTCCGCGATGCCGCGTGCCGTGCGGTCGACGAGGCTCGGCAGACCGGCATCGATGCGTACTCGACACCGCGAGGAGATCCCCGATGCACCGCCGCTTTCGCAAGACCGCTCTGTGGGGCGCGACCATGGCCGCCCTCCTGGCGGCCACCGGCCCGTTCAGCCCGGCCCAGGCAGCACCGCACACCGACCCCACGCCCCAGCCCTCGCCCCGCGGCATGCTCGATGCGATGCGCCGCGACCTCGGTCTGACGCCCGACCAGGCCCGTACCCGGCTCGCCCAGGAGGCCGAGGCGCAGCGGGCCGCGACCGCGGTGCGCCGGGTGCTCTCCGCGCCCCCGGCCGGTATGTGGTTCGACAAGACGGTCGGCAAGCTGATCGTCGCGGTCACCGTCGCCGAGGACGCGGAGCGGGTACGGGCCGCCGGTGCGCTGCCCAAGACCGTCACCCACACCCGGGCCGAGCTCACCGAACTCGTCCGGCAGATCAGCACCAGGGCCGGCAAGGGCGTGGCCGGCGTCACCGGCTGGGGCGTGGACGAGCGCGCCAACGGCGTCGTGGTGCGCGTCGACCGCCGGGCGAGCAGCTCCGCGACCGATGCCTTCGAGAACGCCGTGCGCTCGCTCGCCGCCCCCTCGCACATCCCCGTGACCATCGAGCGCAGCGACCAGGCACCGCGCCAGCAGGGCGGCACGGTCATCGGCGGGGAACGCTGGATGCCCGGCCAGGAGGGCATCTGCTCCATCGGCTTCTCGGTGACCGGCGCGGACGGCTACCAGGGCTTTGTGACGGCCGGTCACTGCACCGACGACGCCGACCAGGCCGCGTACGGCAAGGACGGCAGCCTCCTGGGCACCTCCAACGAGGGCGGCGGGCACAGCGTGATCGGACGCGAGGGCGACTTCGGTCTGGTCACCGTGGACGGGCCGGGCTGGAAGATCTCTCCGAACGTGGCCGGCCAGGGCGGCCAGCCGGTGGCCGTCACCGGCTCGCAGGAGGCTGTGTCCGGCATGTCCGTCTGCCATTCCGGTGAAGCCACCGGCTGGCACTGCGGCGAGATCACCCGGGCCGACCAGACCGTGGACTACGGCACCGCCATCGTCGACGGGCTCTCGTTCACCAACGCCTGCTCGGCACCCGGGGATTCGGGCGGTTCGTACGTCACCCAGCCCAGCACCCCGAAGGCCGTCGGCGTGCACTCCGGCGGCGGCACGGCCACCTGCAGCGAGGGCGGCGACACCGTCACCATCTTCCAGCCGATCGACGAGGCACTGGACAAGTGGGATCTGAAGCTGAAGACGGGCGGCTCCTGACGGCCGGTTCCCCGGCGCCTACCATGTGACGCGAGGGGCCAGTGAGGCCCAGCGCGTCTGCCCGGTGGGCCGGCGCCTACGGGGAGCGGGAGACGACGTGGCAGAAGCAGCGGCAGCGGCAGAGGGCGGCACGGCACCGTTCACCGTGGGGGTCACCGTCCGCGGCTACGAGACGGACACCCAGGGGCATCTCAACCAGGCCGTCTACCTCCAGTACGCCGAGCACGCCCGCTGGTCGCTGCTGCAGGCGTGCGGCGTCCGGCAGAGCGACCTGCTCGCGCGGGGCATCGGCCCGGTGACGATCGAGACGACCATCCGCTACCGGCGTGAGCTCCGGGCCGGCGACGAGGTCGAAGTCAGCTGCGCGTTCGTGTGGGGCGAGGGCAGGACCTTCACCGTCGAGCAGACGGTCACCAAGGCGGACGGCACGGTGGCCGCCGAACTGACCGCCGTGGGCGGCCTGCTCGACCTCGAGAAGCGCAAGCTGCTCACGGACCCGCGGGCGGCCTTCCGCGAGCTGGCCGCCGAAACGACGGCGCTGGGGCTGAGCTAGCGCCTCCCGTTCTGACGTCCGCTCGGGGCCCTGACGCCTGCTCAGGGCTTCTGCGGCACCACCTTCACCTCGGTGCCCGCCGCCCGCACCGCGCGGATCTGTTCCGCCGGCAGGCCGTCGTCCACGATCAGCAGCTCGAAGTCGGTCAGCGGGGCGAGCGCGTACAGCCCGTCCTTGGTGAACTTCGTGTGGTCGGCGACCAGCACCCGGCGCGCCGCGCTCTCCATCATGGCCCGCTTGACCTGCACCGTCTCGGGCGATGTGTGATAGCAGCGGCCGTTGATCACGGCCGTGGTGGACATGAACAGGACGTCGGCGCGGAAGGCCCGTACCGCGTCCGCCGTGTGCAGCCCCATGAAGGCGTCATACGCCGGGAAGTACGCGCCGCCCAGCGTGATCAGTGAGATACCGGGCTCCTTGGCGAGGGTGGCGATCGCCGGGAGGGAGTTGGTGATCACGGTCAGCGGGGTGTGCCCGGCGGTCTGGTGGGCCAGCAGGAGGCAGGTGGTGCTGTCGTCGAGCAGCACCGTCTGCCCGGGGACCAGCAGCGTCGCCGCGGCCCGCGCCAGCTGCTGTTTGGTGGCCGCCATGGTGGCCATCCGCTCCGCGACGCTGCCGTGGAACTGCGCCGAGGGCAGGCCGGTCGCGCCGCCGCGGACCTTGCGCAGCCAGCCCTGGGCCTGAAGCGCGTCCAGGTCGCGGTGTGCGGTCATCAGGCTGATGCCGAACTCCTCGGCGAGGTCAGAAGTGCGCACGAACCCGCTGGCGATGACCCGCTCGCGCATCTGCCGCCGCCGCTCGTCCTGGGCCTCGACCCGGTCCATCGCGCCCTCCTGCGTCGCCGTCGAGTGAATTCGCCGCGTTATGTTCGCACGGATTTAACACTGCACGCGGGGTGTCAGCCCTGTCCACATGCGGTTCCGCCACGACGCAACATGGCTGGTCGCGGCCCCGATGCGAAGATTTTGACGGCCATTGACGGCAGATTCTGCGCGGCTGTTCGATCGCTCCGTCCACCCCCCTTGTCCTGCCTCTCCCGCCGAGCCGCCGCAGAAAGGGAGACTCGATGACGAATTCTCCTGCCTCTCCCGCTTCCCCTCCGAGCGCTTCTTCGCCCAGCGCTCCCCCGCCTTCGCTGATCACCCGCCTGGGCATCCCCCGCACCCTCGTCTGGGGATACCTCGGACTCCTCCTCTTCATGATCGGAGACGGGGTCGAGTCCGGCTATCTCTCGCCGTATCTGACCGACCGGGGCTTCTCCGAGTCCCGCGTCGCCGTGCTCTTCACCGTCTACGGCATCGCCGCCGGCATCGCCGCCTGGCTCTCCGGAGTGCTCTCCGATCTGTGGGGCCCGCGCCGCGTCATGTGGACCGGCCTGGGTATCTGGGCCGCCTTCCAGCTGCTCTTCCTGGCCGCCGCCCTCCCCCTGGCCAGCTATCCACTGATGATGCTCAGCTACGGGCTGCGCGGCCTGGGCTATCCGCTCTTCGCCTACGGCTTCCTGGTCTGGATCGCCGCGGTGGCACCCCGCGCCCGCCTCGGCACCGCCATGGGCTGGTTCTGGTTCGCCTTCACCGGCGGCCTGCCCACCCTCGGCTCGCTGGTCGCCAGCGGACTCATCCCGCACATCGGCGCCTACGCCACCCTGTGGGCCGCGCTGGTGCTGGTCGCCGCCGGCGGACTGATCGCCCTGCTGCTGGTACGGGACGACCGGGGCGCCAGGCAGGACCGGACCGGGAGCCCGCTCGGCACGCTCGTCGGCAGCGTCACCATCCTGTGGCGCAACCCGCGCGTCGGCATGGGCTCGGTCGTCCGGGTCATCAACACCGCCTCCCAGTTCGGCTTCTTCGTGATCATGCCGATCCACTTCACCAGGACCGTCGGCTTCAGCCTCACCCAGTGGCTGCACCTGCTCAGCGCGATGTTCGCGACCAATATCTTCGCCAACCTGCTGTTCGGCGTGGTCGGCGACCGCTTCGGCTGGCGCCGCACCATCGCCTGGTTCGGCGGCGCCGGCTGCACCGTGAGCACCCTGCTGCTCTTCTACGTACCGAACGCGGCGGGCGCCAACTTCCCGCTCGCCCTGGTGGTGGCCGCCTTCTACGGCGCTACGCTGGCGGGATATGTACCGCTTTCGGCGCTGGTGCCCTCCATGGAGCCGCGGCACAAGGGACAGGCGCTGGCCGCACTCAACCTGGGCGCGGGCGCCAGCACCTTCGTCGGCCCCGCCGTGGTCGCGGTCTTCGTGGGCCCGCTCGGCGTCGCCGGGGTGGTCTGGATCTTCGCGGGAATGTACGCGGTGAGCACCGTTCTGGCCCTGTTCCTGAAGCTGCCGGACGGGCCGGACGCCGCGGACGGCACACCGGAAACCGGAGCCCCCGCCGCCGTCCCGTCCGCGGCGTGAGAGGACCCCACTGATGTCCGTACTGACCATCGACGTCGGCACCACGGTGATCAAGTCCGTCGTCTTCGACGACCAGGGCACCGAGATCGCCGTCGCCCGCCGGGCCACCGAGGTCCTGCGCCCGCACCCCGGCTGGGCCGAACAGGACATGGAGGCCGTCTGGAGCGCCGTCGTCCACACCGTCCGCGAGGTCCTCGACGGCCTGGCCGACCCCGTATGGCTGGTGTCCTTCACCGCCCAGGGGGACGGCGCCTGGCTCGTCGACGACCGCGGGCGCCCCACCGGACCCGCCATCCTGTGGTCCGACGGGCGCGCCGGGGACCTGCTCACCGCCTGGCAGCGCGAGGGCGTCCTCGAGGCGGCCTTCCGCCGCAACGGCTCGCTGACCTGCACCGGCATGCCCAACGCCCTCTTCAGCTGGCTCGCCGCCCACGACCCCGACCGCCTCGCCCGCTCCGCCACCTCGCTCACCGCCGCCGGCTGGCTCTTCCTGCGCCTCACCGGCGTGCGGGCGACCGATGAATCCGATGCCTCGGCTCCGTTCCTGGACCACACCACCGGCGACTACGACCCGTACATCCTCGAACTGTTCGGTCTGACCGACTGCCGGCGGCTGCTGCCCACGGTCCTCGGGGAGTCGGAGCGCATCGCCGAGCTGACCACCGAGGCCGCCGGCCGGCTCGGCCTGCCCGCCGGACTGCCGGTCGTGATGTCCCCGTACGACATCGCCGCCACCGCCCGCGGCGTCGGCGTGGTCAACCCCGGCCAGGCCTGCAGCATCCTCGGCACCACCCTGTGCACCGAGATCGTCCGCACCGAGATCGACACCAGCGGCGAGCCGTCCGGCATCAACATCGCCTACCGCGGCCGCGAACGGGTGCTGCGCGCCTTCCCCACCCTCAACGGCGCCGAGGTGCTCGGCTGGGCGGCCCGGCTGCTGCATCTGCCGGGCCCGCCCGAGCTGGCACAGCTGGCGTTCGCCTCGGAGCCCGGCGCCCGGGGGCTGACGTTTCTGCCGTATCTCTCCCCGGCGGGGGAGCGGGCGCCGTTCCTGGACCCGCGCGCCCGCGGCTCGTTCTGGGGCATGTCCCTGGAGCACACCCCCGCCGACCTGGCACGTGCGGTCTTCGACGGACTCTCCCTGGTCCTGCGCGATTCGCTGGCCGCCGCCCGCACGGAGATCAGCGAACTGCGGCTGTGCGGCGGCGGCGCCAACAGCGACGCCTGGTGCGCACTGATCGCCGATGCGACGGGCGTGCCGACCGCCCGCTCCGGCGACACCGAACTCGGCGCCAAGGGAGCCTTCCTGACGGGCCTGGTCCGTACCGGCGCCGAGTCCAGCATGCACCGCGCCGCCGACAAGTACGTCCGGATGCAGCGCAGCTGGGAGCCGGACCCGGAGCGCGCGGCGTTCTACGGCGCGCTCTACGAGGACTTCCTCGCCTGGCGCGACCTCGCCCGGGAGGCCGGCTGGCGCAGCGGCGCCGTCTGGAAAGGGAGCCCGCGCGTGACCACCCCTCTCGGAGGCACCGGTGTCTGACACCCCCACCCTCGACGGCGTCTGGCTCGGCCTCGACCTCGGCACCCAGAGCGCCCGCTGCGTCGCCGTCGACGGCACCGGCCAGGTCCTGGCCACCGCCGCCCGCCCGCTGACCGGCCACCGCGAGGGCCGGCGTCACGAACAGGACCCGCAGGAGTGGTGGACCGCGCTGTCCGCCGCCTGCCGGGAAGCCCTGGACGGCATCGACCCGCGGCGCATCCGCGGCCTCGCCCTCGACGGCACCTCCGGCACGATCCTGCTCGCCGACGCCCACGGCACCCCGCTCACCCCGGGCCTGATGTACGACGACGGGCGCGCCGACATCCAGGCCGCGGCCGTCAACGAGGCGGGCGCGGAGGTCTGGCAGGAGCTGGGCTACCGCAGCATGCAGCCCTCCTGGGCGCTGCCCAAGCTCCGCTGGCTGCTGGACCATACGCCACGGACCGAGGGCGCCCGGCTGCTGCACCAGGTCGATCTGATCACCTGGCGACTGGCCGGGCACCAGGTCGCCGCCGACGCCAGCCATGCCCTCAAGACCGGATACCACCTGATCGAGGAACGGTGGCCGGATCAGGTGATGGCCGGACTCGGCGTTCCGGAGAGCCTGTTGCCGGATGTCGTACGCCCGGGAGCCGTGCTCGGCACCGTATGCCCCCAGGCCGCCGACACCACCGGCATCCCTGCCGGCACCGCCATCGTCGCCGGGATGACGGACGGCTGCGCCGCCCAGATCGGCGCCGGCGCCCTCGCGCCCGGTGCCTGGAACTCCGTCCTCGGCACCACCCTCGTCCTCAAGGGCAGCAGCCCCCACCTGGTCCGGGACCCGGCGGGCGTCGTCTACTGCCACCGCGGACCGGGGGAGAGCTGGCTGCCGGGCGGCGCCTCCAGCAGCGGCGCGGGCGTGCTCTCCCAGTACTTCCACGGCGAGAACCTCGATGTGCTCACCGAGCAGGCCGCCGCCCTCGCCCCGGACGCGGTCGCCTACCCGCTGGTCTCCACCGGCGGCGAACGCTTCCCCTTCCGCGCCCCCGACGCAGAACCCTTCATCCTCGGCGAAGTCCCCACCCGCGCCGCCGAGTTCCACGCCCACCTCCTCGGCGTCGCCTGCCTCGAACGGCTCTGCTTCGACTATCTCGACCACCTCGGCGCACCCGTCGACGGACCGCTCACCTTCACCGGCGGCGGCGCCCGCAACCGCTACTGGTGCCGGCTGCGCGCCGAAGTCCTCGGCCGCTCCGTGCGCCTGCCCGAACAGGCCGAGGGCGCCCTCGGCATGGCCGTGCTCGCCGCCACGTCCTCGGGCGCCGGACTCGAGGAGGCGGCCGCCGCGATGGTCCGGACCGGCGACGAGATCGTCCCGGACCCGGCCCGTACCGCCCGCTGGCTCCCCGTCTACCTCCGCTTTCTCGACGCACTCACCCGCCGCGGCTGGCTCGACCACGCCGTGGCCGCACACGCCCGCAGGAGGGCCGCCCCGTGACCGACTTCATCCTCGTACGCCATGGCGAAACCGTCTGGCATGCGGAGAACCGCTACGCCGGCCGCACCGACGTCCCCCTCACCGACCAGGGCCGCGAACAGGCCGCGACCCTCGCCGCCTGGGCCGCCACGGCCTCGCTCACCGGAGTGTGGAGCTCCCCGCTCTCCCGCGCCCGGCTCACCGCCGCCCCCGCCGCCGACGCCTGCGGCCTGACCCCGCGCACCGACGAGCGGCTCTACGAACTCGACTTCGGCCGGGGCGAGGGCCTGACCAGGGACGAGATGCGGCAGCGCTTCCCCGAGCTGCTGGCGGCGTTTCTCACCGACCCGGTCGACAGCCATCTGCCCGGCGGCGAGCACCCCCGCAAGGCCGCCGAACGCGCCGCGGCATTCCTCGCCGACGTCGCCCGGGCAGAGCCCGACGGCCGCATCCTCGTCGTCGCCCACTCCACCCTGCTCCGGCTGCTGCTCTGCCACCTCCTCGGCATCCCGCTCGCCGACTACCGCCGGGTCTTCCCCCGGCTGGACAACGGCGCCCTCACCGAGATCCGTATCGAGCACGGCCGGACCGCACTGCTCAGCCTCAACGCCCCGGCCCTGAGCCAGACCCCCGCCCTGCACTGACCGACCACCCCCTTCCCAGGAGCAGCCCCCACCATGAGCAGCCCCGCCGTGCCCACCGCGACCACCGTGCCCACCACCGTCCTCGCCGCCGGCAACCACTTCATCCGCCCGAGCCTGTTCGCCGAGGCGGTGCGCACCGCGGCCGGGGACACGCCGCTGGACATCCGCGAGATACAGTTCGGCTGGCCGCACACCCCCTTCGGCCCGGTCGCCGAGGTCATCGAGGCATCCGGCACCGAGGACGAGATGATCGAGGCGCTCCGCGGCGTCGAGATCTGCGTCACCGAACACGGCCCGCTCACCGCGCGGATCCTCGCCAACTGCCCCGATCTGAAGCTGTTCTGCACCAGCCGCGGCGGCCCGGTCAACGCCAACCTCGACGCCGCCACCCGGCACGGCGTCGCGGTCTGCTACGCGCCCGGCCGCAATGCCACCGCCACCGCCGAACACACCCTCACCCTGCTGCTCGCCGCCGCCCGCGGCGTCGGCGACACCCACACCGACCTGCGCCGCGGCGTCTGGCGCGGCGACTACTACGACTACGACAACTGCGGCATCGAGATCGACGGCACCACCGTCGGCCTGATCGGCTACGGCGCCATCGGCAGCCGCGTCGCCAAGGTCCTCGCCGCGATGGGCGCCCGGGTTCTCGTCCACGACCCGTACGTCCACCCCGAGGCGCTGGCCGGCACCGCCGAACAGGTCTCCCTCGACGAGCTGCTCTCCCGCTCCCGCATCGTCTCGCTGCACGCCCGGGTCACCGAAGAGACCAAGGGCATGATCGGCCGCGACCGGATCGCCGCCATGCCGCACGGCTCCGTCCTGGTCAACTGCGCCCGCGGCGCGCTGCTCGACTACGACGCGGTCTGCGACGCGCTGGAGTCGGGACAGCTGGCGGGCTGCGGATTCGATGTATTCCCCGAGGAACCGATCCCGGCCGGTTCCCGGCTGCTGACCGCCCCCGGCGTCGTCCTCACCCCGCATATCGCGGGCGGCAGCCGGCAGGTCGCACACAAGGCCGCGCGGATCGTCGCCGGGGACGTCGGCCGTTATCTGCGCGGCGAACCGCTGGCGCACTGCGCCAACCCCGAGGCGCTGAAGGCAGGTTGACGGTCAGCAGCCGGGCGCGGCCTCGGCGAGCCCGGCGCCGGACGGGGCGCGGAGACAGCCGGTGTCCGGTTCGGGCGCGCTCCGGGGCGGCGGCCCGCTGCGGTGCGGCGCCGGGGCCGGGACCCGCCGGTATGGCACACGGCCGCCCCGCCCCGCCCCGCCGCGCCGCGCTCCGCTCAGCCCGACGGCTCCCGTACCGGCGCCTTGTGCCGGGCATGGGCGAGGAACGCGCGGGCCGGGCGGCTCAGCCGGCTGCGCGCGTGCACGAGGCCCACCGGGCGCAGCAGCGCGGGGCTGAACGACCGCACCTCGGCGCGCGAGCCGAAGGCCCGCAGAGCCATATCGCGATACCAGATCAGCGAGCCGTGCCCGCCCAGCACGCTCGCCACCCACGCCAGCCGCTCATCCACCTCCAGCGCCGCCACCGGTCGCACACCCAGCCGGCTGAACATGGACTCCAGCTCGGTGCGCCGGCCGGTGCCCCGGGTCGGCAGCACCAGCCGCAGACCGTTCAGCCGCCGCAGCGGCAGGGGATCGGGCAGCGCGGAACCGGGCGGCGAGACCAGCACCACCTCACGCTCGTGGAGATGATGCGAGGACAGCTCCTGGTCCACCGGCAGATCCACCAGCCCCAGCTCCGCCGCTCCGTTCGCCAGACACTGCACCAGCGCCTCGCGGCTGTCGTGCTGCAGCAGCCGGACACCCACCTCGGGATGGCGCGCGGTGAAGGCCGGCAGCATCTCCGCCGCGAGATCGATCGCGAGGGTGGGGGTCGCGACCACACACAGCTGTTGGCCCGCACCACCCCCGTGAGCCGCGCCGATGTCCTCGATCGCGTCCACCGCGGCCAGCACCGTACGGGCCAGCCGCACCACCCGGGCCCCTTCGGGCGTCAGCTCCACACCCCGGCCGCTACGGGTCACCAGCTCCACCTCCAGGTCCCGCTCCAGTGCCTGGACGGCCCGGGACAGCGCGGGCTGGGCGACATAGACGGCGGCGGCCGCGGCGGTGATGGACCGGCAGTCCGCGACCGCGACGAGATAACGCAGCTGCTGGAGGGTGAGGGCCATGGGCGGACGGTAGCCGCCGCAGGGTGAACCCGTAAGACCCGCTCGGCACCGAACCATGCCGAGCGGGCATGGGCCGTGCCGCACAAGGCCGTTGACAGTGCAAGGCAGCGGTTCCACGATGCCCCCGGCCCGCCGCCCGCCGTGGCCGCCGCCGCACCCGCCGACCGCGCAACCGGGTACCGGCACCACGAGAAGACCAAGGAGTGAGACCCATGGGACACCACACCTTCCGGCTGCGCCGCACGCTCGCCGCGGCCCTCGGCGCGCTCGGCCTGATCGCCGCGGCCACCACCGCCCAGGCGCACGGCACCAGGCCCCACGGCCACCAGGCCGCACTGCCGGCCTACGACCACGTCGTCATCGCCGTCTTCGAGAACAAGCAGTACGGCCAGATCATCGGCAGCTCCAAGGCGCCCTACATCAACCAACTCGCCCAGGGCGGCGCCAGTCTGACCGGCATGAAGGCGCTCACCCACCCCAGCCAGCCGAACTACTTCAACCTCTTCTCCGGCGCCACCCAGGGCATCACCGGCGACGGCTGCTACACCGCCCAGTCGATGAACGCCCCCAACCTCGGCCAGGAGCTGATCGCCGCCGGCAAGACCTTCGCCAGCTACAACGAGGGCCTGCCCGGCGAGGGTTCCACGGCCTGCTCCAGCGGCAAGTACGCGCAGAAGCACAACCCCTGGTTCGCCTTCAGCAACGTCCCGGTCACCACCGGCAAGACCTTCGCGCAGTTCCCCAAGGACGACTTCGGCAAGCTGCCCACGCTGTCCTTCGTCGTCCCGGACCTGTGCAACGACATGCACGACTGCGCCGTCGGCAGCGGTGACACCTGGATCAAGAACAACCTCGACACCTACGCCCAGTGGGCCAAGGCCCACAACAGCCTGCTCGTGCTCACCTGGGACGAGGACAACTACCTCGGCTCCAACCGGATCGCGTCCGTCTTCTCCGGCGCCCACGTCAAACAGGGCACCGTCGACGGCGCGTACAACCACTACAGCCTGCTGCGGACCTTCGAGGACATGTACGGCACCGGACACGCCGGCAACGCCGCCACGGCCACCCCGGTGACCGGAGCGTTCGACACCGCCGCCCGCTGACCGCAGGCCTCCCGCCCGAGGAGACGCCCGTGTATCTCTCGTCCAGCCGCGCCGCCGACGCCTCGGCCGGTGTCGCACGCGACCGGCCCTCCGTCCGCCGCGCCGTCGCCGGCAATGTCGTCGCCCTCGGCCTGGTCAGCATGGTCACGGACGTCTCCTCGGAGATGGTCACCGCCGTCCTCCCGCTGTACCTGGTCGCGGGCCTGGGCATGACCCCGCTCGCCTACGGCCTGCTCGACGGCGTCTACCAGGGCGTCACCGCCCTGGTCCGGCTCGGGGGCTCGTACGCCGCGGACCGTACCCGCCGCCGCAAACTCGTCGCGGGCACCGGCTACGCCCTCTCCGCGGTCTGCAAACCCGCCCTGCTCGCCGTCACCACCCCCTGGGCGATCGGCGCCGTCCTGGCCGCCGACCGCACCGGCAAGGGCCTGCGCAGCGCCCCACGCGATGCGCTGATCTCCCTGTCCACCACCCCCGGGGAACAGGGCCGCGCCTTCGGCGTCCACCGCACCCTGGACACCGCCGGCGCCCTGCTCGGCCCGCTCGCCGCCTTCGGCATCCTGTGGGCCGCCCACGACGGCTACGACGCGGTCTTCGACGTCAGCTTCTGCTGCGCCGTGTTCGGCGTCCTGCTCCTCGTCCTCTACGTCCGCGAGCCGCGCCCGTCCACCGCCGAGCGCCGTACCGGAACCCCCCTCCCGGGCGCCGTACGCGCGCTGCGCACCCTCGCCCGTACGCCCGGCGTGCCCCGCCTCGGCCTGGCCGCCGTCCTCCTGGGCACCGCCACCATCAGCGACGCCTTTCTCTACCTCGTCCTCCAGCAGCGCCACCACCTCGACGCCCGGTGGTTCCCGCTGCTGCCGGTCGGCACCGCGGCGGCCTTCCTGCTGCTCGCCCTCCCGATCGGCCGCCTCGCGGACCGCGCGGGGCGCCTGCGCGTCTTCCTCGCCGGTCACGGCCTCCTGCTCGCCGCCTACCTCCTCCTGCTCACCCAGGCGGTCCCCCAACTCCCCACCGCTGCCTCCCTGTTCCTCCTCCTGGGCACTTTCTACGCCGCCACCGACGGGGTGCTGATGGCCGCCGCCGCCCCACTCCTCCCACCGGCTCTGCGCGCGAGCGGCCTCGCCCTGATACAGACCGGGCAGGCCGTGGGCCGCTTCGCCGCCGCGGTGCTCTTCGGCGCGGCATGGACCTCCTTCGGCCCCGGTACGGCGCTGGCCGCCGCGGCCGGTGCCCTGGCCACCGCCGTCGCGGTCTGCGCCCTGATCCTCGCCCGCGGCACGGCCACCGGCGGCAGCACGGCCCCCACCTCCGGAAAGGCCACCGCATGACGCCGCCCCCCGCCCGCCACCGCCTCCCGGTACTCCTCGCGGTCACGGCCCTGCTCCTCGCGGGCGCCCTCGTCGCGGTGGTCCGTGCGGCCGGCCGCGCCGACGAACGCGACCACAGCAGACCGGGCCAACCGACCGTGAACAAGGGGGAGTGGGACCTGAACCACCCAGGACGCCTGATCTTCCGGAACCTGGCGTGGGGACCCCTGCGCGACCACCTCGCCGCCGTCCCGCTCACGGCCCCCGGCGCCGCCCGTACCGCCGCCCCCAGAGACTGCCTCCGCTTCCACGCCGCCGCCGGCACCGGAATCTGCCTGCGCTCCAAGGGGGGCGTGGTGCCGGGCCACGAAGCCGTGCTCCTGGACTCCCGCATGCGGGCCCTGCGCCGCTTCCCCGTGCCCGGTATCCCCACCCGCGCCAGGGTCTCGCCCAGCGGCCGGCTCGTCGCCTGGACGGTGTTCGTCAGCGGCGACTCGTACGCGGGCGGCGCCTTCTCCACCCGTACCGCGATCTACGACACCCGGACCCGCACCCTCCACGACAGCCTGGAGGACTTCAGCGTCCTGGTCGACGGCCGCCGCCACCGGGCCGTCGACCACAACTTCTGGGGCGTGACCTTCGCCGCCGACGACACCACCTTCTACGCCACCCTCGGCACCCAGGGCCGCACCTATCTCGTCCGCGGAAACCTGTCCCGCCGCACCCTGACCGCCGTCCGCGAGAACGTCGAATGCCCGTCCCTCTCCCCGGACGGCACCCGCATCGCCTTCAAGAAACGCGTCCGCCCCAAGGGGGCGGACGCGCCCTGGCGGCTGTACGTCCTGGATCTGCGCAACGGCCGCGAGACACCGCTGGCCGAGCGGGCGAGCGTCGACGACCAGGCGCTGTGGCGGGACCGGAACACGCTCCTCTACGCCCTTCCGGGGGACTACGGCGCCGACCTGTGGCAGGTCCCCGCGAACGGCGAAGGCCACCCCCGCAAGGTGGTGGCCTCCGCCGTCTCGCCCGCTGTCATCGGGCGCTAGGTTCCCTCAGCGCCGCCGCACCAGCGGGAACGGCAGCGTCTCGCGGATCGACAGACCGGTCAGGAACATCACCAGCCGGTCCACGCCGATGCCCAGACCGCCGGTCGGCGGCATCGCGTACTCCAGCGCCTGCAGGAAGTCCTCGTCCAGCTCCATAGCCTCCGGGTCGCCGCCCGCCGCCAGCAGCGACTGGGCGGTGAGCCGCCGGCGCTGCTCGACCGGGTCGGTCAGCTCCGAGTAGGCGGTGCCCAGTTCGGTGCCGAAGGCGACCAGGTCCCAGCGCTCGGCGAGCCGCGGGTCCTTGCGGTGCTGACGGGTCAGCGGCGAGACATCGGTGGGGAAGTCCTTGTAGAAGGTGGGGAGGGTGGTCTTCTCCTCCACCAGCCGCTCGTACATCTCCAGGACGATGTCCCCGCGTCCCATCTCCGGCTTCACCGGCACCGCCGCGCGCAGGCACAGCCGCCGCAGCACATCCGGCTCGGTGTCCGCGTCGACCTCCTCGCCGAGCGCCTCCGAGATCGCGCCGTAGACCGTCTTGACCGGCCAGATCCCCGAGATGTCGTGCTCGACCAGCCGGCCGTTCGCATCCGCCTTACGGGCCGTGGCGCTGCCGAACGCGGCAACGGCCGCCCCCTGGATCAGCTCCCGGGTCAGGTCCAGCATCACGTCGTAGTCGGCGAACGCCTGGTACGCCTCCAGCATCGTGAACTCGGGGTTGTGCTTGTAGGAGATGCCCTCGTTACGGAACGTCCGTCCCATTTCGAAGACCTTCTCCATGCCGCCCACGCACAGCCGCTTCAGATACAGCTCCGGCGCGATGCGCAGATACAGATCGAGGTCGTAGGCGTTGATGTGGGTGTGGAACGGGCGGGCGTTGGCGCCGCCGTGGATCTGCTGCAGCATCGGCGTCTCGACCTCGAGATAGCCGCGGTCGATCAGCCCCTGCCGCAGCGCCTGCACGGCCGTGCTGCGCGCCCGTACGGTCTCCCGCGCATCCGGCGAGACGACCAGGTCCACATACCGCTGGCGGACCTTGGCCTCCGGGTCCGAGAGGCCGCGCCGCTTGTCGGGCAGCGGCCGCAGGCACTTGGCGGTCAGCCGCCACTGCGTCACGAACACGGTCAGCTCACCGCGGTCGCTCGCGCCGATCTCGCCCTCGGCCTCGACATGGTCACCGAGGTCGATGTCCGAGCCGAAGCGGTCCAGCAGCTCCTTGCCGCTGCCGTCCCGGGTCAGCGCGATCTGCAGATCGCCCGACCAGTCCCGCAGCACCGCGAAGAGCACCCCGCCGTGGTCACGGGTGAGCAGCACCCGCCCGGCGACGGTGACGGACGTGCCGGTACGCGTCCCGGCCGCCAGGTCCGGGTGGGCGTCGCGCACCTCGCCGAGGGTGTGCGTGCGCTGCACGCCCACCGGATACGGGTCCGTGCCCGCCTCGCGCAGCCGCTCCAGCTTGTGGTGGCGCACCCGGACCTGCTCGGGCAGCGCGGCCAGCTCCGCCGCGCGCTGCTCCTCCTCGGTGGCGGGGGTGCGCACCAGCCCGAGCTCGTGCAGCGACGGCAGCCCCGCGGTGCTCGCCGGGGCCAGCACCTTCTTCTTGTGGCCCTTGCCCCACAGCTTGCCCAGGCTCGGTACGGCCACAAAGCCCTCGGCGATACCGGACGCGAGCCCGATCCGGGCCAGCGCACCGGCATCCGCGTAGCACAGGAAGCGCGGGTACCACTGGGGGTTGTACTTGGCGTTGGAGCGGTAGAGCGCCTCCAGCTGCCACCACTTGGAGAAGAACAGCAGCAGCTTGCGCCAGAACTTCAGCACCGGGCCCGCGCCGATCCGGCCGCCCTCTTCGAAGGCGGACCGGAAGACCGCGAAGTTCAGCGAGATCCGGCGCACCCCGAGCTGCCCGGCCTGGGCGCACAGCTGGGCGACCATGTACTCCATGACGCCGTTGGGCGCGGAACGGTCGCGGCGCATCACATCCAGCGAGATGCCGTCCGTCCCCCAGGGGACGAAGGACAGCAGCGCCATCATGTTGCCGTCGCCGTCGAAGGCCTCCGCCAGCAGGCAGTCCCCGTCCGCCTCGTCGCCGAGCCGGTCCAGCGCCATCGAGAAGCCGCGCTCGGTCTCGGTGTCGCGCCAGGCGTCCGCCCGGTGGATGACCTCCTGCATCTCCTCGTCCGACAGCGCCGAGTGGCGGCGCAGCCGGAAGGTGGCGCCGGTGCGCTCGACGCGGTTGACGGCCTGCCGGGTCACCCGCATGTCGCGGCCGTCCAGCTCGAAGTCCTTGACGTACAGAATCGCCTCGTCGCCCAGCTGCAGCGCGCCCAGCCCGGCGCGCGCGAACGCCTTGGCGCCCTCCTCGCTGGCACCCATGACGGCCGGCTGCCAGCCGTACCGTCCGGCGACCTCCAGCCAGGCCTCGATCGCCGGGCCCCAGGCCTCCCGGTCGCCGACCGGGTCACCGCTGGCCAGGCAGACGCCGGTCTCCACGCGGTAGGTGACGGCGGCCTTGCCGCTGGGGGAGAAGACCACGGCCTTGTCGCGGCGGGTGGCGAAGTAGCCCAGCGAGTCCTGGCTGCCGTAGCGGTCGAGCAGTGCCCGGATACGGGCCTCCTCGTCGCCGTGCAGCGCGGCCTCCATCCGCTGCGAGCGGAACAGTGCGGCGGCGGCGTTCAGCAGTGCCAGCGCGCCGAGGAGTCCCACCACGGTGCCGACCCAGTGCGGCGGATGTCCGGTGAAGGGATGGCCGAAGGCGAGTTCGCCGCTGACGCGGTTGGCGGTCCACAGCAGCCGGTTCCCGCCGCCGGATGCCAGCGTGCCGGGGAACAGCGAGACCAGACCCCAGCCGATCAGCACCGCCGCAACCAGCCCGCCGGCCAGCACGCCGATGGCCCGCAGGAACGCCCCGCGCCGGGTGATCGCGTAGAACTCGCGGTGCGCGGCGAGCAGCAGCACCAGCACGCCGACGCACAGCACGACGGAGAACGCGTACTCCCAGTAGCCCGCGGCGACGAACAGGGCACCCCCGAGGGTGACCATCACCATGTATGCGACCAGGAACCACAGCGCCACCCGTTTACGGGCGGCCAGCGCGGCGCCGAGCAGAAGAAGAAACGCGGCATACGCGAAGTTCGGCGTCACCGGGATGGTGAGGGTGTCCAGCCAGTAGATCACCGGCCGGAGGCCGCGCCGCAGGGGCCCGATAAGTGCCATCAGGGCGCAGAAGAGCCCCAGCATGCTGAAGGTGATGGCGAAGCCGTTGGGCACACGGCGCCGAAAACGCCGCCACGCCGAAAGTTGATCCTGGTCCTGCACGGTGCTCATTCCGTCACATTAGGCTTTTTGGGCTTGGAAAGGGGTCAGCTGCTGTGGGGCCGTTCGCCCATCCAGTCTCCGGTCCGTCGGCCGTGCCGCCGCCGCCCAGCACGCCGGCCCGCTGCGGGCAGGGGAGGAGGGCTGGGGCATAGAGGGGACTTTCGTCGAGGGTGCGGAAGTGGCGGGTGTGCCGGGGACGGCGCTCGCTAAGACGGCTGAACGCGATACTTCGTTGCCCGGAGTGATGTGATGCGCGTCACATTGCCGCGGGGTGAAGGGTGAGGGCCCGCCGGTGACATGCAGTGATCACCCGTTTGGCGCACCTGGCGGCGAACCGGACATACCCTGAAATACGCCAAACTGGCCACCCGAGGCCGTCCAATCGGGCGGCGGTCGAGGAGGTGCACCATGGCAATTTCCATTTCGGTCGTCCTGCTGCTGGTGATCTTGACGGTCATCTTTCTGCGCAGCGGAAAACTCAAGTTCTCGCACGCCCTGGTGTGCGCCCTGCTCGGCTTCTATCTGGCCGGCAGCAGCCTCGCCCCCGACATCCACAACGGACTCGCCGGCGCCGCGGACATGGTGAGCAGCGTACGTCCATGACAGCGGCGGCCTGACGGTACCCCACCCGCCGTCGCCCAGGTCCCGCAGGCCGCTCAACGGACCCCGGGGCGGCCCGCTCACCCGAAGCTGAACACCCCGACCGCATTCGGCACCGGCCGCTCCGCCCCGCCCGACGGATGGTTCCGTACCGTCACATCCCGGCTGAACGGATCGCGGGTGACCAGCGTCGAGGACCCGCCGCCGTCCAGATCGACCGCGTTCTGCGACCCCAGCCGGTTCATCAGCTCGCCCAGCTCACGCACCGTCATACCGGCCTCCCCGCGCGTCCCGTCCAGCGAGAGCAGATACAGCACCCGGCCGTCGTCCCCGGTCCCCGCCGAGGTACGCACCGCCGCCGCACCGTCGTCCAGCCCGTCCACCGGCCGCGCATCCCGCACGATCGGAAACCCGCCGACCGCGAACCGCAGCGGTACCGGCCCCTCGCCCACCAGGCGATGGCTGACGCTCACCGGATCGCCCAGATGCAGCTTGCGCAGCTGCCGCGCCCCTTCCTCCCGTCCCACCAACACCGTGCTCCCCGCCTCGACCCCGCCCGCGCCCGGCCGGTCGGCCAGCGCCACCACCTGGCCGTGCCGGACCGTCACCTCCGCGGTCTCCGCACTGCACGGCGCCGCCCGGTCGGTGTCCGTACCGCAGGTGGCGCGCACCCGGGAAGCGGGTCCCCACAGCTCGGTGTACGCACCGATCCCGTCCACCGGCAGGGCGTACTGGTTGAGCCCGCGCAGCGGCAGCGGCCCGTCGGCCGTCCACACCGTGCCGCGCAGCGACAGCCGGTCCAGTCGCGCCCGGCGGTCGTAGCCGATGCCGAGGACGTCCTCGGTCGTGGCGCCCGGCGGCATGGCCGGTCCGAACCGCTGCCCGTCCGGCACCGCGGCCTTCAGCCGCCGTCCGGAGGAGATCGCCGGCCCGACCGAGGCGCCGGTGGGCTCCACCCCCGGATGCTGCGCCTCGCTGATATTGAAGAAGTCGCCGTTGACGGCCCCCACCGCCCCGCGGGCGTCGGCCAGTTCGGACACCGGCGCCCGCGCGCCCACGGCCCCCGGGTACAGCAGGTCCACCGTCACCCGGGGATCGTCCAGGTCGACCGTCAGCAGATGGCCGTGCGCCAGGCCGCGCGGCACCGTCGTGCGGAACTCCCCGTACTCCACGCCGGGCGCCACCGGTACGTCGGCCACCTGGCGCAGGGAGTCGACCGCCGCGGTGGCCCGCGACCCGCCGGCCATCCCGCCGCCGGCGAGCGCGGCCCAGGTCGCCAGCACCGTCAGTACGACACGCACCCCGCCGAATCGCTGCTTCACGCCCACCCCCTGACGTCCCGCCAAACTGTCCCAGGTGCCGACGACGGCCACTATGACCCGCAGATGTCGCAAATCTGCATATCTGCTGTACGGCCGTCGTGTCGGCCCGCCCCCGCGGTCCGGCGCCGCCGGTCAGCGGCTCGCCGCGGTGACCATCTGCAGATAGCGCGCCCAGTCCCAGTACTGGCCCGGGTCGGTGTGGTCGGTCCCGGGGATCTCGACATGGCCGATGATGTGCTCGCGGTCCTTGGGGATCCCGTAGCGGTCGCACACCGCGGCGGTCAGCTGCGCCGACTGCGCATAGAGCACATCGGTGAACCACTTCGGGTCGTCGGTCCAGCCCTCGTGCTCGATACCGATGGCGCGGGTGTTGTAGTTCCAGTTCCCGGCGTGCCAGGCGACGTCCCGTTCGTCGACGCACTGGGCGACATAGCCGTCGTGGGACCGTACGACGTAGTGCGCGGCCGCCTTGTGGGCCGGGTCCTGGAACAGCTTGATGGTGTCGGCGTAGGTCTCCTGGGTCACATGCACCACGACCAGGTCGATCGGGTACTGGCCGGGGCGGTCGGCGGCGGTGAAGTTGGCGGGGGCGGCCGGGACCCAGTGGAGGGGCGGATAGCCGTCGTGCCCCCTGAAGTCGCTGTTCTCTGCGAAGTCGCTGTTCTCCGCGTGGTCGTCGTTGCCCGTGGGGTCCGACGGGCCGTCGGAGAGCGGGGCCGCGTGGGCGGCGGTCGCGCCGAGCGGGCCGAGGGCGGCGGCCGCGGCGATCGCGGCCGCGCCGGTGAGCAGACTTCTGCGGGCCGGGGGACGGCGGTCGGGCTCCATGTGAACTCCTGACAAGGACCGAGGAATGGTCGCGTACATGTCACGCACATGTGATGCATCCATAATGCGCAACAGCTCACGCCCTGCCAAGGGAATGGCCGCTGTGCCAATGGGCTTGACCAAAGGCGGAACTCCGCAGGTCAGAACTCCCCGGAAAACCTCCCGCAGCAAACCGCCCGGTACCTGAACGGACGTCACCCGGGCGGCGCCCCCGCTCAGGGCGCGCACCCGGGTGGTCTCGCAGCCGGCTCGGTCGGCTCAGTGACCGATCTCTACGTCCTCCAGGATGCCCAGCGCATCCGGCACCAGCACCGCCGCCGAGTAGTACGCACTGACCAGGTACTGGATGACCGCCTGGTCATTGATGCCCATGAAGCGCACCGAGAGACCCGGCTGGTACTCGTCCGGAATGCCGGTCTGGTGCAGACCGACCACGCCCTGGTTCTCCTCGCCCAGCCGCATCGCGATGATCGAGCTGGTCTGCTCCGGTGTCACCGGGATCTTGTTGCACGGCAGCAGCGGAATGCCCCGCCAGGCACGGACGTCGGTGCCGTGCAGCTCCGCCCCGGTCGGATAGATGCCGCGCGCGTTCCACTCCCGTCCGATCGCCGCGATGGTGCGCGGATGCGCCAGCAGGACCTGGGTCTTACGGCGCCGTGAGATCAGCTCGTCCAGGTCGTCCGGGGTGGGCGGACCGCTGCGGGTGTGGATGCGCTGCTTGAGGTCGGCGTTGTGCAGCAGTCCGAACTCGCGGTTGTTGATCATCTCGTGTTCCTGGCGCTCGCGGAGCGCCTCCACGGTCAGCCGCAGCTGCTGGTCCATCTGGTTCATCGGGTCGTTGTAGAGGTCCGCGACCCGCGAGTGGATCTTGAGTACGGTCTGCGCGACGCTGAGTTCGTACTCGCGCGGCGCCAGGTCGTAGTCGGCGAAGGTGCCCGGCAGGGACGGCTCGCCGACATGGCCCGCGGCCACCTCGATGGCCGCCTCACCGTGCTTGTTCTGCGCCGGCACCAGCGCGGCCCGGAAGGCCTCGACGTGCGCGCGCAGCGACTCCGACCCGCCCAGCACCTGCTCGTAGTCGCCGCGCGACAGGGTCAGCGCGGTCACCCGCGTCACCGCCCGTACGGTGTGTTCCCAGGCCGCGCCCCCGTCCAGCAGCGCCGCCGCGCCCAGATGGTCGCCGCCGGCCAGCTGCCCCTGGACCGTCTCCCCGCCGTACTTGCCGGTGCCGAGCCGGTCCAGCTTGCCGTGGGCGATCAGGATGATCCGGTCCGCGGGCTGGTCCTGCTGGGCGAGCACATCGCCGGGCGCGAACTCGTGCTGGGCGAAGCGGCCGGCCAGCGCCTCGAGCGTCGGGGTGTCCGTGAAGCCACGCAGCGGCGCCAGCTCACGCAACTCCTCGGGAATCACCCGGACTTCGGCGCCGGTGTTGACGAACTCCACCTGCCCGTCGCCGAGCGTATGGGTGAGACGGCGGTTGACGCGGTACGTACCGCCGTTGACCTGTGTCCAGGGCAGGACGCGCAGCAGCCAGCGGGAGGAGATCCCCTGCATCTGCGGCACGGTCTTGGTCGTGGTCGCCAGCTTGCGCGCGGCCGCGGTGTCCAGGCTGGAACGGTTCTGCTCGGTGCCGGACGCCTGCGGGCCGGAGGTCGGGTCCACGGATGTGGTCATGGAGAAAGCTCACCTGTTCTGTTCGGTGCTGTCGGTACTGCTGGGTGCTGCCGAGTGGTGCCGGGTACGGGGACGGAATTCCGGTCTTCCGTTTTCCCGACTTCGTCCCTGACTTCTTCCCTGACTTTTTCCCTGACTTCAGAGACCGACTTCTACGTCCTCGAGCACGCCCAGTGCGTCCGGGACCAGAACGGCCGCCGAATAGTAGGCGCTGACGAGGTAGTTGATGACGGCGCGGTCGTCGATCCCCATGAAACGCACCGACAGACTCGGCTCGTATTCATCGGGAATTCCCGTCTGGTGCAGACCGACCACGCCCTGCTTTTCCTCACCGGTGCGCAGCAGCAGAATGGAACTCGTCCGTTCCTTTGTCACCGGGATCTTGTTGCACGGGAAGATGGGCACCCCGCGCCAGGACGGCAGCGAATGCCCGTGGAAATCGACCGCGGTCGGATACAGCCCGCGGGCGCTCCACTCCCGGGCCATCGCGGCGATCGCCCTGGGATGGGCGAGCAGAAAGCCCGGGTCCTTCCAGACCGTTGCGAGCAGATCGTCGAGGTCGTCGGGGGTGGGCGGACCGCTGCGGGTGGGGATGCGCTGCTTGAGGTCGGCGTTGTGCAGCAGCCCGAACTCACGGTTGTTGATCATCTCGTGTTCCTGGCGCTCCCGCAGCGCCTGGACGGTGAGTTTGAGCTGCTCCTCGACCTGGTTCATCGGGTCGTTGTAGAGGTCGCCGACCCGGGTGTGGGTGCGCAGCACCGTCTGCGCGACGCTGAGTTCGTACTCGCGCGGCGCCAGGTCGTAGTCGGCGAAGGCGCCCGGCAGCGATGGTTCGCCACGATGTCCGGAGGCGACGGCGACCGCCGATTCCCCGCTGGAGTTCGTCGGGTGTACGGGTTCCTGCCGCACGCCCGCGAGATGTTCCCGCAGTCCGGGTGACCGCTCGATGATCTCCAGGGCGGCCCGCCGGGGGAGTTCCACGGCCGTCACGCGGGTCATCGCGCGATAGCTGAACTCCCAGGTCACCTCGTCGCTGGTGAGCGGTGCATCGCCCAGGTGGTCGCCGCCGGCCAGGGCGGCCAGCACGGTGGTGTCGCCGTACTTGCCGGTGCCGATACGGTCCACCCGCCCGTGCGCGATCAGCACCAGCCGGTCCCCGGGCCCGCCCGCCTCGGCGATCAGCTCCCCGGGGGCGTATTCCCGCTGGGTGAACCGTTCCCCCAGCGCGGCCAGCACCTCGGTATCGGTGAAGTCCCGCAGTGCGGGCAGTTCGCGCAGTTCCTCGGGAATGATCGCGACATCGGAGCCGGAAATATCGAAATCGATCCGCCCGTCGCCGACGGTGTGCGACAGCCGGCGGTTGACCCGATACGTACCACCGGAGACCTGAACCCAGGGCAGCAGCCGCAGCAGCCAGCGGGAGGTGATCCCCTGCATCTGCGGAACGGTTTTGGTGGTGGTCGCCAAATTCCGCGCTGCGGCGGTACTCAGGCTCGAATGCGAGGTGTCTTCCGGGTTTCCGTTTAAGGTCTCGTCGACAATCGTCACAACTCCGCCTATCTCTTGAAGGGGGCAGCGCAGCCGGAACGACCCCCTATTTCAAGGGAGTTCGTCTCCACGGCAGCTCACCGGGTCGAAGATAGTGGCGCGGTTTTAAACAGCACAATCGCTCGAAGGGGTGGCATGGAATTCTCTTTCCGTGGAAAGGTTTAGCCAGTTCACCTGTGGGGAGGGTGTGCCCGGGCGTCGGCTGTGACCGGATCGTCGAGAACGGCCCGGAGCGCCCCGTGCGCCGCCCCGAGCAGCGGCCCGTCGGCCCCCAGCCGGGACACCGCCACGAGAGGTCCGCCGGGTCGCGCGGCGGCCGGGGCGACGGCCGTCCGCAGTGCCAACTCCCCTTCCAGGGACGGCAGAATCCAGGGCGCCAGCCGGGCCAGCGCGCCGCCGAGGACCACCGTTCGGGGGTCCAGCATATTCACCGCCCCGGCGAGCGCGATCCCCAGCGCGGTCCCCGCCTCGTGGAGCGCCCCGGTAGTGGCCGCATCCCCGTCGGCGGCGCGCCGCGCGAGCAGCGCGATCCGCGCGCCGGGGCCCGGGTGTGCGGCCGCCGCCTGCTCCGGCGTGAGCCCGGCGGCGCGTAGTACGGCCTGTTCCCCCGCGTACTGCTCCAGGCAGCCCCGGCCCCCGCAGCCGCACGGACGGCCGTCCGGATACACCGGGACATGCCCCAGCTCGCCCGCGAAACCCCGTGCGCCCCGCAGGAGTTGACCGTCCACGACCACCGCGGCGCCGATCCCGCTCTCCGCCGAGACATGCACGAAGTCCGTCGGCGGGGCGAGCCCGTCCGCGCCGCCGCCCAGCCGGAGTTCGGCCAGTGCGCCGAGGTGCGCCTCGTTGTCGACGGAGAGGGGTACGGGGGCGCCGGAGGTCCCGGTCGCGCCGGTCAGCCCGGGGGTGAGATCCGCATCCCGCCAGCCGAGATTGGGGGCGTGCACGACGGTCGCCGAGCCGCGGGCCACCAGGCCGGGAACCGCCACCGTCAGCCCGGCCGGGCGCAGGCCCTCGGCGGCGATCTCCGCGGTGACCTGCATCAGCAGCGCGGACAGCCGCCGCAGTACCGGCCCGGGTGCGCTGTGCCGGTTGGCCGCGTCCGCCGCCACCCGGGCCCGGACCCGGCCGCGCAGATCCACCGCGCACACGGCCAGATGGTCGACGCCTATCTCGGCCCCGATCCCCGCCGGGCCCCGGTCGCTGACCGCCAGCCCGCTGCCCGGCCTGCCCCGCCCGCCGGTCGCCGCCCGCCCGGCCTCGACCAGCAGCCCGAGCCGCAGCAGCTCGTCCACCAGCGGCGCGACCCCGGCCCGGGTCAGCCCTGTCCGCTCCGCGATCCCGGCCCGGGACACCGTGCCCGCGGCGGCCACGGTCCGCAGCACCCGGGACAGATTGCGGCGGCGCAGGGCGTGCTGGGTGTCCTGTCCCTTCACGCCTGCTCCCTTCACCCCCGCAACAGCCCTTCCCCGGCCGTCAGCGTCCCGGCCAGCCGCTCCAGCACCGCCTCGTCCCGCTCTCTGGCCTCGTACGACGCGCCGCGGGCCGTACCCCACCGCCGGGCCACCGCCGCCGGCTCCTCGCCCAGGAGGAGCCCGGCCGCCTGGGCCGCCGCCCCCAGGGCCACCAGCTCCTGGGCCTGCGGCACCAGCACCGGGCGCCCGGACAGCCGCCGTACGGTCTCCCGCCAGGCCACACCTTTCGCGCCGCCGCCGATCAGCAGCAGCGGGGCGTCCGGCGCGGCCTCCTCGTCGATCACCTGGTCCAGGGCCCGCAACAGGGCGAACACCGCGCCGTCGTACGCCGCTTGGAGCACCTGTCCTGCCGTGGTGTCGTGCCGCAGCCCGTGCAGCAGGCCCGAGGCGGCGGGCAGGTTCGGGGTCCGCTCGCCGTCCAGGAAGGGCAGCAGTACGGCGCCGCCACCGGGCTCGACGGCCTCCCGGTCCCGGCCGAGCAGGGCCGCGATCCGGTCCACGGCGAGCGTGCAGTTCAGGGTGCAGGCGAGCGGCAGCCAGTCGCCGCGCGCGTCGGCGAAGCCCGCGACGGTGCCGGTCGGGTCGGCGGGCCGGTGCGCCGAGACCGCGTAGACCGTCCCGGAGGTGCCCAGGCTCAGCACCGGCTGCCCGGGGCGCAGGCCCAGGCCGAGCGCCGCCGCCATGTTGTCCCCGGTGCCGGCCGCCACCAACGCGCCGTGCGGCAGCGGCAGATCGCGGGCGTGGACCGTCCCCGCCGCCTCGCCGGGCGCGGCGACCCGGGGCAGCGCGTCGGGGGACAGGCCGACGAGGTCCAGGATCCCGGTGTCGTACGCCTCGGTGGCCGAGGCCCACCAGCCCGTCCCGGAGGCATCGCCGCGGTCGGTGACACCCTGGCCGGTCAGCCGCTGGGTGAGGTAGTCGTGCGGCAGCCGCACCGCGGCCGTGGCGGCCGCCGCGTCCGGCTCGTTCGCCCGCAGCCAGGCCCATTTGGCGACCGTGAACGACGGCCCCGGCACGCTCCCGACCCGGTCCGCCCAGGCCTTCGCACCGCCCAATTCCCCGATCAGCCGCTCGCTTTGGGGCGCGGACCGTACGTCGTTCCACAGGATCGCCGGGCGCACCGGCTCCCCGGCCGCGTCCAGCGCCACCAGACCGTGCTGCTGGCCGGCCACCGACAGCGCGGAGACCTGCCGCGCCGCATCTCCGCACTGGCGCAGCGCCTCGCCCAGCGCCCGCCACCACTGCCCCGGGTCGCTCTCCTTGCGCTCGCCCCCGCTGACGGTGTGCGGCGCATGGCCCCGGGCCACGACCACACCCGTCTCCGCGTCCACGACCAGCGTTTTCGTGGACTGGGTGGAGCTGTCCACGCCGGCGACGAGCGGTCCGGCTGACTGTGCGCCCATGGTGCGCTCTCCCTTGGCGGCTCGGTTCCAGGGGCCCGGTCCCGGGGATTCCCCGGGGTGCTTTCGCATATTAGTTTGGCCGCGACGGAATTTGTAAAGACCGTTGACGAAATGGCCGAGGGAAATGACCGGGGAAACGGCCGGGAAAATCACCGAGGGAGTCGCGATGAGCTATCAGCCCGTGCCCGAGGACAAATTCAGCTTCGGCCTCTGGACGGTCGGCTGGCAGGGCCGCGACCCCTTCGGGGACGCCACCCGCCGCGCACTGGACCCCGTGGAATCGGTCCACCGGCTCGCCGAGCTCGGCGCGTACGGCGTCACCTTCCACGACGACGACCTGATCCCGTACGGCTCCGGCAGCACCCGGCGCGAGGCAGTGGTGAAGCGCTTCACCGATGCCCTGGACGCCACCGGCCTGGTCGTCCCGATGGTCACCACCAACCTCTTCACCCACCCGGTCTTCAAGGACGGCGCCTTCACCGCCAACGACCGCGACATCCGCCGCTACGCCCTGCGCAAGACGCTCCGCACCCTCGACCTGGCGGCGGAGCTGGGTGCGCGCACCTATGTGGCGTGGGGCGGGCGCGAGGGTGCGGAGTCGGGCGCGGCCAAGGACGTCCGGGCCGCACTGGACCGGCTGAAGGAGGCGTTCGACCTGCTCGGCCAGTACGTCGTCGAGCAGGGCTACGACCTGCGGTTCGCCATCGAGCCCAAGCCCAACGAACCGCGCGGGGACATCCTGCTGCCCACCGTCGGCCACGCCCTGGCCTTCATCGGCCGGCTGGAGCGCCCCGAGCTCTACGGCGTCAACCCGGAGGTCGGCCACGAGCAGATGGCCGGGCTGAACGTCCCGCACGGCATCGCCCAGGCGCTGTGGTCGGGCAAGCTCTTCCATATCGACCTCAACGGCCAGAGCGGGGTCAAGTACGACCAGGACCTGCGCTTCGGCGCCGGCGATCTGCGCTCCGCGTTCTGGCTCGTCGACCTGCTGGAGACGGCCGGCTACGACGGACCGCGGCATTTCGATTTCAAGCCGCCGCGCACCGAGGACCTGGACGGCGTCTGGGCCTCGGCCGCCGGCTGTATGCGCAACTACCTGATCCTCAAGGAGCGCGCGGCGGCCTTCCGCGCGGACCCCGTCGTACAGGCCGCACTGCGTGCCGCCCGCCTCGACCAGCTGGCCCGTCCCACCGCCGAGGACGGCCTGGCCGGGCTGCTGGCGGACCGCGCCGCCCTGGAAACCTTCGACGCCGAGGCAGCCGCCGCCCGCGGTATGGCCTTCGAGCACCTGGACCAGCTGGCCCTCGACCACCTCCTCGGCGTCGCCTGAGCCGGCGGCGCCGGGCGGCACCGGCGGATACGGGGCGGCACCGGCCGGCTCAGCCGAACAGCTCCCGGACGAACGCCAGCTCCGCGGCCCGCTGTTCCCCGCCGCCGCCCTCGTGCGCATTGAACCGCCACACCTTCAGCGCCTTCTCTCCCGCATAGTGGTTGTACGAGGCGAAGCCGGTCGACGGCGGGACGATGTCGTCGCGCAGCGCCGTACCGAAGAGCGCCGGGGTGCTCGCCCGGACCGCGAAGTTCAGCCCGTCGAAGTGGTCGAGGGTGTGCAGGGCGGCGTCGATGTGCCGGCGCTCGCCCGCGAAGTAGCGGGTGAGTTCGCCGTACGGGCCCGTGTCCGTGAGGTCGAGCGCGCGCCGGATGTGCGTCAGGAACGGCACATCGATCAGCGCGCCGGCCAGACCGGACACCAGCCCCGTCATCGCGAGGGCGGTGGCGCCGCCTTGACTGCCCCCGGCGACCACGATCCGGTCCGCGTCCACCCCGCCGTGTCCGCGCGCCGTGTCCACGGCCCGTACGGCATCGGTGAACAGCCGTCGGTAGTAGTAGTCGTCGGGGTTGAGCAGCCCCTGGGTCATTTTGCCGGGTACGCCCGGGTTGGTTGCGGCGACCGGATCGGGTGTGCCGCCGGGGCGGTTGGGGCCGCTCTGCCCGCGGGCGTCCATCACCAGCGTCGCGTATCCGGCGGACGGCCACAGCGTCCAGTCGTGCGGCATCATCCGCCCGCCGCCGTAACCGAGGTACTGCACGATGCACGGCAGCGGACCGCCGGCCGCGCGCGGGATCAGGAACCAGCCCCGGATGCGGTGTCCGCCGAAGCCGGAGAACTCCACGTCGTAGCTGCGCAGCAGCGCGAGGCCGGTATCCAACTCGGTGAAGCGCGCGTCCAGATCATGGCGGCGTGCCTCCTTGAGGGTGCGCTGCCAGAAGGCGTCAAATCCGGGCGGTTCGGGCAGTGGTGGGCGGTAGTCGCAAAGCTGGTCCAGGGGCAGGTCGGTGAACACGGGTTCTCCTCCGGGCCGTAGGGTTGCCAGGGCGTGCCCACGTCCAAAGTGCCCATCGTCCGGATGGTTCAGCCGCGGAATGTTCCAGGTTGGTCACCGTGTCCGCCGAATCCTCTTAAAGAAGCGATCATTTCTGTCATGAGCTTTCCTCCGCCTCCGCCTCCGTCGAACCAGCCGCCCAGCGACAACCCCGGCGGCTACGGGCCACCCGCCGGTGGTGGCTTCGCCCAGGGCGGTTACGGCTACCCGCAGGCCGGCAACCAGCCCCCCGGCGGCTACGGTCCTCCCGCGGGCGGCGGTTACGGGCCCGGCGGCCCGGCGGGGCCCGGCGGCTGGCAGCAGCCGGTCGGCCCGCCGCCCGGCGGTGGCGGCGGTAACGGCAAGGTCATCGCGGCGATCATCGGTGGCGGCGCCCTGGTGGTGGCCGCGGTCATCACCTTCGTCGTGCTGAACAACGGCGACGAACCCAAGCACCGCGCGCAGCCGTCCAGCTCAAGCTCCAGCGCCGGCCCGTCCGAGAGCGCCTCTCCCACGCCGTCCGACGACCCGACGCCGACCCCGTCCGACACGGCGTCGCCGACGCCCTCCAGCGGCGACCTGCCCTTCTATCAGCTGAAGGTGGGCGACTGTTACGACCGCACGGCGCGCGGCGCCGGCTACAACCAGTCGGCCTCCTGCAACGGCCCGCACGACGCCGAGGTCGTCAGCGTCCACCGCCTGGTCTCCGGCCTCAAGACCGAAGACGACATCAAGCAGGAAGCAGCCTCGCTCTGCAAGAAGGAACTGGCGCGCAAGGCCGCCCAGCAGCCGTCCGGCACCGCCGAGGGCACCTACGTCCAGTTCCCCAACTTCCGGGGCTACGACCTGGGCATCAAGTCGGTCAGCTGCAGTCTGACGGGAAACAGCAGCATGACCAAGAAGCTCACCAAGCCGCTGTCCTGAGCCGCACGGCCGCCACCGTGGCCTGAGCGACGAAAGGGTCGGGGCCCGTCCGTCGTGCGGAAGCCGGTGCCGTGGTGCGCCGCCCGCTGTCCGCGCGGCAGCACGGTCATCCCACTGCCACCGATCCGCCCGGACGGGTCCCCGACGCGAAGCGGAGGATGTCGGGGACCGCTTCCCGCAGGCTCCCGAAGTGACGGTGCACGCCGGCCACCCTGACCGGAGCGTTCACCCCCCACACCGTCATGCCGGCCCGCAGTCCTGCCTCGACGCCGGAGGGGGCGTCCTCGACGACCAGGCAGTCCTCGGGCCTCGCACCGAGCTGCGCGGCAGCCAGCAGGTAGGGCACGGGCGAGGGTTTGCCCTCCTCCACCGCTGCGGCGTCCACGATGACGCGCGGGACCGGCAGACCCGTCCGGGAAAACCGCCCCCGCACCCGGTGCTCATAGTTCGAGGTCACCAGCGCCCACGACCCCGGCGGCAGGGCTTCCAGCAGCTCCGATGCACCGGCGAAGGCCGCATAGACGCCGGACCGGACGTCCTCGTCCTCGATGCCGTGGAGCGCAGCCAGGCACTCGGCGGGATCCTGGTCCGGAGCGACCTGCGCGAACGTCTCCATCGGCCGCGTCCGCAGGGCAACCTGGTAGACGCCCTCCGCGTCCAGCCCGTACCGCCCGGCCCACGTTCTCCAGACTTGGCGTTGGTTGGCCACGGCGTCGATCAATGTACCGTCGACATCGAAGAGGACGAACTTCCTGGGGCGGGGCTGCACAGGCTCACTGGTCACGTCGCGATCGTCCCCCAGGCCCTAGGGGACCTCGTCGGCCTCCCCCACCTCCGCCGCCGCCGGATCCAGCACCCGCGCCAGGAACGCTCTGGTCCGCTCGTGCCGCGGTGCGCCCACCACCTGCTCCGGAGTGCCCTCCTCGACGATCACCCCGCCGTCCATGAAGACCACCCGGTCGGCGACCTCGCGGGCGAAGCTCATCTCATGGGTGACCACCAGCATCGTCATCCCGTCCCGCGCCAGCGAGCGCATCACCGCCAGCACATCGCCGACCAGCTCGGGATCCAGCGCCGAGGTCGGCTCGTCGAAGAGCATCAGCTCGGGATCCATCGACAGCGCGCGGGCGATCGCCACCCGCTGTTGCTGTCCGCCCGACAGCTGCGCCGGGTAGGCCGCCGCCTTGTCGCCCAGCCCGACCCGTTCGAGATGGGCGCGGGCGGTCCGCTCCGCCTCGGCCCGGCCGCGGCCCAGTACCCGCCGCTGAGCGATCGTCAGATTCTCCAGCGCGGTCAGATGCGGAAAGAGGTTGAAGGCCTGGAAGACCATTCCGATCCGCCGCCGGACCCGATCGATGTCCACATCCGGGTCGGTGACCTCGGTGCCGGCCACCGTGACCCGTCCCGCGCTCGGCTCCTCCAGCAGATTCACACAGCGCAGCAGGGTCGATTTCCCGGATCCCGACGGTCCGATGACGCACACCACTTCACCCCGCGCCACGGAGAAGTCGATACCCCGCAGCACCTCCAGTGCGCCGAACGATTTGTGCAGGCCCTGGACGTCGATGGCCTTGCCGTCCTGCTCCGGCTTCATTCCGGTCACCTGGCCTTCGCCGTACGGGCTTCCAGCCGCCGGACCAGCTGCCCGAGCGGAACGGTGATGACGAGATAGAGCAGTCCGGCGACCAGGATCGGGGTCAGGCTCTTGTGCTCGTTGAGCGCGTCCCGGCCGAAGTTGGCCAGCTCGACCTGGGTGAGGGAAAGTCCCAGCAGATACACCAGCGAGGAATCCTTGGTCAGCAGGATCAATTCATTGGTCAGCGGCGGCAGGACGATCCGGAAGGCCTGCGGGATGACGATCGAGACCATCGCCCGGCCGTGCGACATGCCCAGCGAACGCGCCGCCTCCATCTGTCCCTTGGGCACCGCCTGGATTCCGGCCCTGATGGTCTCCGCCATGTACGCGGCGCCCACCAGACCGAGCGAGAGCATCACCGTGATGTTCATATCGAGCGCGACCTCGAATGCCAGCGGCACACCGAAGCCCAGCGCGATGAACACCAGCAGTGCCGGGATTCCGCGGAAGAACTCGATATAGGTGATCGCGATCCAGCGGTACGGCGGCACCGACGACAGCCGCATCAGCGCCAGTACCAGACCGAGCGCAAGACCGAACCCGAAACCGAGCAGGGTGTAGAGAACGGTATTGACCAGGGCCGTGGTGATGATGTCGGGGAACATCGCCTTGGCGATTTCGACGTCGAAGAACGCCGTCCGCAGCTGGTGCCAGTCGGCGACCAGAGCGAAGACCGCCACGGCGACGACCAGGACGCCGTACTGCGCACCGCGGAAGATCCGCGCGCGCTGTCGTCGGGAGAGCTGTCCGGAGAGTGGCATCGGGAGCGGCCTCAGCTCTTCGGAGTGGTGCCGAACCACTTCTTGTAGATCCGGTCGTAACTCCCGTCGGATCTGGCCTTCTTGATGGCCTCGTTGATCTTCTTGCGCAGCGCGTCGTTGCCGGTGCGGACGCCGATGCCGTAGTGCTCGCCGGTGTTGAATTCCGCGGTGACCTCGGTGTCCGGGTTCTGCTTCACATAGTCGAAGAGCACGCCGTTGTCATTGATGCCGGCGTCGACCTGGCCGGACTTCACCGCGGTCAGCAGCAGTCCCAGATCCTCGAATTCCACCAGTTCGACGTCCTTGCCGTGCTTCTTGGCGTAGATCCCGCCGGTGGTGGCCTTCTGGTAGCCGAGCTTCCTGCCCTTGAGATCCTCGATCTTCTTGTAGGGCTTCCCCTTCTTCGTGAGCAGCGCCTGGGTGGCGTTGAAATAGGGGTCGGAGAAATCCATCACCTTGTCGCGGGCGGGCGTGATCGTCATGCCCGCGGCGGCCAGGTCGCATTTGCGGATGGTGAAGTCCTGGCCGGTCTCGATGCCTTCGAACGGGGTGTTGACGATCTCCTGCTTGACGCCGAGGTCCTTGGCGACCAGGTCCACCAGATCCACATCGAACCCGACGACCTTGCCGTCCTTCTTCACCTGGAACGGTGCGTACGGAAGGTGGGTGCAGGTCTTGAGCGTCCCGGCGGAGACCAGTTCCGGACCACCGGAACCCTTCTTCCCGTCGGACTTGGTGCTGCTGCACCCCGCCAGGACGGCGATGGCCGCGGCAGCGGCTATGACGGGCAACGCGGAGCGAGCGGACACAGGTCCTCCAGGCGGATGAGGATCGGCCAAGCCGTGCGGTGCTGCGAGTTGGCTGCATCCTGCCATCGGCCGGCGGTGCTGTCGCCGCCGCGCCGGTTGCGTCTGTGTAACGCCTTCGGCCCGGTAGGGGCCGGAACCTACCGCCGGTCCTGTTCCCAGGCCGCCCGTTCAGCGGCCGAGGACGGCCGCGAGCTCCGCGATGACGCCCGGGCCGACCCGGCAGCAGCCGCCGATCAGCCGGGCGCCCGCCGCGGCCCACCCGGCGACCCGGTCCGTACCGAACGCCGGGCTGCCGCACCACGCCCGCGCCTCGGCGTCCCAGCTCTCCCCGCTGTTGGGGTAGACCACCACCGGCTTGCCGGTGATCCGCGCCGCAAGCGCCACCGCCCGGTCCGCGTCGTCCGGTGCGCAGCAGTTCACCCCGACCGCGATCACCTCGTCCGCCTCTGCCGCCAGTGCGAACGCCTCCGCCAGCGGCTGCCCGGCCCGTGTACGGCCGCCCGCCACGCTGTACGACAGATAGGCCGGAACCTCCAGCCCCCGCACCGCCCGGAGCAGCGCCCGGGCCTCATCGGCGTCCGGCACCGTCTCCAGCGCCAGCACATCGGGCCGCGCCGCGGCCAGCACCTCCAGCCGCGGGCGGTGGAAACGCTCCAGCGCGTCCACCGGCAGGCCGTAACGGCCTCGGTATTCGGAGCCGTCCGCCAGCATGGCCCCGTACGGCCCGGCCGATGCCGCGACGTACAGCGGCCCCGCGATCCCGCCCGCCGCCGCCCGCCCCGCCGCCTCGCGCGCCAGCTCCACGCTCCGCCCGATCAGCTCGGCGGCCTTCGCGGCCCCGATACCGCGCTGCGCGAACCCCTCGAACGTCGCCTGGTAGCTGGCGGTGATCGCCACCTGCGCCCCCGCCTCGTAGTACGCGAGATGCGCCCGTACGACGGCCTCCGGGTCCTCGGCGAGCAGCCGGGCCGACCACAGCGCATCGCTGAGATCGTGCCCGGCGGCCTCCAGCTGGTTGGACAGCCCGCCGTCGAGTACGACCGGCCCCGCGGTCAGGGCTTCGGCGAACGACGGGGATCTCGCGACCATGGTGCGTGCCTCTCGTGCTGCGGCCCCTTGGTGCCTGGTCTCTCCGGGCCTGTTCCCGGATCGTAACGCCGGCCGTGCGGGCCCGGAGGCCCGGTCACTGGCCCAGCGACGAGAACCCGAACGTGAACCGCGCCGGTGCCACCTCCAGCCGGTGCTGCGGCAGCACCCCCGGCCCGCACGACCCGCTGCCGATGCCGTGCTGCGCATGGTCGAGATACAGCCAGATCCGGTCACCGGGCGTGAGATCGGTGGTGTGCCGGGCGGCGGTCAGCTCCTCCACGGGCCAGCGCCGCGCCGTGAACGAGAAGTGCGGGTCGCCCTCGATCCGCAGGCCCGCGCCGTTGCTGCCGGTCAGCTCGGCCCAGCGCACATCGGGCCGGGCGCCGTTCTCCTGCGGCCGGACGTACGGGGTCTGCAGCGCGTCCACCGGCATCGACCACCTGCCCACCCGCGCCGCCGCCCGGGTGTCCGGATAGCCCTCGCCGGGCCCGCCGCCGAACCACTGCGCCAGCCCCAGGCTCTCGCACACCGCCATCCGCACCCCCAGCCGCGGCAGCGGACCGGGCCAGTCGCCCTCGGGATCGACGGCCACCTCCAGCCGCAGCAGACCGCCTTCGGCCGTCCAGCGGTAGACGGTCCGCAGCGCCAGATCCGTGGCGGCCGGGGCGACCCGGGTGCGGACCACCAAAGTGTCGGGGCCGGTCTCGACGGCGTCGACACGATGCCGCATCCGGTGCAGTCCGATCCGCCGCCACTCGGCGGCCGGGTGCGGCCCCGGAAGCCACGCCGCGCCCTCGTCGTTGTCGGTCGGTGCCCGCCACACCTCCAGACGGGGTCCGGTCAGCTGTACGCCGTCCAGATAGCGCAGCGCCCCCGTGCCGGCGTCGAAGGTCCCCGGCCCGAGCACGATCACATTGCCCTCGCCGCGGCGCGGCGCCGCGCGGACGTGCTCCGGGGGAGCGGGGGCCGGGAGCGCGGGCGCCGGCAGCTGGCCCCAGGCGACCTCGTGGCCCGCGTCCGCCCACGGGGTGTCCTCGGCGAGCACCGCCCGGACCGTCCACCAGGCCTCCCCGGTGTCGCCCTCCTCCACCGGTGGCGCCGTCAGCTCCACTTCGGCCGATTCGCCGGGCGCCAGCGGCGGCACCTCGAGCCATCCGCAGCCGCGGCCCTCGCCCGCCACCTCGTACGACCACCGGAACTCCAGATGCCCGAGACCGGCGAAGTCATGGAGATTGGTGATCCGGACCGTGCCTCCCGGCCCGGCGCCGCCGGTCACGCCCTCGATCCGTACCGGCTCGATGACCTTCTTGAACTCCACCAGACCGGGCGACGGCACCCGGTCGGGGAAGACCAGCCCGTCGCAGACGAAGTTGCCGTCGTGCAGCTCCTCGCCGAAGTCGCCGCCGTAGGCGTGGAACACCTCGCCGTCCGGCGTCAGCTGCCGCAGCCCGTGGTCGATCCACTCCCAGACGAACCCGCCCTGACAGCGCTCATAGCGCTCGAACAGCCGCTGGTACTCGCTCAGCCCGCCCGGACCGTTGCCCATCGCATGCCCGTATTCGCAGAGCAGAAAGGGGAGTTGACGGCGACGAGTGTCCAGCTCCGGATCGGTCAGTGGCTCTTCCTCGCGCCGTCCGATGCGCTCCACCTCGGCGTGGCCGGCGTACATCCGGGAGTACACATCGGTGTCGGCGCAGCTGCGGTCGCCCTCGTAGTGCAGCGGACGGGACGGGTCGCGCTCCCGCATCCAGGCCGCCATGGCGGACAGCCCGCGGCCCGTGCCGCACTCGTTGCCCAGCGACCACAGCACGATGCTCGGATGGTTCTTGTCCCGCTCGACCATCCGCCGGGCCCGGTCGAGCAGCGCCGGCTCCCAGCGCTCGTCGTCGACCGGATTGCCCCGCCAGCCCTGCTGCCCGAATCCGTGCGTCTCCAGATCGCATTCGTCGATGACCCACAGGCCCAGCTCGTCACACAGATCGAGGAAGGCGGGGTGCGGCGGATAGTGGCTGGTGCGGACGGCATTGATGTTGTGACGCTTCATCAGCACCAGGTCGCGGCGCATCGCCTCCGGGCCGAGGGTGCGTCCGTAGCGCGGATGGAATTCATGGCGGTTGACGCCGCGCAGCAGGATCCGGCGGCCGTTGACCTTGAGCAGACCGTCCTCGACGCGGACCGTACGGAAACCGATCCGCAGCGGGATCCGCTCGCCCGGGGTGACCAGCTCGCCGTCGTAGAGGTGGGGCTCTTCGCTGCTCCAGGGGCGTACGGAGATGGTTGCGCTCTCCCCGGTGGCCAGGTCGAGCCCCAGCTCCGGGACGGTCACCCGGCCGGCCGGAGCACACTCGACGCGCAGGGTGCCCTCGCCCGTGACGTGATCGAACCCGGCGTGCACGAAGTGGTCGACGACCGAGCCCCGGGGGCGGCGCTGCACGGTCACGTTCCGGAAGATGCCCGGCAGCCACCACTGGTCCTGGTCCTCCAGATAGCTGCCCGATGACCACTGGTGGACGCGCACCGCCAGCACATTGCCGCGCGGCCGCAGCAGATGCCCGACCTCGAACTCGTGCGGCAGCCGGCTGCCCTTGAAATGCCCCAGCTCCTGCCCGTTGAGCCAGACCCGGGCGCACGATTCCACCCCGCCGAAGTGCAGCACCGCGGGCCCCTCGCCCCAGCCGTCGGGCAGATCGAAGACATGCCGGTGGTCGCCGGTCGGGTTCTCGTCCGGCACCCGCGGCGGGTCGACGGGGAAGGGGTAGGCGGTGTTGGTGTACGCGGGGGCGCCATGCCCTTTGAGGGCCCAGGTTCCGGGCACCAGGAGGTTCTGCCACCGGGAGTCGTCGAAGTCGGGGCGGGTGAAGGAGTCGTCGTGCTCCGTGGCGGTGGCGGCGAACCGGAAGCGCCAGGTGCCGTGCAGGGAGATCCGGCGAGCGTCCGACGCCGCGAACCAGGCGCGTGGCGGCAGCACCCCGCTCCCGGGGGAGCGATCTTCGTAGTACGGGAGCAGGCGGTCCCGGCGGTCGCTGTGGTGCGGTGCCCGGTCCGTCCCGTTGGCGGGCCGTGGCGGCGGTCCGTACGGCGTCGGCTGCGGCGCGTGCTGCGAAGTACCGGTCACGGGTCCTCCTGCTGCGGACGACTTTCCTGACGGTGGGGGATCTCTCAGCGAATCACGGGCGGGGGCACGGCGCAGCCGGATGGGGCGGATTGGGCCAGGCGGATCCTGTGCCCAACCCGCCGCCCCGGGACCGGCTGCCCGTCGCTCAGCCCTCCGCCGACAGCCCCGCCAGCGCGCCCGCCGGATCGTCCGTGGCCGGGCCCGCGGGCGCCCACTGCCCCCCTTCCTTGCGATACGGCCACCAGCGGCCGTCCCGCCCGTAGCGCAGCTGGGCATCGCCGCCGACCACCGTCCAGCGGTTACGGACGGCCCGCAGCCGGGGCCGGATCTCGCCCTCCGCCCAGGCGGCCGCAAGCCGGTCGTTGGCGCGGGCCAGCGCCGCCGGCTCCGGTATCCACTCCTCCTCGAGGACCGCGAGCCCGGCCGTACCGCCCAGCTCCCAGGCCCGTACGGCCAGCGCCAGCCCTCGTGCATCGCGCCCCGAACCCGCCGCCAGCCGCGCCGATATCGCCGCCCCGGGGCGGGCCGCCGCCAGCCGCACCGCGTCCTGGCCGGGCGTCAGGGCGGGGGGTGGCGGGCTGTCCGGGTGCCAGGGGGAGAGCGCATCGGTCAGCAGCCTCTGGGCGCGCGCCGCCGCATCGGCTGTCAGGAACTCCAGCGCGGCCGCCTCCACCCCGGGCGCGGGCGGGCTGCCGCCGCCCAGCACCGGCGCGGCGCCCGGGGTCTCGACGGCGGGCGGTGGGGCGGGCAGCGACGGCAGAATGCCGCGCGCCGCATACGCCTCGGCCGCCGGCACCCCGGTCATGGTGCGCTCCGCCTCCGCCTCCGCCTCCGCCGGCGCCTCGGCCCGCGATGCGCTGCGCGCCTGCAGCTCGTCCAGCAGCTCACGCTCGCCGCGGCCGCGCAACAGCAGCAGCACAAACGGATCCTCGTCCAGCAGCCGCGCCACCTGATAGCAGAGCGCGGCGGAATGAGCGCAGTGGTCCCATGCCTCGCAGCTGCACTGCGGCTCCAAGTCGCCGATTCCCGGCAGCAGTTCCATGCCTGCGGCGGCCGCGTCCTCCACGAGCACCGGCGGCATGTCGCGGTCCAGCAGCGCGGCGATATGCCCGGACCGGTCCGCGACCAGGTCCAGGAAACGGTCCCAGTCCGCCGGGCTCAGCTGCTGCCACAGCACATCCGCACGGTGCCGTGTGTGGTCGCGGTCCGCCACGACGGCGGTGATCCGGCCGGGCCGGACCGACACCGCGCCCACCGCTCCGGCGCGTGCATGCCGCCGCCCCAGCTTCAGCTGCTCGCCGTCCAGCGCGGTGTCCTCCAGCGCCTTGAGCCACGCCTGCCCCCACCAGCTTTGCGCGAACGCCCGCCCGCGCGCCGCCGGCAGCGCGGCGAAGGTCCGCTCGGTCTCCTCGATGTCCGCCGTGGTGTTCATCGCTCGCTCCCTCGCAGGGTGACCAGGTCCGCCAGCTCGGCATCGGTGAGCTCGGTCAGCGCCGCCTCGCCCGATCCCAGCACCGCATCCGCCAACTGCTGCTTACGGGAGAGCATTTCGGCGATCCGGTCCTCGATCGTGCCCTCCGTGATCATCCGGTGGACCTGCACCGGCTGGGTCTGCCCGATGCGGTACGCGCGGTCGGTGGCCTGCGCCTCGACCGCCGGATTCCACCAGCGGTCGAAGTGCACCACATGCGCCGCCCGGGTGAGGTTCAGCCCCGTACCGGCCGCCTTCAGCGACAGCAGGAACACCGGCGCCGCACCCTCCTGGAACTGCCGCACCATCTCCTCGCGCCGGGCGACCGGCGTCCCGCCGTGCAGGAACCGGACCGGCACCCCGCGCTCCGTCAGATGCCGCTCCAGCAGCCGCGCCATCTGCACATACTGCGTGAACACCAGCACGCTCGCGCCCTCCGCGAGGATGGTGTCCAGCAGTTCGTCCAGCAGCTCCACCTTCCCTGAACGACCGGCGATCCGGGGTGAGTTCCCGCCCGTGCCGCCGGCCTGGCCGGCCTCCTCCTTCAGGAATTGCGCGGGGTGGTTGCAGATCTGCTTGAGCGAGGTGAGCAGCTTGACCACCAGCCCGCGCCGTTCGAACCCGTCCGTCCCGGCGATCTCGACGAGCCCCTCGCGCACCACGGCTTCGTACAGCCCGGCCTGCTCCTTGGTCAGCGCCACCGCACGGTCGGTCTCCGTCTTGGGCGGCAGCTCAGGCGCGATCCCCGGATCGGACTTGCGGCGGCGCAGCAGAAACGGCCGCACCAGCCTGGCCAGCCGCTCGGCCGCCTCGGGGGACGCGCCCGTATTGCCCTCGATGGCCTGCGCGTACCGCGTACGGAACCGGCCCAGCGTCCCCAGCAGTCCGGGTGTCGTCCAGTCCAGGATCGCCCACAGCTCGGAGAGGTTGTTCTCCACCGGGGTGCCGGTCAGCGCCACCCGGGCCCTGGCGGGGAGGGTGCGCAGCGCCCTGGCGGTCGCGGAGAAAGGATTCTTGACGTGCTGGGCCTCGTCGGCGACGACCAGTCCCCAGTCCGCCTCGGCAAGCTTTCCGGCGTCGAGCCGCATCGTGCCGTAGGTGGTGAGCACGAATTCCCCGTCGGCCAGGTCCGCCAGAGTGCGCCGTCCGGCATGGAAGCGGCGCACGGGCGTGCCGGGCGCGAACTTCTCGATCTCCCGCTGCCAGTTGCCCATGAGGGAGGTGGGGCAGACAACCAGCGTGGGGCCTGCCGAGGACGGATGGGTCTGCCGGTGCAGGTGGAGTGAGATGAGGGTGATGGTCTTGCCCAGGCCCATGTCGTCGGCGAGGGTGCAGCCCAGCCCCAGCGAGGTCATCCGGTGCAGCCAGCCGAGGCCGCGCAGCTGGTAGTCGCGCAGTGTGGCGGCGAGCGCGGCGGGCTGCCGGAGCGGCGCGGCGTCCGTACGCTCCGGATCGGCGAGCCGGTCCCGCAGCTCGGCCAGCCATCCGGACGCCTCCACGGTGACCCGGCGGCCGTCGTCGTCCTCGGTGGTACCGGTGAGTGCGGCACCGAGCGCGTCCAGCGGCGTGATCTTACGGTCCTGGCGGTCGCGGGCGGCCCGCACCGCCTCCGGGTCGAGCAGCACCCACTGGTCGCGCAGCCGCACCAGGGGGCGCCCGGCCTCGGCGAGCCGCTCCAGCTCCGCTCGGTCGATCTCCTGGCCGCCCACCGCGAACCGCCAGCTGAACGAGAGCAAGGCGTCGGCAGACAGCAGCGAGGGCAGCCCGGAGCCGGTGCCGTCCAGGGGGCCGGGCGGCGGTCCCACCACCGCCCGGCCCGTCAGCTTGCGGGCCAGCTCCTTGGGCCAGTGGACCTGCACCCCGGCGGCGGCCAGCGCGCGTCCGGCCGGGCCGAGCAGCTCGGCGATCTCCTCATCGGCGAGCGGCAGCGCGTCCGGCACCGCCGCGGACAGCAGCGGGGTGAGCGGCGCCCAGACGGCGGCGGCCCGGCGGAGGGCGAGCAGGGTGTCCATCCTGGCCCGCGGCCCGAATGCCCGCCCCGCCGACGACGCACCGGCCCACACCTCGGCCGCGTCCTCGACCAGCGTCGGATCGGTCAGGCTGTGCAACTGGGGCACGGCGGTGAAGCCGGCCCGTTCCGCGGTCTCCATGCCGTGCACCTCCACCCGGAGCGACATCCGTACGCCCGCGTCATGTCCGGCCGCGACCTCCGCCGCCCAGGCGCGCTGCTCGGGGATGTGCTGCGGTGCGGCGGCCGCGAAGGCCGGGCTCCCGGTGGCCAGCGCCGCGGCGGGGGAGCGAGGCAGTCCGTCGGCGACCGCGTCCAGGAAGGCCCGCAGATGCCGCTCCGGCTCGGGCAGTTCGAGCGGGTCGGTGTCCGGGAGGGGCGAGGCGTGCGCGTACGGCGGCATGGCGGCGGCCAGGTCGCGCAGCCGCTCGATGTCGGCCGGGTCCAGCGGACCCAGCCGCCAGGCGTCGTGGTCGGCGGGGCTCAGGCCGGGCAGCAGGCGTCCACGGGCGGCGAGCTGGAGTGCCAGCACGGACGCGGCGCCCCAGAAGGCGGCCGCCGGGTCGGCACCGCGGGCGGCACGGGCGCGGGTGAGGACGGGCACCGCGGCGGCCACCGGCAGGATCAATGCCGGGACGGCGGACACGTACACCGTGCCGTCCGCGTCCGGCAGCGCGACGGGGATCTCGTCCACCACCGGCCCGCCGTCGTCGGCGAATGGGTCGTCATCGGTGCGTGCAAGCTGCTCGCCGTCGGGGCGCCAGAAGGCGACCCGTCCGGCGCGAGGCGGTTCCGACGGCAGGAAAACCGCTGCACAGCGGGCGAGCGCAGCGAACTGAGCGGGCGGGACCGCGGGGAGAAAAGCCACTGGGTGAAGAACTCCTCAAGTTTGACTACTGGCGCCTGGAGCGCCCGAGGGTACAGCATCCGGACGGCGTTCGAGGCAATCTGCGCAGCGGATACGAGGGAACTCGCGCAGCGAAACCGGCGTTCCCTGCGAACACGGGGACCCGCGCAGCGGATACGGGCGACCTGCACAGTGGATCTGAGGGAACTTACGCAGCGAAACCGGCGTTCAATGGAATGCAGCGAGCGCGGCGCGGGCCGCGGAAAGGGCGTGAAGGATGTCCACACAGGCGAAGGTCGCGGTCGGCGGTGTCGCGGTGGGAGTGATCCTGCTGTGGCTGCTGCCCCTCTGGGCGGCCCTCTTGGTCATGATCGGGGTGCCGGTCATCGCGTATCTGGCGCTCGACCCCGCACAGCGGCGCCGGCTGCGCCGCGTCACCCGCAAGGAAATAGGGCGCTGAGGGAGGGGCCCGGGACACCGCCCCGGGCCCTCGGTCAACGGACCTCAGGAAGGCCGCACCGCCAGCTTGTCCAACGAGGACAGCAGCCCCGGAAGTTCGGGCCCCCGGCCCACCGGATGCACCTCACCGGGATCGTCGTCCAACAGCACGAACGCGATGTCGTCCGTGCGGGCCACCATGCTCCAGCCCGGCCCGTCGATCCGCAGCGTGCGCGCCTCGCCCGCGGCGAACGACGACCGCACCCGGCCCGGGGGCGGCGGCTGGGCCAGATACCCGCGCGCCTCCTCCAGCACCCGGCGGACACCCCCGCGCGCCCCTCCAGCCTCGCCCTGCCCGCCGCCCTCGCCCGGCTCGGCGAAGGCCTCCTCGTCGTCCACCTGCTCGCGCCAGGCGGCCCACTGCATCGCGATCTCGTCCGCGCCGAGCCGCCGCTGGGCGGGCCCCCAGGCATTGGCGTCCGGCGGGGCCAGCGGTGCCGGATCCCCGTCCTGCAGCTCAGGGTCGTGCGGCTCGGGCACCCCGGGCGCCGACACGGCCAGCGCGAGCGGCCAGCCGGGCAGCGCCCCGACGATGCTGTCCTCCCCGGGCGAGAGGTCGTACTCCATGCCGCAGTCCCAGGCCGCGATCGCGCAGGCCACCAGCGACACGTCCTCCGTCACGACCGTCCAGCGCGCACCCGTGCCGTCCTGCCCGAGGACCAGCCCGTAGCCCTCGAAATACGGCTCGAGCCCGAGCCCGGCACACACCTCGGGATAGTCGTCGCCGAGCACGCTGGGAAATTGCGCAGGCGTCAACAGCACCGCCGTCAGCACGAACAGCTGGTCGCCGTCACCGTCAGTGCTCTCGGTCGTGGGCACGCGGGGCCTCCCCATCCGATCCAAGCGGAATACATCGGCGCACCTTAATTGGCTGGGTACGGCCTTGTCACCCGCCGTACGCTGCACGCATGTGTTTCTACAGCAGCCGGATGCACTTCGTTTGCCTGGACTGCCGGGTCGCCTACAAGAAGACGGCCACCTCCCGGGGCCCGGGCCGCTGCCCCCAGTGCCGCGCCGAGCTGATCAACGCCGGCGCCCACCTGGCGGTCCCCAGGAAGCGTGACACCGCGGGCTGGCGTGCGCTCGACGCCGTGCTGCGCTCCGGGCTGACCTTCCACGGAGGCTGCTGCGGTACGGGACCGGGCTACCGCCCGCGCACCCCGCGCGAGGTCCGGGAGCGGCTGGCCCTCGCCGGGCGCACCGGTATGCCCGTCAAGCAGGCGCTCGCAGTGCCGGACCCCACGACGACCGACCGCTACGGCGCCGGCGTCAGCCCGAGCAGCTCCCGGGCGACCACCAGCGGAGGCTGCTGACGCTCCCGCGCCAGCGCGATCACCGCCCGGCAGGCCAGCTCATTGACCCCAAAGGCGAGCGCCTCGGGCGAGACCCACCCCGCGGCCTCCGCGCCGCGCTCCTCGTCGTCCCCGGCGCTCGCCGCCACATAGACCGCCGCGGCCTCGAAGAGGTTGTGGCGGTGCACCCCCGTCCGCATGTCCCCTCCGATGTGCTGTCCGGCGTTCCGTCTGCCGCGGAATCTTCGGGGGATGTCGCGTATGAATCCGGTCATTTCCACTCCCGGTCTGCCGACCCGCATCGTCGTTGAAGTGTGCCCGGAGCGCCTAATGTTGGAACTTCGGCGGACGAGAGGACGGAAAACGGTGCGGCGTTACGACTGGCTGAAGGAGATCCGGCGGCTCGATCCGGAACGCGACTTCCTGCGGATCTACCGCATCACCGCGACCCTCGAATTCCCCTGGGACATCACCAGAGCCCTGGAATTGGCGCTCTACCGCACCTATGCCGTGCCCAGTATCGGCCGACTCCTCGCCGAAACCGCGGAACTGACGGACCGTACGCAAAAGCGCTACGACGACACCGCGCTCCTCCTGGATGCCGTCCTGGAGCACGGCTTCGACGGCGCGGACGGGCGGACCGCGATCCGCCGGATCAATCAGATGCACCGCAGCTACGACATCAGCAACGAGGACATGCGATATGTCCTGTGCACCTTCGTGGTGGTGCCCAAACGCTGGATCGACCGCTACGGCTGGCGCCGCCTGAGCACGCACGAGACGCACGCCATAGCGGCCTACTACCGGACCCTCGGACGCCATATGGGCATCACCGAAATCCCCGAGACCTTCGAGGACTTCGAGCGCTGTCTGGACGCCTACGAGGACGCGCACTTCGGCTGGGACGAGGGCGCCCGGCGGGTCTCGGACGCCACTCTGGACCTGATGGCGGGCTGGTACGGCCCGCTCGCACCGGTGGTGCGCGGCGCGAGCATGGCGCTCCTGGACGACCCGCTGCTGGACGCCTTCCGCTACGAGCGGCCCGGACCGGCCGTCCGGACGGCGGTCCGCGGTGCCCTGAAGCTGCGCGCCAAGGCCGTACGGCTGCTCCCGCCCCGCCGGAAGCCGCACTACGCCCGCCAGAACCCCGAGATCAAGGGCTACCCCAACGGCTTCCGGGTCGCCGACCTCGGCACCTTTCCCGCCGCCCGCCGGGCGGGCGGCTGCCCGGTCCCGCATACCGACGAGCAGCCGCCCCGGTGAGCCGGGTGGCCCGTCACCCCTGGCGCACCGCCAGCGCCAGATAGCGGGGGTCCTCGTCCACGTACCGGATGAGATCCCAGCCGCTGCCGGCCAGGACGGGGCGCAGATGGGGCTCCGCCCTCAGGTCGTCCGGGGTGATCCGACGGCCCTGGCGCGCGGCGAGCGCCGCCCGGCCGATGGGATGGAAGAGGGCCAGGCGGCCACCGGGGCGTACGGTCCTGGCCAGTTCGGCGAGGCCGTCCGCCAGGTCCGTGAGGTGGGAGATGAGCCCGGCGGCGAAGACGGCGTCCAGCGCGCCGTCGGGCAGCGGAAGCCGGGTGACATCGGCGAGCAGCAGCCCCGCGTAGCGGTCCCGCCCGGCCCGTTCGGCCTCCCGCAGCATCTCCGGGGTGAGATCGACGCCCAGGACCGTCCCGCGCGGCCCCACGGCCGCCCGCAGCGCGGGAAGGGCGCGTCCCGTGCCGCAGCCGGCGTCCAGGACCCGGTCGCCTTCCTGGAGGCCGAGCGCGGCCACGCCCCAGGTGAAGGCGGGGCCGTCACCGGGGAACTTGGTGTCCCAGTCGGCGGCGCGCGGCCCGAAGAAGGCGCGGACGTCGTGCGGCCGGTCGGCGTGGTGGTCGGTCATCGGTCTCCTTCAGGGGCGGAACGCTCGGGTCCGGCGGCGGCACGGCCGGCCAGGGGGGCGGTGACGGCGTACAGGACGCCCGCGACGATCAAGGCCACCACGACGCCGAGGTTCATGGCGCCCAGGGTGCCGTGCGCGGCGCGGTCGCTGAGCAGAAAGCCCACGGCCTTGGCGATGTGGGGGTCGGCGGAGGTGATCAGGCCCAGTCCGACGGCGGTGGCGAGGGCGAGCGAGAGCACCGCGGGCCAGCCCATGGGCCGTACGGAGGCGAGAGCGAAGCCCGTCCGGCGGCGGCGCCACTGCTCCACCAGGAAAACCGCGGTCCAGCCGGCCATCGCCACACCGATGATGGACAAGAAGGCCTGGAACGTGGCGAAGAAGCTGGGCGAGACGAACAGGACGTACCAGCCGCCGACGGCCATCAGGACCCCGTCCACCAGGACCGCGAAGTGCCTCCGGACCGGCACGCCCAGGGCCAGCATCGACATGCCCGAGCTGTAGATGTCCATGATCGCCCCGGAGGCGAAGCCCCCGATGGCGGTGAGCAGATACGGGACCAGGAACCAGGTCGGCAGTTCCGCGGCGAGGGCGCCCACCGGGTCGGCGGCCGCGGCCTGCGCCAGCTCGGGGTCACCGGCATTCAGCAGCACCCCGAAGACCAGCAGCACCACCGGGGCCAGCACCCCGCCGAGCGTCGTCCAGCCGGTGATGGCCCGGCCGCTGCTCGTGCGCGGCAGGTAACGGCTGTAGTCGGCAGCGCAGTTGACCCAGCCCAGGCCCAGCAGCGTCATCGCGAACACGATGCCGCCGATGAACGTACCGAGGTCGCCCGGCCTGCCACCGCCCAGCGCGGACGGATCGATGCGGTCGGCCATCAGCACCATGTAGACCACGGTCATCGCGGTGATCGCCGCGGTCAGATACTTCTGCACCTTCATGATCAGCGCGTGTCCGAAGATCCCGACGACCACCACCGACACCGCCGTCACGCCAAAGCACAGCGCCTGTGCCGCCGTGGTGGGCGTCGTCCCGTCGGCCCGTGCGAAGGCACCGGGCGAGACCCTGGCCAGGATGGCGGCGCCGCCCAGGGAGGAGAGCGCGACCAGTACCGTTTCCCAACCGACGTTCGAGACATAGCTGAACAGGGTGGGCAGCTTGTTGCCCTGGAGGCCGAAGGAGACCCGGCCGATGGCCATCGTGGGCGCGCCGGTGCGCGCCCCGGCTATGGAGATCAGGCCGACCAGGACGAAGGACAGCACATAGCCGATGGTCCCGGTGGCGATTGCCTGCCAGGGGCCGAGTCCGAGGCCCATGAGGTAGATCCCGTAGGCGATGCACAGCAGGGACAGCCCCGATGCGGCCCAGGGCCAGAACAGGGACCGGGGCGTGCCGTGCCGTTCGGACTCGGGCACCGGATCGATGCCGTTGCGTTCGACGGTACGTGCCGAGGCGTGTGCACCGGGGCGCGTCCCGCCCCGCTCCCGTTCCTGCTGCTGCGTCATGCGCCCATGATCCCCCAGAGCGGCGTGGAACCGGGTCGCCGAGAACTCACGCAGTTTCGTTGAAATGGAAGGTAATCGCGAGCGGTCGGAGGTACGGTCCTCGCTACGGATTTCCGGACGGCACTCTGCCGCCGGGGGCTCCTTTCGCCGAGCCCTGCGTCCGCCCCCCCCACGACGTGTGCTACCCGCATCCTGGAGGAGACGTCCGATGAACGCTGCACAAGGGGCCCAGGAGGGCGCGCGCCCGGGCCCCGGCTCCGAGTTGGGCCTGAAGATCCTGGTCGCGGGAGGCTTCGGAGCGGGCAAGACAACCCTGGTGGGATCGGTCAGCGAGATCCGTCCGCTGCGCACCGAGGAACGGCTCAGCGAAGCCGGCGAAGGGGTGGACGACACCCGGGGCGTGGCCGGCAAGCACACCACAACGGTGGCCATGGACTTCGGCCGCATCACCATCAGGCAGGGCCTGTCCCTGTTCCTCTTCGGCACCCCGGGGCAGGACCGCTTCTGGTTTCTGTGGGACGACCTGTCGGACGGCGCGCTGGGCGCCGTGGTCCTGGCCGACACCCGGCGGCTGGCGGACTGCTTCCCCGCGGTGGACTACTTCGAGCGCCGCGCCATACCGTTCCTGGTCGCCGTCAACTGCTTTGCGCAGGCGCGGTCCTACGGCGCGGACGAGGTCGCCCGCGCCCTCGACCTGGACCGCGGCACCCCGGTGGTCCTCTGCGACGCACGGGACCGCGACTCGGGGAAGGAGGTGCTGATCCGCCTGGTCGAGCATGCCGGGCGGCGGCACACCGCCCGGCAGCTGAATGCGGTGGGGTAGCCGGGGCGGCGGGCCGCCGGCCGGCCGCGCCGGTCAGTCCGCGAGGTCCGCGAAGGCAATGGCCTTGTCGATCCGTACCCGTACCACCAGCTCGCCCGGCACGCCGTTCCGGGCGCCGAATTCCTCCGCGCGGTCCTCACCCATGTAGCGGGCCGCGATCCGGGTCGCCCAGTGCCGCACATCGGCCAGATCCTCGCTGATTTCCGCCGATCCCTGCACGACCACGAAGGAGAACGGCGGCCGCTCGTCGTCCACACACAGCGCGACTCTGTTGTCGCGGGCGAGATTGCGGCCCTTGACCGTCTCCTTCCCGGTGTTGAACACCAGCTCATCGCCGTCCATGAGGAACCACACCGGTGCGATGTGCGGGCCGCCGTCGGCCCGTACGGTCGACAGCTTGCCGGTGCGGGTGCCCTCGGAAAGGAACTTCCGCCACTGATCCCTGGTCATCTTCTGTGCCATGCCGACATCCTCCCGCCCGGCGCGACAGCGCACGCAGTGGCACGCCGGGCCGGGGACCCGCTTGCCCAGACGCCCTGGGTGGGACAGGCTGGCACGGCAGTCGCGCACTGACTGCGCACTGCCGTCCGGTCAAGGAAGCGGACGGGGATACGGGGAGGAAGCGGCATGGCACTGAGCAGCGGACTCGACTGGCTGCTGGACGATCTGACCAAGCGGGTGGAGAAAGTACGGCACGCGATGGTGCTCTCCAACGACGGTCTGGTGACCGGAGCGAGCCAGGCACTGGAAAAAGCCGACGCCGAACATCTGGCGGCGGTGGCCTCCGGCCTGCACAGCCTCGCGAAGGGCTCCGGGCTGCACTTCCGGGCCGGGCGGGTGCGCCAGACGATGGTCGAGTTCGACGACGGGATGCTGTTCGTGACGGCGGCGGGGGACGGCAGCTGTCTGTGTGTGCTGGCCGGAGCCGACGCCGACATGGGGCAGATCGCCTACGAAATGACGCTGTTGGTCAATCGGGTGGGCGAGCACCTGGGCGTCGCGGCCCGCCAGCCGGAGAGTTATCCACAGCCTTGAGGCGGGGCTTGACCCACTGTCACAGCACGCGGCTACAGTCGTGACTGTCAGTAATTGATGCGTCGTGGTGACCGACGTACCCGATGCATCCGACGGAAACGACTGTGTTGCGGGGGAAGCGACATGACAGTGATGTGTGACGGGCAGCAGACCTACACCGTGGGGCGAGCCGCCCAGGAACTCGAGCTGAGGACCGGCGAGTTCGAGCTCGCCACCCAGCTCGGCGAAGTACGGACGATCCCGGCCGGGGCGGACTGCCGGCCGGGGGCCGCCGGACCGTCCGGGCCGCGCCGGGTCCCGGCCGAGGAGATCGCCCGGCTGCAGGCGGAGCCCGGCTTCCCGGAGGCGCTCCGCGAGCGCATCCGTACGGTCGGCACGAACGAAGCGGCCGAGCTCTTGCGCATCGGCCCCGCACGCTTCCTGCGCCTGACCCGGGCCGGCTGCTTCGGCCCGGTCAGGTTCTATGTGAACCGCTTCGGCGCGGTGGTCTGGCTCTATCTCGCCGCCGAAATCGCCGAATTCGCCGACCGGGAAACGGAATTGCTGCAGGGCGACACCCCCGCCGCGATGCGGGTGATGCTCGACGGCGGGCAGGACTGGCGGCCACGGCAGTGGCGCGCCCGGCGGGTGGCGCAGCTCATGGGGCAGACGGACGACCCGTGGGAGTCGGCGGCGGTGATCGCCGCCGTGCTGCCACCGGAGGAAACGGCCTCGGTGGTCGAGGAGCCGAGGGAGCGGTCCCTGCTCCGCAGCCTCAGGCCCGACTTCACGTCCGTGATCACGGCGACGGCCGCCGCCCGGAAATCCCTTCAACGGGTGCTGACGGCGGAGGAGTTCGACGAGGTGATGTGGTACCGCGTCAATCTCTCCCGGACCCTCGAAACCGCCCGCAAGGAAGACCCCGGACGGTCACGGACCTCGACGGCACCGCCTACCGCCTCCCCGGGCAATCAGCCGCCGAGCTTCCGGAACAGCCCCTCCTGCACGACCGAGACCAGCAGCCTGCCCTCCCGGTCGTAGATCCGGCCGCGGGCCAGGCCCCGGCCGCCGGTGGCGATCGGCGACTCCTGGTCGTAGAGGAACCACTCGTCCGCGCGGAACGGGCGGTGGAACCACATCGCATGGTCGAGCGAGGCCATGTCGAAGCCCCGAGGCCCCCACAGCGGCTCGACCGGGATGCGGACGGCGTCCAGCAGCGTCATATCGCTGGCGTAGGTCAGCGCGCAGGTGTGCACCAGCGGGTCGTCACCCAACGGCCCCACCGCACGCATCCACACCGCGCTGCGCGGCTCCGCATTCTCGATCTCGTCCGGCGTCCAGCGCAGCCGGTCGACATACCGGATGTCGAACGGCTGCCGGCGCGCCATCCGCTCCAGCGCCTCGGGCAGAGCGCCCAGACGGTCGCGGATCTCGTCCGCGACCTTGGGCAGCTCTTCCGGTCCGGGCACCGCCCGGCGCATCGGCAACTGATGATCGAAGCCGGGTTCCGGCTGATGGAAGGAGGCGGTCAGATTGAAGATCGTGCGTCCCTGCTGGACGGCGACGACCCGGCGGGTGGTGAAGGAGCGCCCGTCGCGGACCCGCTCGACCTGGTACACGATCGGCACACCGGGCCGGCCCGGCCGCAGGAAGTACGCATGCAGCGAGTGGACCGGGCGGTCGCCTTCGGTGGTCCGCCCGGCCGCCACCAGCGCCTGGCCGGCGACCTGCCCGCCGAAGACCCGCTGGAGGCTTTCCTGCGGACTGCGGCCACGGAAAATGTTCACCTCGATCTGCTCGAGATCGAGCAGATCCACCAGCTTCTCGGCGGGATTGGTCATGACCGGTGGCCCTCCGTCGCATCCCTCGACGGCCTCGGTCGAAGCCGTCCGTTCACAGCTGACCCACATCGGTGACGCGCACCACCGCACGCCCCTCCTCGTCGGAGGCTGCCAGATCCACCTCCGCGGAGATGCCCCAGTCGTGATCACCGTTCGGGTCGGCGAAAGTCTGCCGCACCTTCCACAGCCCGTGCGCGGCATCCTCCTGAATCTGCAGCAGCTTCGGGCCGCGCGCATCCGGACCGGTGCCCAGGTCATCGTATTCGTCCCAGTAGGCGTCCATCGCCTCGCCCCAGGCATCCGCGTCCCAGCCCGAGTCGGCATCCATCTCGCCGAGCTCCTCGACCTTGTCCAGCGCCGCCAGCTCCACCCGCCGGAACATCGCATTGCGCACCAGCACCCGGAAGGCGCGGACGTTGGTGGTGACGGGCTTGACCTCGTCCGCGTGCTCCATGGCCTCCTCGGCCGTCTCCTCCTCGGGGTTGGCGAGCTGCTCCCACTCGTCCAGGAGGCTGGAGTCGACCTGGCGGACCATCTCGCCGAGCCAGGCGATGATGTCCTGGAAGTCCTCGGACTTCAGATCGTCGGGCACGGTGTGGTCCAGGGCCTTGTACGCGCTCGCAAGGTAGCGCAGCACGATGCCCTCGGTCCGGGCCAGCTCGTAGAAGGAGACGAACTCGCTGAAGGTCATGGCGCGTTCGTACATATCGCGGATGACCGACTTCGGCGACAGCGGATGGTCGCCGACCCACGGGTGGCTCCTGCGGTACAGGCCATAGGCGTGCGAGAGCAGCTCGTCCAGCGGCTTGGGGTACTCGACGTCCATGAGCCGCTCCATGCGGTCCTCGTACTCGACGCCGTCGGCCTTCATCTGGGCGACCGCCTCGCCCCGGGCCTTGTTCTGCTGCGCGGCCAGGATCTGCCGCGGGTCGTCCAGGGTGGACTCCACGACCGAGACCATGTCCAGCGCGTACGACGGGGACTCGGGGTCGAGCAGATCGAAGGCGGCCAGCGCGAAGGTGGACAGCGGCTGGTTGAGCGCGAAGTCCTGCTGGAGGTCGACGGTCAGCCGGACGATCCGGCCCTCCGCGTCCGGTTCCGCCAGCCGTTCCACGATCCCGCCGTCGACCAGCGACCGGTAGATCGCGATGGCGCGGCGGATGTGACGCAGCTGGTTCCGGCGCGGCTCGTGGTTGTCCTCGAGCAGCTGCCGCATCGCCTCGAAGGCATTGCCCGGCCGTGCGATCACGGACAGCAGCATCGCGTGGGTGACTCGGAAACGGCTGGTCAGCGGCTCGGGATCGGAGGCGATGAGCTTCTCGAAGGTGTTCTCGCCCCAGTTGACGAAGCCCTCCGGAGCCTTCTTGCGGACGACCTTGCGGCGCTTCTTCGGGTCGTCACCGGCCTTGGCGAGGGCCTTCTCGTTCTCGATGACATGCTCGGGAGCCTGCGCGACGACAAAGCCCGCCGTGTCGAACCCGGCCCGGCCCGCGCGCCCCGCGATCTGGTGGAACTCCCGCGCCCGGAGCGTCCGTACCCGACTGCCGTCGTACTTGGTCAGCGCGGTGAACAGCACGGTACGGATCGGCACGTTCACCCCGACGCCGAGCGTGTCCGTCCCGCAGATCACCTTCAGCAGCCCCGCCTGGGCGAGCTTCTCCACCAGCCGCCGGTATTTCGGCAGCATGCCGGCGTGATGGACGCCGATGCCGTGGCGCACATACCGCGAGAGGTTCTGGCCGAACTTGGTGGTGAAGCGGAAATTGCCGATCAGTTTGGCGATCTCGTCCTTCTCGGCCCGCGTACACATATTGATGCTCATCAGCGCCTGCGCCCGCTCCACGGCGGCGGCCTGCGTGAAATGCACGATGTAGACGGGGGACTGGCGGGTCTCCAGCAGCTCGGTCAGCGTCTCCGTCATCGGGGTGGCGCGGTATTCGTACGACAGTGGTACGGGCCGGGTCGCGGACCGCACCACCGACGTGGGCCGGCCGGTGCGCCGGGTCAGGTCCTCCTCGAACCGGGACATGTCGCCGAGCGTCGCCGACATCAGGATGAACTGCGCCTGCGGCAGCTCCAGCAGCGGAATCTGCCAGGCCCAGCCGCGGTCCGCCTCGGCATAGAAGTGGAATTCGTCCATCACGACCTGGCCGATGTCGGCGTGCTTGCCGTCGCGCAGCGCGATGGAGGCGAGCACCTCGGCGGTGCAGCAGATGACCGGCGCATCGGAGTTGACCGACGCGTCGCCGGTCAGCATCCCGACGTTCTCGGTGCCGAACAGCTTGCACAGATCGAAGAACTTCTCCGACACCAGGGCCTTGATCGGCGCGGTGTAGAAGGTGACCTGGTCGTTGGCGAGAGCGGTGAAGTGCGCGCCGGCCGCCACCAGGCTCTTCCCGGAGCCGGTGGGGGTGGACAGGACGACGTTCGCGCCCGAGACCACTTCGATCAGCGCCTCCTCCTGGGCAGGGTAGAGCGCGATGCCCTGCTGCTCGGCCCAGCTCGAAAAGGCTTCGAAGAGGGCATCGGGGTCGGCGTCGTTCGGCAGATGATCGATGAGGGTCACGCCCCCATACTGCCTGGCTCCGGCCCGGATCAGGGAACCGGCCGCGGATATGAAGATCATGTGATCTTCCGCGCGGCCTCCTGGAGGGGCGCGCTGCCGGGGCGCAGGGCAGAGCCGTGGCGGTTACGTTGGAATTGCGGGGAAAACAGCCGGCAGGGGAGTGAATTCCATGGGTATGCGTATAACGATCGACATTTTCTCCGGGCGTCCGCGGCGTATGCGTATGCGCCGTGCCGTTCGCGAGGTCTGCCGCGGATTCGCCGGACTGGGAATCCGCGGGGTGCGAGTGGACTTCCACTGCGGGAGGCCGTTCACCGGAGCGCGCAGGTGACGTCCGGGGGGTGTCATGGCCATCGAGCGGTCCGTCTACGGCGGGCGGATGCCCGCCGGAGCCGGTGATCTGGCGGTCGAACGGCACGGTATCCAGCCCGTCCCGGAAAGTAATCGCTATGGGAAACCCCGGCGGCTTTTCACGGTGTGGTTCGCGCCCAATCTCACCATGAGCGGTGTTTTCGCCGGCACCGTGGGTATTTCCCTCGGACTGGATTTCTGGACCGCATTCACGGCAATGATGCTCGGGACCCTCGCCGGCGCGCTCCCGGCCGCCTATCTGTGCACCTGGGGCAGCCGGACGGGCACCGGACAGCTGCCGCTCTCGCGGCTGGCCTTCGGCAGCGGTGTGACGCTGCCCGGCGTGACGCAGTGGCTCTCCTCCATCGCCTGGGACGCGCTCATCGGGCTCTTCGGCGGCGAGGCGCTGGCCGAGCTGCTGGGGTGGCCGCCGACCGCGTCGGGGCGTTCGTCCTGACCAGCACCATTTCGCTGAGTCTGGCGATCTCGTGGGCGCCATACGCCTCCGACTTCAGCCGCTATCTGCCCCGGACGACCTCCCGGCTCCGGATGTTCTGGTTCGCCCTGCTCGGCATGGTGCTCTCCTACGCGTGGGTCCAGACGCTGGGGCTGTGGGGCGCCAAGCTGTTCACCGACCGGACCGCCGCCGGGGTTCACGGCCTCCTCGGCGGCGGCGCGCTCGGCGCCTTCGGGCTGCTGGCCATCGCGGCCGCGGCCGTGTGCAGCAACGCCATGAACGACTACAGCGGCTCCCTGGCCCTCCAGGCTGCCGGTGTGCGGATACCGCGGCCCCTCGCCGCCGGCACCGCCGCCGGGCTCGGATTTCTGCTGGTGCTGTGGATGCATGCGGCGGACACCACGGCGCGCTTTGAGAATGTGCTGCTGTTCGTGGGCTATTGGATACCCGGCTTCGTCGGCGTGGTGATCGTCGACGCATGGCTGCGAGCCAGGGCCAGAAAGGGCGCGCCGATCGATATCGCGGCCGAGTTCGCCCGTCCTCAGCCGTGGTGGCCCGCGGTGGCCGCCTTCGTGGCCGCGTTCGCCGCCGCCGTGCCGTTCATGAACACGTCCCTTTTCGTCGGACCGATAGCGACCGCGCTGCACGGCGCCGATCTCGCGTACTACGTCGCCTTCGTGGTCGCCGTGGCCGTCTATGCGCCCCTGCGGCTGTGGGCGGGGAGACGGGCGGCCGTGGCGCCGGAGGCGTCCGGGACCGCGACGGCATAGCGAGCCGCGGCGATGGACCGTTCGGAGGGGATACCGGCCGGCGTGGGCCCGGGGGCAGCCGCCGAGGGTAAGGGTGAGGCGTCCCATGCCGCCCTCGCCAAGGAGTCGCGCCCGTGCTTCGTCTCTCCAGCGATCCGCTGTTCCAGTCGTTCGCCGAGCGGGCGCTTGCCCTGAGCACCCGTGGGGGAGCGGAGTACGGCGAATGCGAGAAGACCATGGGCCGGATCCTTCCCGGAGACGTCGCCGGGTGGCACCGGGAGTGGACGGCCACCGCCGCCACGGTGGAGTCCTGGGCACGGCAGAGCGACGAGCGGGGGCACCGGGTGAGCGCGCGCGAGGCGTATCTGCGGGCGGCCACCTACTACCGCGTCTCCTACCTCCCGCTGTTCGGGGCGCCGGTCGACCCCCGGCTGGCCGGGGCGTTCGACCACGAGACCCGCTGCTTCGACCGGTTCGCCGATCTGGCGGCGCACCCGATGCGGCCCCTGGAGATCCCCTTCGACGGCGGCAGTCTGCCCGGCTATCTGTGCGCACCGGAGGACGGCGGCACGCCCCGGCCGGCGCTCATCGGCGTCAACGGCTACGACTCCAACCTCCACGAGATGTACTGGTCGCACGCCGTGCCCGCGCTGCGCCGCGGCTATGCCTGCCTCCTCGTCGACGGTCCCGGCCAGGGCAGAGCCCTGATCAAGGACGGCCGGACGCTGCGCCCGGACTGGGAGACCGTGCTGCGCCCCGTCGTCGACCACGCCCTGATGCTGCCGGAGATCGACCCCGCGCGCATCGCCGTCATGGGCTGGAGCTTCGGCGGCTGTCTGGCGCCGCGCGGGGTGAGCGGCGAGCCCCGGGTCGCCGCGCTGATCGCCGACCCGGGACAGTGGGACCCGTCCTCGTTCAGCAGGCAGTTGCCGCTGCCGGACGACCTCAAGGAGCGGCTGCCCGAGGTGGATCCCGCCGAGCTGGATCCGTATCTCGCCGGGATCGCGGATGACCCGACCCTGAAATGGAAGCTGGTCCAGCGTGCGTTGTGGGTGCACGGACTGGACTCGCTGGGTGAGTACGTGGTGGAGCTGAGCCGTTACCGGCTCGCGGACGCGGTGGCCTCGATCGCCTGCCCCACCCTGGTCGCCGCCGCCGAGAACGATCCGACATCGGCGCAGGCCCAGGAGCTGTACGACGCACTGCAATGCCCCAAGGAGCTGGTCCGCTTCACGGCTGACGAGGGATCGGCCGGGCACTGCGAGAGCTGGAACCGCTCGCGGTTCGACCAGCGGGTCTTCGACTGGCTCGACGAGGTGCTGGAGTCCCCTGGCCGCACCCGCGCGACCTGCGGAGATCATCTGACGCTACGCTGAGTCGCCGGACCGGCCAGGCGTCACCGGCACGGCGGCCGAAGCGCCGTCAGATCCGTGAGAGCAGACAACACAAGGGTGGGGGAACGACCATGATGGGACCGGCGCATTCGCTGTCCGGGGCCGCGGCCTGGCTGGGGGTGGGCGCGGCGGCCGATGCCGCCGGGCATCCGATGCCGTGGCCGGTGCTGGTCTGCGGAGCTCTGATCTGTGCCGGTGCGGCACTCGCCCCCGACCTTGACCACAAGTCCGCCACCATCTCCCGGGCCTTCGGCCCGCTCTCGCGGATGGTGTGCGAGGTGGTCGACGCCCTGTCGCACGCCGTCTACAAGGCCACCAAGATGCGCGGTGACTCGAACCGCAACGGCGGGCACCGCACGCTCACCCACACCTGGGTGTGGGCCGTACTGGTCGGCGGCGGAATGTCGCTGCTGGCGATGCAGGGCGGCCGCTGGGCGGTCCTCGGGATTCTCTTCGTCCACATGGTCCTTGCCATCGAGGGCCTGCTGTGGCGGGCGGCACGGGTCTCCAGCGACGTACTGGTGTGGCTGCTGGGCGCCGCCTCGGCCTGGATCCTGGGCGGCATTCTCGACCAGCCGGGCAACGGCGCGAACTGGCTGTTCACCGGACCGGGCCAGGAATACCTCTGGCTGGGTCTGCCCATCGTGCTCGGCGCGCTGGTCCATGACATCGGCGACGCACTGACCGTCTCCGGCTGTCCCGTCCTGTGGCCCATACCGATCGGCCGCAAGCGCTGGTATCCGGTCGGCCCGCCCAAGGGCATGCGCTTCAAGGCGGGCAGCTGGGTGGAGCTCAAGGTGCTGATGCCGGTCTTCATGGTGCTGGGCGGCCTCGGTGGCCTGGGGGCACTCGGCTACATCTGACCACCCTGCACCTGAGCAGCTGTCACAACCGGCCGGCACACGCCCGGCCGGCGCGCGCCGCGGTCCGAGGACCGCGGCGCGCCCGTACCACCAGGGCCAGAACCGTCACCCGTGCCACGACCGCCACAGCGCCGCATACGCCCCCTCCGCGGCGACCAGCTCATGGTGACTGCCCAGCTCGCTGATCCGGCCCTCCTCCACGACCGCGATCACGTCCGCGTCATGCGCCGTGTGCAGCCGGTGCGCAATGGCCACCACCGTACGGCCGTCCAGCACCTTGCCCAGCGAGCGTTCCAGACGGCGGGCCGCCCGGGGATCCAGCAGGGAGGTCGCCTCGTCCAGCACCAGCGTGTGCGGATCGGCGAGCACGAGGCGGGCCAGCGCGATCTGCTGGGCCTGCGCCGGGGTGAGCGGGTGACCGCCCGAGCCGACCTCGGTGTCCAGGCCCTTCTCCAGCGCACCCGCCCAGTCATCGGCGTCCACCGCACCCAGCGCCGCCCACAGTTCGGCATCGGCCGCGTGCGGACTGGCAAGCAGCAGATTGTCGCGGAGCGAGCCGACGAAGACATGGTGTTCCTGGTTGACCAGGGCCACATGCGCGCGGACCCGTTCGGCCAGCATCGCGGACAGTTCGGCGCCGCCCAGGGTCACGGTGCCGGTACGGGGCCCGTAGATCCCGGCCAGCAGCCGGCCCAGCGTCGACTTGCCCGCGCCGGACGGACCGACCAGGGCCAGCCTGCTGCCGGGGCGGATGCGCAGCGAGACCTCGTGCAGGACATCCACGTCCGGGTGGTAGCCGAAGCGCACCGCGTCGGCACACACGTCCCGGCCGTCCGGCGACACCTTCTCGTCCCCGGCCTCCGGCTCGATCTCCCGTACGCCCACCAGCCGTGCAATGGACACCTGCGCCACCTGCAGCTCGTCGTACCACCGCAGGACCATGCCGATCGGCTCGATCATCATCTGGGCCAGCAGCGCACCCGTCGTCAGCTGACCGGGCGTCATCCGGCCCGCCATCACGAACGCTCCGCCGACCAGCAGCACCGAGCCGAGAAGCAGCACATGCGTCACATTGATGACGGGGAAGAGCACCGACCGCAGGAACAGCGTGTACCGCTCCCACTGCGTCCACTCGCGGATCCGCCGCTCCGACTGTGCGATACGGCGCGGGCCCAGCCGGTGCGCCTCGATGGTGCGCCCCGCGTCCACGGTCTCGGCCAGCGCGGCGGAGACGGCGGCGTATCCGGCGGCCTCGGAACGATAGGCGCTCGGTGCACGTTGGAAGTACCAGCGGCAGCCGACGATCAGAAGGGGGAGCGCGATGAGGACGGCCAGCGCGAGCGGCGGCGCGGTCACGGTCAGCCCGCCGGTCAGCAGCGCGATCCACACCACGCCGATGGCCAGCTGCGGTACGGCCTCGCGCATGGCCTCCGACAGCCGGTCGATGTCCGTGGTGATACGGGACAGCAGGTCGCCGGTCCCGGCCCGCTCCAGAACGCCCGGCGGCAGCGCCACGGACCGTACGAGAAAGTCCTCGCGCAGATCGGCCAGCATCTGCTCGCCGAGCATCGCGCCACGCAGCCGCACCATCCGCACGAACACCGTCTGTACGGCCAGTGCGAGGGCGAACAGCCCGATGGTGCGCTCCAGTTGGATATCCCGGTTGCCCGCGGAGAGGTCCTCGACCAGACCGCCGAGCAGATAGGGGCCGGCCATCGAGGCGATGACCGCAGCGGCGTTGACACCGACCAGGAGGGCGAAGGGGCGCCGGTGACGGCGGATCAGGCCGCCGACGTAGCCGCGCACGGTCGCCGGGGAGCCGACGGGCAGGGTCGTGGTGGTCTGCGGGGCGTCCGGGTCGTGCTCCGGTGGCGCCAGGCCGATCATGCGGTCTCCTCGAGCTGCGTGGGGGTCGGGGCGTCCGGGGCGAGTGCCGGCCGGCCGGGGGTGTCGTCGGATGCGCGGGTGACGACGGCGCGATAGGCGGGATGGGTGCCCAGCAGTTCGCGATGGGTCCCCGCGGCGGCGACCTTGCCGGAGGGGACGAAGACCACCTGGTCGGCGCGGTCCAGCAGCAGGGGGCTGGAGGTGAGCACCACCGTCGTACGGCCGGTCCGGATCTTCCGGAGGCCGTCGGCGATACGGGCTTCGGTGTGGGAGTCGACGGCGCTGGTCGGCTCGTCCAGCACCAGGACGGTGGGGTCGGCGACCAGCGACCTGGCCAGGGCGAGGCGCTGCCGCTGGCCGCCGGACAGCGACCGGCCGCGCTCGGTGATCCGGGAGCGCATCGGATCGCCGGAGTCGTCGACGGACGCCTGCGCCAGCGCGGTCAGCACATCGCCGCACTGCGCCGCGGCCAGCGCCTGCGCCCTGTCCACCCTGTCCTGCCTGTCCACCCTGTTCGCCCTGTCCACCGGCCCGGAAGCCGGTACGTCGAGGAGCTCGGCGAGGGTGCCGGAGAGCAGGACGGGGTCCTTGTCCTGGACGAGGACGGCGCCGCGGGCGGCGTCGCGCGGGAGATCGTCCAGCGGGGTGCCGCCGAGGAGGACGGACGGCAGGGGCTCCGTACCGTCGTCCGGTTCCGGGGGATGCCCGCCGAGGCGTTCGGCGAGCCGGCCCGCGGCGTCCGGGTCGCCGCAGACCACGGCGGTCAGCCGGCCGGCCGTGGCGGTCAGTCCGCTGACCGGATCGTGGAGATCGCCGTCGGGCGTGCCCTGGACGGCGGTCCTGCCCCCGGCCGGCCGGGTCAGCGCCAGCACCCGTGCCGCGCGCTTCGCCGACGGCCTGGAGAAGGAGTACGCCATCGCGATCTCCTCGAAATGGCGAAGCGGGTAGAGCAGGAAGACGACCGCGCTGTAGACCGTCACGAGCTCACCGACGGCGATCCGGCCGTCGACGGCGAGCCGCACGCCGTACCAGACCACCGCGATCAGCAGCAGGCCGGGCAGCACGACCTGGACGGCCGAGATCAGGGACCACATACGGGCGCTGCGCACCGCAGCCCTGCGCACCTCCTGGGAGGCGCTGCGGTAGCGGCCGAGGAAGAGTTCCTCGCCCCCGATACCGCGCAGCACGCGCAGTCCGGCCACGGTGTCGGAGGCCAGCTCGGTGGCCTTGCCCGCCATCTCCCGCTGGGCGTCCGCGCGCCGGGCGGCGGGCGGCAGCAGAGGCAGTACGGCCAGTGCCAGGACGGGGACGCCCAGGGCCACCACCATGCCGAGGGCGGGCTGATAGACCACCAGCGCCACACACACTCCGACCGAGGTCAGCGCCGCCGCGCCGAACCGGGAGACCGCCTCGACGAACCAGCCGATCTTCTCCAGGTCACCGGTGCTGACGGCGACGATCTCGCCGGCCGCCACCCGCCGGGTCATGGCCGAGCCGAGCTCGGTCGTCTTGCGGGCGAGCAGCTGCTGCACCCGGGCGACGGAGGTGATCCAGTTGGTGACCGCCGAGCGGTGCAGCATGACGTCGCCGAGGGAGACCAGTACCCCCAGGAAGGCCATGAGGCCGCCGGACAGCGCCAGTTGGCCGCCGTCGCGGTCCACCACGGCCTGGACGGCGACGCCCACCGGCAGCGGGAACGAGGCCACCGCGCCGGTGTGCACCACCCCCCACAGGAGGGCCTTGGCCTGCCCGCCGAGCTGCTGTCTGTAGAGCCAGAGAAGAAATCTGCCGCCCGTACGGGCGTCCGGAACGCCGGGGTCGGGATGGGGTAGGTCGCGAAGGTGCATGATGTCCAAGGCGTGTCGTGGGCGGGCGTCCGGCCGGCCGGCGGGAAGGGTGCAGCGCGCGGGAACGCGTGGGGGAGAGGCCGTCACGGGCATGCGGAGCGGAAGACTGGAAGGTTGGCGCGGCGGGCGGCCCGATTTCAAACGGTTTTCTGCGGCCGACGCGGATATCGGGCCAATCGTGTGGGACCCGTGCGCGACGGGCGGGTGCTGGAGGCTCGTCGGCCTTCCGGTGCGACGATGTGCCCATGCGGATTACGGGCGGTGTGATGCGGACGGCGGCGGTGGCCGCGGCCGGACTGGTGCTTCTGGCGGGCTGTGGAGGCGGCGCGAAGGACGGGGACGGCAAGAACGACGGCGCGGGCAAGAAGGAGCGCCCCGGCGGTCCGGCGCGCGGCCCGTCGGTCACCACCCACCTCCAGCACATCCCCGAGGTCGGCAGCGCCCTGGAGTCGCGGATCCCGGCCGACTCACAGCAGGTCGTAGCGGTCTACGGCAAGGGCATGGACTCCGCCGAATCCACCGTCGTGCTCTACGAAAAAGGCGCCAAGGGCTGGGACCGCAAGGCCACTTGGGCCGCGCACAACGGCCGTAACGGCTGGACGCTCAACCACCGCGAGGGCGACAAGCGCAGCCCGGTCGGTGTGTTCACGCTGACCGACGCGGGCGGCGTCCTCGACGATCCGGGCGCCCGGCTGCCGTACACGCACTCCGAGGAATTCACCCCGCCCCCCTACTGGGACAAGGACACCCGGCACGACTTCGACTATGTCGTCGCCATCAACTACAACCGCGTCAAGGGCACCTCCCCGCTGGACCCGACGCGCCCTCAGGGCCAGGCCAAGGGTGGCGGAATCTGGCTGCACCTGGACCACGGCAGCGGGACCTCCGGCTGCGTCAGCGTCCCCAAGGCCGGGATGGCCGCGCTGCTGCGCACGCTGGACCCGGAGCGGCACCCCGTTGTGGTGATGGGGGACAAGGCACACCTCTCGGCCTGACCGGGCGGCCACCTCCGCCACCGGCGGCGACACACGACGGCCGGGGCCCGGCGGACACCACCGCCCGCCGGGCCCCGGCCTCCTGGGCCCTGGTCCGCTCACTCCTCCGGTTTGTGCGAATCCATCCCCGGCCGTGCCTTCTTCCACAGCCCCCGGGTGAAGTCGGGAATCTCCTGCGGCGCGCCCTTCGCCTTGATCGAGAGATCGCTCAGCGGTACGGGCGCCGTCCAGGTCGCCGCGTCATAGACGTCGAAGTCCGGTACGAGACCCAGCCGCATGCACTGCATCAGCCGGAAGACCAGCAGGTAGTCCATGCCGTCGTGGCCGCCGGGCGGGTTGGGGTGGTCCTTCCAGAGCCAGTGGTCCCACTTCGCGTACTGCGCGAAGTCGCCCCATTCGTCGTTGCTCTGGTCGGGCTCGATATAGATCCGCTCGGGGTAGTCCTCGAAGACGCCCTTGGTTCCGCCGAGGCTGTTGATCCGGCTGTAGGGGTGCGGAGTGGAGACATCGTGCTCCAGCCGGATCACCCGGCCCTTGGCGGTCTGGACGAGGCTGATCGTCCGGTCGCTCTCGATGTACGACTCGTTCCAGCTGGGATCGCCGGGCGGCATGTGCTCCTTGCGGTACGCGGCCAGTCCCAGCGCGGGGGTGCCGAAGCTGGAGATGCGCACGGCCCGGTCGCCGCGGTTGATGTCCATGTAGTTGGCCACCGGGCCGAAGCCGTGGTTGGGGTAGAGATCTCCGCGCAGCCGGGTGTGCCAGAGCCGGCGCCAGGGCCCCTCGTAGTACTTCGGGTCGAACATCAAACCGCGCAGATCGTGGTTGTAGGCGCCCGCGCCGTGCAGCAGATCGCCGAACAGTCCCGCGTGCGCCATCCGCAGCACCCGCAACTCGTTTCTGCCGTAACAGCAGTTCTCCAGCTGCATGCAGTGTCTGCGGGTTTTCTCGGAGAGATCCACGAGTTCCCACAGCTGCTCCAGGCGGAGGGAGAGCGGACACTCCACGCCGACATGCTTGCCGTTGAGCATCGCGGTCTTCGCCATCTCGAAGTGCCAGTCCCAGGGGGTGGCCGCGTAGACGAAATCGATGTCGCCGCGCTTGCAGAGGTTCTCGAAATCGTGGTCGCCGTTCGCGTAGACGGCGGGTGCGGGCTGCCCCGCGTCGGTGACCTTCTTGGCGGCCTTGGCGGTCTTTTCCTTCACCGGGTCGCACAGCGCGACGACACGTACGCCGGGCATCGCGAGAAAGAGGTCGATCATGCTGCCGCCGCGGTTGCCGAGGCCGACGATCCCGACGCGTACGGTGCTGCGCCGTTCGAACGGCACCCCGATCATGGTCTTGCCCTTGGCCTCGGGGGCTGCGGCGGCGGTCGCGGTACCGGCGGCGTTCGGTGTCGCCGCCGCGGCGCTGCCCGCCGTGAGCCCGCCGAGGCCCAGCCCGGCGCCCGCCGCACCGGCCGTCCACAGGACCGAACGCCGGCTCGGGCCCGCCTCGTCGTGCTCATGGTTCTGCTGTGGTGACTCGTTCATTGGTCCTCCTAAGCAGCGGCGCGGATGGTGCGTGGGGCATGCGTGAACCTCGGTCAGGACCTTGGCGGTTGGGCCGCCTGAGGCACAAGAGGGCAAGTTGGACTCTTGACGTGGGGCGCTTGGACTCTTTGCCGCGCCACCCGACGCGCTCCCGTCAGCATCTTTCGCAACTTACTGAAATCACTTGCGGAAAGCCTTGACGTGTTCACGAGATGAACGGCAGGCTCCGTACGAAATCCCCCCACGGCGGCCTGGCGCGTGGCTGCTCTCAAGGGTGCGGTGTGCCCTGCCGTGCCCGATGACGAAGGAGCCGCAAGATGCAGCATCGTTCCCGTGTGCTGGGCGGGTCGCTGGCCGGCGTGCTGGCCGCGGCCGGCCTGGCCACCCTCGCGCCGTGGTCCTCGCAGGCCACCACACCTGGCGCAAAGACCGTCACGGCCACCCCACCTGGTGCAAAGACCGTCACGGCCACCATGTTCGAGCGGAAGTACGCCGATGTCGCCACGGCCTGCACCGACCAGCTGGGCCCGGCCGGCTACGGCTATGTCGAGGTCTCGCCCGCCTCCGAGCACATCCAGGGCGGCCAGTGGTGGACCTCGTACCAGCCCGTCAGCTACAAGATCGCCGGACGGCTGGGCGACCGGGACGCCTTCGCCGCCATGGTGAAAGCCTGTCATGGCGCGGGTGTGAAGGTGATTGCGGACGCCGTCATCAACCACATGGCGGCCGGATCCGGTACGGGCACCGGCGGCACGCAGTACACCAAGTACAACTACCCCGGCTTCTACCAGGACCAGGACTTCCACGGCTGCCGCAAGAGCATCTCCGACTACACCAACCGCGACGACGTCCAGAACTGCGAACTGGTGGGCCTGGCCGACCTCGACACGGGCAGCGACTACGTCCGTACCACCATCGCCAAGTACCTCGACGGCCTGCGGTCGCTGGGCGTCGACGGCTTCCGGATCGACGCCGCCAAGCACATCTCCGCCACCGACGTCGCCGCCATCAAGGGCAAGATGAGCGACCCCGGTTACTGGGTGCAGGAGGTCATCTACGGCGCCGGCGAGGCGGTCCGGCCCGATGAGTACACCGGCACCGGCGACGTCGACGAATTCCGTTACGGCGCCCACCTCAAGAGCGCCTTCCAGGGCGGCAACCTCGCCCAGCTCAAGTCCGTGGCGGACGGCAAGCTCGGCAGCGACAAGGCCCGCACCTTCATCGACAACTGGGACACCGAACGCAACGGCTCCACGCTCACCTACAAGGACGGCGCGGCCTACACCCTCGCCAACGTCTTCATGCTCGCCTCGCCGTACGGCTCCCCGAACGTCTACTCCGGCTACGAGTGGACCGACAAGGACGCGGGACCGCCCAGCGGCACCGGCGGCTGGACCGGCGAGCACGCCAAGCGGGAGATCACCGGCATGGTCGGCTTCCGCAACGCGGTGGGCTCCGCCGAGCTGACCGACTGGTGGGACAACGGCGGCAGCGCCCTTGCCTTCGCCCGGAACGGCAAGGGATTCGTCGCCCTCAACAACGGCGACGGCGAAGTCAGCCAGACCTTCGCCACGTCGCTGCCCGCCGGCACCTACTGCAACGTCACCAAGGCCGCGCCGCAGAGCTGCGACGGCAACACCGTCACCGTCGGCGACGACGGCAAGGCGAAGCTCACCGTCCCGGCCAGGAGCGCCGTCGCGCTGCACATCGGCGCCAAGAGCTGACCCGGGCACGCCCTCCGGACGGGCGGGCCGTCCACGGGCGGGCCGCCCCCGCAGGCGTCAGCACGGCCGGGTGGCCCGCTCCAGCTCCATCAGCACCGAGTGGTACCCCCGCCCGCCGGTCGCATGATCCATCCCCACCTCACACATCCGGTTCGCCGACACATGCACGGCGAACTCCCGCGCCGTGACCTCGGCCGCCTCCTTCGCCGTCGCCGACTCCGTCAGCTCCCTGTGCAGCATCCCCCGGTCGCCCGCGAACGCGCAGCAGCCCACGTCGTCCGGTACCACGACCTCCCGCGCACACGCCTCGGCGACCGTCCGCAGCTGCGCCTCGTCCCCCAAGTGCCGCATGGAACAGGCGGGATGGAGCACCGCGGAGTCGACGGTGCGCAGGATCTCCAGATGCGGCAGCAGCTCCTCCGCGGCCCACACGACCGAGTCGACGACGGTCAGTCCGGCATGCAGCGCGCGGTTGTCCGGCGTCAGATACGGCACGACCTCGTGGGCGAGGCCGAGCGTGCAGGAGGACGCGTCCACGATCAGCGGCAGCCGCCCGCCGGCCGTCCAGCCCCAGGCCGCCGCCACGATGCGGTTGGCCATGATCCGGTTGCCGTCTTCGTACCCCTTGGAGTGCCAGATGGTGGCGCAGCACGTACCGGTCACATCCGGCGGGATCCAGACCGGGCGGCCCGCCCGCCGGGACACCGCCACCACCGCCTCGGGCAGTGACGGGCCGCGGTCTCCGGCAGGTCCGCCGAAGATGCGGTTCACGCAGGCGGGGTAGTAGACGGCGACCGCCCCGGCCTTGCGGGTGCGGGGCAGCGTGCGGGCCGCCGCGCCCGGGAGGTGCGGCAGCCACTCGGGCACCAGATCGGGGCGGACGGCCCGGCGGGCGGCGCGGGTCACCGAGGACAGCAGCCGGTCGCCGATCCGGTCACCGGCCGCCACCGCCAGCCGCGCCGACCGTTCCACGGCCCGGAAGTGCAGGGCGCACTGCGCGGCCGTCCACTCCTCGCGCCGCGAGTGCCGGCGGTGCCGGAAGTCCCGCATCATCGCCCCGGTGTCGATGCCCACCGGACAGGCCAGTCCGCAGGTCGAGTCACCCGCGCAGGTGTCCACCGCGGCATAGCCGTACGACGCCAGCAGCTCGTCGGTGACCGGCGATCCGGACGGCTGGCGCATCATCTCGCGGCGCAGCACGATCCGTTGACGGGGCGTGGTCGTCAGGTCCTTGCTGGGGCAGGTGGGTTCGCAGAAGCCGCACTCGATACAGGGGTCGGCGACCGCCTCCACCTCGGGGATGGTCTTCAGCCCCCGCAGATGCCCTTCCGGGTCGCGGTCGAGCAGGATGCGCGGCGCGAGAATGCCGTGCGGGTCGACGGTCTCCTTGATCCGCCACATCAACTCCGTTGCGCGCGGCCCCCATTCGAGCTCCAGGAACGGAGCGATGTTCCGCCCGGTCGCATGCTCCGCCTTCAGCGAGCCGTCGAAGCGCTGGACGGCCATCCGGCAGAACTCGTCCATGAAGGACGCATAGCGCGCCACATCCCCGGGCTTCGCCGCGTCGAAGGCCAGCAGGAAATGCAGATTGCCGTGGGCGGCGTGCCCGGCGACCGCCGCGTCGAATCCGTGCCGGGCCTGGAGATCCAGCAGCGCGGCACAGGCGTCGGCCAGCCGGGACGGCGGCACCGCGAAGTCCTCCGTGATCAGCGTCGTGCCGGCCGGCCGGGAGCCGCCCACCGCCGTGACAAACGCCTTACGGGCCTTCCAGTAGCCGCCGATGGTGCCCGCGTCCCGGGTGAAGGCATTGGTGACGGACGCCACCGGCGCGACCAGCTCCAGCCCGTCCAGTACCCGTGCGGCGGCCGCCTCGTACGCCGTCTGCGCGGGCTCGTCCGGCGCCCGGAACTCCACCAGCAGCGCCGTGGTCTCCTTCGGCAGCTCCGCCCAGTCGGCCGGTACCCCGGCCACCCGCACCGAGGCCCGCAGCGTGTTGCCGTCCATCAGCTCCACGGCCCGCGCGCCCGCCGCGTTGAAGCCCGGTACGGCCGCGGCCGCGGCGCGCAGCGTCGGGAAGAACAGCAGCGCGCTGGTGGTGTACCGGTCCAGCGGCAGGGTGTCGAAGACGGTCTCGGCGATGAAGCCCAGGGTGCCCTCGGAACCGACCATCAGGCCGCGCAGGATCTCCACCGGTGTGGCGCCGTCGAGGAAGGCGTCCAGGCGGTAGCCGTTGGTGTTCTTGATCTCGTATTTGGCGCGGATCCTGGCCACCAGCTCCGCATCCGCCTCGATCTCGGACTTCAGCGCCAGCAGCCCGGCGCACAGCGCGGGCTCGGCACGCGCCAGCTCGGCGTCGGCGTCCGGGTCCGCGGTGTCCACGAGGGTGCCCGACGGGAGGACGACGGTGACCGAGGACAGCGTCCGGTAGGAGTTGCGGGTGGTGCCGGCCGTCATTCCCGAGGAGTTGTTGGCGACCACCCCGCCCAGCGTGCAGGCGATCGCACTGGCCGGATCGGGGCCGAGCAGCCGGCCGTGGCGGGCGAGGGCGGTGTTGGCGCGCAGCACCGTCGTCCCCGGGCGGATGCGGGCGCGGGCGCCGTCGTCCAGCACCTCGATCCCGGTCCAGTGGCGGCGTACGTCCACCAGGATGTCCTCGCCCTGTGCCTGCCCGTTGAGCGACGTTCCGGCGGCCCGGAAGACGACATTGCGGCCCTTGCCATGGGCGTAGGAGAAGACGGCGGAGATGTCGTCGATGTCCTCGGCGAGGACCACCACCTGCGGTACGAAGCGGTAGGGGCTGGCGTCCGAGGCGTAGCGGACCAGGTCGGAGACCGTGTGCAGCACCTTGTCCGGGCCGAGCAGCGCAACGAGATCGCCGCGCAGCGGCTCGGGGGTGCCGGCGGCGCGGCGGTCGGGTACCCGGTCGGGCGCCGGGCCCGTGGTGGCGGTGGGCCGAAGGGCCTGGGGCTTGGGCTCCAGCAGGGGCATGGGCACTCCTTCGGTGACTGTCCGTCAGGTCAGCGCCGTTCACCCGGCCCGTCGACCAGAGTGGACAGCAGACCGCCGAGCACCTCGCGCTGGTCGGCGGTGAGTGGAGCCAGGATCTCCTCCGCCGCGGCGCGGCGTGCACTGCGCAACGCGTGCAGCGTGGACCGGCCGGTGTCGGTGAGCTCGATCCGTACCACCCGGCGATTGGCGGGATCGGGCACCCGGCGGACCGCGCCGTTCGCCTCCAGCGCGTCCACCAGGGTGGTCACCGCCCGGGGCACGACCTCCAGCCGCTCGGCGAGGTCGGCCATCCGGGGCGGGGTGTCGCGGCAGTGGCCCACGATCCGCAGCAGCCGGGACTGCGCGGGGGTGAAGGCGATGTCCAGGTGCGCCATATGGCGCTTCTGGGCGCGTTGCATCCGGCGGGTCAGCCGTACCAGCTGCTCGGGGAGGTTGGTGGCGACCGTCGGCTCAGGGGTGGGCATGTCCCGAGGGTAGCAGGACCTTGTTCATTGTGAGCTTAGGTAACAATGAGCTAAGCTCCATAAAGTTCCGTGCCGAAGTCCGTACTCCCGAACCCCTCGTAGGAGCCCATGCGCCGCGACGAACCCGAATGGACCCCACCGCCCAAGGACCCCGACGCGCCGGTCCAGCTGCGGCGGATCCTCACCCTTTTCCGCCCCTACCGCGGCCGGCTGGCCCTGGTCGGCCTGCTGGTCGGCGCCTCGTCCCTCGTCTCGGTCGCCTCGCCGTTCCTCCTCCGCGAGATCCTCGACGTCGCGATACCCGGCCGCCGCACCGGACTGCTCACCCTCCTCGCCCTGGGCATGATCGCCACGGCCGTCACCACCAGCGTCTTCGGCGTCCTGCAGACGCTGCTCTCCACGACCGTCGGCCAGCGCGTCATGCACGACCTGCGCACCGCCGTCTACGCCAAGCTCCAGCGGATGCCGCTGGCGTTCTTCACGCGCACCCGCACCGGCGAGGTGCAGTCCCGGATCGCCAATGACATCGGCGGTATGCAGGCGACGGTCACCTCCACCGCGACCTCCCTGGTCTCCAACCTGACCTCGGTGGTCGCCACCGTCGTCGCCATGATCGCCCTCGACTGGCGCCTGACCGTCGTCTCGCTCCTCCTGCTGCCGGTCTTCGTCTGGATCAGCCGCCGGGTCGGCAACGAACGCAAGAAGATCACCGCCCAGCGGCAGAAGCAGATGGCGTCGATGTCCGCGATGGTCACCGAATCGCTGTCCGTCAGCGGCATCCTGCTCGGCCGCACCATGGGCCGCGCCGACTCCCTGACCCGGAACTTCGCCGACGAGTCCGAGCGCCTGGTCGACCTCGAGGTCCGCGCCAACATGGCCGGCCGCTGGCGGATGGCGACCATCGGCATCGTCATGGCCGCCATGCCCGCGCTGATCTACTGGGCGGCGGGCCTCGTCCTCCAGCTCGGCGGCCCGAACTTCTCCATCGGCACCCTGGTCGCCTTCGTCTCGCTCCAGCAGGGCCTGCTCCGGCCCACCGTCTCGCTGCTGTCCACCGGTGTGCAGATGCAGACCTCCCTGGCCCTCTTCCAGCGCATCTTCGAATACCTCGACCTCCCGGTCGCCATCACCGAACCCGCCGAGCCGATACGCCTCCCCGCTCCGCGCGGCGAGGTCCGCTTCGAGAAGGTGACGTTCGCCTACGACCCCGAGGCGGCCCCCACCCTCCAGGGCATCGACCTCACCATTCCCGCCGGCGGCAGCCTCGCCGTCGTCGGCCCGACGGGCAGCGGCAAGAGCACCCTGAGCTATCTGGTGCCCCGCCTCTACGACGTGACCGAGGGCCGGGTCACCCTGGACGGCGAGGACGTCCGCGACCTCGCCTTCGACACCCTCGCGCGCTCGGTCGGCGTGGTCTCCCAGGAGACGTACCTCTTCCACGCCTCGGTCGCCGACAATCTCCGCTTCGCCAAACCCGATGCCACCGACGACGAAATAGAGCGCGCCGCCAGGGCCGCCCAGATCCACGACCACATAGCGGCCCTCCCCGACGGCTACGACACCCTCGTCGGCGAACGCGGCTACCGCTTCTCCGGCGGTGAGAAACAGCGCCTCGCCCTCGCCCGTACGATCCTGCGCGATCCGCCGGTACTCGTCCTCGACGAGGCCACCAGCGCCCTGGACACCCGTACCGAGCACGCCGTCCAGCAGGCCATCGACGCACTGTCCGAGGGCCGCACCACCCTCACCATCGCGCACCGCCTCTCCACCGTCCGCGACGCCGACCAGATCGTCGTCCTGGACGCCGGCCGGATCGCCGAACGCGGCACCCACGACGAACTGCTTGCCGCCGACGGACGCTATGCCGCCCTGGTACGGCGCGACGCCCACCGGGCGCCGGACGACTCCCGGCCCGACGGGCGTGACGCACACCTCACCCCGGCCGCCGATCAGATGATGACCGCTAAGTGACCGGCGGGTAAGGTCGGTGGCGCGGCGGCCAGTTCCATGGTCGGGGCGGCCGCCGCGCCTCCTCGTCGGTCCGGCGGGCGCTCTCCGGCACACGGGCCACGGCTGCCCTCAGATCTGCCGCAGCGCCCCGCCGTCCACCGCCCACTCCGCCCCGGTCACCTGCCCGGCCAGCGGCGAGAGCAGATACGCGACGATCCGGGCGACATCCTCCGGCGTGCCGATCCGCCCGCTGGGCAGCTTGCGCTCCTCCTTCACGAAGCGCCGCATCGCCGCCTCCGCGGTCACCCCGAACCGCGCGGCCAGCTGGTCCGCGAAACCGCCCGGCGCATCCCACAGCGCGGTCCGGGTCGGGCCGGGGGAGACGACATTGGAGCGGACGCCGCGAGGCCCGAACTCCGCTGCCAGGGTCTTGTTCACCGACAGCACCGCCGTCTTGGACGCCGCATAGTCCACCGCCACCACGTCCGGGAAGCGGGCCGCCTCGCTCGCGATGTGCACCAGTGCGCCCGTGCCCCGTTCGAGCAGCGCGGGCAGCGCGGCCCGGGTCATCCGGACCAGGGAATGGAAGTTGAGGTCGAAGGTGGCCCGCCACTCCTCGTCCGACACCTCCAGGAAGCCGCTGCGCGCCGTCAGCCCGCCGACATTGTTGACCAGCCCGTCGAGCCGGCCGTGCCGCTCCAGCGTGGCCGTCACGATCCGCTCGGCGGCGGCCGGGTCCGTGAGGTCGGCCGTGACCGAGCCGATCCGCCCGCCCGGCCCGGCCGCTGCGACCGGTCCCCGGGCCACGCCGACGACCGTGGCGCCCTCCTCGGCGAGCAGCTCGACCGTCGCCTCACCGATCCCGGCGGACGCACCGGTGACGATGAAGACCTTGTCGCGGAGGTGGAGGTCCATGAAGTAAGTCCCCTTTGCGGTGTGTTTGTGGTGTGCGCAGGACAGCTCAGAGGGTCGTGAGGTCGAGGGCCGCGGCCATCACCCGGTACCCCTCGTCGTTCGGATGCTTGTGGTCGCCGCTGTCGTACGCGGGCGCCAGCGCGTCCGGGTCCGCCGGGTCGGCGAGCGCCGTGGCGAAGTCGACGACCGCGTCGAACTCGCCCGCATCCCGCATCCAGGCATTGACCTCCCGCCGCTTCGCCTCGGCCACCGGCGTGTGGTACTCGGCCGCCTTGAACGGCAGGACCGTCCCACCGATGATCCTGACCCCCGCCGCCCGCGCCTGCGCGATGACATTCCGGTAGCCCGCGACGAGGTCGGCGGCGGAGTTGTCCGGGGCGGGCTTGTACGTCGGCAGATCGACCTCGCTGAACCCGATGTCGTTGAGGCCGACCAGCACAACCACGGAGCGCACACCCGGCTGGTCCAGCACATCGCGCCGGAACCGGCCGCCGGCCCGCTCCCCGAACCACGCCGAGTCGTTGAGCAGCAGATTCCCGCCGATGCCCTGGTTCAGTACGGGCCGCGGCGTCCCCTCGGCGGCCAGCCGCTCCGCCAGCGCGTCCGAGTAGCGCCGGTCGGCGTCGGTGGTCGAGCCGAATCCGTCGGTGATCGAATCGCCGAACACCACCACCGCGTCCCGCCGCGCCGGGCCGCCGTCCGCCAGCTCGACCGCGGCGAGGTAGTACCAGGACACGGTCGTCTCGCCGAACACCGCCGGGTCGGCGGCCGCGAGCTGTTCGCCGGCGGCGCGGTAGGCGGTGGCCCACGCCTGGGCGTGGAAGGTGGCCGGGCCGGTCGGCCGGGCGAAGTACAGCGACACCGTCAGCGAGGTGAACGGCGCCACACTCAGCTCCGCGGCATCGCTGTGGACCTCACCGCCCGCCGGGACCACGACCGTCGGCTCTCCGCCGAAGGTGAGCGTCCGGACCGTCCCGGCCTCCACCGCCGCCCCCTCGCCCGTACGCGCGAGGGTGGCCCCGGCCACCTCCAGCGGGGCGGCCCCGTACCGGTTGGAGATCCTGATCCGGGCCGCGGTGCCCGAGCCCGTGACCCGCACGGTCTGACGTACGGTCTGGTCGGCGAAGCCCTCCTCGGCCCAGTTCTTGTGGAAACCGATGCTGGGACGCTGCATGGCGGCGGTCCAACCGGCGTTCCATATAAGGGAGTTGACGGGCGAGTTGCCAACGGAGTTGCCAAGGGAGTTGCTGTGCATGACGGCTGCTGCCTCTCTGCTTCTGATCCTGCCTGGTGGCGATGGCAGAGAGTCTTCCGGCCGGTGCGAGGGCTACCCAGACCTCTGATCTTGGTACGCAGTGGGTGCGTACCACTGGGAGGGTCACCCTCGCGCCGGCCGCCGGTTCGGCCGCCCCTCGCACACCACTGCATCGCACGGGGCTGCGGCGACCGGTCCCCCGAAAAGGACGCGCCGGTACGGTGGACGTCCACTCGGGCCAGGAGCCCGTCCCTTGGATTGCGAGATGTCTGATGAATCAGCCCGCAGCCCACACCTACCTGGCCGCGGCCGTGGTGGTGTACAACGCGCGCGTGTTGATCGTGCGCCGCAGCTACAGCGAACGCTTTCTGCCCGGTGCCTGGGGCGTACCGTGCGGAAAGCTGGAGCTCGGGGAGTCCGCCGCGAGCGGGGCCCTGCGGGAGCTGAAGGAGGAGACCGGACTCCTCGGCGCCATCGTCGCGCACACCGGATCGTCCAGCTTCCTGAGTGACTATCAGGGGCGTCGCGTCCGTAACCACCAGGAGAACTTCGCCGTCCGTCCGCTGACCCTGGACGTCGTGCTGCCCAGCGCGGACCAGGCCTACCTCTGGGCCCGGCCCGCCGAGCTGGCCGGGATCGGGGTGGACGCGTACAACCTGGACGTGATCCGGCAGGCCCTCGGCGGCCGGCTGGACGCGACCGGGCTCCGCACCTCCACGGCGGCCGGTTCCCTGCGCTACGCGCCGGCCGCGGTCAGCAGCCCAAAGACCGTGCCAGTGCGTCGAGTTCAGCGAGATAGGCGGCCGGCGGCAGTGGAGTCTTGGGCGGCGGATCCGGCCGTCCGGCGCCGCCGCCGTTCCTGACGGGGGCATCGGTTCTGACGTAGACGTCCGTCACCGTGCGCTGTGCGGCGGTCTCCAGGAACAGCGTCACGGTCGGCTCCTCGCTCACCACGCGGTGCAGCGCCCGGGCGTCCAGACCGTAGCTGCTCCCGGCGGCGTAGCGCTCGTCGCGCACCAGCCGCAGCCGCGCCTCCCCGACCCGGCGCAGCCGCCAGGCCCCGCCGGGACCGTCGATGGTCTCGCGGTAGGCGATCGCGGGCACCCCGGCCCCGGGCGCGGCGGTCCCGGGGGCGGCGGTCCGGGGCGCGGCGTCCGTCACCCGTTCGTCCGCGACGGGTTCGTAGCACTCCATACGGACCCGGCCGCGCACCACCGCCGAGGCGATCGCACAGCGGTGGTTGTGGATGTCCTCCGGAGCCGGGGCGGTCCCGCCGTGCCAGAAGTGCACCCGCAGCATGTAGCGCGGGGCGCCGCCGAGCAGCAACAGCTTGTCGAAGCCCAGCACATGGCGGTAGGAGAGCCGGGTGCAGCCGGCGAGGTCGTGGTCGCCCGCGGATAATCGGCGCACCAGCGGGCCGAGCGTGTCCGGGCGGGCCAGCCGGGCGATCGCCTCCCGCGCCGCCTCGGGCGACGGCGGCCGCGGTCCGCCGCCCAGCCGGTCCGCCAGCAGCCGCCGGACCTCCTCGACCTGCATGCCTGCCTCCCGTTCCCGGCGCCGCCGGTCCCCGGCGTGCCCCGCGCACCCGCACCGGCCGCCCTCGCCGTCCTCACGGCCGGTGGACCATCAGCGCATGGCGGCGCAGCACCGACAGACCCTGATACGCCATCCACACGGGGTGCCCCATGGGCCCGTCGTCCCATCGCCACACCCCGCCCTGCTGCATACCGGACACCCGCTCCACGGCGGCGGTCAGCTGCGCCTCCCACGCCGTCGGACCGGCGCCGTCCGCCGCCGTCCGCCGCGCCCCGTCGGTCATCAGCGCACGGGCCACCCAGGCCGACGCGAAATGCCGTACCGACAACAGCTCCTGATGCAGCGGATCCTCCCGCCCCGGCCGCCGCACATCCTCCTGGCAGTTCTCCAGATCCGCAGCGCCGCCCGCCAGCAGCCAGCGCAGCCCCTCCTCGCGCACCGCGCGCTGCCGCTCGTCCTCGCCCAGCACCTGCGCCGCCCGGTCCAGCGCCACCACCGCCCGCGCGGTGTGCACCGCGGAGGGTGCGGGGTTGCCGCGCCCGGTGGCCAGCGCCGCGCCCCAGCAGCGGTGATTGCCGCGTACGGGGTCGGCCGTGGCGCCGTTGACCAGCACCTCGCGCAGCCCCTCCAGCGCTGCCGAACCCGGCGCGGCCCGCAGCAGCCCGCGCAGCACATTCGTCACGACATAGGTGTTGGCCAGCCCCGGCGCATCGTGCTCCGGGTCCAACAGCGCCTCACAGGAACGGACTTCGGACTGCAGCAGCCGGGGATCGGCCCCGGCCCGCGCCAGCGCGCCCAGCACGATCGCGCTCACCTCGGGGCGCGCCCCGCTGCCCTGCGACCGCGCGGCCCAGCCGCCGCCGGGCAGCCGCAGCCGCCACAGCGTCTCGGCGACCTCCCCGACCCGTATGCGGCCGTCGAGCGGCGCGATGTCCAGCAGGAGATGCAGGCCGTAAGCCGTACCGAACGCCGTCGGGTGCACCGGCGGATCGCTCTCCGCCAGGGAGTGCGGCCATCCGGTCAGCGGCCCGCGGCCGGGCACCTCGATCACCGAAAGGCCGCGCCGCAGCGCCGCGTACGCGCCGTCCATCAGCTCCGGCAGCGGACCGACCCGCGACGGCGCGACGGCGGGGACCCGGGGCCGCGATCCGGCGCCGCCGCGGGCATGCACCAGAGCGGCCGCGAGCCAGACCACCGCGCCGACCCCGGCCCCGGCCGTCGCGGCCACGCAATACCGCGCCACCTCGCCCGCCAGGCTCTCCGGCAGAATCCCCAGCAGCGCCTGGAACACCGCGAACGCGGCGGCCGGTGCGCCCAGCCGGCCGAGCCAGGTGAGCAGCCGGGAGGGCGCGGCAGCGAGCGGACCCGAGGGCGATGCCGCGCCGGGATCCGGCGCGGGCGCGCCGCCGCCCGCGCGGGACGTCTGTGGCCGTAGGCGCTGCCGCAGCATCATCTGCTCCCTCCCCCCGGACGGCGCAACCCCGCACCGCATGCGCGGACATGGCATCCCGATCACTCTAAAAGTCCCCACTGACAGTGGGGTCGCACACCTGTCCAGGGTCACCGGCAACCCCGCGCCCTGCCCGAGGACTCAGCCCGCCCCCGCACCGCCCGCCAGCAGGATCACCTCCAGCGTCCGCGGGCCGTGCACCCCCTCGACCCGGTCGAGCTCGATATCGCTGGTCGCGGACGGTCCGGAGATCCAGGTCAGCGGGCGGCCCGGGGACAGCCGCGGCAGCGCCTCGGGCACCGAGCCGACGACCTGGTCCGGGACGCGGACCACACACAGGTGATGGTCGGGAATGAGAGTGATCCGGCGTCTGCCCTGGTCGGGCCCGGCGTCCAGGACGATCGTGCCGGTCTCCGCAAGCGCCAGCGCGCAGCCGGTCACCACACTGTCCACGGCGTCCAGTTCATGCGGCGTACTCGAGGCACGGTCCTCGACGAGGCGGACATCGGCGGCGGCCGTCCAGGACCTCTCCAGCCCCGGTGGCACCACCACCGTCCGCGCCCCGCGCTCCGCCAGCAGCCGGCCGATCAGCGCCGGCAGCCCCTCCGCGTCGCTGCGGTGCACGATCGCCCGGTAGTCCGCGAGGTTCCCGGCGAGCAGATCGACGGTCTCCGCGGTCGTCCGCGAGCCGTGCACCCGCCGGTAGTCGCGCACGACCGGCGGACCGCCCGGCCCCTCGCCGCCCGGCACATCCGCCAGCGCCCGCCGTACCCTCCCCAGCACCACATCCCGGCCGCTCACTTCTCGTCCCCTGCCTGCTTCGCCGGCACACTGCCGGTGCCGCGGGTGCGCTGCCACCAGTCGCGGAAGGACTCGGCCGGTACCGCCGGCAGATCACGGGTGTCCGACCACGCACGCCCCGGCCCCGGCAGCCGCCTTGGATGGAGCTTTCGGGTACGGGCCGCGAACCGCATTCCGGCTCGCAGCACCCCCGGGTGCCCCAGGACCCAGCCCGCCGCACGCATCGCGGCCCGCTCCGCCGCATGCCCCCTGGCAGGCCTGAGGACCGTACGCGCCCCGCCCCGGGTGACCGGACCCCCCTCCACCACCCGCTCCCGCAGATGCACCAGCACCTCGGGAATGTCGATCGCCACCGGACACACCTCGTAGCAGGCCCCGCACAACGACGACGCGTAGGGCAGAGAAGCCTCCAACGTGCCCTCCACGCCCCGCAGTTGGGGCGTGATGATGGCGCCGATCGGCCCGGGATAGGGCGAGCCGTACGCATGCCCGCCGGCCCGCTCGTACACCGGGCAGACATTCAGACATGCCGAGCAGCGGATGCAGCGCAGCGCCTGCCGCCCGACGGTGTCGGCGAGGGTGTCCGTCCGTCCGTTGTCGAGGAGGACGAGGTGGAAGGACTCCGGGCCGTCGCCGTCCGTGGTGCCCGTCCAGGTGGAGGTGTACGGATTCATCCGCTCGGCCGTGGACGAGCGGGGCAGCAGCTGGAGGAAGATCTCCAGGTCCTGCCAGGTGGGCACCACCTTCTCGATGCCGACGACGGAGATCAGCGTCTGAGGCAGCGTCAGGCACATCCGCCCGTTGCCCTCGGACTCCACGACCACCAGCGTCCCGGTCTCGGCGACCATGAAGTTGGCACCGGAGATCCCGACCTTCGCGGACAGGAACTTCTCCCGCAGATGCCGCCGCGCCGCCTCCGCCAGCTCGGCGGGGGAGTCGGACAGGTCGTCGGGAGCCGGACGTCCCCAATTGCCCATCTCGCGGCGGAAGATGTCACGGATCTCGGCGCGGTTGCGATGGATCGCCGGCACCAGGATGTGCGAGGGCAGATCATCGCCGAGCTGCACGATCAGCTCCGCCAGATCCGTCTCGTACGCCCGGATCCCGGCCTCGGCCAGCGCCTCGTTGAGCCCGATCTCCTGGGTCGCCATCGACTTGACCTTGACGACCTCGTGCTCACCGGTCTCCCGCACCAGCGCGGTGACGATCCGGTTGGCCTCCTTGGCGTCCGCCGCCCAGTGGACGTGCCCGCCCGCGGCGGTGACCGCCGCCTCCAACTGCTCCAGATAGTGGTCGAGATGGCGCAGCGTACGGTCCTTGACGGCGGCGCCCGCGGCCCGCAGCTGCGCCCAGTCGTCCAGCTCGGCGACCGCCCTGGCCCGCTTGTCGCGGATGGTGCGGGTGGCATGGGCGAGATTGGCGCGCAGCCGGCTGTCCCGGGTGGAGACGGCCGCGGCCTTGGGGAAGGCCGGCATGCCCAGGTAGGTACCGCTCACCACACGCTCCCTTCCGTGCTGGCCAGGATCTCGGCGATATGGACCGGGCGGACCGTCGAGCCCTGCCGGGTGAGGGTGCCGCCGATGTGCAGCAGACAGGAGTTGTCGACGGTGCAGACCGCCTCGGCGCCGGTCCCGATCACCTGCCGGACCTTGTCGGCTCCCATCGCCGCCGAGACCGCCGGGTTCTTCACCGCGAAGGTGCCGCCGAAACCGCAGCACTCCTCGGCGCCCGGCAGCTCCCGCAGCTCCAGCCCCCTGACGTGGGAGAGGAGCCGCCGCGGCCGGTCGCCCAGGCCCAGCATCCGCAGACCGTGGCAGGTGGGGTGGTAGGTGACGGTGTGCGGATAGTAGGCGCCGACGTCCGTCACCTCGAGCACGTCCACCAGGAACTCGGTCAGCTCGTACGTCTTGGGCACCGCGAGCGCCGCCGCGTCCGCGAGCTCCCGGCCGCGCCCCTCGGCGGCCGCCTTCGCCCCGATCCGCGGGTAGTTGTCGCGCACCATCGCCGCGCACGAACCGGACGGGGTGACCACGTACGCGTAATCCCGGAACGCCCGGTCGAAGCGGCGCACCAGCGGTTCGGCCGCATGCCGGTAGCCGGTGTTGAACTGGGGCTGTCCGCAGCAGCTCTGCGCGGCGGGGAAGTCGACCGCCACTCCCAGGCGTTCCAGCAGGGTGACCACCGCCCGCCCGGTCCGCGGATGGAGCAGATCGTTGATACAGGTGACGAACAGTGCTACGCGCACGTTGCCATCTCCTTTCGGCCGCGCCGCCCCCCTGGCGGCCGTCCGCCTCCGCGGTACATGATCACCTGGCGCCTCATCCTGCCCCAGCAAGCAGGCCCAGGAGAAGAACCGGGAGCTACGGACCATGTCGAGTGCCGAATTCATCACCGAGGACCGGGCGCCCGACGGTGCCCGTCCGCCCTCCCGGCTGCGTCAGCTGGCCGCAGCCTCCGTGGGCAATGCCGTCGAGTGGTACGACTGGTACGCCTACTCCTTCCTGGCGGCCTACTTCGCCGACCAGGTCTTCCCGAAGGCCGCCGGCAACTCGCTGGTGCCGCTGCTGTCCTCCTTCGCGGTCTTCGCGGTGGGCTTCTTCATGCGGCCGGTCGGCGGTCTGCTGATAGGCGCGGTCGCCGACCGGCGCGGCCGGCGGACCGCGCTGACCTTCACCATCCTGCTGATGGGTGGCGGCAGCCTGCTGGTCGCGATCACCCCCACCTATGCGAGCGCCGGTGTGCTGGCCCCCGTCGTCCTGGTGGTGGCCCGTCTCGTACAGGGCCTGTCGGTGGGGGGCGAGTTCGCGGCCTCCACGACCTTCCTCGTCGAATCGGCCGGTCCGGGCAGACGCGGACTGTTCTCCAGCTTCCAGTACGTCTCGACCAGCATCGGCCAGCTGCTGGCCTCCGGGACCGCCGCACTGCTCGCCGGACAGCTCACCGAAGCGCAGATGGGGCAGTGGGGCTGGCGGGTGGCGTTCTTGGTGGGGGCGTTGCTGAGCCTGCTCGGGCTGTGGATCCGGCGGGGCGCACAGGAGACCCTCATCTCCGAACAGCACGAGGCCGCGCGCCCCGGCCTCTTCGAGGCGCTGCGCCGCTACCCCCGGCAGTCGCTGCTGATCTGCGGCATCACCGTCGGCGGCACCATCGCCTACTACACCTGGACGACGTATCTGCCGACCTACGCCCAGGTCAACGAGGGCTTCGACAAGGGCGATTCGCTCACCGTCGGCACCCTCTCGCTGGCGTTCTTCGCGCTGCTGCAGCCGCTGGGCGGTCTGCTCTCGGACCGGATCGGCCGCAAACCGCTGCTGCTCGGCTTCTCGCTGGGCTTCGCCGTGCTGGCGGTGCCGCTGCTGCACCTGGTCTCCGACGCCTGGGTGTCGCTCCTGCTGGTGCAGTGCGCGGGCATGGTGCTGCTGACGGGATATACGGCGATCGCCGCGGCCGTGAACGCCGAGGTGTTCCCCGCGCGGGTGCGCGCGGCCGGTATCGGCTTCCCCTACTCCGTGACCGTGGCCCTCTTCGGCGGCACCGCCCCGTACGTCGGCACCTGGTTCGCGGAGTCCGGGCACGGCGGGCTGTTCCCCTGGTACGTGGCGGTGCTGTGTCTGGTGTCGTTCGGTGTCTATCTGGTGCTGCCGGAGACGGCACGGCAGACGCTGGAGAAGTAGACCGCGGTACGCGCACAGCGCCGCCCCTCCCGGGACGGGGAGGGGCGGCGCCGTGCTACCAGGTCCGTCAGACGAGCCAGCCCAGGAAGTGGACGACGCCGGCCAGCACGTTGGTGAGGATGTTCATCTGGGTTGTTCTCCTTGAGCACGTGTGTTGTGGGACCAACTCTCCGGCCCAGCAAGGGATGTCGACCGGAGGCGCCGTAACGGTCTGCAGCCCGTCGCTTGCGCCTCGTAAGCATCGCCCAATCCAGTGCACATCTGTAACCCCTTTTGGCTTCGATCACACTTTCTAGCGAACATTCGACCTCTTGTTCGTTTGTTCGCATGAGGGTTGGGGGTTGCGTGGGTTTGCGGGATGATGTGTCCCGCTATGCCACGCCTGATCCGCCTAACGGGCCGACGGCCGGGCAAATCCTGGCATGCCTCTCGCGAATCCCGTGAGCTTTCTCATTGCCGATCTTTATTGCCGAAATGACGGGCGGCTGCCAAGCGCCCGGAATTGACGCGCAATCAGGAGATCCGGTGCCGGGACAATGACGGACATTTACCCAGCGCGGTCCGTACGGAACTCGCCGGTAGTGCCACGCTGTGTGAAAACACCCGTATTCCTGCCCGATTCGATCTCCGGATGTCCACGAGTTTCACAAGACGATCACGTGTTAGCGTCCGTCGCCGCGAACCAAAAACGCGAAAGGAAACTCCGTGGGCCACATGCACCACTTCAGCGCGGGCTGGGTATCTCCCGTCCTCGCCTATGCAATGGCGTGCGTAGGATCCGCGCTCGGACTGCGCTGTACCGTCCGGGCGCTCGCCGCCGAGGGCCGCTCGCGCCGCAACTGGCTGCTGACCGCGTCCGTCGCCATCGGTTCCGGCATCTGGACCATGCATTTCATCGCGATGCTCGGATTCGGCGTCACCGGCACCCCGATCCGCTACGACGTCCCGCTCACCGTGCTCAGCCTGCTGGTCGCCATGGCGGTCGTCGGCGCCGGCGTCTTCACCGTCGGCCACGGCTCCGCACGGCTGCGATCGCTGCTGTTCGGCGGCCTGGGTACCGGAGTCGGTGTCGCCACCATGCACTACCTGGGCATGGCCGCGATGCGCCTGCACGGGCAGGTCGGCTACCACCCGGGCCTGGTCGTGCTCTCCGTCGGCATCGCCGTCGCCGCCGCAACGGCCGCCCTGTGGGCCGCGCTCAGCGTGCGCGGCGCGGCCGGCGCGGCCATCGCCTCGCTGGTGATGGGAGTCGCCGTCACCAGCATGCACTACACCGGAATGGCCGCCGTACGCATCGATCTGGCGCCCTCCCGCGCGCCCTTGCCCGGCGCCACCCCAATGGAATTCATCTTTCCGCTGACCGTGGTCATCGGCTCATTTCTCTTTCTCACCGTGGCCTTTGTCGCATTGTCGCCGACCGCCCGGGAGCGTGCCGCATCAGCCTCTGCACAATCGCTCCGCGAGGCCGAACTCCCCGCTTCTTCCTGACCTCTTGAGGATTTCATGCACCTGCGAAAGAACCCGGGCCAGGCCGGGCCCGAGGGGGGTACGCCGCCGCCCAAGCCCGGTAATCCGAACGGGAATTCCCGCTCCCGCCCGACGCCCCGCGGGGCGCATGGCCGCGGACCTCGCACCAAGCCCCGTGTGATGCCCCGGTCGGTACGTTCGAAGATCGTCGCCCTGCTGATGGTGCCCGTGGTGTCGCTGATCGCGCTGTGGGCCTTCGCCACGGTCAACTCCGCACGGAGCGTCTCCGACCTCAACCGGCTCAAGGAGATCGACACCACGCTGCTGCTGCCGGTCGGTGACTTCATCGCCGCCGTACAGGACGAGCGCAGCACCGCGGCCCGCGCCGTCGTCGCCCCGGACACCGGACGCCGGCAGGCACTGCGCGACCGCCAGCGGGCCACCGACGCCGCCGCGGCCGCGCTGCGCGACGGCGTCAACGCGGGCAGCGCCGACGCGGAGGGCGTCGACCCCGGTCTACCGGGCCGGATCGACCGTCTGATGCGCGACGCCGGTGAACTGTCCGCGCTCCGCGGCGGATACACCACCGGCAAGACCGCCGTGGACCGCACGATCGGCGGCTACACCGCCGTCGTCCACCACGGCCTGGCCACCGCCGGCGCGCTGACCGGCCTGCAGAGCCCGGCCGGCGCCTCGGAACTGCGTGTCGTCCTGGAACTCGCCCGCGCCCGGGAAGCCATCGCCCGCGAGGACGCGGTGCTCGGCGCCGCCCAGGCCGCCGGACGGATGTCGCCCGCCCAGTTCGATTCCTTCACCGGAGACGTGCACATCCAGCGCGATCTGCTCGCCGCCTCGGTCGACGATCTGCAACCCGCCGACACCGCCGCATACCACCGGATCCTCAACGGCCCGGCCTACCGCGACCTCCGGTCCGCCGAGGACGCGGTTCGGGACGCCGGTCCCGGCACCCGCGCCGCCACCGCCGTCCCCGCCGTCCACTGGAGCGAGACCAACGGCACGGTTCTGCGCGCCCTGCGCAGCGCCCAGCGGTCGGCGGCCACCGAGTCGGCCCGGAACGCCGAACCCCTCTCCCTCGACACCCTCGGCGGCTCCGGCATCGCCGTGGTCCTGGGCCTTGCCGGTGTGTTGCTCTCCCTCCTCATCTCGGTCAAGATCGGCCGCCGGCTCGTCGTCGAGCTGGAGGAACTGCGCAACTCCGCCCTCCGGATCGCGGGCCGCGACCTGCCCGAGTCGCTGCGCCGGCTGTACGCCGGCAAGCCCGTCGACATCGACGCCGTCGCACCGCTCGCCGACGACCGCGACACCGGCCGGGACGAACTGAGCCAGGTCGGCGAGGCCCTGGTGGCCGTACACCGCACCGCCCTCAAGGCGGCGGCCGACCGCGCGCAGGCGCTCAGCGGCATCTCCGGTGTGTACGTCAGCCTCGCCCGCCGCAGCCAGCTGCTGCTGCACCGCCAGCTCGCCCTGCTGGACACCATGGAACGCCGTACCGAGGACCCGGCCGAACTGGAGGACCTCTTCCGGCTCGACCACCTCACCACCCGGATGCGGCGCCACGCCGAGAGCCTGATCATCCTTTCCGGCGCCGCGCCCGGCCGCGGCTGGCGGCATCCCGTCCCGCTGCTGGACGTGGTACGGGCCGCGATCGCCGAGGTCGAGGACTTCGCGCGGGTCCAGGTCTCCGCGGTGGCCGACGCGCGGCTGACCGGCGGCGCGGTCGCCGACCTCACCCACCTGCTGGCCGAACTGGTGGAGAACGCGGTGACGTTCTCGCCGCCGCACACCAAGGTGCGGGTCCATGCCGAGCGCGTGGGCACCGGCATCGCCCTGGAGATCACGGACCGCGGCCTCGGCATGGGCAAGGAGGCGCTCGACGAGGCCAACCGCCGGATCGCGGACGCCGACGAGATCGACCTCCTGGACACCGAACGGCTCGGCCTCTTCGTGGTCAACCGCCTCGCCCACCGCCAGAAGGTCCAGGTCACACTGCAGCCGTCGGTGTACGGCGGCGTCACGGCCGTGGTGCTGCTGCCCGACGCCCTGCTCTCCGAGGCCGGACCGGACGAGGGCGACGAGGAGCCGGTCGAGGAGATGAACTCGCTGTACCACCGGCGGAGGCCGGCCGCTGCGCTGCCACTGAGCGCCGCATTCCGTCAGCGGCCCGCCCTCCCGCCGGCACCGGAACCGGCACCCACCGCACCGGCACCCACCGCACCGGCAGAGCCCGCCCGGCACGAGCCCCCGGCCGCCCCGCCGGCACCCGCCCCGGCAGAGCTCGACGGCCCGCTGCCCCGCCGCGTCCGCCAGGCCGGCCTCGCGCCCGCCCTGCGCCAGGACCCGCAGCAAGCGCCCGAGTGGGTGCCCCGTACCGACGGCGCCCCCGCACCGCGGCGGTCCCCGGAGCAGGCCCGCGCCACCATGGCGTCCCTGCGCGCCGGCTGGAGCCGCGGCCGCGCCGCCGCGGACCGACCGCAGCCCGACGGTGCGCCGCAGCCCCCGTCCTCCAGCGATGACACCCAAGGAGAACAGCCCCGATGACCACCGAACAGCACCTTCACCTCTCCGGTGACCTCAACTGGCTTCTCGACGACCTGGTCTCCCGGGTACTCGAGATCCGCTGCGCCGTGGTCCTCTCCGGCGACGGCCTCGCCGTCGGTACGTCCACCGGGCTGACCCGCGACGACAGCGAACGGTTCGCCGCCATCGCCTCCGGTTTCCACAGCCTCGCCAAGGGCGCGGCCCGGCACTTCGCGGCGGGCCAGGTCATCCAGACCATGGTCGAGCTGGAGGGCGGTTTCCTCTTCGTCGTGGCGGCGGGGGACGGCTCGTGCCTGGGGGTGTTCGGCGACGCCGAGGCCGATATCGGCCTGGTCGCCTACGAGATGGCCCGGCTGGTCAAGCGGGTCGGCGAACACCTCGCCACGCCCGAGCGGGCCGGAGCGGAGTGACCGGCCGCCCATGACCGACTCCACCCCGCACTGGTACGACGACGAAGCGGGGCCGATGGTCCGGCTCTACGCGATGACCGCGGGGCGGGCCCGGCCCAGCAGCGAGGCCTTCGAGCTGATGGCCGTCGTCCGGGCCGAGTCCCGCCCGGACGGCGACGCCGGTGACGGCCCTGACGGTGACGGCCCTGACGGTGACGGCCCCGCGCTCTCGCCCGAACAGCGGACCATTCTCGCGCTGTGCGGTGACCGGCCCCGCCCGGTGGCCGATATCGCCTCCGACTCGGGGCTCCCGCTCGGCGTGGTCCGGGTGCTGCTGAGCGACTTGCTCGCGGCGGGGCTGATCCAGGTCAACCGCCCCGTTCCGCCCGCCCAGTTGCCCGATGCGCACATTCTCAAGGAAGTGATCGATGGACTCCGCGCGCTCTGACTCGTCGCGCTCCGGCTCGTCGGGATCGCTCGACCCCGACTCCTTCATGGCCCTCAAGATCCTGGTGGCCGGGGGATTCGGCGTCGGCAAGACGACCCTCGTCGGCTCGGTCAGCGAGATCCGGCCGCTCAACACGGAGGAACGGCTGACCGAGGCCGGACGCCCGGTCGACCGTCTCGACGGGGTCCAGGACAAGACCACCACCACCGTGGCGATGGACTTCGGGCGGATCACCATCCACGACGACCTGGCGCTGTATCTGTTCGGCACCCCGGGTCAGGACCGCTTCTGGTTCCTGTGGGACGAGCTGGCGCAGGGCGCGCTCGGTGCGGTGGTGCTCGCCGACACCCGCCGCCTGGCCGACTGCTTCTCGGCGATCGACTACTTCGAGCACCGCGGCATCCCGTTCGTCGTGGCCGTCAACTGCTTCGACGGCGCCCGCCCCTACCGCTCCGACGAGGTGGCGCACGCTCTGGACCTCGACCCGGGCACCCCTGTGCTCCTGTGCGACGCCCGCGACCGCGTGTCCTGCAAGGAGGTGCTGATCGGTCTCGTCGAGCATGCGGCGGCGTCGTACGAGGCCCGGTTGCGGGGCGGGCGCACGCCCCTGGCCCCGCAGCAGTAGTCCGCCGGGCCCGCTCACCCCACGGCCGCCGGCTCCCGGGCCGGCAGCCGCCGGATCTCCCGCACGGCGGCGCGGCCCGCCCGGTTGGCGCCGATGGTGCTCGCCGACGGTCCGTAGCCGACGAGGTGCACCCGCGCGTCCCGCAGCGTGCGAGTGCCCGCCATCCGGATGCCGCCGCCCGGCTCGCGCAGCCTCAGCGGGGCGAGATGGTCGATGGCGGCGCGGAAACCGGTCGCGTAGAGGATGACGTCGGCCGCCGCGGAGCTCCCGTCCGGCCACACCACACCCGTGGGTGTGATCCGCTCGAACAGCGGCAGCCGCGCCAGTACACCGCTCTCGCGGCCCCGCCGGACCGCCTCCGTCATCGGCAGCCCGGTCACGCTCACCACGCTGCGCGGCGGCAGCCCCTGCCGCACCCGCTCCTCGACCAGGGCGACGGCTGCCCGGCCCTCCGCCTCGCCGAACGGCCCCTCACGGAAGACGGGCGGCCGGCGCGTCACCCAGGTAGTGGCCGCCGCCACCGGAGCGATCTCCAGCAGCTGCTGCACGGCCGAGGTGCCGCCGCCGACCACCACGACCCGCGCACCACGGAACGCCTCCGGCCCGTCGTACTGCGCAGTGTGCAGCTGCCGCCCGCCGAACGTCTCCTGCCCCGCAAACCGCGGCCAGAACGGCCGGTCCCACGTCCCGGTGGCATTGATCACCGCCCGCGGCGCATATCTGCCCTCCGAGGTCTCGACCAGCAGCCGCCCGTCACCGCCGCCGTCGCCGTGGTCCGGACCCTCGCGCACCGCCAGCACGCTCACCGGCCGGTGCACCCGCAGTCCGAAGGTCCGCTCGTACCCGGCGAAGTACCCGCCGATCACCTCGGACGCCGGACGGTCCGGATCGCCGCCTGTCAGCTCCAGTCCGGGCAGCGCATGCATCCCGTGCACCTTGCCGTACGTCAGCGTCGGCCACCGGAACTGCCAGGCACCACCGGGGCGGGGCGAGTGGTCGAGCACGACGAAGTCCCGGTCCGGTACGTAGCCGGTCCGCCGCAGATGAAAGGCGGCGGCCAGGCCCGCCTGTCCGGCGCCGATCACCAGGACCTCGAGCTCGGCCGGCTGCCCCTCGCTGTAGTTCATGTTTCTACTAACTAGGGGAGGGGGTCGTATCTTCCCGGTGCGTCGGGCCGGACTCCTCGGCCGCCGCACCGTCGCGGACATCGCGCAGTATGTGCAGCGCGTACGTGCGGTCCTCGGCCGACCGGCTCTCGTCGCGGGCGAGCGCACCGAGCGCCCGGACCAGGCCCGGATCCGCCGACTCCGCGTCCGCCGGCACCGATGCCGCCGTATCCAGCGCCGCGGACGCCACCTTCGCGCCGGCGGGGCGCTCCAGTACGGCGGCGAGCGCGGCCGTGTCCTCGGGCCCCGGACACCGTGCGGCACGCAGCACCTGCAACGCCCCGAGGTGCCCGGCCTCGGCGCCGAACTCCGGGCTCAGCCCGGCCGGCGACGGCGGCCGGCGCAGCACCTCGCGGGCGGCGGCGAGCACTTCCGCCTCCTCTGCCGCGCGGGCCTCCGCACCGGCCACCCGCTCGATGCCCTCGGGGTGCCACCAGTGATCAAATGCGATCCCGACGGCCACCGGCTGCCCACTGCGCAGCAGCGCGCGCAGGGCGCGGCAGGCACTCTCCGGATCGCGGGCGGCCCGTAGCTCCCGGTGGGCGCGATACAGCTCCGGGTCCCTCAGCCGGTTGCCTTTCCAGTGGACGCTGTGCATCCCCCCGAACACCGCCTTGCCGACCCACTCGGGGTTGAAGCGCGCGACCCTCATCCCCGGCGGCCAGCTCTCCACCACTTCCACGAGGAGTTCGCGGTGCTCGTCGATGCGCTCCGGCCGCGACAGCTGCCAGGCCGCGTCCACCTGAAGGTCCCGGTCCTCGCTCTGTATGGCACGGAGCAGCAGCGGTGTCGCCTCCGCACCCAAGGAGCCACTCAGGACGTGCAACGCGGACCGGCGGTGCTCGCGGAATCCAGGGTCGAACACCAAGCGGCTGATGACGTCGACCAGGCGCCGGTCCGGTCCGTCCGCGGCCCGCAGCACACGGCCCGCGACCGTCAGCGCCCGGGAGCGGACCGTCCTCACGGCGGCCCGTTCCAGCACGTCCGCGATCAGGTCCGCATCCGAGGCCCCGGCCCCGGCCCGTTCGATCGCCGCAAGCGCGCTCAGATGGTTGGCGGCCGCTCCGGTCCCCGGGCTCAGCCCGGCCGGAGACGGCGGTTGCCGCAAGACCTGCCGGGCGATCTCACCCGCATCACGGGACCCTTGCAGCCGGTCCGCGTGCACGAAGTGGTCGAGCGCGATCCCGACGGCCACGGTCCGCCCGCTGTGCAGCAACGTCCGGAACGCCCGGCGAGCGGAGTCCTCCCCGGAAGGAAGCCGCAGCTCCGCATGGGCGCTGCGGAGCCCGGGACCGTCGAGCTCGGCACCGGCCCAGTGGGTGCTGTCGAACCAGCCCCGCTCTTCCAGAATCGATCGCGCCTTGTGGCCGACGCCGTCGGGCAGGCTCGCCACCAGACGCTCGACGCGCTCCCGGTGAGCCGGGAAACGCCCCGGCTCCATGAGGCCGGCGGCACCCTCGGCCTGCAGCTCGGCCTCATCGGACTCGGTGGCCCGGACCAGCAGTTCCGTGGCCTTTGGCCCCTTCGCGTCGTACAGGGCGGACAGCGCGTCCGCCCGCTCCCGTACGTCGAGATTCTCGTCGAACGCCAGGGCGCCGAGCGCCGCGACCAGACGGGGGCTCGGCCCCGTACAGTCCTCCAGCGCCCGGTGCGCCGCACGGCATCCCGCCGCGCGCACATTCACCTCGACGGCACCCGCCAAGGCATCCGCGATCAGATCCGCATCGCACTCCTCGGCAAGGTTCAGCATCGCGTTCAGCGCGCTCGCATGACTGGCGCCCACGAATCCGCTGTCGCCCACCGGCGTCGGCGGCTGCCGCAGCACCTCCCGGGCCACCGCGAGCACCTCGTCCTCGTACCGCTCGAGAGCACTCTCCCCGCCGAACCGGGCCAGCCCGCCCGCGTACTGGAAATGGTCGAGCGCAATCCCCGAGGCGGCCGGATGCCCGCTGTGCAACAGCGTGCGGAAGGCGCTCAGATATGCGTCCTCACCGGTCGGATCCGCCAACTCATCGTGGGCCAGGGCCAGTTCGGGATCGCTCAGCTCACAGCCGCGCCAGTGAAAACTATGAAAACCGTCGACCATCAGCCGTCCAACTCACCATGACCGACGTGAATGACATGAATGACATGATTGACATGAATCACGTGCATGACGTGCAAGACGTGACGGGTGCACTCCTGTCACACGTCACACCGTCGGCGAACTCGAACTCGAACTTGTCACCGTGCCTCAGCATGCACGCCGCGCCGTGCCATGGCCAGTGCCGGACCCCCGTACGAAAATGGAGCCATGAGCACCGCATTCACCACCCGCACCCTCAGCCTCACCACCGGCTCGACGGAGACCGTCGCCGACCTCACCGCCGACTGCGCCGCCTTCCTCCGCGAGGCGGCCGACGGCCGTGACGGCCTGCTCAATATTTTCGTCCCCCACGCCACGGCCGGCATTGCCATCATCGAAACCGGTGCCGGCAGCGACGACGACCTCCTGGCCGCCCTCCGCGACCTCCTCCCCGCGGACAACCGCTGGCGCCACCGCCACGGCAGCCCCGGCCACGGCCGCGACCATGTGCTCCCCGCCCTCGTCCCGCCCCATGCCACTCTTCCCGTCGTCGGGGGGCGGTTGGAGCTGGGGACGTGGCAGTCGGTGTGTCTGGTCGATACCAATAAAGACAATGCCAACCGTCAGGTTCGACTGAGCTTCCTGGGCTGAGCAAGATCGTCCTGGGTGTGGCCGCCACATCTCAGTACGCAACCGGGAGCGGCGTTCTCCGGCCTCGGCCATGGCCGGCTCAGCCACTGAGGCCGTCCGGGCCGCCGGACCGTGGTCCCCGACCGGGAGTTCCGGTCCGGCGGCGGGCTCCGTTCAGTCCTCAGGCCGCTCGGACGCCAGCAGCTCCCGGAGTTCGTCCATCGCCTCCCGGAGCCGGTCGGCGAACGTCCGCATCTGCGCAGCGACCGCCATCGGCGTGCTCAGGTAGAGGTTGAACCGCTCGGGAAGCAGCACATAGGCGACACCGATGCACTGGCTGCTGGTCGACCCGAAGCCGAAGTACTGGATATTGACGGACGGCGCGGAGCTCGTGCTCAGGTAGTCGTCCCGCATGGTCAACCAGCCCGGCGTCCGGTACAGCGCGGGCTGCTCGGTCACCCCGAGCTCGGCTCCGCGCCTGCGCTGGATCAGCTCCAGCTCCCACAGGTGCTGCTCCGGCACCTGCCCGGCCTGGCACGCCTTCGCGCGCGCCACATGGGCCTCGGTGGCTGCCCGGAACGCGGCGCGCCGGGCGTCCGCGTCTGCTGCCGGGTCCTCCATCGCCGACACGAAAGCCGCCATCTCGGTGGTGACGACGCGCATCGCCTCGGTCCGCCCGTGCCGGTACTGCCGGGTGGCGATCGACTCGTACGTGGCGCCCAGGTGCCCCTTGGCGCGCTGGTGGGCGAGCTGGTAAGCGGCCTGGACGAACGCGTCCGGCGAGACCCCCAACGCCTTGGCCGTGCTGCTGCCGAAGTCCGCGAACGACAACGTGCTGGTCGCGGTGTTCTCCCCGTACGCCGCGAACGCGTCGGCGGCGGCGCGCACCTGGGCCCGCAGCGAGTCGTCCAGTTCGAAAACGATCGGCTCCAGCGCCGGCAGCCCCTGGGAGCGGGCTCCGGACTGCCGGGACTGCTTTTCGGCCGGAGTATTGAGCAGGGCGTCGGTGAAGGTGAGGATCGTGGTTCCGTCCAACTCGCAGTGCTCGACGTTGATGCCCGCCCGTCCGTCGGCGAAGACGACGAAGGACACGGCCTTGTCGAACCAGCGGTTGCCGCGGTCGCCGTACAGCAGCTGGTCACAGGCGTCCTGGACGTCCGCGGGGGCGAAGTCCTCCAGGGCGACGCAGAACAGCGCGGTCTCGACATCGTCAAGGGCGCTGGCGTTGCGGGGGTGGCAGGCGAGAAGGGACTCCCGGGCGGCCGCCCACTCCGCGCGGGCCATGGTGGTGAGGTGGCCCACCGAGGTGTCCGTGTCGGCCGGGTCGGCACCGGCCTGCATCACGGCGCGCAGCCCCGCCTCGATGTCATCCAGGCTGTGCGGGACACCGTCCGGACCCAGCACGTCCAGCCGGAACATGCCGCCCCGGAAGAACACCACGATGTGCCGGGCCTCGGACGGTCCCGGCCACTCCTCGGTGTAGGGGGCGCGGACGGTGTCCTGCTGCGCGCCGGGGATACGCGTGGTGGAGAACAGGAACTTGTTCTGCACCATCGACTGGGGCACTCCGCGCTGCACCACCGGTGGAATCAGCCCCTGATCGAGCTGCCGCTTGTAGTTGAGGGCCCCGGCGACGAGTCCGGCCGCCCGCTCCACCTGCGCCTGGTCGGAGTCCTGGAACAGGAAGAAGAAGTTGGCGTTGAGCGCGATCCGGTCCCGGCGGCCCAGGTATCGGTACGGCCAGAAGGTGTCGAGCCAGCTGTGCACGCCGTCCGTGGCGTCGTATTCCTCCAGCGCGGCATGCAGCACCCGGCCGGGGCCACCGGGTCGGAGAAAGGCGGCAACCTCCGCCTCGGTCGCCGACCGCTCGTCGGCGGTCAGCAGCGGCGTACACCAGGCGAGAAACCTCTCGCAGCTCGCCTCCAGCGTAGGCAGCGGCACGCGCGGGAGGCTGTCCTCCTGGGCGAAGGTCGCGTTGCCTGACGCACCCTGACTGATCTTCAACTCGGTTCTCGATTCGGGTCGTTGGTACCTGTGATGTCGTACGGCCGGGAAAGGTAGAGCTGTGCGTACAGCCAGCCTTCTGCCTCCAGGCCCCGTGGATCCACCCCTGCGGCCGACATTCTGTCGAGTACGAGCGCCTGCTCCTGCGCGGAGGCGAACCGTCGCTGTCTGAACACCTCGTCGACGCGGACGGTCCGGTAGCCCAGACTCGCCAACGTGCGCTCGACGGAGTCGAACGGGAACATCCGCAGCACGAAGTGCGCCATCCAGGGACGGCGGCTGCCCTGCGCCCGGACGACTCGTGTGAGCGTCCGCTCGGTGACGTAGCCGACGCAGCCCGTCGAGATCACCAGGTCCGTACCCGAGAGCTGGGCGCGCTGTCGCGGTGTGGGTTCGTGCTCCTCCAAGTCGGCGTGCACCACGTCGTCGAGGAACCCGGCCTCAAGAGGCGCGCGTACAGCTCGTCCATGGTTGCGCCGTACTTCAGCAGGGCGGCGTTGATTCCGTACGAGCAGCCGATGTCCAGCACCTTCGGTGCCGCGACGTGCCGGGACTCCCGGTACTCCGTGATGATCTTGGCGAAGTAGGGCTTGGCCTGCTGCGGAACGCCGTAGTCGAGCGGTTGCAGCACCCTGAAATAGGCGCGCGGATCGGGCTGGTCGTAGAGGTGGGCGAGTGAGACTTTTCCGGTCACGTCGAAACGCACAGGGCTTACTCCTCCATGGGATCGCGCAGGGGGAAACGGCCTACGGCTACTACGCGTTTCGCCGCCCGCTAGTCCAGGAGCCGGTCGCCGCGGACCGCCCGGCACTCGGCCGCCAGGTGCTCGGGCAGCACCCGGCCGAAGAGCTGCCGGGTCCGTTCCACGCTCCCGATGACGCCAGGGCGCTCGCTGTAGGCGAATATCGCGGAGTGGCGCGCGACCTCGCCGCGCACCGGGTTCACTCGGTGCAGCGAGTAGCGCCCTTTGAACAACTGCAGGTCACCCGGTTGCAGGGGGAGGCGCCGGGTCAACCGCTCGCCTCGGCCGTCCACTACGTCCCGGACGTCGTCGAAATTCTCGTCCTGCGCGGTCCGAATGTTCGGGCAGTACTCGAAGACGCCGCCGGCCTGCGCCTGCTGGGTGAGCATGCTCACGGTGAACTCGTTGGTGTCGAAGTGCCAGGGGTGCTCCATGCCCGGCGCGATGACGTTGAGAACCAGCCCGGAGAGCGGGTCCGCCAGTTCGTGCAGCTCCGGCAGTTCGAAGCAGCGGGCGATGAAGTGCCGGAACACCATGTTGGAGTAGAGCTGGCTGATGAGGGATTCCGCGGGGATGCGGTCCCGCGCGACGAACGCGTTACCCCGCTCGAAGGTTTTCCGGCCCGGATGGTCCTCCGGCAGTGCCGAGTCCACTGCGATGTTGTAGACGTTCACCGTCTCGACGTCGTGGTGCGCCCGGGGGGCGATGGCCGAGCACTCCTGCCGCAGCACATCGCGCAGCGACGGACGGATGAAGTCCGGCAGCACGGTGCAGCCGAGAGTCAACAGGTCGCGCCGGGCACGGAAAACCACGTCCTGTCCCCGGGAGCTCGCGAGTTCCGACAGGGGATAGCGGGCGGTGTCGACTACCTGATCGAGCGTCAGGGCTTCCAAAGAGCGCATTCGATCCTCTCCACATGCGGGCCGCCCCTCTCGCCGGCCCGCGGTTCCGCCTCCTACGCACACACGGGACGAGCGACGCGATCCGTGCGGTCGGCCGGACCTCACCCTCGACTTTTCAGTAACTCCGCTGGCAAGAAAGGCACTTGAAGTTCCCACAGTGGCGCCGTGTTGTCTGTGACGCGTCACACTGCCCAACTGGGCGCTCCAACAGGCCTTCGCCGGTTCGGCACGGGCCGACCCTCGCGCAGGAGCCGTCGCCCGCGCCGCCGAGGCGGGACAGGTCGATGGACAGCGTGGGCGCTCGAGTCGAACGCCACGGCGCTCGGCGCGTCGAACATGCCGGCCAGATCGCCATGCCCGAGGCGGCCGGACAGCTCGCCGAGCGCGGCATCGAGCCGCTCGTGCGGAGCTGATCCACGAGCGGCTCAGGCACTTGCGGGAAGGCCGCGCAGACGATGACGGCGTCGTACGGGGCACGGGTCGGCATCCCGAGGGTCCCGTCGCCGAGGACGACCTCGGCATGGCCGATGCCCTGCCCGGCCAGCCGCAGGCGGGCCTGTCCGGGGCGGCCGGGCGCAAGGGGCGACCCGTGTTTTTCTGGGGGCGCAGCGCGTCGGCGTCAGGACGTGGTCCCCGGGTCGGTGTACCGCAGCAGGGCGCCCACGCCCTCGTACAGCCTCAGCTCGCTCTCTGGTACGACGACCAGCTCGGCACCGGTGCCGACGAGGGCCCAGACGAGGGCCTCGTCGGCGCGTTCCTCGCGCGGGGCCCGCACGCCGAAGGACATCAGCTCCGCCTCGGTCACGGCGAGCTGAGTGGGCTGGGAGCCCGCCCAGAGCCGCAGCGAAGACCCTGGCGGCCGGTTCAGCAGCAGCGCCGAGACCTGGCCGCGCTGGAGGGCGGCGACGGTGGCGGCCAGCCCCTCCGTCATGGGTCCGTCCAGGGCACGCCGACCGATGAAGATGTCCACGAGTTCCCGGTCGTGCGCGGCCATGCGGCCGCGGAAGACGCCGTCGAGCTGCGGCTCCAACAGGGCGCGTCCGGTGTCGGTGGGGGTCCGGCCGCCCACGCGTACGACCTTGTCCCGCAGGGTGTGCGGGAGGCGGCGGATCAGTACGTTGCATGCCCACTCGTCCCCGCCCACCACGACGGCGTCGGCATGAGCGCGCCGTGCCCGTTCGTCCAGTCGGTGGCCGAGCCGGACGGAGGTGCGGTGCCAGGTCGCCACCGCGACCCTGCGGTGCAGCCGCTCACCCGGGGTGACGGTGGATGTGGGCCAGGCGCCGGTCTCCGCCTCCAGAGTCACCCAGCCGTGGGTCTCGGCCGTCGGAAGGCCGCCGTAGTGGACGACTACGGCCATGTAGGGGATCTCCGGAAGGTGCTGGGCGACCAGGGGCATCGCGTCCGGCAGGGTGCTGTAACGCGCGAAGTCGTGCGCCGGCGGCCTGGGCAGCTCCCCCTCCAGGACGAGCGTGCCGTGCGCGGCGAAGATGGCCTGCCCATGCACCCCCGGCACCCCTGTGTCGGTGCCGACCACCTCCTCCAGTACGTTCAGCAGCGCCCGGTCCGAACCCTGACGGGACAGACTCTCGCGCAGCCGCCACCAGCGCACCGCGATCGCCCGCTCGGGATACGCGACGTTTCGCGAGGTGTCCAGGTACACGGAGGCGAACGGGCCCGGCTCCGCATAGAGGGGTTCAAGGAACGACAACCTCATCGCCACTCCTCGTCGACGGTCCCCTCCTTTGATGATGCGCGCCCCGGGGGCGATGGAGCTCGACGAGCGCAAGCGGTGCGGAACGGGGCGGTCAGGCGCCGGCCGGCAGCAGCCGGCCCATCGTGAGCATGGTGGCGGCGACCAGGCCGTCCCGCACCGCCAGGCCGCGGGCCGGACAGCAGGCCGCTGAGCAGCCGGGCTCTGTAGCTGGATGAAGGAGCAGTCCGCGCGGGAGCACCGGATCGTGGCGGGGGCCGCCTTGCCCCACGTGAATACCGGTTTCTGGGCCGTATTCGACCGAGCAGCGCGCTCGTGAGCCGCGGATCCGGCACGGGCCCACCATCGCGCGCCGGACCGAGAGCAGAGCGGGGTGATCCCGCAGCCGTCGGCTCCTGCAAGACCTCGGTGAGACGGCCCCGGGACCGCAGCTTCCCATCGTTGCCTTGGATCACCCGTTGGAGCTGCGGCACGCCTATCGGTAGGGCCGGGGTTGTCTTGGCGGAGGTCGGCGGACACGAACGTGGACAACCCGAACCGCCAGGTGCGGTTGAGCTTCCTGGGCCAGAGCGGTTTGACCGCGAGGGTGCAGCACGGTCGGCCGCGACCACAACCGGGTGTCCGACGTTTCTCACTGCTTGCGGGTGAACCATGAGGCCACACCCTCGCGCCGACCGAAAATGG
>NZ_LGKG01000175.1 GCF_001294335.1 Streptomyces chattanoogensis
GGAGGGGGGCGGGGGCGGGGGTGCTGGTGATGGAGGCGGGTCGGGGTCGGGGTCGGATTCCGGGTCTGGCTCCGGGGGCGGCAACTCCGGCTCGGGCGGCTCAAGTTCGGGCACCCCCGGGTCGGGGACAGATTCCGGGTCTGGGTCTGGGTCCGGGCCTGGGTCTGGGTCGGGGGCCGGGTCTGGGTTGGGGGCCGGGAGCGGGGCCGGCGACTCCGGTTCAGGGTCCGGTGACTCTGCCGGGTCCGGCAGCGGTACGAGCAGCGGTGGTGGCAGCGGGAGCTCCGGCGGGCCGTCCCACGCGCCCCGTCCGCTGAGTGATACGGGCTCTCCTGGCGGCGACGCGGGCAATGGCTCCGCCACCGGCGCCGACAGCCCCACACCAGGGCCGGACGGCAACCGGCAGGCCCCCCAGTCGCAGCCGCTCCCGCCCCCGGACCAGCGCTCCCCCTTCGACGCCGGGTATCAGGGCACCGACCACAACCCTTACGGGTCCTCCTCCGGCTCCGACCACGGAGCCGGAGCCGGCTCCGGGACCACCCCCGACTCCGGCGGCCCGGCATCGGAGCCGTCCCGTACGGACCCGGGACCGTCGAGCACACAGCCCACCCCCGACGGCGCCACCGACGCGCCCCGCCCGGACTCCGAGCCCGTCAGCACACAGCCGACCCCCGACCACTCGCCCGGCTCCGCCCGTACGGACCCGGCGCCGTCAGGCACCCACCCCACTCCCGACAGCACCACCGGCTCCCCCCGCCCGGACTCCGGCCCCGTCAGCACCCACCCCACCCCCGACAGCACCCCGGACGCAGCCCGCCCCCACCCCGACGCCGTCGGCGGCCAGCCGGCCGCGGGACCGTCCGTGCATCCCGACGCGTCCCCGGCGCCCGACGCCGGGCCGGCCCCGGACCGTCCCTCGAGCGGCCAGTCCGGTCCCTCGCATCCGGACCCGAGCCCGTCGCCACAGCAGCAGTCGTCACCCCTCACCGACCCGGTCGCCGGCAATCCGCCCACCGCCGTCAACTCCCCGGCCGGCAACGGCGATGGGGATGGGCATGGGAGTGGCTCCGCCAGCGGGGACAACTCGGGTGGGGGTACGGGCGGCCGACCGGCGACTCCGCAGGTGAGCGTGCCGTCGCAGGGAGCCGCCATCCCGCACTCCCCCTCCTCCGCACCACCTGTCGGACACCGCGATCCGGCGCCCGGCGACCCCATGCCGCACGCCCGCCCCGACGATGACCCCACCCTCAGCACCCAGTCCGCCGACACCATGACGTCCCCGCCGCCCCAGCACACGGCGGGCCCGGGGACCGGCACACCCGCCGGGCCTCAGCAGTCGCCGCAGCACACTCCGCAGGCCGCCGGGCCGGTGATGGGTGCGCCCACCGTCATTCCCTCCCAAGGTGGTCCCACCACGCACGGCGCCACCCCGCCACGCGGCACCACACCGTCCGGCGGGAATCCGTCGTCGCCCGCGGGCCAGCGCCCCGACGCCTCCCGGCCCGACCAGGGCGGCTCGCGTACGCCCACACAGGACCGGCCCGCTTACACCCGTCCCCAACCCCCACGTCCCCACACCCCACAGAGCGGCCGCTCCGACGCCGGTCTGCCGCGCCCCGGCGGCCCTCAGCGCCCGGACACCCACGTCCCAGAGAACTCCGGGCCCGGCAACCGCCCGGACAGCGAGCGTCCGAAGGACACAGGCCGGCCCAACGACACCGACCAGACGGCGGACACACGGCCCGACGGCAAGGACAACCCTCAGCAGGAGAACCCCGAGAAGCCGGAGCCGGCAGAGAAGCCAGAGCCGTCAGCGAAGCCGGATACGGCGGAAACCGCGGGCAACGACCCCACCCACTCCCCCTCCGACACCGACACTGACGCCGACACCAACACCGACGCCGACAGCGACCACACCGACGACCCCACCCCCGCCTCCGAGACCCGTAACCGCGAGCGCCCCGGCGGACTCGAAGGCCCCACCGACGAGCACCAGAACGCCGTCGAGAACAGCGTCCCCAAGGACGAGAACGGCGAGCCGCAACGCCACCCCGACCCCGAAGACGGCAACTGGGTCAACACCATCAACGACCCCGGCCCCGACGCACCTGGCCGCAACAACAACTGCGTCGACGCCGCCCTGGCCGCCGCCGACACCTACTCGGGCAACCCGACCGCCGCCGCCAACCGCACCCCGGACACCAACTCCGACGGCACCCCCTCCGACCGCGGCGAGAGCAACGGCCGCGACCGCATCGAAAACACCCTCGGCGCCCGCTTCAACGACTACGGCAACGGCCCCGACGCCTTCAACCGCCTCGAAAACGACCTCCGCGACGCCGGGCACGGCTCCCAGGCCGTCATCATCACCCAGGACGCCAACGGCCGCGCCCACGCCTGGAACGTCGTCAACCACAACGGCAACATCACCTACGTCGACGCCCAGACCGGACAACGCGGCGACAAGCCGCTCCACGACGGCTCCAACGGCGTCCACGCCATCCCGCTCGACCCCAACCGCCGCCCCCTGCACGACGACTCCCCCGGCCATGACCAGGACAGCCGGGACAGCCGGAACGAGAGGGACGACGACGGGAACAAGGCTGAGCGCTCCCCGGACGACGATCCGGACGGGGAACGCCGACCGCCCGCCGAACCCGCGGGAGCGGACACCAACACCAACGACACCAACACCAACGACAGCGACAGCGACAGCGACAGCGACAGCGACAGCGACAAAGATGCCAACGACGACGAATACGACGGCCGCCTCCGCGACGAGCCGGACACCACCCCCTTCTCCGCGTCCGAAGGACAGCAGCTGGTCGATTCCCAGCAACAGGACTGGGACGACAGCGACCTGGGCCGCATGGTCGAGCGGGCCCGGCTGGACCACGACTTCTTCCAGCAGTACGCGGTGCCGGGGTCCGCTGCCGACCAGCACAGCGGAGCCAACAACTTCGGCATGTCGCCCTCCGCGAACTACGCGGCGTTCCGGTACGTCGTAGAGCCGGGCTCCACGGAATACGTCATGCTGGCGCGCAGCTTCGGTACCAGCGGCAACGTCACCAAGGTCGACGGAGAGCCGTGGACCGGGAAGTCGAAGCACTCGGAGCGGGCCGCGGTCGAGTATCTGCAGCACATGCAGTCCACGCTCCCCGACGGCCAGCGGATCCGCCTCGTCGAGGTCTATACGGAACGTGCCCCCTGCGCACAGAAGGGCTGTGCCTCCCTCATGTACCGCGTCTTCGGCAAGGTGCCCACGACGCATACGCTGCCCCACCCCGATGACGGCACCGGGTCGAAGGAGATGCGGAAACACCTCAACGATCTCAAGCAGCGGCGGGCCGAGATCCTGGGCGACGACTCCCTCCACCACCCGGCGGGCAGGGCTCCTGCATCAGCGCCGGACAGTCCTCCGCCGTCGGACGACGAGTAAGGTTGCGCACCATGGATTTTCGCCTCGTAGGCCGCTCGAGCGCTGCACAGTCGCTGGTCTCCTGGCTCGCTTCCGACGCACCCGACGACCACGTGCGGATCGTCACGGGGGATCCCGGCTGCGGTAAGAGCTGGCTGGTGTCATGGCTGGTGATGGCCGCGGACACGGATGCGCGGGCGTTCATCGACCGGTCCGTAGCGCCGGCCCCGCCGCCCAACGCGTTCGACCTCGTGACCGAGGCGCGCGGGCGGACACGGCGGGAGATCCTGGCGGAGATCGAGGAGTCGCTGCTGCCGGGCAGCGCACCCGTCGACCCGCTGCCGGCCGGGGTGTCGTTGCCCTCCTCCGCGCTGTACCGGGCGGCCAAGCGCCGCGGTACGCCCTTCACCGTCGCGCTGCTGGACACCGCGCTGGCCGGGCGGACCTCGCTGAGCCGGGCGTCCCACCGCCTGCTCGAGGAGGAACTGCTGTCCCTGGTACGGCCGGGAGGCGTGACCCGCAAGCGGCTGGACAACGGTGCGGAGCCGTTGCGGCTCCTTCTGGACCTGCCGCGGGCGGAGGCGGAGCACCTCGTGCGGCGCGCCAAGCTGCCCGCGCATGCGTTGGTCGACCTGGACAGTGCCGCCTTCGCGCCGGACCGGGCCGCCTTCCGCCAGTGGGTCACCGGCCTGTTGCGGGTGGAGGGGTCCGTCTACGGCGGGGAGGGGGACGCCGCGAAGGCCGCCGCCAACGCCACCGCCGAGGCCGTGACCCGGAGTGCCTGGCCCAACTTCCTGCTCGCCGAGACGCTTTCGATGGATCTGCGGGCCAGGGACGAGCCCTGGCCACCCGACGCGTCGGAGCCGCTGCCGACGTCGTTGGAGGGGGCCTGGCGGTTCTTCCTGTCCTCCTTCGGGGAGGCCGCGGACGACGTGGAGCTGGCGCTCACCCCGGTCGTCCTGGCCGAGGGCGAAACGGGGATGCCGCTGTCCCTCGCCGCGCGGGCGGTGTCGGCCCTGCGCGGGCAGCCGGTCTCCGAAGAGGCGCTGGGCCGGGTCGTCGGCGCCGCGGCCGCCTACGTCGCGGAAGAGTTCATGATGACGGCGGACGGCACCGAGCCGACCCCGGAGCGGGCCCCGGAGCCGACGACGGAGCAGACGGACCACGGCGAGGCGGCGTACCACGGCGGGACGGCGGGCCACGACGAGTCTGCCGACCACGACGGGCCGACGGACCACAACGGGCCGGCGGGACCTCACCCGTCGGACGCGGAGTCCGCACCGGGAGCGGGCGCCGGCCGGGTCCGGCATCTGCGGCTGCGGGACAACGCCCTGGCCGCCGCCGCCCGGCGCTCGTACGGCTCCCGGCTCCCCGGGCTGCAACGGAAGATCGCAACGGCGCTCGCCCCCTCGGCCGTCCTCTCGGCGGCGGAGCGCACCTCGGCCGGTGCGGAGCCGCTGTCGCCCGAGGCCCGGTACGTCCTGGGGCCGGGGCTGGCCCACGCGGCCGCGGGCGGTGTCCTCGACGAGTGGCTCGCGGATCCGGCCCTCGCGTTCCTGGCCGACCTCCCGTCCTTCGAGGACGCCGACGACGAAGCCGGCAGCGCCGCCGGGCCGTCCCCGCACGCCCGGCGGCAGACGCTCCGCCAGGCACACCGCCTCTACGTCGGCCCGCGGACCGGTCATGTCTCGGAGCACGCCTCGCGCCTGGGACTGGCCGCCGCGGTCTGCGGCGACACCGAACTGGCGGACTGGCTGCTCAGGAGCGGCGTCCCCCGGATCTGGCGCACCCACTGGGCGCACTGGCGTCCGCTGGGGGCCTTCGAGCCCGCGGATTTCGACGCCGAATGGCCCGGCCCGGTCGAGCTCTGCGGCTGGCGCAGCGTCGAGGGGGCCGAGCAGTTCTGCACCCGCAGCGAGCTGAGCGGGCTCTACCAGTGGTGGGCGCTGTCGGACGGCGCTCCTGTGGGTGAGGCGACCACCGAGCCGCCGGAGGTCCTGGAGGAGCCCTCGAAGGACGCGGGTGCGCCCTCCGGTCCCCTGGAGGTCGTACAAGGGGAGTTCGATCCCTGGGTCGGGGTGCGGCCGATCGGCGAGGAATCCGTGGACGCCACGGCCCTGGTGTGCCCCGAAGGGCATGTGGGGGAGGTCCACGCGCTGTCCGCGGAGCGGGCGCTGCTGCTCGGGCGCAGCGGGATGATGCTCATCGATACGGCGCAGGGCCGGCCCGGGGAGCGGGCGCTGCCGCCGCGAGCCCGTCGGCGTATCGCCTGGCGGACCGTGGACGAGGCGCTCTACGGAGGCGTGGCGCTGACACGGGAACACCTGTCCCCGCTGTTCTCGCTGATCGGCCCTCCCGTCGTCGCCGGTCCGGAGCGGCTGGGCCCGCTTGCGGCGCTTCCCGGGACCGCGCGGCTGCTGACCGAGGTCGGTCTGCCCGCCTCCGAGATCTGGTTCGAGGGCACCGACCGGTTCGTGCCCACACTTCCGCGGATCGGCTCGGAGTCGGAGGAGGAGAGGGAGGAGGCCGACGGTGCGGGCCGGGACGACGGCCGTCCGCACGCCTCCGTGATCGGTTACGTGGGTGACGAGAGCATCCAGCTCTGTGTCGAGCACGGCACCGGCCGGGTGGTGATGGCGGACAACGGCGAGATCGTGTGTCTCGTCAACAGTTCCCTGGATGCGTTTTTGCGCTGCTGGACGGTGGCCCTGAAGGCGGTCGTCACATCGAACGCGCGCGATGAGCGGGAAGCGGACGAGTTCCGGGACCACATCCTGCGCCGGCTCGGCCGTATCGATCCCGCATGCACGCGGCGGGCGGTGAGGGGCTCGTTGACCACCATGTGGCCGCAGCTTGTCAGTGACAGTACGTACATTCTCGAATAGCGCGTATCCCCGAGCAGCGCGTATTCGCGAACAGCGCGGGCGGGCGCCTTCCGGCGAGGGCCGCTGACGACAACGGCGATAAGGAACTCTCCAGATGAGCAGCAGTCAGACACCCGACGAGGGAGCGCCGCTGGGCACGGGGCTGGGCTACACCGCGGTGTGCCGGTTCCGTGACCGGGACGGTGCGGAGCACACCCAGCTGGCGCGCAGCGGCCCGGGACGCCCGCATCCGGAGTGGCAGTTGGCCGACCACCTCACACGACTGGGCATCCGCCCCGAAGACGTGCTGGAGCTGTACACCGAACTGCAGGCCTGCGCGCTTCCCGGCGGGAATTGCGCCGCCCTGATCTCTCGTTCCTGGCCGCGGGTGAAGGTCAGCCACACCGTGGACTACGGCACGGACGCCCGGGCGCGGGCACGGAGCCAGGACGCGCTCCACCGGCACGTCGCCGAGCTGGCCCGGCGCGAGGGCAAGCGCCTCGCGGGCCGCCCCGCCCGGCTGCCGCTCCCCCCGCGGGAGACGGGCGCGGCGCCGTCCGCGGCGTCGGAGTCCGCCGTCCGTGCCGAGGTGCTCGCCGCCTTCGGCGAGCCCTCCGTGGTACGGCGGACCCCGGAAGAGCTCCGGGGTGCGGCGCTGCCGCCGGCCGCGGTCAGCACCCTCACCGGGGCCGGGCTGCCGGCGGACTTCCCTCCGTTCTTCCGGCCGGCGGCGGCCGGGGATCCGGCCGCGGTGGACCTGCCCGGCTGGGCGGCGCTGCACGGCGAGACCCTCAAACCGCACATCAAGGAGTCGTACGACTCCTACGGCTACGTGCGGATCGGCGACGACTTCGGGCGGCACATCTGCGTCGAGCCGGCGAGCGGCAAGGTGTGGGCGGTCGAGCTCGGCTCGGGCTGGGCTTCGTTCGTCAATTCCGATGTGCAGTCCTTCGTGCGCTCGCTGAGCCTGCTGAAGCAGCGGTGGGCGGCCCGGAGGCAGCTGGGCCCCGCGGGCGCCGCGCAGGACACGGCCCGTTTCCAGAACGACCTGGCGGCCATCGATCCGCAGAGCCTCGGCGGCGCCAACCGCTGGTGGGCCATGATCGTCGAGCAGATGTGGGACGGGCTGCTGTAGCCGCCCGGATCCGGCTGGATCCGCCGGGAGGCGACCCGCCCAGGACCTCTGCCTCCGGGATCTTCACATCCGGGTTATCCACAGGCCCAGCGGCCACTCCCGCCGAACTCGTACGCTTCTGGAATGGCACTGGCGGACGTGGAAGTGGTCGTGGACATGGATGCGGAAGGCGTTTCGGACGTGAGCGAGGCGGTGCAGGTACTGCGCCGGGTGTTCGGATATGACGCGTTCCGTGGCAGTCAGCAGGAGATCATCGATCACGTCATAGGGGGCGGGGACGCGGTTGTCCTGATGCCGACCGGCGGCGGAAAGTCCCTCTGCTATCAGATTCCCTCGCTGGTCAGGAGCGGGGTGGGCATCGTCATCTCGCCGCTGATCGCGTTGATGCAGGACCAGGTCGACGCGCTGCGGGCGCTGGGGGTGCGGGCCGGGTTCCTCAATTCGACGCAGGATCTGGAGGAGCGGCGGCTGGTCGAGGCCGAGTTCCTCGCCGGGGAGCTGGATCTGCTGTATCTGGCGCCGGAGCGGCTGCGGGTGGAGCAGACGCTGAGCCTGCTGGACCGGGGGAAGATCTCGCTCTTCGCGATCGACGAGGCACACTGTGTCGCGCAGTGGGGCCACGACTTCCGGCCGGACTATCTGGCCCTGTCGATGCTGCACGAACGCTGGCCGGAGGTGCCGCGGATCGCGCTGACCGCGACGGCGACGGAGGCCACGCACAAGGAGATCACGTCCCGGCTGCGGATGGAGGGCGCCCGGCATTTCGTCGCGAGCTTCGACCGGCCGAACATCCAGTACCGGATCGCGTCGAAGAGCGAGCCCAAGAAGCAGCTGCTGGAGCTGCTGCGCGGCGAGCACGCCGGGGACGCGGGCATCGTGTACTGCCTCTCCCGGGCGTCGGTGGAGAAGACCGCGCAGTTCCTGGTGGACAACGGCATCGCCGCGGTGCCGTATCACGCCGGGCTCGATGCCCGTACGCGCGCCGCGAACCAGGCACGGTTCCTGCGCGAGGACGGCCTGGTCGTGGTCGCCACGATCGCGTTCGGGATGGGGATCGACAAGCCGGACGTACGGTTCGTGGCGCATCTGGATCTGCCGAAGTCGGTGGAGGGGTACTACCAGGAGACCGGGCGTGCGGGGCGCGACGGCCAGCCGTCGACCGCGTGGCTGGCGTACGGGCTGCAGGATGTGGTGCAGCAGCGCAAGATGATCGACGGGTCGGAGGGCGACGACGCACACCGGCGCCGGCTGGCCGTCCATCTGGAGGCGATGCTCGCGCTCTGCGAGACGGTGGAGTGCCGGCGGGTGCGGCTGCTGGCGTACTTCGGGCAGGAGAGCGGCCCCTGCGGCAACTGCGATACGTGTCTCGCCCCGCCGCAGACCTGGGACGGCACGGTGCCGGCCCAGAAGCTGATGTCGACGATCGTGCGGCTGCAGCGCGAGCGGCGGCAGAAGTTCGGCGCCGGCCAGATCATCGACATTCTGATGGGCCGGAAGACCGCGAAGGTGATTCAGTTCGATCATGACGGGCTGAGTGTCTTCGGGGTGGGGGACGATCTCCGCGAGGCCGAATGGCGGGGCGTGGTGCGGCAGCTGCTCGCCCAGGGACTGCTCGCCGTCGAGGGGGAATACGGCACGCTGGTGCTGACGGACGCGAGCGGCGAGGTACTGCGCGGCGGGCGCAAGGTGCCGATGCGGCGCGAGCCGGAGAAGGCGGCGCGGGCGGCGAAGACCAGGGCGAAGAGCGGCAAGCGGGCGCCGGTGGATCTGCCGGAGGAGGCGCTGCCGGTGTTCGAGGCGCTGCGGGCCTGGCGTGGGCGTACGGCCAAGGAGCAGGGCGTTCCCGCGTATGTGATCTTCCACGACGCCACCTTGCGGGAGATCGCCACCGCCCGGCCCGCGACGGCGTCGGCGCTGGGGACGGTCAACGGGGTCGGCGAGAACAAGCTGGCGAAGTACGGGCAGCAGATTCTGGACGTACTGGCGGGCCGGGAGGACGGCGTGGCGGAGGCGCCGGCCGGGGCCGCCGACGCGGGGCCCGCGGGGCACCCGGCGGAGCCGCTGCGGGAGGAGCCGTCGGCGGAGGACCGGGAGGCACCGGAGCCGGGGGACGAGCACGCCGACGAGTACGCGGAGATCGACTGGTGATCGACTGGCGAGGGAGACCGGGGCCGGTCCGCATACCAGTGCCCCGCCGGACATCAGGGACCGCCGGATACCGGATATCAGTGACCGCCGGATATCAGTGACCGGCTTCCGGATACCGGGGGAGCTCGAGCCTCGCGCAGGCGCCGCCGTCGGGGGCGTTGCCGAAGCGTAGGCCGATGCCGAGGACGGCGGCCTGGCCGACCGCGATGGTCAGGCCGAGGCCGTGGCCCTTGCCGCGGTCGGGGGCCTCGGTGCGGAAGCGCTGCGGGCCGTGGTGCAGCAGCTCCTCGGGAAAGCCCGGACCGTGGTCGCGCACCTCGATGGCCGGGGTTCCGTCGGCGGGCGCGTCGACGGTGACCACGACCGGGGGGCCGCCGTGCCGGTGGGCGTTGCTGACGAGGTTGGTGATGATGCGGTCGAGGCGGCGGCGGTCCGTCTCGACGACGGTGTCCGGGTCCGAGCCCGCGGTGATCCGTACCTCGGTGTCGAACCCGGTGGTGCGCACCGCGCGTTCGACCAGCGGGCGGAGTTCGTACACGGCGAGATCGGCGCGCTCGGCGCCGGAGTCCAGCCGGGAGATCTCCAGCAGATCCTCGGTGAGCCGGTGCAGCGCCCGCAGCCGGTCGTTGATCATCTCCTTCGGGCGGCCCTCCGGGAGCAGTTCGGCCGAGGCGAGGATGCCGGTGAGGGGCGTACGGAGCTCATGGGCGACGTCGGCGGTGAAGCGCTGTTCGGCCTGGAGGCGGCTCTGCAGGGACCCGGCCACCGAGTCCAGCGCCGCGGCCACCGCCGCCACCTCGTCGTACCCCGCCGGGCCGCGGCCCGGGTGCCGGCCTTCGCCGCCGACCCGGGCGTCGAGATCGCCCGCGGTGATTCGGCGGGCGACGGCCGCCGTGGTGGTGAGCCGGCGGCTGATGCGGTGGGCGAGAAACAGCCCGGCCAGCGCGACGACCGCGGCGGCGAGGACGGCCGAGCCGAGGATCGCCGTATCGAATTCCTCCAGGGACCGCCGGGTGCTCCCGTACGGCGACCACACCGCCATGATCTGACCGTTCGCGGGCGCCGCCACCCACATCACGGACTGCCCCCGGTAGGCCCCGACCATGCTGCCGCGTCGGCCGCTGCGCACCAACTTGCGCAGCGGCAGGGGGAGTTCGGGCGGATCGACGACGGAATTGATCCCTTCGCGGGAGGTGCCGTACTCGAAGAGGACGAGGGCGGTGTCGAGATCCTTGCCGGCGTCCTTGCGGACCTCGCCGACGGTCTGACGGGCCACCGCGTTGTGGACGAGCACACCCAGGACGGCGGCGACCGCGCAGCACACCGCCGTCACGGTCAGCGCGAACTTCCAGCGGAGGGAGACCGAGAGGCGCCTCACGGCACGGGCCCCGGCGTCAGCGTCGGGGCCGGCGACGGGGCCGGGGACGGCGTCTGGGGGGTACGGGCGTCGTCGAGGGTGAGGTCCCACAGCTCCAGCGCACCGTTGTCCCAGCTGTAGTCGGTGACGCTGACATAGCGCGGATCCTTGGTGGGCTCGCGGACGACGAGATGCCCGGCCGCCAGCTCGACCCCGGCCAGCACCCCGCGCAGCGCCAGCACTCTGGTCACGACCTGCTTCTGGACGCTGTAGACGCGCAGCTCACTGGTGCGGGGGTCGAGATCGACGACCATGATCAGGTCGGGTTTGCCGTCGTCGGTGAGGTCGTGCAGGACGGGCCTGCGGACGGCATTCGGGGCGGGCGGGGTGCCACCGCCGGAGGCGATGTCGGCGTCGAGGACGGCGAGCGGGTCCGCGGCCGCCATGCTGCCGCCGGGGATCCGGGCGATACCCGGGACGGGCTTGCGCGCGGACGGGTTCTCCGCCTTGCGGGGCGGGGCAGGCGAATACTCGGGCCACAGGGCGAGCGGCGCCTTCACATCCCGCGCCTTGCCTTCGCTCTCGAGCCCCTCCAGGCTCGCGCAGCCGGCCAGGAGGGCGAGCGCCGGGGCCAGTACGGCGAGGGGGGTCACGGCGGCACGCGCCGGCCCCGGCAACCGCAGCATGGCACCGCCACCCTTCGCCTCCACACGCCGCCACATACGCCGGATAGGCACCTTATGACCGATATAAGATCCGGCTCGACCAAGCTACCGAAGGCAGTCCCGTCACACGACCTACAGCGGAGATCTTGGTGACTGTTACACAACGTATGGGTCACCGTTAAGGACGCTCCGTAACGTGCTGCCGTACGCCCCACCCCGCGGCGGTCCGAGCCGCCCACGACGAGGAGTACCCATGCCGGCCCAGCGCCGCTCCGTGATCCGTACCGCCACCGTCGCCGCCGGCGCGCTCGCCGCCCTGCTGCTTCCCGTCGGGGCCGCCTCCGCCGCCGGCTCCACCGCACCCGCGGGCAGCCGCACCGAGATCATGCTGCCGGACGACGGACTGGCCGGCGTTGCCGAGCGTGTCGGCCATCTGCCCAAGGCGACGCTGATCGGCGGGGCGAGCGCACTGGGCGCCGCCGGCGTGGGCATCGCCGCATTCCGCCGCCGCCACGAGGCCCACCCGGCCCGGACGGCCGCAACCCACCGCGGCAACCACGCGTAGCGCGCCTGAGCCCGTGACCCTGCGAGCGCCTGACCGCCTGAGCCCGTGAGCGCCTGACCGCCTGAGCCCGCGAGCGCCTGACGTCCAGGAATACCGACCGCCGGGGAACACCGCACCCCCGGGAAAGCCGACCGCCCCGGGAACACCACCCGCCGCGATGACCGCCCACCCGCGTGCCCGCCCGGGAACACCACCCGCCCCCGCCACGTTGTGGCATGCAAGGGGCGCACCCATCCCCTAGGGGATCTGTTCGACCAACCCTTAAGGGTCGCGCCGAAGCGCCGTCCGCCCCGTCCGCCCCATCAATCCCTGCACCCGCGCATACCCCGGGACCTCCTCGCCGCCCGGCGGCCGCCCCGTACGGACGGAATCCGCCGCCGCGAGCGCGGCCCCCAGGGCCGTACGGAAGAGCAGCGAACCGGTGCTGATACGGCGTACGCCGAGATCCGCCAGACGGCTGACGGTGTGCCGCCCGGGGGCGAAGAGGATGTTCAGCGGGGCGGGGACGGCGGCCACCAGGGCCGACACCTCCTCGTCCGCCGCGACGCCCGGTACGAAGATGCCGTCCGCGCCCGCCGCCAGATAGGCCTCGGCGCGGGCCAGCGTGGCGGAGAGGGGCGGCGGGGTGTCGGTCAGCCAGTGGGTGTCGATCCGGGCATTGAGGTACAGGTCCGGGGCCCGCTCCTTGACCGCGGCGATCAACTCGGCCTGGCGGGCGGGTGGTTGCAGCCCTTCTCCGCCGGGAAGGCCGTCCTCCAGGTTGATGCCGGCGGCACCGGCGGACGCCAGTTCCGCGGCCAGATCGGCCACCCGCTCCGCCGCCCGCTCCCCTTCCCCGCCGTAACCGCCCTCGATATCGACGGTGTACGGGCAGGACAGCCGGCCGCCGAGCCGCCGCGCCAACGCCAGCGTCGCGTCCCGCACCCCGGCCAGACCCCGCCCGTCGGGATATCCCTGGGCCGCGGCGACACCCAGGCTCGTCGTCCCGATCGCCGCGTACCCGGCGTCGGCGAGCGCGGCGGCCGAGGCGGCGTCCCAGGCGTTGGGCAGGAGCAGCGGTTCGTCGGCGTGGTGGAGGGCGCGGAAGGCGGCGGCCGGGCCCGGGGCGGGCCCGGAAGGGCTCGTGGGGCTCATGGGGTTCAGGGGGCTCATACGGCGACCGTAGGCGCGGATCGTTTCGGCGGCGCCCGAAGTGTCGCGGCGGACAATGGGACGTATGACCCCCGCCCCCACGAACGCCCCCACCGGCCCCAACACCCCCACCGGCCCCGCCTCCGCCGCCGAGCTCGCCCGGCTGGCCGCGCTGCTGGCCGACCCCACCCGGGCCGCCTTCTGCCTGGCGCTGCTCGACGGGCGGGCCTGGACGGCCGGCGAGCTGGCGGCGTACGCGCAGGTCGCGCCCTCGACGGCGAGCGAGCATCTGACCCGGCTGACCGAGGGCGGGCTGCTGGCCGAACGGCGCCAGGGCCGCCACCGGTACGTCCAGCTCGCGGGCCCGCGCGTCGCCGAACTCCTCGAATCGCTCACCGCCCACCTGGACCCGCCGACCACCCCGCCACGCGGCCTGCGCGCCGCCGGCGCCTCCGCGGCGCTCGCCCGCGGCCGCACCTGTTACGACCACCTGGCCGGACGGCTCGGCGTGGCCATCACGGACGCCATGACCGCACGCGGACTGCTCGACCAGGACGGCGGTTTCGCGCTCACCGACGCCGGGCGCGACTGGCTCGGCGACGGTCTGGGGATCGGGGCGGCCGCCCTGCGCAGCGGGCGGCGTCCGCAGGCCCGCGGCTGCCTGGACTGGACCGAACGCCGCCCGCACCTCGCGGGCACGGCCGGCGCGCGGCTCTGCGACCGCCTGCTGGAGCGCCGCTGGATCCGCCGGATCGGCAGCGGCCGGGCCGTACGCCTCACCCCGGACGGCGCGACCGCGCTGCACGAGCTGCTCGGCATCGACAGCGCGGCGGCCGGGCTGGTCTGAGGACGGGCTGGCCTGAGGCCGGGCCGGTGGGAGCCGGGCCGATGGAAGCCGGACCGATGGAAGCCGGACCGGCGGGAAAAGAGAAGCCGGGACCGTACGGCCACCCGTACCGTACGGTCATGATCGCCACGCCCGAGCCGCCCCGCGCCGACGCCGCCCCCGCCCACCCGTGGCCCGGCCGCCACTCCGCCACCCGCACCCTCTGGCGTCCCACCGGCCCCGAGGAACTCGCCCTGGTCGAGGCCTCCGGCTGGCGCGCCTGGCCGCCGCGGCTGCCCGACCAGCCGATCTTCTACCCCGTACTCAACGAGGACTACGCGATACGGATCGCCCGCGACTGGAACGTCCCCGCCTCCGGGATCGGCCATGTCACCCGCTTCGAGGTCGAGGCGTCGTTCCTCGACCGCTATCCGGTGCGGCAGGCGGGCGGCGAGACGATCCTCGAACTCTGGGTTCCCGCCGAGGAGCTGGAGGAGTTCAACCGTCATATCGTCGGCCGTATCGAACTCGTCCGGACCTTCCGTCCGCCGCAGCCATGACCGCCCCCGTCCTGGCCGTCTCGGCGCAGCGCACCAGCACCGCCCTGCTGCTGGCCGGTGCGGCGGCCCGGCGCGGCCTGGAGACGACGGTGGCGGCCGGGCCGGACACCGTACGGGCACTGTCCGGGCGGCCGGTCCACTGGTACGGCGGCCCGCGCCTCGCCGACCGCATCGCGGGGGCGCTGCGGCTGGGCCTGCTGGAACCGCCGGACGACTGGCTCGCCCGCCTGCCTCAGCAACTCACCCACCGCCGCATCGAGTTGACGACACACAGGGAAGTGACGGCACAGCGCGGGGTGACGCGCCGCCGCCCGTTCTTCGCCAAGCCGCCGAGCGACAAGTCCTTCCCGCCGGGTGTGTACGCCGATGCGGCACAGCTGCCGCCCGCCTCCCCCGGGACCCCGGTCCTGGTCTCGGACGTCGTCGCCTTCCGCGCCGAATACCGGCTGTTCCTCCTGGACGGCGCCCTCGCCGCCGCGAGCCGTTATGCCGTCCACGGCCGTCTGGACCCCGCGCCGCTCGACGGGGACCCGTACGCGCGGGCCGTCCGGGCCTTCGCCGCCCGGCTGACCGGCCACGCCCCGCTCCCCAGCGCGTCGGCCGTCGATGTGGGCCTGCTGGACGACGGCCGCTGGGCGGTCGTGGAGGCCAACATGCCCTGGTTCGCGCATGGTTACGCCGCCGATCCGGACGGCGTACTGGACGTGGTGCTGCGCGCGGCGGGCCCGTACGACCGTGTACGGGACGGCGACCGCCCCTTTCTGCGTCCTGCTCCGGACCGCGCTACTGCGGACCGCCGCACTCCCCCCGCCGCCCGTACACCGTGACCCGGGCCCCCCGGACCTCCCGGCTGACGCAGACCTCGAACGCCTCGCGCAGGGTGGCACGTTTGGCGATTTCCTGGTCGTCGGTGTCGACCGGCTGGCCGTCGGGGTCGGCGGCGACGACGATCCGGCGGGCGGCTAGCATCCGGGCGCGGATCGTGTTGCCGGAGCGCTCCGTGCCGTAGAGGGTGTGCGAGGCCACCGGGCTCTTGGCCAGGGCGAGATCGTGCAGGCCGCGGAACTCGCGCGGGTGCGGCGCGATCCAGATGCGCCGCCGGGCGGGCAGGAAGAGCAGGCCGTCGCCGGGCTCGGCCACCTCGCGGACGGCCCGGGCGATGGCGGTGGCGTCGTCGACCCGGCTGTCGGCGCTGCGCAGATGGACGTCGACGGGCAGCAGCGCCGCCGCCACGAGCACCAGCGCCATGGTCCGCCGCCGCCACCGCGCCCGGGTCTGGCCGCGTTCGCCGGCCGGCCGCAGCAGCCGGGCCAGCGCGGCACCGGCGAGCAGGGCGAAGCCGACGACGTAGTAGAGGACGTAGCGGTCGACGTAGGCCGGTTCGGCGTAGGAGAGGAGGAAAAGGAAGAGGGTGGGCAGGAGGAGCAGGGGGAGGGCGAGGGCACGCAGGCTGATCGGGCCGCGGGACGCTACGCGGATCCGGGCGCAGCCGGCGCCGAGCACCGCCAGCACGGCGAAGGTCAGCAGCTGGACGGGGTCCGGCCACACGAGCCAGCTGAGCTGTGCCGACTGACGGGTGCTGAAGACCGCGAGCGGAGCGAGGCCGGCGAGGACGGTGGCGGCGGCGAGGGCCCAGGCGCGCAGCACCCGGCGGGGCAGGCGCGCCAGTATGACGGCGGCGCCGTGCGCGGGCAGCGCCAGCACGGCGAACTCGTGCAGCAGGCAGGCGGTCAGCATCAGGGCCGCATAGCCGCACCACAGCTTGCGGCGCGGGCGGGCGGCGGCCACCACCAGCGCGTATGTCGCCCACACGACCAGCGCGCAGACCATCGCGTACGAGCGGCCCTCCTGGGCGTACTGCTGCACGACGGGGATCAGCGCGAAGGTGACCCCGGCGCACAGGCCCGCGCGCCGCCCGGCCAGGCGCTGTCCCAGCAGGGCGACTCCGGCCGCGGCGGCGGTCATGGCGACGACGGACGGCAGCCGCAGGCCGACCGTCTCGCCGAGGGTGCCGCCGAGGGTCGCGTCGTAGAAGCGGAACCAGGCGTGCATCAGCACGTAGTACAGGCCGTGGACGACATCGACGTGCTGCAGCGTCGGCCACAGGTCGGCCAGGCCGCGGTGCGCCATGTCGTAGGTGACCGCCTCGTCGCGCCACATGGCGTCCTGGCGGCGGAGGCCCCACGCCCCCAGCAGCAGCATCAGCCCGCAGGGCGTCAGCACCACCGCCCCCTGCGCAGCCCGGGTACCCGGGGCGGCCAGAGCGGACGCGAGGGTCGTCTTCCGTGCCTGCGCTGCGTCGATGACGGGCTCTCCGGTCTTTCGTACGTACGGGACGCACTACGGGACGCATTAACGGAGCGGGGCTCCGGGCCGACCGCCCGGAGCCCCGCTCCCCCACTCAGCCGAGGCGTGTCAGCTTCGCCCCGAACGTCGGCTCGGTGAGGTCCTTCTGGAGGGCCACCGGCACCTTCTGGGCGCTCGTGCCGGTGCCGACCGTCAGCACGCCGACCTTCGTCCCGGCCTTCGCCTCGTGCGGGAGGGCCTTGCCGCCGTCGCCGATGCTCAACTCCAGCTTCTGGCCCGGGACTCCGATCGCCTCGAGGTCCTTGGTGGCGACGACCGGCGTCAGCCCGTCCAGGCCGTCGTCGACGTAGCCGACGACCTGGCCCTTCTTCACCGCCGTGGCCGAGGTCAGCGCATTGCGCACCGCTTCGATGACCTTCTGGCTGTTGGCCTTGACCATGGTGAGGCTGTTGGAGCCGTCGGGGTCCAGGCCCTTGAAGTGCTGGTCCATCATCGTGCCGATTATCAGCGGGGTCTTGTCACCCACCGACTTGTACGCCGCCCAGGACAGCGTGCCGCCGGCCGCCGTGCTGGAGCCGGTCTTGATGCCCTTGATGCTCAGCCCGGCCAGCAGCAGGTTGCCGTTGTTGTTGTAGATCCGCTCCGGCAGGCCCGGGATCTCGGCGTTGGGCATGGCGACGATCGGCCGGAAGGCGTCGAACTTCATGACGGCCTCGGCCAGCTTGAGCTGGTCGACGGCGGTGCTGACGGTCTTGGGGTCCAGACCGCTGGGGTCGGTGTAGGTGGTGTTCTTCATGCCCAGGTCCTTGGCGGCGTCGTTCATCTTCTTGACGAACGCCCCCTCGTTGGCGGACTGGGCGTCCCAACGGGCCAGCAGCCGGGCGATGTTGTTGCCGGACGGGATCATCAGCATCTTGACCATGTCCTGCTGGCTGAACTTCTGCCCCGCCTGAAGCCCCTTGATCCGCGACTCGTCCCTGGAGCCGCCCTCGGTGACCGCCTTTTCGTCGACCTCGATCTTCGGGCCCGTCTCGTCCTTCTTGAGCGGGTGCTCCTTGAGGATGACGTAGGCCGTCATGATCTTGGCGACGCTCGCGGTCGGCACCGGCTTCTGCTCGCCGAACGTCCCCACGTCACCGGAGCCCACGACCTTGACCGCCGCCTGCCCGTGCTCGGGCCACGGGATGGAGAGCTTGTCGCCCCCGAAGGTGAACGAGGACTTGGCGTCGCCGAGGACGACCGCCGGGGCGGGCAGCGGGCGCACCGCCTGGACGACCACGAAGATGACCGCCAGCAGCACCGCGAGCGGGGTCCAGATCTTGAACCGGCGGACGACCGTGCGCAGCGGCGTCTCGGGCGGCGGCGGGGTGTTGGTGAGCTTGGCCAGCAGGTCGAGCGGCGGCAGCGGCTCCTGCTTGGTCCGCTCGGACTCGGGCAGCGCGGCGGGCTCGTCACGCGGCGCGGCGGGCGCGGCGGCGGGGGCCTCGGGGGGCAGCGCGCCGGGGCCCTTCGCGGGGGCCGCCTTGTCGAGCGCCTTGCCGGGGGTACGGGCCGGAGTGCGGTCCGCCGTCTTGCCGAGGGACTTGCCCGCCGCGCCGTCGTCCGCCGACTTCAGCGCCACGAACTGGCTGGTGCGCTCGGTGTCGCGCTCGGCGGGCTTGCCCTTGGGCGCCGCCGGCTTCTCGCCGCCCTTCGTGCCGGGCTTGGCCTTGTCGTCGGACTTGTCGTCGGACTTGGCCTCGGACTTGGCCTCGGACTTGGCCTCGGACTTGGCGCTGTCGCCGGCCTTGGAGCCGTTCTTGCCTTTGCCCTGGGGTTCTTCCTCGGCCTTGTCCTGCGCCCCGTCCTTGGTCGCGCCCTTGGCCTTGGCCCTGTCCTTGTCCTCGTCCTTGCCGGGCGGCGTGATCTTGAACGCGGTGGTGGGCTGGTCGACGGTCTGACCGGCCGCGCCCTTCCCCTTGGGCTTCGCAATGGCGAACACCCGCGTCGCCTCATCGACCGGCGCCTCGTCGGCCTCGGCCTTGTCGCCGCCCTTGCCCTTCTGGGCGTCGAGGGTCTTGAAGACCGCGGTCGGCTGGTCGACGACCACGGGCTCGGCGTCGGCGTCCTCGGACTCGGACTTGGCGTCCTCAGGCTCGCCCCCCTTGGCGTCCGCCTTCGCATCCGCCTTCGGTTCGGCCTTCGCGTCAGCCTTGGGGGCAGCCTTCGGCTTGGCCTCGTCGGCCTTCGGCTTCTCCTCGTCGGCCTTGGGCTTGGCCTCCTCGGCCTCAGGCGTGGCCTCCTCGGCCTCCTCGGCCGTCTCCGCAGCCTCCGGCCCGGCCTCAGCCGTCACCTCGGCGTCCGCCTCCGGCTCACCGCCCTCGTCACCGTCGGCGCCCTCGTCACCGGCGCCGTCCTCGGCCTCGTCGGCACGGCCGTCACCGTTCGCTTCCACGGCCTCAGCGGCCCGCGGGCCGTCTTCGTCGCCCCCGGCACCTTCCCCGGCGCCGTCCTCGCCCCCTGCGGCGCCCTGAGGCGCCTCAGAGCCCTTCTCGGGTGCGGCCTCGACGGCCTCGGCGCCCTCGGCCTCAGCGCCCTCGGTGTCGGCAGCGGCCTCGGCCGCCTCCTCGTCCTTCGCCGGCGCGTCCGGCTCCCCGCGGAAGACCGACAGGCGCGGATCGCGTTCGCTCCGCGCCGTCTCCCCCGACGACTGCTTCTTGTCCGACCTGTCGGGGGACTCGCCCGCCACCGATGTCTCCTTCACCACGTCGCCCGCTCCACGCACAGCCAGTGTTTCCAAGTGTCCTGCGTCCGCATGTCGCCATCCCGCCGCCACGCGAACCAGCCCGCCCCGCGCCCCGCCGAAGATGTCGCCGACGTGCAAGACGAGAACGACATACCTACCGGTTCCCTACCGAACCCCCCACGCACTCTCGACAGATGAATGTGAGAGGGGTCACCCTGTCATTCATCCACGCGGGGAGGCATGGATGGGCAGGAGCCGCAGAACAATTCCGGAGGAGCTTCTGCTGCTCGCTTTGGACCCGACCACGGGCACCACAGCGCAGCCGCAGTCGCTCGACCTCGGCCTGGCCGGGGCCCAGCTAGTAGAGCTGGCTCTGGCAGGACGGATAGCCCCAGACGGGGATCGTATCGCCGTGGTGATGCCACGGCCGACAGGAGATCCGACTCTGGACTCCGCGCTCGAACTGCTGCGCCGACGCGGCAGTCCGGTGCGTGCGGTCCACTGGATCGGCGGGCCCCGGCTGGGGCTGCGCCAGACGTATCTCACGCATCTGGAACGGTGCGGCATGGTGCATGCCGTCGAGGGCCAGATGTGCGGGGTGCTGCCGACGACGCGCTACCAGGCGACGGAGACGGCCATCAGCCGGGAAATAAGGGCCCGGCTGGACAACGCGATCCGCACCGGCGTACCTCCGGACCCGCGGACCGCGGCGCTCGCCGCGCTGGCCCATGCGGTCGGACTCGGCAAGCACCTCTACCCGGGGAACGAAGGGCGCTCATCGCGCTCCCGCCTCCGGGATCTGATCCGGCACGACCCCATGGGCGGTCTGGTCGCACATGCCGTCATGGATGTGCAGAACGGCGTCGCGGCGCAGCCGCGGCGGGCGCAGGCCGCGGGAGCAGGACCCGTACGGCAGCCCGCGGGGCGTGCCACGGCGCAGCCGGCGGCAGGTGTGCCGGTGCAGTCGCGGCACGGCCACGGCAGCATGGCCCGCGTCGGCGCCCGCTGACCGGGCACGGCGCACCATCCGCACCACCACGTTCGACGTACCCCTGAAGCAGCACGCACGACCACCCCTCAACACCCGCTTCCCATATCCCGCACCATCCCGCAGATCCGTTCGGGAGCCGCAGCAAGAGCGTGGGGTGGCGGTCCGGCCGTTCTGGACGACGGCCGGACCGCCACCCCACGCGCATGACCGCTCGCCTTCTGTGTCCATTTGACTGCGCGGCGTGGCCCGGGAGTGGCACTCTGCTGGACAGAACACGACAGCAGTACGGAGCCGGAGGTGCACTACCCGTGGCGTCCAACATCAACCCGACCGTCAGGCGACGCCGGCTGGGCCAGGAACTGCGCAGGCTGCGCGAGGACAAGGGCATGACGGCGGAACAGGTGGCCGAGCGGCTGCTGGTCTCCCAGTCGAAGATCAGCAGACTCGAGAACGGCCGCCGCAGTATCAGCCAGCGCGATGTCCGCGACCTGTGCGGGGTCTATGAGGTGGACGATCACCGCATAGTCGATTCGCTGATGCAGATGGCCAAGGATTCGCGCCAGCAAGGCTGGTGGCACGCCTTCGGCGACATCCCGTACAGCGTCTACATCGGCCTGGAGACCGAGGCGGCGTCACTGCAGGTCTACGAGTCCCTGCTGGTGCCCGGTCTGCTCCAGACGCCCGGCTACGCCGAAGCGGTGATTCCCGGCGCGGTGCCCGAGCTCGCCCCGGAGAGTCTGGAGAAGCGCATCCAGGTACGGATGCGCCGCCAGGAGCGGGTCAACGACCCCAAGCGCCCGCTGCGGCTGTGGGTGGTGCTGGACGAGAGCGCGCTGCGGCGGGTGGTCGGCAACCACCTGATCATGCGTGAGCAGCTGGAGCATCTCGTCGAGATGAGTCATCTGCCGCATGTGACGGTGCAGGTGCTGCCGTACGACACGGGTGCGCACGCCGGAATGTCGGGGACGTTCTCGATCCTGGAATTCGACGATGCCTCGGATTCGAGTGTGGTGTACATCGAGGGCGTCACCAGTGATCTGTATTTGGAGAAAACCAACGATGTGCACAAATACACGATCATGTACGAGCATCTGCGCGCGCAGGCGCTGAACGCCGACCAGAGCCGGGAGTTCATCGCCAAGGCGGCCAAGGAACACGCGGACGCCAGGGGGTAAATGGGGCAATGCGGTTCGGAATACCCCGCTCCGAATAAGCGGACCGCACGGTACACCGGCGCCACCTGCCATGAAAAGAGATCAAGGAATATGACATTCGGAAGGGTGAACGACTCCTGCGGCTCGTGATGTTGGCGCGTAGCGTCAGCACTACCGAATCCCCGGTAACTCAGCGTGAGTTCCCAGAGTGAGTTGGAGTGAAAAATGGCTGTTCTGCCGAATTCCGCGTTCTCCTGGACGAAGTCCTCGTACTCCGGCGGCAACGGCGCCTGCGTGGAGATGGCCGTGCCGACCTCCGAAGCCATCGCGGTGCGCGACTCCAAGGACCCCGAGGGTCCGCGCCTCACGTTCGACAACGCCGCCTGGAGCACCTTCGTGTCGGACGTGGCCGGCGGCTCGTTCGACCTGGCGTGAACTGAGCTGTCACGCACCCGGTCCGCACGGATCCGCGCGGACAACGAGCCCTCTCGACTGGATCGCCGTCCCGGCCGAGGGGGCTCGGCCATGTCTCAGCGCAGTTCGGATACGTAGCGGTCCGTCCCGGGGACGGTCGGGAGGAACGGCGCCACCAGCTCCACCCGCCCCAGCCCCGATTCCGCCACCGCCGCGTCCAGGCCGGCGAAGTGGTCCCATGCCTCGCGCGGGTCGCTCTGGAGGAACCACAGCAGCGTCAGCCGGGTGTCGACGCCCTCGACCTGTTTGACGTACGCCATCCGGTCGCCCGGCAGCGGCGTCGGCCGGAAGACCGTGATCAGCGCGGCCGGTGAGCCCGCCAGCCGCCGCGGCAGATGCCGGGCGCGCAGCCATTCCAGCAGGTCGGCCCGCTGCTCCGGGCCGTCCGCGTCGATCACCTCCAGCACCAGCCCGGCATACGGGTGGTCCAGCGCATGGAAGTCCCGGGGGCCCGCCGCGCCGTCCCGGTAGACCGTCGCCGCATGGTCCTGGAAGGCCGTGAAGACGTGGGTACGGCCCTGGTGGACGCGGCCGTCGCGGTTGAGGCGCTTGTTGATGGCGACGGTCCACTTCATGTGCTCGTCGTAGCGGCCCTCGGTGAGCCAGTAAGTGGAGAGGTAGCAGCCGGCCGTGACGGGCCGGGCGACGGCGGACTTCTCCGGGTAGCGCAGCAACTGCAGCTCACGGGTGGCGACCCAGCGGCGGCCGGCGAAGATCCAGGGCATCGCCATCGCGCCCGCGATGTAGTGGTCGTCCTCGTACCAGCGGTTGTAGGCGTACTCATGGCCCGGATGCGGTTCGACCATGGTGATCAGCGCATGTCCGGGGCGCACGCCGTAGGGACCGGCGGCGGCCAGTTCGGCGTAGGCGGCGGGGTGGGTGGCGGGGTCGGTGAGGGCGTGCGTGGCGGTGCCTTCCGTGTCCTCGGTCATGACAGACAGGTGTAACTGACGAAGCATCAGAAGGGGAGGGGTGCGGAGGTCCGAACGGCCCACCATGCGGGCGGATCTGCACAGAACGCCCCCGGCCGCATAAGCTCCCCGCCATCTGCGGCTAACGCCGGTTAACGCCCCGCGCCGCGGCCGGCCGCACCCCGCATTCCGAGCGATTGGAGCCGTCATGTCGAACGCGATCCTTGCCGATGCCACCGCCCCCGTCCCCGAACTCGCCGCCCGCGTGGCGCGCACCGGCAGCTCACCCGTACGCGACATCCTGGCGCTCACCGCCCGGCCCGAGGTCATCTCGTTCGCCGGCGGGCTGCCCGCACCCGAGCTGTTCGATACGGAGGGCATAGCCGCGGCCTTCCGGCAGGTGCTGAGCGAGGAGCCGCGGCGGGCGCTGCAGTACTCCACCAGCGAGGGCGATCCGGGGCTGCGCGCGGCCGTCGCGGCGCGCACCACGGCGCGGGGGCTGCCCACCGACGCCGATGACCTGCTGGTCACCACCGGCTCCCAGCAGGGCCTGTCACTGCTGGCCACCGCCCTGCTGGAGCCGGGCGACGCGGTGCTGGTCGAGGACCCCTGCTATCTCGCGGCGCTGCAGATCTTCTCCCTGGCGGGCGCCCGGGTGGTGCCGGTGCCGACCGATGACGAGGGCCTGGACCCGGCCGCACTGGACGAGATCGCCGCGCGCGAGAAGCCCAAACTGCTCTACGTCATCCCGACGTTCCAGAACCCGACCGGCCGCACCCTGTCCGCGGAGCGCCGGGCCGCGGTCGCCGAGGTCGCCGCCCGGCGCGGGCTGTGGATCGCGGAGGACGATCCGTACGGCGAGCTGCGCTTCGGGGGGGAGCCGCAGCGGTGGATCGCGTCCTTCCCGGGCGCCGAGGACCGTACGGCGCTGCTCGGCTCGTTCTCCAAGGTGATGGCGCCCGGACTGCGGCTGGGCACGCTGCGTGCCCCGGCGGCGCTGCGGCGCGCCGCCACCATCGCCAAGCAGGCCGCCGATCTGCACACCTCGACCGTCGACCAGGCCGCCGCGGCCCGGTACTTGGCGGTCTCGGACCTCGACGCGCATCTGGCGCGGGTGCGCGGCGCCTACCTCGAGCGGCGGAATGCGCTGGTGGACGGACTGTCGGCGGCGCTCCCGGAGGGGTCGCGGTGGAACCGTCCGGCCGGCGGGATGTTCGTATGGGCGACGCTGCCCGCGGGGTATGACGCGACGGCGCTGCTGCCCGAGGCCGTCCGGCGGGACGTGGCGTACGTTCCCGGGGCGCCGTTCTACGCCGGGGCGCCGGACCCCGCGGCCGTGCGGCTGTCGTTCGTCACCCACTCGCCGGAGGAGATCCGCGAGGGTCTGGACCGGCTGGCGAAGGCGCTCGAGAAGGCGCGGTAGGGCGCGCGACGGGGCGGATGAGCGGGTTACGGGGCGCGCGGTGGACGCGCGCCCCACAACCCCGTCAAGGGCGGAAAATGCGCTACCGGACGTCCTTTGCGGCCCCCGAAACTGGAAGGTCTACGGCACGTCGACCTCCCAGGAGGCCGGATTGAGCAATCACGTGGACGAACCCGAACCCGAGCCCGAACCCCAGCCCGACCAGAGCCCCGACCCGTCCTTCTTCCGGCGCAGTGGGGCCCGGATGCAGACCGTCGGCCGCTGGCTGCGCGCACACGCCCGGCATGCCCTGGTCGTGGGCATCATCACGGCGGTCCTCGGCCCGCTCGCCAGCTATCTGGTGCCCAAGCTCTTCGAGGATCCGCCGCCGTCCTGCCCCGGCGCCGGCTGCGACGGCAAGAATCCGAAGGACTACGGCTGCGCCGCGGACGTGACGAGCTGGACGCCCCCCGGGGGCAATCCGGTCGGCGTCCAGCTGCGGTACAGCAAACGGTGCGGTGCCGTCTGGGGCCGCATCACCAGGGGCGAGCCCGGCGACACCGTGACGGTGCAGGTGACCGGCGGGTCGTCCCACAGCTCCTCCATCGACTACGGACCCGACCAGTACACGAGGATGGCGCGCGTGGGCGCCGGCTTCCGTGTGCGGCTGTGCGCGGAGCCGTCGGCCGGCCCCGACCGCAAGCGCTCCTGGGTCAGATACTGCTTCCAGGCGACCGAACGCTCGGCCTGGAACTGAGGTACACCCCTGGTGTTCGCCGCCCCCCGGCCCTACCCTGACGCCTCATCTGACGGGCCATCAGGATCCCGGCCGGGAGGCACCCATGCTGCTGCAGAACAAGACCGTGATCGTCTCGGGCGTCGGGGCCGGGCTCGGCCACCGGGTCGCGGCGGCGTGCGTACGGGACGGGGCGCGGGTCGTCCTGGGTGCCCGTACGAAGGACAACCTCGCCAGGTCCGCGGCGGCGATCGACCCTTCGGGGGAGCGTACGGCCTGGCGGGCGACGGACATCGGCGACGAGGCGCAGTGCGAGGCGCTGGCCGCGCTCGCCGTGGAGCGGTTCGCAGGCATCGACGCGGTGATCCACGTCGCCGCGCTGGACTCGCTCCTCGGCGGCCTGCGGGACGCCGACTTCGACTCCTGGCGCGAGGTCGTGGAGGTCAATCTCTTCGGCACCCTGCGGATGACCCGGGCTTGTCTGCCCTCGCTCACGGCGCGCGGCGGAGGGTCGGTGGTGATGATCGGCACGCAGTCGTCGGTCGCGGCACCGTCGCAGGTGCAGCAGGCGGCGTATGCGGCGTCCAAGGGCGGACTGGTCTCGGCGATGTACTCGCTGGCGCGAGAGCTGGGACCGGACCGGATCCGGGTCAACACCGTGCAGCCGGGGTGGATGTGGGGTCCGCCGGTCCAGGCGTATCTCCGCTTCACCGCGCAGCACGAGGGCGTACCGGAGTCCGAGGTGCTGGACCGGCTCACCGCACGGATGGCGTTGCCGGATCTGGCGACGGACGCGGATGTGGCCGAGACGGCGGTCTTCCTGGCCTCCGACCGGGCGCGTGCCATCACGGGCCAGTCGCTGCTGGTCAATGCGGGGGAAGTGATGCGGTAGGCGGCAGCCGCCCCTTGGGGCCTGTCCGGCAAGCGCTGCCTACGCGCGCGGATACCGCGCGAGCCACCCCGGCGACGACCCCGCCGGGCCGTGCAGGACGGGCCCCTGCGTCATCTCCATCGAGAAGTCGTCGGCCAGCTGCAGGATCGTCTCGCGGCCCTCCAGCTCGACCAGCCAGTCCGGCGGCAGGGCCGTCTCGCCGTGCAGGGTGCCCAGCAGGTTTCCGCAGATGGCGCCGGTCGAGTCGCTGTCACCGCCGTGGTTGACGGCCAGCAGCAGGCCGTGCCGGATGTCCTCGGCGACGAGCGCGCAGTACACGCCGATCGCCAGCGCCTCCTCCGCCGTCCAGCCCTCGCCGAGCGACTCCACCCGGGCGGGCGTCGGCATGCCCTGCCGTACGGAGCCCAGTGCGCGCTTGAGGGCGTCGGTGGTCTCCTCGTGGCCGGGCCGGGTGGCCAGGTGGGCCAGGGCCTTCTGGACGGCGCCGTCGAGCACCTCGCCGCGGGCCAGCGAATGGCTGATGACGGCCAACGCGCCGGCCGCCAGATAGCCGGTGGGGTGGCCGTGGGTCTGCGCGGCGCACTCGACGGCCAGCTGGAAGACCAGCTGCGGCTCCCAGCCGACCAGCAGCCCGAACGGCGCGGAGCGCATCACCGCGCCGCAGCCCTTGGAGTCGGGGTTCTTGGGCTGCTCGAGGGTGCCCATCACCTCGTCGCCGAGGCCGCTCAGGCAGGCCCGGCCGGGCGCCCGCCGGGAGTAGAGCCACTCCTCGCGGGCGAGCCAGCCGTCGTCCTTCTTGCGCTCGTCCGGGCCCCAGTCGTGCTGGGTGGCGGCCCAGCGCAGATAGGCGCGGTGGACGTCGGTGGGCGGATGCCAGGCGCCGGTGTCGCGGCGCACCTGGGCGCGTATCAGGCCGTCCACCGTGAACAGGGTCATCTGGGTGTCGTCGGTGACCGCGCCGCGTCGCCCGTAGGCGGGCACAAGGTCCGTCACGCCTTCCTGACCGTGGGCCTCGCGGATCGCGTCGAGGGAGTCGAATTCGATGCCTGCGCCCAGCGCATCGCCGATGGCGCCGCCGAGCAGACACCCGCGTACCCGGCTGCGGAAGTCCTGCTGTTCGGCGCGGCCCCAGATAGCGGTGTTGCCTGCCGCTGCGTTCACTGCGCCCCTCCAGAAGCTCGCAACGTTCCGGGGCCCTGCAGGCTCCCCGCCGCAGCACTGTAATCGACCGCGAATGATCGAATCCGGGCCCGGGATCGTAATGTGAGCAGTCACCCATGACCCCTGCGGCGGCTCGCGGCGATTGCCATGATTGCCGTGTTTACGGGGCCGGGCACGTGCCGGAGCACGTCCCCGACCGGCCCCGGCCACGCCCTCGACCACGCCGGGAGAAACCCCGATGATTCCGCGTTGCGCCGTACTCGACGACTACCAGGACGTCGCCCTCTCCATGGCCGACTGGTCCCCTCTGGACGGCGCCGTGGACGTCCGTACGCTGCGCCGGCCCTTCGGCTCCGAGGACGAGGTGGCCGAGGCGATCGGCGACTGCGAGATCGTCGTCGCGATGCGCGAGCGCACCCCGTTCCCGGCCTCGCTCCTCGCCCGGCTGCCGCGCCTGCGGCTGCTGATCACCTCCGGGATGCGCAACGCCTCCATCGACCTGGCGGCGGCCGCCCGGCACGGCGTCACCGTCTGCGGTACCTCCAGCAACACCGAACCGCCCGTCGAGCTGACCTGGGCGCTGATCCTCGGCCTGGCCCGCAACGTGGTCACCGAAAGCACCGCCCTGCGCGCGGGCGGCTGGCAGAGCACACTGGGCGCCGATCTGCACGGCCGCCGGCTGGGCCTGCTCGGCCTGGGCAAGATCGGCACCCGGGTCGCCCGGGTCGGCCAGGCCTTCGGCATGGACGTCGTCGCCTGGAGCCGGAATCTGACGCCGGAGCGGGCCGCGGAGACCGGCGTGACGGCCACCGCTACCAAGGAAGAGCTCCTGGAGACCAGCGACTTCGTCTCCGTCCATCTCGTCCTCGGCGAGGGCACCCGCGGCCTGATCGGCGCCCCGGAACTGCGCCGTATGCGCCGCACCGCCTACCTCGTCAACACCTCCCGGGCCGCCATCGTCGACCAGTCCGCCCTGGTCGAGGCCCTCCGCGAGGGGCGCATCGCGGGCGCCGGGCTCGATGTCTTCGCGCAGGAACCGCTCCCCGCCGACCACCCGCTGCGCACCCTCCCGAACGTCCTCGCCCTGCCCCACCTGGGCTATGTCACGCGCCGCAACTACGAGGGGTACTTCCGGGAGGCGGTGGAGAACATCCAGGGGTTCCTGGCGGAGAAGGTGGTGCGGGAGCTGGCCTGAGGCCGACGCGCCCGGCCGCGCTCACCCGTTCGACCATGGCGGCGCCGGATGCTGGGCATGCTTCCCCCATGTCCGAGTACGAGTGGGATCGCACCACCATGGCCGTCGTCGCCTCCGCGCTCTCCGGCGACAGCGACGGCGCGGTCGAACTCCTGCGGCCGCTCCCCCAGCGCGATGTCTGCCATATCGCCGTACGGCTGGCCGCCATGGCCGCCGATGCGCTGATCGTCGCCGCCCAGGACACCGGAGGCGACCGCGAGGAAGCGCTCGCGCAGTGGCAGCAGTGCATCCTGCAGCACGAGTCGGAGTACGACGGGGACTGACCCGGGAGCCATGGGCTGCGGCGTCCGGCCGGTCGCCGCAGCCCGTGTGCACCTCGCCGTCGCGCCCCTACGGCTCCACGACCGGCAGCAGCTCCGGCAGATGCCCGTCCGACGCCAGCGCCACGGCCTGCCGCTCCTCGGGAACCGGGCCGTAGGCCGTCGTGCGCGGTCGCGCCGGGCGGCCCGCGGCGTCGGCGATGGCTATCAGGTCCTGGATGGAGCGGTACGAGCCGTAACTGGAGCCCGCCATCCGGGAGATGGTCTCCTCCATCAGGGTGCCGCCCAGGTCGTTGGCGCCCGAGCGGAGCATCTCGGCGGCGCCTTCGGTGCCCAGTTTGACCCAGCTGGTCTGGATGTTGGTGATGTGCGGGTGGAGCAGGATCCGGGCCATCGCCGTGACCGCGCGGTTGTCGCGGGTGGTGGGACCGGGGCGGGCGATGCCGGCCAGGTAGACGGGGGCGTTGGTGTGGATGAAGGGGAGGGTGACGAATTCCGTGAAGCCGCCCGTCTCCTGCTGGATCCGGGCCAGGAGGCGGAGGTGGCCGAGCCAGTGCCGGGGCTGGTCGACATGGCCGTACATCATCGTGGACGAGGAGCGGATGCCCAGCTCATGGGCGGTCTTGATGACCTCGACCCAGGTGGCGGTGGGGAGCTTTCCCTTGGTCAGCACCCAGCGGACCTCGTCGTCGAGGATCTCGGCGGCGGTGCCGGGGATGCTGTCCAGCCCGGCGGCCTTGGCCTCCGCCAGCCACTCGCGGAGGGACAGTCCCGTGCGGGTGGCGCCGTTGACGACCTCCATCGGGGAGAAGGCATGGACGTGCATGCCGGGGACGCGTTCCTTGACGGCGCGCGCGATGTCGAAGTACGCCGTGCCGGGCAGATCCGGGTGGATGCCGCCCTGCATGCAGACCTCCACCGCGCCGACGTCCCAGGCCTGTTGGGCGCGGTCGGCGACCTGGGAGAGGGACAGGGTGTAGGCGTCGGCGTCGGTGCGGCGCTGCGCGAAGGCGCAGAAGCGGCAGCCGGTGTAGCAGACGTTGGTGAAGTTGATGTTCCTGGTGACGATGTAGGTGACGTCGTCGCCCACGGTGGCGCGGCGCAGATCGTCGGCGATACGGCACAGTGCGTCCAGCGCGGGCCCGTCGGCGTGCAGCAGGGCCAGCGCCTCGGGGTCGGTGAGCCTGGTGGGGTCGTCCGCGGCCTGGGAGAGGGCCTGCCGTACGTCCGCGTCGATGCGGGACGGCACCATCCCGGGGGCGGCGGCCTCGCGCAGCGCCTCCCAGTCGCCGTAGACCTCGTCGAAGTCGTCCCGGCGGTCGGAGGTGCGGCCTTCGGTGTCGATGGTGTGGTGCAGGTCCGTACGGCCCGAGGCGCTCATCGAGAAGCCCTCGTCGGGCTCCTGCCAGGGGCGGCCCACCACGGGGGCGTCCTCGACGGCCAGGCCCGTCTCCGGGTCGGCGAGGGCCCGGACGTGCGGCAGCAGCCGGGGGTCGAGCCAGGGCTCGCCGCGCTGGAGGAACTCCGGGTAGATGGGAAGCCGTTCGCGCAGCGCGAAGCCGGCGGCCGCGCAGCGTTCGGTCAGCTCGTCGATCTGCGGCCAGGGGCGCTCGGGGTTGACGTGGTCGAGGGTCAGCGGGGAGACGCCGCCCCAGTCGTCGATCCCGGCGCCGATGAGCAGCTCGTACTCGCCGTCGACCAGGTTGGGCGGTGCCTGGATGCGGGTCGAGGGGCCCATGACGTGCCGGGCCACCGCGATCGTCGCGGCCAGCTCCTCCAGTTCGGCGTCCGGCATCCCGCGCATCGCCGTGTCCGGCTTGGCGCGGAAGTTCTGCATGATGAGTTCCTGGATGCCGTGGTACGCGCGCTGGATGCGGCGCAGCGCGAAGAGGGACTCGGCGCGCTCCTCGTAGGTCTCGCCGATCCCGATGAGCAGTCCGGTGGTGAAGGGGACGTTGGAGCGGCCGGCGTCCTCCAGGACGCGCAGCCGGACGGCGGGTTCCTTGTCGGGCGAGCCGTGGTGCGGGCCGCCGGGCTCGCTCCACAGCCGCTCGGCGGTCGTCTCCAGCATCATGCCCAGGGACGGCGCCACGGGCTTGAGGCGCTGGAAGTCCGTCCAGGACAGCACCCCGGGGTTGAGGTGCGGCAGCAGCCCGGTCTCCTCCAGGACGCGGATGGCCATGGCCCGTACGTAGGAGAGCGTGTCGTCGTAGCCGTGCGCCTCCAGCCATTCGCGGGCCTCGGGCCAGCGGTCCTCCGGCTTGTCGCCGAGCGTGAACAGGGCTTCCTTGCAGCCCAGTTCGGCGCCGCGGCGGGCGATGTCGAGCACCTCGTCGGGCGACATGAACATTCCGTGGCCGGCACGGCGCAGCTTGCCGGGGACGGTGACGAAGGTGCAGTAGTGGCATTTGTCGCGGCACAGGCGGGTGAGAGGGATGAACACACCGCGCGAGTACGTGATGACTCCGGGGCGCCCCGCGGCCTCCAGGCCCGCGTCCCGCACCCGTGCCGCCGAGGCGCACAGGTCCCGCAGGTCCTCGCCGCGGGCCTGCAGCAGGACCGCGGCCTCGGCGACGTCCAGTGCCACGCCGTCGCGGGCCCGCTTGAGCGCGCGGCGCATGGCGTTCGCCGTCGGACGGCCCTGGTGGCCGGCGGTGGCGGCGGTCCCGCCGTCGGTCCCCCGGCCGGGCCCCTGGTCGTGTCGCCGGTCAGATCCCTGGTCAGATCCCCGGTCAGGTCCCTGCGCACTGGAAGTCATCCCCCGAGCATACGAGCGCCCGCCGACACTGCCGCCGCCGGACGGCCGGCGCGGCTGTGCCACTGATCACGTCAGACGGAGGTGCCCTCCGCCGGACACGGGGCACTTCCCGGCCGCGGCACGGCGCACGCCCCGGCCGGGGACCGCTACAGGCTCGCCAGCAGCGCGTCCGAGTATGTCCGGGTCAGGAACTCCATGTTGTGGCCGTCGGGGTCGTCCAGATACAGGCCACGGCCGCCGTCGTGGGTGTTGATCTCCTGCGCACGGGAGTGCATCGGGTCGGCCCAGTACGGCAGCTCCCGCTTCGCTATCCGCGCCAGGATCGCGTCGAACTCGTCCTCCGTCACCAGGAACGCATAGTGCGTCGGCACGAGCTCCTTGCCGGCGGGGACATGCTCGGCGTAGTCGAGGGTCACCCCGTTGTCCATCTTGACGGCGGCGAACGGGCCGTACGCCTTGGGCTCGGGCGCCCCCAGGAGATCGGCCAGGAAACGGGCGGAGGCGAAACGGTCGGTGCTGTGCACGATCGTGTGGTCGAGGCTGGGCATGTGCATCTCCTTGGACCGTTGATCTGCGAATACGGCTCTCACCTTCCACGCTATGACCGCCGGGGCGGATGCGGATCGGTCTCCGGTACCGATCCGCACCCGGCGGCCGTACACCGCTGGTCCTAGGCAGCCGTCCCGCTCCTCGGGTGCGGGCGCCCTGCGCCTGGAGCGGGTCACAGGCACTGGGGCTGGGTCACAGGTACTGGTCGCCGGGTCACAGGTACTGGGCGAAGTCGTCCAGCGTCCGCAGCACCTCCGCCTCCCCGGCCGGCGGCAGTTGCAGCACCACCTCCTGGAGTCCGAGCTCCCGGTAGTGCGCCAGCTTCCCGGGCGTGGGGCGGACCGCGTAGGGCACCACCACCGGCTCACCCGCGCGCCCGGCGTCCGCCCAGGTCTGCCGCAGCACCGGAACGGATTCGGTCAGCCCCCGCCCGCCGATCGGCAGCCAGCCGTCCGCGTAGTCGGCGATCTGCCCGAAGAGCTTGGGCCCGGCCGCCCCGCCGATCAGGGTGCGCGGCGCGCCGTGCGCCGGTTTGGGGTAGGCGAGGGAAGCTCGTACGGACCCGAACTCGCCCTTGTAGGCGGTCGGTTCCTCGGCCCACAGCGCCCGCATCAAGGCCACCCGGTCGCGCGTCAGCTCGCGCCGCGTCGACCACTCCACCCCGTGGTCGGCGGCCTCCTCGACGTTCCAGCCGTAGCCGATGCCGAAGGTGAAACGGCCGCCGGAGAGGTGGTCGAGGGTGGCGATCTGCTTGGCCAGGACGACCGGATCGTGCTGGGTGACCAGGGTGATGCCGGTACCCAGGGCAAGCCGCTCGGTGACCGCGGCGGCCTGGCCGAGCGCGATGAACGGGTCGAGGGTGCGGCCGTATTCGCGGGGCAGCGGTTCGCCCATGGGGGCGGGGGTGTCCCGGCTGGCCGGGATGTGGGTGTGCTCGGGCAGGTAGAGCCCGGCGAATCCGCGTTGTTCCAGCTCACGGGCCAGCCGGTCGGGCCGGATCGTCTCGTCGGTCAGGAAGATCGTGGTCGCGATCCGCATGCTGGGGATCCCTCCGTCACGCGTGTGGGTGACCGCATGTTCCCGTACCGCCCGACGGTTATCCACAGGCCTTTCCCTGCGTGTCACACCCGCGTACAACAGTTTTCACACGGCGATACGAAGCGATACGAAGCGATACGCGGAGAAACGGCGCGCTACGTGACGGTCACGAACCGACACGCAGCGATACGGCAAGCAGCACGGCATCGACAAGCGGCAAGCAGCAAGCAGCAAGCAGCAAGCAGCAAGCAGCAAGCAGCACATCAAGGCAGCGGGTGGCGGCAGTACGCAACGGCAGTACCTGACGGCAGTGGGTAAAGCGGTGAACGACGAGACGGCACGGGGGCGAGGATGGAACGACGTGAGGTTCTGAGGCTTTCGGCGGTGGCGGGTGCGGCAGGCGCCGTGACGCTCGGCACGGTGCGCTTCGCCGACGCGGCGCCCGGGGCCGGACACCCGGACGGGGCGTCCGGCGCGGAGCAGACGCGCAGAGTCACCGGCCATCTGCCCACCGGCGCACCGGACTTCGTCTACCTTCCGGTCGAAGTGCCGCACGGTGTACGGGAGATCGCCGTCTCCTACGGCTACGACAGACCCACCGTCCCCGACGGCACGGCCGGTAACGCCTGCGACATCGGCATCTTCGACGAGCGCGGTACGGACCTCGGCGGCGCCGGGTTCCGCGGCTGGTCGGGCGGGGCCCGTACGGAATTCTTCCTGCGCGCCGACGACGCCACCCCCGGCTACCTCCCGGGCCCCATCAACGCCGGGACCTGGCATATCGGCCTCGGCCCGTACACCGTCGCACCCCAGGGCCTGGACTACGACGTCACCATCACCCTCCGGTACGGCGCCCCGGGGCGCACCCCCGACCCGGTCCACCCTCCCGAACGCGCCCGGGGCCGCGGCCGCGCCTGGTACCGGGGCGACAACCATCTGCACTCCGTCCACTCCGACGGCAAGCGCACACCGGCCGAGATCGCGGCACTGGCCCGCGCCGCCGGGCTGGACTTCATCACCACCTCCGAGCACAACACCACCTCGTCGCACCGCGCCTGGGAGGGCCTGTGGGGCGATGACCTGCTGATCCTGACCGGCGAGGAGATCACCACCCGCAACGGTCATGTGCTGGCGATGGGCACCGATCCCGGCGTGTTCATCGACTGGCGCTACCGGGCCCGCGACAACGCCTTCGCCAAGTACGCACGCGCCGTCCGCCGGGCGGGCGGTCTGGTCATCCCGGCACATCCGCACGCCACCTGCATCGGCTGCAACTGGAAGTTCGGCCTGAACGACGCCGATGCGGTGGAGGTCTGGAACGGCCCGTACACCCCCGACGACGAGGTCACCCTCGCCGAGTGGGACAACACCCTGGTCGCCCACACCCGCGGCCGCGCCTCCTGGCTGCCGGCCGTCGGCCACAGCGACGCACACCGCGACCCGGATGTGGTGGGCCTGCCGCAGACCGTCGTACTGGCCGAGGACCTCTCGCGGCGCGCCGTCCAGGACGGCATCCGGGCGGGCCGGGTCTGGATCGCCGAGTCCTCGAAGATCGACCTCGCCTTCACGGTCACCGGCGAACGCGGCGAACACGCCGGTATCGCCGAACGCCTCGGCATCCCCCGCACGGCCAAGGCCACCGCCCGCCTGGAGGTCTCCGGCGCCCCGGGCTGCACGGTCTCCTTCGTCACCGACCAGGGGCGCCTGTTCACCTCCCCCTTGCCGCCCTCCGGCACGGGCACCGTGACATGGCAGACCACTCCCGATCACGCCGCCTATATACGCGCCGAGGTCCGCCATCCGCCGACCACGCCGGGGCTTCCGGGGCCCATGGCGGCGATGACCAATCCGGTGTTCCTGGGTCCGGGGAGCTGACGGGCTGGGGGACCGAAGGGCTGAGGGGCTGATGACCGGCACCTGGCAGGGGGACCGAGGAGCGACGGTCCGGGCCTCCATCGGCTCCCCCTCGCCCCTCCCTCGGCCCTCCCTCGCCCCTCGGAATAACCGGAGGATGCCACCGGTTACGCAGGGCAGATCTGCTCGCGGAACGCCAACCCACAAGGAGTCCCCATGCGCGCCCTCGTCGTCGACCACTCCGCACCCGGCCGCCTCGCCCTCGGCACCGTCGCCGACCCGGCACCGGAGCCCGATGAGGTGCTCGTCAGGATCACGGCGGTATCGCTGAACTACGGTGAGCTGCCGCAGTCCGAGGACGTCGCCGCCGGGACCGTACCGGGCTGGGACGCCGCCGGTGTGGTCGAGCGGGCCGCCGCCGACGGGCGCGGACCCAAGCCCGGCGACCGCGTCGTCACCTGGGGGCGGAGCAACGGCTGGGCCGAGCTGCGGGCCGTCCATGTCGACGAACTCGCCGTACTGCCCGACACGGTGGACTTCGCGACCGCCGCCGCACTGCCCGTAGCGGGCCTGACGGCTCTGCGTGCGCTGCGCAGGGCCGACGTGCTGCCCGGACAGCGCGTGGCCATCACCGGCGCGTCCGGTGGCGTCGGGCGTTTCGCCGTCCAGCTCGCCCACCAGGCGGGCGCGGAGGTGTACGCGTTCGTCGGGAACCCGGCGCGCGGTGAAGGCCTGGCCGCCCTCGGCGCGGACCATGTACTGACCGGCCCCGCCGAGCTCGATGCCCCGGTGGACGTCGTCCTGGACAACGTCGGCGGATCGCTGCTCGCCGGGCTGCTCGGCCACATCGCCCCGGAGGGCAAGGTCATCTCCATCGGCGCCACGTCCGGCGAGCCCACCCCGATCCAGCCGTACCAGCTGATCCTCAACCGCCTGACCCTCATAGGCATCCAGGCGGGCGGCAGCACCGGCGCCGATCTGGCCCACCTCGTACGCCTCCTCGCGGAGGGCCGCCTCCAGTCGAGCGTGGACCGGGTGACCGACTGGGAACGGGCCGGCGAAACCGCCGTGGCCCTCATCAACCGCGAAATACGCGGCAAGGCGGTGCTGACGCTGGGCTGAGCATTCGGCCGGCTGTCGGTGGCGTCGACGGACGGCCGGGGGCCATGGGGCGGCCAACGGCCGGTCGTCGGCGGTCGTTGGCCGCCTGCATCAACGGGGGAGGGAGGGGGTGGCGTTTC
>NZ_LGKG01000176.1 GCF_001294335.1 Streptomyces chattanoogensis
CTCGGAGATGTGTATAAGAGACAGCTGCTCGCACGTGCCTTCGGCAGTCGCCCCAACCGCCTTCCCCACCAGCCGCGTTGCCTGCCGCGTTACCTACCTCGTCGCCGTCCTCGTCGCCTGCCGACCACGTCAGTATGCGGAGCGCGCACTTCGGCAGGCAACGCCTGTGGACAACTCTCGGGGCGCCCGCGAAACGGCCCCCGGGAAAGATCTCCCCGGGGGCCGCCCGCTGCGCCGGACCGCTCAGCCCCGGCTCTGCGCCAGGTCCTTCAGCGCGATGTTCAACTCGAGGACGTTCACCCGCGGTTCCCCCAGGAATCCGAGGGTGCGGCCGTCGGTGTGGTCCTTGACCAGCTGCTCGACCTTGCCGGCGGGGAGGTGGTTCTCCCGGGCCACCCGGGCCGCCTGCAGCCGGGCGTACTCCGGCGAGATGTCGGGGTCGAGACCGGACCCCGAGGACGTCACCGCATCCGCCGGCACCTTCGACTCCGGCACCCCGTACGTCGTGGCGACCCACTTCTTGCGCTCCTTCACCGCCTTGACGAGGTCGGTGTTGGAGGCGCCCAGGTTGGAGGCGCCGGAGACCTGGAGGTCGTACTGCGTGTTGACGCCGTTGGTCTTGTTGCTGCCCAGTCCCGCCGACGGACGCGGCTGGAAGAACTTCAGGTCGGGAACCGGATTGCCGGCCTTGTCCGTGCCCTTGTCGTAGCGCTGGCCGATCAGTGACGATCCGACGACCTTGCCGTGGGACGTCACCTCGGAGCCGTTGGCCTTGTCGTGGAAGGCAGCCTGCGCCACGCCGGTGACCACCAGCGGGTAGATGACCCCGCAGATCACGGTCAGGACGAGCAGGGCGCGCAGCCCCGCCCCTATCAGCCGGGCGGTGTTGCTTACCGAGTTGTTCATGTCGGTCAACAGCTCCTAATCAATTCAGCCCGGGGACGAGGGAGATGAGCAGATCGATGATCTTGATGCCGATGAACGGGGCGATCAGTCCGCCCAGTCCGTAGACGGCGAGGTTGCGCCGCAGCATCTTGTCGGCGCTGACCGGGCGGTACTGCACACCCTTGAGGGCGAGCGGCACCAGCGCGACGATGATCAGCGCATTGAAGATGATCGCCGAGAGGATCGCGGAGTTGGGGCTGGACAGCCGCATGATGTTGAGGGTGTCCAGGCCCGGGTAGGCCACCGCGAACATCGCCGGGATGATCGCGAAGTACTTCGCGACGTCGTTGGCGATGGAGAAGGTGGTCAGCGCGCCCCGGGTGATCAGCAGCTGCTTGCCGATCTCGACGATCTCGATGAGCTTGGTCGGGTTGGAGTCGAGGTCGACCATGTTGCCGGCCTCCTTGGCGGCCGACGTGCCCGTGTTCATCGCCACGCCGACGTCCGCCTGGGCCAGCGCGGGCGCGTCGTTCGTGCCGTCGCCGGTCATCGCGACGAGCTTGCCGCCGGCCTGCTCGCGCTTGATGAGCGCCATCTTGTCCTCGGGTGTGGCCTCCGCGAGGAAGTCGTCCACACCCGCCTCGTCGGCGATGGCCTTGGCCGTCAGCGGGTTGTCACCCGTGATCATGACGGTCTTGATGCCCATCTTGCGCAGCTCGACGAACCGTTCGCGCATGCCCTCCTTGACGACGTCCTTGAGGTGGATGACACCCAGGACACGCGGCCCGCGCTCGTCCTCCAGGGCGACCAGCAGCGGGGTGCCGCCGGCCTGCGAGATGGCGTCGGTCAGCTGCTGGGCGTCGTCGGCGACCTCGCCGCCGCGCTCCTTGACCCAGGTGATGACCGAACCGGATGCGCCCTTGCGGACCTTGCGGCCGTCGACGTCCACACCCGACATCCGGGTCTGGGCGGTGAACGGCACCCACTCGGCATCCACCAGCTCGCCCTGGTGGCGCTCGCGCAGCCCGTACTTCTCCTTGGCGAGGACGACGATGGAGCGGCCCTCGGGCGTCTCGTCGGCCAGCGAGGAGAGCTGGGCGGCGTCCGCGACCTCGGCCTCGGTGGTGCCGCGTACCGGCACGAACTCGGCGGCCTGGCGGTTGCCGAGGGTGATGGTGCCGGTCTTGTCGAGCAGCAATGTCGATACATCGCCTGCGGCTTCGACGGCGCGGCCGGACATCGCCAGGACGTTGCGCTGGACGAGACGGTCCATGCCGGCGATGCCGATGGCCGAGAGCAGTGCGCCGATCGTCGTCGGGATCAGGCAGACCAGCAGCGCGAGCAGCACGATCATCGGCTGCTCGGCGCCCGCGTAGATCGCGAACGGCTGCAGGGTGACGACCGCCAGCAGGAAGACGATGGTGAGCGAGGCGAGCAGGATGTTCAGCGCGATCTCGTTGGGCGTCTTCTGCCGTGCGGCGCCCTCGACGAGGTTGATCATCCGGTCGATGAAGGTCTCGCCGGGCTTCGTCGTGATCTTGATGACGATGCGGTCGGAGAGCACCTTCGTACCACCGGTGACGGCGGAGCGGTCGCCGCCGGACTCGCGGATGACGGGGGCCGACTCGCCCGTGATCGCGGACTCGTCGACGGATGCGACGCCTTCGACGACATCGCCGTCACCGGGAATGACATCGCCGGCCTCGCAGACGACCAGGTCGCCGATGCGCAGTTCGGTGCCGGGCACCTGCTCCTCGGACGTGCCGTCCGTGGACAGCCGGCGCGCGACCGTGTCGGTCTTGGCCTTGCGCAGGGTGTCGGCCTGCGCCTTGCCGCGGCCCTCGGCCACCGCCTCCGCCAGGTTGGCGAAGACGACGGTCAGCCACAGCCAGACGGCGATCGCCCAGCCGAACCAGTCCGAAGGGGACATGCAGGCGAAGATCGTGGTCAGTACGGAGCCGACCTCGACCACGAACATCACGGGGGACTTGACCATCACCCGCGGGTCGAGCTTGCGTATCGCGTCCGGGAAGGACTTGACCAGCTGCTTGGGGTCGAAGAGACCGCCGCCCACGCGGCCGTCGCCGGGCTTGTGCCCGCTGGGGACGTCCTGGTGCGGGGCGCGGGTCGGAGTGGCGGTGGACATGGAGCCGGGCTCCTCTGGTTTCACGGGAGCGGTCATGACAGGCCCTCCGCCAGCGGCCCGAGGGCCAGCGCCGGGAAGTAGGTCAGACCGGTGATGATCAGGATCGTGCCGACGAGCAGCCCGGCGAAGAGCGGCTTCTCGGTACGGAGGGTGCCCGCGGTCTCGGGGATCGGCTTCTGCTCGGCGAGCGAGCCGGCCAGGGCGAGCACGAACACCATCGGCAGGAAGCGGCCGAGCAGCATGCACAGGCCGATCGTGGTGTTGTACCAGGGGGTGTTGGCGTTCAGTCCGCCGAAGGCCGAACCGTTGTTGTTGGCTCCGGAGGTGAATGCGTACAGGACTTCGGAGAAGCCGTGCGAACCGGCGCCGACGGCCTTGGTGTTGAGCATCGAGCTCAGCGCGTCGGGCAGCACCATGGATGCGGCGGTGAAGCCGAGCACCAGGGTGGGCGTGATGAGGATGTAGCAGGCGGCGAGCTTGATCTCGCGGGTGCCGATCTTCTTCCCGAGGTACTCCGGCGTACGGCCGACCATCAGGCCGGCGATGAACACCGCGATGATCGCCATGACGAGCATGCCGTAGAGGCCGGATCCCACACCGCCGGGCGCAATCTCGCCGAGCATCATGCCGAGCAGCTGGATGCCGCCGCCGAATGCGGTGAAGGAGGAGTGGAAGGAGTCCACCGCGCCGGTGGAGGTGAGGGTGGTGGCCACCGAGAAGATCGAGGAGGCGCCGACGCCGAAGCGGGTTTCCTTGCCTTCCATGGCGGCGCCCGCGGCCTGCAGGGCCGGGCCGCCGTGGGCGAACTCGGTCCACATCATCAGCGCGGTGAAGCCGAGCCAGATGACGCCCATCGTGGCCAGGATGGCGTAGCCCTGCTTGACGTTCCCGACGAGCTTGCCGAAGGTGCGGGTCAGCGCGAACGGGATGACGAGGATCAGGAAGATCTCGAAGAGGTTGGTGAAGGCGTCGGGGTTCTCGAAGGGGTGGGCGGAGTTGGCGTTGGCGATGCCGCCGCCGTTGGTGCCCAGCTCCTTGATGACCTCCTGTGAGGCGTACGCGCCGCCGCCGGTCTGCTGCGATCCGCCCGCGAACTGGCCGACCTCGTGGATGCCGGAGAAGTTCTGGATGGCGCCGCAGGCGACCAGGACGAGGGCGCCGACGACCGCGAGCGGGATCAGCACGCGGACGGTGCCGCGCACGAGGTCGGCCCAGAAGTTGCCGAGTTCGCCGGTACGGGACCGGGCGAAGCCGCGGACGAGGGCGACGGCGACGGCCATGCCGGTGGCGGCGGAGACGAAGTTCTGCACCGCGAGGCCGGCGGTCTGCACGACGTGGCCCATGGCCTGCTCGCCGCTGTAGGACTGCCAGTTGGTGTTGGCGACGAAGGACGCCGCGGTGTTGAACGCCTGGTCCGGGCTGATCGACGCGAAGCCGAAGGACAGCGGCAGGCCGCCCTGGACGCGCTGCAGCAGGTAGAGGAAGAGCACACCCACCACGGAGAAGGCCAGGACGCCGCGCAGATAGGCGGGCCAGCGCATCTGGGCGTCGGCGTTGGCGCCGATGCAGCGGTAGATGATCTTCTCGATGCGGAGGTGCTTGGGGGAACTGTAGACGGCGGCCATGTAGTCGCCGAGGGGACGGTACGCCAGGGCCAGCGCCGCGATGAGCGCTATCAGCTGGAGCACGCCTGCGAGAACGGGACTCATCTAGTGCTCAGAACCTCTCCGGGAAGACGAGGGCGAGGACCAGATAGCCGAGCAGGGCGACGGCCACGATCAGTCCGACGATGTTTTCCACGGTCACAGCTTCGCCACCCCCTTGGCGACGAAAGCCACCAGCGCGAAGACCGCGAGCGTGGCGACGACGAAGGCCACGTCGGCCATCATGAGCTCCTAGACGGATGCGGAGGACAGGGCCCCCAAAGCAAAGCGCCCTTCCAGCCCCTCCCGACCGCCGTTGACGCCTCCCTTACGGCCATTAGCGCGCTGTTGACGGTTCTCTTACGCCGCGCGACCTGACCTGCACAAACGACGATGGGCCGTACGCCCCTGGGGGGAGTACGGCCCATCGCAGCCGTCACTATCAAGCCGCCGTCCGGCGCATGCACGCACCGGCACGGCCGCCGTGTGCCTAGCGGATCTCGGTGATCTCCGGTCCGCGCTCCAGACGCTCCACGCCACCGCCGAAGCGCGACCCCTCGGCCGGCTCCTGCTGCACGCCGTCCGGCACCATCTGGGCGTCGTCCGGCAGCTTCAGGACGATCGGGTCGCGCGGCGCCATCGGCGCCTCGCCGCGGATGATCACGGTGTCCCGGAAGATGTGCTCCAGCACCCCGGCGGCCTGCGGCTGCACCGCGCCCTGGCCGGAGATCACCCCGCGCAGGAACCACCGGGGACCGTCGACGCCGACGAAGCGCACGACCTGCACACCGTTCGTCCCGTCCGGCAGCTGTACGGGGACCTGGGCCCGCAGCTCCCAGCCCAGGGGGCCCTCGACCTCGTCGATGACACCGCCCTGCTGGGTGATGCCGGCGGCGATCTCCTCGCGGACCTCGCGCCAGATGCCCTCGTTCTTGGGCGCGGCGAAGGCCTGCAGCTGTACGGCGCTGTCCTGCAGCACCACGGTCGCGGCGACGATGGCGTCACCGGCGACCTCCACCCGCAGCTCCATGCCCTCGACACCGGGCACGAACAGGCCGCCGAGGTCCACCCGGCCCTCGGCGGGGTCCTTGACCTCCGACGCGTCCCAGGGACCGTCGGGCCGCGGCGCGGGCGGAAGACCGATCCGCTGCTCGTCGGCCTCGTGCTCCCCGTCGGCGTCGCCGTCGCGCACAGTCGTCTCCTCGGCGAGCGCGGTGTCCTGCGCCGGCTCCTGACGAGCCTCGTTCTTCTTGCGACGTCCGAACACGTCACTGTCCTTCCCGGTCGGCAACGACCGATGCGTATCCATTCCCGCCCGTGGCGCCACCCACCGCCGCGTGACCGCCGGTGGAACCGAATCCCCCCTCGGCCCGCGCCGAGCCGGGAAGTTCCGCCACCTCGTGGAAGCGCACCTTCTCGACCTGCTGGACGACCAGTTGGGCGATCCGGTCATATCTCTCGAACCGCACGCTCTCGCGCGGATCCAGATTGACCACGATCACCTTGATCTCCCCACGGTACCCGGCATCCACCGTCCCGGGGGCATTCACCAGCGCCAGTCCGCAACGGGCGGCGAGCCCCGAGCGGGGATGGACGAACGCCGCGTACCCGTCGGGCAGCGCGATCGAGACCCCGGTGGGGAGCACCGCGCGCTCCCCCGGCGCCAGTTCGGCGGCCTCGGTGGTCACCAGGTCCACGCCCGCGTCGCCCGGGTGCCCGTACGACGGAACGGGCACGTCCGGGTCCAGCCGGCGCAGCAGCACATCCACCGGATGACGTACCTGGCTCATGGGTTCACCTCGAAGGCACGCGCGCGCTTGACCTGGTCCGGGTCGGCCATCGCCGCCTGGATCTCCTCGGCCCTGCCGTTGTCGATGAAGTGGTCGACCTTCACCTCGATGAAGACGGCCTCCGCGCGCACCGCGACCGGGCCGTCGGGGCCGCCTATCCGGCCCTCGGCCGTCGAGTAGATCTTCCGGCCGTGCACCGCGGTGACCCGTGCGTGCAGGTGCAGCGCAGTGCCCAGCGGGACCGGCCGCACGAAGTCGGTCTCCAGCCGGCCGGTCACCGCGATCACCCGCAGCAGCCAGTTCAGCGAGCCGAGCGTCTCGTCCAGGGCGGTGGCCAGTACTCCGCCGTGCGCCAGGCCGGGCGCCCCCTGGTGGGCCTCCTTGACGGTGAACTCGGCCCGTACGCTCACGCCGTCGCCGGCCCGCGCCTCCAGGTGGAGGCCGTGCGGCTGGCCCGTACCGCAGCCGAAGCACCGGTCGTAGTGCGCGCCGAGGAGTTCTCCGGGCGCCGGCGCCTCCGGATGCCTCACCGGGGCGACGGCGTCCTCGGGCGGCGTCAGCCCCGGCCGCTCCGGCCTCGTTCTGTCAGTTCCACTCACGAGTGCAGACCCTACCCGCGCGCGTAACGGGCCCGTGCCGCCGTGCCAAGCTGGAGCCATGCAGTCGTACGAAGAACGTCTCACCGCGCCCCGGTCCTGGTGGGTGATCGCCGCGCTGGTCGGCGTCGCCTGTGCCCTGATGCTGCTCCCGCTGGGGACGCTGCCGATGCTCGGCGGACTGATCGGCGGCGCGGCGCTCGCGGCGGTGGCGGTGAGTTCGTACGGCTCGGCGCGGATCCGCGTGGTGGGCGACGCGCTGATCGCGGGCGACGCGAAGATCCCGGTGGCGGCGCTGGGCGAGGCCCGGGCGCTGGACGCGGACGAGGCGCTGGCCTGGCGTACGCACAAGGCCGATGCACGGGCCTTCATGCTGCTGCGGGGCTACATCCGGACCGCGGTGCGGGTGGAGATCACCGACCCCGGGGACCCGACGCCGTACGCGTATCTCTCGACGCGGGAGCCGGAGCGCCTGGTGGCGGCGCTGACGGCGGTACGGGCCTAGGGCTCCCTAGGAGGCCGTCCCGTCGCGCTCCGCGTCCGGGAGGGCGTCCCACGGGACCTGTCTGCGGCGCAGGTCCGTGCGGATCTTTTCCGCGAGCCTTCCGGTGTCACGGCGGTTCATGAACGCGCCCACGGCGGCGCCCACCAGGAACGGCGTGAGGTTGGGAAGGTTGCGCAGCGTGCGCTTCATGACCTGCCGGCGCAGTTCGCGGCGCATCGGCACGCCGAGCGCGAGGGTGAGCGTGGCCGGGTCGGTGATCTCGATGCCCCGCTCCTCGGTCCATGACGTCAGCACGGCCATCGCGCGCTGCACGCGGCTCCCCGGGGGCCGCAGGCCGTAGACCTCGTGCAGCTCGGCGATCAACTTGAGCTCGACGGAGGCGACGCCGACGATCTCGGCGGCCAGCTCGTAGGGCATGGCGGGCGGTACGGGCAGCATCGCGGCCGCGCCCACGCCCGCACCGACGGTGGCGGTGCCCTTGCAGGCGCCCGCGACCAGCCGGTCGGCCAGTTCCTCGGGGGTCAGGCCGGGGAACTGTGCGCGCAGCACGGCGAGGTCACGGACCGGGATCCGCGGGGCGGTATCGACGATCCGGTCGGCGACGGCGGCGGCGAGCAGTCCCGCGCGCAGTCTGCCGCCTTTCACGGCACCGTGGGCAGCCGTGGCCGCGAGCGAGGCCATACGGCCTCGCCCCTGCTGCGTGCCGGTCGTCCGCTCCGGGGGAAGGGCGGTCGGGTCGGCGGGCACGGGCGCGGTTTCCTCGCGTGATCGTGCGCCGGCCGCCGGGCCTTTCTCGCCCCTCGGGCCCTTACGGAACCGGTTCACGCCCGCCACGGCGCGGACCGGCCTCAGGCTGCGCAGTCGCGGCAGATCGGCTGGCCGTTCTTGTCCTCCGCGGCGAGCTGGCTGCGGTGGTGGACCAGGAAGCAGCTCATGCACGTGAACTCGTCCTGCTGCTTGGGCAGCACGCGCACCGCGAGCTCTTCGTTGGACAGGTCGGCGCCGGGCAGCTCCAGGCCTTCGGCCTGCTCGAACTCGTCGACGTCGACAGCAGAGGCGGACTTGTCGTTCCGCCGCGACTTCAGTTCTTCGATGCTGTCCTCATTGAGGTCGTCATCGGTCTTGCGTGGAGTGTCGTAATCCGTAGCCATTTCACTCTCCCCCTCTGGGTGTCTGCGGTGTCTCAGCGCTCGTAACGCGTGAGAGGCCGGACTTGTGCCCGACCTGAGGCGGAGATTTTGCCTCACATCAAGGTCTGTTACTCAATCGACACCCAACCGCACCCCTGAAGAGGTGATCGGTTTGGATGGCGATCAGGACCGTACACGGTCCGAAAGTCGCACCTCGCGCAGCCCATCACGTGTACTTCCCGTGATCAGGCCCCCTGGAAACCCGGATTTTCCCGGCTTTCCACCAGGCGTTTTGATCACGCAGCGTAGATGGCCGGAAAATCGCGTCTGTGAGCGATCACACACGTCCGGGGCGCCGGGAGGACCGGCTGAATTCCGCGCAAAGCGAACTCGGGCGAAGGATCCTCGGTCACTCCCCTTCCCGTCAAACCGGAGGCGGGGCGATACCCGGCCTGCTGGTGGACGATCATGCGTACGGATGTCCGGAAGTGCCCGCGGGGCGGCGCAGTGTCCCCGGCGGCCGCACAGCCCCTCACGCAGCCCCTCGCACGGTCCCGCAGGCTGTCGCCTCACAGCGGCAGCACGACCCTCATCACCAGCCCGCCGCCCTCGCGCGGCTCGGCCGTGATGCTGCCGTCGTGGGCGCGCACCACCGAGCGCACGATGGACAGGCCGAGGCCCACGCCCTTGTCGCTGCCCGTGCGCTCGGTGCGCAGCCGCCGGAACGGCTCGAAGAGGTTCTCGATCTCGTAGGCGGGGACGACCGGGCCGGTGTTGGAGACGACCATGACCGCGCAGCCGGGCTGCGGCTCCGTGCTGACCTCGACCCACCCGTCCTCGGGGATGTTGTAGCGCACGGCGTTCTGGACGAGGTTGAGCGCGATCCGCTCGAGCAGGACGCCGTTGCCCTGGACGAAGACCTGCTGGCGGACCCCGCCCAGCGCCACGCCCTTGGCGTGCGCCTCCCCGCGGGTCTGGTCGACGGCCTGCGCGGCGACCTCGGACAGGTCGACGGGTTTCTTGTCGACCACCTTGTTCTCGCTGCGGGCGAGCAGCAGCAGGCCCTCCACCAGCTGCTCGCTGCGTTCGTTCGTCGCCAGCAGCGTCTTGCCGAGCTGGGTGAGCTCGGGCGACGCGTCCGGGTCGGCGAGCTGGACCTCCAGCAGCGTGCGGTTGATCGCCAGAGGGGTGCGCAGCTCGTGCGAGGCATTGGAGACAAAGCGACGTTGTGCGTCGAAGGCCCGGTCCAGGCGGTCCAGCATCTCGTCGAAGGTGTCGGCGAGCTCCTTGAGCTCGTCGTCGGGCCCGCCCAGCTCGATCCGCCGGTGGAGATCGGAACCGGCCACCCGCTGCGCGGTACGCGTGATCCGCCCCAGCGGCGACAGCACCCGCCCCGCCATCGCGTACCCGAAGGCGAACGCGACGAGGGTCAGGCCGAGGAGCGCCAGGAGGGAGCGGTTGAGGAGCGTGTTCAGGGCGTAGGCACGCTGCTGCTGGAGGCAGTCGGCGACCGCGCCGTTGAACTGCGGGACGTTGGTGACGCCGGACAGTCCCGGGCACGAGCTGCTGACGATGTGCAGTTCGGTCGCGCCCGTGATCTTGAACGGGATCTGGTTGCCCTCGCTGAGCGTGCTGGCCGCGAGCATGTAGATGATCGTCAGCAGCACGATGCCGGCCATCAGGAACATGCCGCCGTACAGCAGCGTCAGCCGTATCCGGATCGTGGGACGCAGCCAGGGGAACGGCCGGACACTGACCGGCGGCCGGGGGTCCCAGGTCGGTTTGGGCGGGGTGGCGGGAGGCGGTGTGTGCGCCTTGGAGAAGGACGGCAGGGAAGGCATCGCCGGTCAGATCCGGTATCCCGAGCCGGGGACGGTGACGATGACGGCGGGCTCGCCGAGCTTGCGGCGCAGCGTCATGACCGTGACCCGGACGACGTTGGTGAACGGGTCGGTGTTCTCGTCCCAGGCCTTCTCCAGGAGCTGCTCGGCCGAGACGACCGTGCCCTCGCTCCGCATCAGCACCTCCAGCACCGCGAACTCCTTGGGTGCCAGCTGGACCTCCTTGCCGTCGCGGAAGACCTCGCGGCGGTTGGGGTCGAGCTTGATGCCGGCCCGCTCCAGGACGGGCGGCAGGGCGACGGTCGTACGGCGCCCCAGGGCCCGCACCCGGGCGGTCAGCTCGGTGAACGCGAACGGCTTGGGAAGGTAGTCGTCCGCGCCGATCTCCAGGCCCTCCACGCGGTCGCTGACGTCGCCGGAGGCGGTGAGCATCAGGACCCGGGTGGTCATGCCCAGCTCCACGATCTTGCGGCAGACGTCGTCGCCGTGCACCAGCGGCAGGTCGCGGTCGAGGACGACGACGTCGTAGTCGTTCACCGCGATCCGCTCCAGGGCGGCAGCGCCGTCGTAGACCACGTCGACGGCCATGGCCTCCCGGCGCAGTCCGGTGGCCACCGCATCGGCGAGCAGCTGCTCGTCCTCGACGACGAGTACACGCACGTCGCTAGTCCTTCCTCAGGGCCCTCTTGGGCAGGGCGCAACAATCTCTCAGAGCCCTTCCATCCTGCCCCGAAGAGCCATAAACCGGCGGTAAGAGGGGGTGCGGAGGGGTGGAGGGCCGGTTGCAAGCCCGTGGCGGAGGGGCGTCCGGCGGGTGTCCGGTGCCCGGTGCGGCAGATTCCCTGCCGGCTTGAGGTTTCCGTGAGGTTTGCGGTGGGGAGGACGTCTGCACACCCGCGATCACGCCCTGTTGGCGTCTTGCGACGCGTGATCCACCGCAGGGACCACGCCGTGATCGACCCGCCCGTCGGCACACCCCCGTGCCACCGACCCACGACGAGGGGGCGCACCATGGACGCGTTCACCGCAGGCATTCTGCAGCGCATAAAGAGCACCGAAGCCGATCTGGACCAAGCCCGTAAGTCGGGCGACGATTTCCTCGCCGAGGTCGAGCAGGCAGAGCTCGAGGATCTGCAGCGCCTGGCGACCGAGCACGGCGTGCACGTCGGCGCGGCCGGCCGCGTCGCCTGAGATCGGGCCTCCTACGAGCGGAGCGCCCCGGCACCGCAGGGCTGGTGCCGGGGCGCTCCTGTGTGTCCGCAGGTCCTCGGGCAGGGCTCAGTCGTGCCAGGCGCCCAGCTCGTCCAGGAGGGGCTGCAGTTCGCCGAAGACGGCCGGGGAGGCGGCCACGGTCAGCTCCCCCGAGGCGGCCTGTCCGGGCCGGCCGCCGGTGAGCGCCCCGGCCTCCTGGGCGATCAGCACGCCGGCCGCCAGGTCCCAGGGGTTCAGGCCGCGCTCGTAGTAGGCGTCCAGCCTGCCGCAGGCCACATCGCACAGGTCGATCGCGGCCGAGCCGCCGCGCCGGATGTCGCGGACCTGCGGCAGCAGGGTGCGCACCACCTCCGCCTGGGCCGCCCGGCGCTCGGCGAGGTAGCCGAAGCCGGTGCCGACCAGTGCCTGGGAGAGCGGCGGCGCGGGCCGGTGACGGACGCGCTCGCCGTTGCGGAACGCGCCGCGGCCCCGTACGGCCTGGTAGGTCTCGCCGCGCATCGGGGCGGCGACCACGCCGACGACGGTCTCCCCGTCCTTCTCGGCCGCGATGGACACCGCCCAGGAGGGCAGGTCGTAGAGGTAGTTGACGGTGCCGTCGACGGGGTCGATGACCCAGCGGACACCGCTGGTGCCCGCGATGCTGACGCCCTCCTCCCCCAGGAAGCCGTCGTCCGGGCGGTGCCCGGCGATGAAGCCGGTGATCAGCTTCTCGGAGGCGATGTCCATCTCGGTGACGACGTCGATGGGGCTGGTCTTGGTGGCGGCGACGCCCAGGTCGGCGGGCCGGCCGTCGCGGAGCAGCTCGCCGGCGCGGCGGGCGGCCTCCAGGGCCAGCTCCAGGAGCTCGTCGCAGAGGCTGTCGTCGGGCCGGGGGGCGTCGGGGTGCAGCGGGTCGGGCACGGTGCTCCTTGCTCGGGCGAGCGGTGGTCGGGGGCGGGCGGGGCGTAGGGGGCGGTCGTGGGGCCGGTGTGCGGGCTTGTGCGGGTGTTTCGGGGACCGCGGCGCCTTACGCCGGGGCCGGTGCGACCGGGCCCTCCCAGTCGGCGCCTGCGGCGGCCGGGCGCGGCGTCCGGGCGGGGCAGCAGCCGACGGGGCACAGGTCGTGGGAGGCGCCGAGGGCGCCCAGGGCGCAGCGCTCGGGGGAGCGGCCGCGCTCGGTCGCCGCGCGCTCCAGGAGGAGGTCGCGGACGGCCGCTGCGAACCGCGGGTCGGCGCCGACGGTGGCGGACCTGGCGACCGGCAGCCCCAGTTCGGCGGCCTTGGCGGTGGCCTCGGTGTCGAGGTCGTACTTGACCTCCATGTGGTCCGAGACGAACCCGATGGGGGCCATGACGACGGCGGAGGCACCCGCGGCGTGCACCGCCTCCAGGTGGTCGCAGATGTCCGGCTCCAGCCAGGGGATGTGCGGGGCGCCGCTGCGGGACTGGTAGACGAGCCGCCAGGGGTGCTGCACGCCGGTCTCGGCGTGCACGGCGGCGGCGATCTCGCGGGCGACGTCCAGGTGCTGAGCGACGTAGGCGCCGCCCTCGCCGTCCTGGGTGTGCTCGTCGGGCGTGCCGGAGGTGTCGGCGGCGGCCGTGGGGATGGAGTGCGTGGTGAAGGCGAGGTGCGCGCCCTCGCGTACGTCCTGGGGCAGTCCGGCGAGCGAGGCCAGTACGCCGTCGATCATCGGGCGGACGAAGCCGGCGTGGTTGAAGTAGTGCCGGAGCTTGTCGACCTGCGGTACGGGCAGGCCCTCGCCCTGGAGGACGGCGAGCGCGTCGGCGAGGTTCTCGCGATACTGCCGGCAACCGGAGTACGAGGCGTAGGCGCTGGTCGCCAGGACGGCGATACGGCGGTGGCCGTCGGTGACCATGGTGCGCAGGGTGTCGGTCAGGTAGGGCGCCCAGTTGCGGTTGCCCCAGTAGACCGGCAGGTCCAGCCCGTGTTCGGCGAAGTCCTTGCGCAGTGCGTCCAGCAGTTCGCGGTTCTGGGCGTTGATCGGGCTGACGCCGCCGAACCGGAAGTAGTGCTGACCGACCTCCTTGAGGCGCTCGCGCGGGATGCCGCGGCCGCGGGTGACGTTCTCCAGGAACGGGACGACGTCGTCCGGGCCTTCGGGACCGCCGAAGGACAGCAGCAGCAGGGCGTCATAAGGGCGGGGGTCGCACTGTTCGGGCATGTTGCCGATCCTGCCACCCTTCCCCGGGCCACGGCGGCCGGACCCCCTGCGCGCCCGATGGACGGGCGGCGGGGAAAACGGGAGGCGACCGGCGAGCCGCCGCCCGTAAGCTGTATCGACGCCGGTCATTCCTTACCGGCTGCAGCGCTCGTCCTTCCTCACCGAATCTCGGTCCTCACCCGGCGGAGCACCCCCGTTGCCCAGTCCCTACCGCGCCATATTCGGCCGCCCCGGCACCAAGTCCTTCTCCGCCGCCGGACTGCTGGGCCGGATGCCGCTGTCGATGATGGGCATCGGCATCGTCACGATGGTCTCCCAGCTGACCGGCCGTTACGGGCTTGCCGGGGCGCTGTCCGCGACGCTCGCGCTGTCGGCCGCCGTCATCGGCCCGCAGATATCCCGGCTGGTGGACCGGCACGGCCAGCGCCGGGTGCTGCGCCCGGCCACCCTGGTCTCCCTCGCCGCGGTAGCCGGTCTGCTGCTGAGCGCGCAGCAGCGCTGGGCGGACTGGACGCTGTTCGGCTTCGCGGCGTGCGTGGGCTGTGTGCCGAGCGTGGGGTCGATGATCCGGGCGCGCTGGGCCGAGCTCTACCGGGGCTCGCCGCGGGACCTGCACACCGCGTATTCGTGGGAGTCCATCGTCGACGAGACGTGCTTCATCTTCGGCCCGATCCTGTCGATCGGGCTGTCCACGGCGTGGTTCCCCGAGGCCGGGCCGCTGCTGGCCGCGCTCTTCCTGGCGGCCGGGGTGTTCTGGCTGACCGCGCAGCGCGGTACGGAACCGGTACCGCATCCGCGCGAGCAGCACAGCAAGGGATCCGCACTGCGTTCGCCGGGGCTGCAGGTGCTGGTGGCGACGTTTGTGGCGACGGGAGCGATCTTCGGGGCGATCGATGTGGTGACCGTCGCGTTCGCCGAGGAGGTGGGCCACAAGTCCGCGGCCAGCCTGGTGCTGGCCGTCTATGCGCTCGGGTCGTGTGTGGCCGGCGCGGTCTTCGGTCTGCTGCATCTCAAGGGGCACCCGTCCCGCCGCTTCGTGGTGGGGGTGTGCGCGATGGCCGTGAGCATGGTGCCGCTGCAGCTGGTGGGCTCGCTGCCGCTGCTGGCCGGCGCGCTGTTCGTGGCGGGGCTGTCCATCGCGCCGACGATGGTGACCACCATGGCGCTGATCGAGGAGCATGTGCCGCGGGCGAAGCTGACCGAGGGCATGACGTGGACCAGCACCGGCATGGCGGTGGGCGTCGCGCTCGGCTCGTCGGCGGCCGGCTGGGCCGTGGACGCCGGCGGAGCCGCCCGCGGCTATCTGGTGCCGGGCGCCGCGGGCGTACTGGGCGCGCTGGTGGCGTTCGCGGGGTACCGCAGGCTGCGCCCCGGGGCGACGGCTTCCGGGCCGGGCGCCCCGGTCGCCGGATCGGCGGTCCCCGCCGCCGTACGGCTGGACGACGAGCCGGTCGGGTAGCCCGCTCGGACACGGGAATGCCCTCCGGCACCACCCCTCCTGTTACCGCCGGTACGACATGTCCCGGAGCCGGGCGATTCCGGCCGATTCCTTGATCATGTGATTCCCGTCACCCCGCCTGGATGTCGTGTCGGTGACTGACATCATGCGCTGACACCAACGGCGGCCGGACTCGGCCCGCCCGCGCGGAGGGAGGGGACGTCACCATGGCAGCCAGCGACGCCGTAGGCGGCTCGGGAGGGCGCGGACCCAGGGGGCCGTGGCGCAACTGGGCGGGCAACGTCACCGCCCGTCCCGCCCGGACCGTGGCCCCGGCGAGCACCGAGGAACTGGCGGCCGCCGTGCGGGCCGCCGCCGAGGACGGGCTGACGGTGAAGGCGGCCGGCACCGGCCACTCGTTCACCGCGGCGGCGGCGACGGACGGACTGCTGATCCGCCCCGAGCGGCTGACCGGCGTACGCAAGGTGGACCGCGAGGCCGGGACGGTGACGGTGGCCGCCGGTACGCCCCTCAAGCACCTCAACGAGACGCTGGCCGCGCACGGGCTGTCGCTGGCCAACATGGGCGACATCATGGAGCAGACCGTCTCCGGGGCCACCAGCACCGGCACCCACGGAACCGGCCGCGACTCGGCCTCCATCGCCGCCCAGATCACCGCCCTCGAGCTGGTCACCGCCGACGGCTCGGTCCTGGTCTGCTCGGCCGGGGAGAACCCCGAGGTCTTCGACGCCGCGCGGCTGGGCCTGGGCGCGCTGGGCGTGATCACCGAGCTCACCTTCGCCGTGGAACCGGAGTTCCTGCTGACCGCCCGCGAGGAGCCGATGCCGTTCGCCGAGGTGACCGGCCGCTTCGATGAGCTGGTCGCCGAGAACGAGCACTTCGAGTTCTACTGGTTCCCGCACACCGGCAGCTGCAACACCAAGCGCAACAACCGCAGTCAGGGCCCCGCCGCGCCGCCCGGGAGGATCAGCGGCTGGGTGGAGGACGAGCTGTTGTCCAACGGTGTCTTCCAGGTCGCCTGCAGCGTCGGGCGGGCCATACCGGCCGCCATACCGGGCATCGCCAAGATATCCAGCCGCGCACTGTCGGCCCGTACGTACACCGACATCCCGTACAAGGTGTTCACCTCGCCGCGGCGGGTGCGCTTCGTGGAGATGGAGTACGCCCTGCCCCGCGAGGCCGCCGTCACCGCGCTGGGCGCGCTCAAGGCGCTGGTGGAGCGTTCGGACTTCAAGGTGAGCTTCCCGGTGGAGGTACGCACCGCCCCGGCGGACGACATCCCGCTGTCGACCGCCTCCGGGCGGGACACCGTGTACATCGCCGTCCACATGTACCGCGGCACGCCGCACGAGGCGTATTTCGCGGCCGCCGAGCGGATCATGACGGCACACGGCGGGCGCCCGCACTGGGGGAAGCTGCACACCCGTGACGCCGAGTATCTGGCCGACGCCTATCCGCGGTTCGGCGAGTTCACCGCGCTGCGCGACCGGCTGGATCCCGAGCGCCGCTTCGCCAACGGCTATCTCCGGCGCGTCCTGGGCGACTGACGGTGACGGCCACGGCCGCGGCGCGGCGGCCCTGGGTAGGGTGCCGGGCCGCGGCCGTTGCGGATCCCGCCGGGACACACCCGGTCAGGAGGCATCGGGCTGCGGAGCCTGCTGCTCCCCGGCGGCGTCCGGGCCGGTCTGCCCACCCTGGCCCTGGCCGTCGGCCGAACCGCCGTCGCTGCCGCCGGTATCGCCGCCACCGTCGGAGGAGTGACCCGGAGACGGCCCGGTCGACGGGGACGTCCCGGGGTCCGGCGAGCTCTTGCCGCCGTCGGACGGGGTCGGCGTCGGCGACTGTGCACCGCGGCCGGACTCGCCGCCGGTGCCGGCGGAGCCGCTGGGGTCCGGGGACGGCCCGCCGGTACGGCCGTGCGTGTCGTTGCCGGTGGAGCGGCCCGGACCGGGCGCCTTGGGGCCGCTGGGCTGATGGCGCCCGCCGCTGCTGATGAGGTTGCTCAGCGTGGTGCCCTTCCGGCCGTCCGGGGTCTGCTGGGTGACCAGCTCCGTAGCGGTGACACCGCCCATCGCGAGCACGAAGACGGCGAGCGCGCCGAGCGCCGGCCGCTTCCAGCCGCGCAGCCGGGTGCCGTACGTCGTGGTGCTGACTTCCTCGGGCCGCCCGCCGCCGGCCCGCTCGTCCAGCCGCGGCACCAGCTGCGTCCGGTCGGCGGACCGGCCGCGGCGGTAGGCCTGGGCGGCCTGCGGGAGCGGTCGGGTGCGGTCCGTGGCGGGACCGGTGGTCCGGGCGGCGACGGCGGTGACGTCGTCCTGCGCGCCCTGTCTGTCGAAGGTCGGCAGCACCATCGTGCGCTGGGCACGGGCCACCGTCCCGGTGGTGGATCGAGGGTCGGTGGAAGGAAAGCGGCGCGGCTTCGGCCGGGTGGTGACCGTTGCTTCCTTGATCTGCTCGCCGGTGCGCCGGAAGAGATGCTGGAATATCGAGCCGCCGGTCGTGGCCACGACACTGACCAGACCCGCGCCGATGATGGTTCCGTAGACGCCGAGCTGCCCCGCCAGATACGCGGCGACGGCCGCCGCGAGAGCACTGCCCGCGACCTGGGCAACGCTCAGGTCGATCCGCTTCTCCTTCTTCTTCCTGTCGGTTTCGGTTTCTTCGTCCATCTCCAACCTTTGATAGCCCCTTCCTTCCACCTTGCATGGAGAAGTGACCTTTTGGCGAAGGCGATGGTTCCGATTCTGGAGATTGTGTGAACCTCACCACCTGTGACCACCGGTCACGGCGGTAGAGAGATCGACAAGGCGACCCGACTCGACTTCCGCACCACAACTTCAGCGGCGCGGCGGTCCACTTCGGTGGCCCAAATGGAGTACTGTGGCGAGCCCTGGCCCGGGATCCCGTCCGGCTGCCCGGATCCGCGGGACGGGGCCCTGAAGACGGCACTCGGCCCGGGGCGCCGTCGCTCGGTACGGGTGATCGGTCACCGGGCACGCGGCATGGTCACCGAGCGTTACGACGCAAACCGGTAACCATGCCATAACGGCGTATCTTGGCCAAGCCTCGACACGCCGGGCAACTCGGCAATGTTGTGGCAGGCTGCACCCGGGCAGGCCACACTCGACTAGCGGAAGCAGCGACGCACGTGACGTCGGCAGGCACCACCCGGGAGGTCCCCATGCCCGAACTGCGTGTCGTGGCCGTCTCCAACGACGGCACACGGCTGGTGCTCAAAGCTGCGGACAGCACCGAGTACACGCTTCCGATCGACGAGCGGCTGCGCGCCGCGGTCCGCAACGACCGCGCCCGCCTGGGCCAGATCGAGATCGAGGTCGAGAGCCACCTGCGGCCGCGGGACATCCAGGCGCGGATACGTGCCGGGTCCTCCGCGGAAGAGGTCGCCCAGCTGGCCGGTATCCCCGTCGACCGGGTCCGCCGCTTCGAGGGCCCCGTCCTGGCGGAGCGCGCGTTCATGGCCGAGCGGGCCCGTAAGACTCCCGTACGGCGTCCCGGCGAGAACACCGGCCCGCAGCTCGGTGAGGCGGTCGCGGAGCGGCTGCTGCTGCGCGGCGCCGACAAGGACAGCGTCCAGTGGGACTCCTGGCGCCGGGACGACGGCACCTGGGAGGTGCTGCTGGTCTACCGCGTCGCCGCCGAGCCGCACTCCGCGACCTGGACGTACGACCCGCCACGCCGGCTGGTGCAGGCCGTGGACGACGAGGCGCGGGCGCTGATCGGCGAGGCCGACGACACGCCCGAGCCGAGCTTCCCGTTCGTACCGCGTATCGCGCGGCTGCCGCGCGACCGGCCGCTGGACCGCGCCCTGGACCGCCAGATGCCGGACCGCGGCGAGCGGTCCGAACGGGCCGAGCGGGCGGCGCAGTCGGGCGGCGAGGACGGCGGGCCGCGGGTCGCCGAGGAGGCCACCGGCGAGCGCGACCGCGAGCGGGACTCGCTGACCAGCCTCCTGGAGGCGGTGCCGAGCTTCCGTGGCGACATGGTCGTACCGGAGACCGCCAAGGCGCCGCAGGGCGAGGAGGAGGCGGAGGAAGAGCTGGAGGAGCCGGCCGCCCCGGCAGCGAGCGCGGGCGCGGGTTCCGCGTACGCCGATGTGCTGATGCCGCGGGCCGTGGCCGGGCATCGTGACCGGCTGACGGGGACCACGGACCGGCAGGCCGAGGCGGACGGCGTACGACCGGGCCGCCGGGCCGCGGTGCCCAGCTGGGACGAGATCGTCTTCGGCACCCGGCGCAAGAAGCCGGAGTAACGCCGCACGCCGTTGCGCAGGCGCCCGCCCCCGGCCCCGGGGGCGGGCGCCTGCGCGTGTCGGGAGCCGTACGGACCTCGGCGGGGCTCAGCCCGGCTGGGGGCCGGTGGCCACCGGGCGGGACGGGTCGCCCGACCATTCGCTCCAGGAACCGACGTACAGCGCGGCGGGGATGCCGGCCACGGCGAGGGCGAGCACCTGGTGGGCGGCGGAGACACCGGAACCGCAGTACACCCCGACCTCGGCGTCCTCGGTGGCGCCCAGTGACGCGAACCGCTTGGCCAGTTCGACGGCGTCGCGGAAGGTGGTGCCGCCGTCCACGACGTTCTCGGTCGTCGGGGCGGACACGGCGCCGGGGATATGGCCGGCGACGCGGTCGATGGGCTCCACCTCGCCGCGGTAGCGCTCGGCGGCCCGCGCGTCCAGGAGGACGCCCCGGCGCGCCAGAGCGGCGGCGTCGTCCGCCGTCAGCAGCGGCAGCGCCCCCGGGACGGGTGTGAAGTCACCGGACTGCGGAGTCACTTTGTCGACACTCATGGCACCGCCGGACGCCTGCCAGGCGGCGAGGCCGCCGTCGAGTACGCGGACGTCCGGATGACCCGACCAGCGCAACAGCCACCAGGCGCGTGCCGCGGCCCAGCCCTGACCGCCGTCGTAGGTGACCACCGGGCGGTCCGCGCGGACCCCGGCCGCCCGCATGGCCCCGGCGAAAACCGCCGGGTCGGGCAGCGGGTGGCGGCCTGCCGGACCGGGCGGGCCGGCCAGCTCACCGTCGAGGTCGACATAGACCGCACCGGGCAGGTGTCCGGCCTCGTACTGCGGGCGGCCGGGCGGGCCGCCGAGCTGGTAACGGACGTCGAGGAGCACCGGGGCGGCGGGCCCCGTCAACTCGCTCGCGAGTTCGGTAGCGGTGATGATGGCATTCATGGGACTCATCCTTGCGTAGCGACAGCTACGTAGAGAAGGCAGCGGCCCACCCTCCGTATGGCGGAGTTGGGCGAGTTGACGCCCCCAACGAACCGGATCCCGGCCAGCAAAACGGGCATTCTCCCCCGCGAACGCGCCAAGGACGGCGCGGCCGGGGCGCACAGCAGGTCACAGGGTGCGAGCATCTGCTCGGGCCCCGCGCCCGTCCCCCATGGCCACCATCCCGAGGCTCCGAGGAGTAAGTGACGATGACGACCGAGGCAGCGACTCGGCGGATGCCCGGCGCGCCCTGCTGGGTGAGCCTTCTGGCACACAGCCTGTCCGCGACGCAGGAGTTCTACGGCGCGCTCTTCGGCTGGGAGTTCCGTCCGGGACCGCAGCACTTCGGTCCGTACGCCCGGGCCTTCCTGGACGGGCGGGAGGTGGCCGGGGTCGGCGAACTGGCGCCCGACCGCCATCTTCCCGTCGCCTGGACCACCTATCTGGCGAGCGAGGACGCCGATGCCACCGCCGACCAGATCCGCTCCTGCGGCGGGACGGTGGCCGTCGGACCGCTGGACGCGGACGACGACGCGGGGCGGATGGCGATCGGTTCCGACCCCCAGGGCGCGATCTTCGGCATCTGGCAGGGCCGGTCGATGATGGGCACCGCGGTCAGCGGCGAGCCGGGCACCCCGGTGTGGAACGAACTGGTCACCCAGGAGACCAGCGTGGTGGAGCCGTTCTACGAACGGGTCTTCGGGTTCGAGGCGGAGCCCGTGGGTTCCGCCGACTTCGACTATCTGACCCTGCACATCAAGGGCCATCCGGTGGCCGGTATCCACGGGGTGGGCAACGGCCCGCTGCGGGACCGCGGCCCGTACTGGATGACGTACTTCGCGGTCTCGGACACCGACGCGGCGGTGCGCCGGGTCACCGGGCTGGGCGGGCGGGTGCTGCAGCCGGCGCAGGACTCCGTGCACGGCAGGCTGGCGACGGTCGCCGACAGTGAAGGCGCCTCGTTCACGATCATCCAGAAGCGCTGACGGACCACACCGTCAGGGCGCGGTCCCTCGCGCTGCGTCGACCGGCAGGACGTCCGGGGAGAACGCGGCCGCACGGGCCGGTGGCGGAGGTCTGCCGACGGCGGTGATGACGCCGGCACAGCACCTCGTAGCCCACCTCGGCCTGGGGGCGCGCCACATCGTCACCGGCATCACCGACCACATCGCCGACGACGACCCCCGCACCCTCCACGACCATCCGGCCGTCGACGGTACGGGCATTGTGCGTGGCCCGGGCACCGCACCAGCGCAGCGCATCGACCTGCAACACCTCTACCCGGTCGGCGAGTTCCACCGGCCGCTGCGAGCCAGGGAAGAGCTTGCTGCGGACGTCGGTGGTGCTGCCGGACGCGAAGACATCGAGGCCGAGGTCGTCCACGACGCGGGCGAGCTGGTCGATCCGTTCGGGGGCGAGGAACTGCGCCTCGTCGGCGATGACGTAGTCGACCCGGCCGCCGGAGGAGAGCCGGCTGCATATCAGGCCCTGCAGTCCGCGGGCCGAGCGGTTGTGCTCGATCTGCAGAGCGAGGGGCCTTTTGCTTGAGTGTTCGCCATGTCCGGGTGGGCCTTCTGCGGCTCTCGGCAGAAACTGACAACTCCATCGCGACCCCACGGTGTTGCTGCACCTGACGCAAGAACGGCCTGCGGGTCATCTCGGCCGAGCTCGGACCTCCGCCGAGTGCGTACGCGGTGAGCTCCGGCGCGCTGAAGGGGGGTTGGGCAGCGGTCGTCCGCACCGGGGCACGAACGGGCCGGGTACCGCCCGGGCGGTACCGGGGAGCCCGTCCGCCCGCGTTCGCTCACGGTCACCGGCACTTGTGGTGGCGGCACTTGGGGCTCGTGATCGGGGCGTCCGGCGTGGGCGCGGGAGTGAGGGTCCCGCCCTTGCCGTTCTTGCCTGTTCTGTCGGTCCGGCCGGCCTTTCCGCCCTTGTTGGCGGGGGTGGTGGTCGGGGAGGGCTTGGGGGCGCCCGGTTCGTCGGTGCCGTGGCCGAGGGGGACGGGGGCGGGGAAGGGCGCGTCGGGGAGGCCGGCGAGGGCGTCGGTCATGTACTGGGTCCAGATTTCGGTGGGGATGTCGCCGCCGAACACCTTTTGCAGGCCGCCGACGCCCACCAGGGACTGGAGCTGGGGGTGGGCCGCGTCCTCGCGGAAGAGGACCACGGAGGTGGCCAGTTGGGGGGTGTAGCCGACGAACCAGGCCGAATGGTAGTCGTCGGTGGTACCGGTCTTGCCCGCGGCTGTCCTGCCGAGGGCCTTGGCCTTGGTGCCGGTGCCCCGGGCTATGACGCCCCGGAGGACGTCGGTCACGTTGTCGGCGACGGCCGTCGGCAGCGCCCGTACGGGGGCGGGGGCGGTGAAGCCGGGGAGTGGGGAGCCGTTGTGGGTCACCTTGGTCACCGAGTAGGGGGTGGCCCGCATACCGGAGGCGGCGAAGGTCGAGTAGGCGCCTGCCATGCGAATGGCGCTCGGCGTCGAGGTACCGATGTAGAAGCCGGCGCTGGGGGCGGCGAGGCTGCTGTGGCGCAAGCCGAGGGCTTGCGCCGTCCCGGCCACGTTCCGGTAGCCGACGTCCTCTCCCAGTTGCACGTACGGCGTGTTGACCGACTGCTCCATCGCCTTGCGCAGAGAGATGTGGCCCCAGCGCCGGGGGGTGTCGTTGTGCTGGTGGAGGAGGCCGGTGGGGTCCTTGTCGTCGGTGACGTCATTGCCCTGTTGGTCCTTGATCTTGATGCCGTCGTCACCGTTGAACTTGCTGGCCGGGGTGATCCGCGCCGGGGGCTCGCCGGGTTTCAGTACGGCCTGGTGCTGGAGCGCGGCGGCCAGGACGATGGGTTTGAACGTCGAGCCCACCGGGACGCCAGAGGTGTCGGCGTTGTCCGAGTAGTGGGCGTGGGCGTAGCCGGAGCCGCCGTAGACGGCGAGGATCCTGCCGGTCGTGGGATCGACCGAGGCGGCTCCGACCTGGACGTCCCGGTCGGCCGACCGGTGGGCGGGGTCGAGGCGTTGCGCGCGGACCTTGGCGACGGCCCTGGCCAGCTTCGCGGTCCGTTTCCTGTCGAAGGTGGTGTGTATCTGGTAGCCGCCCCTGCTCAGGCTGCTGTCGGTGATGCTCGGGTCGTGTGCCTGGGCGTACGACCGGGCGAGCTGGACCAGGGCGGTCTGGCCCGGGAGGCCCGAGCCGAGGGTCCACTTCCTGGGTGCCGGGAATCCCGCGGCCGCGTACCGTGCCCGCTGCCCCGGCGTCAGCTTGCCGATCTTCACCATCCGGTCGAGCACCCAGGACCAGCGTGCCCGCGCCTTTGCCCTGGCCGTGGGGTCCGAGTCCGCGTGCTGGATGAGGCTCGGCTCGTTGACCGCCGCGGCGAGGAAGGCTCCCTGGCTCGCGTCGAGTTTCTGCACCGGAAGGCCGTAGTACATGCGGGCCGCGGCCTGGATGCCGTTGGCCTGCCGGCCGAAGAAGCAGGTGTTCAGATACCCCTGAAGGATCTGCTGCTTGCTCATGGCGGCGCCGATCTTGGTGGAGATCAGCAGTTCCTTGATCTTCCGCGAGACCGTCTGCGACGGGTCCAGGTAGGTGTTCTTGACGAACTGCTGGGTGATCGTCGACCCGGACTGCACAGTGCCGCCCTCGGCCATGTGGGCGACGGCGCGGAGGATGCCCTGCGGGTCGATGCCCGGGTCGGTGTAGAAGGAGGCGTTCTCCGCGGCGATGAAGTCCCACCGCACGTCGGCGGGGACCTGTGAGAGCGGGACGTTCTGCCGGTTGACGCTGCCGTCGGTCGCCAGGACCCTGCCGTCCGACCAGTAGTAGACGTTGTTCTGCAGCAGTGTCGAGGGGTTGGGGTCGGGGATGGTGACCGTGGCGTAGGCATAGCCGACGGCCGCCGCCGTGCCGCCGAAGAAGAACAGGAAGAGCGCCAGCAGTTGACGTATCGACGGCAGCCAGCGGCGCGGGCCCGTCCTGCCCCGGTGCGGGTAGTCGATCCACCGTCTCTTCTCCGGCCTCTTCTCCGGCGCCGTTCTCCGGGCACGGCGTGACGTGCCCGGTCCGGGGGGCCGGTGCCGCGAGGGGCGGTGGCCCGTGGTGCGGACATCCTCAGCAGGCGTGCCGCCACGGGACTGCTGCGACGGTCGGCGCCGGTGTCCGCTCATGGGCTCGGATCACTGTCCTCTCGGTACAACTCGGTATAACTCGGTACGACTGAGTACGACTCGGTACGGCCCAGGACGGCTCAGTACGGCTCAGTACGACTGCGGTGTCTCGTGCGGTGCGGGCTGCCGGAAATCGTTGTGGGGTGGGGGCTGCCAGTAACCGTTGTGAGGTGGGGGCTGCGGAAGGCCGTCGTGCGGTTCCGGCTGGTGGAAGTCGGCGTACGGCGCCGGCTGCGGCAAGGTGTCGTACGGCGCCGGGTGCGGCAAGGCGTCGTACGGCGCCGGGTGCGGCAAGGCGTCGTACGGCGCCGGGTGCGGGGAGCCGGGATCCTGCGGAGGCAGGTCATGGCCGGGCGCCTCCGCGCCCACCGGGGCCCGGAGGCTGCCGTACCGCTCCATGCGCTGCCATCTCAGGCGGGAGCCCGAAACGGCGGTGAAGACGGACTGGATCACCACCAGGTACATCAGCTGCCGGTAGACGAACTGCTGCAACGGCAGGCTCCACAGCGGACCGGGCCGTTCCCCGTCCAGGCGGAACGCGTACCGGCCCATCAGGAGTTGCAGCAGCAGGAAAGCCAGCCAGAGCCCGATGATCCGGACCGGGTCGAGGAAGAGCAGCCCGTACAGGGCGAAGATGTCCACGACGGGGGCGAGCAGGGGCAGCAGGACCTGGAAGAGGAGGAGGTAGACCAGGCCGCGGCGGCCGAGTTTCCCGGCGGCGCCGCGCTGCACCAAGGCGCCGCGGTGCTTCCACATCGCTTGCAGGGTCCCGTAGCACCAGCGGTACCGCTGCCGCCACAGGGCGTTCAGTGACGCGGGCGCCTCCGTCCAGGCCACCGCGCCCTCCTCGTAGACCACACGCCAGCCGGCGCGGCACAGCGCCATGGTGAGGTCGGTGTCCTCGGCGAGGGTGACGTCGCTGACGCCGCCGAGGGCGAGCAGCGCCCGGCGGCGGAACGCGCCGACCGCCCCCGGGACGGTCGGCATGCACTCGGCGAGGTCGAACAGGCGGCGGTCGAGGTTGAAGCCGACCACGTACTCGATGTGCTGCCAGCGGCCCAGCAGGCCACCGCGGTTGACGACCTTGGCGTTGCCCGAGACGCCGCCCACCCGAGGGTCGGCGAAGGGCTGCACGATAGTGCGGACGGTGTCGGATTCGAAGACCGTGTCGCCGTCGACCATGACCACCAGCTCGCACGAGGCGGCGGCGAGTCCCGTGTTGAGCGCGGCGGGCTTGCCCGCGTTCTGCTGCCGGATCACCCGCACCCCCGGCAGGTGAAGCGACTCCACCAGGTCGGCGGTGCCATCGGTGGAACCGTCGTCCACCACGATGATCTCCACCGGATGGTCCGAAGCGAGCAGTGAGCGCACGGCCGCCTCGATCCCGGCGCTCTCGTTGTACGCGGGGACGATGACGCTGACCGGTTCGGTCACCGGCGGCCCCCAGGACCGGCCGCGGAGCCCCGTCCGCAGCCGCCGGTGCCGGCGGGCCGCGATCAGCACGACCGCCGCGCGCAGCACGCTGATCGCTCCGGCCGCGCACATCAGCACGCCGAGCAGCCACACGGTCCAGTCGCCGGCCTGGAGCAGCTCGATGAGGGCCACGCCCTGCAGATGGTCGCCGGGCCCGGCGGGCCGGACCGACGCGGCCATGCCGACCGAGGCTCCGACCGTGGCGAACCGGAAGCCCTGCGCCTTGAGCCGTGGGATCAGGGCGCTCAGCGCGGTGGCGGTCTGTGACCGGTCACCGCCGCCGTCGTGCATCAGCACGATCTGCCCGGCGTGGCCGTGGGGTGTGGCATGGGCGAGGACGCGGTGCACACCGGGCCGCTGCCAGTCCTCGGCGTCCCGTGTGGAGAGCACCGTGACATAGCCTTCCGTGTCCGCCTGCTTGAGGACGGACCAGTCGGCATCGTCCAGCGCGTCGTTCTGCGAGGAGTACGGCGGCCTGAGCAGTGCGGTGGTGACCCCCGCGGCGCCCGCCACCGCCAGCCAGCTGCGTCTCCCGCAGCTCCAGGGAACGCTGCCAGGGAGCGATGCGGGCCAGGTCAGGATGGGTGAAGGTGTGGATGCCGATCTGGTGGCCCTCGGCGACGATCCGGCGGACCAGCTCCGGGTGGGCCACGACCTGCGTTCCGACGACGAAGAACGTCGCGTGCACACGGTTGCGGCGCAGTACGTCCAGGATGCGCGGCGTCCAGACGGGGTCGGGGCCGTCGTCGAAGGTGAGGGCGATGGTGCGGTCCCTGACCCGGGCGGTGTGCGCGGAGGTGGCGGCGTCCGCGATCACGGGGCCGCCGTGGGTCACCTGACGGGGGACCGCCTCGTTCCGTCCCCGGGCCCCGGTCACGGCGTCCGAGGTGATCCGGAACATGTGGTGGGTGTACCCCTGGAGCAGGAGGGCCGTCGACAGGGTCACCGCGAGCACGCTCAGCAGGAGCCAGTGGGCACGGGGTCTGAGCCGGCGGGTGCGGCCGTGGCGGCGGGCGGGAGCGTTGGGGTGTCGGCGGTCGGTCACGTCAGAGCCTTGGATCACTTCACGCGCTTGTGGGACGAGCCGAGACCGCGCCCCTTGGAGGAGTGGGCGGGGGCGGCGGTCGTGGGGGGCCCGGATGGGGCCGCAGGGTCGGCGGAGGCTGTCGGCCGGCCGGTGGGGCCGGGGGTCGGTTGCGCCGCGGTGCCGGAGTTCTTCTGCGCCGCGGTGGGGCTCGCGCTCCGCGGCGAGCGTCCGGTGCCGGACGAGGGGTCGGGTGCGGTCGCCCTGGGTCTGGCCGAGTGCGCGGAGTCCGCGTGCGGGACGAACGGAGAGCTGATGTCGGGGCCGCCCAGCATCGTGCTGATCAGCACGGCGACATAGCCGCCGGCGGGGATCACCAGCAGCCGGGCGGCGCGGAGCACGCGGCGCTGGCGTCGCCCCGAGGAATCGACGAAGACGGGCCGTGCCGACTCGCTCTGGGGCGTGTCAGGTTCTGGCACGGGGTGGCCGGGCGCGTCGAACACCGGGAGCTGCGCTGTGTCGGATACCGGGTGCTGCTGCGTGCCGACCGCCGGGAACTGCTCTGTATCGAACACCGGGAGCTGCGCGGTGAGGACGTCACCGTGCGGGCAGTCCCCTGCCGTCGTGGCCTGCCCCGTCGGGTGCGCCCACTGCGCGGGCGCCACCCCGTTCCAGGCCGGCGAGGCCGTGTCGGTGGTGACGCCCGCGACGCCCCCTCCGTACTCGTGGCCGTAGGCGTACTCCTGGCCATAGGCGGACTCGTGGCCGTAGGCATAGGTGTAGCCGGCGCCGCCGTACGGATCCTCGCCGTACACCGCTCCGCTTCCGTCCGTCCACCTCACGAGTCGTGTCTCCTCTCCCGGCCGACCGACGCGGTCGCCCGCATGAAGAGAGCGCACTCGGCCGGAAGTGTTACACCCAGCCCCGCACGGGACGGACAGAGCCTCCGGAAAGGGGCGATCCAGACAGGTTCGTGCGGGGCGGCCGGGAGCCCGTGCGGTGGGGCTCCCGGCCGCCCGTCCCTCTCCCAGCCGCTCGCAGGGGGGAGTCAGCAGCAGCCCGGAGAGAGGTCCGGCGGTGCCGGCATCCGGCAGGTGTTCGCCCTCAGCCTGCGCGGTACCGACCCCGGTACTCAGCCAGCGCATGGCCGGCGCAAAACGTCACGCTGCTTCGGCGGCCGCACGGCCTGGGCTGCGGCAGCGACGTGCAGGGCCCCTGGCCGTCGTGACACTTTTGCGAGGGCGGACGCTGTTCCTCATGGGCCGTCGTTGCCACCGGAGCGCGGCGGACGACACGGACTCGCTATGAACCCGGTGCGAACGAGGACAGTCTTGGGCCAGGTAGGGCAACCCCGGCGTGCAAAGACGTACGACGGGGAATTGGGCACAGCGGTTACGCAGGCCCAGGACGGCGACGAGGCCGCCTTCGCGGTGGCCTACCGGCTCGTGCAACCGGGCCTGCTCGGCTATCTGCACGGGCTGGTCGGCGAGGACGCGGAGGACGTGGCCTCCGACGCCTGGCTGGAGATAGCCCGCGACCTCGGACGTTTCAAGGGGGACGGGGCCGGGTTCCGCGGCTGGACCGCGGCCATCGCCCGGCACCGGGCACTGGACCATCTGCGCCGTCAGCGCGTGCGGCCCCGGGCCGGCGGGACCGAACAGGACCTGCTGAACCTGCCCGGACCGCACAACACTCATGACCAGGCTCTGGAATCCCTTTCCACGGAGCAGGCCCTGGAACTGGTCCGCGGGCTGCCGCGGGACCAGGGCGAGGCGGTGCTCCTGCGGGTCGTCGTGGGTCTGGACGGTCCCGCCGCCGCACGCGTCCTCGGCAAGCGTCCGGGAGCTGTTCGCACGGCCGCCCATCGGGGCCTGAAACGTCTCGCCCGCCAGCTGGGCGTCGGCGGCAAGGCGGACGAGGGTGTGACGGAGGGGCTTCCCGAACGCTGGGGAAGTCGGAATGAACGACGAGGGCGACAGTGGACGGCCAGAAGGCGTCGGGGTCCGGCACCTCAACGAATCGAAACGGTCGGACAAGAACGGAAGCGGACATGGGTGAACGGCTGAGCGGCGACGGAGCACCGGTCCGTCACCGGCATGGGCACCCTGACGGCAGCATGTCCGGCCCGGGGGAGGTGCATGACTCCGCGACGCTGGAAACGGTGCTGGGCGCCGCCATCCGCACACACCGTCTCGATGCCGAGGCCGAGCAGCGGGCCCTGGCCGCCTTCCGGGCCGCCGCCCACGGCGCGGACGGGCGCCGGGCACGTACCCGGCGCCGGGACGACTGGCGGCCGCGCGAGGAGCGGAGTGTCCGGCGCCCGGCACGGATGACGTTCGGCATGGTGTTCGCCGGCCTCACCCTGGGCGGTGTCGCGGTCGCGGCCGTCGGTTCGGCCGGCTCGTCCACCGGCGGCGCCGGTACCGGCCGGGGGACCGCGCACCCCTCTGCGGTCGCCCCGGGCCGGCCGGGCGGTACGGCCTCGCCGTCGCCCTCCGGCCGCCCCGGCCCCACGGACCGCCCCTCCCCCGCCCAGGACATCGAGGCCCACTGCCGCGCCTACAAGCAGGTCGAAGGGCGCGGCAAAGCACTCGATGCGACGGCCTGGCAGCGGCTCGTCGCGGCCGCCGGTGGAAAGGACAAGGTCGCCGCGTACTGCTCCGAGCAGCTGACGCGGGCGACGGGCGCGCCAAGCGGGCCGGCCGACACGGGCAGACCCGGCAACGGCGCCGCGAACGCCGGCAACGGCACCGCGGGGAACGCCGGCGCCTCCGGCAACGGCACGCCCGACGCCAACCCCAGCAGCACGCACAACGCGACCGGGAACGGCCGGGCAGGCGAGGGGAACGTCGGCGGGAAGCACCAGTAGCCCCGCGCCGGGCCCGGTCCGCGCCACGCGTCGGCAACGGCACACCGATCGGGCGCCTACCGGTAGGTGAGGGGTGGTGAGGGGCGCCCTGGCAACCGCCTCGTGAACCCGGGCGTCTGACTGGTTGACGGCAATGATCACGAGACGTATCGGGGGACCGAGGATGGCCATCACGCTGGCCGAGGAGATCATGCTGCTCTCCCTGGACGATGAGTCCGGGGTGCCGGAGCAGCGGCAGGCGGCGGGCTGGGCCGTCGCGGGCGCGATCCTGCTGGAACTGGTCCTCACCGGGAGGGCGTCCGTCGAGGGCAAGTACCTCGAACTGACAGACAGGACGCCGACCGGTGAGCCGTTGCTCGACGGCCGAATGGCGCTGCTCGACGCCTGGCTGCGCGGCCGCGAGAAGCGCCGGGTAACGGACTGGCTGACCAAGGACCGGGGCAAGGCCGCCAACGCGGCCGTGGAAAGCCTGTGTGCGCGCGGCGTGGTCGTCGAGCAGCAGCACAGGGCCCTCGGCCTGTTCCTGACGCGCCGCTACCGCGAGGCCGACAGCACCCCCGAGGCGGAGCTGCGTCGGCGGCTCCGGGCCGTCGTCCTGGACGGCGCCGCCCCGGATGAGCGCACGGCGGGCCTCGTCGCCCTGATCCACGCCGCCAAGCTGCACCGCCTGGCATTCCCCGATGTCCCGCGGAGGCAGGTTGCCGACCGGATGGCGGAGGTCGCGTCCGGACAGTGGGCAGCCGACAGCGTTCGTGCCGCGATCCGTAACATGCAAGGTGCCGTAGCCGCTGCTGCCGTTGCCGCCAGTGCCGCAAGCTAGGCCGTCATCCGACCCACCGGACAGCCCCTGGCGCGAGTCGCGGCCCCGGACTCCTCGTCCGGGGCCGTTGGCGTGAGCGGCACGCGGGCTGACGCAGACTCAAGGTGCTTGTCTCCCCAGCGGAACGGGCTTCCATCCTGGTCTCTCCCCGGGGGGCGAGGCCACGATCTCGGAAAGCGCACCACGACGGCCTCGGCACGACGGCGTGGGCATTCACTGCACACGTAGCTCCGCCGGTGACGGCAGAGCCGGCAGCCTGGTGACCGGGGACGCGAAGAGTCCGATCGCCACGGCGGCGGAGCCGATCGCCGCGACGGTCAGGGCGCCTTTGCCGCCGAGCGCGCCGGTCAGGAGACCGGCGGACAGGCCGCCGAGTGCGCCGCCGCCGAACAGCAGCGTCCGGAAAGCCGCGGTCATCCGCCCCATCATCGACGCGGGAGTGCTCGTCTGCCGGAGGCTGACGATGATGACATTGGCGACGCCGAGTCCCAGGTACGTGACGAAGAAGGACGCCACGCACATCGCGATCACCAGCCAGTCCGGTCCGGCGGCGGTGGCGAGTAGGCTCGGGCCGAGCAGCAGGGCCAACTGGGCCACCAGATAGCCGCGTCCGAGCCGGAACCGCTTGATCACCCGTCCGGAGATCAACGCGCCGATGAGTCCGCCCACCGAGGCCGTGGCGAAGATGCCACCGAGAACCGACGGGGCGAGATGCAGGTCATGTGTGCCGTGGAGCAGGAACATCGTCCATACGGTGATCATGGAGAAGTTGCAGCAGAACCCCACGAGCGCCAGCGCTCGCAGGATCCTGTCCCTCATGACCCAGCCGAGACCGTCCCGCAGCTCCGACCAGATGTGGCGGCGAGCGCCCTGCTCCGGACGCGGCTCGGGTGTGCGGATGAGCAGCAGGGAGATCACGGAGACCAGGTACGAGAAGGCGTCCACGATCAGTGCCGCCGGTGCGGTCAGCGCCGACACCAGGATGCCTGCCAGACCGGGCCCCGCCACATCCGCTGTGGAGGAGCTGACGCCCGTCTTCGCGCTCGCCTCTACATAGTGACCGGGGTCGCGGACCAGGGTGGGGACGTACGACATCCAGCTCACGTCGAACAGCACCGACGCGACACCGACGGCGCAGGCGATGACCGTCAGGGTGACCATGCCGAGGGCGTCCGCCCAGTACAGGACGGGAACCAGCGCCAGCAGGACCATCCGGACCAGGTTCGCGGCGAGCATGACCCTGCGCCTGCGGACCCGGTCCACCCACACCCCGAATATCAGGGCGAGGCCGAGGTAGGGGACGAGTTGCAGGAACCGCAGCAGTCCCACCTGCTCGTCGCTCGCCCCGAACGCGCGGATGGCGGTGAGGGGCAGCGCGAGGGTCGTCACCTGGGTGCCGAGCAGCGACACGGTCTCGCCCAGCCAGAACGTGAGGAAGTCCTTGTTGTGCCAGAGACTCCTGGATGAGTTTCCGGCAGCCGCCTCCGCGCCGGCCGCCGCCACCTGCGCCGATGCCATCAGTGGGTCTTCTGCCCGTGCTCGGCGAGTGCGGCGACGGTTGCGGCGACCGCGTCGACCTCTTCCTCGGTGTTGTAGTAGTGCGGTGACAGCCGGAGGCACCAGTCGACGTCCTTGTCGTTGAAGTCGTACTGCGCGAACTCCCGGAAGCTCAGGGCAGAGTTGATGCCCTTCTCGTCCAGGGCCGTCTTGAACGGCTGCGGCTGCCAGCCCTCGACTCCGAAGGTGACGAGGGCCGCCGGGGCCGGGCCGCGGTCGAGGAGCCGTATGCCGGGGATGTCTGCCAGGTGGTCGCGCAGCCGGGCCGCCAGAGCGGGCGTCCGGCGGGAGATCGGCTCCAGGCCGACCCGAAGGGCGTAGCGCACGGCCGCCGCGCAGCCGAGCAGGGTGGCGTACGGGAACTCCCACTCCTCGAACCGTGCCGCGCTGTCCACCGGCCGGTACGTGTCGGGCCCGACCCAACGGGCGCCGTACATGTCGATGAACAGGGGCTCGTAGCCCTCCTGCAGGACGCGGTCGGAGACGTAGAGGAAGCCCGAACCGCGGGGGCCGCGCAGGAACTTGCGGCATGTCCCGGTGAGCAGGTCGCAGCCGATCTCGTCCACGTCGAGCGCGTACTGCCCCACCGACTGGCAGGCGTCCACGAGGTAGAGCAGTCCCAGCTCCCGGCAGTGGCGGCCTATCTCGGCCACCGGCTGCACGAGGCCGGAATTGGTGGGCACATGCGTCGCAGCAACGAGGCGGGGGCGGCGGGACCGCATGAGCGCCGCCATGGCGGGGACGTCGACGCCGCTGCCGTCGGGGTGGTCGGGGGCGTGGACGATCTCGACGCCGAACCGTTTGCGCAGGGCGAGGAACGCGATCTGGTTGGAGATGAAGTCGTTGCGCGTGGTGAGGATGACGTCGCCGGCCCGGAAGTCGATCGCCGACAGGGCCTTGGTATACGCATGGGTCGCGCTGCCGGCGAAGGCGATGTTGCCGGGACCGGTGCCCAGGAGCTCGGCGATCGACGCGTAGAAGTCGCGGACCTGGACCTCCCGTGCGGCGGAGGCTTCGTATCCGCCGATGCCCGCCTCCAGTTGGAGGTGATCGGTCATCGCCGCGAGGACCGGGCGGGCCACCAGGCCGCAGCCCGCGTTGTTGAAGTGGATGACCGACTCGCAGCCCGGGGTGTCGGCGCGCAGCGCCGCAATCTCCGCCGCCGTGTCGAGGAGCGATTCTCCAGCGGAGAGGAAAGCGTTACTCTGTTGTCTCATGTCTGAGAGTAGCAGTACTGAGGCACTGGTAGGGATACTCCGTACGGAGATCGACCGTCTCGCGCCCGGCGACCGGCTGCCCAGCAGCCGGGAGTTGACGGGGCGTCATGGTGTCAGCCCGGTGACGGTGTCGAGGGCGTTCGCCCAACTGGCAGCCGAGGGCGAGGTGGTCACCCGCCCGGGCAGCGGCACCTACGTCGCCCCACGCCGCGCCCGCTCGGCCGGCGATACACCGGACACCTCGTGGCAGGCAGTGGCACTCGCCGGGCGTGACGTCGATCCGGGCGCCGCGGACGGCCTTTCGGATGCGGTGCCCACGGGCGCGATCGCCATGGCAGGCGGCTATCTGCACCCCTCGCTCCGCCCGGAACGGGCGTTGAGTGCGGCGCTGGCCCGCGCAGCCCGCCGCCCCGGCGCCTGGGACCGGGCACCCGCCGCGGGCCTGGCGCCGCTGCGCGCGATCTTCGCCCAAGCGGCGGGAAGCGCCGTCGGCCCGGAGGATGTGCTGGTCACCGGCGGCGGCCAGGGCGCACTGTCGATGCTGTTCCGGGCGCTGGCCGCGCCGGGCAGCCCGGTACTGGTGGAGTCGCCGACGTACCCGGGCGCGCTGGCCGCCGCCCGCGCGGCGGGGCTGCGCCCGGTGGCCGTTCCGATGGACGGCGACGGTATCCGCCCCGACCTGCTGGCCGACGCCTTCGCCGTGACCGGCGCCCGGCTGCTGTACTGCCAGCCCACCTTCCACAATCCGACCGGCACCGTGCTCGCGCCGGCGCGCCGCCGCCAAGTCGTGGACGTGGCCCGCGCCGCCGGGGCGTTCCTCGTCGAGGACGACTTCGCCCGCCACCTCGGCCACGGCGGCCCGGTGCCTCTCCCCCTGGTCGCAGACGACCGCGACGGCACGGTGGTCCAGCTGACCTCACTGACCAAGCCGGCCTCGCCGAGCCTGCGCATCGGGGCGGTGATCGCCCGTGGACCGGTGATGCGGAGACTGCAGGGGATGCGCCGGGTGGACGACTTCTTCATCGCCAGGCCGCTGCAGGAGGCGGCCGTGGAGCTGGTGAGCACCCCCGCGTGGGACCGGCATCTGCGCGCCCTTTCCACGCACCTGAGGGAACGTTGTGCGGTACTGGCCGGGACCATGGCGCGCGAACTGCCCGACTGGACTCCGACCCGGATCCCGGAAGGTGGCCTGCATCTGTGGGTCCAGCTCCCGCCCGGCCTTGAGGACTCCGGCGTCGCGGACGCGGCACGGGCCCATGGTGTGGCGGTCAACGCGGGCGCCCGCTACTTCCCGGCCGAGCAACCGGGCGCCTGTCTGAGGCTCGGTTTCGCGGCCTCGGAGAACCCCGCCGACCTCGCAGAGGGCGTCCGCCGCCTCGGCGCAGCGGCACGCGCGTGCGCTACGGCATGAGGCAGGCACACCTTGTGCCCACCGAGCGGCGCCGTGCCGCCCTCGCCTGCCAGTTCCGCCCACTCAGACAGGTTGCTGCGCGGTCCACGGAAGCCTTTTCGGTGCCCGGTTCTGTGACTCCTGCCCACGACGCGAACCTGCGGCCAAGCGCACCCGCCGACGCCGTGCCCCCTATCGCCAGATCCCGCAGATGCATCGCATCAACACATCTGCTGTTCCGGCCACCCCGTGCTCCCCGTGTTCTCGCTGTCGCTGCGGCTTGGCGCCGCATGTGGCCAAGAAGATCCGGCAGATCATGACGCGCAGGGCGGCCTCTCCGAGCAGGGGTGCCGGCGCAGGTGCGCGTGCCTGCCTCAGCCGGAGGTGACCGGCAGCACGTCCGGCGACAGCGCTGCCGCTCGTGCCGCAGCGCTGGTCATCCG
>NZ_LGKG01000177.1 GCF_001294335.1 Streptomyces chattanoogensis
ACCCCACCCCACCCCACGCCGCCCGGCTGTCCGCGCCCCGCCCAGCCCCGCCGCGCTGCCCGCGCCCCGTTCGCTCCTCGGTCCTGTCTCAGGCGCCGACCGTCGCTCGCACCTCCTCCACCAGCCGCTCCGCCTCCGTCAAGGAATGCTTCAACTCTTCTGCTGTGCATCCGAGTTGGCCCAGCACGGCGGTGGCGCGGGCCGCGAAGCCGGGGGGTGTTCCGGGCAGGGCGGAGGCCGCCGCCAGGGCGCCCTTCTCGTTGAGGCACCAGACGCCGTGATGGGCGTACAGGCCCTGCACGAGATCGCCGACGGCCCGGGACAGGCACAGGGCCGCATGCAGTACGTCCCCGCTCGCGTGCGACTTGGCCGCCATGGCCGCCGAGAATCCCGCATCCCATATGGCCTGGCGGGTCAGCGACGTTCTCAAGGCCTCGGGATAGTGCTGCGTCTCTTCCTTGAGCCGGGCCAGCTCGCCGTCGGTGTCGGCGAGCACCTGGCCCAGCGCCACCTCACCCGGGTAGGCGGGGGACCAGAAGCCCAGCGGATGACCGGCCTGCATCCCGGTCTCGAAGCGGCCCGCGCGGCACTCCTGCCAGACCTGTCGCACCCGGTCCACGTCCCGCAGGATCCAGTCCACATGGCTGCCGTCGGGCAGGACGAGCCAGGCCCCGCCGTTCACCCACGCGCCCCAGGCTCCCGGCCCGTACACCTCCACGGGACCGCCGGTCACCTCAGCGGCCAGTGCCTCCAGCGCGGACAGATCCGGCTCGCCCCGGTAGTACACCCCGAGATCCCAGTCGGAGTCCGCCCGGTGCGACCCCCGCGCCCGGCTCCCGCCGAGCATCACCCCCACAACTCCCGGCACCTGCCCGGCCCTTGCCGCGATATCCGCGACATCTGCCCTGTCTGTCATTCCGCCCCCATCGTCCGTACTGTCCCTACCACACCGCCGCCCACAACTTCCATGGCATTGATTGACGTCTCCCCGGTCTGAAGGTCGGGGGTTCCTACCACGGTCGTCCGACCGTCTCGGTGCGTTCCTGCTTCAACGCGCTGTGCCGGGACTTTCGTCCCGGTCTCATCTGCGCTCTGCGAGGCGTTTGGTCTGTCCGCCCGTCCGGCGGCCAGGGTGTTGTTGGCTGCGTTGCCGTCACAGTCGTGGACCGTCCCGCACTCCGCGCACGTCCACTCTCGGACGTGGAACAGACCTGGGAGGTCGGCTCGAACCGGCCGATCTTCCCGAAGTACTGGCCGTGCTTGACCGCCTTGTACGCCAGCATGTTCACGAACGCCGACCATCCGGCGTCGTGCACGGACTTGGCCAGACGCGTACGGGCCAGGCCGGACACCGCAAGGTCTTCCACATACACCGCTTGGTTGTCACGGATGATCTGTGTGGATGCCTTGTGGTGCCAGTCCCGCCGCCGGTCGGCCACCTTGGCGTGCTGGCGTGCGACCTTGATACGGGCCTTGGCCCGGTTCCGCGAACCTTTCGCCTTGCGGGACAACTCCCGCTGCAGGCGCTTGAGCTTCTTCTCGGCACGGCGCAGGAACTTCGGAGAGCTGATACGGGTGCCGTCGGAGAGCACGGCGGCGGATGGACTGGCGGGTGGCCTTCTTCGACTTGTACCGGGGCGGCCCGACCTTCGGCCCCTTGCGCCTGCCCTTGACCGAGTCGAAGAAATTCCTGTAGGCGGTGTCCAGGTCCTGCAGGGACTGTTGCAGGACGACGGCCGACACGTCGGCGAGCCAGGCGCGTTCCTCGGTGCGTTTGGCCTGGGTGATGCGAAGCCGCGACAAGTCCGCCGATTTCACATACGGCAGCCCGGCCGCGTGTGCCTCCTTGCGGTCGCGCAGACAGTCGTTCCACACCACACGAGCACACCCGAACGCAGGCGCCAGCGCACGACGCTGGGAACCGTCCGGACAGGCCCGGTAGGAGTAGCGGAGCTGCATGGTCAACACGCTATCGAAGCCCACTGACAACGCCCCAGCCAGAAAGAACGTTCGCGTAACAGCACAGGCCAGAGCAGCCCTGAGGGGCATTCATCCCCGGCGTGAACGCTGGGGCCTTCCGCAAGATCCCCGGTAAAGGGCCGGGACGCGCGGCGGATCAACCCACGGTTTTCATCTCGGTCTCAACCCGACGTACTACGCTGCGCCGCCCCCTGCGGCGGCAGCCCGTCCTCCAGCTCCGCCGGTCCCCGCCCGGTGTCCAGCGCGTCCAGCGCGGCGCGGATCCGCAGCCGCATCCCCGCGCTCACCATCGTCTCGGCCTCGTCCCAGTGCACCAGCCGCCACGACAGCAGCTCCTCCTCCTGGAGCCGGATCGCGGCGAGCTGCGCCTCGTCCAGCACACCGCCGTCGAAGAGGTACGACACCAGCGGCGGCCGCTCCTTCCCCCGCACCCAGTCCACGGCGAGCAGTGCGCCCAGCTCGACGTCCAGGCCGATCTCCTCGGCGGTCTCGCGGCGGGCGGCCTGGCGGGGCGACTCGCCGGTGTCCGATTCGACGGTGCCGCCGGGCAGGATCCAGGTGTCGCGGTAGTTGGGCTCCACCAGCAGGATGCGGCCCCGGGCGTCGCGGAAGACGGTGCCCGCGCCCGCGATCACGCGGGGCAGACCGGCGATGTAAGTGGCGTAATCCATGGTCGTCACGCCGCGAGCCTAGAGGGTTGCCGGGGCGCCCATGAAGGCGCGCACCAGGCGCGGACGAGGCACGGACCGGCGGCGGAAGGTCCCGGGTCCTGCGGACCGAGATGCCTGTGCGCCGGAGCCCCTCGCCGGATATGGTCACAGCGGGTGCGACTGCCAGCTCGAAAGCAAGGGGAAACACGGTGGCGGACGCAGCAAGGACACACACCGGACGGGTGCTGATCGCCGCGGACAAGTTCAAGGGTTCGCTCACGGCCGTCGAGGTCGCCGAGCATGTCACGGCCGGTCTGCGGCGCGTGCTCCCCGATCTGGACGTGGCGGCCATCCCGGTCGCGGACGGCGGCGACGGCACGGTCGCGGCGGCGCTCGCGGCCGGCTTCGCGCGCCATGAGGCGCGCGTCATGGGCCCCACCGGCGACCCGGTGACGGCCACCTTCGCGCTGCGCGAGGACGGCACGGCTGTGGTGGAGATGGCGGAGGCATCCGGTCTGCAACATCTCCCGAAGGGGGTCTTCGCCCCTCTGACGGCGACCACCTACGGCACCGGGGAGCTGCTGCTCGCGGCCCTCGACGCGGGGGCGACCTCGATCGTCTTCGGGGTCGGCGGCAGCGCGACGACCGACGGCGGCGCGGGCATGCTCGCGGCGCTGGGGGCGCAGTTTCTGGACGCGGACGGGGAAACGATCCGCCCCGGCGGCGGGCCGCTGGCGGACCTGGTCACGGCCGATCTGTCGGGCCTCGACCCGCGGCTGGCCCGGACGGACATCGTGCTCGCCAGCGACGTCGACAACCCGCTCACGGGGCCGAAGGGCGCGCCCGCGGTCTACGGACCCCAGAAGGGCGCCGGCGAGGCGGACGTGGCCGCGCTGGACGCCGCCCTGGCGCACTACGCCCGGGTGCTCGAGGCCGCGGTCGGCCCCCAGGCCGCCGAGCACGCCCTGGCGCCCGGTGCGGGCGCGGCGGGCGGTATCGGTTACGGGGCGCTGGTCGGCCTGGACGCGACGTTCCGGCCGGGCATCGATGTGATGCTCGATGTGCTGGGCTTCGCCCCGGCGCTGGCGGAGGCCACGTTCGTGATCACCGGCGAGGGCTCGCTGGACGAGCAGACGCTGCACGGCAAGGCCCCGGCCGGTGTCGCCGCCGCGGCCCGTAAGGCGGGCATCGAGGTGGTCGCCGTCTGCGGACGCCTCCAGCTGCCCCAGGAGGCCCTCGGTGCGGCCGGTATCAGCCGCGCGTACGCCCTGACGGACCTGGAGCCCGACCCGGCCCGCTGTATGGCCCAGGCGGGTCCCCTGCTGGAGCGGGCGGCGGAGAACCTGGCCCGCGACTTCCTGGTCTGATCCCCGGGCCCAGGACTCCCGGCCCCCGGATCCCCGGGCCCGGAGCGGCACAAAGCCGAAAGCCGAAAGCCGAGAGCCCCGAGCGAAAGACTCGCTCGGGGCTCTCGGCGTATCCGCTTCGTTCGTTGCGTCCCCTACGGAAGCTGTGCGGCGCGCTGCTCGGCCCGCGACTCGCGGCGGTTGTCACGGAAGGTGTTCACCCTCCGGGCCGTCGCGAAGACCGGGATCATGGCGCCCAGGACGATCTGCAGCGAGCAGCCGGTCTGCAGCAGCAGCTGGCCGCCGGGGGCGTCCAGCGCCCAGGCCGCGAGCATGCCCATGCTGAGCACGATCCAGCTGAGCATTGCCACCGCGAGCCGGCCCCGCGGCTTGGGGTACTCGACCCGGCTCACCATCAGCCAGGCCACCCCGATGATCGCCAGCAGCGTCGGCAGGAACGGCAGCTCCAGCAGCACGATGGCGACGACGGTCAGGGCGCCGAACGGACTCGGCATGCCCTGGAAGATCCCGTCGCGCAGCGTGACACAGGAGAACCGCGCCAGCCGCAGCACCACCGCCAGCAGCACCACCACCGCCGCGACCACCGACACCCGCTGGTTGGCCTGGCTGGCGCCGGAGGCGACCATGCCCCAGGTCACCACGAAGTACGCCGGTGCCAGGCCGAAGCTGATGAGGTCCGAGAGGTTGTCGAGCTCGGCCCCCATCGCCGAGGCCCGCAGCTTGCGTGCGACCAGTCCGTCGAAGAGATCGAAGACCGACGCCATCAGCATGAGGATCACGGCCACCGCGGCGCTGTGCCGCGCCATCCCGCCGTCCTCGGTGCCCGTCAGATGCGGGATGAGGACGCCGGTGGTGGTGAAGTACACGGCCATGAACCCGCAGATGGCGTTACCGAGGGTCAGGGTGTCCGCTATCGACAGCCGCGTGGACAGCGGCATGTCGTCCCCGTCCTCGTCGGTCTCGGGAGCCCAGCCGGCCTGTGTTTCAGGATCAATCACGGTCAAGACGTGTCACCCCCGCGGTGGTGGCCTGGCCGACCTCGACGGCCGCCTCGACGCCCTCCGGGAGGTAGACGTCGACACGCGAGCCGAAGCGGATCAGACCGATGCGCTCGCCCTGCTCGACCTTGGTGCCCTGGGGCACGTACGGGACGATGCGGCGGGCCACCGCGCCGGCGATCTGCACCATCTCGATGTCGCCGAGCTCGGTGTCGAAGTGCCAGACGACCCGCTCGTTGTTCTCGCTCTCCTTGTTGAAGGCCGGAACGAATCCGCCGGGGATGTGCTCCACGGACGTCACCGTGCCGGCCAGCGGCGCGCGGTTGACATGGACGTTCAGCGGGCTCATGAAGATCGCGACGCGGGTGCGCCCGTCCTTCCACGGCATGATGCTCTGCACCACACCGTCGGCCGGGGAGATGACGCGGCCCTGAGCGATCTCTCGCTCGGGGTCGCGGAAGAACCACAGCATGCCCGCCGCGAGTGCGGTGGTGGGCACGGCGAGCGCGGCCCAGCGTCCCGAGCGACGGGAGCGGGCCAGGCTGACCGCTGCCGTTGCCACGGTCGGGAGGAGCCACGGCGACGCTCCGCGCGCGAGGCGGACGCGACCGCGTGGTGCAGAGGATTGGCTGTGGGGCATGGATGACCTTCGTAGCGGAGGGGGCCGCGTATGGATACGGGGGACGGCGGCTTTCCGGGGATGCTATCGGGTGCGGGCGGCAACTGGCCAAGAGCCAGCGCCAATCCGTGGCCGAAGTCCGATGACGGGGTGTGATCTTCGTCTAGACGAAAACGCCCCAATCGGGACGTTCACCCCTGGATCCGGTACTCCTCCAGTAGCCGTCGACCAATGATCATTTTCTGGATCTCGGCGGTACCTTCACCGATCAGGAGCATCGGGGCCTCGCGGTAGAGCCGCTCGATCTCGTACTCCTTGGAGAAGCCGTAGCCGCCATGGATACGGAAAGCGTCTTCGACCACCTCCTTGCAGTACTCGGAGGCCAGGTACTTCGCCATGCCCGCTTCGAGGTCGTTTCGCTGGCCGGAGTCCTTTTTGCGAGCGGCATTAACCATCATTGCATGGGCCGCTTCGACCTTTGTCGCCATTTCGGCCAGTTTGAACTGGATGGCCTGGTGCTGAGCGATCGGCTTGCCGAAGGTGTGGCGCTGCTGCGCATACGAAACACCCAGCTCGAAGGCGCGCTGGGCGACACCGCAGCCACGCGCGGCGACATTGACCCGGCCGACCTCGACGCCGTCCATCATGTGATAGAAGCCACGTCCGGTCTCGCCGCCGAGCACCCGGTCGGCCGGAATGCGCAGACCGTCCATGATCAGCTCGGTGGTGTCGACACCCTTGTAGCCCATCTTGTCGATCTTGCCCGGAATGGTGAGTCCGGGACGGACCTCGCCGAAGCCGGCCTCCTTCTCCACCAGGAAGGTCGTCATCGACTTGTGCGGGGCGGTGCCCTCCGGGTGCCCCTCGTCCGTACGGCACAGCACCGCCACGAGCGTGGACGAACCGCCGTTGGTCAGCCACATCTTCTGGCCGTTGAGGACGTAATCGTCGCCGTCCCGCACGCCCTTGGAGGAGATGGCCGACACATCCGAGCCCAGTGCCGGCTCCGACATCGAGAAGGCGCCCCGGATTTCACCGGCCGCCATCTTCGGCAGGAAATAGTCCTTCTGTTCCTGTGTGCCGTGCTGCTTGAGCATGTACGCCACGATGAAGTGGGTGTTGATGATGCCCGAGACGCTCATCCAGCCGCGGGCGATTTCCTCGACGGTGAGCGCATATGTGAGAAGTGACTCACCGAGCCCGCCGTACTCCTCAGGGATCATCAGACCGAAGACGCCCAGCTCCTTCAGCCCCTCGACGATCTGCGTCGGGTATTCGTCGCGGTGTTCCAGCTCGGTGGCGACCGGCAGGATCTCCTTGTCCACGAAGTCGCGGACGGTGGAGAGAATTTCCCGCTGAATGTCGGTCAGGCCCTCGGTCTGCGCAAGACGGGTCATGACGGTCTCACTTCTCCTTCTTGGCCGGCTGGGCCTTGAGCTCCGGGCGGCCGGGCTGTTCGCCGCCGCGCTCCTTGATGTACGTGGCCGTGGGGACCATCACCTTGCGCCGGAAGACACAGACCAGCGTGCCGTCCTGCTTGTAGCCCTTGGTCTCGACATAGACGATTCCGCGGTCCGACTTCGACTTGGAGGGCGTCTTGTCGAGCACGGTCGTCTCGCCGTAAATCGTGTCGCCGTGGAAGGTCGGCGCCACATGCTTCAGCGACTCGATCTCCAGATTGGCGATCGCCTTTCCGGAGACATCGGGCACCGACATGCCCAGCAGCAGCGAGTAGATGTAGTTGCCGACGACGACATTCTTTCCGAAGTCGGTGGTCTGCTCCGCGTAGTTGCTGTCCATGTGCAGCGGGTGATGATTCATCGTGAGCAGACAGAAGAGGTGGTCGTCGTATTCCGTGACGGTTTTCCCCGGCCAGTGCTTGTACACATCGCCGACGGTGAACTCTTCATAGGTACGGCCGAACTGCATCGCGCTTACGCCTCCGGGGCTTCGAACTTGGACGTACGGGTCATGCCGGCGGCCCGGCCCTTGCCGGCGATCACCAGCGCCATCTTCCGGCTCGCCTCGTCGATCATCTCGTCGCCGAGCATCGCCGAACCCTTCTTGCCGCCCGCCTCCGAGGTGCACCACTCGTAGGCGTCCAGGATCAGCTCCGCATGGTCGTAGTCCTCCTGGGAGGGGGAGAACACCTCGTTGGCGGCCTCGACCTGGCCCGGGTGCAGCACCCACTTGCCGTCGAAGCCGAGGGCGGCGGCGCGCCCGGCGACCTCGCGGTAGCCGTCGACGTTCTTGATCTGGAGGTAGGGACCGTCGATGGCCTGGAGGTCGTGCGTACGGGCCGCCATCAGGATCCGCATGAGGATGTAGTGGTACGCGTCCGCCGGGTAGCCCGGGGGCTGCTCGCCGACCACCAGGGACTTCATGTTGATGGACGCCATGAAGTCGGCCGGGCCGAAGATGATGGTCTCCAGGCGCGGCGAGGCACCGGCGATGTCATCGACGTTCACCAGGCCCTTGGCGTTCTCGATCTGCGCCTCGATGCCGATCCTGCCGACCTCGAAGCCCATGGTCTTCTCGATCTGGGTCAGCAGCAGGTCCAGGGCGACGATCTGCTGGGCGTCCTGCACCTTCGGCAGCATGATGCAGTCGAGGTTGGGGCCCGCGCCCTCGACGACCGTGATGACGTCCCGGTACGTCCAGTGCGTCGTCCAGTCGTTGACCCGCACGACCCGCGTCTTGCCGGTCCAGTCGCCGTTGTTCAGCGCGTCGACGATGGTGTGCCGGGCGCTCTCCTTGGCGAGCGGCGCGCAGGCGTCCTCGAGGTCCAGGAAGACCTGGTCGGCCGGCAGGCCCTGGGCCTTCTCCAGGAAGCGGGGGTTGCTGCCGGGGACCGCGAGACAGGAGCGGCGCGGCCGCAGACGATTGACTGGGGTCATGCGGGGATCTCCAGAGGGTCGAGCTGGTTCGCTTTCCGGATCTCGTCGACGATACGGCCGATGATCTCCGTGATACCGAAGTCCTTGGGTGTGAACACGGCCGCTACGCCGGCTTCCCGGAGGGCCGCCGCGTCGGCGGACGGAATGATGCCGCCGACGATGACGGGGACGTCGTCCACGCCGGTACGGCGCAGCCGGGCCAGTACGTCCGGCACCAGCTCGGCGTGCGAACCGGACAGGATCGACAGCCCCACGCAGTGCACGTCCTCGGCGACGGCCGCCGAGACGATCTGCTCCGGGGTCAGCCGGATGCCCTGGTAGACCACCTCGAAGCCGGCGTCCCGGGCGCGCACGGCGATCTGCTCGGCGCCGTTGCTGTGCCCGTCCAGGCCGGGCTTGCCGACCAGCAGCCGCAGTTTGCCGGCGCCGAGGTCGGCGGCTGTCTTCGCGACCTTCTCGCGAACGAGCGCGAGCGGGCTGCCCCGCTCGGCCACGACCGCCACCGGCGCGCCCGAGACCCCGGTGGGCGCCCGGAACTCGCCGAACACATCCCGCAGCGCCCAGGCCCACTCACCGGTCGTCACCCCGGCGCGCGCGCACTCCAGGGTCGCCGCGAAGAGGTTGCCGTCGCCCGCCGCGGTCTTCTTCAGCACCGACAGCGACTCCTGGGCGCGCCCCTCGTCCCGGTTGTCCCGCCACTCGTGCAGGGCCTGGACGACGCGCGCCTCATTGGCCGGATCGACCGTCATGATGGCGGTGTCCAGATCCGCGGTGAGCGGATTGGGCTCGCTGGACTCGAAGCAGTTGACGCCGACGATCTTCTCCTCGCCGGCCTCGATCCGTGCCCGGCGTTCGGCATGCGAGGAGACCAGCTGCGACTTGAGATAGCCGGACTCGACGGCCGCCATCGCGCCGCCCATCTCCTGGATCCGCTCGATCTCGGCCAGGCACTCCTCGACGAGGGCGTCCACCTTGGCCTCGATGACATGCGACCCGGCGAAGATGTCCTCGTACTCCAGCAGGTCGCTCTCATGGGCGAGGACCTGCTGGATCCGCAGCGACCACTGCTGGTCCCAGGGCCGGGGCAGGCCCAGCGCCTCGTTCCAGGCGGGGAGCTGGACGGCACGGGCGCGGGCGTCCTTGCTCAGCGTCACCGCCAGCATCTCCAGCACGATCCGCTGGACGTTGTTCTCCGGCTGCGCCTCGGTCAGCCCCAGCGAGTTGACCTGGACGCCGTAGCGGAACCGGCGGTGCTTGGGGTTCTCGATGCCGTAGCGCTCGCGGGTGATCTTGTCCCAGATGCGGCCGAAGGCGCGCATCTTGCACATCTCCTCGACGAACCGGACCCCCGCGTTCACGAAGAACGAGATCCGGGCGACCACATCGCCCTTCCGGTCGTCCGGGACCTGCCCCGACGCGAACACCGCGTCCAGCACGGCGATCGCGGTGGACATCGCGTACGAGATCTCCTGGACCGGAGTGGCCCCCGCCTCCTGCAGGTGGTAGCTGCAGATGTTGATCGGGTTCCACTTCGGGATGTTGTTGACCGTGTACGCGATCATGTCGGTGGTCAGGCGCAGCGAAGGCCCCGGCGGGAACACATGCGTCCCGCGCGACAGGTACTCCTTGACGATGTCGTTCTGCGTCGTCCCCTGGAGCTTGGCGGTGACCTCTTCGCCGCCCTGCTCCTCCGCGACCACCTGGTAGAGAGCCAGCAGCCACATGGCGGTGGCGTTGATGGTCATCGAGGTGTTCATCTGCTCCAGGGGTATGTCCTGGAACAGCCGCCGCATATCGCCGAGATGGGACACCGGGACCCCGACCCGGCCGACCTCGCCGCGGGCGAGGATGTGGTCGGGGTCGTAACCGGTCTGCGTCGGGAGGTCGAACGCGACCGACAGGCCGGTCTGGCCCTTGGCGAGGTTGCGCCGGTACAGCTCGTTGGACGCCTCGGCGGTGGAGTGCCCGGCGTACGTCCGCATCAGCCACGGACGATCCTTCTGACGCTCAGTCATATGTGACCCGTATCTTCGTCGATCAGACGCTGACGTGCCGACGCCGGGGCGTCAGATGTTGCGGAACCGGTTGATGGCGTCGAGGTGCTTGGCGCGCATCTCCTCGTCGCGGACGCCCATCCCCTCCTCGGGCGCCAGGGCCAGCACGCCGACCTTGCCCTGGTGCAGATTGCGGTGCACGTCGTACGCCGCCTGCCCGGTCTCCTCGAGGGTGTACGTCTTGGAGAGCGTCGGGTGGATCTTGCCCTTGGCGATCAGGCGGTTGGCCTCCCAGGCCTCGCGGTAGTTGGCGAAGTGGGAGCCGATGATGCGCTTCAGGGACATCCACAGGTAGCGGTTGTCGTACTCGTGCATGTAGCCCGAGGTGGATGCGCAGGTGGTGATGGTGCCGCCCTTGCGGGTCACGTAGACGCTGGCGCCGAAGGTCTCGCGGCCGGGGTGCTCGAAGACGATGTCGATGTCCTCGCCACCGGTGAATTCGCGGATGCGCTTGCCGAAGCGCTTCCACTCCTTCGGGTCCTGGGTGCGCTCGTCCTTCCAGAACTTGTAGCCCTCGGCGTTGCGGTCGATGATCGCCTCGGCGCCCATCTTGCGGCAGATCTCCGCCTTCTGGTCGGACGAGACGACACAGATCGGGTTGGCGCCGCCGGCCAGGGCGAACTGCGTGGCGTACGAGCCGAGGCCGCCGCTGGCGCCCCAGATCAGGACGTTGTCGCCCTGCTTCATCCCGGCGCCGTTGCGGGAGACCAGCTGGCGGTACGCGGTGGAGTTGACCAGACCGGGCGCCGCCGCCTCCTCCCAGCTCAGGTGCCGCGGCTTGGGCATCAGCTGGTTGGACTTGACCAGCGCGATCTCGGCGAGGCCGCCGAAGTTGGTCTCGAAGCCCCAGATGCGCTGCTCGGGGTCGAGCATGGTGTCGTTGTGCCCGTCGGAGGACTCCAGCTCGACGGACAGACAGTGCGCGACGACCTCGTCGCCGGGGTGCCAGGAGTTGACGCCCGGACCGGTGCGCAGGACGACGCCGGCCAGGTCGGAGCCGATGACGTGGTACGGCAGGTCGTGCCGCTTGGTGAGCGGGGAGAGCTTGCCGTAGCGCTCCAGGAACCCGAACGTGGACAGCGGCTCGAAGATCGAGGTCCAGACGCTGTTGTAGTTCACGGAGGAGGCCATCACGGCCACCAGGGCCTCACCGGGCCCCAGTTCGGGCACCGGCACCTCGTCGAGGTGCAGCGACTTGCGCGGGTCCTTCTCCTTGGTGGACAGGCCGGCGAACATCTCGGTCTCGTCCTTGTGCACGGTCACCGCGCGGTAGGACTCGGGGATGGTCAGCGCGGCGAAGTCGTCGCTGGTGGTGTCGGGCGCGAGGATCGCGTCCAGGATTTCGTTCACGGGGTGCCTCCGGCGAAGCGCGCTTTGGGGAACGGCTTGAGGGAACGTCGGGGGTGGTGCAGGGGTGGTGCCGTCGGTTCGGCCGGTGTGGCGGTGGCGCTGGTGGCGCGGGTGTGATGCCTGTGACGCAGGCGTCCGGGCGGCGGCCGCGAAGGGCTGCTGGGACAGCCGGTGCACGGGGTGTGCTGTGCACCGGTCGCCCGGACCCCTTCAACGTATGACACCGCGTGCCAGGTGGCAAGACACTGAGTGCCATGAATTTCTCGCTTGAGAAACCTGGCGTTCAGATGAGCGAAATGAGCGATGATCGATGAGCGATGATCGTTCATGCGGGAGAGGGCCGGGGGAGGGCCGGGGAAGGCCGGAGAAGGTCAACTCCCCCTGCATCACGGTGAATTCAGCAATGAGGGGCGCCCGGCGATATCCGCCGGGCGCCCCTCCATCCGGGTCTTGGTGCCGGTGTCAGCGCTTCTTCAGCGCCCGCTCAATGGTGCGCATCACTTCGTCCAGCGGCGCATCCGTACGCGCCACCGCCACCAGCACCTCCCCCTCCCGCGAGACCGCGGCCGGCGCGGCGGTCTCCCCGGTGGTGGTGCGCCCCGCGCCGATGCCCGTGCCGAACGTCTCCCGGACGATCTCGAAGGCATGGTCCAGCTGGGCCTCGACATCGCCCTCGGCGCCCGCGCGCAGCCAGCGGCGCAGGACGTGGTTGTGGGCGGTGACCACGGCGGAGGCGGCGACCTCGGCGAGCAGCGGGTCGTCGTCGCCCTCGCGGTGGGCGCCCTCGTCGAAGTGGCCGAGGAGGTAGCGGGTGAAGAGGCGTTCGTAGCGGGCGACCGAGGCGATCTCGGCCTCGCGCAGGGTGGGGACCTCGCGGGTGAGGCGGTAGCGGGCGACGGAGACGGCCGGGGCGGCCGCGTACATCCGCATGACCTCCTTGATGCCGCGGCAGACCGTGTCGAGGGGGTTCTCGTGCGGCGGGGCGGCGTCGAGGACGGCCTCGGCGCGCACGAGGGTGTCGTCGTGGTCGGGGAAGATCGCCTCTTCCTTGGAGCGGAAGTGGCGGAAGAAGGTGCGGCGGGCGACCCCGGCGGCGGCCGCGATCTCGTCGACCGTGGTCGCCTCGTAGCCCTTGGTCGCGAACAGTTCCATGGCCGCTGCCGACAGTTCGCGGCGCATTTTCAGCCGTTGGGCGGCCGCGCGGCGGGTGCCGGGAGTGCTGGTGTCGGTGGCGTCGGAGGTCGGCGTACGAGCGGGCTGGGACATGTGGGGACGGTACTGCATATTTACTCGGCCTGCGGCATCAGGTACCGGCTGCGCCCCCGTGACCTGGGACGGACCACCGGATCGAGGCTCCAGCAGTCCGCCCCACGTGCCCCCGGCGCGCGGCCGGGGGCGCCCCCACCCGTCAGCGCTTGGCGTACTCACGGAAGCCGCGGCCGGTCTTGCGGCCGAGGCAGCCCGCCGCGACGAGATGCTCCAGCAGCGGCGCCGGGGCGAGCCCGGGGTCGCGGAACTCCGCGTGCAGCACCTTCTCGATGGCCAGGGAGACGTCCAGGCCGACGACGTCGAGGAGTTCGAACGGGCCCATCGGGTAGCCGCCGCCGAGCTTCATGGCGGCGTCGATGTCGTCCAGGGAGGCGTAGTGCTCCTGGACCATCTTGATCGCGTTGTTGAGGTACGGGAAGAGCAGCGCGTTGACGATGAAGCCGGCGCGGTCACCGCAGTCCACGGCGTGCTTGCGGACCTTGGCGCAGACGGCGCGGACGGTGGCGTGCACCTCGTCGGCCGTCAGGACCGTACGGACCACCTCGACCAGCTTCATGGCCGGGGCCGGGTTGAAGAAGTGCATGCCGATGACGTCCTGCGGGCGGGACGTGGCGCGGGCGCAGGCCACCACCGGCAGCGACGAGGTGGTGGTGGCGAGCACCGCGCCCGGCTTGCAGACCTTGTCCAGGGTCGCGAACAGCTGCTGCTTGATCCCGAGGTCCTCGGCCACCGCCTCGACGGCGAGATCGACGTCTGCGAAGGCGTCGAGCGAGCCGGCCGGGGTGATCGCGGCCAGCGCGGCATCGCGCGCCTCGGAGGTCATCCGGCCCTTGTCCACGGACCGGCCCAGCGACTTGGCGATCCGGGCCTTCGCCTTCTCCGCCTTCTCCGGGCTGCGGGCGGCCAGGACGACCTCGTAGCCCGCCTTGGCGAAGACCTCGGCGATGCCGCTGGCCATGGTGCCGGAGCCGGCGACGCCGACGGAGCGGACGGTGCGGCCCGCGGCCTGGCCGGCGGCCGCCGCGGGGGTCTCGGCATCCGGCACGACCGTGGCGCTGTCCGGCGCCTCGTACGTGTAGAAGCCGCGCCCCGCCTTACGGCCGGTCAGCCCGGCCTCGGCCAGCTGCCCCAGGATCGGCGCCGGGGCGTGCAGCCGGTCGTGCGACTCGGCGTACATCGCCTCCAGGACCGTACGGGCGGTGTCCACGCCGATCAGGTCGAGCAGGGCGAGCGGGCCCATCGGCAGACCGCAGCCCAGCCGCATGGCGGCGTCGATGTCCTCGCGGGTGGCGTACCGGGACTCGTACATCGCGGCGGCCTGGTTGAGGTAGCCGAAGAGCAGACCGTCGGCGACGAAGCCGGGGCGGTCGCCCACCGCGATGGGGTCCTTGCCCAGGTCGCGGGCGAGCTGGGTGACGGCGGCGACCGCGGTCGGCGCGGTGAGCACCGAGGAGACCACCTCGACCAGCTTCATGGCCGGCGCGGGGTTGAAGAAATGCACGCCCAGCACCCGCTCGGGGCGCTGCGAATCGGCGGCGAGACGGGTCACCGACAGCGCGTTGGTGCCGGTGGCCAGGATGGCGTCCGGGCGGACGACGGTGTCCAGCTCGGCGAAGACCTGCCGCTTCAGGTCGTAGTTCTCCGGCACGACCTCGATGACGAGATCGGCGTCCGCGGCGGCCTGGAGGTCGGAGAAGGTACGGAAACGGGCCAGGACGTCCTGCCGCTCCCGCTCGGTGATCCGCTCGCGCTGCACGGCGCGGGCGGTGGCGGTCTCGAGGGCGGCGACGGCGTGCCGGGCCGCGGCCTCGTCGGTGTCGATGCCGATGACCTCGCGGCCGGCCCGGGCCAGCACCTCGGCGATACCGGTGCCCATGGTGCCCAGGCCCACGACGGCAACGGTGGAAAGGGACAGGGAAGTGACTTCGGCTGAGGGATCGGTGGCGAGATCAGGGGTGGACTGAGGGCCCATCGCGAGACTCCAAGGGTGTTCCCCTGAGGCCAGGGGAGAAGTGACGACTGAGGGTGTCCGCGCGGACGTGCCCGAATGCGGCGCGCAACGGCTTGAGGGATACGGCGGATGAGCCGCAAAGCCGCAGCGCTGCGGGCAGCGCCGGCGGTGCGGGAGCCACGGCGGGCCCTGTCCCGGAGCCGTGCCGTGGGCTTCCTGAAAATGTCGTGCGTGTGCGGTGCCGAACCGACTTCGAACCGACTTCACTGGTCTGGCGGCTGCGTCACCGGCCGCCTGAGCAGGGGTGCTGCTCGTGCCAGAAGGTTAACCGGTGGGTAACCGGAGCGCCAGGGGTAGTGCGGGTCATTAGGCTGTGGCGCAGACCACGTCGTCGGAACCGGGACGGCCCGGCGGGAGGGGAGCGACAAATGGAAGAGGCATTCCACGAGTTGACGGACCGGGTGCGCGCCGAGCTCCGCTCCCCGGACGATCTCGCCGCCTACGAGCGGCTGCTCGGACTCGCCCGGAAGAACACCCCGGCCGGCCGCGAGGAGCTGGCCCGGGTGCTGGTCGCCGTCGAACGGCCCCTGTGGGCACGGGAGATCGCGGCCTACGTCCTCGGCTGCGCCGGCGACCGGCGCGCCTTCGAGACCCTCGTCCTGCTGCTGAACTACCGCGAACCGGTCCGCTGCGCCACCGCGGCACACGCCCTGGGGCGCCTGGGGGATCCGCGCACCGCCCGTGCCGCGGCCGCGCTCGCCACCAACCCCCTGCGCACCGCCTACGCGCTGCACCCCGTCCGGCTCCTCGCCGAACTCCGCGCACCCCAGTCCGTACCGGCCCTGATCGCGACCCTGGACCGCCTGCTGACCCCCAACAACCCGTACTGGCGGGTGGCCCTCGCCTGCGTCGAGGGCCTCGGCGCCCTGGGCGACCGCCGCGCGGTCCCCACCCTCACCGCCGCCACCGCGCACCCGCGTCTGGCAGCGGCCGCGGCGGCGTCGCTGGCGCGCCTGGGGGTGCATGAGGACGAGGAGCAAAACGGCGGTACATGACGCTGGCGCCGGGGACGGGACGGTTCACAGCAGCGTCAACTGCGTGGGCGCGGCCGGCCGGCCGTCCGGCGTCGCCGGGCCGGCGGCGGGCGCCGTGACATTGCGGTGCGCGCCGGGGCGGTACGGCCCGATGCCGTACTCCCGGGCCAGCTCATGGACCTGGCGGGTGATGCGGCGCTGATACCACGTGGGGGCGTACGAGCCGCCGGCGTACATCCGCTCGTAGCGCCGCACCAGATGCGGATGGTGGTGGCCCAGCCACGCCATGAACCACTCCCGGGCGCCGGGCCGCAGATGCAGGACGAGCGGGGTGACCGACCCGGCGCCCGCCTCCGCGATGGCCCGGACCGTGGCCCGCAGCTGCTCCGGGGCGTCGCCGAGGAACGGGATCACCGGCGCCATCAGGACGCCGCAGGGGATGCCGTGCGCGGTGAGCGTGCGCACCACGTCGAGGCGGCGCTCCGGCGCGGGCGTACCGGGCTCGACCGTGCGCCACAGTTCGCGGTCCAGGAAGCCGACGGAGACGGAGATGCCGACGTCGGTGACCTCCGCGGCCTGGCGCAGCAGGTCCAGATCGCGCAGGATCAGCGTGCCCTTGGTGAGGATGGAGAAGGGGTTGGCGTGGTCGCGCAGCGCCGCGATGATGCCCGGCATCAGGCCGTACCGCCCCTCCGCCCGCTGGTAGCAGTCGACGTTGGTCCCCATGGCTATGTGGTCGCCGTGCCAGCGCCGGGCGGTCAGCTCGCGGCGCAGCAGCTCGGGGGCGTTGACCTTCACCACGATCTGGGAGTCGAAGTCGAGGCCGGTGTCGAGGTCCAGATAGCTGTGGGTCTTGCGGGCGAAGCAGTAGACGCAGGCGTGACTGCAGCCTCGATAGGGGTTCACGGTCCATTCGAACGGCATCCGGGAGGCGCCCGGGACGCGGTTCACGATCGAGCGGGCGCGCACTTCGTGGAAGGTGATGCCGCGAAATTCGGGGGTGTCGATCGTCCGGCTGACGACGTCCGTACCGAACAGTGCGGCGGGGCTTTCGCCCAGGTTGTCCCAGCGCATCGGGCCTCCTTCAGGGTCCGGTCGAGCCCCCGGGGCCGATAATAGAACACATGTTCCCTTCGGTGTCACCGCCCCGGATTTTGGGCGTGCCGCCCGGTGGTGGTTGGCTTGGCGCGCATCGCAGGACCGGCAATCGCAGGACCGGCAGCCGACTACTGGAGGAAGCACACATGGGTCAGGTCGAGGCCACCACGCAGCGCGAGATCGCGGCGGACCCGGAGGACGTGTTCGACGCGCTCGCCGACTACGCCGGCACGCGCCACAAGCTGCTGCCCGAGCACTTCAGCGAGTTCGAGGTCCGCGAGGGCGGCGACGGCAAGGGCACCCTCGTCCACTGGAAGCTGCAGGCCACCAGCAAGCGCGTGCGCGACTGTCTGCTCGAGGTCGACGAGCCGACCGACGGCCAGCTCGTCGAGAAGGACCGCAACTCCTCCATGGTCACCACCTGGGTCGTCACCCCGGCGGGCGCGGGCCGCGCCAATGTCGTGGTCACCGCCACCTGGCAGGGTGCGGGCGGCATCGGCGGCTTCTTCGAGCGGACCTTCGCGCCCAAGGGCCTCAACCGGATCCACGACGCGATCCTCGCCAACCTCGCCACGGAGATGGAGAAGTAGCCCGGTCACCGGTTCGGGTGGTTTCCGCTGCGCCGCGATCTCCGGCCCCCCGGATCCCCGTCGTACGGAAATCCCTGATGAGGGCCCAATAGGCGCTCCGGGCAACGTACTTGACGTCCCATCCCGCCCCGAACGCTCCCTTTCGTCGTACTTGTTCGCTGTTGTCGCCCGATGCGAGAAATGGGCGCTGGTGCAGGTGTGACGAGGGAGGCAGTACGTGGGCGGGACCACCCTGGTGGAACGGGACGAACGGGCCGAGGCGCCGACCACGCCTGCCCCGGGCCCGGACGACATCGCGACCGCTGTGCCCGGCTCCGGCCGCGTGCGTCCGGTCGTCGCCGGTCTGCTGCTGACGCTGCTGCTCGCGGCCCTCGGCCAGACCCTCGTCCTCACCGCGCTCCCGGACATCGCCGGCGAACTGCACGGTCTGCCCGGCGCCTCCCGGGCCGTCACCGCCGGCCTCCTCGCCACCGCCCTCGGCCTGCCGGCCCACGGCAAGCTCGGCGACCTCTTCGGCCGCAAGCAGGCCCTTCTCCTCGCGATCCTGGTCTTCACCGCCGGCTCGGCCCTGGCCGGCCGGTCGCGCTCCATGGACGAACTGACCGCCTTCCACGCCGTCCAGGGCTTCGGCGGCGGCGGTCTGCTGATCGGCGTCCAGGCGGTCATCGCCGATGCCGTACCGCCGCGCACCCGCGGCCGCGTCAGGAGCCTGGCCTGCGCGGTCCTCGGACTCGCCTGCGCGGCAGGGCCGTGGGCCGGCGGCTTCGTCACCGATCACGTGTCCTGGCGCTGGTGCTTCCACGGCCAGGTGCCGCTCGGGGCGCTGGCCTTCCTCGTCCTCGCCTGCGCTCTGCGGCTGCCCCGGCCCGCCGTCCGCCCCAGGCGCGATATCGCCGGTGCGCTGTTGCTCACCGTCCTCGCCACCTGCCTTGTCCTGCCGGCCGGTTGGGGCGGCACCGAGTACGCCTGGAACTCGGTGACCGTCCTCGCACTCGGCGCCGGAGCGCTCGGCACCGTCCTGCTCCTCCTCGCCGTCGAGCGCTTCGCCGCCGAACCGCTGATCCCGCTCCGGCGCTTCCGCGACTGCCTCTTCAACATCACGGGCATCATCGGCACCGTCGCCGGAATCGCACTCTTCGGCATCGCCGGCTATCTGCCCGCCCTCGTACGGACGACGAACGGCCCCACCGACGCCGCACTGGCGATGCTGCCCCTGCTGGGCGGCACCGTCCTCGCCTGCCTCGTCTCCGCCCGGCTCATCGGCCGCACCGGCCACTACAAGATCTTCCCGATCCTGGGCTGCGCGGTGGCCGCCGAAGGGATGTGGCTGCTGACCCGGATGCCGGACGGCACCCCACGCGGCATCCAGGGCCTGTGGACCGGCGTCCTCGGCCTCGGCACCGGCCTCGTCCTGCCGGTACTCGCGCTCGCCGTACGCAACTCCGCACACCGCGCCGCACGCCGGTCCGCCCTCGGCGCCGCCACCGGACCCACCACCACCCTCCGGTGGCTCGGCGGCACCATCGGAATCACCCTCTCCGGTGCCCTCGTCGCCGGCCGTCTCACCGCCCAACTCGCCCCGCACCTGCCGCAGCCGGCGCAGCTCACCGACCCCGACCCGCTCACCCGGCAGCTGGCGCGCGCCCTGCCCACCGGGCTGCGGGACGGCTCACTCACCGACTACGCGAACGCCGTACCGGGGATCTTCCGCTACCTCGTGCCGGTGCTCGTCCTGGGCTTCCTGCTCGCCATCTTCCTGAAAGAGAACCCACTGGTGTCCTACGCCTCCCATGCATCGCAGGCCCCCCAGACCCCTCAGATGCCGCACGCTCCGTACGGCGACGGTACCGACCCCTCGGCCGCCGTCCCCCGGGCCCGCTCCGCCGCCAACTCCTATGCCACCGCCGCCGGTTACGCCGCTCCCTCGGCCGGCATCCCGGTGTGCGGCACGGTCCAGCACCACGACGGCTCCATCGTGCCGCGCGCGGCACTCACCCTCATCGACGTCGCCGGACGGCAGATCGGCCGCGGCGCCACCGGCGAGGACGGCCGGTACGCACTGAGCACTCCCGGCACCGGCTCCTACGTCCTGATCGCAGCCGCGGGCGGGCACCAGCCGCAGGCCGTCACCGTCACCGTCGGCGAGCGGCCCGTCGAGCTGGACGTGGTGCTCGGCGGCGCCGGACGCCTCGCGGGCACCGTGACCACCGGCGACGGCACACCCGTACGCGATGCCATGGTCACCCTCACCGACGTCCGCGGCGAGGTCGTCGCCACCACCCGCAGCGGACGCGAGGGCGGCTATGTCATCGGGGAGCTGGTGGCCGGCGAATACACCCTCGCCTCCAGCGCACCCGCCTTCCGGCCCGCCGCGCTGCCCGTCACCGTCCACGCCTCCCGAGAAACCCGCCAGGACATCGAACTCGCGGGCGGCGCGGTGCTGCGCGGGACCGTACGGGCCGGCGGCGGACGCCCGGTGGAGGACGCCCGGGTGACACTGCTGGACGCAGCCGGCAACGTCGTCGACACGGCAACCACCGGACCCGACGGGCTGTTCCGCTTCGTCGACCTCTCGGCCGGCGAATACACCGTGATCGCCGCCGGATACCCGCCGGTGGCCACCGTCCTCCAGGTGGCGGGCGGCGGACGCACCGAACGCGACCTCCAGCTGGGCCACGAGGACTGAGCCCGCCGCCCCGGCCCTCCCGGCCGCCGCGTGGGAGCGGCCGGAGGGCGCACGGCGGTACGGCTGAGGGCCGAGCACCGGCGCGGCGATGGTCCGGTGAGTCAGCCGGCCGCGCGGTGCCGCCGCTGAAGGAGAGCGGCGGGCACCACATCGGCCCTGATGCGCGTCGCGGTCATCGGGAAACGGCATCGCTCCAGTTCTGGGCGATGAAGGACTTGGCGCTGTTCTGCTGGGACTCGGTCGGGAAGCTCGGGGTGCCGGAGACCTTCGGCAGCCTCGCCGCCGCGGCCTTGTCGAGCGTGCCGGCCTTCTTCATGGCGCTCATCAGAGCCGGGCGGGCGTATCCCTTGAGCCTGAGGTTCTGGCCCTCGGCGCTGTACAGGTACTCCAGCCACAGGCGCGCGGCCGCGGGGTGCGGCGCATCCATGTTGATGGCCTGCGAGTAGTACTGGGAGAACTTGCCGTCCGAGGGGACGGCCACCGTCCAGTCGAGGCCCTTGGACTTGAACTCGTCGGTGTACCCGGCGTTGAGGTAGTCCCAGTCGATGCTGATCGGCGTCCTGCCCTTCGCGATGCTGGCCGGGGTGGACGGGACGCGCGTGTAGTTGCCGCTCTTCTTCAGCTTGGCGAAGAAGTCTATGCCGGGCTGGATGTCGTCGAAGGAGCCGCCGTTGGCGAGGGCGGCCGCGTACACGGCGCCGAACGCCGAGCCCGACTTGGTGGGGCTGCCGTTGAGCGCGACCATCCCCCTGTACTGCGGCTTGAGCAGATCCTTGAAGCTGGTCGGGCAGGTCTGCACACGCCTGGCATCGCAGCCGAAGGAGATGTAGCCGCCGTAGTCGTTTGCCCAGCGGGCGATCGAGTCTCGCTGGACATCGGGTATGTGGGCGAAACCGGTGACCATGTACGGCGCGAGCAGCCCCTTCTGGGCGGCGCTCTGCACGAAGGAGCTGCCGAGGTCCAGGACGTCGGGCGCGCGGTCCTGGCCCTTGCGCGAGGTGACCGCGTTGATCTCGTCCTGGCTGGCGCCGTTCGGGTTCTCGACTTCGATCTTGATGCCGTACTTTTTCTGGAAGCCGTCGATCAGGGCGCCGTAGTTGGCCCAGTCGCGGGGCAGCGCCATCGCATGCAGGGTGCCCTCCTTCTTGGCCGCCTTGGCCAGGGCGCCGATGCCGCCGGCGTCCTCGGCCGTGGTCGCGGTGGCCGCGCTCTTGCCGTCAGGGCCGGATGACGCGTCGGGGGCCGCGTCACAGGCGCTGAGGGTCAGGGCGGCGACGGCGAGGACGCCGGTGAGGACGGCGGTTCTCGGCAGGAACACGGTCACGGTCTCTCCAGGGGTGCGCACAGAGGGGTTGAGGGGTTCATGCGGGGCCACACAGGGGATGCACGTGGGGGGTGAGCACTTGTCCGGCTACTTGTCTGAACAAGTTGGGCCTCAGTAGGCCCACTGATGGTGTACATCAGGTGAACACTGATTAAACTAATGACTCCGATTGCCTCACAATCGCAGCTCGCAGGGGTTACCGCGGCGCCTCGTCTAGGCTGGCCGCGCTGCACACTTTGCGCACAACTCCGCGCGAGAGAGGAAGCATGGCGGCACGACACGAGGAGATCGCCGAAGAGCTGAGGCAGGCGATCGACCGCGAGGACTACACCGTGGGCAGCCTGCTCCCCGCGGAGACCGAACTCGCGGCCCACTACGGCGTCTCGCGCGGCACGGTCCGCCAGGCCGTCGCGGCCCTGACCGCCGAGGGACTCATCGGGTCACGCCAGGGCGCCCGCCGGGTGGTCCTGGCCGGCCGCCGCAGCCAGAGCTTCACCGAACTGTGCAGTTTCGCGCAGTGGGCGCACACGATGGGCCGCGAGGCGTCCGGACACGTGCTGTCGTCCGCATACCGCCCCGCGACGCCGGAGGACTCCGCGCGACTCCAACTCCCGCCCGGTGCACCGGTGTTGCACATCCTGCGGGTGCGCGGCCTGGACGGTGAGCGGGTGCTGCTGGAGCGGACCGTGTACGCGCACTGGATCGCCCCCGCCGTCGAGCGCATCGAGCCCGGGTGCCCGTCCGTGACACAGCGGCTGTACGAGGACGAGGGTCTGGTCTTCGCGTACGGCGAGCATCTGATCGACGCCGTGGCGGCGGGCGCCCAGGACGCAGAGCTCCTCGGAGTGCGCCGGACCAGCCCGCTGCTGCGCGTACGGCGGGTCACCACCACACGCGAAGGGCGCCCCGTGGAGTGGTCCGACGACCGCTACCGCTCGGACGCCGTGAGCTTCAGCGTCCACAACTCGACAGGAATCAACGCACTGGCCCGCAAAACGGGCCCCGCCGTGAGCTGAGCGGTCTTGCGGAAGCGGGCCGCCCGGTGGGCGATCGGGGCCGGTGTCGCCGGACTTCCTGTGCCTTCGTGTGCCGCGGGCGCCTGGGCGGGCGGCGCTGTTCCCGACGATCCGGGCGCGGTCCCCGAACTCCTCGTGGCACAGGCGCCCCCAGCTCATACCCCTCAAAGCACGCCATCTCGGTCAGCAACCCTGTGGTCGCGTCCGTGAAATGTCCGCACTCGGCGTCCCCGGTCCCCACTCCCGCACGAGCCGCTCAGGAGGGGCGTCGGCCACGGGGCCGCGGCGCACTGTGGTCATGCGGCCGATCGTCGCCGCACAGCGCTTGGCCGGACAAGCCGATTGCCTCCGCGCCGGCCCCGGCCCCGGCCCCCGTACCGAACCGCAACCGCGTGATCAGCGGCCGGTCGCCCCGCAGCAGCGGGACCCACGCCGCCCGCGGGGCGAGAAAACCGAGGAAGCCGCGGCCGGCGGGGAGGGGGATGTCGGTGACCTCGGTGACGGACGGGTGCACGGTGCGCAGCCCGCGGCGCTGGGCCGCGTCCATACCCCAGGGCATCGGGGGCAGGCGGTGGCCGCGCGGTCTCCGTACGACGGCGCGGGAACGGGCGCTGCACTGCCGGGAGACGGTGTCGAAGACCATCGTGCCGCCGGGGAACGCCGCCGCGCAGGCGCCGATCAGCGCATGGGCCTGGGCGGGCTGCAGATACATCAGCAGGCCCTGGGCGGTCACCAGCACCCCGCGCGAGGCGTCGATACCCGCCATCCAGCGGTGCTCGCGGGCGTCACAGGCCACCAGCCGCTGGCGCTCACCATGCGGGAGAAGGCGCCTGCGCAGCTCCAGCGGATCGGTCAGATCGACGGTGACCCAGCGGACCCGGCCGTTGTCCACCCGCCAGAACTGGGTCTCCAGGCCCTCCCCGAGGGCAATCACGGTGCCGTCGGGATGACGGGAGACGAAGTCACGTACCACGCCGTCGAAGGCCAGGGCGCGGAGCGCGATGGCCTGCGCCATCCACGGCCGGACCGCGCCGAGGCGCTCCCGGAAGGGGAAGTCCACCTCGTCGACCAGCCGCACCGCACGGGCGTCGGACAGCACGGTATCGGGGCGGGCCGCCTCGGTGGCCCGGTGATAGAGGGTCCACAGAGCCGTTTCGGGGATACCCCGGAGGTCTGCCGGGATACGGCCTGACACCGACTGGCGGTGCACGTCCTGGTGGCGCACGTCCTCGATCATGTGGCGTTGATATCGGGGGGCCGGTCCCGTACCGGGTTGATCCGGGTGTCGCTCGCCCAGTGGAGTGCAAAGTCGTACCGGGCGCTAGGGAGTTTGCGCGCAAGCGTAGGCGGCCGCCGCACACACCACCGGGTCGTTGCCGCGCCCGAGCGCCTCGGCGGCCCGGAGCACCTCCGTCAGGACGGGCACGTCGCGGGCCTGGACGCACAGCACCAGCAGGGGGGCGAGGTGGGGCACGTATGCCCCGTCGGGAGCCGTGGTCGCCTGGGCGGCCCAGTGCCGGATCTCCTCGGCTGCCGCGCAGGGGAGTTGGGGGCCGGGGGCCGCACCCGCGCCCGGTCCCCGCTCCGCCCGTACCGCCGCGGCCAGCCCGGCCGCCAGAGTGGTGTGGTAGCAGCTGCCGAAGAGATACGCCGCGGCCTTGTCGCCCGTCAGCCCGGCCAGGACGTCGGGCCGGTGGACGGGGCTGGGCACCGCGCCGTCCGGCCGCCGGGCACGGGCCAGGGCGGCCCAGCCCTGGCGTACCAGCGGGTCGGCGGTGACCCCCAACGCCGTTGCGCAGAGCAGGAGTTCGGCCGTCAGATCGAGACTGCCGCGGGAGAGGTGGACGGCCAGGAGGACCCGTACGGTCTCGAGCAGGTGGTCCGGCTCCCCGGGGCCGGTCGTCAGAGGACGGGCCCCGAAGTCCGTTGCGTAGAAGAGGGCATGGGTGAGGGCGTAGGTCTCGCTCTCGGTGAGGTGGAGGACGTCCGGGCGCAGCGCGGGCAGGCACTCGCGGTAGAGCGTGGCGATGTCGGGCAGCGGGGCGGGGGCCGGGAAGCCGCCGCGGTCGAGGAAATAGCGCAGTTCGATCCGGCCGAGCGGCGGTTTGTGCGGCCGGGCATGGCCGCCGGCGCCCGCCGCCAGCAGGCCCTCGCCCAGCGCCCGCAGCGCGGGCTGCGGGCGGCCGAGCAGCTCCAGCAGGGCGATGAGATTGAGGTGGTACGGGAAGAGTTCATCGGCGCGGCGGAGGCCGATGGTGAAGTCCGGGGCGGCTGCGGCCCGTTCGGCGAGGTCGAGGGCCCGGGAGGGGAAGGGGGCGTCCTTGGGAAGGCGGCCCGAGCGGTCCAGCAGCCGGACAAGGCCGAGGAGTTCGAGCAGCGGACCGGCCCGGAACGGGCGGCGGGGGAGGTACTCCTCCCAGCGGTGCGGCGCGAACCATTCCAGATGGGCGTCGAGCCAGCCCAGCACCCCGGACAGCACGCCGTCCGCCGCCTCCGCCTCGGCCGGCGGCGCCCCGCCCGGCCGGGCATGCGCGGGCAGCGGCGCCCAGGACGGCTCGAGGCAGCCCGAAGCGCTCACCGCCCGCTCCGCACCCGCAGCAGCACCAGCACCGCCGCCAGAATCCCGCCCAGCGCCGCCAGATCGGCCCACCACACCAGCAGCCCGCCGCCGCCCAGCAGGGTCTGCCGGGCCAGATCGACCGCGTACGTCATGGGATTGAGATGCATGAGCACAGCCAGCCACCCCGGCGCGTCCTGGGCACGGAAAACCGATCCGGACAGGAACAGCATGGGGAACATGGCCAGTTGGACGGTGGCCTGAAGGGTCTGCACCCGGGTGATGACGGTGGCCAGACACAGACCGATCACGCTGAAGACCGTCGCCGCCAGCGCATAGCAGCCGAGCGCGGCCGCGAACCGCCCGGCCGTCAGATCCACGCCCATCAGCGGCGCGAACGCCAGCATGATCACGCTCTGCACGGTCACCATGCCGGCGCCCGCCGCCACCTTCCCCAGCGGCAGACAGATCCGCGGCACCGGCGCGACGAGCAGCTCGCGCAGCACTCCGTACTCCCGGTCCCACGCATACGTCTGGCCGGAGGCGACACCGATGGAGACCACCTGGATGGCGATGATGCCGGGGAAGACATACGCGCTGAACGGCACCGAACCGACGGAGGGGATCATGCCGTCGAAACCGACGGCGTAGACCAGGACGAAGAAGACGATCTGGACGCCTTGGCTGAAGAGCACACCCGGCCGTTTGACCTGGCGAAGCAGATCGCGGTGGGCGATCACGGAGACCGCGCGCAACGCCACGGACAACCGCCCCTCGGGAGCGGCGGGGGCCTCGGGGGCGGTCACCGCGCTGGTCATGGCGTCTGCGGTGGTCATGGCGCCCGCACCTCCTCCCGGGCGCCCGCCCGCCCTTCGCACGGTCCGTCCTGACCGGCGGCGGCAGCCAGATAGACGTCGTTCATGGACGGATGGCGCACGGACACGGTCAGGCCGGGCACCTCCAGGGCCCGCACCACCTCCGCGATCCGCGTCTCCGGATCGGCGCAGTGCACGGAGACCCCCTCGGCCCCCAGCAGCGGCGCGAACCCCGCAGCCCGCAACTGGCGCGCGGCGGCGTCGTCGTCCGCACACGACACCACGATCCGCGACGAATCCAGACTGCTCTTGAGCCGCTCGGCACTGCCCCGCCGCACCACCCGCCCCTTCTGCAGAATGACGATGTCGTCGGCGTACTCCGCCTCGTCCATGTAGTGCGTCGAATACAGGACCGTGACGCCCAGCTCGTCCCGCAGCCGCAGCAGATCCGCCCACACGGCGCTGCGCGCGGCCGGATCCAGGCCGTTGGTGGGCTCGTCGAGGATGATCAGGCCGGGGCGGTGGAGAAGGGCGCGGGCGATCTCCACCCGGCGCGACAGCCCCCCGGAAAGCTCCTCGACCGGATCCCGGCGGCGGTCGGTGAGGCCGAACAGCTCCAGCATCAGGGCGATACGGGCCCGCGCGTCCGCGCGCTTCATCCCGAACAGCCGCGCATGGAACCACAGATTGCGCTCGACGGACAGCTCCTTGTCGAGGGTGCGCTCCTGGAAGACCAGCCCCAGGCGCGTACGGGCGGCCATCGGCGCCTCACGGACGTCGTGCCCGAAGATCCGCACGCTGCCGCCGTCCGGCCGCGCCGCCGTCGACAGCACCCTCAGCAGACTGGACTTCCCCGCGCCGTTGGGGCCGAGCAGCGCGGTGATCCGGCCCGGGGCCGAGGCGAGCGACACCCCCTGGACGGCGGTCAGCCTGCCGTAGCGCACCACGAGACCGGACACCTCGAAGGCGGCGGGAGGCGGCGGGTGCGAGACCGTCGGGGACATCGAGAACATCGGGGGCATCGCAACCTTCCCTTCCGTGGGCCCGGCGGGCTCCGTCCTCATGCCAGCCCCAGACAGCGGTCCCAGGGCAGCGGCCCGTCGTCCACCGGCAGCAGCGCGAGCGCCACACCCGCGGCACCCTCGAGCATCCCTGCCACATTCACCGCCCGGTGCGGGACGGGCGACCGCGCGGCGGCCGGAAAGCGCATCAGATGGCGGAAGGCGAAGGGGGCCGACTCGTCGACGCAGCCCAGCACCCGGTCCGTCAGCCGCTCGCACCCCGCGAGCAGCACGGGATCGCCGGAGGCCGCCGCCACCCTCGCCAGAACCCGCAGCAGGCCCGCGTACCCATGACAGACCGTCGGCCCCTCGATCGCCCACCGCGACTCGTCCCGGCGCAGCGCCGCGCGCAGCGCATCGACGGCGGCCTCGCGCCAGCCCGGCCGGCCGAGCACGGTGCCCGCGCGGTACAGCGCCGCGGCCACGCCCGGAGTCCCGTAACACCAGGCCGTACGGGTGAACAGCGCATCCGGCCGCCGCACCGCGACCTCCGCCTCCCAGTCCACCCGGGCCGGCCAGTACGCACCCGCCTCGTCCCGCAGCGTCCACCCCAGCAGCCATTCGGCGATGCCCTCGATGGCCCCCCGCATCCCAGGCACCACGCGGTCCGCCTCGTACGCCGAGCAGAGCACCGCCAGCGGCCCGCTGATCCCGTGCGCCATCCCCAGATTGAAATCACCGCGCGGATAGTCCGCCCGGTCACGGTCGCTGATCTGCAGCTCGGGCGGCACCCACCAGCCCGGAACCTCATGGCCGTCGACCCGGACCGGCTCGGCGAGCGCGACCAGATGACGCAGCGACGCGGTGAGGGCCTCCTCCACCGCCGGGCTGCGCTCCGCCGGGTCGGCCGCCGCGTCCACCAGCAGCCGGGCCGTCCCCGACAGCCCGTTGATCAGGTCGTACGCCGCCCAGTCGACACCGAGGCCGCCCTCCCGGGCGCGGGAACCGAAGGCCCGCAGCCGCGCCGTCTGGTCCTCGGCGACCCAGGTGGCCAGCCCGCGCCGCAACGCACCGTAGTGGCCCTCCCGCCCGGCGCACGTCTGCGCGGCGGCCAGCAGCGCGGCCGGTCCCGAGAACAGGCCCCGGCCCGGCGCGGAGGCCATGGCCCGGCCGGCCGCCGCCAGATGCCGATGCGCCACCGGCCGCCAGGTGGCGTCGGCGCGGGCCAGCTCGCCATGGAGAAGGGCCGTGCCGGGCAGCCCATTGGCAAGCGTCAGCGGCCCCCACATCACCGCGTCGTAGACCGGGTCACGGTTGTCGTCGCGCGAGGCCACGGCGGCGGTGCGCTCGGGATCGGCGAGCCGCTCGGCGACCAGAGCGATGGTCCCCTCCGTAAGAGTGGCTGTGGTCACGACTGGTGCCTCCGGCGGTTGAGATGGTCCTGTACGGCGCCGCGGGCGATACCGAGCACGGTCATCTCCCGGGCACTGGAGCCGCCGAACAGCCGGTTGCACACCATGTGCAGCAGACTCCCGACGACCCGCCCCTCGGGGGTGCCGCCCGACTCCCGCACCCGGTCGGCGAGTTGCCGCACCGCCGCGTCCCGGGGGCGCAGCGCGGCCAGCACCCGGGCACCGGCCGGATCCCCGGACAGCGCGGGCCAGCCGCCGTACGGGTCGACGACGCGGCGCCACCAGGCGGCCCGGCCACGGAACCCGTCGGGCAGATCGCGGCGCGAACCCGTCATCGACAGCCAGGCCGCCGCGCCGTCCCCGCCACAGTAGTCGGGCGTCAGGGGATTTCCGGGCGACGGCGGCCCGAAAGCATGCGCGAGGGCGGCGCAGGAGATGACGGCCAGCTCGTCCACGCCGTAGTCGTTGCCCGGATCCTTCGCCAGCCGCAGCAGCTCCAGGGCGGCCTCGCTGTCGCACCGGAAGACCCGCTCGGCCGACTGCTGGGCGGCCGGGCCCCCGTACCGCTCGGTCTCCGGGTCGTACTCCGCGAGGCCATGGCCGCGGACGAGCCCCGCACGCCGCCAGTCCGTCAGCAGCGCGCCGACCCCGGGAGCCACCGAACCCCACAGCGCGCCCGGGTCCGCGCCGTGCAGCCGCAGCCGCAGATGGTGCCCGGCGTCGTCCGTGTAACGGATGAAGAACCAGCCGTCCGCCCCCAACTCGCCCGCCCTGTTGATGAGTTCGGGAAGATGGTCACGGAGCAGATCGTCCTGGGCGCGGGCGGCACCGTGCAGCTTGAGATAGAGCCAGTTGCCACCGAGGCCGTGCACCGTGCGGTCCGGCTGGAGACGGCCGGCGTACGGGCGGCGGCGCGGCAGGCCCGTCTCCCGGCGGACCAGCGGGACGACCAGCTCGGAGACCTCCCCGGCGAGCGGCCCGGCCGGCCGCCCCTCGGACGCGCCGGGCACCTCCTGGGCGATCAGATCGGGATGGCGCAGCAGCTGGTCGAGCAGCAGCTCGCGATGCCAGACACTGCCGAGGTCGAGCAGCAGCCGCTGATCGGCGGTCACGGCGAGGATCTCCCGCGGTACGTCCCAGGCCGCCCGCCACTCGGCGACCGCCCGCGCCCACCCGCCCTCCCGCGCGCCGCCCGTCGCACCACGGAGCCGCTCGGCCGCCGCACGGATCTCGTCCGGCCGCCAGACCGCAGGGGCCAGCACAAACCGGCCGTAGCGCACCCGCGGAACGAACGGCGCCGCCGCAAGCGGCCCCCAGTTCCACGGCTCCCACAGCCGCTGCCCCTCCAGACCGATCTCCCACAGCAGACGCACGGCATTGGGAGCCTGGGCGGGCGCACTGACCATATTGCCCAGCACCGGGACGACTTCGCGGCCGGTGGGAAGATGAACGGCGGTCAGCCGGTCCAACGTGGCGCCGATACCGATGTCGGACAGCCGCAGCTCCTCCACCCCGGGAGCGTCGGGCACACCGACGCTGATCCGGCGGCCGGTGGCAGGACGGGTGTGCGCGAGATTGGCAGCCCGCCCGGAACGCGGCCGGAAGGCCAGATCCACCGCGACGGCACCCTCGATATGCACCGGGTTGTCGCCGTGCAGCGCGGCGAACTCGTCCCGCCAGCCCGGATGGTGATCCGCGAAACGGGCGAAGGTGGCGCCCGCCCGGTGCGAACCCGGCGACGGGGAGAGGAACACCCGGAAGTCACCGCCCGTCAGCGCGTCCGTCGAGGGCGCGACGACCTGCACCGTCACCTCACAGCAACTGGGCAGGTCCGCCCGGTCGGCGACGTCATGACACAGCTCGTCCAGATCGGCGTCCCGCAGGACGACCTCCCGCAGTCCGTTCCGCTGAGCCCCGGCCACCAGCCGGGCCATCGCGCGGTCACGGCGGGCCGTACGCGGATCGTCCGGCGGCACCGGCGCGGCCTCGCTGTTGGGCCAGCCATAACCCGCCGGAGGACCCAAACCCGTCGACTCGTCGAGCAGTTGAAGCACCGGAACGAGCCGGTCGGCGCCGTAGACATCGAGAAACCGGCGGTGAAAGTCACGCAGCGCGAACAGCCCCAGCTTGGGACGCGACAGCCGCCACATCACACCCGTCGCCGCCTCGATCTCCTCGCGCACCGCATACGGCAGATGCAGCTCGGTGTCCAGACGGGTGTCGACGTGCAGCGGCGTGTCATCGGGCTCGAGGGACCGGGCGGTCTCCAGCAGGCGGCCCAGCGCGGCACGGCCCGCACCCACGGGACGGTCGTCGTACGCCCGCCGCTCACGGTCGAGAGCCAGCAGCGCGGCACGGACCCGGCAGGTCTCCTCGGCGGGCCCGGCCACCCCCGCGAGCAGACCGAGAACGTGCCCCAGCGGATCGCCGCCGTCAAGGGGCGGACGCAGGCCGGTGATCAGGATCTCCTGCCGTACGAGTTCCGCCAGCAGGGCACGGATGCGCTCCACCGGGGCGGCGGGGAAGGCCTCGGCGGTACGGCGGACCAGCTCCTCGTACGGCAGCGGCTCGACCGCCTCGGCCACCGCCCGCTCCACCACCGGCGTCCTGCGCACGGACACCGAGGAGCGCCCCTCGCCGCTCCCGCCCGGGGCGACACCCTGGGTGGAGGGCGAGACGAGCACCAGCCGGTCCCCGGCGCGGACCAGGGCCTGATGAGCCTGCACGGTGAGCGCGGCCAGCACGGCCGGATCACGCTCGAGACGATGGCCGATCCTGGTCAGCCACTGCATATCGGCATGCGTACGGGTACGGTGCGCGCGGCCGCGCTCCACCTTGGCAGTGGCGTCGAACCGCCCCGTCGCCACGCCCGCGAACAGGCCGAACGGGGTGGGCCGGGTCCGCATCCGGATGTCGTAGCGCAGCACGGCGAGCGCGGCACGGCGCAGCTGCCCGGCCTTGATACCGGCGGCGCCGCGCTCGGTGACCCGGCGGACCAGGGCGCTGAGACTGGGGGAGGCCAGATCGAGCGCCTCGCCCAGGACAGGGTCGTCGTTGACCGAGGTGAGGAGCGCGGTACAGGCGCCCAGATCCTGCGGGCCGGCCTCCTGGGGGAGCGGCAGACCGGGCGCGCCCGGAACCAGCGGCGAGCGCAGCAAGAAGAGATCTCGCGCGGCGAACGGCGACTGTGGTGTCCGTGCTTCCCCCATGGCTCCCCCTTGCCCTTGTCTGCCTCGCTTGTGTGCCTCGCTCGGAAAGGGCCGGTGGGGCCGGGCGATTCGCCCGCCCGACCCCAACGGCTGGTGACGTCAGCAGCAGTGGCTGCAGCCGGAGCCGCCGCCATCGCTGGTGCACCCGGGGGTGCAGTAGGAGATGCTCGTGACGGCCGGGCCGGCGACGGACTTCTCGACGCCGATCTCCAGGTCGAGGTCGAACAGGCCGTCGTCCTGCGTCTGGGCGGGTCCGTTGATTCCCATCGTGTCCTCCGTTGAAATCACATGGACGTGTGGATGTGCATGGATCGCGATCCGGACCTCACGCAATCACGGGCATTCGCGGCGCTTCAACCGTTCTGCTCCTGCTTGGCAGTCTTGGCAGTTCCACGGCAGAAGGGGCGAGGACACGGCAGTTGTCCATGGGGCGGACGGAGGTGCGGCAGCGGTGCACGGGCGCGGACGGGCGACCCGGACGTCAGTTCATCCCGGTGAATCCGGCGAATCCGTGAACCGATCACGGCTCCCCGGATACGTACATGGTGTGTGTTCGGACGAAGCTCTGCTGACCGCCGTCGCCCGCGGCGACCAGGCCGCCCTGCGGGCGCTCTATGAGCGGCATGCCGCCGCCATGCTCCGCCTCATCCGCAGACTCACCTCGGACCAGGGGATAGCGGAAGAGCTCCTGCAGGAGAGCTGGCTGGCCGTGTGGCGTTCGGCGGGCGGATTCCGCGGTGAGTCCTCCGTACGGGGCTGGCTGCTGGGCGTGGCAAGACGGCAGGCCCACAACCAGCTCCGGAAATCGCGGCCGCAGCTGACGGATCTCGCCGAGGCGCACGACGTGCCGGACCCGGCGCCGAGCGTCGAGGACCAGATCGTGCAGGACGCCGACCGCACGGCATTGTTGACAGCGGTACGGGCGCTTCCCGAACATCTGCGCGAGGTCCTGGCGCTGGTGCTGGTCGAGGACCTGGCCTACCCGGAAGTGGCCACCGTGCTCGCCATCCCGGTGGGCACCGTCAAAAGCCGGATGTCCCATGCGCGACGGCGGCTGGGCAAGATGCTCGCCGCCACGCGGCTGGAAGGAACGGGACGACGATGACATCTCACCTCGCGGACGACGCCCTGGCGCGTCTCTCCCGGCCCGGCGCGGTCCCCGCGCAGCACCAGCGGCACCTCGACGACTGCCCGGACTGCCGTACCCGGATGGCAGTCTGGCAGGGCATCGGCGACGCGGCGCGCGCCGATGCCGTCGAACAGACCGTTGCGGTGCCCGCGTTCGACGTCCTCATGGGACCCGCGCTGGCAGCAGCCGGACAGCAAGGGGAAACTCCCGCCCCGGAGACCGTGGCACCGCCGCCGCGGCCCGCCCGCCGCTTCGCGCCCCACGGCTTCCCCGAGCCCTGGCGGCTGGCCGGACTGCTCGCGCTGCGCCAGGCCGCGCTGCTGCCACGGATCTGGGCGCCACTGAGCGCCCTCGGCATCGTCGGCGCCGCGCTGCTCGCCACGACCTTCACCCAGGAACGCCTCGCACTAAGGGTGTTCGGCGGCGCCGTCGTCCTCCTGATGCTGTTCGGCGCGCTACTGGTGGCCTCGCCGCGCCGGGACCCCAGGCGCGAGCTGCTGTTCACCCTGCCGGTGCCGCCCGCCGCGGTGTTCCTGGCCCGGCTGACGGTGGTGCTCAGCGTCGATGTGCTGCTCGCCCTGGCCTGCTCGGCGCTGGTGGACGGGCCGGGCTGGCGGACCGTGGTGGCGAGCTGGCTGGGAGAATCGTTGCTGGCCGCGTCATTGGCACTCGCGCTCTCCGTACGGTTCGCCCCGGCCATCGGCGCGGCCGCCGGCGGCACCCTCTGGCTCCTCGGCCTGCTCAGCGGCCCTGAGGGCATGTTCACCACCCCGTTCCAGGACCTGCTCGGCGCACTGCTGTCGACCACACCCTGGACGCTCGTCCTGGCCCTTGGGCTCCTCGGCTGGGCCGCCATGGCGATGCGGAGGGCGGGTGGCGCGGCGGCCTCGGACTAGCCGGACGACGCTCCGTGCCTGCCACCACGCGCTGCCCGTCCGGGAATCCCCCCCGCGCTCCCTGCAACCGAGAGCTGCCTGTCTCGGAACCGCGGGCTTCTTGTCCCGGGACCGCGGGATCCCTGTCCCGGGATCACAGGATCCCTGCCCCGGGACCACGCGCTCGTTATCCCGGAATCACGCGCTCCCTGTCCCGGGACCACGCGCTTCTCACCCCGGACCCACGCGCTCCGCACGCCGGCCCCCGCCCCCACCCCCCGTCACCGGCC
>NZ_LGKG01000178.1 GCF_001294335.1 Streptomyces chattanoogensis
GGGGAGGGGCGGGGGCGGGGGGCGGGGGCCCCCCGGGGTGGGTGCGCGGAGGCCGACGCCCGTCACGTCAGCCCGTCATGTCAGCCCCTCCCCCCGCCTCCCCCGCTCACGAACCGGGCCGCCTCGACGAATTCCGGCCGGGGGTCCAGGGCCGCCGCGAGGCGGAAGTGGCGGAGGGCCTCGTCGGGGCGGGCGGCGCGTTCCAGAGTGCGGGCCAGGGCGAAATGGGCGTAGGCGTTGGCGGGCTCGCGTTCCAGGACGATCCCGAACTCCAGCTCCGCCGACCTGAGTTGAGCGGCGAGGAAGAAGGCGCGGGCGCGCAGCAGGCGGGCCGCGGTGTTCTCGGGATGGGCGGTGATGACCGGATCCAGCAGCCGGATCGCGCCACGTGGATCACGGGCCGCCAACAGCTGCTCCGCGGCGCGGAAGTCGATGACATGCGTCTCGGGGCTGCGCTCGGGCACGCGAGTCTCCTCTCCGTAGCCGTACGAGCGGCCCTCATCGGCCACCCGTACGGCATGTACGTGCCTCAGAACAACGGCGTCAGTCACCGCATTCCCGGCCCGGCAGGCACACCCCGGGCCCTGCGTATGCGGGGCCCGCCCGTTACAGGCTGATGTGGTACGCCTTGCGCAACGTCTCGTGCACGGTCCACTGCGTGCGGTCGCCCTCGCGCAGGACGCAGGCGTCGCCCGGCCCCACCTCGAGCACCGGGCCGCCCTCGATCTCGATGGTGGCGCGTCCGCTCACCACGACGAAGAGTTCGTTGGCCTCGGTGTCGGTGACCACACCGGGAGTGATCTGCCAGATGCCGCGGATCTGCTTGCCGTCCGGGGACTCCCACAGCACCTTGCCCGTCACCGCCGGCTCGCCGGAGACGATCTGTCCGGGATCCAGTGGTTCCGGCTCCAGGTCGGCGTCCGCCAGGCCGGGGACGTTGACGACGAAGGACGCGGGGGCGGCCGCGGAGCCGGCGGAGGAGGAAGCGGACGGGGCCGCGGCGACGGGCTCGGCGCCGGGCGTCTGGAGGGAGGGATCGGTAGCGCTCATGGCGGCGAGGCTACCGTCCGGCCTCAGGCGCCTAGCAGCCGCTCCCATACCTCGCGGACCTGCGGTTCCAGCGCCTCGAGCGGGCCGTCGTTGTCGATGACGAAATCCGCGACGGCCAGCCGCTGTTCGCGCGTCGCCTGGGCGGCCATCCGGGACTTCGCCTCGTCCTCCGCCATCCCGCGCAGCCGTACCAGCCGGTCCAGCCGGGTCCCGGGCGTGGCGTCGATGACGACGACCAGGTCGTAGAGCGGCGCCAGGCCGTTCTCCGTCAGCAGCGGCACATCGTGGACGACGACGGCGTCCGGGCCCGCCGACGCCTCGAGTTCGGCCGAGCGCGCGCCAACCAGCGGGTGCACGATCGCGTTCAGCGCCTTCAGCTTCCCGGGGTCGGCGAAGACGATCCCGCCCAGCTTCGGCCGGTCGAGGGTGCCGTCGGGAGCGAGTACGCCCTCCCCGAACTCCTCGACCACCGCCGCGAGTCCGGGCGTCCCGGGCTCGACGACCTCACGTGCGATCTTGTCCGCGTCCACGATCACCGCGCCGTACGACGCCAGCAACCGCGAAACCTCGCTCTTGCCCGCGCCGATGCCGCCGGTCAGCCCCACCTTCACCATGCGCCCACGCTATACGGTCACGGGGAGGCGACCGGTCACCGGGCAGCGGCCTGCGACGGGGCACGGGCCGGCCACCTGAAGCGACCGGCAGCCCCAGCCGAACCCAAAGGCTCCACAGGAGTCCCAAAGGGTCCCAGGAGTCCCAAAGGGGCCACAGGAGTCCCCCGGGGTCCGCAAGCCCCTCAGACGCCTCCCCCTCCCCCGCCCCCGTCGGCCTCCCGCTCCGCCAGGAACCGCTCGAATTCCCGGCCGATCTCATCCGCCGACGGCAGCTCCACCGGCTCGGCGACCAGGTTGCCCCGGGTCTCCGCTCCGGCGACCGCGTCGTACTGGTGCTCCAGCCCGCTGACCAGCGCGACCAGCTCATCGTCGCCCTGTGAGAGCTGACGCTCGATCTCCTCCTGGGTGCGCAGCGCCTCGGTGCGCAGCGAGTGCGCGGCGCCGGGCAGCACCAGGCCCGTCGCTCCCGTCACGGCTTCCAGGGCCGTGAGCGCGGCGTCCGGATACGCGGAGCGGGCGATGTAGTGCGGTACGTGCGCCGCCACTCCGAGCACGTCGTGTCCGGCCTGGGCCAGCCGGAATTCGATCAGCGACTCCGCGCTGCCCGGAACCTTCGCCTCGTCGAAGAGACCGCCGTGGCCGGGCATCAGGTCGAGGCGGTTGCCGTGCGGGGTGATGCCCACGGGGCGGGTGTGCGGCACGCCCATCGGGATGCCGTGGAAGTTGACCGAGAGCCGTACGCCGAGCCGCTCGACGATCTGGCGTACCGCAGCCGCGAAGCGTTCCCATTCGACGTCGGGCTCGGGGCCGGACAGCAGCAGGAAGGGTGCTCCGGTGGCGTCCTCGACGAGCCGCAGCTCGATGCGGGGGGCCTCGAAGGCGGTCCAGTGGTCGCGCTCGAAGGTGATCAGCGGCCGCCGGGCGCGGTAGTCGATCAGCCGGTCGTGGTCGAAGCGGGCGACCACGCGGTGCGGCAGGCCTTCCAGCAGCCGTTCCACGATCTGGTCACCGGTCTCGCCGGCGTCGATATAGCCGTCGAAGTGGTACAGCAGCACCAGTCCGGCGGAGTCCGTGGCGGCGATCGCCTCGACCGCTGCGAGGCCGCTCGGCTCCCATTCGTACAACCCCTGGGGATCCAACACAGTGTCCGCTCCTCCTCATGTCCATGGGCAAGAACGTCCGGACCCGGTCTCGCATTCCCGGATCGCGCGCCGCTGCCCGCGCACGGCGCAAAACCGCCGCCGTACCGCGGACGCCCGTCGCCCCACGCCCCGTCATATGCCCCCGCCCGCACGGAGGAGATCGCGCGGTCGTCCGGGCCGTCGCCGGAGCCCTTGCCGGCGGAGTGCGGCGCGCCCCGAACTCCCCCGCGGCGCAGTGCTCTTGGCCGTGTGGCGCGCCCGGACACGACGAAGGCCCGCTCCCCGGAAGGGAGCGGGCCTTCGCCTATCGGCTAGTGCCTAGCGGTGGAGCGGTTCAGCTCTGGCCGCCGGCCAGCTTCTCGCGGAGCGCGGCCAGGGCCTCGTCCGACGCCAGGGCGCCGGAGTTGTCCGCCGACTCCGAGGAGTACGAGCCACCGGAGACCTGGCCGCCACCGGCCTGGCCGCCACCGGCCGCAGCCGGAGCCGCCGCACCCTCGGCCGCAGCCTGCTCGTCGGCCTCGCGGGACTTGATGACCTGGGCCTGGTGCTGCTCGAAGCGCTGCTGCGCCTCGGCGTACTGGTTCTCCCACGCCTCGCGCTGGGTCTCGTAGCCCTCGAGCCAGTCGTTGGTCTCGGGGTCGAAGCCCTCGGGGTAGATGTAGTTGCCCTGGTCGTCGTAGGACGCGGCCATGCCGTACAGGGTCGGGTCGAACTCGACGGCCGACGGGTCGGCGCCGAAGGACTCGTTGGCCTGCTTCAGCGACAGCGAGATCCGGCGACGCTCGAGGTCGATGTCGATGACCTTGACGAAGATCTCGTCGTTGACCTGGACGACCTGCTCCGGGATCTCGACGTGGCGCTCGGCCAGCTCGGAGATGTGGACCAGGCCCTCGATGCCCTCGTCGACGCGCACGAACGCACCGAAGGGAACGAGCTTGGTGACCTTACCCGGGACGACCTGACCGATCTGGTGGGTCCGGGCGAACTGCTGCCACGGGTCTTCCTGGGTCGCCTTGAGCGACAGGGACACGCGCTCGCGGTCCATGTCGACGTCCAGGACCTCGACCGTGACCTCCTGGCCGACCTCGACGACCTCGGACGGGTGGTCGATGTGCTTCCAGGACAGCTCGGAGACGTGGACGAGACCGTCGACGCCGCCCAGGTCCACGAAGGCACCGAAGTTGACGATGGAGGAGACGACGCCGGAGCGCACCTGGCCCTTCTGGAGGGTGGTGAGGAAGGTCTGGCGGACCTCGCTCTGGGTCTGCTCCAGCCAGGCGCGGCGGGACAGGACCACGTTGTTGCGGTTCTTGTCCAGCTCGATGATCTTGGCCTCGAGCTCCTTGCCCACGTAGGGCTGAAGGTCGCGGACACGGCGCATCTCGACCAGGGAGGCCGGGAGGAAGCCGCGGAGGCCGATGTCGAGGATGAGACCACCCTTGACGACCTCGATGACGGTACCGGTGACGATGCCGTCCTCTTCCTTGATCTTCTCGATGGTGCCCCAGGCACGCTCGTACTGGGCGCGCTTCTTCGAGAGGATCAGGCGGCCTTCCTTGTCCTCCTTCTGGAGAACAAGGGCCTCGATCTCGTCGCCGACGGCAACGACCTCATTGGGGTCGACGTCGTGCTTGATCGAGAGCTCGCGGCTCGGGATGACGCCTTCGGTCTTGTAACCGATGTCGAGCAGGACCTCGTCCCGGTCGACCTTCACGATGACGCCGTCGACGATGTCGCCGTCGTTGAAGTACTTGATCGTCTCGTCGATCGCGGCGAGGAAGGCTTCCTCGTTACCGATGTCGTTGACCGCAACCTGCGGGGTGGTGGCGGTGGTCTCGGTGCTGCTCGTCATGTGGGAAAGGGCTCCGGTACGGACATTGAAGTCGTAGGTACTGCTACGCCGAGAGCCGGTATCGCCTCTGCATAAGCCGGACAGCGTCGAGGCGCGTCCTCCGGAAGCCCCGTTCTTGACCGGAGCACCCGAAACGCCTCATAACCGAGGGGTACATACAGATGCGAGCGCGACCTGCTCCGTCTGAGGCGCGCAGGCCCGCAGCGCAACTTGTAGCATACGGGCGCAGCCGGACACGGTCAATGCGCGAACGCGCACACCGGGGGCGGAACGCCCCATTTCCGGCACGCGCGATGTTCCGCGAGGTCGAACGGCCTCACAGTCCCTGCAGCTCCAAGCAGAGCGAAGACTACGACGACGGGCGCGATGAACCAAGAGTACGAACCCGAGGCGACCCGGCGTGACGCCTCGGACACCGAAAGCAGCCGGGCCAGCCGGGGCTGGTGGGACCGCAACGCTGACGAGTACCAGAGCGAGCACGGCACGTTCCTGGGGGACGACCGCTTCGTATGGGGGCCCGAGGGGCTGGACGAGGCGGAGGCCGGGCTGCTGGGGCCCGCGGCGGAGCTGAAGGGCAGGCGGGTCCTGGAGATCGGGGCGGGCGCGGCGCAGTGCTCGCGCTGGCTGGCGGCGCAGGGTGCCCGCCCGGTGGCGCTCGATCTGTCGCACCGGCAGCTGCAGCATGCGCTGCGGATCGCGGGCGGGGCGCCGGACGGGGCGGCCGGGGAGCCGCAGCTGGTGGAGGCGGACGCCGGGGCGCTGCCGTTCCGTGACGGCTCCTTCGACCTGGCCTGTTCCGCGTACGGCGCGATTCCGTTCGTCGCCGATCCGGTGCGGGTGCTGCGGGAGGTGCGCAGGGTGCTGCGGCCCGGCGGCCGGTTCGTGTTCTCGGTGACGCATCCGATCCGGTGGGCCTTCCCGGACGAGCCGGGGCCCGAGGGGCTGTCGGTGGCGGCCTCGTACTTCGACCGGACGCCGTACGTCGAGCAGGACGAGGCGGGCCGGGCGGTGTATGTGGAGCATCACCGGACGGTGGGCGACCGGGTGCGGGACGTGGTGGCCGGCGGGTTCCGGCTGGTGGATCTGGTCGAGCCGGAATGGCCGGAATGGAACGCTCAGGAGTGGGGCGGCTGGTCGCCGCTGCGCGGGAATCTGATTCCGGGGACGGCGATCTTCGTGTGCGAGGCCGCGTGATACGGCGCGACGTGCTGGACCGGCTGCCCGTACGGAGCGCTCTGCCCGCGCTGCGGGAGGCCCTCGACGGGGCCGGTACGGCCGTGCTCTGCGCGCCGCCGGGCACCGGCAAGACGACGCTGGTGCCGCTGGATCTCGCGGGGCTGACAGGACCATCGGACACCACGCCGGCGCGGCGGGTGCTGGTCGCCGAGCCGCGGCGGATCGCGGCCCGTGCGGCGGCGCGGCGGATGGCCTGGCTGCTGGGGGAACGGGTCGGCGAACAGGTGGGTTTCACGGTGCGCGGGGAGCGCCGGGCGGGGCCCCGTACGGCCGTCGAGGTGGTGACCACCGGGGTCCTGCTGCAGCGGCTGCAGCGGGATCCGGAGCTGGCCGGGGTGGATGTGGTGGTGCTCGACGAGTGCCATGAGCGCCATCTGGACGCCGACACCTGCGCGGCCTTCCTGCTGGACGTACGGGAGACGCTGCGGCCGGAGCTGCGGCTGGTGGCGGCGTCGGCGACGACGGACGCGGAGGGCTGGGCGCGTCTTCTGGGCAGCCCCCGGGCGCCGGTGGTCGAGGCGGCGGGGGTGTCGCACCCGGTGGAGGTGGTGTGGGCGCCGCCGGAGCGGCCGGTGCGGCCGCCGCACGGGATGCGGGTGGATCCGGCGCAGCTGGCGCATGTGGCGGCCGTGGTGGGGCGGGCGCTGCGGGAGCAGTCCGGCGATGTGCTGTGTTTCCTGCCGGGTGTCGGGGAGATCGGGCGGGTTGCGGGGCAGCTGGCCGGCATGGCCGACGGGGCCGTCGAGGTGCTGCAGGTGCACGGGCGGGCGCCGGCGGAGGTGCAGGACGCGGTGCTCGCGGGGAGCGGGGAAGGCGTCCGGCGGGTCGTGCTGGCGACCTCCGTGGCGGAGTCGAGTCTGACCGTGCCCGGGGTGCGGGTGGTGGTCGACAGCGGGCTGGCGCGGGTGCCGCGGACGGATCATGCGCGGGGGCTGAGCGCGCTGGCGACCGTACGGGCCTCGCAGGCGGCGGCGCGGCAGCGGGCCGGGCGGGCCGGGCGCGAGGCCCCGGGGACGGTCTATCGCTGCTGGTCGGAAGGGGAGGACGGGCGGCTGCCGCGGTTCCCGGATCCGGAGATCAAGGTGGCCGATCTGACGGCGTTCGCCCTGCAGGCGGCGTGCTGGGGCGATCCTCAGGCGGCCGGGCTGGCCCTGCTGGACGCGCCGCCGGCCGGTGCGCTGGCGGCGGCGCGGGAGGTGCTGGCGGCGGTCGGCGCGGTGGACGCGGACGGCCGGGCGACGGACCGCGGCGTACGGATGGCGCGGCTGGGGCTGCATCCGCGGCTGGGCCGGGCGCTGCTGGACGGCGCGCGGGAGGTCGGTGTCCGGCGGGCCGCGGAGGTGGTGGCGCTGCTGAGCGAGGAGCCGCCGCGGGCGTACGGGGACGATCTGGCGGCGGCGTGGCGTACGGCGCGCCGGGGCGGCGATGCGTACGCGGCCAGGTGGCGGCAGGAGGCGCGGCGGCTCGAGGCGGCGGCCAAGGGGGCGTCGGGGGACGAGGGCTCGGGCGGCACGGGGGACGATGCGGTGGCGGGGCTGGTCGCCGCGCTGGCGTTCCCGGAGCGGGTGGCGCGGGCCAGAGGGGCGGGCGGGTTTCTGATGGCGTCGGGGACCGGGGCCGCGCTGGGCGCGGAAGGGTCGGCGCTGCGGGATGCGTCCTGGCTCGCCGTCGCGGTGGCGGACCGTCCGGTGGCCTCGGCGTCCGCCCGGGTGCGGCTGGCGGCCGTGATCGACGAGGCGACGGCGTGTGCCGCGGCGCGGGCGCTGTTCTCCTCGGGCGAGGAGGTGTGCTGGTCGGAGGGGGATGTGGTGGCCCGGAGCGTGACCCGGCTGGGGGCGATCGAGCTGACCGCCCGGCCGCTGGCGGCGCCCGATGCCGGGCTGCTGCGGGAGGCGGTGGTGTCGGGGCTGCGCCAGGAGGGGCCGGGGCTGCTGCGGTGGTCGGCGGGTGGGGAGTCGGTGCGGCAGCGGATGGCGTTTCTGCACCGTGCGGTGGGCGCGCCGTGGCCGGATGTGTCGGACGCGGCGCTGCTGGAGCACGCCGAGGAGTGGCTGGGGGTGGAGCTGGACCGGGCGCGGCGGCGGGCCGATCTGGAGCGTGTCGACGCGGGGCAGGCGCTGGCCCGGCTGCTGCCGTGGGCGTCCGGCGATGCGGCGCGGTTCGACGAGCTGGCACCGGAACGTATCGAGGTGCCCAGCGGTTCGCGGATACGGCTCGATTACGGCGGTGAACAGCCGGTGCTCGCCGTCAAGCTGCAGGAGCTGTTCGGCTGGCAGGCCTCGCCCCGGGTGGCCGGCGGGCGGGTGCCCGTACTCGTCCATCTGCTGTCGCCCGCCGGGCGTCCGGCCGCGGTCACGGCGGATCTCGCCTCCTTCTGGCGGGACGGATACCGCTCCGTGCGGGCGGAGCTGCGCGGCCGCTATCCCAGGCATCCCTGGCCCGAGGATCCTTCGGCGGCCGAGCCGACGCGGCACACGTCGGCGCGGCTCAGGCGGGGCTGAGGGCGGGCTCCGGGTCCGGGCCGGGGGCCGCGGGGCGGCGGCCGCGTGCCTCGAGGTGCAGGCTCAGCACGAGCAGGGCCGCGCCGAGGGCCAGGAAGCCCCAGGGCAGATAGCTGGTCAGCAGCAGGACGAGGGTGCGCTGGGACGTGACCAGGGCGACGGTGGAGCGGACGTAGTCGTCGCGCATCTTCACATGCCCGGCGAAGGCGGTGACCTTGCCGCCGCCGGGCAGCAGATCGCCGCCGCGCAGCTCCTCCTTGTGGATCTCCTCGCCGTTGACGGGCGCTCCGGTGACCGGCTCCACCCAGAACATCCGCCGGGTGGAGTACCAGCGGGTGGTGCCCGTCTTCTCGACGGCCCGGGGGGTGATGCCCTTGACCGGCATCTTCTTGGGGAGCGGGACCCTGGTCCAGGGGATGGTCTGCTCGAAGTAGTAGACCTCCAGGCCGTGGAAGGTGCGGGTGCCCCGGTAGTGGATGGGGGCGGAGGAACGGGTCTGGGCGTCGAAGTAGGTGTAGTCGCGCTTCTCGGTGAGGAACGGCCACTTGTACTCGATGCCCTCGCGGCGCACCCGGTCGCCGTCGACGGACTCCCCGGTGGCGTGCACGGGTTCCTGGGAGTGGGCGTCGAAGATGTAGCGCTCGGGGACCTGGGAGACCATCTTGCCGTCGGGTCCGGCCACGTAGGAGAGCGTGTCCCAGACGACGACGTCGCGGCCGGCGGTCCGCTCGATCCGGTCGGAGGCGGCGACATCGCCCTTGAGGGTCTGCACGATGGTGACCTTGGGGACCTTCCTGGCCTTCATCGTGCCGTAGTCGATCAGGGTGGCGGGTCTGGCCTCCAGGACCATGTCCTGGTACTGGCCCGGCGGGATCTTGGCCAGCCGGGGGAAGGCGTACCACCGCATCAGGGGCGACAGGGCGGTGAAGAAGACGGCGAAGGCGAGCAGTACCAGGCTGGCTCTGCGGCGCATGGCGGGGCGTCCCTCCCTCGGGGTGCCGGTCTCCGGTGCCTGTCCGGGGGTGCCCGGCTCAGGGGTGCCCGGGGACGGTGGTCAGCAGCGGCCTGGGGGACGTCGTGCCGCCGGGCGCGCCGGCCGCCGTGACGGTGAGGACCAGGGCGAGCGCCGCGGCCAGTCCGGCGGCGGCTGCGGTCAGGGCGCGCATGGTCGGCCTCCCGGCGGGCTACTGGAGCTGATGCAGCGTCAGTTCGGGGCACGGTAGCAACGGGTGGCCGAGATGAGAACACGTGGCACACGGCCGGAGCGCCCCCGGGCAGGGGGCGTCGCCGTCCGGCCCGGGACGGCGGGCCGGACGGCGACGGGACGGGCGGTCAGGGGGCCTCGGGTGCGGTGACCGTCAGCTCGACGGTGAGGGAGGCGCCGTCGGCGGTCGTCAGCCGCAGCAGGAACGTCCCGGTGTGCGCATCGGTGCAGATCTTCGGGAGTTTCAGCAGGCCGTCGGCGTCCGTGGTGAGGACGGCGGTGCGCATCGGCCTGTCCTTGTCCGGGCCGGATGCCTTCCGGGAGGCCTCCGGGTCCTCGAAGTAGGGGCCCTTGTCGTTCTCCGCGGGCCGCTCCGGGTCGTCGGTGACCATGGTCGCGGTGACCGGCACGCCCGCCGCGGCCCGGCCCCGGTAGGTCGCCCTGACCTCGACCGCGTCGTCCGCGAAGGCCTGGCCCGCAACCGCCGTCGCTTCCTTGCCCGGGGTACGGGCGAGGCGGTCGGCCTTCGGCGCCGGCTCGGCCCTGACCGTGGCGGCGAAGCCGACGGCGGGCACGGTGCGGCCGACGGCGGCCGCCCGGACCGTGAAGGCGCCGGGCCTGTCCCCCGCACGCAGCGTGGGGGCGGTGGCCAGGCCGTCCTTGCCGGTGGTGACGGTGACGGCGGTCGCGCCGCCGGGGAAGCGGGCGCCGCCGGCACGGGGGAGGGTGAAGCGGACGGGGGCGCCGGCGACCGGCTTTCCGGCCGCGTCCATGGCGCGGACCTCCGGCGGTACGGGGAACACGGCGCCCGCGGTGGCGGTCAGCTCCCGGTCGCCGATCCGGTCGAGCGCGGCGAGGGGGGCGGGGTCGGCGGGACGGTGCGGGGCCGGGACCGGGCGCGGAGCCGGGTGCGGGGCGGGCCTGTGGGTGCCGCCGGGGGTGCCGGTCCGGTCACCGGGGCGGGCCGGTTTCCGGGGCTTGCGGGGTGTGGCGTCGGGGTGCGCGGTGCGGTCCTGCGCGCTGCCGCCGCCGGTCCGGCCGTCCCCGGTCGCGCCCCGCCGCACCGGGAGCACGCCCTTGCCGTCCGGCACCTCGTGCGTCCCCTTGCCGTAGAACGCGTACCAGGACAGCACCGTGCGCAGATACGCCGTGGAGTCGTTGTAGCCGAGGACCGCGCGTTCGAGGTCGCCCCGTACGGACAGATCGTGGCCGCCGGCGCAGAGATAGCGGCCCGCGGCGAGCGCCGCGTCGAAGACGTTGCCGGGGTCCTTCCTGCCGTCGGCGTTGCCGTCGGCGCCCCAGCCGGTGCCCCGGGGGCCGCCGTGGGACCAGGTGGACGGGATGAACTGCATCGGGCCCACGGCGCGGTCGAGGGTGCGGTCGCCGTCCAGGAGGCCGTCGTCGGTGTCGGTGATGCGGGCGAAACCCCGGCCGTCGAGCCGTGGGCCGAGGATCGGGGCGAGGGTGGTGCCGGTGGCGTCGACCGCGCCGCCGCGTGCCTGGCCGGATTCGACCTTGCCGATCCCGGCGAGCAGTTGCCAGGGCAGCCGGCAGTCCGGGTCGTCGGCGTCGAGGCGCGCCGCGGCCTTCTTGTAGGCGGCGAGGACGGTGGCGGGGATGCCTGCCTCGGCGGGGCCGGTGGCGACGCTGCCGCCGCGGGGACGGTGCGGACTCCGGTGCGGGACGGGGCTGTTGAGGGGCGGGAGATCGGTGTAGTACCCGGCGCCGCCGTCGATGGGGGTGCCGGCGGGCGGCGGTCCCGCGGCCGGCTTGGCGTCGGCCGCGTCCGCCGCGCCGGACGGCGCCCGGGAAGCGGTCAGCGCGGCCAGTGCCAGCGCCGCCACGGCGGTGGACGCCGCTCCCCTGCGGAGCCGTCGCCCGAATGCGGCTGCCATATGTGCCCGTCCCCTCCGCGTTGGCCTACCGCGCACACCACCCGGCGCACGCCCCCCGGCGCTTCAACTCCGGCGAGACTACGACAAGTCGGGCCGATCAGCTACCACTCACATCGACCGACATAATGATCCGAATCGTTCAAGGAGGCGTCCATGCCGTTCACGCTCAGCCATGCCGCCGCGGTGCTCCCGGCGATCCGCCGGACGGGCGCGGCGCGCGGACCGCTGATCGCCTCGGCGCTTGTCGCGGGGTCGTTCGCGCCGGATCTGACGTATTACGCGGACTCGGTGGTACCGGGGGCGATGGAGTTCGGCGAGGTGACGCATGGTCTGCCGGGCGTGCTGACGGTGGATGTCCTGCTGACCGCGGTGCTGGCCGGCGGCTGGCTGCTGGTGCGCGAACCGCTGCTGGCGCTGCTCCCCCGCGAATGGCAGGGCCGGGCCTGCGCGTTCGCCCGCGGCCGCCCCTGGCCACTGCGCGGCCCCCGCCAACTGGCGTCGCTGACCGGCTGGTTCTATCTCTCGGCGGTGCTCGGCTGCGCGTCCCATGTCGTCTGGGACGCCTTCACCCACCCGGGCCGCTGGGGCACCCGGCTGGTTCCCGGGCTGAACCAGTGGGTCGGGGGTTTTCCGGTCGCCACGTACGTGCAGTACGGCACGTCGGCGCTCGCGCTCGCGGCCCTCGCCTGGTTCCTCCGGACGGCGCTGCGGGGCGGGCGCGCCGACGGTCCCCCGGCCGCCGTACCCGCCCTGACCGTCCGGCTGCGGCTGCTGCTGACCGCCCCGCTCGCCCTGTGCGTCCTGGCCGGCGCCGCCGACCGCACCCTGCGCGCGTACGCCGTCTACGACGACACCGCCACCTGGTTCGACTACATCCCGTCCGCCCTCTTCGGCGCGGGCGCCGGTCTCGCCGCCGGGCTGCCGGTGTACGCCGTGGCCGTGCGCCTGCTGCACCGCCGGATGCGCCGGGGGTACGGCGCGGACGACGGCGCCCGCACCCCCGCGAACGGCGGCGGGGCGCCGGGGACGGCCGGCGCCCCCACGCCCGTACCGACGGCCGGGCGGGCACCGGGGCCGGCGCCCCGGCCCTGACCCATCGGGCCGGCACTGGGCACCGGTGTCAGTGCGCCGCCGACTCCCAGTCCTTGCCCGAGCCGACCGACACATCCAGTGGGGCGCTCAGCTCGACCGCCGCCGCCATCTCGCGCCGGACCAGTTCCTCGACCTTCGCGCGCTCGCCGGGGGCCACCTCGACCACGATTTCGTCATGGACCTGGAGCAGCAGCCGGGACTCCAGGCCGGCCGTGCGCAGGGCCGCGTCGACCTTGAGCATGGCGATCTTGACGATGTCGGCGGCGGTGCCCTGGATCGGGGCGTTCAGCGCCATCCGCTCGGCCATCTCACGGCGCTGGCGGTTGTCGCTGTTGAGGTCGGGGAGGTAGCGGCGGCGGCCGAGGATCGTCTGGGTGTAGCCGGTGGCGCGGGCCTCCTCCACGACGCGGCGGAGGTAGTCGCGTACGCCGCCGAAGCGCTCGAAGTAGGTGTCCATCAGCTTGCGGGCCTCGTCGGGCTGGATGCCCAGCTGCTGGGAGAGGCCGAAGGCCGACAGGCCGTACGCCAGGCCGTAGGACATCGCCTTGATCTTGCGGCGCATTTCCGCGTCGACCTGGTCCTTGGGGACCGAGAAGACCTGGGAGGCGACGGTGGTGTGCAGGTCCTCGCCGGAGGTGAACGCCTCGATCAGGCCCTCGTCCTCGGAGAGATGGGCCATCACCCGCAGCTCGATCTGGCTGTAGTCGGCGGTCAGCAGGGATTCGAAGCCCTCGCCGACGACGAAGCCGCGGCGGATCGCCCGGCCCTCGTCCGTACGCACCGGGATGTTCTGGAGGTTGGGGTCGGTGGAGGACAGCCGGCCGGTGGCGGCCACCGTCTGGTTGAAGGTGGTGTGGATACGGCCGTCCGCGGCGACGGTCTTGATCAGGCCTTCGACCGTGGTGCGCAGCTTGGCCTGCTCACGGTGGCGGAGCATGACCACCGGGAGTTCGTTCTCGGTCTGCGCGGCCAGCCAGGCCAGCGCGTCGGCGTCGGTGGTGTACCCGGTCTTGGTCTTCTTGGTCCTGGGCAGGCCCAGCTCGCCGAAGAGGACCTCCTGGAGCTGCTTGGGCGAGCCGAGGTTGAATTCGTGGCCGGCGGCGGCGTGCGCCTCCTGGACGGCCTGCTGGACGGCGCCCGCGAACTGCTGCTCCATCCGTTCCAGCCAGCCCCGGTCGGCGGCGATACCGGCCCGCTCCATCCGGGCCAGCAGGGCGCTGGTGGGCAGCTCGACATCGCGCAGCAGCTCGGCGGCGCCGACCTCTTCCAGCCTGGTCCCGAACGCGGTGCCCAGGTCGAGGACCGTGCGGGCCTGGACCATCAGGGCGTCCGCCTCGGCTTCCTCGTCCGCGCCGAAGGCCAGCTGGCCGTCCCCGGCGGCGGCCGGGGCGAGATCGCGGCCCAGGTACTCGACGGAGAGGGCGTCCAGGGCGAAGGAGCGGCGGCCGGGCTTGACCAGATAGGCGGCCAGCGCGGTGTCCATGGTGACGCCCTCGATGAGCCAGCCGTGCTCGCCGAAGACCCGCATCAGGCCCTTGGCGTTGTGCATCACCTTGGGGCGGGCGGGGTCCGCGCTCCAGGCGGCGAAGGCCCGCTCATCGGCCTCGTCCAGCTGCGCCGGGTCGAACCAGACGGCCGGGCCCTGTGGGGTGGCCAGCGCCACCTCGGCGACGCTGCCGCTGCCCAGGGTCCATACGTCCACGGTGGCGACGCCGAGCGGGCCGGTGCCGTGCTCGGCCAGCCACGGAGCGAGCCCGCCCGCGGCCAGGACCGTGCCGTCCACCTCGACCCCGCCGGCCGGCGCCGCCTCCTCGGCGGCCTCCGCCTCACCCGGGTCGACGGCGTGCAGCCGGTCGCGCAGGCCCTGGTTGCGGATCTCCAGGGCGTTGAGGAACACCTTGAGGGCCTCACGGTCGTAGGCCTCGCGGGCCAGCGCCTCCGGGCCGCAGGGCAGCTCGACGTCGCGGACCATCTCCGTCAGGCGGCGGTTGAGCTTGACCGACTCCAGGTGCTCGCGGAGATTGGCGCCCGCCTTGCCCTTGACCTCCTCGGCGCGCTCCACCAGCTCCGCGAACGAACCGAACTGGTTGATCCACTTCGTGGCGGTCTTCTCGCCGACGCCGGGGATGCCGGGGAGGTTGTCGGACGGGTCGCCGCGCAGCGCCGCGAAGTCCGGGTACTGGGCGGGGGTCAGGCCGTACTTCTCGAAGACCTTCTCCGGGGTGAAGCGGGTCAGCTCGGAGACGCCCTTGGTGGGGTAGAGGACCGTGACGTCGTCGGAGACCAGCTGGAAGGAGTCGCGGTCACCGGTGACGATGGAGACCTCGAAGCCCTGCGCGACGGCCTGCTGGGTGAGCGTGGCGATCACGTCGTCGGCCTCGAAGCCCTCGACCGCGAACCGCTTGACGTGCATGGCGTCGAGCAGCTCGCCGATCAGCTCGACCTGGCCCTTGAACTCGTCGGGCGTCTTGGAGCGGTTCGCCTTGTAGTCGGGGAACTCCGCGGAGCGCCACGTCTTGCGCGAGACGTCGAAGGCCACCGCGAAATGCGTGGGCGCCTCGTCGCGCAGGGTGTTCGCGAGCATCGACGCGAAGCCGTAGATCGCATTGGTCGGTTGCCCCGTGGCGGTGGTGAAATTCTCCACGGGCAGGGCGAAGAACGCCCGGTATGCCATGGAATGCCCGTCCATCAGGAGCAGGCGGGGACGGCCGCCCGCCGCCGCCTCGGTGCCGGTCGTTTCGCTCTTCTTCGCTGCCTTTGCTGCCACGCCCCCGATCCTGCCACGCCCCACTGACAATCCCCGCCGCGGACGCCTCCGCCCCCGCCCGCACCGCTCCGCACACCCCGCCCGCACCTCTCCCCCGGTCACCGCGGCACCGCTCTGCACCTCCCCTGCCGTCCGTGACAGGATTCGGGGACGTATCGGATGTGCCCGGCAACGATCCGCCCCACCCCCGGCGGACCCGGCACAGCACACGGCTCGAGGGAGAGCGCCATGGCAGGCAAGCCGCCCGCGTCGGATCCGGTCCAGGACGCGCCCCGGGTCAGCGAACCCCAGCACTCGGCCGTCGGCCTGCCCGCGATCACCCACGCCCTGCGCGTCTCCCAGCAGCAGATGGGCGTCAAGCGCACCGCCCTGACCCTGCTGCGGGTCAACCAGAAGGACGGCTTCGACTGCCCCGGCTGCGCCTGGCCCGAGGGCGACAAGCGGCACACCGCCGAATTCTGCGAGAACGGCGCCAAGGCCGTCGCGGAGGAGGCCACGCTGCGCCGGGTCACCCCGGACTTCTTCGCCGCGCACCCGGTCGCCGACCTGGCCTCCCGCAGCGGCTACTGGCTCGGCCAGCAGGGCCGCCTCACCCACCCCATGTACCTGGCCGAGGGCGCCGACCACTACGTTCCCGTCCCCTGGGAGCGCGCCTTCGGCATCATCGCCGAGGAAATCGCCGCCCTGGACAGCGCGGACGAGTCCGTCTTCTACACCTCGGGCCGCACCAGCAACGAGGCCGCGTTCCTCTACCAGCTGTTCGCCCGCGAGCTCGGCACGAACAACCTCCCCGACTGCTCGAACATGTGCCACGAGTCGTCCGGCTCCGCGCTCACGGAGACGATCGGCATCGGCAAGGGCAGCGTCCACCTCGAAGACCTCTACAAGGCGGACCTGATCATCGTCGCCGGACAGAATCCCGGCACGAACCACCCGCGCATGCTCTCCGCCCTGGAGAAGGCGAAGAACAACGGCGCGAAGATCATCACGGTCAACCCGCTGCCCGAAGCGGGCATGGAGCGCTTCAAGAACCCGCAGACGCCGCACGGCATGCTCAAGGGCACCGCCCTGACCGACCTCTTCCTGCAGATCCGCCTCGGCGGCGACCAGGCCCTCTTCCGCCTCCTCAACAAGCTCGTCCTGGAGACGGAGGGAGCCGTCGACGAGGAGTTCGTGCGCGCACACACCCACGGCTACGAGGAGTTCACCGAGGCCGCCCGTGCCGCCGACTGGGACGGGACGCTCGCCGCGACCGGCCTGGAACGGGAAGAGATCGAGGAGGCCCTGCGCCTGGTCCTCGCCTCGAAGCGCACCATCGTGTGCTGGGCGATGGGCCTCACCCAGCACAAGCACGCGGTGCCCACCATCAAGGAGGTCGTCAACTTCCTCCTGCTGCGCGGCAACATCGGCCGCCCCGGTGCGGGAGTGTGCCCCGTACGCGGACACAGCAACGTCCAGGGCGACCGCACCATGGGCATCTTCGAGCGCCCGGCGCCCGCCTTCCTGGACGCCCTGGAGAAGGAGTTCGGCTTCGCGCCGCCCCGCGAGCACGGCCTCGACGTCGTACGGGCCATCCGCGCGCTGCGCGACGGGCAGGCCAAGGTGTTCTTCGCGATGGGCGGCAACTTCGTCTCCGCGACCCCGGACACCCACGCCACCGAGGCCGCCATGCGCCGCGCCCGCCTCACCGTGCACGTCTCCACGAAGCTCAACCGCTCGCACGTGATCACCGGGGCCCGCGCCCTGATCCTGCCCACCCTGGGCCGCACCGAACGGGACCGGCAAGAGAGCGGCGAGCAGTTCGTGACCGTCGAGGACTCCATGGGCATGGTGCACGCCTCCCGCGGCCGCCTGGAGCCCGCGAGCCCGCAGCTGCTGTCCGAGCCGGCGATCGTCGCCCGGCTGGCCCGCCGGGTCCTGGGCGCGGCGAGCCGCACGCCGTGGGAGGAGTTCGAGAAGGACTACGCGACGATCCGCGACCGCATCGCACGCGTCGTCCCCGGCTTCGAGGACTTCAACGCCAGGGCCGCCCGCCCCGGCGGCTTCACCCTGCCGCACGCCCCCCGGGACGACCGGCGCTTCCCCACCGCCACCGGCAGGGCCAACTTCACCGCCGCCCCGGTGGAGTACCCCGCCCTCCCCGAAGGGCGCCTGCTGCTGCAGACGCTGCGCTCGCACGACCAGTACAACACCACGATCTACGGCCTCGACGACCGCTACCGGGGCATCAGGAACGGCCGCCGCGTGGTGCTCGTCCACCCCGACGACGCCCGGGCGCTGGGCGTGGCCGACGGCGCGTACACGGACCTGGTCAGCGAGTGGACGGACGGCAGCGAGCGGCGCGCGCCCGGCTTCCGGGTGGTGCACTACCCCACGGCCCGCGGCTGCGCGGCCGCGTACTACCCCGAGACCAACGTCCTCATCCCGCTCGACCACACCGCCGACACCAGCAACACCCCCGCGTCCAAGTCCGTGGTGATCCGCCTGGAGATCCCCCGCCAGGACACCCCGCGCTGAGCGCCCGCTCAGGCGCCTGATAGGAACAGGCACGGCCGGTGACCTGCCCGGCGGGGCACGGGCACACACGGCCGACGACGCACGACCGACGACGATCACGGGCGCAACGACCACGGGCAACGAACGGAGCCGCAGGCATGGGTGAGCAGAACACGACCAAGTTCCCGCAGGAGATCCTCGACCAGTGGGCGGGCCTCGGCCTCGACCTGCCCGCCCTGTTCTCCGCCGGCCACCTCGGCGAGCGGATGAGCGTGCAGGTCCTCGAGGCCGCCCCGGAACGCGTCGTGGGCACCATGCCGGTCGAGGGCAACACCCAGCCCTACGGCCTCCTGCACGGCGGCGCCTCCGCGGTGCTCGCCGAGACCCTCGGCTCGGTCGGCTCCATGCTGCACGGCGGCCCCACCCGGCTCGCCGTCGGCGTCGACCTCAACTGCACCCACCACCGGGGCGTCCGCTCCGGCCTGGTCACCGGCGTCGCCACCCCCGTACACCGCGGCCGCTCCACCGCCACCTACGAGATCGCGATCACCGACGAACAGGACAAGCGGGTCTGCACCGCCCGGCTGACCTGCATGCTGCGCGAAGTGGACCAGGACGCCTACCGCGCCTGAACCACTCCGCCCCGACGGCCCCGCTCCCGGACCCCGGGAGCGGGGCCGTCCGCATTTCCGTAACCCTGCGTAACCTATTTCCCGTTCCGCGGCGGCCTCATCTCCCGTCCCCCGCACGGTCGTTGCCCACCCCGCGCCCACCCCGTCCGATAGCCGGACACGATACCGACACCCCGGTTCAGATTCCCCCACGGAAGTGCAAGTTCGTCCTCCGCGCCGCGTCCGCGCCGACTGTAAGGACCGTGGGAGAGAAACGCTCGTACCCGGTCATAACAAGAGCGTCACATCCTGGTCAGCGCCTCTGCCGGGCCGACGAACACCGCTCTAGAGTCACCGCCAGTCACCGCGCCGCCGGGCTCACTGTGAGGACGGACATCCCTGTACCACTTACCGCCCGGTGGCGAAACGGCCACGCAACAGCCATGGCCGCGCCAGGGAAAGGACTGATCGTGCGTCACCGTTCCTTGCTCATCCTCACCACCGCACTCGCCACCGGCGCCCTCACGCTCACCGCGTGCGGCTCCCGCGGCGAAGACAAGAGCGGCGACGGCTCCAAGACCACCGTGGTCATCGGCCTCGACGCCCCCACCACCGGCGAGCTCTCCGCCCTCGGCCTGGGCATCCGCAACTCCGCCCAGCTCGCCATCGACAACGCCAACAAGACCGGCGAGGTCAAGGGCATCACCTTCAAACTCGAAGCCCTCGACGACAAGGCCCTGCCCAACGTCGGCCAGCAGAACACCACCAAACTCGCCGGCGACAAGGACGTCCTCGGCATCGTCGGCCCCCTCAACTCCGGCGTCGCCCAGTCCATGCAGCAGGTCTCCAAGCAGAACAACCTCACCCTCATCTCCCCGGCGAACACCACGCCCGACCTCACCCAGGGCCCCGCCTGGCGCAAGGACAAGCGCGTCCGCCAGTTCCCCACGTACTTCCGCACCGCCACCACCGACGAGGTGCAGGGCGCCTTCGACGGCCAGTACGCCCACGAGAAGATGAAGGCCAAGACGGCCTACGTCATCGACGACCAGAAGACCTACGGCGTCGGCCTCGCCTCCTCCTTCAAGGACCAGTTCACCAAGCTCGGCGGCAAGATCGTCGGCACCGAACACGTCAGCCCCGACGACCGCGACTTCAAGGCCGTCGTCTCCAAGGTCAAGTCCAAGAAGCCCGACCTGGTCTTCTACGGCGGCGAATACCCCGCCTCCGGCCCCCTCAGCCAGCAGCTCAAGGACGGCGGCGTCACCGTGCCCCTCATGGGCGGCGACGGCATGTACAGCGGCGACTACATCAAGCTCAACAAGAAGGCACAGGGCGACTACGCCTCCTCCGTCGGCAAGCCCGTCGAGGAACTCCCCTCCGCCAGGAAGTTCATCGCCGACTACAAGGCCGCCGGCTTCAAGGAGGCCTACGAGGCCTACGGCGGCTCCACCTACGACGCCACCTGGGCCCTCATCCAGGCCGTCAAGCAGGTCGCCGCCGACAACAACGGCAAACTCCCCGACGACGCCCGCGCCAAGGTCGTCGAAGCCATGAACAAGGTCACCTTCGACGGAGTCACCGGCAAGGTCGCCTTCGACAAATACGGCGACACCACCAACACCATGATCACCGCCTACCAGGTCGACAAGGGCGCCTGGAAATCCCGCTTCAGCGCGGAATTCAAGAAGTTCGACAAGAGCTGACCGACCGGCCAACCACCCGGACCGCGCCAGGAAACCCGCACACCCCTGGCGCGGCCCGCGGCCCGCGGCACCCCGGCGCACCACCACCCCGGCGCACCGGCACCCCGTTCACTCCCACACAACGGAGGCCCTGCGGTGAACGAACTGCCGCAACAGCTGGCCAACGGACTCATCCTCGGCGCGATGTACGGACTCATCGCGATCGGCTACACGATGGTCTACGGAATCGTCCAGCTCATCAACTTCGCCCACGGCGAGATCTTCATGGTCGGAGGCTTCGGCGCCCTCAGCGTCTACCTCGCCCTCCCCACCGGCACCTCCCTCATCCTCGCCCTCCCCGCCATGCTCCTCGGCGGCATCGCGGTATCCGTCCTCGTCGGCGTCGCCGCCGAACGCTTCGCCTACCGCCCCCTGCGCGGCGCCCCCCGCCTCGCCCCCCTCATCACCGCCATCGGCCTGTCCATCGCCCTCCAGCAGGCGATCTGGAAGTGGTACCCCGACGGCAAGCAAGCCCGCGTGTTCCCCCAGTTCAAGGGCCACGCCTTCGACATCCTCGGCGCCACCGTCCAGCGCGGCGACCTCTTCGTCCTCGTCGCCGCCCCCGCCTGCATGATCGCCCTCGGCTTCTTCGTCTCCAAGACCCGCAGCGGCCGCGCCATGCAGGCCACCGCCCAGGACCCCGACACCGCCCGGCTCATGGGCATCAACACCGACCGCATCATCGTCCTGGCCTTCGCCATCGGCGCCGCCTTCGCAGGCGTCGCCGCCGTCGCCTACGGACTGCGCACCGGCGAAGTGCAGTTCCGGATGGGCTTCATCATGGGCCTCAAGGCCTTCACCGCAGCCGTCCTCGGCGGCATCGGCAACATCTACGGCGCCATGCTCGGCGGCGTCGTCCTCGGCATCGCCGAAGCCCTCGCCACCGCCTACGTCGAAGAGATCCCCGGTATGCAGCAATTCGGCGGCGGAGCCTGGAAGGACGTCTGGGCCTTCGTCCTCCTCATCCTCGTACTCCTCCTGCGGCCACAAGGCCTGCTGGGCGAACGCGTCGCGGATCGGGCGTGATAGCGATGACCACAGACACCACCAAGGCCACCGCACCGGGCGCCCCCGCCGTGCTCCCCCTCCCCGAACGCGCCGCCCGCATCACCACCGCAGCGGCCGCCCTCGCCACCGCCCTCACCACCAGCCTCGCCTGGACCTGGAGCAACGAGTTCCCCGGCGAACTCACCTACTACGGATCCCCCGCCGGCCTCCAGCTCCTCACCCTCGTCGGCGGCATCCTCACCCTCCTCCTCGCCGCAGCAGGACTCGGCATCCGCGGCCTCCGATGGCTCACCCCCGGCGGCCGCAACGCACCCGTACTCCTCGCCGCCCTCGCCACCTTCGCCGCCACCTGGTTCACCCTCGGCGCCATCGCCGTCCAGCTCGGCGGCCTCGTCAACCTCGAACCAGGCGGCTTCCTCGCCGGCGTCACCTCCCTCGCCGCGCTCCTCGCCGCACTCGGCCTCCCCGCCGACCGCACCCCCGACACACCCCCGGCCGGCATCTGGCAGCGCTTCACCGCATCCCTCGCCGCCACCCCCGTACGGCGCCGCACCCGCACACTCCCCGGCTGGGCCGACATCCTCATCATCGCCGCCGCCTTCGCCGCCGGACTCCTCGCCTTCACCTACGGCATCGACACCGACGACGGCGCCCCCTTCGTCGGCTACCTCCTCTTCATGGTGATCGCCATCCCCGCCCTCAACCGGGCAGGACTCATCAAACGGCTCACCGAACTCACCCACGCACACCGCGGCCCGGCCCTCTGCGCCGCCTTCATCGCCGCCGCCAGCTTCCCCTTCACCCAGGAAACCGACCAGTACACGATCATCGGGGCCAACATCCTGATCTTCGCCACCGTCGCCCTGGGCCTCAACGTCGTCGTCGGCCTCGCCGGCCTCCTCGACCTCGGATACGTCGCCTTCCTCGGCGTCGGCGCCTACGCCGCGGCCCTCGTCTCCGGCTCCGCCGAATCCGCCCTGGGCATCCGGTTCCCCTTCTGGGCAGCCCTGCTCACCGGCGCCGCCGCCTCCCTCGTCTTCGGCGTCCTCATCGGCGCCCCCACCCTCCGGCTACGCGGCGACTACCTCGCCATCGTCACCCTCGGCTTCGGTGAGATCTTCCGCATCGCCATGCTCAACCTCAACGGCACCACAGGCCCCGACATCACCAACGGCGCCATGGGCATCCCCAACATCCCCAACCTGGAGATCTTCGGCTTCAACTTCGGCGAACCCCACACGATCCTCGGCATCCCCATCGCCACCTACGGCAACTACTACCTGCTGATGATCCTCGTGACCGCCTTCGTCGTCCTCGTCTTCCGACGCGCCGCAGCCTCCCGCATCGGCCGCGCCTGGATCGCCATCCGCGAAGACGAAACCGCCGCCATCGCCATGGGCATCAACAGCTTCCGGCTCCGCCTCATGGCCTTCGCCCTCGGCGCCGCCCTCGCCGGACTCGCCGGAACCGTCCACGCCCACGTGGTCACCACCGCCACCCCCGAACAGTTCCAGTTCGCCGGACCCCAGCCCCCCAACTCCGCCTTCCTCCTCGCCGCCGTCATCCTCGGCGGCATGGGCACCCTCAGCGGACCCCTCGTCGGCGCGGCCCTCCTCTTCCTCATCCCCGCCAAACTCGACTTCCTCCAGGACTACCAGCTGCTCCTCTTCGGCATCGCCCTCGTCCTGCTGATGCGCTTCCGCCCCGAAGGCCTCATCGCCGACCGCCGCAAGCAGCTCGAATTCCACGAAACCGGGCAGCTCGACGTCCCCGACCAACGCCTCCCCGACTCCGACGCCACCCTCGGCGCCACCCAGGCAAAGGCGTGACGACACCATGACCACACCCACCATCGCCAAGACCGGCACCGCGGTCCTCGAAGCCTCCGGCGTCACCATGCGCTTCGGCGGCCTCACCGCCGTACGCGGCGTCGACCTCACCGTCGGCGCCGGCGAAATCGTCGGCCTCATCGGCCCCAACGGTGCCGGAAAAACCACCTTCTTCAACTGCCTCACCGGCCTCTACGTCCCCACCGAAGGCACCGTCAGCTACCAGGGCACCCGCCTCTCCCGCAAACCCCACCTCGTCACCCAGGCCGGCGTCGCCCGCACCTTCCAGAACATCCGCCTCTTCGCCAACATGACCGTCCTCGAAAACGTCCTCGTCGGCCGCCACACCCGCACCAAAGAAGGCCTCTGGTCCGCCCTCCTCCGCAGCCCCGGCTTCAAGAAAGCCGAGACCACGAGCGAGGAACGCGCCATGGAACTCCTCGAGTTCACCGGCCTCGCCCACAAACGCGACCACCTCGCCCGCAACCTCCCCTACGGCGAACAGCGCAAGCTGGAGATCGCACGGGCACTCGCCTCCGAACCGGGCCTGCTGCTGCTCGACGAACCGACGGCCGGCATGAACCCCCAGGAGACCCGCGCCACCGAGGAGCTGGTCTTCGCCATCCGGGACAAGGGCATCGCCGTCCTCCTCATCGAGCACGACATGCGCTTCGTCTTCAACCTCTGCGACCGCGTCGCCGTCCTCGTCCAGGGCGAAAAGCTCGTCGAAGGCACCTCCGACGTCGTCCAGGCCGACGAACGGGTCATCGCCGCCTACCTCGGCGAACCCTTCGAAGGCGACCCCGGCGAAGCCGAAGTCAGCGAAGTCGAGGCCGCGGAGGCCCACGCCGCACAAGCCGCCGCCGACCCCGACCCCGCCAGCACGGAGGACTCCGACGGCACCGAGGGAGGACCCCAGTGACCGCACTGCTCGAGGTCGAGGACCTCCGCGTCGCCTACGGCAAGATCGAAGCCGTCAAAGGCATCTCGTTCTCCGTCGAAGCCGGCCAGGCCGTCACCCTCATCGGCACCAACGGCGCCGGCAAGACGACCACCCTCCGCACCCTCTCCGGCCTCCTCAAGCCCACCTCCGGAAAGATCGTCTTCGACGGCAAGCCGCTCAACGGCGTCCCCGCCCACAAGATCGTCTCCCTCGGCCTCGCCCACTCCCCCGAAGGCCGACACATCTTCCCCCGCCTCACCATCGCCGAGAACCTCCAGCTCGGCGCCTTCCTCCGCAAGGACACCGCCGGCATCGAGGCCGACATCCGGCACGTCTACGACCTCTTCCCCATCCTCGGCGAACGCCGCAAACAAGCCTCCGGCACCCTCTCCGGCGGCGAACAGCAAATGCTCGCCATGGGCCGGGCCCTGATGTCCCGCCCCAAACTCCTCATGCTCGACGAACCCTCCATGGGGCTCTCCCCGATCATGATGCAGAAAATCATGGCAACCATCCGCGAACTCCGCTCCCAGGGCACCACCATCCTGCTCGTCGAACAGAACGCCCAGGCCGCCCTCTCCCTCGCCGACCAGGCCCACGTCATGGAGATCGGCCGGATCTCCCTCTCCGGCAGCGGCCACTCCCTCCTCCACGACGAATCCGTCCGCAAGGCCTACCTCGGCGAGGACTGACCCCCACCCACACGACTGCGGCCCCGTACCGGTCACCACCGGTACGGGGCCGCTCACGCACACAGGGCGCGGCTACTCTTCCTTCTTCTTCTGCTGCTTCTTCTCTTCCGCATCCTCGATGACCGCCTCGGCCACCTGCTGCATCGACAGCCGCCGGTCCATCGACGTCTTCTGGATCCACCGGAACGCGGCCGGCTCCGTCAGCCCGTACTGCGTCTGCAGAATGCTCTTCGCACGGTCCACCAGCTTCCGCGTCTCCAGCCGCTGGGTGAGGTCGGCGACCTCCTTCTCCAGCGTCTTCAGCTCGGTGAACCGGCTCACCGCCATCTCGATCGCCGGCACCACATCGCTCTTCGAGAACGGCTTCACCAGATACGCCATCGCACCGGCGTCCCGGGCCCGCTCCACCAGCTCACGCTGCGAGAACGCGGTCAGCATCAGCACCGGCGCGATGCTCTCCTCGGCGATCTTCTCCGCCGCCGAGATACCGTCAAGCACCGGCATCTTCACATCCAGGATCACCAGATCGGGCCGGTGCTCCCGGGCCAGCTCCACGGCCGTCTGCCCGTCCCCGGCCTCACCGACGACGGTGTAGCCCTCCTCCTCCAGCATCTCTTTGAGATCGAGACGGATGAGGGCCTCGTCCTCGGCGATCACGACGCGCGTGGTCAGCGGCGGGACGTGCGACTGATCGTCGTCGGTGACGGGCTGCTCGGGCTCGGCGGCGCTCACGGGACTCCTCGTTCCAGGCAGGTGGTGCGATTGCAGCCTACCTAGAGGCGGGCACCGGCGGTGACCCGGTACACTCGCGGAGTACCTGGCCGGGTTGGCGGAACAGGCTTACGCGGATGTCTCAAACACATCTGTCCGAGAGGACATACGGGTTCGAATCCCGTACCCGGCACCTTGATAAGCGGAGGCTCACGATCGCGTGAACCTCCGCTTTTTCGCTACCCGTGGCAACGAGACGTGACGCACAGTGGCTGCATGTAGGACATCAGCACACGCAAGCGGGCCCTCGCGCTGCTGAGCCAGGGCCGCAGCTTGAATTCGGTCAGCAACGAGACGGGGATATCTCGGGCCGCGCTCCGCTCCTGGAAACAGCGAATCGAGCCGCTGCCACGTATGCGAGTCCAGGCAGAGCCGTGCACCCGCTGCCAGCGCTCCCCGGAGCCGCCCGAGAGTGCAAGCGAATACTCCTACCTTCTCGGCTTGTACCTGGGCGACGGCTGCGTCAGCGCTCACCCACGTACCGGGTACTACCTCCGCGTCGCCTGCGCAGACGCCTGGCCTGGCCTGGTGGACGCCTGCGAGGCCGCCATGTGCGCAGTCAATCCCACTCGGAGCGCCTACCGTGTTCAGGCCCAGGGCTGCGTATCCGTGGTCAGCTACAGCCAACACTGGCCGTGCCTCTTCCCCCAGCACGGGCCCGGCAAGAAGCACGAGCGGCTGATCGCCCTGGATGCCTGGCAACAGCAGATTGTGGACGAACACCCCTGGGAGTTCATCCGCGGGCTGATCCACTCCGACGGGTGCCGGATCACCAACTGGGCAACCAGGGTGGTGGGCGGGGAGCGCAAGCGCTACGAATACCCGCGGTACTTCTTCACCAACACGTCCGCCGACATCATTCGGCTCTTCACGGACGTCCTCGACAGGGTCGGCGTCGAATGGAAGTCCGCGCGGCATTCCCGTAAAGCGGTGAACGTCTCCATCGCCCGCAAGGCCTCCGTCGCCCTCATGGACCGACACATCGGGCCGAAGTACTGACAGGGACGGCAGTCAGATACCTCGGCCCAGCGCATACGGGGGCGCAACTACAGGCTACTTCGGGGAGTCGTCCTCGCCGATGTGGTGGACGCGGACGAGGTTGGTGGAGCCGGGGACGCCGGGCGGGGAGCCGGCGGTGATGATGACGACGTCGCCCTTCTGGCAGCGGCCGATCTTCAGGAGCTGCTCGTCGACCTGGGCGACCATCTCGTCGGTGGAGTTGACGGTCGGGCCGAGGAAGGTCTCCACGCCCCAGCTGACGTTGAGCTGGGAGCGGGTGGCGGCGTCGGGGGTGAAGGCGAGGAGGGGGATCGGGGAGCGGTAGCGGGAGAGGCGGCGGACGGTGTCGCCGGACTGGGTGAAGGCGACGAGGAACTTGGCGCCGAGGAAGTCGCCCATTTCGGCGGCGGCGCGGGCGACGGCGCCGCCCTGGGTGCGGGGCTTGCTGCGTTCGGTGAGGGGCGGGAGGCCCTTGGCGAGGATGTCCTCCTCGGCCGCCTCGACGATGCGGCTCATCGTTTTGACGGTTTCCGTCGGGTATTTGCCGACGCTGGTTTCGCCGGAGAGCATGACGGCGTCGGTGCCGTCGATGACGGCGTTGGCGACGTCGGAGGCCTCGGCGCGGGTGGGCCGGGAGTTGTCGATCATCGAGTCGAGCATCTGGGTCGCGACGATGACCGGTTTGGCGTTGCGCTTGGCCAGTTTGATGGCGCGTTTCTGGACGATCGGGACGGTTTCCAGGGGCATTTCGACGCCGAGGTCGCCGCGGGCGACCATGATGCCGTCGAAGGCGGCGACGATGTCGTCGATGTTGTCGACGGCCTGGGGCTTTTCGACCTTGGCGATGACGGGGAGGAAGCGGTCCTCCTCGCGCATGATGCGGTGGACGTCCTTGATGTCGTGGCCGCTGCGGACGAAGGACAGGGCGATGATGTCGGCGCCGGTGCGCAGGGCCCAGCGGAGGTCGTCCTGGTCCTTTTCGGAGAGGGCGGGGACGGATACGGCGACGCCGGGGAGGTTGAGGCCTTTGTGGTCGGAGACCATGCCTCCTTCGATGACTTTGGTGTGGACCCGGGGGCCGGTGACGCCGGTGACCTCGAGGGTCACTTTGCCGTCGTCGACGAGGATGCGTTCGCCGGGGGTGACGTCGTCGGCGAGGCCGGCGTAGGTGGTGCCGCAGAGGCGGCGGTCGCCTTGGACGGACGGTTCGACGGTGATGGTGAACTCGTCGTCGCGTTCGAGAAGTACGGGGCCTTCGTGGAATCGGCCGAGGCGGATCTTCGGACCTTGAAGGTCGGCGAGGACGCCGACGCTGCGGCGGGTTTCTTCGGACGCTTTGCGGACCCGTTCGTAGCGCGCTTCGTGGTCGGCGTAGGTGCCGTGGCTGAGGTTGAAGCGGGCGATGTCCATTCCGGCGTCGACGAGGGCTTTGATCTGCTCGTACGAGTCGGTGGCGGGTCCCAGTGTGCAGACGATTTTTGCTCGGCGCATGGTTCGACCCTATGCACTACCGGGCGGTAGGGAACGGGGAAGAAGTGACAGCCCAACGACCGTCGGATGAAAGGGTGTTGACAAGTATTGGAATGGGCGTGGGGGTGCTCTGATGAGCGGATTTCCGGCCCTGTGGGGTGTGGTCTCACAGGGCGGAACGGTCATGGCGCGGACGGTCGGAGTGCCGGGCGGCTCACAGTGCGGGGCGGGTCATGGTGAAGCGTGCGTTGATGTTGGCGTAGACGGTCTGGCGCTGGGGCTGGAGGTCGAGGGCGGGGGCGCCGCCGGCGGGGCCGCCGGGGTTGGCCGGGGCCGGGGGTGCGCCGTAGCCGGCCATGGCGGGCGGGGCGACGGGGGCGGTGTTCTCGGCGCCGAGGTCGGCGAGTTCGACGATGGCGTCGAGGCGGGCGCCGAGGGCTTCGGCGTATTCGCGGGCGCGCTGGACGGCTTCGTGTACTGCTTGGGTGCGGGCGGTGCGGTGGGCGGGTGAGTCGGGGCGCAGGGCCCACCAGGGGCCGGCGACGTGGGTGAGGTCGAGGTCGCCGAGGCGGGTGGTGAGTTCGCCGAGGGCGGTGAAGTCGTCGAGGGTGGCGGTGAGGGTGACGCTGCCGTGGTAGGCGCGGATACGTTCGTTGCGGCCGTTGTAGGTGAGCTGGGGGTGGATGCTGAAGGCGCCGGTTTCGAGCTTTTCGACGGCGGGGCCGTAGCTCTTGATGAGGGCGAGGGCCTCGTTGTTGCGGCGGGTGAGGTCGGTGAGGGCGGTGTTGCGGTCGGTGCCGCGGGCGGTGACGGTGACGAAGATGCGGGCGATTTCGGGGTCGACTTCGAGGCGGGCTTCGCCGCGTACCGCGAGGCGGGGGGTGTCGGGGGTGCCGTAGGGCAGGGGGG
>NZ_LGKG01000179.1 GCF_001294335.1 Streptomyces chattanoogensis
CCCTGCCGCACACCACCCCCCTCCTCCCGCCCGCCGCCCCGCCCCCGCTCGCCGAACCGCGTCCCCTGGCGGAACCCCGCAGCTGGCCCCGGGACTTCACCGACCGGCTGACCGCACCGCTGCCCGGCGTCCGGGCGCTGGCCCGGATCGCCCGGGAGGGCAAGCTGCGCCCGGTCCCCGAGACGCTGCCGGAGATCCAGGAACTCCCCTTCGAACCCGGCCCGATGCCCGTCGCCGGACCCGCCACCCTCGCCCTCACCTGGGCCGGGCACGCCAGTTGGGTGATCCGGATCGGCGGGCTGACGGTACTGACCGACCCCGTCTGGTCCCGCAAGATCCTCGGCACCCCGCCCCGGGTCACCCCCGTGGGCGTCCGCTGGGAGGACCTGCCGGCCGTCGACGTCGTGGTCATCAGCCACAACCACTACGACCACCTGGACGCCCCGACCCTCAAACGGCTGCCGCGCCACACCCCACTGCTGCTCCCCGCCGGGCTGGCGCGCTGGGCCCGCCGCCGCGGCTTCACGCACGTCACCGACCTCGACTGGTGGGAGGCCGTCGAACTGCCCGCCCCCGGCGGGCCCGTACGCTTCGACTTCGTCCCGGCCCACCACTGGAGCAAGCGCACCCTGACCGACACCTGCCGCACGCTCTGGGGCGGCTGGATGCTCACCGCCCCCGACGGGCGGCGGCTGCACTTCGCGGGCGACACCGGTTACGGGCACTGGTTCGAGGAGATCGGCCGCCGCTTCCCCGGTATCGACCTGGCGCTGCTGCCGATCGGGGCGTACGACCCGCGGTGGATGCTGGGCCCGGTGCACACCGATCCGGAGGAGGCCGTACGGGCCTGCCAGGACCTGGGCGCGCGGGCCATGGCCCCGATGCACTGGTCGACGTTTCTGCTCTCCGGCGAGCCGCCCCTGGAACCACTGCGCCGGGTCCGCGCCGCCTGGGCCGCCACCGGCCGGTCGCGCGAGGACCTGTGGGATCTGCCGGTGGGGGCGTCGCGGGTGCTGGGTGACGCGTCCGGGTGAGGGCTGCCGGTGCGGTCGGGGCGGGACGTGGGACGTCCCACCCCGACCGCACCGGCCTCCGGCCCTCCGGGCCCGCGGCGCAGGAACTCCGGCGAGAGGCGGGCTGATCCGCAGCTTCTTTTCCGTGATCCACTCCTCGCCGGACAAAAATCGCCGATTTTGGTACGCGGGCCGGGTAACCGACGATATTCCCGCCCGGCAATCCCGGGTGCACCGCGCACGACGAGAGGCCCACCACGCCATGCACGACCGGCACACCCGCCGTTTCGGTCTGGGAACCGCCACCGCCCTGGTGATGGGCAACATCATCGGCGGCGGCATTTTTCTGCTGCCGGCCTCGGTCGCCCCCTTCGGCACCGTCAGCCTGCTCGCCTTCGGCGTACTGACCGTCGGCGCCGTCGCCCTCGCCCTGGTCTTCGGCCGGCTGGCCCAGCGCCACCCGGACACCGGAGGCCCCTACGTCTACGCCCGCGAGGCGTTCGGTGACTTCGCCGGCTTCCTGTCCGCCTGGTCGTACTGGACGATGACCTGGGTCAGCAACGCGGCGCTCGCGGTTGCCGCCGTCGGCTACGTCCACGTCCTGCTCCCCGGGCACGCGACCCCCGGCACCGACCTCGTCGTCGCGCTCGCCGCGCTCTGGCTGCCGGCCCTCGCCAACTTCGCCGGCACCCGCTACGTGGGCGCCGTCCAGCTGGTCTCCACCGTCCTCAAGTTCATCCCGCTCCTCTTCATCGCCGTCGTCGGGCTGTTCTTCTTCGACCCGGACAACCTCGGCGCGTTCCACGAGGGCGGCGGCAGTGCGGTCGGCGGTCTGTCCGCGGCCGCCGCGATCCTCCTCTACAGCTACGTGGGCGTGGAGTCCGCGGCGATGAGCGCGGGCGAGGTCCGCGACCCGGAGCGCAACGTCGGCCGGGCCACCGTCCTGGGCACCGTGGGCGCCGCCGTCGTCTACCTCCTGGGCACCCTCGCGGTCTTCGGCACCGTCGCCCACAACAAGCTGGTGCACTCCACGGCGCCGTTCTCGGACGCGGTGAACGCCATGTTCGGCGGCCACTGGGGCGGCACGCTCGTCGCCGGTGCCGCGGTGATCTCCATCATCGGCGCCCTCAACGGCTGGACCCTGATGAGCGCCCAGTCCCCGTACGCCGCCGCCAAGGACGGCCTCTTCCCCGCGGCCTTCCTGACCAAGCGGCGCGGCGTCCCGACCTTCGGTGTGCTGGCCGCATCGTTGCTGGCCACCGCCCTGACCGTGATCAACTACCTGATCGGCGCCACCGGTGTCTTCGAGATCCTGGTCCTGATCACCACCTTCTCGGCGACCGTGCCGTATCTGCTGGCGGCCGGCGCCCAGATCTACTTCCTGCTGACCGGACGCCGCGACAAGGTCCGCCCGGCCCGCTTCGCCCGCGATCTCACGCTCGCTCTCGTCGCCTTCGGCTTCACCTTCTGGCTGGTGGCGGGCGCCGGGTACGCGGCGATCTACCAGGGCGTGCTGTTCCTCTTCGCGGGGATCCTGGTGTACGCGGTGATGGCGGCGCGACGGAACGTGCGGGAGCGGGACGGGGTGGCGGCGCCCGCCACGGCCGATGACGCGGCCGACGGCGCGGTGACCGCAGCGGCGGACGCGGAGCAGCCGTCCCCGCACTCCTCCTCGCACTCCTCCTCGTAGTCCTCCCCGTACTCCTTGTAGTTCTTCCTGAGGGCCGTCCCGGTTGACCGGGGCGGCCCTCTTACCTCCCAGGTAATCGACCCCCGCTCCGCCGCCCGCCAGAGTGAGGGCACCGGTTCACGGGCCGGCGCACTCCGGCCCGTGAACCGCTGTCCGACAGCGGCCACAGCGGCCGACGATCACAAGGAGCACCTCATGACCACGCAGTACGCCACCGCCGCCGACCGCTACTTCGCCGCCTGGAACGCCACCGACGAGGCGGTCCGCGCGAAGGCCGTGGCCGAGGCGTTCACCGACGACGTGACCTACACCGACCCGCTGGCCGACGTCGCCGGCCACGCCGGGCTCGCGGCCCTGATAGGCGGGGCCCAGGCACAGTTCCAGGGGCTGGTGTTCCGGCCGCTGGGGGCCGTGGACGGGCACCACGACATCGCCCGGTTCGGGTGGGAGCTGGTCGCCGGGGACGGGTCCGCGCCGGTTGCCGGGTTCGACGTGGTGCGGCTGGCCGAGGACGGGCGGATCCGGTCGGTGAGCGGGTTTCTGGACCGGGTGCCCGCCTAGGACGCGGTGGGACGTGGGACGTCCCACGTCCCGCCCTGCAGATGGGCGACCGTCTCCGGGTCGGCGGGGAGGAAGGTCTCCACGGCCAGTTCGGAGACGGTCACATCCATCGGCGTGTTGAAGGTGGCGATGGTGGAGATGAAGGACAGCACGGTGCCCCGGTGCTCGATCATCATGGGCAGCGCGAAGGGCGGGTGTTCGCCGAAGGCCGCCACCTCCCGCCCGCCCTCGGGCAGCGGATATTCCCGTACCTCGTCGTAGAGGGCCCGCAGCGGCGCGGACCGCAGCAGCGCCAACTGCCGTTCCATCTGGGCGAAGAGATGCCCGCGCCACTCCAGGAAGTTGCGGATGCGGGGCGCCAGACCGCCCGGGTGGAGGGTGACCCGCATGGCGTTGAGCGGCGGCCGCAGCAGGGACTCGTCGACCCCCTCCAGCAGCATGGTGATCCCGCGGTTCGCCGCCTGGACGTGGTAGGTCCCGTCCACCACCAGCGCGGGGAACGGCTCATAGCCGGTCAGCAGCCGTTCCATGCCCGCGCGCAGGGCCGTCATCGAGGGGTCGTCCATCGGCGTCTCGGGGAAGGCGGGCGCATAACCCGCCGCGATCAGCAGCGCGTTGCGTTCCCGTACGGGGACGTCGAGGTGTTCGGCGAGCCGGAGCACCATCTCCTGGCTGGGGCGGGAGCGGCCGGTTTCGATGAAGCTGATGTGCCGGGAGGAGGAGTCGGCGCGCAGGGCCAGTTCCAGCTGGCTGATCTTGCGGCGGTCGCGCCATTCGCGCAGCAGAGTCCCCACACCCGTGGTCTTCGGCGTGATCGCCACGGCAGTTGTCATGGCAGGGACGGTAGCCGACCGGGTCGGCGCGGCGGACGCCCACGTCGGCGTGAATGCCCCTGCGCCGTGCCAGGCTGGCACTGCCACAGTGGTGATCCGGCATCAGAATCGGTGAAAGGTGAGTCCCATGAGCGCCCAGGTGGAACCGCTCGGCACCAAGGAGATCGAGGACCGCCTGGCCGAGCTGCCCGGCTGGTCCGCCGAGGGGGAGCTGCTCTGCCGCCGCTACGCCTTCGACGGGCATCTGCCGGCCGCCGCGATGGTCATCCATATCGCGCAGATCCAGGAGGAGTTGGGCCATCACGCCGATCTGACCCTGGGCTACAACCGGCTGACCGTCGCGGTGAACACCCACAGCGCCGGCGGCCGGATCACCCACCTCGACTTCGGCCTCGCGGAGCGCATCGAGGAGATCGCCCCCGGCCACGGCGCGCGCTGAACGGGGCCGGTCGCCCCCTCAGGACTGCCGGCAGGCGTGCTTGGACACTTTGACGAAGCGGCCCGCGCGGACCAGCTCCACATTGAACTGGGCCCCGGACAGCAGTGACAGATGCGAGAACCACAGCCAGATGAGGAAGACCACCGGTCCCGCGAGCGAGCCGTAGAGCCGGTTGAAGGTCCCGACGTACGACACATAGGCCGAGAAGCCCGCGGACGACACCAGCCACAGCAGGACCGCCACGATGCCGCCGGGCGCCGCGCGCCGCACACCGCGGGAACTCGGCGGCCCGGAGCGGAACAGCACCATCGCCAGCACGGTGGCCAGCAACAGCAGCAGAGGCCACTTCAGCAGATTCCAGGTGGCCTCACCCGCCTCGCCCAGCCCCAGCGCACGCCCGGCGGCGCGCGCGATCGGACCGCTCACCAGCAGCACCACCGCGCTGCTGATCAGCAAGGCCATCAGCACCAGCGCGGTCGCGATGATGCGCGGCGCCTTGCGCCACGGGGGCCGGTCGTCCTTCGTACGGTGCATGGCGTGCAGCGCCCGGCGGAACACCGCCAGATAGCTGCACGAGGACCACAGCGCACTGACCAGCGCGCCGCCCACCACGACCCAGGCGGCGGTGTGCTGATGGGCCATGACGATCAGCGCATGGTGCACGGTCGCGCTGGAGCCGGCCGGGGCGAGGGCGCTGGCCTGGTTGATGAGCTGCGCGGTGGCCGAGGGGTCGGCGAGGCCGATCAGCGAGACGGTGACGATGACCGACGGGAGCAGCGCCAGCACCGAGTAGTACGTCAGGCTGGCCGCCCAGTCCGTCACATCGTCGTGCCAGACGGACACCGGCGTACGGCGCAGCGCGGTACGGCACTGGGCCCAGGTCGGCAGGGCCGTACGGGCCGGGGTGGCGTCCGGCGTCGGGGAGGCGACGGGGGGAGCGGCGTCAGCGCACATGGCGCCCTCCCGGTGTCGTGGTCCGTGTCCGCGCGCGGCGCTCTGCGCTCCCGCACATGTCGCTCCGTCCTCTCTGCCGGTCCGGCCGGTGCTCCGGCCGGAACGCGGCCGGATGCCTCGGCCTGCATCATCCCCGCCTCCGCGGCCGTACCCCAAACGCCGGACGGCCGGGTGAGAAGCGGCGGAGGTTGCCGAACCGGCAACGAAGATTGCCCGGCACGTCTCCGTGGCGCAGGCTCCCCTCATGAGCGATCTCGGTCCCACGTCACCTCCCGACCCCCTGACCCGTCACCCTCACCCGCGAACCGGCCAGGGCGGTGCGGCACTCGGGCACCACCACGCCGGACGCGGCCAGGACGCCGCCCACATCGACTGGGAGGTGCTCGGCCCGCACCTCGAACGCGGCGGCGAGGTGCACATTCCGCTCTACGAGCAGGCGGCGGGGTGGCTGCGCGAGCTGCTCGCCGCCGACGGCGGGCCAGGCCCCGGTGCGGTGCGCCGGGTGCTCGACGTCGGCAGCGGGCCGGGCGTCGTCACCTGCCTCCTGGCGCAGGCCTTCCCCGAAGCCGAGGTGGTGGCCGTGGACCCGGCCGGGGCCCTTCTGGAGCGGGCCCGTGACCGCGCCGCCCGGCTCGGCCTCGGCGACCGCGTCCGCACCCATGTCGCCGAGGTCCCGGACGGCCTGGACGCGCTCGGCGCGGCCGATGTCATCTGGTCCAGCCGGGTGCTGCACCACGTCGGCGACCAGCGGGGCGCGGTGGCCGCGCTGGCCGGGCATCTGCGCCCCGGCGGACTGCTCGCCGTCACCGAGGGCGGCCTGGCCCCCCGTTTCCTGCCGCGCGACATCGGCATCGGCCGCCCGGGCCTGCAGTCCCGCCTCGATGCGGCCGGCGAGGAGTGGTTCACCCGGATGCGTACGGCCCTGCCGGGCGCCACGGACGCCGTCGAGGACTGGCCCGCCTTCCTCGCCGACGCCGGCCTGCGCAGCCCGAGCACCCGCAGCTTCCTCCTGGACCTGCCGGCTCCGCTGTCCACCGCCGCTCGCGACTTCGTCGTCGGCACCCTCGCGTACGTGATCGAGGCATACGGCGACCAGCTCGACGAGGACGATCTGACCACCCTCGGCCGGCTCACCGACCCGCACGACGCGGCCGGGTTCGCCCACCGGCCGGACGCCTTCCTGCTGGCGGTGCAGACGGTGTATGCGGCCCACAGCGTGGTGGGCCGGGGCGGGCGCCGTTGAGGGGTGCGGTCGGGGCGCTTCCCGGGACCTTGGGTTCTGCCGGGGAGGTGCTCAGTCCGCGCGGCCGGCGGTGACCGGTGCACCGGATCCGCGCGCGCAGGTGGAGATGCGGGTGGCCATGATCGCGGGGGGGGGGGACGGTGTCCGGCGACGGGGCGTGAGGGGGCGTCAACCCTGGTTCATCGGCTTCGGGGTGATCACGGCGAAGGGCGCGCCCTGCGGGTCCTTCACGACGGCCATCCGCCCGGCGACCATGTCGAACGGCGGCTTGAGCGCCGCGCCGCCGGCTTCCTGGACCTTGGCGACCGTCTCATCGGTGTCCGCCACGGAGAAGTACGTCAGCCAGTGCGAGGGGGTGCCCTCGGGGACCCCCTCGGGCATCGCCTGCATGCCGCCCACCGGCCGTCCCTGGACGCTGAGCGCGAAGTAGCCCTCGGCGCTTTCCATCGGTTCGGCCTGGATGCCGAGGGCCTGCTCGTAGAAGGCGGCCGCGTCCTCCCGGCCGGTGGTGTTGAGCTCGTTCCAGATCACGGCGCCGTTTTCGTTGACGATGCCGGCGCCGGGGAAGTCGACGGCCTGCCAGATGCCGAACACGGCTCCGGCGGGGTCGGCCGCGATGCACATCCGGCCGAGCGTCATCACGTCCATGACGGGCATCAGCACCGTGCCGCCGGCCGCACCGATCGCCCGCTCGGTGGCATCCGCGTCGTCGGTCGCGAGATAGGTGGTCCACACCGTCGGCGGCGCGGGCTGGCCGCCCATCGGGACCGCCGCCATGATGCCGGCCACCGGTTTGCCGCGGAACTCACACACGGCGTAACCGCCGGTCTCCGGCGGCCCGATCTGTCCGGTCCAGCCGAGCAGGCCCGAGTAGAAGTCGATGGCGGCCTGCTGGTCGGGCGCCGCGAGATCGACCCAGCAGGGGGTCCCGGGCGCGTAGGGAGCGGTGACTTCAGGCATCGTTGCCTCCTGGGAGCGCGTATCCGTGCCCTGCCGGTGTGCGCAGGGACCACCCGCTCTCTCCACCCTTCCCGCCGCGCGCCCGGCCCGCCACTCGGACGGCCGGTCCGCCGCCCCCGTACGGAACGGCGGACCGCGTCGCCTCGGACCGGCGGTCTCAGGCCATGTCGAACGTGGCCGGGTCCGGGCCGAGGCGGTTGCCCGAGTCAAGGGCCGCCAGGGCGCTCAGATCGGCGTCGTCCAGCGCGAAGTCGAAGACGTCGATGTTCTCCCGGATCCGGGACGGCGTCACGGACTTGGGGATGACGACATTGCCGAGCTGGAGGTGCCAGCGCAGCACCACCTGGGCGGGGGACTTGCCGTGCTTCTCCGCGATCGTGCCGATGGCCGCGTCCTCGAGCAGGCCGCGGCCCTGGCCCAGCGGCGACCAGGCCTCGGTCACGATGCGGTGCCGGGCGTGCGCGGCGCGCGACTCGGCCTGCTGGAACTGCGGGTGCAGCTCGATCTGGTTGACCGCCGGGACGACGGAGGTCTCGCCCAGCAGCCGCTCCAGGTGGTCCGGCTGGAAGTTGGAGACGCCGATGGCCTTGGCGCGGCCGTCCGCGTAGATCTTCTCCAGGGCCTTGTACGTGTCGACGTAGGTGTCCCGGGCGGGCAGCGGCCAGTGGATCAGATACAGATCCACGTACTCCAGACCGAGCTTGGCCAGCGAGGTGTCGAAAGCGCGGAGGGCCGAGTCGTAGCCCTGGTCGGAGTTCCAGAGCTTCGTCGTGACGAACAGCTCGTCGCGGGCGATGCCGGAGGTGGCGAGAGCCTTGCCGGTGCCCTCCTCGTTGCCGTAGATCGCGGCCGTGTCGATGCTGCGGTAGCCCGCGTCCAGGGCGTGGCCGACGGCGGTGGCCGCCTCGTCGTCCGGAACCTGCCAGACACCGAAACCGAGCTGCGGCATCGCGATGCCGTTGTTGAGCGTGATGGACGGAACCTTGCTCACGGGGGATGGGTCCTTACGTCGGTCGACTTCATGGGCACAGGTGACGCGCGTGGGCGTAGGCGCGTTCTGGGTTGTCAACGATCACCGGCCGCCGGGCATTCCCGCCGGGAGGTACCGGAGGGGGAGATTCCGGCCGGACCGGTCCGCCCGGCCTGCTGCGCCGTCAGCTCGGCAAGGGTGAAGGCCCCTGTGCAGAGCAGCACCAGCCCGGTGCACAGCTCCGCCGCACCGACGAGCCCGGGCAGCCCGCCCTGCGCCGGAGGCGCACCCGCGGAGAGGACACCGGCGACCGTCTGCGTCGCCCACAGGCAGCCGCCCCAGCCGAAGACCACCGCACTGCCGGTCCAGGCCAGCGCGAGCGGCACCCGCACGCGCAACCCGGCAAGCGGCGTACGGCGGGGCAGCAGGCGGGGGAAGAGGAGCAGCAGGACCCCGAGGGCGCAGGCCAGGGAGAGCAGGCCCTGGACGCAGCCGGAGGTGTAGCTGACGATCGTCCGGGCCGCGGCATCGGCCTTCGTCACGCCCAGTGTGGAGCCGGTGCCCCACAGGATCTCCACGACGCCGAAACCGGCGGTGAGCACGGCGGCGGGCAGCGCCAGGATCCGCTGCACCGCGCGGGTACCGGTGTCGGGCAGCTCGCGCAGCGGGCGGCGCAGCAGGCCGCCCCAGCGCTGATGCGCGTACACCGCGAAGGCGCCGAGGAGGGTGATGCCCTCGATGATGAAGCCGCCGTACACGACGCCGTAGACCCAGGGCTGGATGAAGTCGCCCTTGGTCATCGGGTTGGGGCTGTCGACGACGAGGCCGGCGAGGAGGCTGCCGGGGACGTTCAGCATGAGCAGGGTGAGCAGGCCGGTCGCCATCCACAGCGGGAAGGCCAGCAGCCAGGCGGGCGCCCGCAGACCGCCCGGCCGGGTCAGGGTGTACGCCACCAGGGCGGCGATGGCGTCCATGAGGAAGGTGACGGCATTGCCCGCGACCCAGGTGGCCCGACCGATGCCGTGGAGGTCGACGATGCCGATACGGGATCCCAGCACCCACATCAGTTTCAGGGCGAGATACGGGGCACAGGCGACGATCGCGGTCCGGCCGAGCAGGGTGCGGCGGCGGTTGTCCATGCCCGCGAGTCTGCGGGCCACCGCCACGGCGGACATCGGGCCCGGGGACGATCCGCCTCCCCCGCACGGCGGAGGCCGGCCACCGGGCCCTCGCCCGTCAGCCCCGGTACAGCGCGTCCACCTCGGCCGAGTACGCCGTCTCGATCGCCTTCCGCTTGAGCTTCAGCGACGGTGTCAGCAGTCCGTGCTCCTCGCTGAACTGGTGGGCCAGTATCCGGAACGTACGGATCGACTCGGCCTGCGAGACCAGCGTGTTGGCGGCGACCACGGCGCGCCGGATCTCGGTCTCCAGGTCCGGGTCGCGCACCAGGTCGTGCGGCGGCATCTCCGGCTTGCCGCGCATGGCCAGCCAGTGGGTGACCGCTTCCGGGTCCAGAGTCACCAGGGCGGCGATGAACGGCCGGTCGTTGCCGACCACGATGCACTGCGCGACCAGCGGATGTGCCCGCACCCGCTCCTCCAGCGGCACCGGCGAGACCGTCTTGCCGCCCGAGGTGACCAGGACTTCCTTCTTGCGGCCGGTGATCGTCAGATAGCCGTCCTCGTCCACGGCGCCCAGGTCGCCGGTGGAGAACCAGCCGTCGTGCAGCACGGCATCGGTCGCCTTCGGGTCGTTGTGGTAGCCCTGGAAGACCTGGCCGCCGTACAGCCAGATCTCGCCGTCCTCCGCGAGATGCACGGTCGTCCCGGGGACGGGCACGCCGACGGTGCCGTAGCGGGTCCGCTCGGGCGGGTTCGCGGTGGCCGCCGCGGTGCTCTCCGTCAGGCCGTAGCCCTCGTAGATGATCACTCCCGCGCCGGCGAAGAACAGTCCTAGCCGGCGCTCCATCGCCGAGCCGCCCGACATCGCGTGCCGCACCCGGCCGCCCATCGCCTCCCGGACCTTGCTGTAGACCAGCTTGTCGAAGATCTGGTGCTGCATCCGCAGCGAGGCGCTGGGCCCGGAGCCGGTGCCGAACGCCTTGTTCTCCTGCGCCTCGGCGTAGCGGACCGCGATCTCCACGGCCTTGTCGAAGGCCCCGACCTTGCCGTCCGCCTCGGCCTTGCGCCGGGCCGCGGCGAAGACCTTCTCGAAGATGTACGGCACCGCGAGGATGAAGGTGGGCCGGAAGGTCTGCAGATCGGGCAGCAGCGCACGGGCCACCAGCTCCGGCTGGTGGGCCAGCTTGACCCGGCCGCGGATGGCCGCGACCTGCACCATGCGCCCGAAGACATGCGCCAGCGGCAGAAAGAGCAGCGTGGCCGCCTCCTCGCCTGCCTTGGATTTGAAGACCCGCTCATAGCGCAGCACGATGTTGTCGGACTCGGCCATGAAGTTGGCATGCGTGATCACGCAGCCCTTCGGCCGGCCCGTGGTGCCCGAGGTGTAGATGATCGTCGCGGTGGCCTCCGGTGTGACGGCCATCCGATGGCGGTGCACCACCTCGTCCTCCATATGCGCACCGGCCGCGGTCAGCTCGGCCACCGGGTCGGCGTCCAGCTGCCAGAGCTTGCGCAGATGCGGCAGCCGGTCGATGACCGACCCGATGGTCATCGCATGGTCCTCGTGCTCGACCAGGCATGCCGTGACGTCCGCGTTGTGCAGCATCCAGAAGACCTGCTCGGCCGACGACGTCGGATACAGCGGTACGGACTGGGCGCCGACGGACCACAGCGCGAAGTCGAACAGCGTCCACTCATAGCGCGTACGGGACATGATGCCGACCCGGTCGCCGAACCGGACACCCTGCGCCAGCAGGCCCTTGGCGAGCGCCATGACCTCGTCCCGGAACTGTGCCGCGGTGACGTCCTGCCACTGTCCCTCGTCGTCCTTGCGCGTCAGCGCGACGCGTTCGGGATCAGCGGCGGCGTTGTCGTATACGGAATCCGCCAGCCCGCCGACCCGCGGTGCGGTTGCCAAAGGGGGGACGGTGAACTCGCGCAATGACCCAGCCCTTCGTGGTGCTCCTCACAGGGCCGAGACCGTACCCCAAGGCGACGATGTCCGGGAGGGACCTACCACGGCGTGGACGGACGGGCACGGGAAATGGCCAAGGTCAGAAATCGGGTGACTTCGGAGAAGCGCGGACACGGCCCGGCCGATTCGACCCCGGACTATCACCGTGCCGGGACCGTTTCTGCACCAAATCTCTGCATCCGCTGCGGTGCGCCGCCCGTGCCCCCTGTGCCCGCGGCAAGTCCTATGGCATGTGCAGCCGGTCGGCGCCTGCCAGGATCGCGTCGGCCAGCGCCTCGGCGGGACCCTGCGCCGCACCCGGGCGCCGCCCGTGCAGCAGGACGAAATCCACCGCGCCCAGCTCCGGCAGTCCGGCGCGTGGCGGAATCCGGACCAGACCTGGCGGGATCATGCCCATGGTGTGTGCCATAACGCCCAGTCCGGCCCTAGTTGCGGCGATCAGTCCGTTCAGGCTCCCGCTGGTACAGGCGATGCGCCACTCCCGCCCCTGGGCCTCCAGCGCCTCCAGCGCGCGAGCGCGGGTCACCGCGGGCGGCGGGTAGACGACCAGCGGAACCGGCCGCTGGGGATCGATCCGCAGCCGGTCCGTGCCCACCCACACCAGCCGGTCGCGCCACACCAGCCGCCCTCGTGACTCCTGCGGACCCCGCTTGGCCAGGACGAGATCGAGCCGGCCGGCCGCCAGCCGCTCGTGCAGCGTCTCCGACAGCTCGACCGTCAGCTCCAGATCGACCTCGGGGTGCTCGCGCCGGAACCCTTCGAGCACCTCCGGCATCCTGGTCAGCACAAAATCCTCCGACGCGCCGAACCGCAGCCGGCCGCGCAGCCGCGTCCCCGCGAAGAAGCTCGCGGCCCGCTCGTTCGCCTCCAGAATCGTGCGCGCGAACCCGAGCATCGCCTCGCCGTCCTCGGTCAGCTCCACGGCATGGGTGTCCCGGATGAACAGCCGCCGCCCGGCGACCTCCTCCAGCTTCCGTACGTGCTGGCTCACGGTCGACTGCCGCAGCCCGAGACGCTGGGCGGCCCCGGTGAAGCTCAGCGTCTGCGCCACGGTGAGAAAGGTGCGCAACTGCGTGGGGTCGAACATGGCACCCTCCAGGGGCTCGTCGCGCTGCGCCCGACGGGCCCCGGCAGGCTCCCCGGCTTCATCGCGATCCGTAATGACAGTCACCACGGTAAGAGGGGTTCCCGATCGCCGCCAGGACCGGCACCCTTGATCGGACACCGCCCACGCCACCGGCCCGCCTGCCGGACCGATCCGTCGGACCGAGCCGCCGAACGACCCGAAGAGAGACCATGCGCCGCCCTTTGTTCGCCCTGCCCTCCTGGCTGCCCGTGGACGGATACATCCTGGCGCTGGTGGGCACCGTAGGGCTGGCGGCGCTGCTGCCCGCGCGCGGACCGGCCGCCACCGTCGCGGACGGCGCCTCCACCGCGGCCGTCGCGCTGCTGTTCTTCCTCTACGGAGCCCGGCTCTCCACCCGCGAGGCGATGGCCGGGCTGCGCCACTGGCGGCTGCATCTGACCGTGCTGGCCTGCACCTTCGCGGTCTTCCCGGTGCTCGGGCTGGCGGCCCGGGTGCTGGTCCCCCACGTCCTGCCGCCCACCCTCTACACCGGGCTGCTGTTCCTGTGCCTGGTGCCCTCCACGGTCCAGTCCTCCATCGCCTTCACCTCCCTCGCCCGGGGCAATGTGGCGGCGGCGATCTGCGCCGGATCGTTCTCCAGCCTCGTCGGCATCGTCGTCACCCCCCTGCTGGCAGGCCTCGTCCTGCACGGCGACGGCGGCGGCGGCTTCTCGGCCGGCTCCCTGCTCCCCATCGTCTGCCAACTGCTGCTCCCGTTCGTCGCCGGGCAGTTGCTGCGGCGCTGGATCGGTCCTTTCCTCACCCGCCACAAGAAAGCCCTCGGCTATGTGGACCGCGGCTCGATACTGCTCGTCGTCTACACCGCCTTCAGCGCCGGCATGGTCCAGGGCATCTGGCACCAGGTCTCGCCGCTGCGGCTGCTGTGCCTGCTGGGTGTGGAGGCCGTACTGCTGGCGCTGATGCTGACCGGCACCTCCTACGGCGCCGAGAAGCTCGGCTTTTCTCGCGAGGACCGGATCGCGATCACCTTCGCCGGGTCGAAGAAGAGCCTGGCGGCGGGTCTGCCGATGGCCAGCGTGCTGTTCGGGGCACAGGCCGGACTGGCGGTGCTGCCGCTGATGCTGTTCCACCAGATGCAGTTGATGGTGTGCGCGGTACTGGCGAAGCAGTTTGCGGCGCGGGCGGAGAGGGATCGGGATACGGATACGGCTGCGGATGCCCGGCCCGCGTCCGACCGCGATGCCGCGCCCCGCGCCGAGCGCACCGCGGTGGGCGGTTCGCCGCGCTAGGCGGCTGATCCGCTGCCCCCGGCCGCGTCTCGCCAGGCGTCGTACCGGTGCGGCAAACCAGCCGTCGGGGAGGGCGGCCAGGGGTATCGGGGTGAGTCCGGACTCGACGGCGCGCACGGCCGCCCGGCCCAGCGGGGCCGAGACCCGGCCGGGCGCGCAGGCGGCACGCAGCGCCTCAGCCCTGGTCGCCCCCGTGCACCCGGTCGAGCGCCAGCCGCAGCACCAGCGGCCCCCCGGCGGCAGCGTCGGAGGTGCCGACCCCGGTCAGCTGCTCATCGGTCAGGGCCCGCCGGTAGACGCTGACCTCGTCCAGCGCGCCCGTGAACTGGGCGCGGCTGTCCACCTTTTGCCCGAGATGGACGCCGAAGACCGAGCCGCGGCTCACCGAGCCCGGGACGTCCGGGACGCTCGTGGTGTCGACGAGGTCCACGGTGAGCATCAGCCGGCCGCCGCTACGGCGCAGCGCGAGATGGTGCCAGCGGCCGTCGTTGTACGCGCCGTTGGACACGACCTGCGCGGTGACGGGCGGCCGGGCGCCGTCGACGGCGGTGATATGGGCGGTGATCCGGTGGTGCGCGGGGTCGGCGCTCACCGCGACCTGCGGCGATCTGCTGCCCACGCCGCCCATCCAGAGCATCGGCTGCTCCCCGGTGGTGGCGTCGTAGCGGAAGAAGAGGCTGCAGGTGAAGTCGTGGGTGCCGAGGGGGAGCGAGTCGCGGTACGGGAGGCGTACGGCGTCGTCCTTGCCGTCAAAGGCCAGCGCGTCGCCGAAGACGCCGTCGGTGCTGCGGGCGCCGCCCAGGACGAGCGCCGGGCGGGCGCCCGGGGCGTCGTCCGGGGTCGTGGGGTCCGGGCCGCGGCGGGGCCCGAGCCACTCCTCGGTGAAGCGGACGAAGCGGATCTCCTCGCGGGCGTCGGCCTTGCCGCCCTCGTAGAGCAGACCGGTGACGTCGGGGGAGAGGGAGGCCATGTCGGAGTAGCCGGACCAGTCGGTGGTGACCCGTGCGCCCCGGTCGACGCCCTCCCAGGTGCGGCCCTCGTCCCAGGAGGAGCGGATGGTCATGGTGCGGCGCCGGTCGGGGTCGGCGGGTGCGGCGAAGAGGGTACGGGTGTGGCCGCGGCCGGCGGCCCGGGAGCGGGGCAGGCGCAGCGCCGAGGCCTGCACCATGGGGGAGTAGAGGTCGGGGATCGCGCGGAACGGCCCGGTGAAGGAGTCGCCGCCGTCGCGGCTGACGGCGGCGGTGCGGTGGCCCAGGTCCGTACCGTCCTGTTCGCGGCCGTTCACGTAGATCGAGCCGTCGGTGCGCTCCAGGAGCGTCATCTCGGAGGGCTTCTGACGGAACGTGCCGTCCCCGGCGATCGGCCAGGTGTCCAGCGCGCCGACCTTCCAGGTGCGGCCGCCGTCGTCGCTGTGCACCAGGGCCGCGTGGTTTTCGGTGACCCGGCCCTGGGCGTAGCCCTCCGCGTTGATGCCGACGACCAGACGGCCCGCGTGCCGGCCCCGGGTGAGCTGGATGCCGTGGACGGGCCCGGTGGCGTACCAGGAGTTCCACTCGGGCGGCCGGATGGTGGGGGTCAGGTCCCGGGGCGCGGACCAGGTGGCGCCGTCGTCGTCGCTGTACTGCAGGTGCGGGGTGCGGTCACAGGGGACATCGCAGCTCAGGCCGTCGGTGCGGCCCTTGTTGTAGGTCTCGGCGATGACGATGCGGCCGGTGCGGCGGTCCACGAGGGGGGCCGGGTTGCCGTGCGTGTCGCCGTCACCGTGGTTGATCACCTGGAGCGGGCCCCAGGTGCGGCCGCCGTCGGTGGAGCGTTTGAGCACGAGGTCGATGTCGCCCGCGTCGCCGCAGTCGTGCACCCGTCCCTCGGCGAACGCGAGCAGGGTGCCGCTGCGGGTCTTGACGATCGCCGGTATGCGGAAGCAGGAATAGCCCTTCTCGCGCGCGGCAGTGAAGAGAACCTGCTGGTCGAAGCCCCCGGCGGGGGCCTGGGGAGCCGTCTCCGGCGCCGGATCGGGCGCGGCCTGTGCGGGGGTGACGGGGAGAACGGCGAGGACGCCGGCGGTGAGCGCGGCGAGACCGGCCACGGCGTGGCGCCGCCGTGGTCTGCTGCGGGGGCTGGGGTGTGCGCGGAGAACTGACGTCATGGTCCGGCCTGCCCTTTCGAGGGTTCGGCGACGGGTCATCAGGACATCCAACGTCCTAGGTGCATCCGCGACGGAAGCTACTGCGGCGTGCGGACCGCGACAAGGAGCCTGTGTCAGTGAGCCTGTGTCAGTTCGCCGTCGGTTCGCCGCGCGGGGACCGGATTTCACCCGCCCGGCCCGCAGGCACTGCGCCGTGTGCGTCCGGCGGGACACCCGGCGCGCCCGCCCCGGCCGCCCGCCCCTCACGGCCGCAGCACCACCTTGCCGAGATTGGCCCGCGCCTCGATGATCTCGTGCGCCTTCGCGGCCTCGGCCAGCGGCAGTTCGGCGTGCACGGCGGCCCGCAGCCGCCCCGATCCGGCCAGCTCCCACAGCTGTGCCTCGTGCCGCTCGTACCGCTCCCGGTGGACGGTGGCGAAGCGCCGCATGGTCAGCCCGGTGATGGTCTTCGAACCCGCCAGGAGCTCGTACGCCGGGACCGTACCGCCGCCGGAGTTGAAGAAGATCAGCCGGCCGCCCTCGGCGAGCGCCGCCAGGGCCCGCGGCAGCAGCTCGCCGCCGACGCCGTCCAGCACGATGTCCACCGGCTCGCTCCAGGACTCCTGGTCATAGGTGACCACCTCGTCGGCCCCGAGCCCGTACAGGAACTCCGCCTTGTCCGCGGAGCCGACGGCGGCCACCACCCGCGGCACCCCCTGGAGCTTGGCCAGTTGGACGGCGAGGTGCCCGGTGGCGCTGGCCGCCCCGGTGATCAGTACGGACTCGGTGCCGGCCGGCGCCGCGGTGCTCAGCGCCGCCAGCGCGACCTGGCCGCTGCGCACCAGGGCGACCGCCTCGACGGCGCTCGCCCCGTCCGGTATCCGGCTCGCCAGGAAAGCGGGCGCGAGGGCGAGTTCGGCGTAGGAGCCCTTGAAGGTCAGCGAGGTGACGCGGTCGCCCACCGCAAAGCCGGTGACGTCCGGGCCGAGGGCGACGACCTCCCCGGCGATCTCGCCTCCGGGCATGCTCGGCAGGGGATCGCCGCCGCCCTTGCCGTCCCCGCGCACCCGGCGCACACACGGCAGCGTCACCCCGATCGCCTCGGTGCGCACCAGCAGCTCGCCGGGGCCGGGCACCGGGCTCTCGGCCTCCTCGACGCACAGGACCTCGGGGCCGCCGTAGGCATGAAACCGGACACGGCGCATGGGCCGTCACCTCCAGGGGACATCGGTCGGCACGCGCATGACCTGCACTCATGGCCTGGGCGCAGGCCCATCCCGACCGGGATTCATTGGGTGCCCCAACAGTAACCACAAAACCGTTGGGGGCGCCAATGGTTTCTGGGATACGGTGGTCCCATGTCCGACGACCACGACCACCACGCCTACGCCCCCTCCCGCATCCGCGCGCTCCCCAGCTGGCTGCTGGGCCGCGCCGCCGCCCGGGGCCACCGGCTCGTCGCCGACGCGCTCGCCGCCGAAGGCATGCGGATGATGCATCACGCCGTGCTCTCGGCGGTCGCCGAACTCGGCCCCGTATCGCAGGCCGAACTCGGCCGGACGCTGGGCATCGACCCCAAGGACATCGTGGCGATCGTCAATGACCTCCAGAAGGACGGGCTGGTCACCCGCACGCCCGACCCCAAGGACCGGCGCAAGAACGCCATCGAGATCTCGTCCGCCGGCGAGCACCGGCTGCGCCGCACCGAAAAGCTCGGCGACGAGGCGAACGAGCGGCTCACCGCGGACCTGACCCCGGCGGAGCGCGAGCAGTTGATCGCCCTGCTGACCAGGATCGCGCTGCCGCGGTAGCGCGACGCGCGCCGCCTCAGCCCGTGGTGGCGGCCTCGTGCAGGGCGAGGCGGTGCTCTCCCGCGTACACGTTCATGGAGCTGCCGCGCAGGAACCCGACCAGGGTCAGCCCGGTCTCCGCGGCCAGGTCGACGGCCAGCGAGGACGGCGCGGAGACCGCCGCCAGCACCGGGATGCCCGCCATCACGGCCTTCTGCGCCAGCTCGAAGGACGCCCGCCCGGACACCATCAGCACCGCGGACGACAGCGGCAACAGCCCCTGCTGCAGCGCCCGCCCGACGACCTTGTCGACGGCGTTATGACGTCCCACGTCCTCCCGGACGTCGAGCAGCTCCCCGTCCGTGCTGAACAGCGCCGCCGCATGCAGGCCCCCGGTCCGCTCGAAGACCCGCTGCGCGGCCCGGAGCCGGTCGGGGAGGGCGGCCAGCGTCGCCGGCTCCATACGGACCGGAGTGTCGGGGGAGGTGTCCAGCGCCCAGCGTGCCTGGGTACGCACCGCATCCAGACTGGCCTTCCCGCACAGCCCGCACGAGGACGTCGTATAGACATTGCGCGCCAGGGTGATGTCCGGCACGGGGACGCCGGCGGCCAGCCGCACGTCCACGACGTTGTACGTGTTCGAGCCGTCGTCCGTCGCCCCCGCGCAGTAGACGATGTTCGCCACCTCGTCCGCCCGCCCGATGACGCCCTCGCTGACCAGGAAGCCCGCGGCCAGCGCGAAATCATCGCCCGGGGTCCGCATGGTGATCGCCAGCGGCTTGCCGTCCAGCCGGATCTCCAGCGGCTCCTCGGCGACCAGGGTGTCCGGGCGGGTGCTCACGACTCCGTCGCGGATGCGGATGACGCGGCGTCGCTCGGTGACCCGTCCCATGGCTGATCAGTCCTACTCGGTCGATTCGGCGCTGCTGGATGTGGTGGCCCGCCGCCTGGCGATTTCATTGTCCTGCACGGAGGGGCCCGAGTGGGACGGCCGAATATTGCGAATATTGTCTACAGTATCCCTCCCCTCCCTCCCCTCCATGCCCGCCCATGGGTCGGGTACGGCAACGCCCCGCTCGCAGCAGCCGACGCCCCTGAGCCCTTCAGTCCTTCAGCCCTTCAGTTCACGCCCGCCGAACGCCCCCGACCCGTCGGCCGCCGCCCACGCCGCATCCAGCCCGGCCTGGTCCAGCGTCCCCCACTGCGGGGTCCGTTGGACGAGCGTGTGGCCCAGCCGCCGCCCCAGCTCGACCATCGCCCGGCCGGCCGCGCCGCGCTCGGTGCCGTACGCCTCGAGCGCATCCGGCCGCTCGGCAACCGCCCGCAGCGCGGCCTCCAGGGCGGCGGCGTCCTGCAGCGCCTTCACCGCCCCGGCACCGGTGTGCGGACGGGCCACGGTCGCCGCATCGCCCGCCAGTACCAGCCGCCCGGCGGTGTAGCACGGCGCCGTGAAGTCGTACATCGGCTGGATGAAACACTCCTGAGGCGGCGTCAGGCGGATCAGCCCGCCCCAGTACGGCGGCAGCAACTCGTCGGCGACATGGGCGAGATGGCGGTGCAGGTCCTCGGTCAGGGTGCCGGGCGGCAGGCTGGTGGGGGTGTCCAGCGCCAGGTCGACGCCTGCGGGCGGGGCGGTGTAGAGGACCCAGTTGGCGCGGTGGCCGCCGTTGCCGTCCGGGATGCGGTAGACGACGACATGGCCGCCGGGGAAGACGGCATAGATCATGTCCTCCTCCGCCCAGGGATCCGACGGCAGGCCCGGGAGGTCCAGCGCCGTCAGACGCTCGGCCGGTACCGCGCCGCGCCAGGCGAGATAGCCCGCAAAGCCGGTCCGGATGCCCGGGAACGCGGCGTCGCGGACCACCGACCGGTATCCGTCGGCGCCGATGACCAGGTCGAACCGTTCGGTACGGGCCGGCCCGGCCCCGTCGAGGTGCAGCTCCGCACCGTCCGCCGCGCCGACGACCTGACGTACCGTCACTCCCGTACGGAAGTCGACCGTCCCGGGCAGCCGCTGCCGCAGCTCCCGCCAGAGCGGCCCCCAGCAGTACGTCCGGAACGGGAACGGCATGACGCCGATGAGCCGGCCCAGGGGTGCAGCTGACCACCCGTCGCGCACGTACCAGCGACGGGTGGTCAGCTGCACCCACGGCATGCCCGCGTCCAGATAGCCCGCGGCGGCCAGCTCGGCATACCGGGCGTCGTGGACGGCGAGGCCGACACCGCGGTCGGCGAGGTGTCCGGCGGTGCGTTCATGGACCGTGATCCGGCCCGCTCCGGCGCGGTGCGCGGCGAGCGCCGTGGCGCAGCCCGCGATGCTGCCGCCGACAACGGCGACCTCCGCCCCGTCCATCCGGATACTGTCCGTGCCCCTGCTGCTGTTCACACATCCCCCTGTCCGGTGTCGCGCCGACGGCCGATGGTCGGTCGGCCCGGCTCAACCAGCCTCATTGTCAGGGAAATTGGCGAATATGCCGACCGGACCGGTGGCGTGCGTCACCAGGTCACTCTCTGTGGTGGGCCGCCCGCCCGCTGGGCACGCTCGGTAGACTGTAGACGAAAACCCATGCGTCAAAGGGGGCCTCGATGCTGTCCACAGGGCTGCCGCAGGGAGCCGTGCCGAGGCTCGAACGGCCCGGGCCGCTGCGCGAGCGCGTCTACGAGACCCTGCTCGAGCTGATCACCACCCGCGCGCTGCGCCCCGGTCAGCATCTGGTCGAGAGCGAGCTCGCCGGTCATCTCGGGGTCTCCCGGCAGCCGGTCCGCGAGGCGCTCCAGCGGCTCAGCACCGACGGCTGGGTCGATCTGCGTCCGGCGCAGGGTGCCTTTGTGCACGAGCCGACCGAGGAGGAGGCGGACCAGCTGCTGACGGTCCGTACGCTGCTGGAGGCCGAGGCGGCCCGGCTCGCGGCGGCGAACGCCGGGTCGGCCGGGATCGCGGAGCTGGAGCGGCTGTGCGCCCAGGGCGAGCGCGCGGTGGCACAGGACGACGTGGAGGAAGCGGTGGCAACCAATGCCGCATTCCACGCGAAGGTGATGGAGCTGGCCGGCAATGCGGTGCTCGCCGAGCTGGCCGCGCAGGTGGGGCGGCGGGTGCGCTGGTACTACACGCCGGTGGCCCGGCAGCGCGGCAAGCAGTCGTGGAGCGAGCACCGTGAGCTGATCGCGGCGATCGCCGCCCGGGACGAAGGGCGGGCCACCGAGCTGATGCGGGCGCACACCGAGCACACCCGCCGTACATACCACGAGCGCGAGCGTTCCTGAGGAGCGGAAGCGCCCGGGCGCACGGGACAGCTGCAGCGGCCCCGTCGTACGCCCCTCGTACAGCCTCGTTGTACACCCTCGTTCCGATCCGCGAGACCGGCCCGCTCCCGCACCCCCGCCCGGGTAATGTGCACCCGGTCACGATCACAGACAGCACCGACCACGAATGGCGAGAGGCGTATGAGCGAGGGGACAGCACCGTCCGCGGGCGAGGCGGCCGCGGTTGCCGACGAGGCGGCCCGGGAGCGGCTGCGCTATCTGCGCGGCAGCATCGACAACCTCGACGCCGCCCTGGTGCATCTGCTCGCCGAACGCTTCAAGTGCACCCAGCAGGTCGGCGAGCTCAAGGCCCGGCACAGCCTGCCGCCCGCCGACCCGGCCCGGGAGGCGGCGCAGATCGAGCGGCTGCGGAGGCTGGCGGAGGACGCCCGGCTGGATCCGGGGTTCGCGGAGAAATTCCTGAACTTCATCATCGACGAGGTCGTCCGGCATCACCAGGCGATCGCCGACAGGACGCTGAGCACCCAGAACGGACCGGCCGACGGCTGAGCCGGGCGGACGGCCCGCCCGCCGTCCGTCACCTCACCTCCCGGCTGATCGGCTGCGGATCGGGTGGCACATCCCGTAGCCGGGGACGTCCCGGCTGGTGCAGCAGCAGCGCGCACGCCGCCGCCACCATCGATGTGCCACCGGCCAGCGCATAGGCGCCGTTGTATCCCCAGGCGCCGACCGCCATCGAGCCCAGCCCGCCGCCGAACAGGCCGCTGACCAGCTTTCCGCTGTAGACCAGTCCGTAATGGGTGGCGTTGTGGTTCTCGCCGAAGTAGTCCGGGGTCAGCGCCGCGAACAACGGGTAGAACGCGCCGCCGCCGAATCCCGAGAGGAAGGCGAAGAACAGGAAGAGCCCTTGGCTGTGGAGGGTGCCGGCCCAGATCACACCGAATTGCGCCAGCCCCAGGACAACGATGACGCACACCAGGGTCGGCTTTCGTCCCCACAGATCGGACAGCCAGCCCATCGCGGCCCGTCCGACACCGTTGATGACGGACATCACGCCCATCGACGAGGCGGCGACCAGCGGGCCGAAGCCGACTTCCCTGGCGAAATCCACCTGGAAGGAAATCCCGAAGATCGAGACCCCGGCGGTCAGGACGAAGGTGACCCACATCAGCGGGAGCATTCCGCTCCGGATGGCTTCCTTGGGGGTGAACTGCCGCACCGCGGGCGGATTTCTCGAACGGAGCCGTGAGCTCGGGGGAGGGGCGATACCGGCGGGCCACCAGTTCTTCGGCGGATCCTTGAAGAACCAGGCGCAGACGCACACCACCAGAAGGATGTACACGCCGATGAGGTCCAGCATCTCGGCGTAATTGCCGGTGTCGAAGCTGTAGGTGAAGAGAAAGATGAAGGGCACCGCGCCGTACGCGAATCCGCCGTTCACCCATCCCGTCCTCGCGCCCCGCCGCTCGGGGAACCACTTGCCGACCATATTGATGCATGTGGCATAGACGAGCCCGGACCCGACGCCGCCGACCACGCCGAAGCCGCAGAGGGCCAGGAACACCGTGTCCAGATGAGCGAGCGCGACAAAGCCGATGAGGCAGAGCGCCGCCCCGAGGAACATCGCCTTACGGGCGCTCAGCATGCCCCGCTCGCGCAGCCAGCCGGCCGGAAAGGCGATACCCGCCTGGAAGAAGACCCAGACGCTCAGAATCCAGAAGGTGTCGCTCTGCGTCCAGTGATGGGCCCCCGAGAGGGTGTCCTGTGCCGAACCGTATGCGTACTCCGAAACGCTGATGGCCATCATGGCGACCCACGGCAGATACACCATCAGCTTGCGGGAATGGCCGAGCAGCTCCCGGTCCGTCTCGCCGGTGCGATAGACACGGCCGTTGCCGGCCGTGACGTCCCGCAACGCGGCCGCCGTCGGACGCCGTTCCCTGTCTGCGCTCATCTCATCCCCTTTCGTGACGGTCCATCAGATCACCCCCGCCGCCCTGAGCCGCCGCAGCTCCGCGTCCCCGAGCCCCAGCTCACCCCCGTACACCTCGTCGTTGTGCTCGCCGAGCAGCGGCGAGCGGTCGATCTCGACGGGGGAGTCGGACAGCTTCAGCGGCGAGCCGACGGTGGTGAAGGTCCCGCGCTGCGGATGCTCGACCTCGACGACCATCCCGTTGGCGGCCAGCGACGCATCCTCGACGATCTCCCTCGTCGAAAGGACCGGCCCACAAGGGATGTGGTGCGCATTCAGCCGTTCCAGCACCTCCCACTTGGGCAGCGTGCGGCTCCACTCCTCGATCAGCCGGAACAGCTTGGGCAGCCGGGGCAGCCGGGCCTCCGGCGTCGCCCACTCCGGGTCCTCGGCCAGCTCCGGCCGCCCGATCAGCTCGGTCAGCGGTCGCCAGCCGGCCGGCTGCACGATCACATAGACATAGTCGTTGGGCCCGCCGGGCGCGCACCGCACCGCCCACCCCGGCTGTCCGCCCCCGCTCGCATTCCCGCTGCGCGGCACCTCGTCCCCGAAATTCTCGTTCGGATACTCCGCCAACGGCCCGTGCGCCAGGCGCTGTTGGTCGCGCAGCTTGACGCGGCACAGATTGAGCACCGCGTGCTGCATCGCCACCTGGACCCGCTGCCCCCGGCCGGTGCGCTCGCGCTGGTAGAGCGCTGCGAGGATCCCGGCGACGCAGTGCACACCCGTCCCCGAGTCGCCGATCTGCGCGCCGGTCGCGAGCGGCGGCCCGTCCTCGAAACCGGTCGTCGCCATCGCCCCGCCCATCGCCTGCGCCACCACCTCGTACGCCTTGAAACCGGTGTACGGGCCGTCGCCGAAGCCCTTGACCGAGGCGTAGACGATCCGCGGATTGATCTCCCGGACGCGCTCCCAGGTGAAGCCCATCCGGTCCACCGCGCCCGGCCCGAAGTTCTCCACCAGGACGTCGCTGCGCCGGATCAGCTCCGCCAGCAGCTCCTTCCCGCGCTCCGTCTTGGTGTTGAGGGTGATGCTGCGCTTGTTGCAGTTGAGCATCGTGAAGTAGAGGGAGTCGACGTCGGGGAGGTCGCGCAGCTGCCGGCGCGTGATGTCACCGGTGGTCGCCTCCAGCTTGATCACATCCGCGCCCAGCCAGGCGAGCAGCTGGGTGGCGGACGGACCGGACTGCACATGGGTCATATCGAGGACCCGTATGCCGTCGAGGGCCTTGCCCTGGTGAGCCGTGTTGCCGTGAGTGCCGTCGTGAGCCGTGGTCATGGCCATCATCACTTGTACATGGTCTGGTTCATGGTTCCGGGGGCGTAGGCGTCCGGATCGATCCAGACATTGACCAGCGACGGTTTGCCCGACTCGCGGGCGCGCCGCAGCGCCGGGCCGATGTCTGCGGGGTCGCGGACCTCCTCGCCGTAGCCCCCGAGGATCCGGGCGAACCTGTCGTACGGCACGTCCCCGAGGGTGTTGCCGACCCGCTCCCGTTCCGCCCCGTACCTGGCCTTCTGGCCGTAACGGATCTGATTCATCGAGGAGTTGTTGCCGACGATCCCGACGAACGGCAGGCCGTAGCGGACCAAGGTCTCGAAGTCCCAGCCGGTGAGGCTGAACGCGCCGTCCCCGAAGAGGGCGACCACTTCCTTGTCGGGACGGGCCTGCTTGGCGGCGAGGACGAAGGGGATCCCGACGCCGAGGGTGCCCAGCGGCCCCGGATCCATCCAGTGGCCGGGCGACCTGGGCTGGACGACCTGCCCGGAGAAGGTGACGATGTCCCCGCCGTCCCCGATGTAGACCGAGTCCTCGGTCAGAAAGTCATTGATCTCGCTGACCAGGCGGTACGGATGGATCGGGGTGGCGTCCGAGCGCAGCTGCGGCAGCCGCTTCCCGACGGCGGCCAGCTCGGCCGCCCGCAGCTCCTCCCGCCACTCCTTGCGCTTGCCCGCACCGCCGTTCAGCCGCCCGGACGCGGCTTCGGCGACGGCCGCCAGCACCAGTGACGCGTCCCCGACGATGCCCAGGTCGATGTCACGGTTCTTGCCCACCGTCCGGTAGTCCAGGTCGATCTGGACGACGGTCGCCGCGGGGGAGAGGCGCTTGCCGTAGCCCATCCGGAAGTCGAAGGGCGTGCCGACGACCACGATCAGGTCGGCATGGGCGAAGGCGTGGCGGCGGGAGAGCTGGAAGTGGTGCGGATCGCCGGGCGGCAGCGTGCCGCGGCCCGCGCCGTTCATGTACGCGGGGACGTCGCAGGTCCGCACGAGCTCCGTCGCCGCGTCCGTGGCCCGGGTCGTCCACACCTGACTGCCCAGCAGAATCACCGGTTTCTCGGCCCGTACGAGGAGATCGGCGAGCCGTTCCACCGCCTCCGGGTCGCCGGCCGAGCGGGTCGAGGCGCGATAGCGCCCGGCCTGCGGAATCCGGGCCTGCTCGCGCGGCACCCTGGCGTCCAGTACGTCCCGGGGGATCTCCAGGAACGACGGGCCCGGCGCGCCGTGGAAGCACTCGCGGAACGCCATCGAGACCATGTCGGCGGCGCGCGCGGTCTCCGGGACGGTGGCGGCGAACTTGGTGATCGGCGCCATCATGTCGACGTGGGGGAGGTCCTGCAGCGAGCCCATCTTGTGCTGGCCGCGCGTGCCCTGCCCCCCGATCAGCAGCATCGGAGACTCGGCGCGCAAGGCGTTGGCCACCCCGGTGACCGCGTCCGTGGTGCCGGGCCCCGCGGTGACCACCGCACAGCCGGGCCGGCCGGTGATCCGGGCATGGCCGTCCGCGGCGTGCGCGGCGACCTGCTCATGCCGGACGTCGATGACCTCGATGCCCTCGTCGGCGCAGCCGTCGTAGATATCGATGATGTGGCCGCCGCAGAGGGTGTAGATGACGTCGACCCCCTCCGCCTTGAGCGCTTTGGCGACCAAGTGCCCACCGGAGATGAGGCCTTGTGCGTGGTCGGGCATGAGGCATCGCTTCCCTTCGTGAGGGGGCTGGATGGCCTTGAGCCTGAGCTTGAGCTTGGGGCGGGCCTGCTCGGGCCCGGTCGAGCTGGAGGCGCGTACCGCTGTTCCCCCTTTCTGGGCGCGCGGCGGAGAGATTGAATACAGCAGATTGCATACAGCCAACAGTCGACGAATACTGTATAAATCCGTTATCTCTCATTGGCGTGCCTCTGTCCAGCGGACGCACGGTGGCCGAGCGCCGGCGGGCGGGAGCCTGCCTGTCCATCGGGCCGGCGACTCTCCGGCGGGCGGCGAGCCGCTCGGAACGGACGTTCAGGCCGACGGCCCAGGGGTGACGTCCAGGCCGACGGCCGGGCCCCGGCTGCTCGCGGGTGCGCCTGGCCTCGGCGCGGGGCAGGTGAGTGGCCGCTCGGGCGAACGCGCCGCATGCTTCACTGCACCCCAAGGCCGAACCAAGGGCCATGCGTCCGCACGGCCCCCTAGGCGTCCTCTATGACTCCCGCTCGTCCGGGGCCCCGGGCGGCGCCCTCCCCGGTGGTCCGCCCGCCCGCCCCGAGTGACACTCGCCATACCTGGCGCCGGACCGTCCCCCGGACCGCCACACCCCACTACCGTCCAGTAACAAGGTTCCCCGAGAGCCGCCGAGATCCACCCGAGCGCCACCACCCTGCCCCTCCGGCCGTGCACCGAGAGCGGAGACACAGATGGCACCGATGGCACCGACCCCCGAAACCCCTGCCACCCCGAGCACCCTCACCCTCAAACCCGGAACGTCCTGGCAGGACGCCTGGCAGCGCAGCCTGGCCGCCGCCCCCGAGGCGTTCCGCGAGGACCATGTCCGTAACCTCTGGGCCGCCGCCTGGCACTCGGACGGCTCCCCGTTGCCCGCGACCAGCCCGGTGGACGGCACCCCCATCGCCGGTCCGCCCCGCCTCGATGCGGCCGCCGCCCGGGACGCCGTACGCGCCTCTCTTGACCAGCACCGCACCTGGCGCCACGTGCCCCTCCCCGAACGCAAGGCACGCATCGGCGCCACCCTCGACGCCCTCACCGAACACCGCGAACTTCTCGCCCTGCTCCTCGTATGGGAAATCGGCAAGCCCTGGAAACTCGCCCAGGCAGACGTCGACCGCGCCATCGACGGCGTCCGCTGGTACGTCTCCGAAATCGACCGCATGCTCACCGACCGGTCGCCACTCCCCGGTCCGGTCAGCAACATCGCCAGCTGGAACTACCCCATGTCGGTCCTGATCCACGCGATGCTGGTCCAGGCCCTGGCCGGCAACGCTGTCATCGCCAAAACCCCCACCGACGGCGGTCTGTCCTGCCTCACGCTCGCCTGCGCCCTCGCGGCCCGCGAGGGCGTCCCGGCAACCCTCCTCAGCGGCAGCGGAAGCGAACTCTCCCCCTCCCTCGTCCGCGCCCCCGAAATCGACTGTGTCTCCTTCGTCGGCGGTCGCGACACCGGCGCCCGTGTCGCCACCGCCGTCGCCGACCTCGGCAAACGCCACATCCTCGAACAAGAGGGCCTCAACACCTGGGCCATCTGGCACTACACCGACTGGGAAGCCCTGACCCCTCTCCTCCACAAGACCTTCGACTACGCCAAACAGCGCTGCACCGCCTACCCCCGCTTCGTCGTCCAGCGCGATGCCTTCGCCGACTTCCTCACGGCCTATCTCCCGGCCGTACGCGCCATCCGCTTCGGCCACCCCCTGGCCGTAGCCGCCCCGGACGACCCCCTGCCCGCCCTCGACTACGGCCCCCTCATCAACGCCGCCAAGGCCAAGGAACTCGCGGACCTGACCACGGAGGCCATCTCCCGCGGCGCCGTCCCCCTCCACCGCGGCGACCTGGCCGCCGGCCACTTCCTCCCCTCCCAGGACACCTCCGCCTACCTTCCCCCCACCACCCTCCTGTCCCCACCGCCGTCCTCCCCCCTCCACCACGCAGAGCCCTTCGGCCCCGTCGACACCATCGTCCTGGTCGACACGGAGGCGGAGCTGCTGGCCGCCATGAACGCCAGCAACGGCGCCCTGGTCGCCACCCTCTCCACCGACGACCCCGATACCTACGCCCGCCTGGCCTCCCAGATCCGCGCCTTCAAGGTCGGCCACGGCAAACCCCGCTCCCGCGGCGACCGCGAGGAACTCTTCGGCGGCTTCGGCAACTCCTGGCGCGGCGCCTTCGTGGGCGGCGAACTCCTCGTACACGCGGTGACCGAGGGCCCACCCGCCGAGCGCCTCCCCGGCAACTTCCCGGACTACCACTTGCTGCCGTAACGGCCCGCCCGCCACCCACCGCGCACATCACCGCAGGCCAACGGGGGAGGGCAGCCCCTCCTCCCCGCCGCCGGCACCGCACGTTCCCGCTCCACTGCTCGGAGCGGGAACGCACGGCGCCGCACCAACAGACGCCCGGTGCCGCACCAAGGACACCCAGCGCCCCTTGGCCACCCACCCACCCACCTACCCACCCG
>NZ_LGKG01000180.1 GCF_001294335.1 Streptomyces chattanoogensis
ACGGTCAAGCGGGACGGCCAGACCCTCAAGTCCATCCCGATCTCCGGCGGCAGCCCCGACAACCCCACCTACAACGGCCAGATGGTGATCTCGGAGAAGTTCGAGCAGACCCGGATGGACGGCTCGACCGTCGGCTTCGGCGGTGAGTACGACATCAAGGACGTCCCGCACGCCATGCGGCTGTCGTCGTCCGGCACCTTCATCCACGGCAACTACTGGGGCTCCCCGTCCATCTTCGGCAAGGCCGGCACCAGCCACGGCTGCGTCGGCCTGCGCGACCAGAAGGGCGGCGGTGGCGACACCCCGGGCAAGTGGTTCTTCAACGAGTCGCTGGTCGGCGACGTCGTCATCGTGAAGAACTCCCACGACCAGACCGTCAAGCCGGACAACGGCCTCAACGGCTGGAACCTTTCCTGGTCGGAATGGCAGCAGGGCAGCGCGGTCTGAGCCACTTTCCGAACTGACGCACAGCACACCTGACGGTGGCCGGTCCCTGACGGGGCCGGCCACCTGTCGTTACGGGAGCGTCCGGGCGCTCGTCCCCGTACGGCTCAGAGGATCTTCGCCAGCAGTACGCAGAGCACCACGGCGAGCAGATAGCAGCCGATGCCGACCCAGGTCAGGACGCGGCGCGCGCGGCGGCGGCCGCACCACACCACCACCAGCGCGGCATGCGTCAGGACCACGGCGAGCACCGCGGGAGCCCTGGACAGGTCGTCGGCGAACGCGAAATGCACCCAGGCCCAGGGAAGAACCACCGCGAACGGGCGCGGGAACAGCGACCAGGCCCGCACCTGCCAGTCGGCCCGGTCCGGATCCAGATCCTCCGGCGCCGGCATCAGGCAGCCGGGTGGCCGAACGGCTGGGCGGCTGGGCGGCTGCTGCTCCCGGGTACGGAGGGCGCCGCCCGGGCACCACACAGCCCCGGTGCCGGCAAGGGCACCGGGGCTCGTCCTCCCGGAAGCGCCGGGTACGGGTTCTACGCCGCCGCGTCGAATCCCGTGTCCCGCGCCATCCGCTTCAGCTCCAGCAGCGCATGCTTCTCGATCTGCCGGATCCGCTCGCGGGTCAGGCCGTGCTGCTTGCCGACCTCGGTCAGGGTGCGCTCGCGGCCGTCCTCGATGCCGTAGCGCGCCTTGATGATCGAGGCGGTGCGCTGGTCGAGGCGGTCGATCAGATCCTCCAGCTCCTCGCTGCGCAGCAGCGAGAGCACCGACTGCTCGGGCGAGGCCGCGGAGGTGTCCTCCAGCAGGTCGCCGAACTGGGTGTCGCCGTCGTCGTCCACCGACATGTTCAGGCTGACGGGGTCGCGCGCCCAGTCCAGTACGTCCGTGACGCGGGCGGGCGTGGAGCCCAGCTCGCCGGCAACCTCCTCGGGCTCCGGGTCGCGGCCGTTCTCACGGTTGAACTCGCGCTGCACCCGGCGGATGCGGCCCAGCTCCTCGACCAGGTGCACGGGCAGCCGGATCGTGCGGGACTGGTCGGCGATGGAACGGGTGATGGCCTGGCGGATCCACCACGTCGCATACGTGGAGAACTTGAATCCCTTGGCGTAGTCGAACTTCTCCACGGCACGCACCAGACCGGCGTTGCCCTCCTGGATCAGGTCGAGCAGCGGCAGACCGGCGCGCGGATAGCGACGCGCCACGGCGACCACCAGCCGCAGGTTGGAACGGATGAAGACGTCCTTGGCCTTGGCGCTCTCGGCGGCCAGCGCCTCGAGCTCCGCGCGGCTGGCACCTGCGGCGTTGCCGTCGGTGACCTCGCCGTCCAGGATCTGCCGGGCGTAGACGCCCGCCTCGATGGTCTGGGACAGCTCGACCTCCTTGGCGGCGTCTAGCAGGGGCGTGCGCGCGATCTCGTCGAGGTACATGCCGACCAGGTCGCGGTCGGCGATCTCCCCGCCTACGGCGCGAACACTGTGGGCCCCGTCAGAACCGCTGCTGCTTTCCTGACGACGGGCGACGGCACGGGTTGCCATGCGTGTGCTCCCTTTGCGATGAGTCGGTCGCGGGACGGTGGAGCGGGAGACTCGATCGTTCACCGAGCAACCCGTCCGAAGGAAACAACGGCTGGAATCCGGACAGAATTCCCATGCCGCGACCCTATTTTTGTGATCATGCAGTACCCTGCGTCCCCACGAGGGGGTGCGGATGCTGCCCGAGAGCGGGGACGTGCAGGTCAGAGCGGGCGTCGAGGCCGATCTCGGGGCCCTTACCGCGCTCTACAATCACTACGTCCGCGAGACGTCCGTCACGTTCGACACGGAGCCCTTCACCCCTGAACAGCGTCGTCCGTGGTTGCTCTCCCACCCCGAAGACGGCCCACACCGGCTTCTGGTTGCGCAGGAGGCGGGGACGGCTGCGGCGGGGGCGTCCGCCGACGGCACCGGCTCCCTGCTCGGCTACGCGACCAGCAGCGCCTTCCGCCCGAAGGCCGCCTACGCCCCGTCCGTCGAGGTCACCGTCTACTGCGCGCCGCGCGCGGTCGGCCGCGGTATCGGCACGCTGCTCTACCGGGCCCTGTTCGAGGCGCTGGCCACCGAGGACGTGCACCGCGCGTTCGCGGGCGTCGCCCAGCCCAATGAGGCCTCCCACCGTCTGCACACCCGCTTCGGCTTCCGCCACGTCGGCACGTACACCGAGGTGGGCCGCAAATTCGGCCGCTACTGGGATGTCGCCTGGTACCAGAAGGATCTGGGCGGGGGCCGGTCCTGTCTCCGCTGAACCGCTCTCCGCTGATCCAGTTGACGCATGCCGTACGCGGGTGTCGCCTGGACGGAGAGCGATTTCGACTGCCCCCCCCGTACGCCGGGGCAAGCGAGAGGAGCCCGTCATGGAAACGCACCCGCAGCGGCGCGAGCCGGACCACGCAAGGGCGGCCCGCTCCCACGGAACCGTCGAACCGGAGCACGGCGCGAGCGCTGTCAGCCCGGACACGGGCTTCCGGCTCCCCGGCACCACCCGCCGGGTACCGACGACCGTGGCGCTGCCGGTCATCGCGGCGGTCGCCTTCGGCCTCTTCACGATCTTCCGGGTGCACACCGCCGGCACCAAGGGCGGCCCGGCCATCCTGTACGGACTGGCCGCGGCCATCGTCACCGGGGCGCTCGGGCTCTACCTGGTGCACTTCCAGCGGACCATGATCACCGAAACCCGGGCGGTGGCTTACGGTGCGCTCTTCGGGGCTTCGGTGGGCTGGAACTACAGCCTCGGCGGGGAGACGGTCCTCAAGTCGTGCGGCTTCGGCCTCGGCATGGGCGCCGTGATGTTCGTCGTCTCGCTCTACGTCTTCCGGACCCACCGCGACCGCGAACCGCACGGACGCCACCGGCCCCGCACGACCCAGCGAACCCGCCTGCCCCAGCGCGCCCCCGCGGCGCACTGACAGGGAACGCGCGTACCTGGCCGGTCAGCCCGCCGGCTGGGCTGGGGCCGCGGCGTGGAGATCCGCGGCCACGCCGAACTGCTCACCCTCGAGGCGCCGCCGATGGCACCCGGTTCTTCAGCAACGAGGTGATCCGTATCCACCCGCGCCGCATCATCAGCCGGCACCTGGAGCCCGACGACGACCGCGCCCGGTCCCGTAACGTCGGCTGACCGCCGGACCCCGCCGGACCTCAGTCCACCAGCAGCGACAGATGGAAAGGCTCCGGCGGCCGCACCTCCGCCGTATAGCGGGCGACCTGCGCGGGGTCCGTCACCTCGACGGCCCGGCCGGACACCCGGACGTCGCCGCCCTCCATGTCCGTGCCCGGACCGGGATTGGCGTGGAGGGAGAAGCGGGGATCACGCCGCAGGTCCCGCACCTTGCGGGCGCCCGTCATCATTCCGAGCCACAGTTCCCCGTGGCGGAAGTCCGCCTCCAGGCCGGTCAGCCGCGGCGCACCGTCCTTGCGGAGGGTGGCCAGGACATGGTGCTTGAACCGCCCGAACCGTTCCCGCACCAGCCCGGCCAGCGCCGGTTCCGCCTCCTCGACCACCGCCCAGGAGACCCCAGCCGCCTCCCCCGCGACCGCGCCCCGGCTCCGACCGCCCCTGCCCCTGCCCTCATGCGTCATGCGCTCACCCTCCCCCCGATACCCGACACCTCCTGTCCGGTATTTCAGTGCGACGGGCCCAGATCCGCCGCGTTCCACCGCTCCGGGCGCAGCCGTATGCCGATCAGCTCCTCGCCGTGCTCCAGCACCCCGGCCGCGTACTCCGACACCTTCTCGGCGGACAGATAGCGGGCCGCCACCTCGTTGACCAGCTCCGGCGTCACCGCGACGAACGCTGCGCGGCCCTCGACGGCCGTATAGCGGTACGTCGGCGAAGTGGTCTGCACGGTCAGCGTGAACCGGCCGGTCTGCTCTATCAGCCGGGCCTTGCGTGAGGTACGGCCCGTGAAGAGGAGGACGTCACCGCCGGGGCGGTACGCGTACCAGACCGGCGCCGTCACCGGTCCGCGCTCGCTGCCCGCCGCGACGGACAGCACGGCGACCAGCGGCTCGGCGAGAAACTGCTCGCGCTCTTCCACAGACAGCGACATCACAGACTCCTGACGTCACGGACTCCCGGCATCGCAGGCTCCGGGCATCACAGACTTCCGGCCTCGCAGACTGCTCACGATCACCCCCAGGACCGACCCTCCCTTCCACGCTCACACACCCGCGCCGTACCGCCACTCAGCCCGGCATCGCCCGGCCCTCCCCCGCGTCCACCACCCCGTCCGCACCCACGACTTCAGCGTGCCACCCGCCACTGACAATCCCCTCCGCAGTCCCCTCCGCGGTCCCCTCCACAGCCGTCTCCACAGCCGTCTCCACACGCCCCTCACCTGCGGCCTTACGACCAGCGGTGTAGGGCCGCAGCCCGTTACGCGCCGCCGGGCGGCGACCTAGCCTCGGACCATGAACACGACGAACGGCACTCTCGACGAAGCCCTGGAACGCCTGCACACCACCGGCCCCGAATTCCGCGGCTTCTTAAGCAATCACGGCCCGATGGCCGTAGAGGCCCTGGTCCGGCGCGGCCAGGCCCGCACCGTTCACCGCTGGCTCGACACCTACGCCGCCAAGCTGGAGGACGTCCCGAGCCCGCAGTCCCCCCTCGACGACACCAACTGGCAGGAGGCGCTGGGGGATCCGCGCCGGGTGACCGACTGGACCGCCTACCTGACCCGCCAGGTCGCCGAACGCCCTTGGCGGGAGGTCCTGGCCGAGTGGTGGCCGCGGCTGCTGCCCGGTATCGCGGGCGCCGCGACGCACCCCGTGATCCGCGTCGGCCACGCCGTACGTGTCCTCCTGGAGGAGGGTGAAGAAGCGCCGCGCATCGCCGAGTTGGCGCACGCCATCGGGTACTGGGCGGCCCGCCACACGACGCTCCCGGTGACCGTCCGCCCCGCCGGCACCACCTCCCCCGCCGACGCGCTGGCCGCCCTCCCGCGCATCGCCGACCAGCAGGTCCTCCCGCTCGACGGCCTGGCCCAGCTGCCCGGCACGGACGGCTGGCTGACGGCCGCCGAGGCGCTCCGCGCCCCCGAGGACCCGGACGCCGCCCGCGACCAACTGGCCGCCGTCGTCCAGGCCGCCACCCACCGCTACCTCGATTACGGCCACGGCGACGCGGTCCTCCTCGTCCACGCCGCCACCGCCCCGAACGCCGTCCTGCGCACCCTCCCGGCCCTCCCGCGCAGCCTCTGGTCCGCCTCGCTCGGCGTCGCCTGGGCCGCCACCGCCGCCCTGACCTCCGTCTACTCCGCCCCCGAGCCGCTGCCGCCGCTACGGGCCAGCTCCCTCACCCCGGAGGAGGTCTTCGCCCGCGCCACCGCCCATGGCGACGAGCACGCCATCAAGCTGGCCGATACGGCGCTGGACGTCGCCTCCTGGACCCCCGACGGCGACGACCGCGCCCTGTCCGCCGCCCTCCGTGGGATGGAACTGATCGAACCGGGAACCTGAGACGGCTCCTGCGGCGGAACCCGGGGCCGCGTCGCGGCCGCGCCCCGGGAGGCTCCGGCTTCCCGGCGGCGCGGCCGCCCCGGATCCGGACATTCGGCGATCATCGCGCCCCTGCCGCAACCCGGCCCGCACCCCTTGTTAAATCTTCAATAACTCATCTCGCGGTGAGAGAGTGGATGGCATGAGCAAGGAACCCGCAGCCGAGCCGCGCTGGCTCACCGACGAGGAGCAATACGCCTGGCAGTGCTACCTCCACGCCACGACGCTCCTGGAGGATCACCTGGACCGCCAGCTGCAGCGTGACGCCGGGATGCCGCATGTCTATTACGGCCTGCTCGTCCACCTCTCCCGTGCGCCGCGGCGCCGGATGCGGATGACCGAGCTGGCCCAGAACATGAAGATCACCCGCTCCCGCCTTTCGCATGCCATCGCCCGCCTGGAGAAGAACGGCTGGGTGCACCGCGAGAACTGCCCGTCAGACAAGCGGGGCCAGAACGCCCACCTCACGGACGAGGGCATGCGGGTCCTGGAGAAGGCCGCGCCCGGCCATGTCGCCGCCGTGCGTGCCGCAATGTTCGACCGGCTCTCCCCCGAGCAGATCCGCCAGCTGGCCGACATCTGCCGGGTCATGGCCGACGGACTTCAGCCGAAAGGGGCCGACCTGCCCTGGCTCCGTTGACGGACGGACCGGGGCAGCGATGCCTTCGAGTGATGCACGGGATGACCTGAGTGACGACGACCCGAGCGACGACGACCTGAGTGACGACGACCCGAGTGACCTGGCAAGAAAGAGGGCGGCCCCGCAACACCGGGACCGCCCCTCCGTCTCTTGCGCCCCTCGGCTTCAGTGCACCATGACCGGAACCTGAACCTCCGCGTCGGCGCCCTCGGCGTCCGCGCCCGTACCGGCTCCCTCGCCGGACGAGGCCACCGGCGAACCGCCGCCCTGATGCCCGGTGTTGACGAAGACGAAGGCGATCGCCGCCGCCAGCGCCAGGATGCCGACCGCCCACCAGATGGCGGTGGTGTAGCCATGCACCATCGACTCGAGCTTCAGCAGCTGCCGCGAGGGCGCACCCGTCGCGTGCGAGGTGGCGTACGCGGTGGTGGCGCTGGCCGCGATGGTGTTCAGCAGCGCCGTACCGATCGCGCCGCCCACCTGCTGCGAGGTGTTGACCATCGCGGAGGCGACACCGGCGTCGCGCGGCTGGACGCCGTGCGTGGCCAGGGACATGGCCGGCATGAACGCCGTACCCATCCCCAGGCCCAGCAGCAGGAACGCGGGCAGGATCAGCGCCGGGTAAGACGTGTCCAGGTCGATCCGGGTGAGCACCAGCATGCCGGTCGCGGCGACCACGAAGCCGGGCGCCATCAGGAGACGCGGCCGGACGCGGGTCATCAGCCGGGCGCCTATCTGGGTCGATCCGGTGATCATGCCGACGATCATCGGCAGGAAGGCCAGGCCGGTCACGACCGGGGTGTAGCCCTTCACGATCTGCAGGTAGTAGGTCAGGAAGAGGAAGAGACCGAACATGCCGATGACAGCCAGGCCCAGCGACGCATAGACACCGCCGCGGTTCCGCTCCGCGACCACCCGCAGCGGCAGCAGCGGGGCCTTCACCTTGGCCTCGACCAGGACGAACGTCAGCAGCAGCACGGCGGCCGCGGCGAACAGGCCCAGCGTCGGGCCGGCCAGCCAGCCGTCGGACTCGGCGCGGGTGAACCCGTAGACCAGCGAGACCAGGCCGAGGGTGGCCAGGATGACGCCGGGGATGTCCAGCCGGGAGGGGTTACGGCCCTCCGCGGGCTCGCGGATGACCAGGACGGCGCCGGTCGCGGCGACCACGGCGAACGGGATGTTGACGAAGAAGGTCCAGCGCCAGTTCATGTACTCGGTCAGCACACCGCCGAGGATCAGGCCCACGGCGCCGCCGCCACCGGCGATCGCACCGAAGATGCCGAACGCCTTGGCACGCTCCCTGGCCTCGGTGAACGTCACCGCCAGCAGCGACAGCGCGGCCGGCGCCAGCAGCGCGCCGAAGACACCCTGCAGCGCACGCGCGCCCAGCAGCATCCCCTGGTTGGCCGCGGCCCCGCCCAGCGCGGAGGCGGCCGCAAAGCCGATGAGTCCGATGATGAAGGTCCGCTTACGTCCCCACAGGTCGGCGACCCGGCCGCCGAAGAGCAGCAGCCCGCCGAAGGCCAGGGCGTAGGCGGTGATGACCCACTGCCGGTTGGCGTCGGTGATGCCGAGGTCCGCCTGGGCGGAGGGCAGCGCGATGTTCACGATGGTCGCGTCGAGGACGACCATCAGCTGGGCGAGAGCGATGAATATCAGCGCTTTCCAGCGCCGGGGGTCGACGGTATGGGCTGTTTCAGGCATGGAGAGGTCCACCTAGTGGTGCGGTGAGCGGATATCGGGACGTAAAGACGGACGTGGAGGCCAGAGGTGAAGGACGGAGGTGAAGGACGGACGTGGGGGGCAGGCGTGAGGGGCGGACGTGGAGGGGCGGACGTGAAGGACCGCGCCGTGCGCCGTAGACCTACGGCCGGCGCCTACTGACAGCTACCGGCACCTACCGGCATTGCCCTTGACTGACGCTCACTGACAACTCACCGACGCTTCCTCAAGTCGTCCAACGTGGCGGCGGCGCCGGGAAGTTCGGACCGTGCGGGCGTCATCAGACCGTCCAGGAACAGCTGCAGATGCCGGTGCACGAACTTGTCGAAGTCGATACAGCCGCTGTCCGGCAGCGGACGGGTCAGCTGGGTGAGCGCGACCATCAGGTCACCGACGGCGATGTCGGTGCGCAGTTGGCCGCTGTCGCGCGCGGCCCGCATGACGGCCTCGATGGCCGACTCCAGGCGTTCGCGCGCGGCGAGCAGATCGGGGTGACTCAGATCGACGCTCTCCGAGAGCAGCGGGCACAGCGCCCCGATCCGCTCCTCCACCGCATCGTGGACGAAGCGCCGCAGCGCCTGGAAAGCATCGGACTCCTCGGCAAGGGCGCTCTCGGCGCGGTCCGCGGTACGGGCCATGACGGAGAGCGTGACGTCGTGGATCAACTCCCGCCGATCCGCAAAGTGACGATAAAGCGTCGCATTGCCGACCCCTGCGCGCCGAGCGATTTCATCGAGCGGGACCTCGGCCCCGAACTCGACCATGGTTTCACGGGCGGCCGCGATGATCCGTTCCCGGTTGCGCAGCGCATCGGCCCGCAGCCGAGGCGGCGCGGACTCCGTACGGGTGACGGTCACCACGGCACACTCCCCTCTCACTTCACTTCACTTCACATCTCGACGCTTCATGGATTTCTGCCGGAGCAGCGAACCGGGGAAGGGCTCCCCGTTTCCTCCACGCCTGCTTAAACGGGGACGGCCTCCCCGGATATTTCCCACTCGGCGTGTGACCTGAGGCACACCCCCGCCCCCTCCGGATGACCTAACCCCGCGCGCAGGCAACCGGCCGACGACGCAGAGTGATCCCCATGAGGATGAGGCTGAGGATGACAACAAGGCCGAGGACGCGGACACGGCGGCGGAAGATACCGGCGGCCGTGGTGGCGGGCACGGTCACCGCGGCCGCCGCCGTGGCGATGGGCATACCGTCCACGGCCGCGGCCGGCGCCCTGCCCAGGGGCCTGCCGAACGGCCCCTGCGCCCTGGGCGGCAGGACGGACGACGTCGCCGAATCCGCGATCACCCCCGCCGGCTACGCCCGCTCCCGCGGCGCGGTCCGGGCGCTCACCCTCTTCATCGACTTCCCCGACGCCCGCGCCACGATGACCCCGCAGGCCCGCTTCGCCGAGTTCTTCCCGGCCGCCGCGGACTTCTTCCGCGTCAGCTCGTACGGCAGGCTCGACTACCGCCCGGTGCCGCTGCTGACCTGGATCCATCTGCCGCGCCCCCTGGCCGCGTACCGCATCCAGCGCGCCGCGAGCTTCGGCCCGCGGTCCGCCACCGGCTATTACGCCCTCTCCCGGGACATCGTCCGCGCCGTCGACGATGCGGTGGACTTCCGGGCGTACGACGTCATCAACATCCTGGCTGCCCCCAACGCAGGCCCGGCGGCGGCCCGTGCGGTCCTGTCGATCACCTTCAGCGGCGGCGGCATGGGGCTGGGGACGGCGGACGGGGTGCCGTTCCGGAACGCGTCCTTCATCTGGAGCCGGCAATCAGGGGCCGGCGCCTACCGCATCCTCAACCACGAGAACGGCCACGCCTTCGGCCTCCCCGATCTCTACTACACGGACGGCCGACGCGCCCTGACCCCGGTGGGCCATTGGGACCCGATGGACGAGGACTGGGGCCCGAGCAGCGATTTCCTCGGCTGGCACAAATGGAAGCTCGGCTGGCTGACCGCCCGGCAGGTGCACTGCGTCCGGCGCGGCCAGGCACCTTCCGAACACACCCTCACCCCTGTCTCGACCCCCGGCGGCACCAAGATCATCATCATTCCGACCTCCTCCCGCAGCGCCCTCGTCGCCGAGGCCCGCACCCGCGGCCCCCTGGACCCGATGGCCTGCCGCCCCGGCGTCCTGATCTACCGCGTCGCCCCGCACACCGCCTCGGGCCGCGGTCCCGTACGGGTCGTGGACGCCACCCTGAACAGCGGCGGCTGCTTCACCACCGACAAGCACGTCGAACCGGAACTGACCGATGCCGCCTTCCGCCCCGGCGCCACCTACACCGACCACCGGAGCGGCGCCGCGGTCAGCGTCCTCGCCGAGAACCCGGACGGTACGTACCGGATCCGGGTGACCCCGGCCCGCGCGGGCCCAACGTCCTACTCCCCCCTCCCCGTCGTCCCCGGCATCGACCAGCTCCGCGGCCGTCGTCACCAGCCGGTCCACATACAGCTCCGCCAGCATCCGCACATCCTCGTCCCGCCAGCCCTCCGACACCGGCTGGGACTTGAGCGCCTCCGCGACCTCCTCGGCGAACCGGTCCAGCTCGCCCGCGATGGCCTGCCGTACGGCCCGCACCCCGCCGTGCCGTTCGCGCGCCACGAACCGTACGTGCGCGGGGTGTTCCCGCACATGCCGTTCGACGACGGCGATCGTCCGGTCGATCCTCTCCTCGGCCCCGGCCTGCTCGGCGAGAATCGCCCGCACCATCGCATGCAGACTCCCCAGCGCCTCCTCCACCAGGGCGACGCCCAGCTCCCCCAGATCCTTGAAATGCCGGTAGAACGCGGTCGGGGCGATGCCCACCACGCGCGTGACCTCCCGCAGCCCGAGACTGCTCAGGCTCTGCTCGGCCAGCAGCCCGAGCGCGGCGTCGAGCAACGCCTGACGGGTCTTCTGCTTCTGGGCCTGCCGGACTCCCACGGTGTGACTCATGTCATCCAGTAAACAACCGTTCTCCGAACTCCTCCACCCGTGCGGGGCCCTAGACTGAAGGAACTCAGTGAACAACTGTCCTCTGAGTACACGGAACCCCGTGCCCGGCACCACCATGACGTCAACGACATGCACTGCATGCGCGACATGCACAACATCCACGCCATGCCCAACATCCGCGACGTCCGCATGACACCCGTGCCGGGTACCTCGCCGGAAAGGCAGGATCATGCTCTTCCTCGTCGCAGCCCTTCTCCTCATGGGGATGATGCTGGGCACCGCGGCACACCTCCCCCTCCCCGTCACCCTCATCGCCGCCGCCGTCATCGCCGGCTGGCTGCTCGTCTTCACCCTCCGCGAACGCCGCCACCACGAGGGGACCCCCCGATGACCACTCTCACCGAAGCCACGCCGGAGACCGCCCGAGAGCCCCGCTCCCACGCCGACAGCATGGCCGTGGCCTCCTTCATCCTCGGCCTCCTCGGCACCCTGGTCCTCAACCTCGTCCTCGGCCCCTGCGCCCTGATCCTGGCCGCCCTGGCCCTCACCCGCGGCACCACCCGCCGCGGCCGCGCCCTCCTCGGCCTCACCCTCGGCGCCGCCGACCTGATCCTCCTCGCCACCCTCGCCACCACCGACGGCACGGTCAGCTGGCACATCGGAGGCTGACGGCCCCCACCCCACACCCGGCATCCGCTACGCTGGTCGCCGGATCTTCCCGATCCCCCCGCCTCCGTAGCTCAGGGGATAGAGCACCGCTCTCCTAAAGCGGGTGTCGCAGGTTCGAATCCTGCCGGGGGCACTGACTGCACCGCAGGTCAGAGCATGAAAGTGGCCCCTCGTTCATTCGAACGGGGGGCCACTTTCATGATCTAAGTCCACATGGAGTCCACATCCCCAGATGATCATGGCCCACATCGCCCTCAAGGGGGATTGCCCCTCGCGCTGGGCGTGGCTGGGATCTGGTCTCATCCTCGCGTGCGTGCCGGGCCAGCGCATGAGGGCCCCAGGCTGGGGCCAATGTCAGTGCCCGTCCGTACAGTTCGCGCCATGACTCCCCCCTCCCGCCCGTGCGGTCCGGCGCCCTTACCTGCGCCGGACGAGGTGAACGAGGAGATCCGCCGTCTCACGGAGGAGCCCGCCGACGCCCGGCGGGCCGAGGAATACATCCGCCTCCTCACGCTGCGGACGGAGGCAGCCCGCTCTTCGACTGCGTGGACGAAAGCCGCCTGACACGTTGAGGCCCCGCCAACTGGGGGAGGTCGGCTGGGCGTGCCCCAGTGTGTCAGTGATCTTCTATTCGGGATGTGTTTCGGTGAAATGCGCCGGCAACGGTGCGCTGCGGATGAAGGTCGCTGCGAGATGACCGCGTCGGCCACCTCCTCGTGCACGAAGTCAGCGAGTGGAGAAGCCCGCCCCAGAGCCGCATGGCGGGCTTCCCGTCGTGCGGCCGTCGGCGGGCGCGGCGGGCCGCGTCGAGAGCCGGTTGGATCAGTCGCTGACGCGCCGAGGGCAGCCTCCTATGCCAGGTGCGCCCACTCCTTGAGGGCTGTCTTGCTCTCGAAGTCCGCCACGTCCTTGTCCAGCGGCTGGTCGGTGTGCTGGTGGAAGCGCCACTGCGCCTTGATTCGGGGGTGCCCGGCGGTGACGTAGTCGGCAATCCACAGGCCGTCGGCCGCGAAGGAGGTGGTGTCCTGGTTGAGCCAGAAATCACGGTTGCAGTAGAGCAGCACCCGGTGCGTGGGGCGCAGCCTCTTCACCTCGACCAGGAACTTGCCCTTCTGCGCGTTGCTGGCATATGTCCCCTCGCTGGTGCGCTCCCAGTCGCAGGCCAGGATGTCGCCCAGGATCGATGCGCACTTCTCGACGAAATACCGTGCCTGTGCAGCGATATTCCCGGGCCAGAGGAAGTGGTAGAAGCCGACCACGCAGCCTGCTTTACGGGCCTGCGCGGCCTGTGCGTTCTGGCGGGGATTGATGTAGGAGCGGCCTTCGGTGGCCTTGACGAATACGAAGTCCAGCCCCTTCGCGGAGTACGAGGTAGGAGCTGACATCGACACCGTGCAGCATGAACGGCCTCCTGCCGATCGGACTTGCGGATTCAAAGCGCCAACTGCTCGAACTGTCCATTTGCGTTGTGCGTACGCCAGTTGCCGACCTCGACGACGCCCACGCCCTCGTCGCGGAGGGCCTGGAGGGAGCGGGCGGCGGTCGTCGGATCCGGCATTACACGGCCTCCGGCCAGTGCCAGGAGCCGCCGAGCTGTGTTCCGGCCGGGGAGTGCACGCAGCCGCCGGCGGCGAGCGGGTGGAAGGACGGCCCCGTGGGGTTGAGGACGGCGAGCCCTACGCGACCAGGGTCGTCCGTGCCGACCTCCGTGACGATTGCGGCGCGGCAGGCTGGCGCGTACGCCTGGGAGCCGTCGCTCCTGACGGGTGTGCCGTGGCTGACGTAGGGGACGATCCGGCCGACCAAAAAGGGCCGTTGCTCGGGCATGGGATTACCTCCGGGGACAGGGAGGGCTAAGGGCCGGTCAGTCGGCCGGGTGGATGGAGAGCTTGAACTCCGCGAGGACGAGGCTTCGTGGCGAGCAGTCGTTGTGGGCGACGCGGAGCGCGAGCGGTGTCTCGGGGTTGACGAAGCAGCCCCAGTTCTTCGCAAAGCACTGCATGCCGACGGTCGGGGCCCGGTGTTCCGTGGCTGTGGTGTCGTTCGGGCACGGAGTGAGACCGAGCGGGTCGCGGACGAACTGATCGCGCAACTCGGTGTAGCCGCCGGTGGCGCTGGCCGGCTCCCACTGGATCACGGCGTAGAGGTGGCCCCATCCGGACGTGGACGGCCAGATCAGCCCGCTCCGGTCATCCGTCGCCCAGTCGGTGACCACATACCCGTCGGGCTGGTCCTCCTCGTGCATTGCGAACGCGTCGGTGCACTCCTCCGAGAAGGGGAACCGGAGGATTTGGTACGTGCAGCCAGGCTCGATGAGCTGGGGTGTGTCGGTCTTGAGGGAACACACCTGTACGCCGAGCGAGAGGAAGCCAAAGGCAGGCAAGGCGATCAGCTCCAGTGAGGAGGACATCGGCCCGGCCCAGAACCAGCGGCAGCGCAGGGAGTGTAGCTCTCCGCCATCAGGACTCGTCGGGCCCGCCTGCCGAGAAGATGGCGAGCTTGAGCTCTGCGAGGATGATGTTCTTCGCAGTGGTGGCGTTGTGGCCGACGCGCAAGGCGATGGGCGCGCCTGGGTGGACGACGATCTCGTGGTGTTTGGTGAAGCACTGGATTCCCGGGCTCGGTGGCCGGTGGTCGGTGCCCGTCGTGTCGACCGGGTCGGCGGTCAAGCTGAGCGGGTCGCGCACGAACTGATCGCGCAGCTCCCTGTAGTCGCCGGCCTCCCACTGAATGACCGCGGTGAGGTGCCCCCAGCCGTCTTTGGACGGCCAGATGAGTCCTGATCGGTCGTCGGTCTTCCAGTCGACGACCTGGTAGCCGTCCGGTTGTACGGCCTCGTGCATGCTGTACGGGTCGTATGACTCAGTGTCGTACGGGAACCTGATGACGTGGTACTGACCGTCGGAGGGAATCGTCTGGGGCTGGCTGGTGGCCCGGATAATGGAGACGACCTGGACGGCCGCGAGAGGTTCCGACGGCGAGGGTTGTTGAGTCAGGTCCGCGCTGATCGTGTAGGGGTCCGTGGCGGAGCCGTTGCCGACGATGGTGATGCCGTCTCCGGCGACGAGGGCGCAGGCGCAGGCGCAGGAGACGGTGCCGCATCCGCAGCGTGCCATGGCGGGCCTTCCAGTGAGAGAGTCGGCCCGGCCCACAACCAGCGGCGCATGTACAGATTATGTCTGGCGACTGACTGGACGCGTCCGCGGAACACGCCCGAACACGTCCACGGCCGATGTCCGCGACGGTAGCCAGTGCCGACTGTGACTAGCGCGGACATCGGCCGGAGGGCATCTGTGTGCTGGACAGTGAGTGTGCCTGGCGGGCGTTGCCGCTTGTGCTTGCGGGTCGCACTGGATCAGGACGTTAGTTCTCTACTCTGGCGAGGCCGCGCGTGCCGTTACTCAGGTTCCTACGGATGTGAGCCATTTTCCATCGAAATTCAGACGTGAACACTCGTTGGGTCGACGAAGTTCCGCGGCCCGTACCCGCTGGCTGCGTCAGCGGTCTAACCCAGCTCACAACGGCAAACTCTTCGTCTATCGCGATGTCTTGAGAACTCCGTGCGGGCCCCTGGCACAACCAGTGGACTGACGCAGTGTCGTGTGCCGTGTCCTGGAGGGAAGACCGAAGTCTGTTGTATGGATGCGCAGTGCAACTCGGTGATATCCAACAAGATCTGACTCCAGGGCATATGTCAGAAGTGCTGTTGCATCGCGGCTAGGGCATGACATAACGTCGCCTCGCAATCCGAGCTCTCGGCGACCACGGGAGTTCAGCCACGCCTGGGGGGGACAGGTCTTGCCATACGCATGCCTTGCGTTGTGTTGCAGTTACCCGCTGAGCCCAGGGGTGGTTCATAGGTCTACTGCGAAGAAGAGGACACACATCATGCGCAAGGTGATGGCGACAGCTCTCGCTGGCGTTGCCGCATTGGCTGTTACCGCCGGCACTGCTCACGCTGAAGGCAGCCGGAAGACCTATATATCCAACTGGGCTACGAGTACGGAATCCAGTCGTTGGACCGACAACCAGGTCGATTCCAAGCAGACCAGCGTTACGTTTCGCAGCTGCAAGATGCTGAGCGACCCGGACAAGCATGCGAGTGCGTACACGTCTCTGCGACGTGACGTCTTCGGGCCTGACGACCACTACGGCCAGCGAAAGGGAACCTGTGAAGGCGGCGCGTACTGGTCCGTCCCACGGGGGGACAAGGGGGAGTTCTACTTCACCCTTGATCGAGTCAACGGCACGAACGTCTCGGTCCATTTGAGCGCCAACCCTGTGTACATCAGTTGGTAACGGTCTAACCCGGCGGCGTGCCGTGGGTCTCTTTCAGTCCCGCGGCACAGCCGCCTCTTCCACAAGCCCATCTACACAGGGAAACCACGTGTCTTTGACCTTTGAGCGCTGTTCATACGCCTACGGACGCAGCGCCCCGGTCCTCAACCGATTCAGCCTTGAAATTCCCTCCGGCTGCACGGTCCTATTGGGGCCCAATGGAGCTGGCAAGTCCACCCTCATGAGCGTAGGAGCCTCCTGGCTCAAGCCTGCTTCGGGAAAAGTGACTTGGCGTTCTCTTTCCCCTTCCACTCGCCGGGATCTCGTGGCATACCGCAAGGCGGTGGGATGGCTACCGCAGAACGTCACTGCTATGCCAGGGCTGACCGTTCGGGAGCAGGCTGCTTACGTGGGCTGGCTCAAGGGCGTATCCAGGCGCGACGCATGGGACGCATCGGCTCAAGCCCTGTCCAGAGTACGGCTACGGGATCTGAGCGAGCGCAAGTCCCATCAGCTCTCCGGTGGGCAACTACGACGGCTCGGCATAGCCGGAGCCCTGGTACATCGGAGCGAAATTCTGCTGCTGGACGAGCCAACTGCCGGGCTCGATCCATCCCAGCGGCAAGTCTTCCGTGAGCTATTGGGTGAGCTGCGCGAGGGCGTACAAGTCGTGGTCTCCACCCACCAGACCGAGGACCTCAGCGATATCTACGATCACGTGATCGTCCTTGAATCCGGCACCGTCCGCTACCAGGGCGGGACGGAAGGGTTCTTGTCGATGGCTCCCAGCGACACTGTGCCGGGACGGCAGGCGGAGGGCGCCTACACACGTCTGATTCAGCGGGAGGCGTGATGCGTTGGTCCACCGTCGTGCGGTCCTCATCCGCCACCTGGATGGCGCCCCTTCTCGGGGTCTTCATCCTTACTTTGCTCAGTAAGGACCTGACCTCGTGGCCGACGTTCGGCTACTGGACGGGGGTTACTGGCACGGCGACCTTCGCGCTGGCATTTGTCGCCCCAGCCTGCGCGGCCTCTGGTGCCTGGGAGGGCTCACGCCTGCGGCGCGGCAGGGTGTCCATGCTGGTCCCAGCCCGCGCACCCTTGGCCACATCGGGGGTCATGCTGATTCCGGTGTTCGCACTCGGCACGATCGGAATGGGCTTGGCGCTGGCGCTGGCGGCCTTCGCGGCCTCACCCGGCTCCGGCCTGCCGCATCCGGGGATAGTGGGTGAGTGGCTGCTCATCATCGCCGCTCACAGCGTTGCCGGGTTTGCTCTCGGACGCGCTGTTCCGATCGTGGTGGCCGTTCCGGTATCGCTGCTGGTCAGTTTCGTAGTGCTGGCCTATCCCTCCGCGATGGAACCACTGTGGATGCGGCACCTCGTAGGCTCTGGACTGCGTAGTTGCTGCACCGTGGCTGAGGTTCCCGATGGTCGTGCCATCGGCGCCGGCTGTGTCGTGGCCCTGGCGATTCTGGTTGCCGCCCTGGTGTTGGGGTCACGCGCCCACCGAGTTGTGGCCGCTGTGGCTGCCGGCGTGCTGGTCTTGACCGGCATCGGCGTCGGGTCCTGGTTGGCCAAGCCCCTCGATGTACGGGCGTCTACTGCCAGGCCAACGAATGACCTTAAGTGTTCCGGAGAACAACCGCAGATCTGTCTGTGGCCCGAACTGTCGGGACAGTCCGAGGACATTCGCCGTACCGTCAGGTCAGTGCGGGACCGTCTCATGGGCGTGGGGCTCGACATACCCGGCACGATCACGACAGCTGAACGCGCTCAGAATGGTGAACTCTCGCTAGGGCTTGAAGTCGGATCTACCCCGGAGCAAATGACCATGGCGTTCACCGGGGCCCTATTGCCCGATGGACCCCCGGCATGCGCGAATTCTCAGCAGCAGCCTGGAGCCGCCGCCTACGGTCCCGTGTCCGCGTGGCTCGACATGACAGCGGGACTCAAGGTCACCGACCGTGATGGGCGGTACTCCCCGGAGGACGTCGCCGTAGCGCGAAAGGTCAGAGACAGCCCGAAGAGTGCACAGCTTGCCTGGTACAAGCACAATCGGCAGGCGCTCTCAGACTGCACCACCGAGCCCGTCGTGTCCGCTGCGCACAAGGTAGATGCGGGAGCCACTCGATGAGGTGGTGGATAAAAACATGGGGAATCCGAGAGACCGTCGGTGCTACTGCGATCGCGTTTCTCGCCGCCGTTGTGATCGGGCAGACAGCTATCCCTGTGCCTACGGTTATCGGCGGGCCGGCGGGCGAACTACTGGTCGTGCAACTCCTGGGAGTGCTACCCGTCGCATTGCTCCTCCATGGATTTGAGCGGGGCGACATACGGATCGAGGCGGTGGCAACTCGCTCGTCGACATACCGCCTGCTCACTCTGGCGGTTGGTGCTGTCGCTGCGTGCTGGCTTCTGGCTGCGGCCCTTCGGGCTGCGGATGTTCCGCAGGGGATATCTCTGGCACGGAACATCACAGGATTCCTCGGCGTGGCGCTGATTCTGCGTGCCGCTGTGGGAACGGCTGCGGCTACCACGCTCGTCGGGGTCCTTCCGCTGGCGTGCGCCGCCGCTGGATGGGGTGCAGGTGGCGGGCCTAGGCCATGGGCCTGGCCCGTACACCCCTACAACTCAGGCATTGCGCTGATTGAAGTGGCCGTGCTCCTTGCTGTCGGATGCGCTCTGGCTTCCCAACGAGCCAGACTCCTGCGCAGTTCCTGACTTCCCTAAGCAAACCACTGATGAGAAATGAGGAGTCTCTTATGTCTATTCGAACTCGACGTGCAATACCCGCAGTCGTCATGAGCGCCGCCATTGCTGGTGGCCTGTTCGCAACGCCTGCGTACGCTGAGGGCAACCGAACCACCTATGTGACTGCCTGGCAGATTCAGAACGAATCTTCGCGCTGGACGGACAACCAGGTCGACAGCAAGAACACCACGGTGACCTTCAAAAACTGTGATGTTGAGGAAGATCGCGGCAGTTCACGACGTGACGCTCACATCTCCTTGCGTCGTGATGTCTTCGGCCCTGACGACCACTATGGCCAGAGAGCCAATCCATGCGGCGGCGGGAGCAGCTGGTCCGTTCCGCGCGGCGACAAGGGAGATTTCTATTTCACTCTGGACCGAATAAACGGGAAGCGAGTATTGGGGATTTACCTCTCCGCCAAGCCGGTATACATCAACTGGTGACACCGCCGGATCACGTAAATTATGGGTGACATGCCGCCGCGCTGATCCGTCAGCGCGGCGGCATGGCCTCAGCCATAGAGTTCGCTGATCACAATGCCGCTCGCACCCTCGGTCCCGGGAGTACTGGAGTCGCCCCGGGCAAAGCCTCCGGCCGCGCCGCCGCCGTAGCCCCGGGGGGGGCACCACCGCCGCCATTGGACGCCCGGGGGAAACCCCCGTGCCCGAGGCGGGAGTCACCACCCGCGCCTGCTAGCCCCTGGGTCCCGCTGAGGCGGATGCATGCGCCGCCGGCGCCGCCGCCGGTCGACCAGTCGCCGCTCCCGGCGAGCGGGGCAGCGATACCGGAGTAGCACTGCACAGAAGTCCCGGACGTCATGACCGCGGTCCCGCCTCCGCCGCCGTTGGCGACGACAAAGCCGCCGAAACTGCTGTTCCCGCCGGGGCCGCCGTCGGTCGACGTCCCGCCGGCCTCGCCGCCCGCGCCGACGACGACGGACTCCACTGCGCCGAGTGTGGCCGCGTCGATCACGGCCTCGCTGTAGCCGCCGCCTGCTCCGCCCGGACGCGTGACCAGCTGTTTGGCGGCGGCAGCCGCGCCGGCCGCGCCACCGCCGCCCGCCTGCACGCGCACCCTGATGCGTGCCAACCAGGGGTAGTCGTCTTTGACGAACTGGTGGGCCCCGGGCTCTTTGAAGTACACGACGTCGCGCAGCCCTTGAACGCCAGGCTTGAGGCAGAGTTCCCCGTCGTCGTTGACCTCGAAATATTGACCGCATGCGCAGACAGACGCCACGACAGCCCCCTTATGGGACGTCAGATCAGCGCCCGGCCCAAAACCAGCGGCTCCACCAATCTACTGCCGCGGCGAGGCGGTCACATGAACGGCGATGCCCGGCCCGGCCGGTGCCCGGCGTGGCAGGAGCGTCCACACGCGCACCGTCACCACCCCAGGGGCCGCGTCCTCAAGTACCGCCAGGAGCAGCCCGTCACCCTCCACGAGCGCGGTATGCCCGCTGAATTTGCTCACGCCCGCCCAGAGCCAGATGGGTGGTCCCGGCGTAGGCAAACTGCTTGGCTACCGGGAAGGCAAAGACTCCTGGCACCTCGTCGTGGCCAGGCATCGCCTCGCGGGAGCGTTCGGCGTCCATCAGGGCGGCCAATACGCCTGTGCTGTCACCGACTATGGCCAGCGCGCGCCTCCAGGCTCGCCAGCCGGGCCTCGATGCTGCCGCCCGCCCGGTACCGGCGGCCGGCTCGCGCCAGCCGCGCCGCCTGTTCGTACCGCCCGGTCCAGTGAGCGATCAAGGACTCCACGGCACGTACCCAGGCCAGCATGCCCTCGTGTCCGGCCGCCTCGGCGCATGCGCGGGCCGTACGGGCGTGCGTGGCCGCGGCGTCATAGTCGCCCAGGTCCAGGCAGACGTGCGCCGACAGCCCGCGCAGCAGCTCGAACACCCCGTCTCGTAACCGCTTGATCTCCACGTGCAGCTCCAGCAGCGGGTGGCTGACGTAGGAGCGGGCGAGCCGGGCGACGTCGGCCTCCAGCTGCTCGACGACAATCTCATCGACATTGCCCTGCGCAATGAACCGGGCGAAGTCTGCCGGCACCACCGCATCCGCTGACACGGCGCTCACTAGCGGGTGTGGGCGTACCGAGGGCGAACCGGGCAGTTCCTGCGCGGACCCGGTGGCTGCATCCCCGCCCCGCTGGCTCTTGCTGAACGCAGCAGCCTGGTCGAGCGCCGCTACATCAACACCGAACACCCTCGCCAGGTACTTCCGGGTGTACGGGACAGGGATGCGCACCTCACGCTCGTAGCGCCCGATCTCCTTGCCCGTCTTGGCAGCACGCCCCTCCAGGGCGTTGTACTCCTCCGCCACCCGCTGCTGGGACCATCCCCACTCCATACGCAGCCGGACGAGCAGAGCACCGATACCCGTCTCGCCCATCACGTCTCCTCGGAACATGCGAACCCTGGCCCCCATAGTGGCCCCCCGCTTTGGCCCCCATGCCGGCTCCCGACCCAAACGGACGACCGCGGTTGGCTGTTGACCATGACAAGCAAACCGCACGACGAACCGGAAACCCCCGCACCGGACCTCTCGCCTCACCGGATCGAGGAGGAAAGGCCCACGATGCCGAAACCCATATCACCATTCGCCGCTCCGTGAGCTGCTCGATCTGATCGGTGTGTCATGGCCGAACGTGGATGAGGACGACTACCGCGAGATGGCGAACGCCATGCGGGAGTTCGCCGATGACATCGACGAGGGTGCGAACGAGGCGCATACCGCCATCCAGAGCCTGGTGAGCTCGGCAGGTGGCTCGCTCGCTGTGGAGGCGCTCAACGCACACTGGAGCAAGATCAACGGCAAGCACCTCAAGGGGCTTGCCGACTGTGGCCGTATGGCAGGCACCGCCATGGACGGTGTCGCGGTGCTCATCGAGGGCGCCAAGATCGGCGCGCTGGTCCAGCTGGGCATCCTGGCCGCTGAGGTGATCGCTGCTCAGGCCGCGGCCCCCTTCACCCTTGGTTTGTCGGAGCTGGGCGCGCTGGGCGCGACGCAGGCGACGAGGATGATCCTCAAGCGGCTGTTCAAGGAAGTCTGCCAGCAAGTCGCCGAACAGGTCGTCAGCATCGCCCTGACTCCTGTCGAGGAGGCCCTGGGCGCGATGGTCGGGGACCTGGTCGTCCAGCTCGGCGCCAACGCGCTCGGCGTACAGGACGGCGTCGACCTCGGCCGCACCGCCAACGCGGGCAAGGACGGCTTCAACCAGGGCGTACAGAACGCCAAGAAGTCCGCGAAGGAAGCTGCCGCCAACCCGACGATGGGGCTCCTCAGCGCAGGCGACGGGGGTGGCGGCGGAGGCGGTGGCGGTGGCGGTGGCGGCACCGGCTTCAGCTTCGACGAGGGCGAACACGACAACGCCGTGACCGGTCTGCAAAGCGCGAGCGGCACGTTCCGCAACAAGGCCGGCGGCAAGATCGGCCGGGCCAGGAGCCACCATGGCCGCACCCGCGGCAAGGACGCCATCGCCGATGCCGCGAACGTGGTGCTGGACAAGGTCGTCGACGGCATCGAGGACGGCGTCAAGAAGACCGCCAAGCATCTCGGCGAGAACATGACCCGCGGCGTCACGCAGATGAAGAAGAACCACCGCGACAACGACAAGGGACTTGCTGACCACTTCAAGGGTCTCGACAAGAATGACACGAAGGACCCGAAGGCTCCGGGAGCGGGTGGGGCCACAGGCGGCAGCAAAGGACCGGGAGGCGGGAAGGGACCGGGAGGTCCCGGCAATCGGCCGCCAGGTGGGGGCAATAGCCCGCAGGGGCAACCCATCAACCCTCCCTGGCATGGACAAAGCGCATGGGGGATGAAAAACCACCATGGCCGCGCCCTTGACGTGAGCGGCCTCGACCACGACCAGAGGATCAGACTGCTCGAGGAAGAGTCGCGGCGACTCGCGAACGATGCCCACAACGCCAAGGCAGGAGAGAGGCGTGGAGACGCCGGGCGCATATAAAATCAAGAATGGATGCGCCGGCAGCTTCTTGCATAATGGCGTGATTACGGGACACACAAGCTCCACAAAATACGGAACGAATACCGCCATCGACGTCCATCCGGAACTCAAGAAGGCGCTGGACGACATTGAGCAACAGGGCGGTATCAGTGCTGGGCACGGAAAGTGCGCCGAAGTTGCCCTGATATCCGACCGGTTGAAAGAGTCGGATCCCCATGGCACGCGTTTCACCAGCGAGGAAGATCTAAAGAGGGAGCTGGCGGGGGGAGTGATGCACAGCAACAACATCGGAGTTAGGAAGAAGGGGGATGAGATAATCGAGAAACATGGGGTTTACAAGGAACCCTGTGACTCCTGCAAACGGATGCTGCCGAGGCTCGGTATCATCGCGCACAGAAGCTAGGCAGGTGCGGAGGATTGGCAGAAACCGTGATCGGTGAAGAAGAAGTCAGATCTTGGCTGACGGAGCACGGCTGGTTCCCCGGTCGGGACATCGGCGAGGAGGCCGACCGGCTCATCTCGGCCAGGGTTCGAGATTTTGCGGACCAAGGAGAAAGTATTGCTCCGCTGCCGTGCGCAACGGCTTTCGTTCGCGAGTACGGAAATCTCGAACTCCCCTACCCGCGGAGTCCGAGCATCAAGATGGTTGTGACGCCAACATTCGGGTACGACGAAGACGCCGAAGACATCGTCGAGTTGAGTCAGAGTCTCGGCAGGCCTATTTTTCCTGTGGCATACGAAACACGAGAGCTCGGCATCGTTCTGATGGATGACACTGAGCGAGTCTTTTACCTGCACGAAACGGGTTCTTACTTCGTGGCCGAGCGGCCGATCGAGGCGTTCGCCAAACGCCTGGAAGGAAGCCGTCTGCGGGATGCGGAGGATTTCTTTGTCTAGCCGTGTCCCAGGTGTCGCATCGTCTCTGCTCATTAATGACATGGTGCTCAGTCAGACCAACCTTTCAGGTGGCGGGGAACCCAATCTGCATCCGGCAGTCAACCGTTTCTTTCGCTTTCTTCCCGTGCAGTTGCGTGAGCCATTCGCAGGGTACTGTGCCGAATCGGCGCTTGTCTCAGACCAGTTGTGGCATTTGGACGAGCAGCAGATAGGCGGGAGCCATACCACGCTGGAAGCCGCGGCACCACACTTCGCGGATTCCGTGATTCTCTCGCGGCTCATTCGCGAGCCCGGCGATCCGGAACATGGAAAGCCGACGCTGCCCTGCCGTTCTTGCACCGCGCTGCTTGACGAACTCGGCGTGAGGATCATGGGTCGTGACTGAAGACAGGAAAGTGCTTCACGCCGCAGGATGGCAACCCGAACGGGACATCGGGAGCGACGGAATGCTCGCGATATTGGAGACAGTGAGCACAGTCGCAAAGTCGGGCTCCGGACGGTGGGTGCTCTTCCCGGCGGCAGAGCAAAGCATCCGCGAGTTCCACGGATTGGCTTTCCGGCCCACGGCTGCTGGACAGCAAGTGGCCGCCACAGGATGCACGGTGGATCCCCGCCTCGGCCGGTACACCCACAACACGCTTGCCGAGTTGGGTGAAGCCCTGGGCGTCAAACTGTTCCCCTTCGGCCGCACCGACTCCGATGCCCTGCTCGCTGTCGACGAGCCGGCTCGACTCTTCTCCGTCGATCACAGCGGCTCGTGGTTCCTCGGTTCTTCGCCCGCGGAGGGGATCACCGCCCTCCTTCAGGGACAGCGACCGGAACGTGTGGCAGATGAGAAGCGGGAGTGGCTGCTGCAGCCCTTGGCGGGGGAAGACTCCATTGCCGATGCCGTGAAGACGGCGATGGTTCTGGTCTTCATCCTGGACCACCACTCGGTGCTGAGAACGGACACACTCCGGCTGCGTGCGCAGGAGAAAACCGGTTTCGGTAGTGCACCGCTTGGTCTGGAACTCTCGGTGCGGGATGGCTCGTTGGAGGACATCGCGCTGCGCCTGATCACGGAACTGCGTGCGCGCTTGCAGGACGCAGGCTTCGCGTCCGTCGATCTATCCCTAACGTTGGCAACAGCTCAGGCCAGGATCGACGAAAATCGTGCAAGCGCCGAGTCAGCAATCCCACGCATCGACTGCGCGTTGGTCGCGACGGATGGTGACCCTCGCGTGCTGCAGTTGGAACTGGCAGCACAGGCTGGCCGGCTGGCCTTCGAGCAAGGGGACGTGGCAGCAGCCTTGGCGGAAATCGACAAGTACGCGCAGTCACGAGGGTAGCCAGAGGGAAGCCGGGATCCCTCTGGCGGCCTGTCTGTAGGAACCAGTGGTGGGTCACCGATGAGCGAACGGAGTGCATCCTGGCACGTACGGGTCGGCAGTGCTGCGGCGGCCACATTCGGACCGCCCCGCCCATGACATGCGCCTCCGGCCAAGGCCAAGCACGCATCAGAGCGGACAAGCGGCCTCTACGGTGATCCGCGACCCCAGTAGCCACGGCCTACACCCGTTCCCATCTGCCCGGTGCCCTGCCGGGGGCACCAGCGCAAAGAGCACCTACGAAATCTCGTAGGTGCTCTTTGACATCCACGTCTGACATCAACGGCGACGGTCACTCACGGCCGGTGCGCCTCTTGAGCATCCGTTCCATGTGGCTGATGGCCGCGCGCTGCGTGTCCTGGGATGTCCGTATGGATGTGCGTATAGATGTGCGTATAGATGTGCATGGTGGTGCTGATCTGGCTGTGCCGAAGGGCCTCCATCGCGACGCACAGCGAGGCCGGCAGCAAGGATCGTCGCGCATCCGTGGCGGGCGTCGTGCAGCCGGATCGCGCGGAGGCCGCGGCGGAGTGTGGCGAGCCGGCGGTGATCATCGCCTGACCGTCACCTATGACGTACACCCGAGAGCGATCGTGGTGACCGAGATCAGTACGGCTCAGTCCAGCCCAGCCGGTTCCCGGCAGCCTTATCAGGGAATGGAGATGCGGCACGAGGGCGGCGGACGCTGGAGCCACCTGAACCCCATGAGGAGTGACATCCGAAGTTGCGGGCTGCCAGGCTCTCGCCAAGGACGTAGGCCGACGGATCTGACGTCCACCACTGACATCAACGTCGGTGAACAGCGACAGCCCTGGACGTCCAAGTGCAACCTCGCTCCCACCAGGCAGGCGCGCGTGCGACGGGTACGACGAAGGCCCAGGTCGGCCGGTGAGAGCCGGGTGCCTGGGCCTCGATCGCTTGCGGGGCGGGATCATGACGTCGGAGTCTCTGATTGACTCCCGGGTGCCAGCGGCCGCAGTCGCGCCAGTTACCTCGGTGACACCCTTGTGACGGTCAATGTCTTGATGTGGTAGGGGCGTTCGCCTCTAGACTTTGCCAAACCCTTTCACGCACGTGACCACGAGCAGGGGAACGGGGCGCGCCATGGCCGGAGATGGACTGCAGGCGGACGTACCGTCGCTGAAGGCTGGGGGCAAGGACTTCACCAGCGTCGGGCAGCGCTATCAGTCCGCGGTGGAGACACTGAAGAACGGGTTGACCGGTCTGGAGGGTCAGGACACTCCGCCGTGGGGCGATGACGACATCGGCGAGAAGTTCGGTGTGGTCTATGAGGGACTGCGCGACGGCATGTACGAGTCGATGGGGCATCTGGCCGCCAAGCTCCAGGAGATCGGCGGCGCCCTGAACGCGATGGCCGACAACCACCAGGCCGACGAGGACTTCAACGACTCGCTGATGAAACAGCACGTCGCCAACGCCGAGGCGGAGAGCCAGAGGATCGTGACGCTCAAGTCACCCCACACCTGAGGCGCCAACCGGCCTGCTGCTCCACGTCCGTCATCGTCGCTTCGCTGCTCCCTGGGGGATTGCCGCCATGTCGCTCATGCTGCCGGACTGGGCCGAGTGGGTTCTCGAGATGCTCGGCTTCGACTGGCCGACCGGCGACGAAGACAAGATGCACGAATCCGCCGAGAAGTGGCGGGAGTTCGCGCGCGTCGTTGAGGAGCTACAGGCCGAGGGCGTCTCCGCCGCCGGGAACGTGCTCTCCGCCAACTCCGGCGACAGTATCGAGGGTTTCAGCAAGACCTGGGAGAAGTTCTCCGGCAGCGGCTCCGGCTACCTCGACGATGCCCGTACCGCCGCCGAGCTCATCGCCTTCGCCCTCGACGCCGGCGCCGTGGTCATCGTCGGAATGAAGATCGCGGTCATCGCCCAGCTGGCCATCCTCGCGGCGGAGATCATCGCGGCCCAGGCGGCAGCCCCCTTCACTCTCGGCCTGTCCGAGATCGGTGCCGCGGGCGCCACGCAGGCCACCCGCCTGATCGTGCGCCGGATCCTCAAGGAAGCGCGGGAGGCGCTGGTCGAGGCGATCGTGGAGACGGTGAAGGAGCCTGCCGTCTCCGCGTTGGAGGCGATGATCTCCGACGCCATCGCGCAGGGCATGAACATGAACTTCGGGGCCCAGCAGGGTTTCGACGTCGGCCGCAGCGCGAAGGCGGGCGCGGAGGCCGGCGTGGACGCGCTCAAGAACTCCGGCCAGACCTTCACCGAGGCGCTACGGGACGGCGCGGGTGGCCGGGCGGGCCACCACGCCCGCGGCGGGCTGGATCACGCGGCGGGACGGGGCGGGGGCGAGGAGGGGGGC
>NZ_LGKG01000181.1 GCF_001294335.1 Streptomyces chattanoogensis
CGCCCGGTTACATTCCGAACCCGGAAGCTAAGCCTTTCAGCGCCGATGGTACTGCAGGGGGGACCCTGTGGGAGAGTAGGACGCCGCCGAACAATCTTTAGAGAAAGCCCCGTGGGGAACCTGGTTCCCCACGGGGCTTTCTCGCGTTTTGTGGACCTGGGACCCGCGGCACGGCGCGGCCGGCGGGGCAGGTAAGGTCACATGGGTATCGTCGGCACATTTCCCCACAGGAGGCTTCCGCGTGGAGGTCCAGGAGACGCGGGTACAGACGGATCGCGTCCTCACCATCCCCAACATTCTGAGCATGGCGCGCCTCGTCGGCGTGCCGGTGTTCCTGTGGTTGATCCTGTGGCCGGAATTCGATGGCCCGAATGCCGACCCCTGGGCGTTGCTGGTGCTTGCGCTGAGCGGTGTCAGTGACTACCTGGACGGGAAGCTTGCCCGGCGCTGGAACCAGATCAGCAGTCTTGGCCGGATCCTCGACCCCGCGGCCGACCGGCTCTACATCCTCTCCACCCTCGTCGGACTGACCTGGCGCGAGATTCTGCCCGTCTGGCTCACCGCGGCGCTGCTGGCGCGGGAACTGATGCTGCTGATCGCGGTCGGATTCCTGGGGCGTCACGGATATGGCCCTCCCCAGGTGAACTTCCTGGGCAAAGCGGCTACGTTCAACTTGATGTATGCCTTCCCGCTGCTGTTGCTGAGCGGCGGAGACACCTGGCTTCACTCACTCGCCACTATTTTCGGTTGGGCGTTCGCGGGATGGGGTACGGCGCTCTATTGGTGGGCAGGGATCCTCTACGTGGTCCAGGTCCGCTGGCTCATCAAGGCGGACGCCACGGCCGACTGAGCTCTCCGATCCGGCAGATTGTGCCAAGGCCCGGCGCCCGTACGTGAGCACAGGAACAGTGGGCGATCTGGACAAGTGAAGTCGGCAAGACCGTTCGTCTCTTAGAGGAGGACGCTTCCGACATGAAGGCCGTTGTGATGGCCGGTGGTGAAGGCACCCGCCTTCGCCCCATGACGTCAAGTATGCCGAAGCCGCTGCTGCCTGTGGCCAATAGGCCGATCATGGAGCATGTGCTGCGGCTGCTGAAACGGCACGGTCTCACCGAGACCGTCGTGACCGTGCAATTCCTTGCCTCGCTCGTCAAGAACTATTTCGGCGACGGTGAAGAGCTCGGAATGGAGCTCACCTACGCCAACGAGGAAAAGCCACTGGGCACCGCGGGCAGCGTGAAGAACGCGGAGGAAGCCCTCAAGGACGACGCCTTTCTGGTCATCTCGGGTGACGCCCTCACGGACTTCGACCTCACCGATCTGATCCGCTTCCACAAGGAAAAGGGCGCCCTGGTCACCGTCTGCCTGACGCGGGTTCCGAATCCGCTGGAGTTCGGCATCACCATCGTCGACGAAGGCGGCCGCGTCGAGCGTTTCCTGGAGAAGCCCACCTGGGGCCAGGTGTTCTCGGACACCGTCAACACCGGCATCTACGTGATGGAGCCGGAGGTCTTCGACTACTTTGAACCCGACGTTCCGGTGGACTGGTCCGGGGATGTCTTTCCGCAGCTCATGAAGGAAGGCAAGCCGATCTATGGCTATGTCGCCGAGGGCTACTGGGAGGACGTCGGCACTCACGAGAGCTATGTGAAGGCCCAGGCCGATGTTCTCGAGGGCAAGGTCGACGTCGAAATCGACGGCTTCGAGATCTCGCCCGGGGTGTGGGTCGCGGAGGGCGCGGAAGTCCATCCCGACGCGGTGCTGCGCGGGCCGCTGTACATCGGCGACTACGCCAAGGTCGAGGCCGATGTGGAAATCCGTGAGCACACGGTCGTCGGCTCCAACGTCGTGGTGAAAAGCGGCGCGTTTCTGCACAGGGCCGTGGTGCACGACAACGTCTATATCGGGCAGCACAGCAATCTCCGGGGCTGTGTGGTCGGCAAGAACACCGACATCATGCGGGCCGCCCGGATCGAGGACGGCGCGGTCATCGGCGATGAATGCCTGATCGGCGAGGAGTCGATCGTCCAGGGGAATGTGCGGGTCTATCCCTTCAAGACGATCGAGGCGGGTGCGTTCGTCAACACATCGGTGATCTGGGAGTCCCGTGGCCAGGCGCATCTGTTCGGTGCGCGCGGGGTGTCCGGAATTCTCAATGTCGAGATCACTCCGGAGCTGGCGGTTCGGCTCGCCGGCGCGTATGCCACCACGCTCAAGAAAGGCTCCACGGTCACCACCGCCCGCGACCATTCGCGTGGCGCGCGGGCGCTGAAGCGCGCGGTGATCTCCGCGCTGCAGGCCAGCGCCATCGACGTGAGAGACCTCGAGAACGTTCCGCTGCCGGTCGCCCGTCAGCAGACGGCCCGGGGGAGCGCCGGCGGCATCATGGTCCGTACGACACCGGGGGTGCCGGACTCCGTCGACATCATGTTCTTCGACGAGCGCGGCGCGGATCTCTCGCAGGCGGGGCAGCGCAAGCTCGACCGGGTCTATGCCCGCCAGGAGTACCGACGCGCCTTTCCCGGCGAGATCGGCGATCTGCGGTTCCCGGCGAGCGTCTTCGACTCCTATACGGGGTCCGTGCTGCGAGCGGTGGACACCACGGGTATCGCCGACTCCGGGCTGAAGGTCGTGGTGGACGCGTCCAACGGCAGTGCCGGGCTGGTGCTGCCGAGTCTGCTGGGACGGCTCGGTGTCGACTCGCTGACGATCAATCCGGGGCTCGACGAGTCCCGGCCGACCGAGACGGCCGATGCCAGGCGCTCCGGGCTGGTCCGGCTCGGCGAGATCGTGGCATCGGCGCGGGCCGCCTTCGGGGTGCGCTTCGACCCCGTGGGCGAGCGGCTGTCCCTGGTGGACGAGCGCGGCCGGATCATCGAGGACGACCGTGCCCTGCTGGTGATGCTGGACCTGGTGGCGGCCGAGCGGCGCAGCGGGCGGGTGGCGCTGCCGGTGACCACGACGCGGATCGCCGAGCAGGTCGCGGCGTACCACGGGACACAGGTCGAGTGGACGACCACCTCGCCCGACGATCTGACCCGGGTGGGCCGGACGGAGGGCACGGTCTTCGGCGGCGACGGGCTCGGCGGGTTCATCATTCCCGAGTTCAGCAGCGTCTTCGACGGTGCGGCGGCGTTCGTCCGGCTGATCGGCCTGGTGGCCCGTACGCAGCTCACGCTCAGCCAGATCGATGCGCGGATCCCGCGGGCGCACGTCCTGCGCCGTGACCTTGCCACGCCGTGGGCGGTCAAGGGGCTGGTCATGCGGCATGTGGTCGAGGCGGCCGGGGACCGGGACGTGGACACCACCGACGGCGTACGGGTCGTGGAGGCCGACGGCCGCTGGGTGCTGGTGCTGCCCGACCCGGCCGAGGCGGTCACGCACCTGTGGGCGGAGGGGCCGGACGACGCCTCCGCTCAGCAGCTGCTGGACGAGTGGTCGGCGGTCGTGGACAGCGCCGGCCGCTGAGCCGGATCCCACCGGCGTGCCCGCAATCGGGCACGCCGGTGGGGCCATTGGGAGACTGTCAGTGCGACGTGCGACGATGAGCGGCATGTCGCAGCAGCGCCCCGATCGGAGCACTCCCAGGAAGCCGGCCGCGCGTCCCGATGCGTCCATGTCGCTGCTGACCAACGTGATGGATCACAGCCTCGACGACGGGTATGCGGAGGCCGCCGCGCGCAAGGCCGCCGCCGGCACCCGTGGTCTGCCGCGCACCTTGCGGGCGAAGTTGGGCCTCGCGGCCGGACTCGTGCTGGCGGCGGTGGTCGTCACGGTGGGCGCCGCCCAGGCGCGGATATCGGCACCGACGCTGGCCAAGGAACGCGAGGAGCTCATCCATCGCATCCAGAAGGGCACCAGCGAGGCGGACAAGCTGCAGAAGCGGGTGGACGCGACCCGGGACGCGGTCAGCAGGATGCAGCGGGAGGCGCTGAACCAGCATGGTGGCGACAAGGCCGAACTTCTGGCCCTGTTGTCCGGTTCGACCGAAGTGACCGGTCCTGGCGTGAAACTAGTGGTGGACGACGCCAAGGACGCACAGTCCAGCGGGGGAGGCCCGAGGGAGAGCAGTGGTTTCTCCGACACCGGGCGGGTACGGGACAGGGACATGCAACGTGTCGTCAACGGCCTGTGGGAGTCCGGTGCGGAGGCCATCTCCGTCAATGGGCAGCGGCTTACGTCACTCTCGGCGATCAGGGCAGCGGGAGACGCCATACTGGTCGACAACAAGCCACTGGTTCCGCCTTATACGGTGCTGGCGGTGGGGGACGGGCAGCGGCTCAGCACCGCGTTCCAGGACAGCGCCGACGGTCAGTATCTGCACGTACTGCATGAGAACTACGGCGTCGGCACCAGGATTTCCGCGGAGAGCGAGGTCACGCTGCCGCCCGCGCCCAGTTTGACCGTACGTACCGCAAAGCCGCAGGCCGGTGCCGCCAAGGCGGATGGCGCCGACACAGGGAAGGGCACATCGTGATCGCCGTACTGGGCCTCATCGTGGGAGTCGTGGTCGGGCTTGTGGTCCGACCCGTGGTGCCGACGGTGGTCGAGCCCTACTTGCCGATTGCTGTCGTCGCGGCGCTGGACGCCGTTTTCGGCGGTCTGCGCGCGATGCTGGACGGCATCTTCGACGACAAGGTCTTTGTCGTCTCCTTCCTGTCGAATGTGGTGGTCGCCGCGCTCATCGTCTTCCTCGGTGACAAACTGGGCGTCGGCGCCCAACTCTCCACCGGTGTGGTCGTGGTGCTCGGTATCCGGATCTTCTCCAACGCTGCCGCGATCCGCCGGCACGTCTTCAGGGCGTGAGGCGGATGGCAACGGACGAGACCCCCGAGCCGGAGCAGAAGCCGGAGCCGCAGCAGGGCCGTGGCCCCGCCGACCGGCGGCCGATGCCTCCCGAGAGCCGGCCCGCGCCCGCGGCGGCGTCCGCTGAGGGAACGGATAGCCCCAAACCGGACGACACGCAGCAGAACGCCGGTAAACCGGCAGATGCCGGCGTCCCGGCCGCGGAGGCGGAAGATAAGGCGTCCGGTACGCCGCAGAACGGCCGGCAGCGGCTCGCTGCGAGCCTCTGGCCGCCGCGGCTGACCCGGGCTCAACTGATCGTTGCTCTGCTCCTGTTCATTCTCGGCCTCGGCCTGGCGATTCAGGTACGTTCCACGAGTGACAGCAGCGCGCTGCGGGGTGCACGCCAGGAGGATCTGGTGCGCATTCTGGATGAACTGGACAACCGCTCCCAGCGGCTGACGGAAGAACAGCGGCGCCTGGAAGGGCAGAAGACCGAGCTGGAGAACAGCTCGGACCAGGCCGAGGAGGCCCGTAAACAGACCGTGGAGAAGGAACAGCAGCTGGGCGTGCTGGCCGGGACCGTCGCGGCGCAAGGGCCCGGCATCACCCTGACCATCGACGACGCCACGCACTCCGTCGAGGCGGACAAGCTGCTGGACACCGTCCAGGAGCTGCGGGCGGCCGGCGCCGAGGCCATCCAGGTCAATGACGTAAGGGTCGTCGCGAACACCTATCTCTCGGATGTCAGCGGCGGCGTGCAGATCGACGGGAAGCGGGTCGCCCAGCCCTACCGGTTCAAGGTCATCGGCAAGCCCGAGGACCTCGAACCGGCGCTGAACATCCCCGGAGGGGTCGTTCAGACTCTGGAAAAGGAGCAGGCCAAGGTGTCTGTGACCCGGCAAAGGAAGATCATTGTGGATGCCTTGCGAGAGGCGAAGCGGCCTGACTACGCTCGGTTGTCTTCGCGGTGAGGCCTTCACGTATGGCGATGGCCCGGCGAGGGCATGAGGTAGCGGGGGGTCGGCGCACCGTGATTGTGGTGTGTGAGGGAAACTGTCTGGAGGCCACGGACGTTCACAGGATGTCCGGATCGGCCGGTGTGTGCATCGAGGGTTCGTCCTGCCCCACGGGCGGGTCTGTTTCGTTCAAGGGGAATCGCCCGTGAAGTTGTTTGCAAAGCTGTTCGGCAAGAGCGCACGCCAGGAGGGCGGCAGCGGCTCGGCGCGGCACCGCGCCGCGGGCCGGCCCGAGGAGGGCGGCGCAGGTGAGGACCGTCCGCTCTTCCGGGATGAGGTCAGCGGTCCGTCCGGGGGGCACGGCGCGGGTTCTGTTGACCCCTCCGGTGCCGGCCGCATAGGTTCCCAGGGACCATCGGCCTCATCCACGGGTGGAGGTTCGGCCTTGCCGGTTTGTACGAGGTGTGGGCACCGGAACGCCGAGGCGAGCCGGTTCTGCTCCAATTGCGGTGCGCCGCTGCGCCCGGGTGCCGTGGCCGAGCGCGCGTCCGAGACGACGTCGACCATCTCCATCTCGGGGATCGAGGCGTATGACGCGGAGGCCACGGGCCAGACCCAGCTGCCGTCCCTGTCGCCCGAGGCCCAGGCGGCCGTCGACGCCCTTCCGGCGGGTTCGGCGCTGCTGGTCGTCCGCCGGGGTCCGAACTCCGGCAGCCGCTTCCTGCTGGACGGCGAGCTGACGACGGCCGGCCGCCACCCGCAGGGCGACATCTTCCTCGACGATGTGACGGTCTCGCGCCGCCATGTGGAATTCCGGCGCGGTCCGGAGGGCCGTTTCACGGTCGCCGACGTCGGCAGCCTGAACGGCACGTACGTCAACCGCGAGCGGATCGACTCGGTCGCGCTCTCCAACGGGGACGAGGTCCAGATCGGCAAGTTCCGGCTGGTCTTCTACGCAAGCCAGCTGGCCGCCGGTATCTGACCGGCCGGGGAAGGCATATGCGCCAAGCACCGAAGGGCGGTGCCGGTTCCTCCGGCGCCGCCCCCTCGGACGGGAGACCGGTGAGCATCGGCACGGTGCTCACCCTGCTGCGCGAGGAATTCCCCGAGGTCACCATCTCCAAGATTCGCTTCCTGGAGGCCGAGGGGCTGGTGGAGCCGGAGCGCACGCCTTCCGGATACCGCAAATTCACCGCGGCCGACGTCGAGCGGCTGGCCGGCGTGCTGCGGATGCAGCGGGACCACTACCTTCCGCTGAAGGTCATCCGGGAGCATCTGGACGCCCTGGAGCGCGGTGAGCAGGTGCAGCTGCCCGCCCAGGCCACGGCGCCCCGCGACCTGGTCCCGGGGATGCGCGAGCCGGGCGAGGACCGCCCGGCGACCGCCCGGGTCGGCCGGGAGGAGCTGCTGGCGGCCGCCGGGGTGGACGAGGCGGCGCTGGCCGACTGGGAGTCGTACGGGCTCGTCGTGCCGGGCGCCGACGGCAGCTACGACAGTGAGGCCGTCACGGTCGCGAAGCTCGTCGCCGAGCTGGGACGTTTTGGTCTCGAGCCGCGGCATCTGCGGGCCGTGAAGGCGGCCGCCGAGCGCGAGGCGGGCTTGGTGGAGCAGGTCGTGGCACCTCTTCGGCGGCACCGCAACCCGCAGACCAGGACGCATGCCGAGGCCACCGCCAGAGAGCTGGCCACCCTGTCCGTACGCCTCCATGCGGCACTGGTCCAGAGCGCGCTGCGGGTCCGGCTCCAGTGAGCAAATAACGGCCCGACTACCCAAACCTGCCGGGCACGTCCTAGGGTTGCTGTGTGAACGAGCTCGATGTCGTGGGTGTCCGGGTGGAAATGCCTTCCAGCCAACCGATCGTGCTCCTGCGGGAGGTGGGAGGCGATCGCTACTTGCCCATTTGGATCGGGCCAGGGGAGGCCACCGCCATCGCCTTCGCCCAGCAGGGCATGGTCCCTGCCAGGCCGCTGACGCATGACCTCTTCAAGGATGTGCTGGAAGCGGTGGGCCAGGAACTGACGCAGGTCCGGATCACGGATCTGCGCGAGGGAGTGTTCTACGCCGAACTGGTCTTTGCCAGCGGCGTCGAGGTCAGCGCGCGTCCGTCCGACGCCATAGCGCTGGCACTGCGCACCGGGACCCCGATCTACGGGACGGACGGTGTGCTGGACGACGCGGGCATCGCGATCCCGGACGAGCAGGAGGACGAGGTGGAGAAGTTCCGCGAGTTCCTCGACCAGATCTCGCCCGAGGACTTCGGCAGCAGCAACCAGTGACATCGGCCGGCGGAAGCGTCTGATTCCGGCCAAACTATTTAGCCATTCCCCGCGCGAGGTCACGAGAAACCACTCGTAGGGTGATTATCACTCGGCGTGGCGAGCGCGGCGATCGTTGACGCACCCCGAGTGACTGCATACCGTCGATAAGGCAGGTCCCGTCCGGGACGTGGAGGACGGAGGGCGGCGTGGCAATCACCGGCGACGGTACGGCGGCGGAAGGGGCGTTGCCGCTCCACCCGAATGCAGCAGCGAACCGCGCACCGGCGCGGCCCGCCGCGGTGTCGGGGGACTGCGCGGCGGGGGTCATCGGCTACCGCGGTCCGACGGCGTGCGCGGCGGCGGGGATCACCTACCGGCAGCTCGACTACTGGGCGCGCACCGGCCTGGTGGAGCCGAGCGTCCGGCCCGCCTACGGTTCCGGCACTCAGCGGCTGTACAACTTCCGGGACGTCGTCGTTCTGAAGATCGTCAAGCGGCTGCTGGACACCGGGGTGTCGCTGCAGAACATCCGCACCGCCGTCCAGCATCTGCGTTCGCGCGGGCTGGACGATCTGACGCGGATGACGCTGATGAGCGACGGCGCGACGGTCTACGAGTGCACCTCGCCCGACCAGGTCGTCGATCTGCTCCAGGGCGGCCAGGGGGTCTTCGGGATCGCCGTGGGCGTGGTGCTGCGAGACGTGGAGAGCGCGCTCTCCGAGCTGCACGGCGAGCGGCTGGACACCGGCGAGACGCTGGTCGGCCAGAACCCGCACGACGAGCTGGCGCGGCGGCGCAACCGGGCCGGCTGACGCCCGTACCCGCACCCGGGCCCGGCATCGGGCCGGTTGTCAGTGGTGTGCGGGAGGATCGGTCATGTGAGATCCGCGCCGACGATTCTGCATCTGGACATGGATGCGTTCTATGCGTCCGCCGAGCAGGCGGCAAAGCCCAGCCTGCGCGGAAAGCCGGTGATCGTCGGCGGGATCGGGCCGCGTGGGGTCGTCGCCACCGCGTCGTACGAAGCACGGGTCTTCGGCGTCCGCTCGGCCATGCCGACCGCTCAGGCGCGCCGGCTGTGCCCCAATGCCGCCTACCTCAGCCCGCGGTTCGATCTGTACCGCCAGGTGAGTGACAAGGTGATGGAGCTGCTGCATGCGCTGTCGCCGCTGGTGGAGCCGCTGAGCCTGGACGAGGCGTTCGTGGACCTGGAGGCGGGCGGGGTGGCGCCCGAGACGGACGCCGTACGGGCCGTGGGGGAGCGGCTGCGGCGGGACATCCGCGAGGCCACCGCGCTGACCGGCTCGGTGGGGCTTGCGGGCGCCAAGATGCTGGCGAAGATCGCGTCCGAGGCGGCGAAGCCGGACGGCCTGGTGGTGATCGAGCCCGGCAGCGAGCGGGAGCTGCTGGGGCCCATGCCGGTGCGGACGCTGCCCGGGGTGGGGCCGGCGACGGCCGAGGCGCTGCGCCGGGCCGGGATCCACACCGTCGCGGAGACCGCGGAGGCCGGCGAGGACGAGCTGGTGCGGCTGCTGGGCAAGGCGCACGGCGCCGGGCTGTATGCGATGGCGCTGGGGCAGGACGACCGCCCGGTGGTGGCGGAGCGGGACGCGAAGTCGATCTCCGTGGAGGACACCTTCGAAGTCGATCTCACCGACCGGACGCGGGTGCGCAGCGAGCTCACGCGGCTGGCCGAGCGCTGTGTGCAGCGGCTGCGGGCGGCGGGGCGGTCCGGGCGGACGGTGGTGATCAAGGTGCGCAACTACGACTTCTCGACGCTGACCAGGTCGGAGACGCTGCGCGGGCCCACCGACGACCCCGCGGTCGTCCGGGAGGCCGCCGCGCGGCTCCTGGAGACGGTGGACACCACGGGCGGGGTCCGGCTCCTGGGGGTGGGGGTGAGCGGGCTGGCCGATTTCACGCAGGAGGACCTGTTCGCCCAGCTGGCCACGGAGCAGGAGGCCGAGGAGGAGGCGGCCAGAGCGGCGGCGGAGCCGCCGGCGGCCGGGGCGGGCGAGCCTGAGCCGGAGGAGGAGCGGCCGCGCCGCTGGGCTCCGGGCCTCGATGTGGTGCACGAGGAATACGGCGCCGGATGGGTGCAGGGCAGCGGGGTGGGGAGAGTGACCGTACGTTTCGAACAGCCGTGGTCCGCACCGGGGAGGGTGCGGACCTTTGCCGTCGATGACCCGGCGCTGCGGCCGGGGGAGCCGTTGCCGCTGGTGGGCGGGGGGCCCGGAGACGGTCAGTCCTCGGAACCGGCGACCCGGCCGAAGTCCTTGTCGTCCGGGGAGGGGGCGGAGTCGGAGGCGGGGGAGGCCGGGGAGGAGATATCCAGTCGGTAATGGTGGTAGAGCTGTAGTTCCTGTTCGGGGGAGAGATGGCGGCCCACCCCGAAATCCGGGGCGTCCTTGATCAGCTTGCGGTCGTAGGGGATCCGCAGCCCTTCCTCGGCCAGCTCGCTCGGCTCCAGGGGGACGAAGGCATCCCGGCTGAACAGGCCGGTGCGCACGGCAGCCCATTCGGGTTCGCCGGTCGCGTCGTCGAGATAGACCTCGTCAACGGTGCCGATCTTGGTGCCGTTCCGGTCGAACGCTTTGCGGCCGATCAGGCTCCGGGGATCGATATCGGTGTGCACAGCCCCTCCTTGTGGTCGCAACTGCCCTGTGACAACTACCAAACGGCACATTTCATGCCTCGGCCACTCGAAGCTTCCTCTCAGGTTCCCCCGACAGGTGCGCTGGTAGGCTGACGAATGGCCGCTGACCCCATGCGGGAGAGTCCCTTGCCGTTCGCGGCGGGGGCGCCGAAGGAGCAACTCCTCCCCGGAATCTCTCAGGCATCCGTACCGCATGGACGAGGTCACTCTGGAAAGCAGGGCGGGCCCGCAAAAGACACAATGCCGGGTCCCGTCCTCACCGACGGTGAAAGCCGGACCGCAGACCGCGGGCCGGTGAAGCTCTCAGGTTGAGATGACAGAGGGGGAGGCCGTCCGGGCACCCGCGCCGTGGTGCCCCTCGCAGGTCGTACTGACCAGGAGGCCCCCGCAGATGACCACCAATCGCATCTCCTTGACCGAGCTGGAGCGCGGTACGCCCTTCGAGCACCGGCACATCGGTCCCGACGACGAGGCGCAGGCGAAGATGCTCGCGCAGGTCGGCTTCGGCTCGCTGGACGAGCTCACCGCCACCGCCGTTCCCGACGTGATCAAGAGCGCCGAGGCGCTCGGTCTGCCGCAGGCCCGCACCGAGGCCGAGGTCCTCAAGGAACTGCACGGCCTCGCGGACCGCAACCAGGTCCTGGCCTCCATGATCGGGCTCGGCTACTACGGCACCTTCACCCCGCCGGTGATCCTGCGCAACGTCATGGAGAACCCGGCCTGGTACACGGCGTACACGCCCTACCAGCCGGAGATCTCGCAGGGCCGCCTGGAGGCGCTGCTCAACTTCCAGACCATGGTCGCCGACCTGACCGGGCTGCCCACCACGGGCGCCTCCCTGCTGGACGAGGGCACCGCCGCCGCCGAGGCGATGGCGCTGTCCCGCCGCATGGGCAAGGTCAAGCAGGGCGTCTTCCTGGTCGACGCCGACTGTCTGCCGCAGACCATCGCGGTGATCGAGACCCGCGCGGAGCCGACCGGCGTCGAGGTCGTCGTCGCGGACCTGTCCGACGGCATCCCCGCCGAGATCGCCGAGCGCGGTGTCTTCGGCATGCTGCTGCAGTACCCGGGCGCCTCCGGTGCGGTGCGGGACCCCCGCGCCGTCATAGCGCAGGCGCAGGAGCTGGGCGCGGTCGTCACCGTCGCCGCCGATCTGCTCGCCCTGACGCTGCTGGCCTCGCCCGGCGAGCTCGGCGCGGACATCGCGGTGGGCACCACCCAGCGCTTCGGCGTCCCGATGGGCTTCGGCGGGCCGCACGCCGGCTTCATGGCCGTACGCGAGAAGTTCGCCCGCAGCCTGCCCGGCCGCCTGGTGGGTGTCTCCGTCGACGCCGACGGCGACAAGGCCTACCGCCTGGCGCTGCAGACCCGTGAGCAGCACATCCGCCGCGAGAAGGCCACCAGCAACATCTGCACCGCGCAGGTGCTGCTCGCCGTGATGGCCGGAATGTACGCGGTCTACCACGGCCCCGAGGGCCTGCGGACCATCGCCCGGCGCACCCACCGCTACGCCGCCGTCCTGGCCGCGGGCCTGCGGGCCGGCGGAGTGGAGATCGTCCACGACGCGTACTTCGACACGCTCACCGCGCGGGTGCCCGGCCGGGCCGCCGAGGTCGTCGCCGCCGCCCGCGAGGCCGGCGTCAACCTCCGGCTGGTCGACGCCGACCTGGTCGGTATCGCCTGTGACGAGACCACCGGGCGCGCGCAGCTGGCCGGCGTCTGGGGTGCCTTCGGGGTGCAGGCGGATGTCGAGCAGCTGGACGGCGTCGCTGCCGAAACGTTGCCGCAGGAGCTGCTGCGCGCCGACGACTACCTCACGCACCCGGTCTTCCAGCAGCACCGTTCCGAGACCGCGATGCTGCGCTACCTGCGCACGCTGGCGGACAAGGACTACGCGCTGGACCGCGGCATGATCCCGCTCGGCTCCTGCACCATGAAGCTGAACGCCACCACCGAGATGGAACCGGTCACCTGGCCCGCCTTCGGCCAGCTGCACCCCTTCGCGCCCGCCGACCAGGCGCAGGGCTATCTCACGCTGATCCAGGAGCTGGAGGAGCGTCTCGCCACCGTCACCGGCTACGACAAGGTCTCCCTCCAGCCCAACGCCGGATCCCAGGGCGAGCTGGCCGGTCTGCTGGCCGTCCGCGCCTACCACCGCGCCAACGGCGACGAGCAGCGCACCGTCTGCCTGATCCCGTCCTCGGCGCACGGCACCAACGCCGCCAGCGCCGTGATGGCCGGGATGAAGGTCGTCGTCGTCAAGACCGGCGAGGACGGCGAGGTGGACGCCGACGATCTGCACGCCAAGATCGAGAAGCACCGCGACGAGCTCGCGGTCCTGATGGTGACCTACCCCTCCACGCACGGCGTGTTCGAGGAGCACATCACCCAGATCTGCGCGGCCGTGCACGACGCCGGCGGCCAGGTCTACGTCGACGGCGCCAACCTCAACGCGCTGGTCGGCCTCGCCGAGCCCGGCAAGTTCGGCGGCGATGTCTCGCACCTCAACCTGCACAAGACCTTCTGCATCCCGCACGGCGGCGGCGGCCCCGGCGTCGGCCCGGTCGCCGTACGCGCCCACCTGGCGCCGTACCTGCCCAACCACCCGCTGCAGCCCACCGCGGGCCCGGAGACGGGCGTCGGACCGATCTCCGCGGCCCCCTGGGGGTCCGCCGGGATCCTGCCGATCTCCTGGGCGTACGTCCGCCTGATGGGCGGCGAGGGCCTCAAGCGCGCCACCCAGGTCGCGGTGCTGAGCGCCAACTACATCGCCAAGCGTCTGGAGGCGCACTACCCGGTGCTCTACACCGGCCCCGGCGGTCTGGTGGCGCACGAGTGCATCATCGACGTCCGGCCGCTGACCAAGGCGACCGGGGTGAGCATCGACGATGTCGCCAAGCGGCTGATCGACTACGGCTTCCACGCGCCGACGATGTCCTTCCCGGTGGCCGGCACGCTGATGATCGAGCCGACCGAGAGCGAGGACCTGGACGAGCTGGACCGGTTCTGCGATGCGATGATCGCCATCCGCGCGGAGATCGAGAAGGTCGGCTCGGGGGAGTGGGACAAGGACGACAACCCGCTGCGCAACGCCCCGCACACCGCGGCCTCGCTCAGCGGCGACTGGTCGCACCCGTACTCCCGCGAGGAGGCGGTCTTCCCGGCCGGTGTCGTGGCGGCGGAGAAGTACTGGCCGCCGGTGCGCCGTATCGACGGTGCCTTCGGTGACCGTAACCTCGTCTGCTCCTGCCCGCCGCTGGACGAGTACGACGGCTGATCGCCGGCGGTCGTCCGGACAACATCAAGGGCCCTCGGCATGTGTGCCGGGGGCCCTGTTGTACTGCCAGGAGATGGCGGTCAGGCCACGCTGGCGACCCGTTCGGCCTGCGGCCGGTGCGGGGCGATGATCTTCCCGTCCGGCAGCAGCTCACCGGTGTCCTCGAAGAGCAGGACACCGTTGCACAGCAGGCTCCAGCCCTGTTCGGGGTGGTGTGCCACGGGATGCGCGGCTTCCCGGTCGCTGGAGTCTGCGGACGGGCAAGGAGGTTGGTGCTGACACATGGAAGTTGTCTTTCGCTGCGGTGTGAACGTCGTTGTGCGGCTCGACGAGGTGGTCATGGCCGCTCCCCCGTTTCCATCGGTTGGTCCCAGTGTTGCCCCACGGACGGGTTTCCGCAGGGATTTCGCCGCAGTGGTACTCGTTGGATAAGGACGCGTCACCCGTGCGGGCGGTTCAATTTCATTCTTCTGCAAGGGGGTTGGGGGATATTTCCGGCCGGTCGGCCACCCGGGTGAGCACAGCGGGGCGCCCCGCGGCCGGATGGGTCGCGGGGCGCTCGGCCGGGCCACGGCGTACGCCGTCAGGCGGCCGGGGAGTCGAGCAGCGGACCGGGCGGGGCGAGGCGGAGGTGGAGCCGCGGCAGCAGATCGGCGACCCGCTGCGGGCGGTGCGGGGCGATGCCCGGCGGTGCGGGCGCCAGCGGTACCAGCAGGTCACCGGGGGCGGGCAGGCCGGTGGCACCGTCGGATGCGGTGTCGTGGTGCAGCCACAGGGTGAGCATGTACAGCTCCGGTACGGACAGCAGCCGCGGCTGGTACGGGGCGGCCAGCGACTCCGCCTGCTGCAGTGCCTGTTCCGTCGCGCCGACGTACGGGCCGCCGCAGAAGTGGGAGAACGTCCAGCCGTCGGCGGTGAGCATCGCCTCGGCGGCCGCCACGGCGCGCTCACCGCTGCGGACCAGGAAGCGCCAGCCGGTCAGCCGGGTCCGCGGGGGGCCGCCCGCGCGGCTGACGTCGTCCCAGATGTGGACCGGCAGGGGGTGGTCGGGGCTGAGCGGACCCTGATGGGCGCGCAGGGCGGAGGCGGGGGCTTCGCGGACGGCGGTGGGCGAGCCGAGGGCGGCGAGAACGCTGCGCAGGGCAGGCGCAGGGGCAGGGGGGAGATGCAGCGGCATGGTGGGTCGCCTCTCACTTCGGAGACACGGTGAAGCCGGGCAGGTGCGGACGGCGCTGTCTGCATGCGGGGCCAGAGCATGGCCGACCGGAGCGGCGGCCCGGTGGGTCGGCCGCAGGACCCCGGCGCCGGTGGGAACACCGCAGCACTGGGCGCCAACTCTCTGCCTCGTCTGCGGAGTTTATACGACGTATGTTCTGAATTTGTTTCGGCTACTGGTCCTGCAGATTTCTGGCAAGGCGTAATCAGGACCGCTGTGCCGGGCCCGCCGCGGGGTGATTTTCTCCGCTTTGTGCGGGCCTTTGGATACGCCACCTCGTATTTCTTCGCACACGTGGTAGGCCGGATCTCATCGGTGATTTTCACAAGAGAAATGCGGGTGGCGAGGGCCGCCGAGATATGCCCTTGGAGTGTGCCACGGACGGGTCATGGACGTGGCCTGGTCGCGTTCCGTGTCCGCCATTACTTCGAGCCTATCGCCAGCGTCACACCACCGAGGCGTTATCGATCAGATTGCCGGGGCATCATCGTCCGTAGCGCGTGCCCCGGTGGTGTCGGGGACGGCCCAACCGGTCCGTGGCCGCGGGCCGTTCGCTCGATCGAGGAGGGACCCTTCGATGGGGGAGAAGGTCGCCGCGGACGGGATCGACCTGGCCGACCGGGAGCGATATCGAAGAAAGCTGCACGAATGTCTCGCCGGATTGCGCAGGCTCCTGTCGGAGCGGCGGTTCGACCGTCCGAAGAATCTCATCGGGCTGGAGATCGAGCTCAATCTCGCAGGTGCGGACGGGCTGCCCCGAATGATGAACTCCCAGGTGCTGGAACGTATCGCCAGCCGGGATTTCCAGACCGAACTCGCCCGGTGCAATCTCGAGGTCAACATCACCCCGCACCGATTGTCCGGCCGCGTCCTCGACCAGCTGGCCGAGGAACTCCGTGCGGGTCTTGCCTACGCCGACCGGAAAGCCCGCGAGGTGGCCGCACGGATAGTGATGATCGGTATTCTGCCGACCCTGACCGCCGCCGATCTCACGGCCGCCAATCTCTCCGCCATCGACCGGTATGTGCTGCTCGACGAGCAGATGCGGGCGGCCCGCGGCGAGGACTTCGCGATCGACATAGAGGGCGTCGAGCATCTGGTCTCCCGCTCGTCCTCGATAGCGCCGGAGGCCGCCTGTACGTCCGTCCAGCTGCACCTCCAGGTCACGCCGGGCCGCTTCGCCGCCGTCTGGAACGCCGCGCAGGCCATCGCCGCCGTCCAGGTCGCCGTCGGGGCCAACTCGCCCTTCCTCTTCGGCCGCGAGCTGTGGTGCGAGTCCCGGCCGCCGGTCTTCCAGCAGTCCACCGACACCCGGGCGCCCGAGCTCCAGGCCCAGGGGGTGCGCCCGCGCACCTGGTTCGGGGAGCGCTGGATCGGCTCCGCGTATGACCTCTTCGAGGAGAACCTGCGCTATTTCCCGCCGCTGCTGCCGATTCCCGGGCCGCAGGAGCCGCTGCGGATCCTCGACGAGGGCGGGGTGCCGGATCTTGCGGAACTGGTGCTGCACAACGGCACGGTCTACCGCTGGAACCGTCCCGTCTACGCGGTGGCCGACGGCGTGCCGCATCTGCGGGTCGAGAACCGCGTGCTGCCGGCCGGCCCCACCGTCGCCGACGTCATCGCCAACACCGCCTTCTACTACGGCCTGGTACGGGCCCTGGCCGAGGAACCCCGCCCCGTCTGGACGCGCCTGCCCTTCGCCGCCGCGGCCGCCAACTTCGACACCGCCTCCCGCTACGGCATCGACGCCCGCCTCCACTGGCCACGGCCCGGCCGCGGCGGCATCGCCGAGGTCCCTGCCGTACGGCTCGTACGCCAGGAACTGCTGCCCCTCGCGGCGGCCGGACTGGACGCCTGGGGCGTCGAACCGGCCGACCGGGACCTGTATCTGGGCATCATCGAGGCCCGCTGCGCCCGCCGGGTCAACGGCGCGTCCTGGCAGGCCGCGGCCTTCCACCACGCGGTGCGCCAGGGCCTGGACCGGGATGCCGCACTGGCCGCGATGACCCGTCGCTACAGCGAGCTGATGCACGCCGGGGATCCGGTGCACACCTGGCCGGTCGCCTGGGCGGTGGGCGCGCCGCCGGTGGTGCCGGGGGCGCGGCGCACGGTCGAGAGCGCCTGAGGCCTGTCCGGCCGACACTCCATGCGGCGACGCCCTCGGGCACCGGGCCCGGTGCCCGGCGTGCGGACGGATCGGGCAAGCTGTGACGTCCCATTGCCGAAGTGCCCCGGCCCGTCGCGCGCGATCTTCGTATGTGCTGTGTGTGCTGTGTGTGCTGTATCTGCCTTCGAGATTCTGGTGGGGTGGTGGTGGCGAAGCGGCGGTATTGCGGAAGTGGAGGAAGCGTGGAGCCGGAGACAAGTCCCGTGGCCGATGCGGACGTTCGAGGTCAGGGAGGCCGGGGGCCTGGTGCGGGGCGGAGTCCGGGAGGCGCGGAGGGGCCCTGCCGGAGCTTCCTGGGGAGTGAGACGCTGCTCGTGCTGGCGCTCTCGCTCGGGGCCAGCGCACTGTCGGCGCTCATCAGCTTCATCGGCTCGGTGACCAAACCCGGCGGCCTCAAGCACCAGGCGGCCACGCTCAACGCGTCCCACGCGCCCGGCCGGCCCTGGCTGGATCTCGCCTGGCAGCTGTTCGGCATCGCGAGCGCGCTGGTGCCCGTCGCCCTGGTGGCCCACTTCCTGCTGCGGGAACGGGCCGGCGGACTGCGCGCCATCGGCTTCGACCGGCAGCGGCCCGGCTTCGACCTGAGCCGGGGCGTCGGGCTGGCCGCGGTCATCGGCGGCAGCGGACTGCTGCTCTATCTGGGCGCGCGGGCAGCCGGCGCCAATCTGACGGTGGTTCCCGAGGCACTGCCCGAGGTGTGGTGGAAGATTCCGGTGCTGATCGCCTCCGCGGTGCAGAACGCCGTGGTGGAGGAGGTCATCGTCGTCGGCTATCTGGTGCGCAGGCTGGGGCAGTTGGGCTGGGCCCCGATGGCGGTACTGGCCGCCAGTGCGGTGCTGCGCGGCTCGTACCACCTCTATCAGGGCATCGGCGGCTTCTTCGGCAACATGGTGATGGGCGTGATCTTCGTCCTGCTCTACCGGCGCTGGGGCCGGGTCGGACCGCTGGTCGCGGCGCATGCGCTCATCGACATCGTGGCGTTCCTCGGCTACGCCCTGCTGGCGGGCCGGGTGGGGTGGCTGCCGACGGCCTGATGCACGGCGCGGGACGCCACTTGGGCGGCCCGCGCCTTCTGATGCTCAGCCGGTGGCCAGCAGCTCGCCGTCGATGACGGTGACCGCGCTGCCGGTCAGCAGCGTACGGTCGCCGCGCAGCTCGGTCCGTACGAGACCGGTACGGGCGCCGCCCTGCAGTCCGACCAGTGCGTCGCGGCCCAGGCGGGCCGACCAGAACGGGGCGAGCGCGGTGTGCGCGCTGCCCGTCACGGGGTCCTCGTCGATGCCCACCGCAGGGAAGAAGCAGCGCGAGATGAAGTCATAGCCGCCGTCGGGGTCTTCGGCGCGCGCCGTGGCGATCACGCCCCGGCCGCCGTGCCCCGCCAGGGCCCTGAGGTCCGGTGACAGCGCCCGTACGGACTTCTCGTCGGCCAGCTCGACCAGCAGATCGCCGACATGTGGGCCGGTGTCGTGGGCGGACCGGATCTCGGTGTCCAGGGCCCCGGCGACGACGGGCGGCACCGGAACCTCGGTCAGCGGCGCGGTCGGGAAGTCCATGGTGATCGACCCGTCGTCCCCGGTGGTGGTGGTCAGCACGCCGCTGCGGGTACGGAAGCGGACCGTGCCGCGCGCGGTCCCCGTCGTGTGCAGGACGTGCGCGGTGGCCAGGGTGGCATGTCCGCACATGTTCACCTCGGTGCCCGGGGTGAACCACCGCAGCGCCCAGTCGGCGTCGCCGTCCGCGGGCAGCGGGTGCGCGTAGGCGGTCTCGGAGAGGTTGACCTCTACGGCGACCTGCTGGAGCCAGGCGTCATCGGGGAAGGCGTCGGAATCGAGGAGTACGACTCCTGCGGGGTTGCCGGCGAACGGACGCGCACTGAAGGCGTCGACGATACGAATCCTCATGGCCGCGAGCGTAGAGAAGACGCAAAACCGCAGGCCAAGGCCAATCCCGGGAAATTGGACCCCTGCAGGGCGGCGGGGCGGTTGTCGAAGGGGTTGTTCGGCGAACAGTTCCGATATATCGTTGAAGCATCGCGATCGGTCAACGATGGCGGTGCAGTAAGCCCTGTGCGGGCCTGCTGCGAGAGCAATCGGAAAGGACGCCACCATGCGTTCCCAGGGACATCACCACGGCGGCAACCACGAGCACGGACACGAGCACCGGCATGAGCACTGCGGCCCCGGACGCCAGGGCGGCTGGGGCGAGTTCGTCGGCGGCTTCGAGCGGCGGCGCGCCGCGTTCGGCGGCTTCGGGCCGCCTTTCGGGGGGCCGCCCTTCGGCGGCCGGGGCCGCGGCGGACCGCGCGGCCGGGCGCGGCGCGGCGATGTGCGCGCCTCGATACTGGCGCTGCTCAAGGACCGGCCGATGCACGGCTACGAAATGATCCAGGAGATCGCCGAGCGCAGCGGAGGGGCCTGGAAGCCCAGCCCCGGTTCGGTCTATCCCACCCTGCAGCTGCTGGAGGACGAGGGGCTGATCACCAACGCCAGCGAGGGCGGCAAGAAGCTCTTCTCGCTGACCGAGGCCGGCCGTGCCGAGGCCGAGAGCGGCTCGGACGCCCCCTGGGAGGACGCCGGACGGGGCGTCGACTGGGAGGCGATGAACGAGATCCGCAAGGCGGGCGGCGGCCTGGTCGAGGCGTTCCGCCAGGTGTGGGCCACCGGCAGCCCCGAGCAGCGGGAGAAGGCCATGGCGGTGGTCAACAAGGCCCGTAAGGAGCTGTATCTGATCCTGGCCGAGGAGGACTGAGGAGCGGGCTGAGGGGAGAGCCGGGGGCCGGGGTGTGCCGTGCGCGGCGTGCCCCCGGGCCTCAGCCCACCAGTTCTGCGAGCTTGTGCAGCGACTCGTTCAGCGCCGCGCTCGCCGAGTCCTTCAGCTTGCCCGCCATCAGGGAGACTGCGGCGCCGGTGAACGCCCCGTCCATCCGGACCGTCGTCGCCCCGCCGTCCGGCGTCAGCTCGTAGCGCATCCCCAGGCTGACGCCCATCGGGCCCTTGCCCTTGATGTCCAGCAGGCGGCCGGGCTCCACCTCCCGTACGGTCCAGGTCACCTCGGCCGGGAAGCCCATCAGCTTCATGTTCTCCTCGTAGCCCGCGCCCACTTCGAGCGTTGCGGGGCCGCCCTTGGGGAAGCCGGTGTGGGTGGCGTTCCACTGCCCGTACGCGTCGAAGTCGGTCAGCAGGTCCCAGATCTGCCCGGCCGGTGCCTCGATGCGGGCCTGAGCGGTGACTTCGGCCATGCGACCACCCCTTCGGTGACTGTCCCCGGCTGTGCCGCGGAAGGTAGCCGCGAGGAGGCGAAGGTTCAAGAGCGGCGACCCCTCAATTCTGATGGGCCGTCAGGTTCATGCAGAGACGCGGCCGGGGCGGCGCGGTGAGCAGCCGGTCGACATGGTGGCGGCGCAGTCCGTGCGCCGGGTCCACCGGGATCAGCAGCCGGTCCGGCCGCCAGCGGTTGCGCCGTACCAGGCCGTCGGGCATCGCATCGTCGACCCAGGCGAACGGCCGCCCGTCCGCGAACCGCAGGATGGGCGCCCACTTCGGGGCCGGCGGGCTCTCCGGCCCCTCGGACTGCAGGTCCTCGGGCCGGGCGGGGCGGCCGGTGAATTCCACGACCGGCAGCCGGGGCAGCTCCAGCAGCGGAGCGATATGGGTGTTCGCGTGATGCTCCCAGGTGGTGGCCCAGACGAGGTCGTACGTCGCGGAGAGCTCGTACAGCCAGTCGGTGTGGTCGGTGGAGAGCAGCACGGTGTGTCCGAGCAGACGGTGTGCGGTGAAACCGGGCGACGGCAGCACCGGATTCAGCACGCCGTCGACAGCGAGGAAGAGCAGCGGTCGGGTGGCCATCACAGTCCTTCGCCGCGGAGGGGTTCGGGTGGACGGGGCGGGGCGGTGTATCGGTGGGGCGGACGCGGTGCGTGTGGGGGAAGGACGCACGAAGGCGGTCGCCGGTTGCCTGCCGCCGTCCCTTCGGCGGGGGCCGGATCTCCTGCGTCCGGCTTCCGTCGAAACGCGGCATCTCCTCCTCAAGGATGAGAAGGTGCGTGCGTATCCCCAACCAGGGTGGGATGCGCAAATGCTTCCCCCCGGGGATGTTCCGGGCCTCAGGGGCTGGTGGGGTGGGACTGTGCAAAACCGTACTGCGTACAGCGGAGCCGACGGTTCCGCCCGGGTGGACCTCGACACACAGCTCACCGTGGAGCTGGCGTCCGTCGTCTCCGCTGCCCGCAGGAGGGCCACCCGCGACGGCGACCGCCAGGTGGACACCGCCCATCTGCTGCACGGACTCCTGGAGTCCGACCCCGCGGTACGCGACGCGTTCGACGGCGGCCCCCGGATCGCCCGGCTGCTCGGCTATCTCGTCCAGCGCAGCATCGGCTACGGACTCCAATGGCACGGCACGGTCGAGGACTCCGGCGCGGTGCCGGCGGTCACCGAGGGCGGCGTCCCGGGGTGGTCGCCCGCCGCGGCCGCCGCCCTGGACGGCGCCCTCGACCGCGCACACGCCCGCTACGCCACCCGCGCCGGCTGCCTCGACCTGCTCGCCGCCCTGGTGGACGACCCCGAGTCGCGGGCCGTCGAGGTGCTGCGCCGTGCCTCCGTCGACACCGCCCTGCTCGCCGAGCGCCTGGACGGGGACGGTTCCGGCGGCTCCGGCCAGGAGTGACCGGGGTGGCCCAGGCGGCCGGAGTGACGGGAACGACAGGGGTCTCGGGGGTGTCGCTGCTGACGGCGGCTGTCATGATGACCGGATGCACACGTCTTCGGGGAGCCCCGCCGGTCCAGCCACCGGTACCGGCCCAGCAGCAACGGGGTCCACGGGGACCGTACGGACATCACCGGCCGCCCCGGGCCGGGGCGGGCCCAAGGGGCGCGGCGCGGGCGTCGGCATCGCGCTGATCTCTGCCCTCGCGTTCGGCGGCTCCGGCGTCGCCGCCAAGCCCCTGATCGAGGCCGGTCTCGCACCGCTGCACGTCACCTGGCTGCGGGTGGCCGGCGCCGCGCTGGTCCTGCTGCCCCTCGCCTGGCGCCACCGCGGACTGCTGCGGCGCCGCCCGGCCCTGCTCGTGGGCTACGGCCTGCTCGCGGTGGGCGGCGTCCAGGCCTGCTACTTCGCCGCGATATCCCGGATCCCCGTCGGCGTCGCGCTGCTCATCGAGTACCTCGCGCCCGCCCTCGTCCTGGGCTGGGTGCGCTTCGTCCAGAAACGGCCGGTCACCCGCGCCGCGGCCGTCGGCGTCGTCCTCGCCGTCGCCGGTCTGGCATGTGTCGTCGAGGTGTGGTCCGGGCTGAGCTTCGACGTCATCGGCCTGGCCCTCGCGCTCGGGGCGGCCTGCTGCCAGGTCGGCTACTTCGTGCTGTCGGACCACGGCGGCGACGGCGACGACACACCGGATCCGCTCGGCGTGATCGCCTACGGCCTGCTGACCGGCGCCGTTGTGCTCACCGTGATCGCCCGTCCCTGGACCATGGACTGGCAGGTGCTCGGCGGCAGCGCCGAGATGAACGGCACCCCGGTGCCCGCCGCGCTGCTCCTCGGCTGGATCGTGCTGATCGCCACGGTGGCCGCCTATCTCACCGGAGTCGTCTCCATCCGGCTGCTCTCGCCCCAGGTGGCCGGGGTGGTGGCCTGCCTGGAGGCGGTGATCGCGACCGTACTGGCCTGGGTGCTGCTCGGCGAGCATCTCTCCCTGCCGCAGATCGCCGGAGGCGTGGTGGTGCTGGTGGGCGCCTTCATCGCGCAGTCGGCGAAGCCCGAGGACCCGGCTGCCGGAGCCCCGGAGGCGCCTGCCTCGGAGGCGCGGGCTTCGGAAGCGGGAGCGTCGGATGCGGCGCTTCCCGGGAACGGCTTGCCGCCCACCGGGGAAGACCCGTCCCCGGCCGTCGCCGGAAACGGCTTGTCGGCCGGATCATGCGCCCCGTAAAGTGCCGATCATGCGTTTGACTGTGCTGCCCCCTCCCGCCGCGTAAGGCGGGCGGCGGCCTCCGAGGAAACCCTGGTCCGGGCAAGTTCCCGGGCTGATCGTCGCTGCCTGCACACGGGACCACGCGACCATTCCACGGCGCAGCGCGCCGTGCCGGATTTCCCGGAGCACCTCTCACATGTCTGCCACACCCTCCTCCGCCCTGCCCGTGGGCCGGGGGCTGCTGTACGTCACGATCACCGGCATCGCCTGGGGCACGGCGGGCGCCACCGCCGCCCTCCTCTACCGGGGCAGCGGACTCGGCCCGCTCGCCATCAGTTTCTGGCGGACCGTCGGCGGCCTGGCGCTGCTGCTCGCCGTACGGGCGGTGCTGCGCCGCCGGTCCGGTACGCGCGCCGGTGCCGCCCCGTACGAGCCGATACGTCACCGCATCACACGGCTCACCGTCACCGGCATCGGTTTCGCCGTCTTCCAGACCGCCTACTTCGCCGCCGTCGAGGGCACCGGCCTGGCCGTGGGCACCGTCGTCACCATGGGGGCGGCCCCTGTCCTGATAGCCGTCGGCGCGCGCCTGACGATGGGCGAGCGGCTCGGCGCGGGCGGTGTCCTGGCCGTAGCCGGGGCGCTGACCGGGCTGCTGATCCTGGTCCTCGGCGGGGGCGGCGCAACGGTCCGGCCCGCCGGCGTCGGCTATGCCCTGCTGTCCGCGGCCGGCTGCGCGGCGATGACGCTGCTCACGCGGCGGCTGGGCCGGGGCGGGAACGGCGACCCCTATGCCTCGGCGCTCGGCACGTTCGCGGTCGGCGCGCTGTGCGTGCTGCCGTTCGCGCTGGTGGAGGGGGTGTGGCCGCAGGCGGACGGCCTGGGCCGCAGCCTGCTCCTGCTGGGCTATGTCGCGGCGGTGCCGACGGCGCTGGCGTATGTGCTGTACTTCGCGTCGCTGGCGGTGGTGCGCGCCGCGACCGCTTCCGTGATCCTGCTGCTGGAGCCGGTGTCGGCCGCGGTCATCGCGGTGCTGTTCCTCGGTGAGCGGCTCACGATGACCACGGCGGTCGGAACCGGTGTGCTGCTGACGGCCGTCGCCGCGCTGGCGGTGACGGAGGCACGCCGGGCCTCGGCGCCGACCGCTGAACCGGCAGCCGAACCGGCCGTGGTGCCGGTGGCCTGAGCGGGGTGCCCGGCACGGCGGGCCGGGCACCCCGGCGCCTCAGGGCGCCGTAGCGGACAGGGCGGCCCGGCGGCGCTCCTGGTGGCCACGGGCCGCCGCGTCGCCGGGACCGTTCCGCTCGGCCAGGCGCCGCGCGATGCGCCGCTGGACGGCCTCGCTCTTCGTACCCGCGTACTTGAACTTGGCGCGTACCTCGTGGACTTCGAGCCGCAGCCCGCGGAGCCCGGAGAGCTGCCGGCCGAACGGGGCCCGGCCGGCGGCGACCGGAGCCGAGCCGCCCTCCGGCTGGAAGTGGCCCAGCTGGCGTTGCATCAGCGCCGCTTTGGCCTCCGGGTCGTCCACGACGTGGGCGGTGCAGGCCAGCTGGACCGCGGCGTAGAAGCTGGTGGGAATGCCGTGCTCGGGCGGCTCGTCCTCGGCCGCCTGCCAGGGCCCGGGGATGAAGGCGTAGTCATCCACCACGCTCAGCAGGACCGTCGGCCGCTCCTCCAGTGCGGGCCAGATGGGGTTGGGGCGGGCCAGGTGGGTGAGGGCCTCATGGCGGGCCGGGTCATAGACGAAGTGTGTCGGCTGCACCATCGGCGGTGCGCCGGGCGGGCCGCTGACGGCCAGCTGGCCGAAGTCGTGTGCGGCGAGCCAGTCTTGCCATTCGGTGTCTTCGGTGGCGGCGTCCCAGGGGTGGATCAGCATCGCGGCTCCTCAGTGGGCGGGCAGATACGCGGGTTGCGGCGTGCCGGGGGCGAGTCCGTCGGACGGTATGGGGGTGCCGTAGGCCGGGGTCACGGGGAGGACGCCGCTCCAGTACGGCAGCTCGAGGTCCTCCGGCTCGTCGTGGGGGCCGCCGGTGCGGATCTTGGCGGAGACCTCGTGCAGGTCGAGGCGGAGCACGGCGGTGGCCGCGAGCTCCTTGGCGTTGCCCGGCCGGGAGTCGGCCGCGCGGCCCGGCAGGACATGGTCCACGAGCGCGTCGAGGGCGGCGGTCTTCTCGTCCTCGTCGACGACCTGGTGGGCGGTGCCGTGCACCACGACGCAGCGGTAGTTGATGGAGTGGTGGAAGGCGGACTTCGCCAGGACCAGGCCGTCGACATGGGTGACGGTGACACAGACCGGCAGGCCGGGACCGGCGCTCCCGCCGGATGCACCGGCCATCCGCACCGGGCGGGAGCCGGTCGAACCGTGCAGGTAGAGGCGGTCGCCGACGCGGCCGTAGAGGGTGGGCAGCACGACCGGGGCGCCGTCGCGGACAAAGCCGAGATGGCAGACGTATCCCGCGTCGAGGATGGCGTGCACCGTCTCGTGGTCGTAGGCGGCGCGGTCGCGGGCGCGGGTGGGGACGGTGCGCCCGGTCGGCGCGTAGGAGGCGCCCTGCGGCGACGCGCCCGCCGGAGCCTGCGCGGTGTCCGTCTGCACCGTTTCCGTCTGCACCGTTTCCGCCTGTGCCACGGCCCGCTCCTCCGCCTTCACCTTCTCCATCGCCTTCTCCACTGCCTTGCCCCTTGCCTCTTGCGATTTCTTTTGCACTAGTGCATAGTTGAGTTTGTGCTAGGAGAGTATCGGATCGAAGGGCGGCGCGCATCGGAGATTGCCGCCAGCGTCGAGCGAGCCATCGGTGCAGGTGAGCTCCAACCAGGCGAAGTGCTGCCTCCCCTAAGGGAGTTGGCGGTCTATCTCGAGGTCAATCCGAATACGGTCGCGTCCGCATACCGGACGCTGCGCGACCGCGGTGTGATCGAAACCGCGGGCCGCCGCGGCAGCCGGGTGCGTCCACGACCCGCGAGCACCTCCCGGGAAGCACTGCGGGTGGAGGCGCCGCCGGGCGTACGGGACGCCTCCGACGGCAACCCCGATCCGGCACTGCTGCCCCCGCTGGAGGCCGCGCTGGCCGAGGCCGCGGCGCGCAGCGCCCGGCGGCCCACGCTCTACGGCGCACCGGCCGTCGACGAGGACCTCGAAGCGCTGGCCCGCGCGGCCTTCCTCCGCGACGGCGTACCCGAAGCCCCGATCGCCGTCACCAGCGGGTCGCTCGATGCCATCGAGCGGGTGCTCGCCGCGCATCTGCGCCCCGGCGACACCGTGGCGGTGGAGGATCCGGGCTGGGGCAGCCTGCTGGATCTGATCCCGGCACTCGGGCTGCGCCCCGCACCGGTTGCGGTGGACGACGAGGGGCCGCTGCCCGAGCAGCTGGCGCAGGCACTCCGCGACGGCGCCCGGGCCGTCGTCATCACCGACCGGGCGCAGAACCCCACGGGAGCCGCGGTCAGCCGCGCCCGCGCCACCGAGCTTCGCGCCCTCCTGGCCGGGCACCCCGGCGTCCTCCTCATAGAGGACGACCACGGCCACGGCATCGTCGACGTCCCGCTCCATCCCCTCTCCGGCGCCACCGACCACTGGGCGCTGGTCCGCTCCACGGCCAAGGCCTACGGCCCGGACCTGCGCCTCGCGGTGCTCACCGGTGACACGGTGACCGTGGACCGGGTGCGCGGCAGACAGCTTCTGGGGCCGGGCTGGGTCAGTCATCTGCTCCAGGACACGGCCGCCCATCTGTGGCGCACATCCGCCATCGATCCGAAGCGGGTCGCCGCGTCCTACGGCCGTCGCCGCGATGCCCTGATACGGGCACTGGCCGAGCGCGGCGTACGGGCGCGCGGGCGCAGCGGAATGAACGTCTGGGTGTCGGTCCCCGATGAGACCGGCGCCGTCGCCCGGCTCCTGCACGCCGGCTGGGCGGTGGCACCGGGCGCACGCTTCCGGATGCACTCCCCGCCCGGTGTCCGGATCACCGTGTCCGGCTTGACCGACGACGACATCGCGCCGGTGGCGGATGCCGTCGCGACGGCCACGGGAGTGGGGGAGGCGCGGCGGTACGAGTGAGAGCCGGCAGGCCGGGGGCGTGCCGGGGGGGAGGTCGAGGGGTGGGCCGTGGGGCGTGCCGAGGGACAGGTCCGGTGGGGGCGGGCTGGGGCATGCCGTGTGGGG
>NZ_LGKG01000182.1 GCF_001294335.1 Streptomyces chattanoogensis
CCGGCACCAGGCGGACACCGCCAGCGCTCCGGCCGCCTGAGACTCAGCTTCCCCTGCCCGCGTGCCACATCGTCACGCAGTCCCGCCAGCGACGAACTCGATCGCGGGCATCTTCCTGTGGTCCGCCCGGTGATCCAAACGAAACGGCCTAGCCCGGCTCACGGTCCCCGGGCGGGGGCGGGACGTCCGGGCGCTCCCGCCCCCGCCCGGGACCGGCGCGGACCACTGACCGCGCGCCCGGCTCACGTCAGCACCACACACCCCGTTTCCCGCAGCGCCACCACCGGCTCCGCGGTATCGGCCACCGCGTTCCACCGCAGATCCAGCTTCTCCAGCGACGGCAGCCCGGCGATCCACGCCGGGAGCTCCCCGATCCGGTTGCCGCGCAGGTCGATCCGGCGCAGCAGCGGCATCGTACGGACGGCCTCGGGCACCTGGGGCAGGGCATTGTCGCGGAGTTCGAGCACGCGCAGTTCGCCCAGCGCTCCGAGGGCGGCGGGCAGACCGGTCAGTGCGTTGCCGCCGAGCCACAGTTCCCGCAGCCGTACGAGCCGCCCCGCCGAGGCGGGCAGCTCCGTCAGTCCGGCATTCTGCGCCCGGAGTTCGACCAGCCCGCCCATCGCCCCGAGCGCCTCCGGCAGCCGCCCCAGCGGATTTTCGCCGATATTGAGGTAGCCGAGCCGGTCCAGCGCGCACAGTCCGTCCGGCAGCGAGGTGAGCCGGTTGTCGTGCAGATACAGGTAGCGCGTCAGCCCGGCCGCCAGCTCGCCGATCTCCTGCGGAACGCGGGTCAGCGCATTGTGGCCGAGGTCGAGGGTGTGCAGCGCACGGAGCCGGCCGAGAGCGGGCGGGAGCTCGGTCAGACGGTTGTCGGCGAGGATCAGCACCTCGCAGCCCAGGCGCTCCCAGACCTCCGGCGGGACCGAACCCAGGCCTGCCTTCCAGTAGTTGAGGCAGGTGTCCCCGGCCGTTACGTCCACGATGCCCCTTCCGTGACATGGCTCGGGCATGTCCATGCCCGATGGCTGACGGGTGATCGCGACGTTACCATCGGTGACCCGACGGAGGAGGCCGGCGCATGACGGGTGAACGCGATCTTCGGGTGCTGGTGCGGAGCATGCGGCCGGAGCTGCACGAGGGGGCCTATGTCTTCACGACCGTGCCCGGTGCCGTCCCCGAGGGCCTGCGGCCGGTGGTGACCGTCGCGGAGCCCGAGGGAGTCACGCTCGTCGTCCGGCAGGAGGACGCCGACCGGGCCGGCCTCGGCTACGACTACGTGGCGGGCTGGATCACCCTGCGGGTGCACTCCGCGCTCGACGCCGTCGGACTGACCGCCGCCGTCGCCGCCGAACTCGCCGGTGCAGGGCTCAGCTGCAATGCCGTCGCCGGATACTTCCATGATCACCTGTTTGTGCCGTACGACGCGGCCGGCACGGCGGTCCGGCTGCTCAGCGCGCTGGCCGCGCGGGCCTGAGGCCCGGCGCACCCGCCCACGACCGCCCCGATGTCCGCGCGGCGAGTCCGCCCCGGCCACGTACGATGGCGGCATGTCCTTCCTCCGCCGCCGCAGCGCCCCCACGCCCGCTGGTCCTGACTTCGATGTTCTCGCCATGGACCCCGGCGACTGGCCGGGCAACCTCGGCGCCGGGCTGCTGCCCGCACCCGACGGCACCTGTCAGGGCGTCTTCCTGCGCTACGACCTGTTCGGCGGCCGCGGCCCCGCGATGATCATCGGCAATCTGCCGGAGGGCTCCCCGGCCCGCGACCTCGAGGACGACGAAGTGCCCTTCGAGGTGGCCCAGCTCCTCGCGGCGCTCGGCAACGACGAGCACGTCACCGTCGTCGAGAGCGAGGACACCCCGGTGATGCACGAGGACAACCTGCTGATCGTCAAGCGCATCAAGTGCTCCGAGAGCCGGATCTCCTGCGCCCAGTTCGACCGCAGCGACGGCGTGCTGGTCACCATCGCCAGCTGGGACCGCCCGATCACCGACGATCTGTACGCGCTGCTCAAGCCGCTGCCCGCGGAGCTCTTCCAGCAGGGCTGACCCGGCGGCGGACCGAGCGGACACCCGTCGCGCCCGGTGGACGGCAGGACCGTTCACCGGGCGCGACGTGCGCCGTCACACGACCGGCGTCATGACACCCCCTGCGCGTCCGAGCGGCGGACGTCGACATCGTCCGCCCGGACGTACCCGACCCGGTGGCCCAGCTGGATCTCGTAGTAGACGTCATTGCCGTGCACGACCGCATGCCGGGAGACGTCGAACGTCGGCGCGTAGAAGTAGTCCCCGCGCACCCGGTCGCCGACCGCGTACCGCTGCCCGGCAGTGATCTTGTACGGCAGCGGCGAGATCTCCTGGTACGGCACCCCGGCCGGGTAGGCCTCCTTCTCCGGATACGCCCGGCCGTAGACCGGGATCTCCGCCCGGCCCTCCTTCGGCGTGGCGACCAGGCCCCGTCCGTCCAGCGCCGTGCGCGCGCCCTCCGGGTTGCGGAACCACGCCTTCTGCCCCAGATACCAGATCGCCGTCCAGTCGCCGGCCCGGTCAGCCACCGCGAACCGCTGACCGGTCGAGGCGCGGGCGCCGGTGTCATTGACATCGATCGTCGAATCGCTGCCGTCCGGGTGCAGCCCGATGTCCCGGACCAGCGGAGCCCGCTCGTCCGGTGCGGTGTACAGCCGGACCGCCGCCGAACCGTGCGGCGCGCACGGCGCTGAGGGCTTCTCGCAGCCGGTGTACTCCGGACGGTTCCGGTCGTAGCCGGGACGGATGGTCACCAGCCCGCCCCCCGGCCCGGCATTGGGCGTGAAGGGCGCGCCCAGCAGGGTGAAGTAGTGGGCCCAGTCCCAGTACGGACCGGGGTCGGTGTGCATGCCCTTGATCGTCGCCGCGGTCGTGCCCGGCACATTGTCGTGGCCCACGATGTGCTGCCGGTCCAGCGGCACGTCGTACTTACGGCTCAGATACCGCACCAGCCGGGCCGACGCACGGTACATGGCCTCCGTGTACCAGGCGTCCGGCGAGGCCAGGAACCCCTCGTGCTCGATGCCGACGGAGTGCGCGTTCTCGTACCAGTTCCCGGCGTGCCAGGCGACGTCCTTGGTCGGTACGTGCTGCGCGATCAGCCCGTCCGAGGAGCGGACCGTGTAGTGCCAGGACACATACTTCGGGTCCTTGATCAGCCTGAGGGTGGTCTCCCACGACCCCTCGGTGTCATGGATGACAATGGCGCTGATGCGCTGGTCCCGGGGACGGTTGGCCAGGTCGTGGTTGCCGTAGTCGTGGTCCCCGAACTCCTCGTACGGCGCCGGGACCGACTCACAGGCCACACTCCACGGGCATTCCGGCTCCTCCGGGTCACCGGGCGCGGCCCCCCGGTCCGTCGCGGACGCCGCCTGCGCCCCGGCATGTTCCGCCTGCCCGGAGCCGATGCGCAGACCGGGCACGGCGGCCAGGGTGACCCGCTGCCCGGCGTCGGTGACCCTGCTCTGGCCCTGCCGCATCACCGCATACACCTCGTTGGCGAACGCCGACCCGGCCGCGGAGCTGTCCTCGCCCGCGTACCGCGTCACCGCCGCGTACCACTGCGCCGGATCGGCGCTGCCGGCCCGCCCCAGCCTGCGCTGTTCCTCGGCGAGCAGCGCGGCACCGCCCAGCACGTTCGCCGCCGGGTCCGTCCGCAGCTTCTCCGGCGACAGCCCGGTCAGTTCGGCGGCCGTCCGCAAGGTCCGCAGCCGGGCGGGGAGTTCGGCGGGCAGCGCCGCCCGCTCCTTCTGGTACGCGGGCGTGGTCCGGTGGGCCCGCGAGCCGTCCCCGCGGGCGTCCGCGTCCGGCTCGCTGAACTCCGGCACCCGCGCCAGGGCCGTACGGGCGTCGGTCAGATGCATCGGGCCGTAGCCGCCGGAGACGCTGGGCGCGCCGCCGTGCTCGTCCCAGCGGGACTCCAGGTACGAGACACCGAGCAGCACACTGCGCGGTACGTGATAGCGCTCGGCGGCCTCGGTGAAGGCACGCTGCAGGTCGTCCGGGCCGGTCCGGCCGGCGCCCGCCGACGGGGCGGCCGCGACCAGCGGCAGCAACAGCACCGCGGCGGCGACGGCGGTGGCGGACCTGCGCAGGGCGGGGCGGGGCGTTCTCTTCTCGTCTTCCGGGGCGGATCCTCGCAAAACAGCCTCCTCAAGCCGGCCCGAGCCGACGCGATGTGACGGTTGATGCGCAAACGGCCGTACGGAGCGGGAGACCCTGAGACTAGAGCCACCGTCGGCCCAGAGCCAGAGGTGTGCCGACGCTCCGTCAATCGCCACGCCCGTCAGGATTTCGCATGTCAGGGCATCTCCCGAGGATCCTTCCCGGACCGGGCACCCGGCCTGCGGGGCGTCAGTGGAATGGACCAATGAGCGCCGCCGCCCCGCACACAAGCCGCCGCCCCGCACACACAGAGGAGCGGCGCGCCCCGTCCCGGGCGCGCCGCTCCTCTTGTCCTCCGCGGTCAGCGCGTGCCGACCGCCGCCCGCACCGCACGCCGCGCCATCTGGCAGTCGTCGTGCAGCCGGCGCAGGAGCAGCCGCTGCTCCTCGCCCGCGGCGGGTGCACCGGGATGTCCCAGGCCCGGTGCACCCGTGGGCGCGGGCTCCCGCATGGTGCGCTGTACCGCGGTTTCGTAGCGCCGGATCTCACGGGTGAGGATCAGCATCAGATTCACCAGGAACGCGTCCCGCGAGGCCGGGCCGGCCGACTGGGCGAGCTGGCTGATCTGACGGCGCGCCACCGGTGCGTCACCGAGCACCGACCACAGGGTCGCCAGGTCGTAGCCCGGCAGATACCAGCCCGCGCTGTCCCAGTCCAGCAGCACCGGGCCCGCGGGCGACAGCAGCACGTTGTTCAGCAGCGCGTCGCCGTGGCAGAACTGCCCCTGGGTGTGCGCCAGGCCGTGCAGCAGCTTCTGCAGATCGCCCATGTCGCGGTCGGTCAGCAGCCCCAGGTCGTGATACCGGCCGATCCGGCCCGCGTAGTCCAGCGGGGCGTCGAACAGCCCGGCCGGCGGCCGCCAGAGGTTGATCCGGCAGATCGCGCCGAGCGCGGCCCGTACGTCCGACCGGGGAGGCGCCTCGGACGGATGCCGTGCCGTGGACGCGACCCGGCCGGGCATGCGCTCGACGACCAGCGTGCAGTTGTCGGGATCGGCCGCCACCAGCCGCGGCACCCGTACCGGCGGGCGATGCCGGACGAATGCGCGGTAAGCAGTTATTTCCTGCCGGAACCGCTCGGACCACGCGGGGGAGTGGTCCAGTAAACACTTCGCGACCGCGCTCGTCCGGCCCGTCGTGCCCACCAGGAGGACGGACCTGCCGCTGCGGCGCAGCACCTGGACCGGGTTGAACTCCGGACAGATGCGATGCACCGAGGCGACGGCGGCGCGCAGCTGAGCGCCCTGAGGGCCGGACAAGTCGAGTCTCCCGCTGAGCGGTTGGGTGCCCGTCCCCTGTGGCCGCCGGGTACGTCCGCCGGGGAGGCCGGCGACACCCCCCATGGAAGGGGAGGGGTCGAGATACGGCCCGCTGCCGGAGGGGTGCGGGCGGTACGGCCGGGCGGTGGCGGTCACGGCGGACGATGCTGCATACATGGGTGAGACAGATCCCTTCGTGCGCCGACGAGTTGCAGTGCGCTCCCGGCCCGGTGTCGGGAACCCGGTGAACGGGCCCGTAAGAAGAAGTCCGATCCAGGGTCCCTGTCAAGGGCGCGCACCCTGGGGAATGCGGTCCCGCCACCGGGCCGGGGGCTGCACACCTACCGAACACGGGGCTGCGGGTGGCAGACCATCTGGCGCACCCTGGCGAACCCTGGCGAATGGTCGCAGTGCACGTCACCGGCCGTTACTGTCAACTCAGTCGAGGAACCTGGGGGCTTGACGTGGACAGGCAGCCGAACACCCGTCTTGCGGACCTTTTCGGCCTGGCCGGCTGGTCCAAGGGAGAGCTGGCGAGACTGGTCAACCGGCAGGCGGCGGCCATGGGCCATCCGCAGCTGGCGACCGACACCTCGCGAGTGCGGCGCTGGATCGACATGGGGGAGAGGCCCCGCGACCCGGTTCCCAAGGTCCTGGCTTCCTTGTTCACCGAGCGCCTCGGCCGTGTCGTAACCATCGAGGACCTCGGGTTCGCCAGAACCGGTCGCTCGGGGAAGCGGCAGGCCATGGACGGTCTGCCGTGGGCTCCCGAACGGACCGCTGCGGTCCTCACGGAATTCACGGGAATGGACCTCATGCTCAACCGACGCGGCTTGGTGGGTGCGGGCGCGGCGCTCGCCGCGGGATCCGTACTCACCGGCGCCATGCACGACTGGCTGCACACCGACCCCGCCCTGACCGCCGAAGCCCCCCGCCACGACGATTTCTTCGCCTCCGACTCCCTCGACCAGATCGGCCTCGACCGCTATGAGGCGGCCCCCGTGGGGTCCCAGGAGATCGATGCGCTGGAGCGCTCGGTCGAAGTGTTCCGCGCCTGGGACGCGAACCGCGGCGGCGGCCTGCAGCGCAAGGCGGTGGTGGGCCAGCTCAACGAGGTAGGCGGCATGCTCGCCTACCGCCATCCCGATCATCTGCAGCGCAGGCTGTGGGGCGTGGCGGCCAACCTCGCGGTGCTCGCCGGCTGGATGTCCCACGACGTGGGTCTCGAGCCCACCGCCCAGAAGTACTTCGTCATCGCCGCCCATGCCGCGCGCGAGGGCGGCGACCGCCCGCGGGCCGGGGAGGCGCTCTCCCGCGCCGCCCGCCAGATGGTCCACCTGGGCCGTCCGGACGACGCCCTGGATCTGATGAAGCTGGCCCGGTCCGGTTCGGGGGAGCAGACCCTGCCGCGCACCCGGGCCATGCTGCACACCATCGAGGCCTGGGCGCAGGCGTCCAAGGGCAACGGCCAGGCGATGCGCCGTACGCTCGGCGAGGCGGAGGAGCTGTTCGTCTCGGACAAAGGCGATGTGCCGCCGCCCAGCTGGATGCAGATGTTCGACGAGGCGGATCTGCACGGTATGCAGGCGCTCGCCTTCCGTACGCTCGCCGATCACGACCCCTCGGTCGCCAAGATCGCCCAGAGCCACGCCAAGCAGGCGCTGCGGCTGCGGAACGCGGGCTTCCAGCGCTCCCAGATCTTCGACTACATCTCGATGGCCTCGGCCTGCTTCATCGGCGACGATCCCGAACAGGCCGACCGGTACGCGAGGCTGGCGCTGGTGTCCATCGGCGAGAACTCCTCCCATCGCACCTGGGACCGGCTGCGGGAGATGTTCCGGCTCACCAATCAGTACGCCAACTACGCCAAGATCCAGGATCTGCGCGAGGAGATCCAGCTGGTTCTGCCGAAGGCGAAGGCCAAGTCGAAGGGGAGCGGTCCGGGGCTGGGATCACCGGGCCTGGGCCGTAACTTCGCCATCTGAGGCCCGGTCTGACGAAACGTCCATCACCGGAAGTCCGGCCATGTCGTACGTCATGCCCTACGACATGCCGTACGACAGGTGTGGTGTCAGTCGCCGATCCTGGCGATCAGCACACAGGCGTCGTCCTCACGCTCCGTGCTGCCGAACTCCTCGACGACGATACGGACGCTGTCCTGTGCACTCCGGGCCGCGGCGAACCGTGGCGCCAGTGCGAGCAGTCGCTCGGCACCCTCATGGGTGTCGACGGCGGGGTCGCGGCGGGGCACCAGGCCGTCGGTATGCAGGACGAGCAGATCGCCCGGTTCGAGTTGTTCGGTGCGCTGGGCATAGGTCGCGCCCGCGGTCGCACCGAGCAGGACGCCCTCGGGCGGGTCCAGCGCGCGCCCCGTGCCGCCGCGGAACAGCAGCGGCGCGGGGTGCCCGGCCTGGGCCCAGGACAGCTGCCGGGTCTCGGGGTCGAAGCGGCAGCACACCGCGCTGCCCAGGGCCGGCTGGGCGGTGGTGTCCAGAAGCTGGTTGAGGAAGCCCATCAGCGGTCCCGGCTGCTGTCCGGTGACGGCCATACCGCGCAGTGCGCCGAGCACCATCGCCATCCCGGAGGTGGCCGTGACACCGTGCCCGGTGAGGTCGCCGACGCTCAACAGGGTCTTGCCGTCCGGGAGCTGGAGGGCGTCGTACCAGTCGCCGCCGATCAGCGCGCTGGTGCCGGACGGGAGATAGCGCCCGGCGAAGTCGAGCGCGACCGGGCCGCCCTGCGGGAAGCGCAGCGAGTCGCGCCACTGCGGCAGTACGGACTCCTGGAGCTCGACGGCGAGGCGGTGTTCGGTCCGGGCGATATGCCGCTCGCGCTGCAGCGAGTCCACGCTCTCGCGGACCGCCGCCTGGCTGCGCCGCAGCTCGCTGACGTCGCGCAGGACGGCCCACATGCAGGCGGTGCCGCCGTCGGCGTCGAGCACCGGCTCGCCCACCATATGGACCGTACGCAGGCTCGCGTCCGCGCGCACGATACGGAATTCGCCGTCGATCGGCTTGCCGTCCACCAGGCAGTCGGTGACCATCGCGGCCAGCCCTTCCTGGTCCTCCGCCAGCACCAGGGACGGCAGCTCGTCGAGGGTCAGCGGGCCGTCGGACGGTTTCCGGCCGAACATCGCGAACAGCTCGTCGGACCAGCTCACCTCGTCGGTGAGCAGATTCCACTCGGCGCTGCCCACCCGGCGCAGCAGCGAGCCGCGTTCGTGCGGGGCGGGCTCGGGGAGTGCCGCGGGCACCTCGGCATACGGCGCCGCGTCCTCCTCCTCGTCCTCCGCCGGCAGCCCCTCTCTCAGCTGGTCGAGATGACCGCCGAGGTCGTCGAGGTGGTGGACCGCGAGGTCACACAGCGCCCGCTGCCAGCGCAGCTGTGGGTCGGCGGCGAGACCGGTGTCCACCGAGGACTCCCGGCGCACCGCGTCCAGGCCACCGCGCAGGCGGCGGGCCTGCGTGATGAGTGCCTCGACGGTGTCGCGCTCGGGAGACCGGTCGGCTGGGTGATCCGCGAAGAGAGGGGACGGCATGACGTACTCCGTGATCAGGCGGCGCCGGGGCCAGGTCTGACAGAAGGGGCCGGTAACGACTGTTGCACAGGCTGCGACGGTGCGTAAGGGATTTGGCATTACCCGATACGGTGGTGCACCTGGCATATGCCACTGGCCATCTGTGGCAACCCCGGGTCGAATCGGCGGAATGACAGCTTCCAAGCTAGGCTTCCGCAGCCGTAGCGCTGTCATGCCCACCGATCCATGGTGGGAACGACGCATACGGCCCGCAGTCACCGGCAAGAATGCCGGTCAGCGGAAATCCCGTTGCCAGCCTGCCCCTCGCCCCGGATGCTGACCTCATGTTCGATCCAGACATAGCGCCCAGCGGCACCCTGCTCGGCCTCCTGCAGCGAGGCCGCGGCGACGGGACCCTGCATGCCCTCGCTGCGCCGCGCGCCGAGGCGCTCGCGGCGCTCAACGACAGCGTGCTGCGTGACCCCAGGCGCGACTGGCAGGTCGAGAACCGCTCGCTCTACTACGCGCGCCTCTACATGCAGCTCGACGGCGGACTCGAAGAGATCGAACGGCACCTCTTCCACCCCGACGACCTCGTCGACACCGGCGAGGAGCGCACCGGCCTCGCCCTCGCCGTGCTCGGCCACCTCGCCGCCTACGGCCGGGACGCCGCCCGCCTGCTCCTGCGCAGCTACGCCGCGGCCGGCAGCAACTGGCGCTGGGCCCTCGACGAGCTCGCGCTGCGTGACGACGACGCCGGGCTGATGACCCTGGCCCCCGCCGTGCTCGCCCGCTTCCCCGAGACGCAGGAGGGCGAGGCCGAGCTGGCCGCCGCCGTCCGCGATGCCTTCGAGCCCCGGCCCTGGCGGCTGTGGGCCGAGGATCCCCGCTACGGCGCCCGCCTGGCCGCCGCCGGGGAACAGGGCTCCTTCGACCGCTGGCAGCGGCAGCTGCGGCCGCGCGGACCGCGTCCCGGCTGGAGCGTTGCCGAGGTCCTGAAGTGGGCCCAGCAGGGCCTGGACCTGGAGCCCGAGGAGCACCGGCACCTCGCCGCCGCCCGCTGCCTGGGCGCCGTCGCCGGTCCCGAGGACCACCCCGAGCTGCTGCGCGCCGCGCGCACCGGCCCGGACGCCGCACGCGCCGCGACACTGCACCACCTCGCCGAACGCGGCGATCCGGACGTCCTCGACCTGATCGAGGACGCGGTCGCCTGCCCCCTCTCCTCCGAGCCGCTGGTCTCGGCCGCGGTCGCCGCCTTCGAGCGGATGCGCAGCGTCGCCGCCGTCGAGCGGGCCCGCGTGTGGGCCCCGCGCACGGACCGGCTCGGCGCCTCCGCCGCCGCGATGCTCGCCCGCCGCGGCGGCCGGCGCGACGCCGATCTCGTGCTGGCCGCGCTGCGCCGCACCGTACGGGAGGAAGGCCCGGACGCGGCCGGCCTGTGGGAGCTGGTCGACGGTGTCGGCCGCCTCGGCGTCGGCTGCGCCGCCCCCGTGCTGCGCCATATCTATCGCGAGACCTCCTCGTCCCACCTCCGCGGCCGGGCGGCAGGCGCCCTCGCCGCCACCGACCCCGGCTTCGCGGCCGGCTTCGCCGTCGAGTGCCTGTGGGACTGCGAGGAGACCACCCGCGAACTCGCCGCCCGGCATGCCGCCACCGGCGACGACCGGGTCGTCGAGCAGCTGCGCCGCCTCGCCGCCGATCCGGCGGAGGAGGACGAGGTCCAGACGGCGGTGCGGAGCCGGTTCGGGCCGGAAGTCACCGGCATATAGACCCCGTGGCGTGGCGGGCCGGGCGGGAGCCGTTGTGGGCTGCGGTGCGTTCCGGGCTGTTTCCCGGCCGGGCGGGCCGCCCGGTGACGGGGCGCGCAGCGGAACGCTCATGGGACGTTCCCCGGCTGGAAAGATCCCCTTGGCCCGGTCCACGCACGGCGCGCCGACAACATGCGTATGCGTGTTGTCATCGTCACCGAATCCTTCCCGCCCGATGTCAACGGCGTCGCGCACTGTGCCCTGGAGACCGCCCGGCACCTCGTCCGGCGCGGCCATGATCCGCTGGTCGTCGCGCCGCTCGGCGGCTACGAGCCGGCGGGTGCGACCGTCGAGAGCCCCTGCCCGGTCGTCCGGGTGCCTTCCGTGCCGCTGCCCGGCTATCCGCAGGTCCGGATCGCCCTGCCGGGGCGAAGACTGTCCGCCGCGCTCGCCGCGCACCGGCCGGACGTGGTGCACCTCGCCAGCCCCTTCGTCCTGGGCGCCCGGGGGATGGCCGCCGCGGCCCGGCGGGGGGTGCCCGCGATCGCCGTCTACCAGACCGACCTGGGCCGCTACGCCCGTACCTATCTGGGCGGCGGCGGGGCCACGGCCTGGCGCCGGATCCGGGCGGTGCACGCGGCCGCCGACCGGACCCTGGCGCCCTCCAGCGCGGCGCTGCTGGATCTGACCGAACACGGCGTGCCGCGGGTCCATCTGTGGCCCCGCGGGGTCGACGCCGCGCGCTTCCACCCCGGGCGGCGCGACGCGGTGCTGCGCAGCTCGCTGGCCGCGGGGCGGGAACTGCTGGTGGGGTACGTGGGGCGGCTGGCCCCGGAGAAGGACGTCCGGCTGCTGGCCGAGACCTCCCGGCTGCCCGGCGTACGCACCGTCGTCATCGGCGACGGTCCCAGCGCCGCCGGGCTGCGCGCCGCCCTTCCCGAGGTGCGCTTCCTGGGCCGCCGCACCGGCGATGAGCTCGCCCGGCTCTACGCCTCGCTGGACCTCTTCGTACACACCGGACCGTACGAAACCTTCTGCCAGACCGTGCAGGAGGCGATGGCCTCCGGGGTGCCCGTGGTCGCGCCGCGCGCGGGCGGGCCGCTCGACCTGGTGGACCACGGGCGTACCGGGCTGCTGGTGACGCCGGGCGACGGCGGGGCGGTGCGGGACGCGGTGCGGCTGCTCGGGCGCAGCGCCGAACTGCGGGTGCGGTACGGCGCGGCGGCCCGCGCGGCGGTCGAGGACCGGACCTGGGAGGCGGTGGGAGATCAGCTCCTCGGCCATTACGAGGACGTGCTCGCCGGCCGGACGGCGGTGGCGGCATGAGGACGCGCGGGAAGCGCGGCGGGGAGAGCGGACCGGAGAGCGGCGCGGAGCGGGGACGGGAGAGGGGACGGGACAGCGGACGGGGGCTGCGGATCGTCCGGATCGCCAATTTCGTCACCCCGGCGTCCGGCGGTCTGCGTACCGCGTTGCGGGAGCTCGGCGCGGGCTATACCGCCGCGGGGCACGAGCCGGTGCTGATAGTGCCGGGCGTGGGACGTGGGACGTCCGACGAGCTCACCGGACAGGGGCGGGTGATCACGCTCCCCGGGCCCGCGGTGCCCGGAACCGGGGGCTATCGCGTCCTGGCCGACCGGCGCCGGCTGGACCAGGTGCTGCGGGCGCTGGACCCGGACCGGCTGGAGGTCTCCGACCGGACGACGCTGCGCTGGACGGGGGAGTGGGCGCGGCGGGCCCGGGTCCCCGCGGTGATGGTGTCGCACGAGAGCGTCGACGGGGTGCTGCGGACCTGGGGCGTGCCGCATCCGCTGGCCCGCGCGGCCGCCGACCGGCTCAACTCCCGTACGGCGCACGCCTACAGCCGCATCGTGTGCACCACCGAATGGGCGGCGGCGGAGTTCACCCGGGTCGGGGCGCGCAATGTGGTGCGGGCGCCGCTCGGCGTCGATCTCGCCGCCCGGCACCCGGACTGCCGGAGCGCGGAACTCCGGCGGCGCTGCGCGGGCCGGGCCGCCGTCCTGATGCTGATGTGCTCCCGGCTGTCGCCGGAGAAACGGCCGGGGCGGGCGCTGGACGCGCTGGCGGAGCTGCGCCGGCGAGGCGTCGACGCGGCCCTGGTGGTCGCCGGCGACGGGCCGCTGCGGGCGCGGCTGGAGGCCCGGGTACGGGCGGAGCGGCTGCCCGCGGCGTTCCTCGGGCATATCGCCGACCACGCCCACCTCGCCGCCCTCCAGGCGAGCGCCGACCTCGCCCTGGCACCGGGCCCCGCCGAGACCTTCGGCCTCGCCGCCCTCGAGGCGCTCGCCTGCGGCACACCCGTCGTCGCCAGCGCCGCCTCCGCGCTCGCCGGACTGGTCGGCCGCGGCGGCGATACCGCCCTGGACGACGGCGCATCCTTCGCCGACGCCGTCCAGCGGGTGCTGGCCCGCCCGGAACCCGCTCGCCGTACCGCGGCCCGGCAGCGCGCCGAGGGGTACGGCTGGCAGCCCGCCGTCGAGGCCTTCCTCGCCGCGCACGACGCGCCCGCCCCGCGCAGCCGGGCGGTCGCCGCGCCCACGTCACCCGTGCCCCCTCGGGGCGGGTGGTGACCATGACCCGGTCCGGCTTCGTCGCGCTCGGCGATTCGCTCACCGAGGGGCTGGGGGACCCCGTACCCGGCGGGGGCTGGCGCGGGTGGGCGGTGCTCCTCGCCGAAGCGCTGCGCACCGAGGCAGTGCCCGCCGAGGCAGTGCCCGCCGAGGCAGTGCCCGCCGAGGCGGCGGGGGAGCGGCCGGCGAGCGTACCGCTGGTGAATCTGGCATGCAGCGGGGCGCTGGCGGCCGATGTCGCCGAGCGGCAGCTGCCCGGGGCGCGCAGGCTCGCGCCCCGCTACGCCTCCGTGGTGATCGGGGCCAACGACACCCTGCGGGCCGCCTTCGCCATAGAGCGGATCGCCGCCGCACTCGATCTGACCCACCGCACACTCAGCGCCGACGGGACCGTGGTCCTGACGGCGTGTCTGCCCGACCCGGGGCGGATGCTGGGGCTGCCCGCGCCGCTGGCCCGCCCGCTGGCCCGGCGGATGCGTGCGGTCAACACCGTCGTCCACGCCGTCTCCCACCGCTACGGCGGCATCCACCTCCATCTCGCCGGCCACGCCTGGGTCGCCGACCGCGCCAGCTGGAGCGTGGACCGGCTGCACCCCAGCGAACGCGGCCACCGGCTGCTGGCCCGCGGCTTCCACACGGCGCTGGCCGCCGCCGGCCACCCCGTGGGACCGCCGCCCGCGCTCACCCTCGACGGGCCGCCGCCGACCCGCGCCGGATCCGCCTGGTGGATGGCCACCCGCGGCACCCGCTGGGTCGCCGACCGGTGCACGGATCTGCTGCCCGGCCTGCTGGCGCTCGCCGTCCAGGAATGCCGGCACGGCCTGGCCGGTTCCGGGCGGCTGCTGGACGCCGCCGCCGAACGCGCCACGCGCGCGGCGCTCGCCGCCCTTCCGGATCCGAAAGGCGCTGCGACAATGGCCGGATGACCGGACGCTGGGAGTTCTGGATCGACCGCGGCGGCACCTTCACCGATGTCATCGGCAGACGGCCGGACGGCCGCCTCGTCACCGCCAAACTGCTCTCCCACCACCCCGAGCGCTACCGGGACGCCGCGGTGGCCGGGATCCGGATGATGCTGGGCCTGAGCCCGGACGAACCGGTGCCCGCCGAGCGGGTGTCCGTCGTCAAGATGGGGACCACCGTGGCCACCAACGCACTGCTGGAGCGCACCGGCGAGCCGACGGTACTGCTCACCACCGAAGGGTTCCGGGACGCGCTGCGGATCGCCTATCAGAACCGGCCGCGGATCTTCGACCGGCGGATCGTGCTGCCCGAGGCGCTCTACGAGCGGGTGATCGAGGTGCCGGAGCGGATCGGCGCGCACGGGGAGACCGTACGGCCGCTGGAGGCCGACGGGGTCCGCGAGGCGCTGATCCGGGCCCGCGCGGACGGACTGCGCAGCGCGGCCGTCGTCCTGCTGCACGGCTACCGGCACGCCGCGCACGAGAAGGCCGTCGCCGAACTCGCCCGGCGGGCGGGGTTTGCGCAGGTGAGCTGTTCGCACGAGGTCAGCCCCCTGATGAAGCTGGTGCCGCGCGGGGACACCACGGTCGTCGACGCGTATCTCTCGCCGATCCTGGGCCGCTACGTGGACGGCATCGCGGCCCAGCTCCCGGGCATCCGGCTGATGTTCATGCAGTCCAACGGCGGGCTGCGGGAGGCCGAGCACTTCCGGGGCAAGGACGCGGTGCTGTCCGGGCCCGCGGGCGGCGTCGTCGGGATGGCGCGCGCCGCCGCCGAGGCGGGGCCCGGCCACGACCGGGTCATCGGCTTCGACATGGGCGGCACCTCCACCGATGTGTCGCACTACGCCGGGGAGTTCGAGCGGGTCTTCGGCAGCGAGGTCGCGGGCGTGCGGATGCGCTCCCCGATGATGAACATCCACACCGTCGCGGCCGGCGGCGGCTCCGTTCTGCACTTCGACGGGCGCCGCTACCGCGTCGGCCCCGACTCGGCCGGCGCCGTCCCGGGACCCGCCTGCTACCGGCGCGGCGGCCCGCTGACCGTCACCGACGCCAATGTGATGCTCGGCCGCATCCAGCCGGACCACTTCCCGGCCGTCTTCGGACCGGACGGCGACCAGCCGCTGGACGCCGGGACCGTACGCACCCGGTTCGCCGAGCTGGCCGCGCGGATCGCCGCCGACACCGGGGACGACCGCGGCCCCGAGGACGTCGCCGCCGGATTCCTGGACATCGCCGTGCTCAACATGGCCAACGCGGTCAAGAAGATCTCCGTCCAGCGCGGCCATGACATCACCCGCTACACCCTCACCTGCTTCGGCGGCGCGGGCGGCCAGCACGCCTGCGCGGTCGCCGACGCGCTGGGCATCGACACCGTGCTCGTACCGCCGCTGGCCGGTGTCCTCTCCGCGTACGGCATCGGGGTCGCCGACGCCACCGCCATGCGCGAACAGGCCGTCGAGGCGGAATTCGGGCAGGCCGGGGCCATCGACCACGTACACGAGGTGTGCGACACCCTCGCCCGGCAGACGCGCCGCGAACTCCTCGACGACGGCGTGCCCGACGCCTCCATCACCACGCGCGCCAAGGTGCTGATCCGCTACGCCGGGACCGACTCCACCATCGGCGTCCCGCTGGCCGATGCCGACACCATGGCCGACGACTTCGTCCGCGCCCACCGGACGCGCTATGCCTTCACCATGGACAAACCGCTGGTGGCCGAGGCGGTGTCGGTCGAGGCGCTGGGGGAGGCCGGGGGCGCACGCGGCCACGAAGTCCGGCCCGGAAGCAGGGAGGGAGAGCTGACACCCGCCGCAACCGTCCGGATGTACGCGGGCGGGCGCTGGCAGGACACCCGGCTCTACCGGCGCACCGACCTGCGCCCCGGCGACACCCTCGCCGGCCCGGCGGTCATCGCCGAGGAGGACGCCACCACGGTCCTCGACCCCGAGTGGCAGGCGGCCATGGGGGAACGCGGCCACCTCCGGCTGACCCGCGTACGGGAGCGCGCCGGCCGCGCCGCCGTGGGCACCGGGGCCGACCCCGTGATGCTCGAGGTCTTCAACAGCCTCTTCATGGCCATCGCCGAGCAGATGGGCGTCCGCCTGGAGAACACCGCACACTCCGTCAACATCAAGGAGCGCCTCGACTTCTCCTGCGCCCTCTTCGACGCCGACGGCAACCTGATCGCCAACGCCCCGCACATTCCCGTCCATCTGGGCTCGATGGGGGAGTCCATCAAGGAAGTGCTGCGACGGCGCGGCGACGACATGCGGCCCGGCGACGTCTACGCCGTCAACGACCCCTACCACGGCGGCACCCACCTCCCCGACGTCACGGTCGTCACCCCCGTCTTCGCCACGGCTCCGGTTTCCACGACGTCCGACTCGGTAACGCACGGTGACGAGCTTTTGTTCCTCGTCGCCTCCCGCGGCCACCACGCCGAGATCGGCGGCATCACCCCGGGCTCGATGCCCGCCTTCAGCAGCACCATCCAGGAAGAGGGCGTCCTCTTCGACAACTGGCTGCTGGTGCGCGACGGCAGGCTGCGCGAACGCGAGACCCGCGACCTGCTCGCCGCCGGCCCGTACCCCTCCCGCGCCCCGGACGCCAACATCGCCGATCTGCGCGCCCAGATCGCCGCCAACGAGAAGGGCATCGAGGAACTGCGCCGGATGACCGACCAGTTCGGTCTGGATGTCGTACGGGCCTATATGGGGCACGTCCAGGACAACGCCGAGGAATCGGTGCGGCGGATCATCGCGCAGCTCTCGGACGGCTCCTGCCGCTACGAGACCGACGGCGGGGCAGAGATCCAGGTGTCCCTCACCGTCGACCGCGCCGCCCGCAGCGCCGTACTGGACTTCACCGGGACCTCGCCCCAGCAGCCCGGCAACGCCAACGCACCCACCTCCGTGGTGATGGCCGCCGTGCTGTACGTCTTCCGCACCCTCGTCGCCGAGGACATCCCCCTCAACAGCGGCTGCCTCAAACCCGTCGAGGTCCGCATCCCGCCGGGCTCGATGCTCGCCCCCGTCTTCCCGGCGGCCACCGTGGCGGGCAATGTGGAGACCTCCCAGGCGGTCACCGGCGCCCTCTACGCCGCGCTGGGCATCCAGGCCGAGGGCTCGGGCACCATGAACAACCTCACCTTCGGCAACGACCGGGTGCAGTACTACGAGACCGTCGCCAGCGGATCCGGCGCGGGCGACGGCTTCCACGGCGCCGACGCCGTACAGACCCATATGACCAACTCCCGGCTGACCGACCCCGAGGTCCTGGAGTGGCGCTACCCCGTCCGCGTCGACAGCTTCGCCGTCCGGAAGGGCAGCGGCGGGAAGGGACGATGGCACGGCGGCTGCGGCGTGGAACGCCGGCTGCGCTTCCTGGAACCGATGACGGTGGCCCTGCTGAGCAATCACCGCAGGGTCCCCCCGTACGGGATGGCGGGCGGTGCCCCGGGATCGCTGGGCGTCAACTCCATTGAACGGGCGGACGGTTCGCGCGAGGTGCTCGGGGGGTGCGATGCGGCCGAGGTCGGCGTGGACGATGTGCTGGTGATCCGCACGCCGGGCGGGGGCGGGTACGGGGCGGCTGGGGGCTAGGGGCAAGGCCGGCCGGGAACTTGGCAGTTTACCGGCCGGTGACCGTGTGTGACTGCGTGTTGCCGGGTCATACGGGGGTGGGCGGAGTGGAAATGGCGGACCGTGCCCTCGCCGTCGCGGGTGAAGACGGAGAGGTGGAGTCCTGCGGACCGGTGTGTCGCCGGTGTCGAGGTCGGCGGGGCCCTCGAGGAAGACGTAGTCGTCGACGGGCGGCCCCTGCGGGAGGGCCCGTCTTTGGGCCGCGACCTTTTCGCGGTGGTGCATGAGGTCGATCTCGGCCAGGCGCAGCTCTTCGCGGGCGGCGCCCGACAGTTGGGCGCGGCCGGAGGCGATCGTCGCTGTCGCTGTCACCGGCGACGTCACTGACGCCGCCTCGAATGTGGTGTTGATCTCAACTTCCCGCTGGTGTCCGCTACTTCGTGAAAGGCAGCGCAGAATAGGGATCTTGCTCCCCGGTCGGTGCGGAACGGAACCTTTCCGGCATTCCGCCTACGCAGCAGCAGGCCTGGAAGCCCCTTCCTGTCCATTGACGGCGGACTTCGGTCCGCGCTGCTCTTCCGAGGCCCTGAACCCCACCATGACTGCCCCCTTGACCATCCCGCGGCGCCGCCTGCCCATCTGGCCCATCGCCGTGCTGTGGACCCTGGCCCTCGGTCTGTGGGGGCTGTCCCGACAGCACAGCGTGTGGCGGGACGAGGCCGCCACGTGGCAGGTCGCCCAGCGGTCCACCGCCGACATCTGGCACATGCTGGGAAACGTCGATGTCGTGCACGGGCTCTACTACTTTCTGATGCACGGGTTCTTCGCATGTTTCGGCGCCGGCACCACGGTTCTGCGGCTGCCCTCCGTTCTTGCCACGGCGGTGGCGGCGGCCTGTGTGGCGGTCCTCGGCCACCGGCTGGCCGGGTTCTGGGCGGGCCTGGGAGCGGGGCTGGCGTTCGGCCTGCTTCCGGCCGTGCAGTTCTATCTCCAAGAGGGCCGTTCGTATGCGCTGGTCGCGGCAGGGGCCGGGATTTCGACGCTGCTGCTGGTGACCATGCTCAAGGGGCATGACCGGGCGAGGCGATGGGCGGTGTACGGCGCCACGGTTCTGGTGTGCGGGCTGCTGAACTGGCTGTCGCTGCTGATTCTGCCCGCGCACGCGGCGACCCTGATCTGGTCGCGCACCCCGCGCAGGCTGTGCATCCGCTGGGTGGTGACCTCGTCGGCGGCTCTGGCGGGCGTACTGCCGTTGATGGTGTTCAGCCGCGGCCAGTCCGACCAGGTGTCCTGGATACCCCCGCTGACCTGGCACATGATGATCGGCCCAGCGGTCCTGCTGGCGATCGGCGGGTTGGGAGCGGTGGCGGACCGGCCGCGGGCGGGCCGCCTGTCAGCAGCAGCCGTCGGACTGCCACTGCTGGCGGTGCCCCAGATCGGCCTCATCGGTATTTCCCTGGTGCAACCGCTGTTCCTGGACCGGTACATCCTGTTCAGCATGGTGGGGCTGGCACTGCTGATAGGAGCCGGGCTGGGTGCCGCCGTGCAGGCTGCCACGCCGCGATATCCGCGAGCATCGGCGTGGCTTGTTCCCGTACTGGTCGCTGTCGCGGTGGCAGCGCTGCTGCCGCAGTCACTGGCCAAGCGCTCCCCGGCGAGCCGCGTGGACGACGTCCTGGCGATAGCGGAGGACGTGCAGCGGCTGAAGCGGACCGGGGGATCGGTGCTTTTTGTGCCGGCGGCGCGGCGCGACACCAAGCTGGTCTCCCCGGGCGCCTTCACCGGACTGCGTGACATCGCTCTGGCGACCAGCCCGCAGAAGTCCGGAACGCTGAAGGGCGAGGAGGCCGACCCGGCCCGAATACGGGCGGCGATGCTGTCCCAGCGGCGGATTCTGCTGGTCACGGACGCTCCTGAGGTGGCGACACCGGTGTCGGCACAACGGGACATCATGAAGCTGTCCGTTCTGAAGAAGTACTTCACGGCGGTGGCGGACGAACAGGTCCGCGGCCGAAGGGTCACGGTGTACGAGCGGATCCGGCCCTCCAGCCGCCTGCCGCAAGACCCCTGAGCGGCTCCGGCACGCCGGCTGCCGCCCGGCGCGACCGGACTGCGGAAGCGGGCCCGTTCGGCTAGGCGATCCGGACGAACCGTACCGGCGTTCCCGGTACCGCCTGGGCGGCGGGTGCCAGATGGCGTTCGGGGACGACGCCGATGACCGGATAGCCGCCGGTCGTCGGATGGTCGTTCAGGAACAGCACCGGCAGGCCGCTGGGCGGTACCTGGAGGGCGCCCAACGGCATGCCCTCGCTGGGGAGTTCGCCGGAGCGGGCGCGTTCCAGGGGCGGGCCCTCGGTGTGCAGGCCGATGCGGTTGCCGGCGGGGGAGACCCGGAAGCGGCCGGTGGTGAGGGTGCGCAGGCCGGCGCCGGTGAACCAGGTGTCGCGCGGGCCGGGGCGGAAAGGGAGGACGAGTTCCGTCACCGGGCCGGGGTGGGGGACGGCATCTGCGGTGGCGGGCGGTGCGTACCGGCGGCCCAGGGGGAGGACCGTACCGTCGCCGAGCGGGGCGGGTCCCAGCCCCGAGAGGAGGTCCGCGGCGCGGCTGCCGAGGACCGGTTCGGCGTCGATGCCGCCGGCGAAGGCGAGGTACGAGCGCAGGCCGTGGGTGGCGGGCCCGGCATTCAGGACGGCGCCCGCCGGGACGTGTACCGGGGCGCCCCAGGGGGCGGGGCGGCCGTCGACCGTTACCGGGCAGGGGGCGCCGGTGACTGCGACGGTGGTGGCCGTGCGGACCCGTACGGCGCAGCCCGTCAGCGTCGTCTCCAGGGTGGCGGCCGTTTCGGGGTTGCCCACCAGGCGGTTGGCGAGGCGGTGCGCGGGCGCGTCCAGCGCGCCGGCCCGGGGCACGCCGAGGTGGGCATGGCCGGGGCGGCCGAGGTCCTGGACGGTGGTGAGCGCTCCCGCCCGGACGACCGAAAGGGCGCGGTCGGTCATCGGGCGCTCTCCTGGGCGTACGGGCTGTGCGGGCCGGCGGGGGCGCCGGTGGGGGCCTGCGGGGGGATGCGGGGGTGGTCCACAGGGACGAAGCGGACGCTGGTGCCCGGGGCGAGCAGCGCCGCCGGTTCGCGGGCGGGGTCCCACAGGACGGTGTCGGTGGTGCCGATGAGCTGCCAGCCACCGGGGGAGGAGCGCGGGTAGACGCCGGTGTACGGGCCCGCGAGCGCGACCGAACCGGCCGGGACCTTGGTGCGGGGGGTCGTCCGACGTGGGACGTCCAGCCTCGGGGGCAGGCCGGTCAGATAACCGAAGCCGGGGGCGAAGCCGCAGAACGCGACGTGGAAGACCGTGCCGGAGTGCAGGCGGACGACGTCGTCCGGGGTGACGTCCCAGAGGGCGGCCACCTCGGCGAGGTCGGGGCCGTCGTAGCGGACGGGGATGGTGACGGTGGGGCGGTCGGCGGTGGTGGGAGGTGGGACGTCCCACGTCGCAAGTTCGGCGCAGAGCCCGCGAGGGTCGGCGAGCCCGTCGAGGAAGACCGTACGGGCCGCCGGCACGATCTCGCGCACCGGAGGCAGCCGGCCGTCGGCCGCGCGGCGCAGCAGCTCGGCGTGCAGCGCAGCGACCTCCTCGGCGCTGTCCAGCTCGATGAGCAGCCCGTGCTCGCCGACGGGCAGCGGCCTCATGCGGCGCTTCCGGCGGCCCGGACGAAGCTGCGGATGTGTACCCCGGCCGCGGTGAGCTCCGACCGTACGCGCCGGGCCAGGCCGGCGGCGCCGGGCGTGTCCCCGTGCAGACACAGCGAGCGGGCGGTGATCGCGATCCCCCGTCCGTCGATCGCGGTGACGGTGCGGTCGCGGGCCATGCCGAGGGCGCGCTTGACGACCTCGTCGGGATCGTGGACCACGGCGCCCGGCTCGCGCCGCGGGACGAGGGTGCCCTCGGCGGTGTAGGCGCGGTCGGCGAACGCCTCCCCGATGACCGGGAGCCCGGCCCCCTCGGCGGCCCGGTGGAGGCGGGAGCCGGGGAGTCCGAGCACCGGCAGGGCGCCACCCGCGGCGCGGATTCCCGCCACCACCGCGGCGGCCTGTTCCTCGTCGTGCACACAGCGGTTGTAGAGCGCGCCATGCGGTTTGACGTAGCCGACGCGGGCACCGGCGGCGCGCGCGAAGACCTCCAACGCGCCGATCTGGTACGTGATCTCATCGGCCAGCTCGTCCGCCGGGACGTCCATCGCGCGGCGGCCGAAACCGGCCAGATCGCGGTAGGAGACCTGGGCGCCGATGACCACACCGCGCTCGGCGGCCAGCTCGCACACCCGGCGCATGGTGGACGGGTCGCCGGCGTGGAAGCCGCAGGCGACGTTGGCGCTGGTGACGACGGACAGCAGGGCGCCGTCGTCGGTCAGCTGCCAGCGGCCGAAGCCTTCCCCGAGGTCGGCGTTGAGGTCGATGACGGGAGGAGCCGCCGGGTCACTCATGTCTGTCCGTTCCGGGGTGCGCATTCGGGGCGGGATCGTTTACGGGCGCTATCGAGGGCGCCAACGTACTGGATTGTTGAACGATCCGACAAGAGGTGTGTTGTCAGGCTCTTCCATCTGGGTTTGACTGCCGCCGATACGACAGCTGACGGACGACGGGAGCGCAATGGCCGGCGGAGTGACGAGGAACGACCGGCGGCGGGCGGCCGAGGCCCAGGGCCTGGAGTCGGACCGTGCCCTGCTCGGGCGGGCCAGTACCGCCGAGCGGGTCGCCGACATCCTGCGCGGCCGGATCACCGAGGGCTGGTTCCCGCCCGGCACCCGGCTGTCGGAGGAGAGCATCGGCGGCGCGCTGGGCGTCTCGCGCAACACGCTGCGGGAGGCGTTCCGGCTGCTCACGCACGAGCGGCTGCTGGAGCACCGGCTCAACCGCGGGGTGTTCGTACGGGTCGTGACGGTCGAGGACCTGGACGACATCTTCCGGGTGCGCATGATCGTGGAGTGCGCGGCCGTGCGGGGGCTGGGGCAGGGCCCGTACGACACCGGGGCGGCCGAGGCCGTCGAGGCCATCGACGCGGCGGTGCGGGCCGGCGAGGAGGCCGCCGCGAACCGCGCCTGGGCGGATCTCTCGACCGCCAACCTCCGCTTCCACCAGGCCATCGTCGCCCTGGCGGGCAGCCCCCGGACGGACGAGCTGATGCGCGGTGTGCTGGCCGAACTCCGGCTGGTCTTCCATGTCATGGACGATCCGCGGCGCTTCTACGCGCCGTATCTGGTCCGCAACCGGCAGATCGCGGACGCACTGCTGGCGGGCGACGCCGCCGGGGCCGAACGGCTGCTGCTGGCCTACCTGGAGGACTCGCGCGGCCAGTTGTCGGGGGCGTACGCCCAGCGCATCAAGGAAGGCTGAGGCGCGAAGGAAGGCCGAGGCGCGCCCGGAGTCCGTCCCTGCCAACCCCTTGTCGGATCGTTGAACAATCCCCTAGCCTCCTCGGCATTCTCCTCACCGTCCGTGGGGTCCTGGTACGCGGGAAGGCGGGCCCATGATTGTGCTCCTCGGCGTGCTCGTGGTCGTGATCGGCTTCGCCACGAAACGCAACCCCCTCCTGGTCGTCGGGGTGGCCGGTATCGTCACCGGCTTCCTCGGCGGGCTGTCGCCCGGCAAGATACTGGCCGCCTTCGGCGAGGGCTTCGCGAACAGCCGGGCGGTGACCATCTTCGCCATCACCCTCCCGGTCATCGGCCTCCTGGAGCGCTACGGCCTCCAGGAGCAGGCCCGTAACCTCATCGCCCGGTTCGCCGGGCTCACCACCGGACGGTTCCTCACGCTCTATCTGGGTCTGCGGCAGCTCGGCGCGGCGGTCGGCCTGAACAACGTCTTCGGCCCCGCGCAGACGGTCCGCCCGCTCGCCGTACCGATGGCCGAGGGAGCGGCCGAGCGGAAACACGGGCCCCTGCCGGAACGGACGCGGGAGAAGCTCCGCTCGTTCGCCGCCAGCGCGGACAACGTCGGCCTGTTCTTCGGCGAGGACGTCTTCCTGGCCGTCGGCTCGATCCTGCTGATCACCGGTTTCGTCAACACCTCCTACGGCACCCACCTCGAGCCGCTGCACCTCGCGCTGTGGGCGATCCCGACCGCGGTGTGCGCCTTCGTCGTCCACGGGTGGCGACTCCTGCGCCTGGACCGCCAGTTGGAGCGCGACCTGCTGACCGCCCATGCCGGAACCCCCGTAGTGGAGGCCACCCAGTGATCAAGGCGGAATGGTTCTACTGGCTCGTCGGCCTCAGCTTCCTGGTGATGGCCGCCCAGATGTTCACCGACCGCAGCAACCCCAGGCGTTTCGGCACCGGCGCCTTCTGGGGCCTGATCGGCGCCGGATTCATCTACAGCAGCTGGGTGGTGACCAAGCAGGCCCCGGCCGCGCCGCTGGGTGGCGCGGTGCTGGTCATGGCCGTTCTGGCGGGCTTCGGCTGTACGGGCCGCGGCACCCCGCGCACCACCACCCCCGAGGAGCGCGCCGCCGGCGCCGCCCGGCTCGGCAGCAAGCTGTTCGTCCCCGCGCTCACCATCCCCGCCGTCGCGATGGTCTGCGCCGTCGGCCTCAAGCACGTCTCCTTCGGGGGCGAACCCCTGCTCCAGGAAGGCAGCGAGACGATCCTGGGCCTGGGGCTCGGAGCGGTCGTGGCCCTGGTCATCGGCATGATCATGCTGCGCGAGAAGCGGCCGTCGGTGCCCGTGCAGGCCGGCCGCTCCATGCTGGAGGCGATGGGCTGGGCGATGCTGCTGCCGCAGATGCTGGCCACACTGGGCGCCATCTTCCAGGTGTCCGGCGTCGGAACCCAGGTGGGCAAGCTCGCCACCGCCGTCCTGCCCGAGGACTCGCTCTACGTCGCGATCGTCGTCTACTGCGTGGGCATGTTCCTGTTCACGATCATCATGGGCAACGCCTTCGCCGCCTTCCCGGTGATGACCGCCGCCGTCGGCTGGCCGGTCCTGGTCGGCCACTTCGACGGCAATCCCGCCGCCGTCCTGGCCATCGGCATGCTGGCCGGATTCTGCGGCACCCTCGTCACCCCCATGGCGGCCAACTTCAACATCGTTCCGGCGGCCCTGCTGGAGCTGAAGGACCAGTACGGGCCCATCAAGGCCCAGCTGCCCACCGCGGGTGTGCTGCTCGGCTGCAATGTGGTGTTCATGGCCCTGTTCGCCTTCTGACGGCCCGACGGTTCCGCCCGCTTTGTAGGCGAATCCCCCGACACAGTCGCTATCGCCTGACCCTGTCGCTATGCCCCGCTCTTTCGATATTCCCTGCGCTCTTGAGGACAGCTGGATGACCCGGGTACTGCTGACCGGATTTGCACCCTTCGACGGTGAATCGGTCAACCCCTCCTGGCAGGCGGTGCAGGCCGTCGCGGCCGTACCGCCCGCCGGCCTGGAGGTGAGCGCCGTCGAACTGCCCTGTGTCTACGGGGCCTCGCTCGCCGTCCTGCGCGCCGCGATCGCGGACGCCCGTCCCGGGGTCGTGGTGTGCGTCGGCCAGGCGGGCGGCCGCCCCGACATCACCGTCGAACGCGTCGCCATCAACGTCGACGACGCCCGGATGCCTGATGCCACGGGCGCCGAACCGGTAGACGAACCGGTTGTGCCCGGCGGACCGGCCGCGTACTTCTCCACCCTGCCGGTCAAGGCGTGTGTGGCGGCGGTCCGCGCCGCGGGGGTGCCCGCCTCGGTCTCCAACACCGCGGGCACCTTCGTCTGCAACCACGTCTTCTACGGGCTCGCGCATCTCCTCGCCACCGAACTGCCCGGCGTGCGGGGCGGTTTCGTGCATGTCCCGTACGCGCCGGAGCAGGTGGCCGACCGGGGTCTGCCGTCCCTGTCCGTCGCATCGGTGGCGCAGGCGCTGCGGGAGATCGCGACGACGGCCGCCCGGGTCCGTACGGACATCCGCGTGGCGGAGGGGGCTACGCATTGAGGGGGTGAGTGGAGGGGAGGGGCGATTTCTGCCCGAATTCGGCCGCTTTGCTCCTCCCCCACCCCACCCACACACCCTCCCCCGCCCCCACCC
>NZ_LGKG01000183.1 GCF_001294335.1 Streptomyces chattanoogensis
CTGGGTGGAGCATGTCCGGTCGGCGGTGCGCTTCGCCGACGGTATGGCGTATCTCGCCGAGCAGGGTGCTTCCACGTTCCTGGAGATCGGGCCGGACGGTGTCCTGTCCGGCATGGGCCAGGACTGCGTGGCGGGCGTCTTCCTGCCCACCCTCCGGGCCGACCGCGACGAGGTGCTGACCTTCACCGGCGCACTGGCCCAGGCCCATGCCCACGGTGCCGAGCTGGACTGGACGCGGGTGCTGCCCGCCGGGGCGGCCACCGTGGACCTGCCGACGTACGCCTTCCAGCACCGGCACTTCTGGCTCTCCGACGCCCCGGGCGCCGGGGACGTGGCCGCGGCCGGCCAGAGCGCCGCCGGGCATCCGCTCGTCGGTGCGGTGGTGTCCCTGCCGGACTCCGGCGGAGTGGTGCTCACCGGACGCCTGTCGCTCGCCGCGCACCCGTGGCTCGGCGGCCACGCCGTACGGGACGACGTCCTGCTGCCCGGGACGGCCTTCGTCGAGCTGGCGCTGCGCGCCGGTGACGAGACCGGCTGCGACCGGCTCGAGGAGCTGACCCTCGCGGCCCCCCTCGTCCTGTCCGGCGCGGGCCGTATCGCCCTGCGCGTCGTCGTCGGCGAGCCGGACGACAGCGGGCGCCACGAGGTCACCATTCACTCCCGTGCCGAGGACGCGGTCGCCGACGAACCCTGGACCTGCCACGCCACGGGAACGCTCGGGCACGGCACGGACCCCGGCACGGACCCCGGTACGGAGCTGCGGCAGTGGCCCCCGGCCGGCGCCGAGCGGATCGCCACCGAGGATCTGTACGCCGACCTCGACCGGGTCGGGCTGCGGTACGGGCCGATGTTCCAGGGCCTGCACCAGGCATGGCGGCGCGACACCGAGGTGTTCGCGGAGATCGCCCTGCCGGACGGCACCGACGTCGCCGGATTCGGGCTGCACCCGGCGTTGCTGGACGCGGCGCTGCACGCGGTGGGACTCGGCGGCTTCTTCGAGGACGACCAGGCGCGGCTGCCGTTCTCCTGGTCGCAGGTGAGTCTGTACGCCACCGGCGCGACCGCCCTGCGCGTCCGGGTCGCCGACGCCGGACCGGACGCGGTGTGCCTGGACGTCGCCGATGCCACGGGCGCCCCGGTCGCCTCGATCGGCTCGCTGACGCTGCGGCCGGTCGGGGCCGGGCGGCCGGATGCGGCGGCCGATGCGCTGTTCCGTCTCGACTGGCTTCCGCTGCCGGAAGAGGGGGAGAACCGGCAGCCCGGACGGTGGGCGGTACTGGGCGATGGCAACCATGAACTGGCCGTTCTGGCAAGGGCAGTTGGCGGCATCGTGACCACCGGCGCCAAGCTCTCCGACTTTGCCGCGGAGGGCACGGACGTACCGGACGTGGTGCTCGTCCCGCTCGACGGCGAACCGTCCCGGGACCCGCTCGCCGACGTACGGGAAGCGGCCCGCGGCGCCCTCGGCCTGGTTCAGGACTGGCTCGCCGAGGAGCGGTTCGCCGATGCCCGCCTGGTGTTCGTCACCCGGCAGGCGGTGGCGGCGGGCCCCGAGGACGGTGTCCGGGATCTGGCGCAGGCGGCCGTGTGGGGCCTGGTCCGGTCCGCCGAGTCGGAGAACCCCGGCCGGTTCGGGCTGCTCGACCTGGCGGGCGCAACACGCCCGGCCACCCTGGCCGCCGCCGTCGGCTCGGCACAGCCGGAGGTCGTCGTCCGCGACGACGCGATGTCCGTACCGCGGCTGGCCCGCCACCGTACGGAGCCGGACGCCGCCGGCCTGGGGACCGGGACGGTGGTCGTCACGGGCGGCACCGGAGGGCTCGGTGCGCTGGTGGCGCGGCATGCGGTGGTCGAGCACGGGGTGCGTGAGCTGCTGTTGCTGAGCCGTCGTGGGGCGGCTGCGCCCGAAGCGGGCGCGCTGGTGGCCGAGTTGGAGTCGCTGGGTGCGTCTGTCGGCGTTCGTTCTCTTCTCCTCCGCCGCCGGTGTGTTCGGCGCCGCGGGACAGGGCAACTACGCGGCGGCCAATGCGTACCTCGATGCGCTGGCGGCGCACCGGCGAGCGGCGGGGCTCCCGGCGACCTCGGTCGCCTGGGGTATGTGGGAGCGGTCCGTGGGCATGGCCGCCGCACTGAGCGAGGACGAGGCGCGGCGGGCCGCCCGGTCCGGCGTCGGCTCGCTGTCCGAGGCGGAGGGGCTGGCGCTGTTCGACGCGGCGCTCGGCGCGGACCGCGCCGTGCTGGTGCCGGTCCGGCTGGACCTGCCGGCCCTGCGCCGGTCGGGCGCCCTGCCGCCGCTGCTGTCCGCGCTGGTTCCGGCCAGGCCCCGCCGGGCGGCCGCCGGGGCGGCGGAGGCCGGTGATCTGCGGGCCCGCCTGGCGGGACTGGACACCGCGCAGCGGGGGACCGCGCTGCTCGACCTGGTCCGTACGGAGATCGCCGCGGTGCTCGGCTTCGCGACGACGGCCGAGATCGACCCCGGAAGGGCCTTCCGCGAGCTGGGCTTCGACTCGCTGAGCGCGGTGGAACTGCGCAACCGGCTCAACACGGCGACCGGACTGCGGCTCGCCGCCACGCTGGTCTTCGACCACCCGAGCCCGGCCGGCCTGGCCGAACACCTCGCCACGGAGATGTCCGACGCGGACGGCGCCGCGGGGGAGGGCTCGGCCGGCCTCGCCGCCGAGCTGGACCGGCTCGCCGGGCGCCTCACCGCCGTCCCGGAGGACGACCGCGAGCGCGGCCGGCTGGTCGCCCGGCTCGAGGCGATGCTCGCAGGGCTGACCGGGACCGGACAGGACACGGCAGCCGCCGGCGACGAGATCGCCGACGCCATCGTGGACGCGGACGACGAGGCGATGTTCGACCTCCTCGGCAAGGAATTCGGCATCTCATGAGGCCCGGAGTGATCCAGCACGTTTTCGACGGAGGGGGAGGATCTGCATGACGAACGAGACGGCGAACGAGATGACGAACGAGGACAAGCTCCGGCACTTCCTCAAGCAGGCCACGGCGGAACTGCACCAGACCCGGCAGCGCCTGCGGCAGGAGGAGGCCCGCGCCGCGGAACCCATCGCGATCGTCGGGATGGCCTGCCGCCTCCCCGGCGGTGTGCACAGCCCCGACCAGCTGTGGGACCTCGTCGAGCAGGGCCGGGACGCCATCACCGGCTTTCCGGCCGACCGCGGCTGGGACCTCGACGGCGCGGACGGCTCGGCGCCCTACCGCAGCGGCGGATTCCTGCACGACGCCGCGGAGTTCGACCCGGCGTTCTTCGGCATCGTGCCGAGCGAGGCCGTGGCGATGGACCCGCAGCACCGCATCGCCCTGGAGATCTCCTGGGAGGCACTGGAACGGGCCGGGATCGACCCGCGGTCCGTGCGCGCCACCAGGACCGGGGTGTTCGTCGGGATGATGAACGGCTCGGACTACGTCTCGGCGGGGACCGACATCCCCGCCGGCGCGGACCCGTTCGTGGGCACCGGCAACACCGGCGCCGTGGTGTCCGGCCGGATCGCCTACACCCTCGGCCTGCAGGGCCCGGCGATGACGGTGGACACCGCCTGCTCGTCGTCGCTGGTGACGCTGCACCTCGCCTGCCAGGCACTGCGCCAGGGAGACTGCACCCTGGCCCTGGCCGGCGGCGTCACCGTCCTGTGCGCCCCCGACTTCTTCGAGCTCAGCGAGCTGCAGGCACTGGCGCCCGACGGCCGCTGCAAGGCGTTCGCCGAGGGGGCCGACGGCACCGGTTTCGCCGAGGGCGCCGGCATGCTCGTCCTGGAGCGGCTGTCCGATGCGCGCCGCAACGGGCACCGGGTGCTCGCCGTCGTCCGCGGCAGCGCCGTCAACTCCGACGGCGCCTCCAACGGGCTGACCGCACCGAGCGGCAGCGCCCAGCGCAAGGTGATCGAGGCCGCCCTGGCGAACGCCCGGCTCACCCCGGGCGAGGTCGACGCGGTCGACGCGCACGGCACCGGCACCGCGCTCGGCGACCCCATCGAGGCGCATGCCCTGCTCGCCGTCTACGGCCAGGACCGCGCCCCGCAGAGCCCGCTGTGGCTCGGTTCGCTCAAGTCCAACATCGGCCACACCCAGGCCGCCGCCGGGGTCGCCGGTGTGATCAAGATGGTCCAGGCGATCCGGCACGGGCGGCTGCCGCGGACCCTGCATGTGACCGAGCCGTCGAGCAAGATCGACTGGTCGTCCGGGGCGGTGGAGCTGCTGACCGAGCCGCGGCAGTGGCCCGAGCTGGACCGGCCGCGCCGGGCGGGCGTCTCGTCGTTCGGGCTCAGCGGCACCAACGGGCATCTCATCCTCGAGCAGGCGCCCGCCGACGAGCCCGCGGAGACCGCCCCGGACCCGCTCGCCGGCCCCGTACCGCTGCACCTCTCCGCCCGGTCCGCGGCCGCGCTGCGCGCCCAGGCCGGGGAGCTGCGCTCCTGGCTGCGCCGCCACCCCGGGCTCCGCCCGGCCGATGTCGCCCGCTCGCTGGTGACCACCCGCACCGCCTTCGAGCACCGCGGCGCGGTCGTCGGCACGGAAACCGGCGAACTCGCCGACGCCCTGGCCGTACTGGAGGCCGGGGAGACCGCGGACAACGCCGTCAGCGGCCTGGCCCGGCCGGGCGCGAAGGTCGCCTTCGTCTTCCCCGGCCAGGGGTCGCAATGGGCCGGTATGGCGGCCCAACTTCTGGACAGCGCAGCGGAGTTCGCTGCCTCCGTCGTCGCCTGCGACGAGGCCTTCGCGGAATTCCTGGACTGGTCGGTGGCCGCCGCGCTGCGCGGCGAGGAGTCGGCGCCCTCCTGGGACCGGCTGGACACCGTCCAGCCGCTGCTCTTCACCGTCATGGTGTCGCTCGCCGCGCTCTGGCGGGCCCACGGCATCGAACCGGACGCCGTCCTGGGCCATTCCCAGGGCGAGGTCGCCGCCGCGTATGTGGCCGGGGCGATCGGCCTGCGCGACGCCGCGCGCCTGGTGGCCCGGCGCAACGACGCGCTGCAGACCCTGTTCGGGCACGGCGCGATGGCCTCGGTGCTGGCGCCGCCGGCCGATGTCCTGGAGCGCATCGAGCGCTTCGACGGCGCGCTGTCCCTGGCCGCCGTCAACGGGCCCGGCGCCTGCGTCGTCTCCGGCGGCACCGAAGCCGTCGACGCGTTCGTCGAGGCCTGCACCGACGCGCGCATCCGCGCCCGCCGGATCCGTGGCGCGGACGCCGCCGGACACTCCGCACAGGTCGAGCGGCTGCGCGAGCGGATGCTCACCGAACTCGCCGTCGAGCCGGTGGCCGCACCCGTTCCGTTCTACTCGACCGTGGCAGGCGGCCCCCTCGCGACCGACGGGCTGACCGCCGACTACTGGTACCGCAACGCCCGTCAGACGGTGCAGTTCGACGCCGCCGCCTGTGCCCTGCTCGCCGACGGTCATCTCGTCCTGATCGAGGTGAGCCCGCACCCCGTGCTCACCGTGCCCCTGCAGGGCATCGTCGATGACACGGGCACCGACGCGGCCCTCGTCCCCACGCTGCGGCGCGATCACGGCGGCCTCGGCCGGTTCCGTACGGCCGTGGCCGAGGCGGCGGTGCACGGCGCCCGGCCGGACTGGACGGCGGTGCTGCCGGGCGAGGGCACGCCGGTCGAGCTGCCGACCTACGCCTTCCAGCGCCGCCGCTACTGGATGCCGACCACACGGTCCGCCGGGGACGTCACCTCCGCCGGGCAGCAGCCCGCCGGACACCCCCTGCTGGCCTCCGCGGTCTCGCTCGCCACCGCCGACGAACTGCTGCTCACCGGCAGGCTGTCGCTCACCTCGCAGCCATGGCTGGCCGACCACGGAACCCGCGGCACCGTGCTGCTCCCGGGCACCGCATTCGTCGAACTCGCCCTGTGCGCGGGTGAGAAGGCCGGCTGCCCGGGGCTCGAGGAGCTGACCCTCGCCGCGCCGCTGGTGCTGCCCGACGAGGGCGGCGTCGCGGTCCAGGTCCTGGTGGGGGAGCCCGACGACGAGGGCCGTCGGCCGGTGCACATCCACAGCAGGCCGGACGCCGGCGGGGACGGGCAGCCCTGGATCCCGCATGCGGTCGGGCAGCTCGTCCCGGACCCGGCGCCCGCCGGCGACCTGGGGGCCTGGCCGCCGCCCGGCGCGGAACCCGTCGACCTGACCGGGCTCTACGCGCGGCTCAACGCGGCAGAGGTCGACTACGGCCCGGCGTTCCAGGGCCTGCGCGCCGCCTGGCGGGCGGGCGAGACCGTATACGCCGAGGTCGCCCTGCCCGACGACATGGCCTCCACGGCGGCGGACTACGGGCTGCACCCGGCGCTCCTGGACGCCGCGCTGCACGCCGCCACCGCGGGCACGGAACTCTCCACGGCCGAATCGCTGCGCCTGCCGTTCTCCTGGACCGGCGTGCGGCGCCATGCCCCGGGCGCCTCGCGGCTCCGGGTCCGGCTGGTCCGCAAGGGCGGCGACAGCGGCCACGAACTCGGCCTCGACGCCGCCGACGAGACGGGGCGGCCGGTCCTGACCGTCGCCTCCCTCGTCCTGCGCGAGATCTCCGCCGAGCAGCTCAGCGCGGCCAGCGGCGACCACGACGCCCTCTTCGCGGTGGACTGGGTCCGGCCGCGGGACCGGGCGGCGGCGCCGGCCGGGACCCGGGCGGTGCTCGGGGACGGCCTGCCGGACGCCGGGACCCGCTATACGGACCTGGCCGCGCTGACGGCCGCGGTGGAGTCGGGCGCCGCCGTCCCGGACCTGGTCCTCGCCGTGCCGGACGCGCCGGACGCGGGCTCCCCGGACGCCGCGGCCGTCCACGACGAGACCGCCCGGGTCCTCGCCCTGCTCCAGGACTGGCTGGCCGCCGACGCGCTGAGCGGGACCCGGCTCGTCCTGGTCACCCGCGAAGCGGTCGCCGCCCGGCCCGACGAGGCGGTGCCGAACCTCGCGCACGCCGCGGTCTGGGGCCTGGTGCGCTCCGCACAGTCGGAGAACCCGGGCCGGTTCGTACTGGTGGACACCGACGGCAGCGACGCCTCGGCCCGCGCCCTCCTCGCGGCGGCCTCCGGCGGCGAGCCGCAGCTCGCGCTCCGCGAGGGCACCGCCCTGGTGCCCCGGCTCTCCCGGGTGCCGCTGGGCGCGCCGGAAAGCCCGTCGGGTCTCGACCCCGCCGGTACGGTGCTGATCACCGGGGCGAGCGGCACACTGGGCGCGCTCGTCGCCCGCCACCTGGTCGTTGAGCACGGCATCCGGCATCTGCTGCTGACCAGCAGGCGCGGCCCGGACGCCCCCGGATCGTCCGAACTGGTCCAGGAGCTGGGGGAGTTGGGCGCCTCGGCGGACATGGTGGCCTGCGACCTCGCGGACCGGGACGCGGTCCGCGCGCTGCTCGCCGGGATACCCGCCGACCGCCCGCTGGCCGGCGTGGTGCACTCCGCCGGTGTCCTCGCCGACGGAGTGCTCGGCTCGCTCACCCGCGACCGGCTGGACCGGGCCCTCGCGCCCAAGGTCGACGCGGCCCTCAACCTGCACGAGCTGACCCGCGGCCTCGGCCTGGGTGCCTTCGTCCTGTTCTCCTCGGCGGCCGGTGTCGTCGGCAACGCCGGACAGGCCAACTACGCGGCGGGCAACGCCTTCCTCGACGCCCTCGCCCACCACCGCCGGGCCCAGGGGCTGCCCGCGTCCTCACTGGCCTGGGGCCTGTGGGAGGAACGCAGCGGGACGGCCGGCGGGCTGACCGACGAGGAGTTCAAGGAGCTGCTGCGGCCCGGGTTCGCCGGACTGAGCAGCAAGGAGGGCCTGGCGCTGTTCGACACGGCGTGCGCGCTCGACCGGGCGCTGCTGGTACCGATGCGGTTCCACGCCGCGGCGGTCGCCGGCCTGGACGACGTCCCGCCGCTGCTGCGCAGGCTGGTCCGGCCGTCGGCCCGGCGGGGCAAGGCGGCCGACGAGGCCGGGGAGTTCCGGCAGCGGTTCGCCGCCGCGGAGCCGGGCGAGCGGCCCGAGGTGGTGCTCGGCTGCCTCCGTGCGGCGGTGGCCGTGGTGCTCGGGCTGCCGGACGCCGAGTCCGTCGCCGCCGACCGCCCGTTCCTCGAGCTGGGCTTCGACTCCCTCACCGCGCTCGAACTGCGCAACCGCCTCGCCACCACGGTCGGCACCCGGCTGCCGCCGACCGTCGTCTTCGAGCACCCGACACCGGCCGCGCTCACCGCGTACCTGGTGGAGGCCCTCGCCGGCGAGGCGGCGGCCGACGGGGCCCCGGCTCCGGGGGACGCGCCCACACCGGCCGCGGCGTCCGCCCCGACCGGCTCGCCCGCCTCGACCTTCGGGCCGATGATCGCGCGGGCGGCCGAGCTCGGAAAGGTGCCGCAGCTGGTGGAACTCCTCTCCGCGGCGGCCGAGTTCCGGCCCGTCTTCGACCGGCCGCAGGACGCCGCGACCGAGCCCGTCCGCCTGGCGACCGGTCCGGACGGACCACGGCTGGTCTGCATCCCGTCCGTACTGGCGATGTCCGGGCCGCAGGAGTACGCGCGGTTCGCCGCGCCCTTCCGCGGAGAGCGCGACGTCATGGTGCTCCCGGTCCCCGGTTACCGCGCGGGCGAGCTGCTGCCCTCCTCGGTCGAGGTGCTGGCCACCGCACACGCGGACCGGCTGCTGGCCGAGCCCGGCGACGGGCCCTTCGTCATCACGGCGCACTCGTCCGGCAGCGTCCTCGCGCATGCGCTGGTACGGGAGCTGGAACGACGCGGAGTGCGGCCCGCCGGGCTGGCGCTGCTGGACCCGTACGTCCCCGTCCGACGGCTGTTCGCCGGGCTGGAGGGCCGGCTGCTGGGCGGGGTGAGCGGCGACGAGCGGTTCCTGCCGACCGACGACAGCAGACTCACCGCGATGGGCGGCTACTTCCGGCTGCTGGCCCAGTGGCGGCACGCTCCCGTCGAGGCGCCCACGCTGCTGGTACGGGCCACGGAGCCGCTGGCCGCCTGGGGCGACGCCGCGGACTGGCGGTCCACCTGGGACGGTCCGTACATCGAGGCCGAGGTGCCGGGCGACCACTTCACGATGATGGAGGACCTGGCCGGCGGCACCGCCCAGGCGGTCCGGGAATGGCTCACCGGCCCGCTCCGGCCGTAAGGGGGCCGGGGTAGGGGCGGTAGGGGTTGTTCCCCCCTCAAAGGGCTCGTTAATTTTCTTGGGTACAGGGCGATTTCGCGTCATTGCGACGGCCGATCGCATTTCCCCGGTCGTTTCCGCCGGCCCGCGAAATAAAAAGCACGCATTGCGGCGACCAACGGCGAAACCACTCTCCTGTGCCCCGCCCATGCCGAGCGGTGTGCCCTCTCCGCGTTCACCGCCGAATTTCAGAAAAACCGAAGGGTCAGCTCATGCGAGTTCTATCGACGGTCACGGGTTCCCAGGGCCACGCACGCGCGGTGTTGCCCGTGGTACGCGGGCTCGTCGACGCCGGTCACGAGGTGCTGGTGGCGCTGCCCGCACATCTGGCGACGGTGTTCGACGGCTCGGGCGCCCGGGTGGAGCCGGCCATGCCGGACCTGGTGGACGCCATCGTGGGGGAGGTGACCAAGATCCTCTCGGGCGGCGGTGACCGCACCCTGAACCCCGAGGACTTCGCCGACCCGCGGATCAAGATGATGATCTTCGCCGCGGGGCCGCATGTCACCGGCGCCTACCGGGCCGTGCTGCCCCTCGCGGAGGAGTTCCGGCCCGACCTGGTGCTCCGCGACGGCGGGGAGCTCTCCGGCGTACTGGTGGCGGAGAAGCTGGGCGTCCCGCACATCTCCGCACCGTCCGGCACCGGCAACGTTGTCGACCCCGAAGGCGCCAACGGCCTGCTGAACGAGCGCCGCAAGGAGGTCGGCCTGCCCGAGCGGACCGACGCCTGGTCCATCTACGCGCACGGCAAGATCGACTGCGTACCGGACGCCTACTCGTTCGCCCAGTACCCGGTGCCGCCGGCCTTCACCTACCGGCAGCCGATGCTCGGCGCCATGCAGCACACGCTGCCCGCCGAACTCTCCGCGCTGTCCGGGGACAAGCCGATCGTCCTGGCGTCGGTGGGCACCTCCCTGCCGGTGCTGCTGGAGATGCAGGAGCGCGGCATCGGCCTGCCCGACGGCATGCTCGAACCGGTCGAGACCTTCTACATGATCGTGGAGGCGCTGGCCAAGGTGGACTGCCACGCCGTGGTCTCCACCGGCGGCGTCCCCGTCGAGGGCATCGAACTCGGCCCGAACGTCCACCTCATGGACTTCGTCCCGCAGCCGCTCCTCCTGGAGTGCACCCAGCTCTTCCTCACCCACGGCGGCTACAACGGCATCCGGGAGGGCATCCGGGCCGGTGTCCCGATGGCGGCGCTCCCGCAGTTCGGCGACGAGCACCACAACGCGGGCCGGCTGGCCGAGCTCGGCCTCGGCGAATGGATCACCGAGGTCAGCCCGGACGGGATCGCCAAGGTCGTCGACCGGGTCCTCCACGACGAGAAGATCCACCACAACCTGCGCACCGCACAGCGCAGGATGCTGGGCCTGCCCGGCGTCGAGGCGGTCGTCGCCCACCTGGAGTCCCTGGCGGCCGGCACCGCGGGGGCACGGTCGTGACCGGCACCGTCGCGGCGCTCGGCCTGCGCCCGGGCGACCGCGCGCTCGTCGTCGCCCCCCATCCCGACGACGAGACCATCGGCCCCGGCGGCACCGTCGCCCGGCTCGCCGCCGAGGGCGTCGCGGTGCATGTCCTGTGCGTCACCGTCCGCGCGGCGAAGATGTGGGGCAGTTCCAGCGAACCCTCCGTCCGGCACCAGGAGTTCGAGAAGGCCTGCGCCGCGCTCGGCGTCACCTCCGGCACCATCGCCTGGGTCGACGAGACCGGCACCATGGACATCTGCAACCGCCGGCGGGAGCTGGTCGACCTGATCGAACGGCACGAGGAAGTGTCGCTCACCACGGTCCGGCCGCACGCCCTGCTGATCCCCTCGGCGGGCGGCTACCACCAGGACCACCAGGCGGTGCACGAGGCCGCGTTCGCCGCCGCCCGGGTGCAGCCCGCGGGTCTGAAGCCGACCCCGCGCATCGTGCTCGGCTACCGCGGCGTCGAGGACCGCTGGTCGGCGGTGAACGAGTCCTGGTGGCTGCACGTCGACACCTCCTCGTTCTGGCAGGCCAAGCGGGAGGCCCTGCTGGCGTACGGAACGCAGATGCGGCCCAGCGGACCGCGGTCGATCGAGCAGATCCGCGGTATCGATTCCGCCACCGGCTCGTCCTGGAACTGCGCCTACGCCGAGTCCTTCGTTCCCTACCGCCTCGCGTACTGACAACGCCTCGCGCACTGCATCGCTCGCCCAACGGACGAGCACCCCCCCACCCTCGCTTCACCCGTGGACTCAGGAGGTCTGCCATGGGGAGATTTCACGTCGGCATGGTCGGAATCGGCTACGCCGGACTGCCACTGGCCGTACAGCTGGCCAAGGCGGGCAACGACGTGGTCGGCTTCGACATCGACCGCACCCGCGTCGAGACCGTCAACGACGGCCGCTCGCCCGTGGACACCGTCACCGATGCCGAGATCCGCTCGCTGCAGGGCCGGCTGAGCGCATCCACCGATCCGGTCGTGCTCGCCGCCAGTTCGGTCATCGTCGTCTGCGCGCCCACCCCGGTCAACGGCGACGAACCCGATCTGCATCCACTCACCAGCGCCGTCGAGACCGTCGCCGGACAGCTGCGGCCCGGCCAGCTCGTCATCGTCGAATCGACCACCCACCCCGGTACCACCGACGGCCTGCTCCAGCCCATCCTGGAGAAGTCCGGCCTGCGCGCCGGAGCCGACTTCCACCTCGCCTACTCGCCGGAGCGGATCGACCCCGGCAACACCCGGTACGGGATCGGCAACACCCCCCGGGTGGTCGGCGGTCTCACCGCGGCGTGCGCCGAGCGGGCCGCGGAGTTCTACCGCCAGGTGACCGAGGTCCATGTGACCCGGGGCATGCGCGAGGCCGAGGCGGCCAAGATCCTCGAGAACACCTACCGCCAGATCAACATCGCCCTGGTCAACGAGTTCTCCCAGCTGTGCCACGGCATGGGCATCGATGTGTGGGACACCGTGGCCGCCGCGTCGACCAAGCCGTACGGCTTCCAGACGTTCTGGCCGGGCGCCGGGGTCGGCGGCCACTGCATACCCGCCGACCCCCTGTACCTCATCCACCACGCGGGCACTCTGGGCATGGCGTTCCACATGGCCGAGACCGCACACCGGGTGAACGAGGGCATGCCCCTGTGGGTCGCCGACCGGATCACCAAGGACATCGAGCAGCGCGGCATCTCCGTCAGCGAGGCGACCGTCCTGCTGCTCGGGGTGACGTACAAGGCGAACACCGACGACACCCGCCACACCCCGGCCGTGCCGATCGCCCGGGCGCTGACCGAGCGCGGCGCGACGGTGCTCTGCCACGACCCCTACGTCGACGGCCTGAGCTGGGCGGACGGCCGTATCGACGGGGTGCCGGACCTGGCGGACGCACTGGACCGGGCGGATCTGAGCGTCCTGCTGCAGCGCCACGACCAGTTCGATCTGGAGCTCATCGGGCGGCGGGCCCGGCGCCTGTTCGACACCACGGGCTCCGTCCGCACCGACCACAGCGTGCTCCTTTGAACCCTCCCCCGGCTAAAGCAGGGGGATTCCTGGCTCAGGAACCCCACCCGGCTAGCAGACGAACGGGTCTTACTCCCTCAACACCAGCCGGGACGGAACCTGCCCGGTTGCCCGAAAGCATGGGGCTGCACTGGCTTGAGCACGGGCCTGCACGGGCTTGGCTCTCGCTCAGCGCGTTGTGCGTGCTCGGTTCTCGCAACGCACCCCGCAGACGTTACCCGGTCACGCCCCCTCCGACCCCTGGAGCAGTCCTCTGATGCGCGTTCTGGTCACGGTCACCGGCTCGGCCGGGCATGCGAACTCCATGCTGCCCATCGCGCGGGCGCTGACCGCCGCGGGCCACGAGATCCTGGTCATCACCACCGAGAAGCTGGCGCCGCGCTTCGCCGGCGAATTCCCCGACGTGCGGCCGCTGTTGCCGGGCCTGCTGGAAAAGTTCGCACCGGTGCTGGAGGTCCTGCGCTCCGGCGCCGAGCCGCCGCCCGAGCTGCTGGCCCAGTTCGCCGACATCGCCGGCCAGATGGCGTGGGTGGACACCGCGCCGCACGTCACCACGGCGGTTCGGGCGATCCTCCCGGTGGCCAAGGAGTTCGGGCCGGACCTGATCCTGCGCGACGGCGCGGAGCTGGCGGCCTGCCTGGTCGCCGAGGCGCTCGGCGTGCCCTTCGTCTCCGCGCCGTCGGGGGACGGCAATGTGCTCGACCCGGTGCGGGTGCGCGATCCGCTCAATGAGCGCCGGGCCGAGGCGGGGCTGCCGCCGCAGCACGATCCCCAGGCGATCTACCGCCATGGACGCATCGACTGTGTGCCGGGCATCTATTCGTTCGCCGCGTTCGAGATCCCGCCGGCCTTCTGCTACCGGCAGCCGACCAGCGTGCCGGCGTCCCACGCCCTGCCTCCGGACATCGCGGGACGGCTGGCCGGCCGGCCGCTGGTGCTGGCCACCGTCGGCAGCGAGTTCGCCGCCACCGAGGAGGCCATGGAGGCCGGACTCGGGGTGACCGACGGCGGTCCGCCGCCGGCCGATGCCGTCCGTGCGCTCGTCACGGCGCTGTCCACGCTCGACTGCTTCGCGGTGGTCTCCACCGGCGGCCTCGTCGTGGACGAACTCCCCGCAGCGGACAACGTCCTGGTCAGCGACTGGGTCGACCAGCCCCTCCTGCTGCGGCATGCCGCGCTGTTCGTCACCCACGGCGGCTACAACGGCATCCGCGAGGCGATGGCCGAGGGCACCCCGATGGTCGTGGTGCCGCAGGACGGCGAGAACGAGCACAACGGCCGGCGGCTACACACCTTCGGCATCGGCGAACTGGCCACGGCCGCCACCGCGGAGGCGGTGGCCGGGGCGTGCCGGGGTGTCCTCGCCGACCCCCGCTACCAGGAGCGCGCGGCGCAGGCCCGCGGCGCCATGCGGGCGCTTCCCGGAACGGCCGATCTGGTCCGGCACCTGGAAATGCTCGCGGCGGGTTGATTTCCGATCTCCACCCGGATCCCCACCCAAGGACGATCGCAAGTCCACCGGACTCCGCATTAATGTCGGATCACTGCCTCCTCGGACCCGGCGCCGAACTCTCGTGAATCGGCGCCGGGTTGAAACAACCGAAAGGAAATGACCGATGAATTCGCTTGCCGAAATGGGGAACCCGGTGCAGCTGGCCATGGACTCCGAGTCGCTGATGAACTTCGCCCTGCTCCGCTTCGGGATCATCATCGGCGGCGGTCTCCTGGTGGTTCTGGTGTTGTTCGGCCTACTGATGATCTTCAAGCGCAAGAGCTGACCGCTCGGCGAGGCAGGAGAGGCGAAGAGTGGCACAGGCGACCGGGCCGTCCCGTTCCCAGGACAGGGCGGCCGCACGGGCCCGGCAGCACCGGCTCGTACTGGCGGTGATGCCGGGGCTGATGGCGGGCATGTTCCTGTCCGCGCTGGAACAGACCATCATGAGCACGTCCATCAGGACGATCGCCGACAGCCTCGGCGGGCTCAGTCTGCAGGCGTGGGCGACGACCGCGTACCTGGTCACCTCCACCATCGCCGCCCCCGTCTACGGGAAGCTCTCCGACATCTACGGCCGCAAGCCGGTCTATCTGGTGTCCATCGCCATCTTCCTGGTGGGCTCGCTGACCTGCACCTTCGCCCAGTCGATGCCCCAACTGGCGGCATTCAGAGCGCTTCAGGGGCTCGGCGGCGGCGGGCTGATGGCGCTGGCCTTCGCCATCACCGCCGACCTGGTACCGCCCCGGGACCGTTCGCGGTACCAGGGCTATTTCATGGCGGTGTGGATCGCGGCGAGCGTCGTCGGCCCCACCGTGGGCGGTGCGCTCGCGGGTGCCGATCAGCTTCTCGGGCTGGCCGGCTGGCGGTGGGTGTTCCTGGTCAACCTCCCCATCGGGCTGCTGGCGATGGCCGTCGTCGCCAAGGTGCTCGATCTGGAACACCACCGGCAGCCGACGAAGATCGATGTCTGGGGCGCGGTGACGATCACCGTGGGCCTGGTCCCGCTGCTGGTGCTCTTCGACCACGGCAGGGAGTGGGGCTGGGGCTCGCCGGCCGCGGTGATCTCGCTGGTCGTCGGCCTGCTGGGACTGGCGGCGTTCGTCGCCGTCGAACGACGGGCCGGTGACGCCGCGCTGATCCCCCTGCGGCTGTTCCGTATCCCCACCTACCGCACCGCCATCCTGACCGCCATCACCGTCGGCGTCGGCATGTTCGGTGCGGTCTCGCTGGTGCCGCTCTATCTGCAACTGGCGCGGGACGCCACGCCGATGGAGTCCGGTCTGGTGATGCTGCCGATGATGGGCGGCATCATGATCGCCACGGTCGTCTCGGGGGCGCTGATCTCGCGGCGGGGACGGTACAAGATCCTGCCGGTGGCCGGCGCCGCGATCACCGCCGTCGGCATGTTCGCGTTCTCCTTCGTCGGCATCGACACCCCGATCTGGATCCCCCTGCTGCTGGTCCTGCTCTTCGGCATCGGCATCGGCAACTGCACCCAGGCCGTCACGGTCGCGGCGCAGAACGCGGTGCCGGCCCGCGACACCGGGGTGGCGACGGCGTCGCTGATGTTCCTGCGGCAGATGGCGGGCGCGCTGGGCGTCGCGTTGTTCCTCTCCGTCCTCTTCGGGACGCTGAGCGGCAACATCTCGGCGGCCGTCACCCGCGCGACCGCCGATCCCGCGGTCGCCGCGGCGATGCAGGACCCCGCGGTCGCCGCCGCCCCGCGCAACCGGGCCTTCTTCGACCTGCTGCACGGCGGCCAGGAGGTGGCCACGGACTCGTCGTTCCTGCACGGAATGGACCCCGCGCTGGTACGGCCGTTCCGCGAGGGCTTCGCCGCATCGCTGAACCTGGGCTTCCTGATCGGCGCCGCAACCATGATCGTCACCCTGATCCTGGCCCTCTGCCTCAAGGAGCTGCCCCTGCGGGAACTCAGCGCAGCCGAACTGATGGCCCAGGAAGCGGAGTCGGAGCCGGGCGCCGAGGCCGGGCATACGGCGAACGGCGACTCGTAGACATCCGCCGCCACCTGACGGCACATATTCCGCGGCACCCGCCGGCACGTGCACCCGTGGCACCCCCCCCGGCACCTGCCCCCGCGGCACCCGCCCCACGGGAACACCGCCCGCCCCCGCCACGTTGTGGACTGCAAGGGGCCCACCCATCCCCTAGGGGATCTGTTCGAACGACCCCTAGGGGATACGCCATCGGCACGACACCCCCGTCGCATCCGGGTGGAGAGGAAATCCACCCGGCTCCACCCTGATTCCACCCGCGGACCGGTTCTGCGGTTCCGTTCACCGCGATAGCGTCGAAGTAGAAGCTTCGGCAAGGAAAGCAAGAAAGCAAAAGAAGCGGAAGGAAAGCGTGATGACTTCAGCGCTGGGCAGCGGTGGCCTGATGAATTTCGTGCTGCTGCGTTTTGCCCTGATCGCGGGCGGCGTCCTCGTACTCGTCATCATTGGATTTGCGGTGCTGATGATGCTCAAGCGCCGGGGATCGGTCAGCCAGGAAACTCTCAACAGGGCACGCGAGCATGCCGTGCCGCTCGCACGGGCGGTGATGGAGAACCGGCGCAGCGGCCGCGGCGGGCGCGGCGGCGGCCGGGGCGGGCTGCTGAACTCGGTGCTCTCCGCGATGAACGACCGCGACCGGCGAAGGTGATCACACAGCCATGAACGGATACTTCCTTGCCGGAAAAGCGGACGACGACGAGCTGCTCCAGCACTTGCTGATGGACAAGATCTGGAAGATGGGCATCATCGTCGGCGCGGTGATCATCGCGCTGATCGTCATGGTTATCATCTATCGCAAAGCAGGCCGTCGCTGACAGCCGCAGTCGAGCCGGTCAGCCGTGGCGACGACCGGTCGGGAGAGATGGTGCGCGCCACAGGCGGCCGCCGGGGCCCCTCGGCCCCGCAGGTACCCGCGAGCCTGGTCATGCAGATCGTCGGGTTCGGACTGCTGGCCGGCACGCTGGCCACGGCCCGGGAAGGCGCCGTGGCCATGTGGGTGGTCTACGCGGTCAGCCTCGCCTGCTGGTTCGTCTTCCACTTCCTCGTCTCCACCCGGCCGCGCTGGGCCGGGATCGCGCTGGTGCTCAGCGCCGCGCTGCCCGCGGCGGCCGCCGGCTGGGCCCATGACTCCACCGCGGTGATCATGGTGAGTGTGGTGCTGGGCCGGTTCACCGCCTGGCACCGGCCGAGGGCGGCCGCACTGTGGCCGGTGCTCGGCGGCTGCCTCCTGCTGACGCTGCTGACCTCGGCGGCCGGCGGGGCCGGACTGGGCGATCTGGCCGGCTACACCGTCATGCTGCTCCTGCTCACCCTGCTGGGCCTCAACCAGCGGCAGTACCAACTGCGCGCCACCCAGGCCGAACAGCTCCTGCACCAGACCACCCTGATGCAGCAGGAACAGGCGCAGGTGGCGGTGCTGGGCGAGCGGGCCCGGATCGCGCGGGAGATCCACGATGTGCTCGCGCATTCGCTCGGCGCGCTCACCGTCCAGCTCAAGGCCGCCGATTCGCTGCTGGACAGCGGCGACATCGACGGCGCACGCGCCCGGGTCCAGCGGTCCAACCGGCTGGCCGACGACGGGCTGGCCGAGGCCGCGGCCGCCGTCGCCGCGCTGCGCGACGATGTGATCCCGCTCCCCGACATGCTGGCCGATCTGGTCGAGGACTTCGGCCGCGACCACCGCACCGAGGTCCGGCTGACCACCACCGGCCCCGTGCGCCCGCTGCCCTCCGGGCCCATCGTCGCCCTGGTCCGGGCCACTCGGGAAGCGCTCACCAATGCCGCCAAGCACGCCCCCGGAGGCGCGGTGACCGTCGGCCTGGACTACGGCACCCACCGCGTCCGGCTGGAGGTGCGCAACGCCGTCCCGCGCGCCGCGAAGTTCGTCGACGACGGCCCGCCGGTGTCCGGATACGGCCTCACCGGGATGCGCGAACGCCTCGCGCTGGTGGGCGGAACGCTGGAAACCGGCCCCGACGACACCCACCGCTCCTGGTGTCTCGTCGTCGAAGTACCCGCCTGAGGGCCCCGGCGTCGCGGTACGGGCACCGCCGGTGAGAGCGGTTGTCCGCGCACCGGAACACGGCTGGGGGAATTCCCCTTGTCCGCCATCGATCAAGGGGCGATTAGGGGTTGGGCCGGGCAATAGGGGCCGCTTAGTTTTGGCCACAAGAATTCGGGGCGGAAGCCTTCCGGAATTCGGCGCGCCCGGACCCCGATCGTCAGCCCAGTCACAAGGAGACAGTGACCGTGACCACCAGCCCTATCGATCAGAAAACCTTTGATGCGGTCGTCGTCGGCAATGGAGTGCTGGGTCTTTCGCTCGGGCTGACGCTGGCCCGTCGCGGGCTCGGTGTGGCGCTCATCGGTGAGGCACACCGGCCGACCGCGGCCTCGACGGCCGCCGGTGCGATGCTCGGCTGCTTCGGCGAGGTCACGACCACGCTGCTGAAGTCCGAACACGGCCGCACCAAGATGGACTTCGGCGTCCGCGCCGCGAAGATGTGGGACGGCTGGCTCAGCGCACTCGACGAGGACGCCCCGGGCGAGGAGATCCGTACCGCCGACGGCACCACCGTCATGCTCAACACCGTCGGCATGGCGGCCATCGACGACGCCAACTTCACCGCCATCCGCGACATGCTGACCCAGTACGACGAGCCGTACGAGGACGTCGACCCGGCCGACATCGAATGGCTGGACCCCGACCCCAACTCCCGCCCCCTGCGCGCGATGCACATCCCCGGCGAGCATGCCGTCAACACCCCGGAGCTCCTCACCCGGCTCCAGACGGCGTTTGTCCGGCGCGGCGGAACGGTGGTCGAGGACACCGCCGTCCAGCTCCAGCACGAGGGCGGCCGCATCCACGGCGTCACCCTCGCCTCCGGCATGCAGCTCTCCAGCGCGCGTGTGGTCCTGGCCGGCGGCGCCCGCACCCAGGAGCTGCTGGACACCATGCCGGAACTGTCCGCGCGCATCCCGCGTCTGGTCAGCGGCTACGGGGTGTCCGCCCTGATGCGCACCGAGGGCGGCAGCGGCCCGCGCAGCGTGCTGCGCACCCCCAACCGGGCGTTCGCCTGCGGCCTGCACGTCCTGCCGCGCGGCGAAGGCGAGGTCTACGTCGGCGCCACCAACGTCATCTCGCCGGAGCCGGTGACCATACCCGCCATGGGCGACGTCCTCTTCCTGCTCGAGTGCTCGGCCCGTCAGGTCCGGCGCGACCTGTGGGGCAGCGGAGTGCACAAGCTGCAGGTGGGCAACCGCCCGGTGTCGCTCGACGGCTTCCCGCTGCTGGGCGAGGCCGGTCTCGAGGGGCTGTGGATGCTGACCGGCACCTACCGCGACGGACTGCACCTCTCCCCGCTGCTGGCCGAGGAGATGACCCGCCGTCTGCTCGGTGAGGAGCACGAGCTCGACTGGGACGCCTTCACGCCCGTACGGTCGCCGATCGCCCCCGAGAGCCGGGAGGACATCATCCAGACCGTGTCCACCCACCTGCTCGCCACCGGATACGAGTACCCCTGGCGGATGCCCGTGATGTACCCGCTGCTGATCGAAGCGGGATTCCAGAACTCGTTCGCCGCCTGGGCGGACGAACTGGACCCGGAGTTCACGCCCCCGGCCGAGCTGCTGGCGGTCTCCCGCCGGCTCTACCCCGTCATCGGCAAGTGGCTGCGGGAGTACTACGCGGCCAGCCGCTCGGCGCGCGAGGCCTGATCCCGTACCACTCCCGGCCGGCCCCGTGGCCGGCCGGGAGACACCACAGAGCCCCGGGGCGGACCCTGCCGCCCCGGGGCTCTGCCCTGTTGTCCCGGCGCCTCACTCCTGCGCCAGACGCTCCAACTGCCGCTTGTCCGGCTTGCCGTTGCGGTTCAGCGGGAAGCGGTCGAGCACCACCACCCGGTCGGGACGCTCGTAGGACGCCAGCATGTCCTTGAGCCGGTCCCGCCAGTACGACGCCTCCCGCTCCTCGCCGTCCTCGACGAAGAAGACCAGCAGCGCCCCGCGCCGCTCGTCCGGCAGTGCGACGATCCTTGCCGAGCAGCCCTTGGCGGCCACGGCCCGCTCGATCAGCTCGGGATAGAGGGTGTATCCCATCCGGTGCACCGCGTACTTGCGGCCCAGGACGTAGAGGTTGTCGTCCGCGTCCAGGTATCCGAGGTCCCCGGTGCGCTGCCAGCCGCCGGGCAGCGGCACCAGAGTGCCGTCCTCGGCCAGCTGCCCCTCCATCGCGTCCGGCGTGCGGACCTCCAGCTCGCCCGCCGCCCCCGCGGCGACCGTACGCCCTTCGTCGTCGACGACCCGGAGCCCGATGCCGTCCATGACCCGTCCGCAGGCGACCGGGTTCTCCGGCGTCGCGAACGCGATGTTGCCCAGCTCCGTACTGCCGTAACTGTCCAGCAGCGGCCGGCCGAACTCGCTGACGTAACTCCCGACCAGCGGGGCGTCCAGCGGGGCCGCGCCGACGCAGAACATCCGCGCGCCCTCCAGGCCGGGGCGCAGGGCCGGCTTGCGGGTGACGAGATTGAGCATGCTGCGGTAGCTGGCCGGGGTCGCGTCGATGACGGAGGCGCCCGATTCGGCGGCCATCGTCAGCGCGCGGTCCAGCCGCCGGTACGGCGCGATCACCAGCGAACACCGCACCAGCCAGGCGATCAGCACCATGGACAGCCCGTACTGATGGGCAAACGGCAGCAGCGGCAGCAGCACATCGTCTTCGCGGTGGCCGACCTGCGCGGCGTTGCGCCGCAGGTTCTCGAGGAACTTCCGGCCGGATTTCACCACGCCCTTCGGCGAGCCGGTCGATCCGGACGTCCACATGATCAGGCCGTCCGGGAGATCGCACCAGGTCCCGATGTCCAGCCGGTCCTCCACCGGCGTCCGGCCGGCGGCGGACACCAGCAGCTCATAGAGGTGGACGGCCTCCTGACCGGCGTCGAGGGGGGCGTCCTCGTCGCACAGGACCAGCTTGGTGCCGGTGCGCAGGATGATCCGTCGGGTCTCCTCGGCGTGCTCCTGCTGGTCGACCAGCACGATCGAGGCCCCCAGGTGCATCAACGCCAGGAGTGTCGCCATCCAGGCGGGGGAGTTGCCGGCCTTGAGCGTGACGCGCTCTCCGGGGCCGACGCCCTTCTCGCGGAGCACCTGTGCGATGAGAAGAGCGTCGCGCTCGAAATCGTCCAGGGTCCGTACCGAGTCGGGGGCAAAGATTTTCGCGCTCATTTCTCGCACGCTTCCTTCCTCATGCCGGGCATGGGCGGTGTGCTGCGTCAGCGGTCCCGGTGTGGTGTCCACGGGGAGCAGTCGCACAGGCGGGACGGTGTGCGGAAGATCGACGCGGCCGTCCGGCCGGCGGGGCGGAACACGCCCCTCACCAGGAAAGAGTCTGGAAGTTGGGGAGCCGGCGGGGAACCCTTATCCGGCCCCCTACCATCCCTTGTCTTCACGAGGACGGGCCTTCATGGGGACGGGCCTTCACGAGGACGGGCCTTCACGAGGACGGGCCTTCATGGGGACGGGCCTTCACGGGCCTCACCCCTCGGGCAGCTCGACCGGCGCCAGCTCGGAGAACAGATCGCCGGGACCCGGATTGCCCGCGGCGGACGACCCGCCCAGATGCCGCACCACACCCCACACCGCGTTCAGCGCCGTGGTCACCGCGCCCTCGGCGAATCCGGCGGTCCACGAGATGTCGTCCCCGCACAGGAACAGACCGCGCTGCGCGGGGGCCAGCCCGTCCTGCAGGAAATGCGTGAACAGCCGGCGCTGGTAGCGGTATTGACCGGGCAGGTTCGCCTTGAAGGCCCCCATGAAGTGCGGCTCCGTCTCCCAGGTGACCGTCACCGGATCGCCGAGGACATGAGACGCGATGTCCACCCCCGGATAGATCTCCGCCAGCCGCTCCAGCAGCACCGCCAGCCGCTCCTCGGCCGACAGGGTCGCCACCTTCAGCGAGTCGTCGTTCCAGGTGTACGACAGGCACATCACCCCGGGCCGGTCCGGGCCGTCGTCGAAGAGATACACCCCGCGCGCCAGCCGGTCGGTGAGCGTCATCCCCATCGTCTCCCGGCCGCCGCCCGGCGCCACATCGCGCCAGAACGGCCGGTCCGTCAGCACGAACAGCTTCGAAGCGCCCATGTAGTGGGTGCGTTCCACGGCCGTCCAGTGCTCCGCCGGCAGCAGACCGGGCGGGCACGAGACGCGGTGGAGCAGGGTCCAGACATGAGGGGTGTACACCACCGCCGGATAGGTGCGGGTCGCACCGCTGCGGTCGGTCAGCCGGAAGCCCTCCGCCGCCTGGCGGATCGCGGTCACGCCGGGCAGCGGTGAGCCGTTGTGCAGGGACGCGAGCGAGGTACCCCGTGGCCAGTGGGCAAGGCTCCCGGGCCGGTGCTCCCACAGCCCGCGCGGCAGCTGTTCGGCGCCGCCCACCAGCAGCATCTGATGGGCGTCGGCCTCGGTCGCCACGACCCGCAGAACCTCCAGCACCGAGTTGGGGAAGTCGGTGTCCCAGCCGCCGCTGCCGAACCCCACCTGGCCGAATATCTCGCGGTGGCGGAAGGAGCGGAACGCCGGGCTGCCGGCCAGGAACCCGTAGAACGACTGATCGTCGAAGGCCGCCACCAGCCTGTTCCACACCAGCTTGAGCGTGGCGGTGTCCCGCTGCCGGATCGCACTGCTCAGGGTGGACAGCTCCGCGCGCTCCTGGAGGGTCTTCTCCCAGGCCTCGGCCACCTCCTGGAAGACCGCCGGCAGGTCCTCTGCGGTACGGGCCCACTCCCGGCGGCCGTTCAGATCGATGAGGGTGCCGGGGGTGGCGGGGGAGAGGGGGTTGGGAAACGGCCGGGTGGACAGCCCCAGGAGGCCGATGTAGTGGAACAGCGCCCGTGACGAGACGGGAAAGCGCATCGCCCCCATGTCCGCGACGCGGTCCGGATCGGCGGGGAACGGCACCGAGCGCATCCGCCCGCCGATCCGCTCCACCTCGTACAGCACCGGCCGCAGCCCCAGGCGCATCAGCTCGTACGCCGCCGTGAGCCCGGCCATACCCGCGCCGACGACGGCCACCGGCGTACCGGCCCGTCCGGCGGGCAGGGACCCCAGTCCGGCCGGATGGGCCAGCCAACTGTCGTAGGAAAAAGGGAAGTCCGGCACGAGCATGGTCGTCGGCGCCGGGGTGGCTGACGTCATCGGGGAGAAACCTCTCGGCCGCTGGGCGGTGCTGGCGCGGAATTCACCATGACCGGGAATTCCGGAAGCGGGACCTCATGGGTCGGAAGCGGGACCTCATGGGCCGGTGAAAGCACGCTAATTCGACGCGCCGAAGGCGGACAACCCCTGTTGTCGCCTCGGCTGCCGCTCAGGCGGCAAGGGGCAAACAGGGGGCATAGGGGTTCTATGGGGTGTCGGCCCGTATGACGGTCCCCCTAACGTGATTCACACTGACTGCCGACTCATGTTAGGTGTGGCGCCGATGAACGAGAAGACCGCTCTGATATTCCCGGGGATGGGGCCTTCAAGTTTCTCTGCGGTCGGTAAGTTCATGGTGCTCGACCCCTACGTCAGGCGCCTGCTCCCCCTGGCCGACGAGGCGCTGGGATATTCGCTGCTGGACCGCTTCTACGAGTCCGACGAAGAATATTCCGAATATACCCAGGTGGCATTCCTGGTCAACTCCCTCGCGCTCGCCCACCGCGCCGAGGAGGAACTGGGCATACGCCCCGACTACTGCGCCGGCCCCAGCTTCGGCCAGAAGGCGGCCGCGGTCTGGACCGGCTCCCTGGACTTCCCCGACGTCGTACGGATGACGGCCGAACTCGCCCGCTGCGAGCAGGAGTACTTCTCCGCCGAGCACACCGACGTGGTGACCCACACGGTCATGCGCGTCCCCGACAGCGGCCTGCAGGAATACCTTTCGGGACTTTCCGAGCAGGGCCACTGGTACGAGATCTCCGGCCGCCTCGACGACGGCTTCGTCATGGTGTCGCTCAGTGACCGGCTGCTGGAGGATTTCACGTCATCCGTCAGCGCCATGGGCGGCTACTCGATGTCCACCATGCGCCCGCCGGTCCACGCAAAGGCCTTTCACGCGCTCCGCCGAAAGGCCGCGGAAGAGGTGTTCCCCCGGTATGGCGTACGAGCCCCGCGCATTCCCGTGATAGCCGACCAGGACGGCCACGTCGTCGACACGGCCGACGCCATGCGCACCATGCTGCTCGATACCTTCGACGTGGCCATCGACTGGCCGGCCGTGGTGAATTCTCTGGTGAATCTCGGCGTGCGCACGGTGTATGTCACCGGGCCGGAGAACCTTTTCCGGCGGGTGCAGTGCACCGTGCGGAACTTCGATGTGGTCGCGGTGGACCCCAAGAACACTCTGCAGAAAATGCTGCGGCCGGTCCGGACGGGTGCGCCGGTCCTTTGAGACCTGCCCCGTAAGGGAGCTGTTGCCCGCCGAGGTGCGAAGCCTCAGCAGTTCTGGAAGCGGCGGGCCTCAGCCAGAGACCACGTCGATGGCGATGTCCAGGCCCTGGCCATGGTCCATCGTCCGCATTGCGGCCTCGGCCAACGCGCCGGCACTCACCACACCAAGAATGTGTTCATCGCTGAACCATGAGGCTTTGGCGTGACGGCCTGTCTCTCCACAACTCGGCAAGAACCGTAGAGGGCTCGGGGTTCTCGGGCGCGGACGCGATGGCACCCGCCAGATAGTGCACGGCGGCCGGACCGCCCGAGAACATCCCTGGTCCGGACGTCAGTCCTTGATCTCGCAGATCACCGCGCCGGAGGTGAGGGCTGCGCCGACTTCGGCGGTCAGGCCCTTGATGGTGCCGGAGCGGTGGGCGTTGAGG
>NZ_LGKG01000184.1 GCF_001294335.1 Streptomyces chattanoogensis
CGCCAAGGCCGCCGCCCGCATCTCCCTGGGCGCCACCATCGCCGAGCTGCGCGCCGAGGGCCTGCTGCCCAAGCAGGGCGACGGCGGCACCCTGCCGCTCGACGCGCCGATCTCCGTCAAGGAGGCCGTCCTGCCGTGGTCGCGCTTCCGGGACGTGCACGGCGACGGTGTCGACACGGTGCTGGGCCCGGAGATGCGCTCCACCGGCGAGGTCATGGGCATCGACGCGGTCTTCGGCCCGGCGTACGCCAAGTCGCAGGCCGGGGCATACGGAGCGCTGCCGACCAAGGGCCGCGCGTTCGTCTCCGTCGCCAACCGGGACAAGCGCTCGATGATCTTCCCGGCTCGTGAGCTGGTCGCGCACGGCTTCGAGCTGCTCGCCACCTCCGGCACGGCCGAGGTCCTGCGGCGTAACGGGATCGACTCCACCGTCGTGCGCAAGCAGTCCGAGGGCGAGGGCCCGAACGGCGAGAAGACCATCGTCCAGCTCATCCACGAGGGCGAGGTCGACCTCATCGTCAACACGCCCTACGGAACCGGCGGCCGCCTCGACGGCTATCACATCCGCACCGCGGCGGTGGCCCGCTCCGTGCCGTGCCTGACCACCGTCCAGGCACTCGCCGCCGCGGTCCAGGGCATCGAGGCGATGCGCAGGCACGGGGAGGGCAGCGGTACGGTCCGTTCCCTTCAGGATCACCACACGGCCCTGTGGCCGGGGGCCCGGACAGCGGCACGCCAGGCCGTCGCCGTCGGCGATGACCTGGCGTGCGCGGACGCTGCGGATGAGGGAGGGTCAGTCGAGGGCCTGCGCGAAGTCGGCGCAGAGGTCGTCGATGTGCTCCAGGCCGACGGCGATGCGCACGGTGCCCTCGGTGATGCCGATGGCTCGCAGCCCCTCCGCGTCCATGGAGCGGTGCGAGGTGGCGGACGGCTGCTGGACGAGGGTCTTGTACCCGCCCAGTGAGACGGCCCGGTCGGCGAGCTGCAGCCGCCGGGTGAATTCCAGCGTCTCCTTGCGGCCGCCGGCCACGTCGATGGCGAAGACTCCGCCGTATCCGTTGGGCAGGAGACGCCGGGCGATGGCGTGGCCGGGGTGGTCCTCCAGTCCGGGCCAGTGGACCTTCTCCACTCCGGGGTGCTGCGACAGGAACCGGGCCAACGCGTCGGCGTTCTCGTGGTGGCGCCGCATCCGCAGGCCGAGTGTGCCCAGTCCGCGCAGGGTCAGCCAGGCGGCGAACGGATCGGCTATCGGACCGGTCTCCAGCGAGCGCGACCAGACGCTGCGGTGCAGTCCGGCGTCGGCGAAGACGGCGATGCCGCCGAGAACGTCGCAGTGCCCGGACAGGAACTTGGTCGAGGAGTGCACCACCACATCGGCGCCCATCTCGATCGGCCGGCAGCCGACCGGTGAGGCGAAGGTGTTGTCCACGATGGAGACCAGGCCGGCCTCCTGGCCCGCGGCGAAGAACGCCGGGAGGTCGGTGACCTGTGCGGTGGGGTTGGAGAGCGTCTCCAGGTACAGGACCTTGGTGGTGGGGCGCAGCGCGGCGGCGACCTCTGCCGGATCCTGGGCGTCGATGTAGGTGGTTTCGATGCCGAAGCGCGCGGCGAGGTCCTTGAGCAGCGCGAAGGTGCCCCCGTACAGGTGCTTTTGGGCGATGACATGGTCGCCGCTGCTGAGGACGGTGTGCAGCACGGTGTGGATGGCGCCCATGCCGCTCGCGGTGGCCAGGGCCGCGGCGCCGCCTTCGAGCGAGGTGACGGCGTTCTCCAGGGCGCGGACGGTCGGGTTGGAGTTGCGCAGATAGGCGAAGGATTCGGGCCGGTTGATGGCCTCGGCCAGGTCCTCCGTGTGGTCGTACGCGAAGTTGGCGGTCTGGTAGAGCGGGACGTTCAGCGGGCGTGCCCCGTCGAGGTCGGGAATCTCGACGTGGATGGCGCGGGTCTCGGGGTGGCGGCTGGCGGGCACGGGGGGTGTCCTCTCGGAGGGGAGCGGGGTGTGGTGCATCAGCTGCTGGTGGGCTGCTGAGGGGAGGGGGCGGCGGCCTGGCGTTTGTCGTGCAGGGCGAAGAGTTCGTCGAGGTCGTACTCCGCGCGGGCCTGGGTGCCGTAGCGGGTGAGCCGTCCGCGGCTGGCCCACTTGCGGACGGTGGCCGGTGGCACATCGAGGGCCAGCGCGGCGAGCTGGGTCGGTACGGTGCGCCGGGGGCGGTGCGGGGAGCGGTTCATCTCACGCCACCGCACCGGCGTGCGAGGTGAGCGGGAGCCGGGCGCCGGCGCGGGCGAGCAGCAGCCATTGGCGCGGTGGCCAGTCGTGCCCGGCGTCGCACCGTATCCGGTGGTGTCCGGTGGTCCGGGAGCCGGCCGGTTCGGAGTACAGGGTGCTGTGGCAGTCGGGGGCGGGGCACACTCCCAGTGCCGTACGCAGGACCGGGTCGGGGTGGGCGGCGCGGCGTGCGGCCGCGGAGACCTCGATGATCTCGCTGGTGAAATCCCCGGCGGTGGCGGGGCCGAGCAGCCAGTCCAGGTTGTCGGCCAGGAACCGGACCAGCTCGCGGACGTCACGCCGGCCGGGGCCGGTGACATTCCGCGCCTCGGCGACGGTGCCGGCCCACGAGGCGAGGACGCCCAGGATGTCGGCGCGGGCCGTGACGACGTCTTCCCTGAGGGAGATCCCGATGGCGCGGGATCCGCTGACTCTTTCGCGCGGCCCGCTCCGCGCGCGTTGCAGTGAGTGTTCGCACTCCTCGTACAGCTCGATGAGTTCGAGCAGGTCGACCGCGGTGATCAGGGACTGCTGTGTTCGCGTACGAACGGGTTTTCCGGCCATTCCACTCCCCATGTCATCTCGTGTCCCCCGGCGGTGTGCCCGGGGGCTCGTGGTCGTGGCCCGCCCGCAACGGCTGCTGCGGGGGAACGTGAGGCAGCCTGTTCCGTGGCCGTAACACCGCTGTATCGCCGGAGTAGCAGGGCCTCGCAGTGGATCTCCGGGCACAGCGGGCAGCAGATCCGTCCCCTGGAAGAGCGGCAGCTCCGTCTCCTGGAAGAGCCGCAGCTCCGTCTCCTAGAAAAATAGAGAACGTTCTGTATTATTTCCGGGGCCGTCAGGGTCGTGGGGGGCGGAGAACTGTTGGGGGTTACACATGTCCGTGCAGCGCTCTAGCAAGCAGCCGCCGACGGCGGTCGCCGACTTCGTACAGGACCTCTTCGCCCAGCTGCCGCGCGCGGACCAGCGCCGGTGGGCCCGGGCCTACCTGCACGGCCTGCTGACCGTGCCGGGCCGGAAGTCGCTGCAGCGCCTGGCCGCCGCGGTGTCCGAATCCCCCACCGCCTCCCAGTCGCTGCAGCAGTTCCTCAACGCCAGCCCCTGGGACTGGATGCCGGTACGCGAGGCGCTGGCCGGCAAGGTCACCGACGCTCTCCCGGTGCACGCCTGGACGGTCGGTCCGGCCGCCCTGCCCAAACGCGGCGATCACTCGGTGGGGGTGCACCGGCGTTTCGTTCCCGAAGCCGGACGCACCATCAACTGCCAGGTGGGCATAGGCCTGTTCCTCTCCACCGGCTCGTACGGTGTGCCCGTCGACTGGCGCATCCTGCTCACCGAGGACTGGTACGGCGACCCCGACCGGCTGCGCCGTGCCCGCGTCCCCAAGACGCTGCGCAACCGGCCGGCGTGGTCGCAGGTGCTCGATCTCGTCGGCGGAATCCCGGCACGGCGGGTGGCGCCGCCCGCTCCGCTGCTCATCGACCTGCGCGGCCTCGGCGGCGCCGCCGAACTGGCGGATGCGCTGACCCGGAAGGGTATGTGCTTCCTCATCGAGATCCCGCCCGGCCAGTTCCTCGTCCCGCACTTCGCGCAGGCCTCGCTGCCCGCGCAGGCGCTCAGCGCGCAGGCTCTGGCCCGGCGCGGCCGGTCGCCCTGGGGGCAGCAGGCCGCCATGACCTCCGCGCTCGTCCGCTTTCCCGCCACGGGCCCCGGTTCATCCGCCGGCACTCACGTCTACCGCCTGTGGACCGGGCGCGCCTCGACCGCGTCCCGTACCGCCCGGCACTGGATCACCGGCACCGTCGACGCCGGCGCCGAGGAGATCCGCCGCCTCCTGCCGCACGCCTCTCTGGCCCGCTCCTCGGTCAAGGCACTGGAGGACGACTTCGGGCTGCACGACTTCGAGGGCCGTTCCTTCCCCGGATGGCACCATCACATGACCATGGTGTCCGCCGCCTATGCCTACCGCTGCCTGGCGTCGGAGTCCCGGCGGGCGGGTTACGGCGTGCGCATCCCCCGGCACGACGTGGTCGTGCCGCTGCGCGAGGCGGGTTCCGCCGCCGGACGGCGGCATCCGGCCGCGCACCGGCCGAGGATAGCGGCCTGCTCATAGGACTCCGGCGCGGAGCTGCCGCCACCGCGCGGCGGGAACCGGCCCGCGGCGAAGGGCCTTTGCCACGGGCCGGTGGCCCCTTCCGGCAACTCAAGATGCCAAAGCCGCAACCGAATCCGGCCGTTGATTCCCCCGGCGGTCCGCACCGAGTACGTTCCGGAACAGGTGAGCTCCGCTCGCATCGTGCGCCCCTCATCTGCCCCGGGGAATCCAGGAGCCCCGCAGGCTCGCACCACTTGTCACTGCCCAGGCGGCTGTGCCCCGCCGCCCCGGAAGGAAGCCGTAGTGAGGCAGGAAAGAGCAGAACAGACCCGCCGGGCGCTTATCGCCGCGGCCGGAGCCGAGTTCGATCTGCGCGGCTATGCCGGCACCTCGCTGGCCCGCATCAGCGCCGCCGCGGGTGTCACGATGGGCGCCCTCACCTTCCACTTCCCCTCCAAGGACAACCTGGCGGACGCCGTGCAGGCAGCCGGTGCGGCGACGACCCGCGCCGCGCTGCGCCGTCTCGACGCGCAACCGGTCACCGCTCTGCAGTCGGTGATCGATCTGACCCATGCGCTCGCCCAGCTGCTGGCGGAGACGGTCAGTGTGCGGGCGGCGTCCCGGCTGTCGCGGGAGCGTCCGGGGACGTCCGTCCCCTGGCGGTCCGCCTGGCTTCCGGCACTGCAGGACGCCCTGGCACGCGCCGACGCGGAGCACGGCCCGCATGCGGGGCTGAAGGACCTGGAGACACTGGTGGTCTATCTGGTGTCCGGTGCCGAGGAGGTCGTCAGAACCGGTGGCCACACCGCCGGCGTACGCGACCAGCTCACCCGGATCTGGGTCGTGGCGCTCTCCGGCACGGCCGCACCTGCCGCGCCCGGCACCCTGATCCCGGCAGGCAGCGACGCACAGCCGGCCGGCGCCCCGGGCCCGCAGGTCCTGCAGACGGACCGGGCCGGGGCCGCCGGCGGTGCATGAGCGGCCAACCCGGCCGGAGCCCCGGCGCGGCGCACGGTAAGTGCCGGGTGAACGGCGCACGTTCACCGCTCACCCCGCAGGTTCCGTCCTATACCGCGGTCCAGCCGCCGTCGACCGGCATGGCCGCACCGGTGACGAAGGACGCCCGCGTGCTGCACAGCCAGGCGGCGGCCTGGGCCACTTCCCGCGGCTCCGCCATACGCTTCTGGATCGCCCGCGCGGTGAAGCTCGTCTCCAGCGCGGGTGTCTTCTCGAGGACCTCGTCCATCAGCTCGGTCCGGGTGCTGCCCACGATCAGCCCGTTGACGCGGATCCCGCGGTCCCCGTACTCGTCGGCCGCCGCCCGGGTGAGCCCCATGACCGCGTGCTTGGCCGCGATGTAGGGCGCGGCCGCCCCGGTGGCCAGCAGGCCCGCGACGCTGGACGTGTTCACGATCGAGCCGCCGGTGCCCGAGGCGAGCATCGCCGGTATCTGATGCCGCATGCAGTTCCACACGCCGTGGACGTTGACCCGCATGATGCGGTCGAAGACGCTGTCGTCCGTCTCGTGCAGCAGCGTTCCGGCCACGGCCCAGCCCGCGTTGTTGAAGGCGGCGTCGAGCCGGCCGAAGGTCTCCACTGCCGTCGCGACCGCGCGCTCGGCGTGCGCCGGTTCGGTGACGTCACCGGCCGCGACGGCCGCGCGTCCGCCGGCGGCGACAATCTCCTTCTCCAGCGCCCGGAGCCGGTCCTCCCGGCGCGCCATCAGGACGACCGCCGCCCCTTCTTCGGCGAACAGCCGCGCCGCCGCCGCGCCGATCCCGCTGGACGCCCCTGTGATCATGACGACCTGGCCGTCCAGCAGCAATGGGCTCGCTGTCATGTTCCCCCCTGTGCGATCTCCGCGGTTTCCGCGATCTCCGCGATCTCCGCGACAATCTCCGCGATTCCTACGGTCTCTACGATCTTCCGCATCCCTGCGTTCTCGCATGATGGACCGATACGCCCACCATGCGGACATGCGTCATCATCCGAGGGGCCGCCCCGCAAGTCAATGCCGTCCGGCGTTACTTCGCAGGCGTTCCGGCCCCGCCGGACAGCTCACCGCAGGCGTCCCCGCTCCACGTCCAGGCTGATGCGGTCCACGACGGCCGGGACGGCGACGCCGGGCAGCAGGAGCCGCCACATCCGCACCATCCGCTCGGGCAGATCGCCCCGGCCGCTCGTCAGCTGCGAGTGCAGCTGACTTCCGGTACAGGCGCCGACCACGAATTCGGCGACCTCCGACGGCCGCACCGACGCCAGCAACTCCCCCTGCTCCCGGGCTTCGTTCAGACAGCCCTCCATGATCCCCACCCACTCGCGGAACGAGGTGTCGTCCTGCAGCCCGAAGGCGCCCTGTTCCACGGCGAGCCGCACCCCGGCCCGCAGCAGGGGGTCGACCTGCAGACGCCAGGCCCACACCAGGGTGATGTCCACCAGACGCTGCAGTCCCGCCGACTCCAGCCGCGGCACGATCGTCTCCGGCTGGGCGTTCATCACCGCCTGCGCCAGGCCCTCCTTCGACTTGAAGTGGAAGTACATGGCCCCGGTGGTGGTCCCGGCGCGCTCCGCGATCTTGGTGATACTCGCTCCGGCGAAGCCGAACTCGTCCATCACCTCGGCAGCGGCATGGAGGATCGCCTCCCGGGTCCGCACCGCGCGATCCTGCTTCGGCTCAGCCATCCACGTGCCTCCTGCACAAAAGAACACCTCGGCGCCCGCGGACGCCGCCTCGACCGGGCAACGGGCCTGACAGCGGCCGGTGTTACCCCATGCGGGACCGCTTACCCCTCGACAAACAAAAAGAACACTCTCTATTTTATTGCCTGCGGCTCCGCCGCGGGGCCCCGCACGGTCCCACTCGCCCACCTCCCAGGGGAGAAGAGAACCGTATGCCCGCTCTGGCCTGCGCAGCGGCACCCCAGTTGCCCACCCTGACCAGCACCGTGCCCAGGGAATACGTCCACCGGGCGTCCTTCGCCGAAGTGCTCCCCACCGGCTGGCACCAGAGCGCACCGGACGAGTTCACCGTCACCGCCCAATGGCCCCGCCGGCACAGCTTCTACACGGAACAGGGCGGGCTGCACGATCCGATGCTCCTGTGGGAGACGATCCGCCAGTCCCTGCCCCTGCTGTCGCACACAGGTTACGCCCTGCCCTTCGGCCACCGGCTGAGCTGGGAACGCTTCCGCTGCACCCTCCGCCCGGAAGCCATGCGCATCCAGCTCACCCCCGCCGACCTCGAACTCCGCGTCAGCTGCTCCGGCATCAGACGCAGCCGCGGTCAACTGGCCGCCATATCCATGGACTTCGCGATCACGCGCGACGGTGCCCCCCTCGCCACCGCCGACACCCGCTTCGTCTGCCACTCCCCCGCCGTCTACGAACGGCTGCGCGCCGGACGCGCCGATCCCGCCCACGCCCTCGCCACCGCGCTGCCCCCGGCGCCCCCCGTGCCCCCGCACCTGGTGGGCCGCACCCTCGGCCATGACGTGGTGCTCTCCCCCACCGCCACGCCCCGGCGCTGGCAGCTGCGCGCCGACACCTCCCACCCCATACTCTTCGACCACCCGGTCGACCACGCCCCGGGCGTCCTGCTCCTCGAAGCCGCCCGCCAGGCCGCCCTCGCGACCTCCCCCGCCGGCCACACCGTCCCCGTGGAACTGGAGGTCTCCTTCTCCCGGTTCGTCGAGTACAACGCCCCGTGCTGGATCACCGCCACCCCCCTGGATCCGGATCCGCAGGGCCGCCCCCGCACCCACGTCACCGCCACACAGCACGACCGGGTGGCGTACGCGGCGACCCTGACGACGGAGTCCCCGGCCGGCCGCCGATGAACCGCGCCGCGGCCGGATGCGCAGGTCAGTGCCCCTTCGCCGCAGGCTCCAGGATCGCCACGCACTCCACGTGATGGGTGAAGGGAAACAGATCGAACGCCCGCATCCGCCGCGGCACATAGCCCACCTCGCCGAAGTACTTCAGGTCGCGGGCGAGGGCGGCCGGGTCGCAGGCGACGTAGGCGATGCGGCGGGGGGTGAGGGAGGCGAGGTGGGTGACGGTCTGCTTGCCGGCGCCGGCGCGGGGCGGGTCCAGGACGACCAGGTCGACGTCGGTGATGCCGGTGCGGGGGAGGATCTGCTCGACCTTGCCGCGTTCGATGCGTACGCGGTCGAGGTCCTGGAGGTTGTGGCGGGCGTCCTCGACGGCGCGCTTGCCGGATTCGATGCCGAGGACCGCACCCTTGTCGCCGACGCGTTCGGCGAGCGCGCCGGCGAACAGGCCGACGCCGCAGTACAGATCCAGGGCCATATCGCCCTTCTTGGGCATCAGGCCCTGCATCACGGCCTCGACGAGGAGGTCGGCGGCCTTCGGGTGGACCTGCCAGAAGCCGCCGTTGCCGACCCGCCAGGTGCGGCCGGCGGCGCGTTCGCGGACGAAGGGGCGGCCGTGGACGCGGTGGACCTGCTCGTCCTTCTCGCCGATGCGCAGTACGGAGACGGGCTTGTCGAGTTCGACGATGGGGAGCCGGCCGCCGGGCTTGGGCGTGAGGATGACCTGGCGGTCGTGGGAGCCGGTGGCGGCGATCGCCTCGATGGTGGCGATGGACGGCCACTCGCGCCGTTCGATGCCCAGCTCGGAGACGCCCGGCGCGGCGATCATGCAGTGGTCGACCGGCTCGATGTCGTGGGAGCGGTGCTTGCGCAGTCCGGCGCGGCCCTCCGCGTCGACGGCGTACTGGACGCGGGTGCGCCAGGCCGGTACCTCGCCCTTGGCCACCTTGTCGCCGGGGGCCGGTTCGACGGTGCCGTCCCAGTGGGCCTCCTCGGGTGAGAGGCCGGCCAGCCGCTGCAGCTGCTCGGCGATGACCGCGCCCTTCAGACGACGCTGGGCGCCGGGCGCGGCGTGCTGCCAGTCGCAGCCGCCGCATTTGCCGGGGCCGGAGAAGGGACAGGGGGCCTCGACCCGGTCCTTGGAGGCGGCCAGGACGGAAACGGCGTCGGCTCGCAGGAAACGGGCGCCTTCCTCGCCGTGGGTGACGCGGGCGATCACGCGCTCACCGGGGAGGGTGTGGCGCACGAAGAGGACCTGGCCCTCCTGCGTACGGGCGATGCAGTGGCCGCCGTGGGCGACCGGGCCGACCTCGACCTCGTACTCCTCGCCTACCAGCGACGTCTTCGGTTCCTGCGGCATGGCGGGGAGGGCTCCTGTGGTGCGGGCGGGGAAGACCGTGACGGCCGGCCTCCGGGTGGGAGGCCAGCCGTCAAGTCTACGTCCCGAAGCGCGGTGCCCGGCTCGGCCGGGAGTCCCGGGAGCCCGCGGCGTCAGCCGCCGATGTCACCGCCCCAGGATCCCCGGGGGATCACCGTTTGCCGGCCCCCTGCTTCTCGCCGGCCGACTTGTCCTTCTTCGGCTGTGCGGCGACCGGGCCGCGGCGCACCGCACCCGGGGCGCTCCACTCGGCGCGCTTGCGGGCCCGCAGCTTGGCGGCCTCGGAGGAGTCCAGCTGCCAGGGGACGGAGGTGACCATGACGCCGGGGGTGAACAGGAGGCGTCCCTTGAGGCGCAGGGCGGACTGGTTGTGGAGCAGGTGCTCGTACCAGCGGCCGACGACGTACTCCGGGATGAATACGGAGACGGCGTCGCGCGGGCTCTCGCGGCGCAGCGACTTGACGTGGTCGATGAACGGGCGGGTGATCTCGCGGTAGGGGGAGGCGAGGACCTTGAGGGGGACGTCTATGCCGCGCCGTTCCCACTCCTCCCGGAGCGCCTTGGTATCGGCCTGGTCGACGTCGACGCTGACCGCTTCGAGGGTGTCCGAGCGCATCAGCTTGGCGTAGTTCAGGGCGCGCAGGGTGGGCTTGTGGACCTTGGAGACCAGGACGATGGAGTGGACGCGGGAGGGGCGTACGACGTCGTCGTCCGGGGCGTCGTCGGCGGCGAGCTCGTCGGCGACCCGGTCGTAGTGGCGGCGGATCGCGCTCATCGTGACGAAGAAGATGACCATGCCGAGCAGGGCCACCCACGCGCCGTGGGTGAACTTCGTCAGCAGGACGACGACGAGCACCAGGCCGGTGAAGAAGGCGCCGAAGGCGTTGATGGCCCGCGAGCGGTGCATCCGGTGGCGCTTGGCCGAGTCCTTCTCGGTCAGCAGATGGCGGTTCCAGTGGCGGACCATGCCGACCTGGCTGAGCGTGAAGGAGACGAAGACGCCGACGATGTAGAGCTGGATCAGGCGGGTGGAGTCCGCGCCGTAGAGGTAGGTCAGTACGGCGGCGGCGCCGGCCAGCAGGACGATGCCGTTGGAGAAGGCCAGGCGGTCACCACGGGTGTGCAGCTGGCGCGGCAGGTAGCGGTCCTGGGCGAGGATCGAGCCGAGCAGCGGGAAGCCGTTGTAGGCGGTGTTGGCGGCCAGGAACAGGACCAGGGCGGTGGCGGCGGCGAGGATGACGAAGAGCAACGAGCCCTTGCCGAAGACCGCCTCGGCGACCTGGGAGATGACCGGGTTCTGGGTGTAGCCGGAGCCGAGCGGCTTGCCGTGGTCCAGGAGGTCCTTGGCGGGGGTCTCGGCCATCTTGACGTGCGTGGTCATGGCCAGCGCGATGATGCCGCAGAACATGGTGACGGCCAGGCCGCCCATGAGGGCCAGCGTGGTGGCGGCGTTCTTGGACTTCGGCTTGCGGAAGGCGGGCACGCCGTTGGAGATCGCCTCGACGCCGGTGAGCGCCGCGCAGCCGGAGGAGAAGGCGCGCAGGAGGAGGAAGATCAGCGCGAAGCCGGCCAGGCCGCCCTGCTCGGCGTGGATGGTGTAGTCGGCGGTGGGGGCCCGCATGGAGTCGCCCAGGACCAGGCCGCGGACGGCGCCCCAGGCGATCATGATGAAGACGCCCGCCACGAAGACGTACGTGGGGATCGCGAAGAGCTTGCCCGACTCCTTGACGCCGCGCAGGTTCATCAGCGTCAGGAGAACGATGACGGCGATCGCGCAGAGTGTCTTGTGCTCGACGACGAACGGGATCGCGGAGCCCAGGTTCTCGATTCCGGACGAGATGGAGACCGCGACGGTCAGCACATAGTCGACCAGCAGGGCGCTGGCGACGGTCAGACCGGCCTTGGGGCCGAGATTGGTGGTGGCGACCTCGTAGTCACCGCCGCCGCTCGGGTAGGCGTGCACGTTCTGCCGGTACGACGCCACGACGGTGAACATCAGCACCACGACCGCGACCGCGATCCAGGGGCTGAAGGCGTACGCACTCGCACCCGCGACGGACAGGACGAGCAGCACCTCGCCCGGCGCATAGGCCACGGAGGAGAGCGGGTCGGAGGCGAAGACGGGGAGTGCGATGCGCTTGGGGAGAAGGGTCTCCCCGAGCTTGTCGCTGCGCAGTGCGCGCCCGATCAGGATCCGTTTGGGCACGTCGGTCAGTTTGGACACGCAGAGGATGCTAAGCCTTCGTCAAGGCCCGCAACCACCCGCCACCCGCGCGGGTGGTGGCGACGGAGTGCGCCGCGGCACGCCTGACCTGCACGGCGCCGCCCCGGAGCGCGGCACCCGCACACAATCCGCACGTCGTCGGCACACTTCGCTTGCGAAACAGCCGATGCGGGTGGTGTGCGTGGTGTTCGTCACGGTTGCCGGTTTCCGCCCCTGCGGGCCCCGCCGGGGCGCGGGCGCCGGGCCAGCAGATCGCCCAGCCCCTCGCGGGTGGCGGCGAGCAGCACCCGGTCCTGCGGGCGCAGGACATATCCGTCGCCCAGCTCGTGGACCAGGCGCGCCGGCTCACGTTCGGCGGCCGGCTGCGGCGCGGCGGCGGAGGTGTCCCCCGCGGCCTCGTCGGGCGCGGAGGTGTCGACGGCCAGCACCCTCAGCCGCCCCGGCCGCAGCACCTCGCCGACCGTACGGCCCTCCAGGGCGGCGTGGCCCCGCACCCCGACCCGGGCCACCAGCAGCACCCGCCGCTCGACGGGGATCGCGCCCAGGATCTGCCGGCCCATCATCGCGCCGGCGAAGGCGGGGGCCGCCAGGAACGAGACGCTGCGGCTGCGGGTCAGGGCGTGCGGGTGCGCGGCGCGCAGGGTGCGGTAGACGGCGGTGGCGAAGCGGTCGTCGAACAGCCGCAGCGTCACCCGCAGCCGGGGCTTGACCGACCGTGCGTAGAGAGCGGCCTCCAGATTGGTGGTGTCATCGCTGGTCAGGGCGAGCAGGGAGCGCGCCCGGTCGACCTTCGCGGCCTCCAGGACACCCTCGTGGGTGACATCCCCCACGACGGTCGGCACCCGCAGCCGGCGGGCCAGCGAGATACCGCGCGCCTCCGGGTCGCCCTCGATGCACACCACCGGGATGCCCAGCTCGTGCAGCCGGGTCAGCACCCGGGTGCCCACCTTGCCGAGCCCGAGCAGCACCACGTGTCCGGACAGCCCGCGCGGCGGACGGCGCAGCGCGGAGGCGCTACGGAAGGTGCCCAGGCCCTCGAAGGCGGCGGCGACCAGGACCGGCAGCAGGAGCATCCCGGTGAGCCCGGACAGCAGCTGGATGATCTTGCGGGGCAGGGACCCGTCGATCGCCGGGTCGTCTATGGCGAAGAGGTCGAGAAGGGTGAGGTAGACGGCGTGCAGCGGCTTTTCGCCGGTGGTGAGGGTGGAGGCGACGGCCAGTGCGAGCACGGCGAGGACGACGCCGGCCAGCGACCAGCGCAGCCGGCGGGAGAAGAGGGAGGCGAGCGGGGCGCCGCGCCCGCGCAGCAGGCGGGGGCGCACCGTCCGCCCCGTATAGGAGACGGTCTCCAGGACGATGGTGCCGCGCCCGGCGGATCCCGCGGCGGCAGCATCGTCCGGCAGCAGCACCGGACCGTCGTCCCCGGCGGCCGGCGCCGGTGCCGGGCCCTGGGCGTCGGCGGGGTCGGTGGCCGAGGCGGACAGCACCGCCAGAGTGCACAGGCCCGCCGCGGCCGGCAGTCCCTGCGGCACCGGAGCACGCTCCACGGCGCGCAGCATCAGCCCGTCCGCCTCGATGACCTTGCTGGTCCCGGCGACCGCGGTGGCCACCAGCGCCGGGGCCACCGTGTCGGCGTCGGACAGCACGGTGGTGGAGGCATCGGCGCTGGTCACGCCCTCGCCGCCCTGGGACGCGACGGCCGCCGCCTGGTCGAGCAGCGCCTCCAGATGCTGGCCGAGCTTGTGGTTGTAGAGCCGGATCACCAGCCGCAGCCGGGGGTTGAGGCGGCGGGCGCGCAGCGCGGCGTGGATGTTGAGCTCATCGTCGTCGTAGACCAGCGCCAGCGCGCCCGCCTCGGCGATGCCCGCCGCCGTCAGCGCGGCGTCGTCGGCCTCCGTCGCCTCCAGGATCCGCAGCGGCTCCTCGGGCGGCTCGTCGGCGTCGTCCCCCGCTTCGGGAACCACCTGGTCGCCTGGTGCCCGCTCGCCCGGCCCGCGCTCGCCCGGGCCCCGGTCGTTCGGCAGCAGGGACGTACGCGCCACCGCCGCCGACACCCTTCCCCAAGCTCTCGAACCGTGCTCGAGCAGGGGAGACCCCATGCGCAGCACCGTGGCCCGGCCGAGCGCACGGGCGGGCGGCGGAATGCGGGGCCGGTGCGGCTCCCGGGCGGAGGGGACGACGAGCGTCACCCGTTCGCGGTAGACGTCCTTGAGTTCCGCGGCGAGCCGGTGCGCGAGCGCATCGTCGCCACAGACCACCATGTGCGGGGCGTAGGAGCCCTGTTGGGGCTGCTGAGGCAGGTTGGACACACCGCGTAGCGTGCCCTACACGCGTCGCACGGCGCAGCCGGGCGCGGCATCCCGGCACAGGACCGGCCCGGCCCGGCATGCAGCCGGTGCCGACCGCGCCCCTTACCGGACGGCACATTGCGGCTACGGTTGTACCGGACCGCGCTGCGCCCAACACGCCCGTTGATGCGTACGGGGTCCCGGTCGCGAACAGTGGTCTTGCGATCGCGAGCAGTGGCCGCGTGCCGCCGGCACTCGGGAAAGAAAGAGTTGAGCAGGGTGTTTGGGCAGGTCAGCGCGCTAATTCAGGTCACGGGGTAATCAGCATGCACATCGTCATCATGGGGTGCGGCCGGGTGGGCTCCGCGCTCGCGCAGACCCTGGAGAGCCAGGGCCACACCATCGCGGTGGTCGACCAGGACCCGACCGCCTTCCGTCGCCTCGGCTCGGCCTTCGGCGGCCGCCGGGTGACCGGCGTCGGCTTCGACCAGGACACCCTGCGCGAGGCCGGCATCGAGGAGGCGGGCGCCTTCGCCGCCGTCTCCAGCGGCGACAACTCCAACATCATCGCCGCCCGGGTGGCCCGCGAGATGTTCGGCGTCGAGAACGTCGCCGCCCGTATCTACGACCCGCGCCGCGCCGAGGTCTACCAGCGCCTGGGCATCCCCACCGTCGCCACCGTCCGCTGGACGGCCGACCAGATGCTGCGCCGGCTGCTGCCCTCGGGCGCCGAGCCGATGTGGCGGGACCCCAGCGGCGGCGTCCAGCTCGCCGAGGTGCACACCGCACCGGCCTGGGTCGGCCACAAGATCAGCAAGCTGCAGGACGAGACCGGCGTCCGCGTCGCCTTCCTGACCCGGCTGGGCGAGGCGATGCTGCCGACCTCCCAGACGGTGCTGCAGGAGGGCGATCTGGTGCACGTCATGATGCGCACCGACGAGGTCGAAAAGGTCGAAGCGGCATTCGCCACGGGTCCCGAGGAGACGCACGCATGAGGGTCGCAATCGCGGGCGCCGGCGCGGTGGGCCGTTCCATCGCCGGTGAGCTCCTGGAAAACGGCCACGAGATCCTGCTGATCGACAAGGCGCCGACCGCCATCTCGGTCGAGCGGGTGCCGCTGGCGGAGTGGCTGTTGGCCGACGCCTGCGAGATCACCTCGCTCGACGAGGCGGCGCTGCAGCGCTGCAATGTCGTCATCGCGGCGACCGGCGACGACAAGGTCAACCTCGTCGTCTCGCTGCTCGCCAAGACCGAGTACGGCGTGCCCCGGGTGGTCGCCCGGGTGAACAACCCGAAGAACGAGTGGCTGTTCAACGAGGCCTGGGGCGTCGATGTCGCGGTCTCCACGCCGCGCCTGATGTCGGCCCTGGTCGAGGAGGCCGTCAGCGTCGGCGACCTCGTACGGCTGCTGCGCTTCAGCCACGGCGACGCCAACCTCGTCGAGCTCACGCTGCCCCCGGAGGCCGCGCTGGCCGGCACCCGGGTCGGCGATGTGGAGTGGCCCGAGGACACCTCCCTGGTGACGATCATCCGCGGTACGCGGGTACTCACGCCCAACAAGGAGGACGCGCTGGAGGCGGGCGACGAGCTGCTGTTCGTCGCGGCCCAGTCGCGCGAGGAGCAGCTGGAGGATCTGCTGTCGGTGCGGCGGACGGACGCCTAGCACCGCCGGTCGATGCGCCGGGGCCCGGGAACCGTACGGTTCCCGGGCCCCGGCGTTTGCCGTATCCGCGCCTGCCGTCTCGGCGCTTGTCAGCGGCGGTGGCGCGGCCCCCGCGGGCGCTCCGCGGCCTCCGCGGCGGCCTCGGCCGTGACATCCCCGAACACGTCGTCGGCGACGGCGTCCAGGACCTCGCGCTGCTTCGCGGCCTCCCGCTCCGCCTTCTCCCGCTCCTCCTCCGCCTCCATCTCGGCGAAGACGTCGATCGGCGCGGGCGCCTTCGTCAGGAAGATCCAGGTCAGCCAGAGCGCGAGCAGGAACGGCGGCAGCTTCAGCGCCACCAGCACCCAGCCGAACTGCGTGGTGTCCGCCCACCAGTACAGCGGGAAGAGAATCGCGCACTTGGCGAGCAGGATCAGCCCCCAGGCCCAGCTGGCCTTGGCATAGGCCTTCTTGCGGCCCGGGTTGCGGGTGCGCCAGGAGAGGTTCTCCTTGAACACCGGGCCCAGGATCAGGCCGATCAGCGGGACGCCCGCCAGCGTGGTGATGATGTAGGCGAGGGCCAGGCCGAGGGTGTAGAGCATGCCCGGCAGATAGAAGTCCTTGGCGTTGCCGGTCATCATCGCGAAGACGACGCCGAAGGCCACCCCGAAAACACCGCTGAAGGCGTGCTTGACGGTGTCCCGGCGGATCAGGCGGACGGCGGTGAGCACCAGGGAGACGGCCAGCGCGGCGATCGCCGAGATGTGCAGGTCCTTGTTGACCGTGAAGATCGCGACGAAGAGCAGGCCGGGGAGAACGGTCTCCACCGTGCCGCGGATGCCGCCGAAGGCATCGAAGAGTGCCTTCTCGGTCACCGCTCTGCCGTCGGCGTCCTGGGCCGCCTCGGATCCGGCGGGCGCGGCCGCCCCGGAGGCGGCGGCGTCGGTGGTGGGTCGGTCGGTGGTCGGTCGGTCGTAAGACGGCACCGGCTACTCCTGTCCGAGCGGTCGGAGTTCGTACTTCGGGTTGAAGAGCACCCGGCGTCCGTGACTCATGGAGACCCGGCCCGAGGCGATGAGCTTACGGCCCGGCTCTATCCCGACGATGGAGCGGCGGCCAAGCCACACCACATCGAGGGCGGCGGAACCGTCGAACAGCTCCGCCTCCAGCGCGGGCACACCGGCGCGCGGCCGCAGCGTGACATGCCGCAGGGTGCCGGTCACCTTCACTATCTGGCGGTCGTCGCAGTCGCAGATGCGCGTGCACCCCGTCTCCTGCGTGTCCTGCTGCAGCTCGGCACTCTGCAGCTCCTCCTCGGAGGAGGACAGCCTGTCGAGCATCCGGCGGAAGCGACCGGCCGGCTTCTCGGATCGGGTCCCTGCACTCATATCCCCAGCGTACCGGTGGACCCTGACAGGGATCACGGCCTGCGCCCCCGCAATCCCGGCAGCGCCCCCCCCGGCCGCACCCCCGCCCTCACTGCTCGAACCGGTATCCCATCCCCGGCTCCGTGATGCTGCATCCCCCGGGGGCAACCCCCGGCCCCCCGGCCACACCCCCGCCCTCACTGCTCGAACCGGTATCCCATCCCCGGCTCCGTGATGAAGTGCCGCGGATGCGACGGATCGCCCTCCAGCTTGCGGCGGAGCTGGGCCATGTAGACCCGCAGATAGTTGGTCTCGGTGCCGTACGAGGGCCCCCACACCTCCTGGAGCAGCTGCTTCTGGCTGACCAGGCGGCCCTGGTTGCGGACCAGGACCTCCAGGAGGTGCCACTCGGTGGGGGTGAGGCGGATGTCGCGGCCGCCGCGGTTGACCTTCTTCGCGGCGAGGTCGACGGTGAAACCGTCCGTCTCGACGATCACCTCGTCCTCGGCGGGCCCGGTCGGCTCGGCCCGCCGTACCGCGGCCCGCAACCGGGCCAGCAGCTCGTCCATGCCGAACGGCTTGGTGACGTAGTCGTCCGCGCCCGCGTCCAGCGCCTCGACCTTCTCGTCCGAGGTCTGCCGGGCGGAGAGCACCAGGATCGGCACCCGCGTCCAGCCGCGCAGCCCCTTGATCACCTCGACTCCGTCCATGTCGGGCAGGCCGAGGTCGAGGACGACGACATCGGGGTGGCGGGCGGCGGCGAGTTTGAGGGCGGTGGCCCCGTCGGGGGCGGCATCCACCTCGTACTTGCGCGCTTTCAGGTTGATCACGAGGGCGCGGACGATCTGCGGCTCGTCATCGACCACAAGCACCCGGTTCACTGGCGTTCTCCCTTGTGGTTACGGTGTGTGGCTTCCCGTCGGGCCGGGCCCGCGGGAGGGTTCGTGGGGGTGGCCGGCCTCATGTGACGGCCTCGGCCGGGACATCGGGGCGGACCGGCGGACCGCCGAGCGCGGCCCGCAGCGTCAGCACCATGGTCATTCCTCCTCCGGGCGTGTCCTCGGCGGCGAGGGTGCCGCCCATCGCCTCCGCGAAACCGCGGGCGACGGCGAGTCCCAGGCCCACTCCGGCGCCGCGCGGGGCGTCGCCGTAGCGCTGGAAGGGTGCGAAGATCCGGTCCTTGGCACTGTCCGGGACGCCCGGTCCGCGGTCGGCGATCCGCACCTCCACCCGGTCGCCGAGCGCGCTGGCCGAGACCAGCACCGTCTCCCCGTCCGGGCTGTATTTGACGGCGTTCTCGACGAGGTTGGCGACCGAACGTTCCAGCAGCCCCGGGTCGACGGCGACGATCGGCAGCTCCTCGGGGATGTCGAGGGTGACGCTCCCTTCGGGTACGCCGCCGAGCGCCATCGGGACCACCTCGTCGAGGTCGATCTCGCGGATCAGCGGGGTGACCGTGCCGGTCTGCAGCCGGGACATGTCCAGGAGGTTGCCCACCAGATGGTCGAGCCGGTCGGCGCCCGCCTCGATACCCGCCAGCAGCTCCTTCTCGTCCTCCTCGGACCAGGCGACGTCATCGGAGCGCAGCGAAGTGACCGACGCCTTGATACTCGCCAGCGGGGTCCGCAGGTCATGGCTGACCGCGGCCAGCAGCGCCGTCCTGATGCGGTTGCCCTCCGCCAGCTCACGGGCCCGCTCCGCCTCGCCCACCAGCCGCTGCCGGTCGAGGACGACGGCGGCCTGGGCGGCGAACGCGGCCAGCACCCGGCGGTCCTCCGCGGGCAGCACCCGGCCGGACAGCGCCAGCGCCATGTGGTCACCCACCGGCATGTCGACATCGGCGTCCTCGGGACGTGCGGGCGGCGCGCCGGTGTCCGTACCGCCGGCCCGGCCCGCACAGGTCCACGGTTCGACGTCGCCGGCGCGCTCCAGCAGCACCACCGTCTCCATGCCGAAGGTCTCCCGGACCCGCTCCAGCAGCGCGTCCAGGGTCGTCTCACCACGCAGCACGCTGCCCGCCAGGAAGGACAGGATTTCCGACTCGGCGCGCAGCCGGGCGGCCTGGTGGGTACGGCGGGCGGCGAGATCCACCACGGAGGCGACCGATACGGCCACCGCGAAGAAGATCACGATGGCGACGATGTTCTTGGGGTCGCTGATCGTGAGGGTGTGGGTGGGTGGCGTGAAGTAGAAGTTGAGCAGCAGCGAGCCCACGGCGGCCGAGGCCAGCGCCGGCAGCTGCCCGCCCAGGAGCGCCGAGACGACCGTGAGGAAGAGGAAGAGCAGCACGTCGTTGGCCAGCCCCGGGCCGTCGACGAGGCTGGTGAGCAGCAGCGACAGCAGCACCGGACCGGCCACACCGACCAGCCAGCCGGCCACGATCCGGGCCCGCCCCAGCCGCGCCCCGCGCGCCACCGGCAGGCCGCGGCCCTTGGCCACCTCGTCGTGCGTCACGATGTGCACATCGAGGTCGGGCCCCGATTCACGGGCGACCGTGGCCCCCACACCCGGCCCGAAGATGTACTGCCAGGCCTTGCGGCGGCTCGACCCGAGCACGATCTGGGTGGCGTTCACCCCGCGCGCGAACTCCAGCAGGGCGACCGGTATGTCGTCGCCGATGACGTGATGGAACGTACCGCCGAGGTCCTCCACCAGCGTGCGCTGGACGGCGAGTTCCTTCGGCGAGGCCGAGGTCAGCCCGTCGCTGCGCGCGATATAGACGGCGAGCACCTCGCTCCCCGACCCCTTGGCCGCCATCCGGGCCGCGCGGCGGATCAGCGTACGGCCCTCGGGGCCGCCGGTCAGCCCGACGACGATGCGCTCCCGTGCCTGCCACGTCGAACGGATCGAATGCTCCGCCCGGTACTCCTGCAGATACTCGTCCACCCGGTCGGCGACCCACAGCAGCGCCAGCTCGCGCAGCGCGGTGAGGTTGCCCGGCCGGAAGTAGTTGGAGAGCGCGGCATCCACCTTGTCGGACTGATAGATGTTGCCGTGCGCCATCCGGCGGCGGAGCGCCTGTGGCGACATGTCGACCAGTTCGATCTGGTCGGCGCGACGCACCACTTCGTCCGGAACGGTCTCCTGCTGACGCACACCCGTTATCGACTCGACGACATCCCCGAGTGACTCCAGATGCTGGATGTTGACGGTCGAGATCACATCGATCCCGGCTTCCAGCAGCTCCTCGATGTCCTGCCAGCGCTTGCCGTTGCGCGAACCGGGGACATTGGTGTGCGCGAGCTCATCGACCAGGGCCACGGCCGGCCGTCGTTCCAGCACCGCGTCCACGTCCATTTCGGTGAACGACGTACCGCGGTACTCCAGGTCCCGGCGCGCGATGTGCTCCAGCCCGTGCAGCATCACTTCGGTGCGCGGCCGGCCGTGGTGCTCGACGAACCCCACCACGAGATCCGTACCGCGCTCCACGCGCCGGTGTGCCTCGGACAGCATCGCGTACGTCTTGCCGACGCCCGGTGCCGCGCCGAGATATATCCGTAGCTTGCCGCGTGCCATGGCCCCATTGTCTTACGTGAAGGCCGCCCCCACCGGGCTGGACCTGCTGCGACCCTACAGACCCCACAGCGGGATAAAAGCCGCAGGTGGCGGCTTTGCGCCTGGTTTTGACGCGACTCTGATACGGAGGGAGCCGCGCCCCCAGGGGCCGGCCGCGGTGGCGTGAAAGGCGCACTTGGGCGGCCTGATACGGGCGCTCGGGCGGGCCTGGCACGTCGGCTGATGCCCCCAGCCGGACCGGCCGCCCTCCCCAGCCCTGCGCACCCGCCGTCGGAACGCCCTCGCCCGGTCGCGCACCGACTGCGAGGATGACCCGCATGACCGAGTTACGTATCGCCCGTACGGCCCATACCGCCGATCTGGACGCCGCCACCCTCGAGGCCGCCCGCACCCTGCTGTTCGACGTCTTCGACGACATGACCGAGGACGACTGGGAACACTCGCTCGGCGGCATCCATGCCCTGGTCCACGAAGACGGCGAACTCATCGGCCACTCGTCCGTCGTACGGCGCCACCTGGTGCACGGTGGCCGGGCGCTGCGCTGCGGCTATGTGGAAGGCGTCGGCGTCCGCGCGGACCACCGGGGCAGGGGGCACGGCGCGGCCATGATGAACGCCCTCGAGCGGGTGATACGCGGCGCCTACGACTTCGGCGCCCTGGGCGCGGACCGCGAGGTCGCACGCTTCTACACGAGACGCGGCTGGCAGCTGTGGCGCGGCAGCTCCTGGGCCCTGACCCCGGCCGGCATCCGCCGCACCCCCGACGAGGACGGCGCCATCTACGTCCTGCCGACCGCGGCCGCCCCTCTCGACCTCGACGCGGACCTTACGTGTGACTGGCGCGAGGGGAATGTCTGGTAGGGGGCGGGCTGTCTCCCCCGCCTTCCTTCCCTCCCCCGCCCCCGGGGCCGG
>NZ_LGKG01000185.1 GCF_001294335.1 Streptomyces chattanoogensis
GGGGGGGGGGGTGGGCCGGGGAAGGCGCAGGGGCCGTTCGGGGACCGGCTTGGGGGGGGGTGGCGCGATATGCCGAGGGGGCGGTGGCGCCGGCCTCGGTGGCGGTGGCGGCGGCTTGGGCGGCGGCTTTGGTGGTGTCGTGGCGCGCGGCCGGGGTGCCGGCGGGTGGGGCCTGGGCGTCGGGGTGGCCGACGTACAGGGAAAGTGCCAGTGGCGGGGCATGGGCCACCCGGTGGGTACGCCGACGGGCGGGCGGGTCCCGGCGTAGGCGCAGTTGTCGCCCCTGCCGTAACTATTGCCGCTGTGGCTGATGAGGGTGCTGTGGTGACTGAGGCGGTCGTGAGCGAGTGCTGACGGGGCGGGGAGCGCCAGTACGGCGATCCCGAACGGCACGGTGAAGGCGGCGGCCGCGAGGCATGCCGCGAACCGGCGTGATCGATCTATTTCCCACACATCGGACAGCCTGCACAGGCGCGGCGCGGCTCAGCCGTGGTCTTCCGTCGGTTCGCTCGAAGGTGGTAAGTGCCGTTTGTGCGGGAGAACTTGGTGGTGCGGGTGCGTTTCGCGGGGATTGTCCGGCGGCTTGTGCGGGGCGTCCGTCCGGGTCCTGTGTTGGGCGCCGCCCCGGCGTCAACCTTGCGCGGGTCGCACCACCCCGCGCCAACTGGCCGTTTGGCAGGCGACCCCGCCGGATGAGGCACAATTCCCGTCCAGGGATGCCAAGTTGATGAGCGCCGCGGCCGGGATGCGAACCGGTCACGGCCAGGACGATCTCGATCACGACGGCGATGACGAGGGTGCGGGGCGGTAGCGGACGTGTCTGTTGAGGCGGCGGGCCGGGTGGCCGGAACGGGCGAGCCGGGAGGGGGCGGCGCCTGCCTGTGCGGACAGTGCCCGCACGGCGCCCGTGCGGGGCACCGGCAGGCGGTCGCCGCGTTTGTCGCGCTGCGCGAGGACTTCGCCGCCGGACGGGGCGTGCCGGCCGGGCTGGCGCACTCCACCGGGGCCGCCCGGCAGTGGGTCTCCGATGAACTCACCTTGTCCGCCCGGGCGTTGGCCGAGCGCGCCACCGCCGAGGGGGGTGCCTGGCTGGCGGCCGTGCCGCGGCGGACCCTGTCGGTGGTGTGGGCCGCGGTGACGGCGCTGCTGCTCGGGCAGGCGCTGACCGCCATCGGGACGGGCTGGACCCTGGCCCGTACGGCGGGACTGGCCGCCGCCGTCGCGCTCGCCCTCGTCCTGACCGCCGCGGCCTGGCGGCACCGCGCGCACGGCGGCGCGCTGGCCCCGCTGATCGGCGAGGACCGGCGGCTGTCCACCTCGCGCGCGGTCGCGGCGGGGTGGGTGACCGTCGTGCTGTACGCGGTGCTGATGGCCTCCGTCCAGCTCGCCGCGGCGGGCCCCGGCAAGCGCAGCCGCCTCCTCGCCGGACTTGAACTCCCCTACTGCGGCGCCTTGTTGGCGTCACTTTTCCTCGGGTGTGCGGTGGCGGTGTCGGCGCATGCCCTGGTGGCCGTACGGGTCCGGGCGGGGCGGCTGCAGAAGGTCCCCGCCGGACGGCCGCGGGCCGCCGATCTGCTGGCGGACGACGCCGGGCGGGGCAGCTTCCCGGACGCGCAGTATGTGCTGGTGAACGGGGCGGTGGCGGCGTACGCGCTGGTGCGTCTGGCCCGGCGGCCCGAGCAACTGCCGTCTCTGCCTTGGGGGTTGGTGGCGCTGCTGCTGCTTTCCGGCGTCACCTATCTGGCCGGGAAGGCGGTGTCCGGCGGCCGGCCGGTCATCCTGTCGGTCGTCCGGTCCCGGGAGCTGGGTGATCTCGCGGCGCCCATCCGTACCGGCGACGACATCGAGATCCGCGGCACCGGCTTCGTCCCGCCGGGCGCGGGGACGCCGGACCGGCTGGCGCGTACCGTCGTGCGGATCGGGGCGGTGTATGTCCCGGTCCCTCTGGTCCCGGTGGCGGGGGGCTTCGCCAGTCCGGCGGACGATGCGCTGACCGTGCCGGTGCCGGTCGATGTGGAGCCGGGGCGGGTGGAGGTCCGGGTCGTGACGGCCGCGGGGGTGGAGACGGCCGGATATCCGATCGATGTGCAGGAGTGATCCGCACGAGTGAGGCAGGCGTTCCGGCGTGGCGTGATGGCCCGTGGGGTCTGCCGTGGGTGTGGTGTCCCTCTGTCGCGCGGCCGGTGGGTGACCAGCGGGCATCGATTTGTTGAATCCGGCAGGGATGCGTGTACGTACCTCCCCAGGAGGCGCGGGCGCAGGCACAATCGTCTGCGCTTGGTGGCCAACGGAGAGGCGGACGTCATGGTGCACGCGAATCGTACGGTCGGTGCCGATTTGGGAGGTACGGGCGCCGGTGGCCCCGACACCGGGGTGCGGGGGACTCTCGGGCGCCATGCCCTCCTCCCCTTGCGGCTGTTTCTCGGCGTCACCTTCGTCTATGCGGGGCTCGACAAGCTGACGGACTCCGGCTTCCTGGCCGCCCGGGGGAGCGGCTCGCTCGGCGGGATGCTGAACCAGGTCCACGACACGGCGGCGCTGCCCGTGCTGGTGGAGCTGGCCCAGAAGAGTCCGGTCGGTTTCGGCTATGCCATCGCCGTCGGCGAGCTGGCCGTGGGCCTCGGAACGCTCCTCGGTCTGCTGGGACGGCTGGCGGCGTTCGGCGGCGCGCTGATCTCGCTGACGCTGTGGCTCACGGTGAGCTGGTCGACCACGCCGTACTACTACGGCAACGATCTCGTCTACCTCGTGGCCTGGATCCCGCTGGTGATGGCGGGTGCGCCGAAGTTCTCCCTGGATGCGGCGCTGCGGAACCGGCGCAACCGGCATGGGGCGCAGTTGTTCGGGTGAGCCGGGCGGTGGCACGGGGCACCCGTCGGGCCGGTGGTCCGGCGGGTGCCGCCGTGTCAGGAGTCGTGGGTCAGGAGTCGTGGGTTATATGGCGGCGGGTGGTGGCCCAGACGGCGGCGGTGATGCCCGAGAGGAGCAGGCCCGCGGGGATGGCGAAGAAGAGCCAGGGGCCGGGGGCGTGCCAGATGCCGAGGGCGTCGAGGCCGTAGCCCGCCCCCACGGCGATGGCGGTGACGCCCGAGATCAGCCGGGCCGGTTCGAAGGGGTGGCGCTTCATGAGGCGGCTCCCTCGGGGGTGGTCGGTGCGGTGGACGGGACGGCGGGCGGGCGGGGCGGGGCGCGGCGGATGTCGACCTGCCCGGCACCCACATCGAGCCTCAGCTCCAGCGTGCCGCGCGGTTTCTCGCCCTTCTTCAGGCCGGTGGCGGGCAGGGTGACCGTCCGCTCCCCGCCGGCGGAGATGTCCACGTCGTTGGGGGCGTCGCCGGGCAGCTGGAGATCACCGAGGCCCAGCGAGACATGAACGGTCGTGGTGACGCCGGGCGGCAGCGTCACCTGGAGGCGGCCGGCGCCGACGTTCGCGCTGGTGCGGACCGTACGGCCGTCCTTGAGGGCCAGTCCGCCGAGGTCCAGCCTGCCGTCCCCCGAGCCGAGTGCGTAATGCGGCTCGACGGCGGCGAGAGTGGTGGGGGACCAGACGCGCCGCTGCCAGTCGGCGGTGAGGCTCTTCGGCAGGATGGTCGCGCCCGCCAGGAGCAGGGCCGTCAGGACGACCATGAAGACCGTGCCGCCGCCCGTCCGGCCGAGCCAGGCGCTGAGGACCAGGCCCAACCCGAAGACCACCAGGGCGCAGCTCAGGCCCGCTTGGAGCGAGGGCACGAGGGCGTCATGCCGGGAGACGGCGACGGCGGTGCCCGCACCGGCGAACACCGCCAGCAGGAACGTCCAGCCGCCTATGGGCCGTCCCGTACGGGGTCTGCGGCGCGCGGCGCTCTCGGGGGCGGGCACGGGCGGCCGGGGCACGCCCCCGGCGGGCCCTTCACCTCGCAGTCCGGCGGCCTTCCCGGGCCGGCCGTGCTGGAATGTGCAGCTGATGTCGAGCGGGCCGGTCTCGGGGCCCCAGAGATAGTCCACCCTCGACAGTGCTTCGCTGGAGCGCGGGTCCCGCCACCACGACGGACTGTTCGGCGCGGGGGGTGCCTGGGTCTCCGGCGGGGCGTCGGCGACGGCCTGGGCGGTCGCGGCGTCCACCGACTCCAGGCCCTCGGTCTCCGCGAGGCGGCGCCGTCGCGACCAGTAGGCGGAACCGGTCGCTGCCAGCGTCAGCATGATGACGAAGGACATCACGCTGCCCTTGCCCACGGTCGTCAGGAACAGCCCGCAGCCGACCAGCGCGAGCAGCAGGGCCGTCAGCGCCGTGCCCTCGACCCGGCCGGAGAGCAGCCTGCGCCCCTCGTTCTCCTCCTCGCCGACCAGCGGGATGATCAGCCAGGCGAAGCCGTAGACGATCAGGCCGAGGCCGCCGGAGACGGTGAGGACGGCCAGCACGATCCGGAAGATCACCGGATCGAGATCCCACTGGCGGCCCAGCCCGCCGCACACCCCGGCAACCACCTTGTGCCGCCGGCTGCGGCGGAGCGGCGGATGCGGCGGGGTGGGGCCGGCGGGATCGGAGGGCGCCGGCTCCTCGGCGGGGGCTGCGTCGTTCATGGACCCATGGTGACAAGGGCGATGGGCTCCCGGCATCCGTGGAAACCCTGGCAGAACCCTGAGATCGGCCCTGAGGGCGCCCTGACGCGTGGGGTGACGCGTGCGGTGACGTGTGCGGTGACGACGCGCCGGAGGACGGAGGGAGGCCGGTGGCCGCGTCCGGCGGCCGGTGTGGCCCGCACATTTTCCGGCCCCAGGGTCGGTTTTGCCGCCTCACTTGGGCACGCTCAATATCCGCATATCCCCCCGAGTCCTTCCGGAGCCCGGAAATTGAGGCCGCGACGGGCGGTGGGCAGGGGCCGAACTGTCGCCATCGGAGACTATCGTTGCGCCCGGGATACGTACGGGTTTCCGAAGGGGCGTGCGGTGGCGGAGGCTGCGTCGGTGGACGAGGGGCGACTGGTCGCCGGGCGATACCGCCTGGTCGAACGGATAGGCCAGGGCGGTATGGGCACCGTCTGGCGGGCCCGGGACGAACTCCTCGGGCGCCAGGTCGCGGTCAAGCGCCTGCATGTCTCGCCCCAGCTGGACCAGGACGAACTCGCCACCCGCTACGAGCGCACCACCCGCGAGGCGCAGTCCGCGGCCCGTATCAACCATCCCAACGTGGTGGGCGTGCACGACGTCGTGGACGATGCGGGGCTGCCGTGCATCGTCATGGAGTACGTCCCCTCCTCGACGCTCGGCGACGCCATCAAGGAGGAGGCGCGGGCGGGCCGTTCGCTCACCCCGCGGGAGGCCGCACGCATCGGGCGCGGCATGATCGCGGCGCTGCGGGCCGCGCACTCCGCCGGGGTGCTGCACCGCGACGTCAAACCGGGCAATGTGCTGCTCGGCAAGGACGGCCGGGTCGTGCTCACCGACTTCGGGATCGCGGTCGCCTCCGGGACCTCCACGCTCACCAAGACCGGCGAGCTGGTCGGCTCCATCGACTACTTGGCGCCCGAGCGGGTCAAGGGCGGTACGCCCGGGCCCGCCTCGGATCTGTGGGCGCTGGGAGCGACGCTCTATCAGGCCGTCGAGGGACGGCCCCCTTTCCGTAAGCACACCGCGGTGGAGACGGCGTACGCCATCGCGATGGACCCGGTGGAGCCGCCGCGCAACGCCGGGGCGCTCACTCCGCTGATCGAGGCGCTGCTGGCCAAGGAGCCGGAGGAGCGGCCGACGGCGGACGTCGTGGAGCAGGCGCTGCGGGCGGCGGAGGCGGAAGCGGACACGGCGCTCCTGGGGCGCGGTGCGCTGTATCCCGGTGGCGGGGCGGGCGGCGCCGAGGCGACGGCGGGTGACGGGACGCGGGTGTCCACCCGTCAGACGCCGCGGCCCGCCGAGTCCGTGCCGGGTCCCGGGGCGGAGCCCGTACCGGAGTCCCGTACCGAGGAGGTTCCCCGGCCCGCCGCCGGGGGCCGCCGCCGCGCCGTCGTCTGGGGCGTCGTGGGCGCCCTGGCCGCCATGGCCGTCGCGGGCGGTGTGCTGTACGCGACCGGATACCTCGCTCCGTCGACGGACCAGGCGTCGGGAGACCCGAAAGCCACGACGCGCACGCAACATCCCGCCAAGAAACCCAAGCCGGGGCCGAGCCCGAGCAAACTGCCGCCCACGCCGGACGGATATCACCGGGTCACGGAAAAGGAGTTCGACGTGTCCTTTCCCGTTCCCGACGGGTGGACACGTATCTACAAGCCGCTGCTCCGCGAGGTCGACTACGTCGACCCCACCCGGAAGGTCAACCTGAAGATCAGCGTGCTGAACTTCGCCAGCGCGAACCAGGTGCGGCACTTCGAGCAGGTCGAGCAGCAGGTGCAGGCGCAGCTGGCCAAGGAAGGCCACCACTACGAGCGGATGCGGCTGCAGGACACCACGTTCCGGGGGGAACAGGCGGCCATCTGGGAATACCGGTTCGAGGGTTCGGTCCGCACCTTCCGCGCCATGGACCTGGGATTCGGGCACGAGGGCGACAAGGAGTACGCGGTCTATCTGTCCGCGCCCGAGGCCCAGTGGCCGCAGTACGAGCCGGTGTTCAACGCGGTGCGGGACGGATTCAGTTACAAGTAGCGCAGGGCCGGGCGGCTGCGGCCCGCTGCCGTACGACCCTGAGGGCGATCTCCGGGTCCGGTCAGGGTCGACCCTGATGTCCCGGGCCCGCGCGGCGTGTGAACATCGGAGCCATGACCACCGCGCCGCCCCGCGCCGGGACCAGCTACGACCCGGCACCGGACCCCGAAGAACCGCCCGTACGCAGGCTCTACCGCAGCGCCGACGGGCGGTTGCTCGGTGGTGTCGCGCGCGGGCTCGCCGGGCATCTGGGGCTGCCGGTCTCCTGGGTGCGGATCGTGTTCGTGGCGCTCTTCATGGCCGACGGCCTGGGCGCCCTGCTCTATGCCGCGTTCTGGTTCTTCGTGCCGCTGGGCGTCGGGGGAGTGGAGGCCCGGAGTCCCGCGGCGGGCGACAGGAAATGGCGGCGGCCGGTCCGCAGACCGGACAAGGGCCAGGTCTTCGCGCTGATCGCGCTGCTGGCCGGGGCCTCGATCGTCGCCTCCAGATTCCAGCTGGGCCGGGCCAACGGCTATCTCTGGCCGGTGCTGCTGATCGGCGCCGGTGTCGCCCTGGTGTGGCGCCAGGCGGACAACTCCCGCCGCGCGCAGTGGCTGGAGCTCGGCCGCCGCAAGGGCGTGCTGCCGATGGTGCGCGGCGCGGCCGGAGTGGCGCTGGTCGGCGTCGGCGTGACCGGCATCGTCGTGCTCCAGGGCTCGGTGCGCCATCTCGGCTCGGTGCTGCAGGCCGCGCTCGCCGTCGTCGTCGGCATCGCGCTGCTGGCCGGCCCCTATCTCGTACGGATCATGCAGGACCTCTCCGAGGAACGGCTGATGCGCATCCGCGCCCAGGAGCGGGCCGAGGTCGCCGCCCATGTCCATGACTCCGTCCTGCACACCCTCACCCTGATCCAGCGCAGCGCCGACGACCCCCGGGAGGTGGCCCGGCTGGCCCGCGCCCAGGAGCGCGAGCTGCGCGCCTGGCTCTACAAACCCGAGGGCCGCGGCAAGGAGGAGGACGAGGAGCCGGGGACCCTGGCGGAGGCGGTGCGCAGAACCGCCGCCGAGGTGGAGGACCACCACGGCGTCCCGATAGAGGTCGTGGTCGTCGGCGACTGCCCGCTCGACGACGCGCTGGGCGCCCAGATGCAGGCCGCGCGCGAGGCGATGGTCAATGCCGCCAAGTACGGTGGCGAGGGCGGAGCGGTGCAGGTGTTCGCCGAGGTGGAGGGCCGTACCGTCTTTGTCTCGGTGCGTGACCGCGGCCCGGGATTCGACCTCGACGCGGTCCCCGCCGACCGGATGGGCGTCCGGGAATCCATCATCGGCCGGATGGAGCGGAACGGCGGTACGGCCAGACTGCGCGCGGCGCCCGACGGCGGCACGGTCGTCGAGCTGGAGATGGAGCGCAGGGAGTGAGACGGGGCGCGGGGAGCGGGACGGGCGGTACAGGGGGCGTCGGGACGGCGCGTAACGGATCATGCCTGAGGCGACGGGCGTGACGAGCACGGTGCGCACGACGGCCATGACGGGCATGACGGCCACGACGGAACAGACAACGAGGGACGGACGGACGATATGAGCAGCGACGATGCCCGGCAGGGCGGCGCGGAGCGGGGCGAGGCCGACGGCGGGGCCGCGGACGAGGAGCGGACCGTACGGGTGGTACTGGTCGACGACCACCGGATGTTCCGTACGGGCGTCCAGGCGGAGATCGGCCAGACCGACCGGACCCGCGTCGAGGTGGTCGGCGAGGCGGCCGACGTCGACCAGGCGATCACGGTCATCACCGCCACCCGCCCCGAGGTCGTCCTCCTGGACGTTCACCTCCCCGGTGGCGGCGGCGTCGAGGTGCTGCGCCGCAGCGCCACGATGATGGCCGACCCCGCGCGCCCGGTGCGCTTCCTCGCGCTGTCCGTCTCCGATGCGGCCGAGGACGTCATCGGCGTCATCCGGGGCGGCGCCCGCGGCTATGTGACCAAGACCATCACCGGCACGGACCTGGTCAGCGCGATCTTCCGGGTCGCCGACGGCGATGCGGTCTTCTCCCCGCGGCTGGCCGGCTTCGTCCTGGACGCCTTCGCCAACAGCGACACCCTCCCGGCCGACGAGGAAATGGACCTCCTCACCCAGCGCGAGCGCGAGGTGCTGCGGCTGATCGCCCGCGGATACGCGTACAAGGAGGTCTCCAAGCAGCTGTTCATCTCCGTGAAGACCGTCGAATCGCATGTCTCGGCGGTGCTCAGAAAGCTTCAGCTGTCCAACCGGACCGAGCTCACCCGCTGGGCGGCGGCCCGCCGCCTGGTCTGAGCCGGGGGCGGCGGCCCGACGCCGCGCGCACGCAAGCACCGGGAAGGGCCGAAGAGGGATCAAAGGGGAAGGTGCAAGGAAGGTCCAAAGAAGGAGGAAACAAGGACCAAAGACGGGCAACCAGGACTGCGCGGATCACCATCTAAGGGCGCGGAGAGGCTCGCTGCCGGAGGCGGGGCCAGAACCACGGGGCGCCGGCGCGCCCCGCCCCACGTCCTTCGCGTAGATGTCCTGGAATCGAGATCTTGATGAGCCTGACGGGCACGCCCTTCTTCCTCACCTCCATCGCGCTTCTGATAGTCGCCGTCGTCCTGCCCCTCGGCCTGTGGGGACGGATAGCCGGGCCGCGCCTGGTGCGTACCCTCGCCCGGCTGCTGATGCTGCTGTTCGCGCAGGTCACCGCCATCACCGTGGTCTTCGTCCTGGTCAACAACGCCAACAACCTCTACGACACCTGGGGCGATCTGCTCGGCACCGACAGCCATGTCCAGGCGGCCCAGGACCTCGGCCCGGACGGTATGGGCGGCCGGAAGATCAAGGACGAGCCCAAGCAGATCCAGCACTTCCGTCCGGCGGACGATCCGAGGATGGGCACCGGCGTCCGGATGACCGATCTCCAGGGCCGGATCTCCGGCGTCAGCGGCGAGGTGTACGTCTGGCTGCCGCCGCAGTACGACGACCCCGCCTACCGCCACACGAAGTTCCCCGTGGTCGAGCTGCTGCCCGGCTACCCCGGTTCGGCCAAGGCCTGGTTCGGCTCGCTGCACGCGGGCGAGCAGCTGCGGCCGCTGATGCAGCGCGGTGAGATCAAGCCGTTCATCCTGGTCTCGGCGCGGACGAACCTCCTCACCGGCGCCGACACCGGATGCGTCAACATCCCCGGCAAGGTCAACGCCGACAGCTGGCTCACCGTCGACGTCCGCAAGATGGTCATCGACAACTTCCGGGCCGGCGACAAGCCGGACTCCTGGGCGCTGGCCGGCTATTCCGCGGGAGCCCACTGCGCCGCCAAGCTCGCGCTGTCCCACCCGGACCGCTACCGCGCCGCCGTCGCCATGTCCGGCTACAACGACCCGGCGCTCGAGCCCGACTCCCTCGCCGGAAAGGACCCCCAGCTGCGCGTCCGGTCCAACCCGATGCACATCCTGCAGACCGCCAACGCCGCCGGGCGCCCGCCGCGTACCGCCCTGTACGTCTCGGGCGCGGCGGGCGACGGCTACCAGGCGGGCATCGGCCTCCGGCAGCTGGCGAAGAGGCCGACGACGGTGACGGTGCAGCAGATCTCGGCGAACGCGGGCGGGCACACCACGGCGGTGTGGCGCAACCAGGTGCCGGAGATCTTCCGGTGGCTGGGCAGGCAGGTCCGGGTCACCCCGTAGTGCCCGCTGCGTGCGGCCGTACGGGCCTACGCCGGCCGCGTCGCCGCCGCGAACGGCATCTCGTCGACGGGCGCGATCCGCACCGGTGCGCCCGGGTGCGGGGCGTGGATCATCTTGCCGTCGCCGATGTAGAGGCCCACATGGCTGATGCCGGAGTAGAAGAACACAAGGTCTCCGGGGGCGAGTTCGGACCGGTCGATGCGCGGGCCGGAGCCGATCTGGGTGTAGGTGGTCCGGGGCAGCGAGACGCCGCCGGACTTCCACGCGGCCTGGGTCAGGCCCGAGCAGTCGAACGCCGAGGGGCCGGTCGCGCCCCAGACGTACGGTTTGCCGAGCGCGGCGTAGGCGAACGAAACGGCGCGTGCGGCACGGGAGCTGGGGGCCTGGGCGCCGGAGCGGGCCGGGTCCTCGGGTGCGGCGGCGGGCCCGGCCCCGGGCGACATCTGCCGCCGCTGCTCGTCCGTCAGCCGGTCCAGCAGCGCCTCGGCGGCGTCCAGTTTCCGCACGATCGTGACCCGCTGCCGCTTCAGGGCGGCCTCGCTGCGCTCCAGCCGCTCCGCGGTGGTCCTGGCGCGGTCGCGGACCTGGCGGACGCTGCCGAGCCGGCGCGCGTAACCGGCCACCGCGTTCGCCTGGTGGCTGCCCGCGCGCTCCAGGACCGTGGCGCCGTCCAGATAGCGCTGGGGGTCGGCGGACATCATCAGCCGTACGGTCGGGTCCACGCCGCCCGAGCGGTACTGACGTCCGGCCATGGTGCCCAGCTCGGCCTTGGCGGCGTTCAGTTTCTGCGTCCGGCGGACCGCCTCGTCCTGGAGCCGGGCCAGCTCCGCGCGTGCGGCGCCGGCCTCTTCCCTGGCGCCGTTGTAGTGCTGCGTCGCCACCTCTGCCTCCTGGTACAGCGCGTCGACCCGGCCCTTGACCTGGGCGGGGGTGGGGTGGGGAGCGGCCTGGCCGGTGCCGTCGAAGGCGGTGGCGCCGGCGGCGCCCGCGAGGGCCAGGGTCATGGCCTTGAGGGCTTTCGGGTGCTGCCTGGTCTTGCGGTGCGACGCCACGGGGGTCGTCACTTCCTTCCCTACGGGCCGGGGCCGACGCGAGGACGCTAAACCTGGCGGTCACGGCCCGGCGGCCAGATGCCCGTAATTGGCCGCTTTCGACCGGGGGTGACTCCCGGATGAGCGAGCCCTCACCGCGTACGCGCCGGGAGCGGTCTGCCCTGACCGATGCGGCGATCACGGGCGCCCTGCCGAAGGGTGCGTGATATGCGGCGGATACGATCCCGCACTATGGACGTAGTAACCAGTATCTTCGTCGGCCTGCACATCATCGGTATCGCCTCCCTGCTGGGCGGCTTTCTGACGCAGATGAAGGCGATGAGTGCGGGTACGGCCCGCTTTGTGCCGGCCATGCTGCACGGCGCGCTGACGATGCTGGTCACCGGCATCGTGCTGGTCGGGCTGAACCAGGCCCAGGACCACACGCTCAACAACATCAAGCTCGGCATCAAGATGGCCGTTCTGGTGGTGATCCTGGCGTTGGTCTACGTCAAGCGGGACGAGGAGCAGGTGGCCAAGCCGCTGTTCGGCGCGGTCGGCGGGCTCACGGTCGCCAACATCTTCATCGCGGTGCTCTGGACCTGAGGCCCGAAACCCGGCGCCGGTCCCGCCCGTACCTACGGCTCACCGCGCGGTCGTCCCCGAGAGGACGACCGCGCGGTGGCGTGTGGGGGGTGGTGTGTGGGGGGTGGGTCTGGGGCAGCCATGCGGCAGGGGTGCTCGCGACCCTTGGGGGTTCCCCTTGAGGGAAAGCGCCGGCGCCGGCCGCGCCGGATCAGCCGGGCCGGACGCTCCCGTAGATCGGCATGTAGTAGATCGACTCCTCGCGGACGTTGGCGCCCGGGTGCGGTGCGTGGATCATCTTGCCGTTGCCTATGTACATGCCGACGTGGCTGATGTCGTCGTAGAAGAAGACGAGGTCACCGGGCTGGAGATCCTTGGTGGCCACCCGCTCGCCGACCTTGACCTGGTCCCAGGTCGTACGGGGCAGATCGACCCCGGCCGCCTTCCACGCCGCCTGGGTCAGGCCCGAGCAGTCGTAGGAGCTGGGTCCGGTCGCGCCCCAGACGTAGGGCTTGCCTATCTGGGCGCGGGCGAAGGCGAGGGCCTTCTCGGCCTGGGTGGACTGCGAGCCGCCGGTGGAGTCGCCGCCCGTCTGGCCGCCCGTCTGACCGCCGGTGGAGCCGCCGCCGTCCTGCTGCCGCTGGCGCTCGCGCTCCTGCTGCTTACGCGCCTCCTCCTCGGCCCGCCGCTTGGCCGCCGCCTCCCGCTCGCGCTCCAGCTGCGCGAGCCGCGCCTTCTCCTGCGCGGTCAGCCGGGACAGCAGCTGGCGGGCTTCGGCCAGCTTGTTCTGGACGGACTCCTTGGACTGCTGCAGCGAGGTCTTGGTGTCCTGCAGCCGGTCCAGGCTCCGGGCCGCCTCGGCCCGCTGCCGGGCGGCCTGCGCAGCCTGCGCCTGGTAGTCGGTGACCGCCTGCTTCTGCCGGCCGGTCAGCCGCTCCATCAGGTGCGTACGGTCGAAGAAGTCCTGCGGGTCCTTGGCGAGCATCAGCTGCGCGGTCGGGTTCATGCCGCCGGTGCGGTACTGCGCCGAGGCGAAGGTGCCCAGCTCGCGACGGGACTCGTTCATCTTCTCCGCGCGCTTGGCGGCGGCGTCGAGAAGGTGGTTGACGGTGGCGCGCTGGTGGTCGACGTGCTCCTTGGCGGCGTTGTACTTCTGGGTGGCCACTTCGGCCTGGCGGTAGAGCCCGTCGACCTTCTGCTTGACCTCTTCGATGCTCGCCTTGGGCGCCCTGGGGGCGGCCTGGGCGGACTGCGAGAGCAGTGTGACCGAGGCGAGGGCGGCGGTGGTGAGCCCGGCCGCCGTACGGCTTCCGGACGTGGTGAGAACGCGGGTGCGCGGCTTGCGATGCGACGCCAAGACCGGCAACTCCTTCCGTGGACCGCCTACCGGGTTAGCTGTCGGGTTCGGGCGGTGTCGCAGACGGAAGGCTTGCCCTACGGTCCGTACGTCCGCCCCTGGCGGCCGCACCGATCGATTCACCCCGGTGGTGCTGGTGGGTCCCCGGCTCCGGGTGCCTGGGGGCAGGGCCGGACTCGGCGGGGGCGGCCCGTGCGCACGCTGTCGTCCGCGGGGAGGCGGGCTGCCCGAGCAGGCACGGTAGCCAACTCGTGTGGCCCCTGTGAAGGCTGATGTTCGATATGCCCGAAACCTTTTCGTTATCTGAAGGGCGCGGGGTCCAACGGCGGCCGGTGGGGACACTGCTGGCTGCTCGATGTCACGGGGCGCCTCCCCACAGTTCCTGTCGAAAACCTTGTGGAGCCCGCCCGACGCCGAAGCCCGCACGTCAAAGCCCGGACGACGAAGCCCGGAAGCCGGGCCCCGGCCGCCGGATCAGCAGACGTGGCCGCACGCTGTCAGTCCGGCGGCCTAGACTCGGTGGGCGATGAGCAGCCTCTTTGACGACAGCTTCCTGGCGGACCTCGGCCCCAAGGGCGAGGACGAGCACCCGCCGCCGCCCGAGGACGAGCACGGCCCGGCCCCGGAGGAGATCCCCGCCGACCTCTTCGGCGGGAGGTTCGACGCGCCGGTGCCCCGCGAGGCGTACTACCGCGACGGCGCCGCCCGCCCCGCCGTCGACCCGGCCGCGCTGCTCGAGGGGCTCAACGACGAGCAGAAGGCCGCCGTGGTGCATCACGGCAGCCCGCTGCTGATCGTCGCCGGCGCCGGCTCCGGCAAGACCCGGGTGCTCACCCACCGCATCGCTCATCTGCTCGCCGAGCGCCATGTCCACCCCGGCCAGATCCTCGCGATCACGTTCACGAACAAGGCCGCGGGCGAGATGAAGGAGCGCGTGGAGGAGCTCGTCGGCCCGCGCGCCCACGCCATGTGGGTCTCCACCTTCCACAGCGCCTGCGTCCGCATCCTCCGCCGGGAAAGCAAGAAGCTGGGCTTCACCTCGTCCTTCTCGATCTACGACGCAGCCGACTCCAAGCGCCTGATGGCCCTGGTCTGCCGCGACCTCGACCTGGACCCCAAGCGCTTCCCGCCCAAGTCCTTCAGCGCCAAGATCTCCAACCTCAAGAACGAGCTCATCGACGAGGAGACCTTCGCCGGGACGGCCGCCGACGGTTTCGAGAAGACCCTGGCCGAGGCGTATGCGATGTACCAGTCGCGGCTGCGCGAGGCCAACGCCCTGGACTTCGACGACATCATCATGACGACGGTCAATCTGCTCCAGGCCTTCCCGGATGTCGCCGAGCACTACCGCCGCCGCTTCCGCCATGTCCTCGTCGACGAGTACCAGGACACCAACCACGCCCAGTACACCCTCGTCCGCGAACTGGTCGGCCCGGGGACCGCCGAGGTGCCCGCCGCCGAGCTGTGCGTCGTCGGCGACGCCGACCAGTCGATCTACGCCTTCCGCGGTGCCACGATCCGTAACATCCTCCAGTTCGAGGAGGACTACCCGGACGCGACCACGATCCTGCTGGAGCAGAACTACCGCTCCAGCCAGACGATCCTGTCCGCCGCCAACGCCGTCATCGAGCGCAACGAGAACCGCCGCCCCAAGAACCTCTGGACGGACGCCGGCGCCGGCCCCAAGATCACCGGCTATGTCGCGGACACCGAGCACGACGAGGCGCAGTTCGTCGCCGACGAGATCGACCGGCTGACGGACGCGGGCGACGCCAAGGCCGGCGAGGTCGCCGTCTTCTACCGCACCAACGCCCAGTCCCGTGTCTTCGAAGAGATCTTCATCCGGGTCGGGCTCCCGTACAAGGTCGTCGGCGGGGTGCGCTTCTACGAGCGCAAGGAGGTCCGCGACGTCCTCGCGTATCTGCGGGTGCTCGCCAACCCCGAGGACTCCGTCCCGCTGCGCCGGATCCTCAACGTCCCCAAGCGCGGCATCGGCGAGCGTGCCGAGGCCATGATCGACGCCCTCTCCTCCCGCGAGAAGATCACCTTCCCGCAGGCGCTGCGCCGGGTCGACGAGGCGTACGGCATGGCCGCCCGCTCCGCCAACGCCGTCAAGCGCTTCAACGTCCTGATGGAGGAGCTGCGCACGATCGTGGAGTCCGGCGCCGGGCCCGCCACGGTCCTGGAGGCCGTCCTGGAGCGTACGGGCTATCTCGCCGAGCTCCAGTCCTCCACCGACCCCCAGGACGAGACCCGGATCGAGAACCTCCAGGAACTCGCCTCGGTGGCCCTGGAGTTCGAGCAGGAGCGGGGCGAGGCTGCGGCAGAGGGGGCTGCCGCCCCGGGTCCGGGCACGCTCTCGGAATTCCTCGAGCAGGTCGCGCTGGTCGCCGACTCCGACCAGATCCCCGACGACGACGAGGACGGCACGGGCGTCATCACGCTCATGACGCTGCACACCGCCAAGGGCCTGGAATTCCCGGTCGTCTTCCTGACCGGCATGGAGGACGGCGTCTTCCCGCATATGCGCGCCCTGGGGCAGACCAAGGAGCTGGAGGAGGAGCGCCGGCTGGCCTATGTGGGCATCACGCGCGCCCGCGAGCGGCTGTACGTCACCCGCTCGACGATGCGCAGCGCCTGGGGCCAGCCCTCGTACAACCCGCCCTCCCGGTTCCTGGAGGAGATCCCGGACGGCTACGTGGAGTGGAAGCGTACGGGCCCGGCGACACCGTCCGCGTCCATGGGCGGGCTGTCGTCGCGCGGTGGGGGAGGCTTCGGCGGGGGCATCGGGGCCACGCTGTCGTCGGCCCGCTCGAAGGGCCCCAGCGGCTTCGCCACGCGCCGCGCCGGGGACCGCCAGGCGGTCTCGCTGGCCGTCGGCGACCGCGTCACCCACGACAGCTTCGGCCTGGGTACGGTCGTCGGCGTCAAGGGCAGCGGTGACAACGCCGAGGCGACCATCGACTTCGGCGGCGAGAAGCCCAAGCGGCTGCTGCTGCGGTATGCGCCGGTGGAGAAGCTGTAGCGGTACAGCCCGCCCGACAAGGGGCGGGGCGGGGGCGGCGGTCAGTTCGGGTTGAGGCCGTGGCTGCGCAGCCACGGGATCGGGTCTATGGCCTCGTCCCCGCCGGGCCGCACCTCGAAGTGCAGATGCGGGCCGGTGGAGTTTCCGGAGTTGCCCGAGTAGGCAATGGTGTCACCGGCCTTGATCGAACCGGAACGGATCTTGGTGCTGCTGAGATGGCAGTACCAGGTCTCCGTGCCGTCGGGCGACGTCACGATCGCCATGTTGCCGTAGGCGGAGTTCCACTGGGTGCGGATGGTGCCGTCGGTGGCGGCCATCACGGGGGTGCCGTAGCTGACCGGGAAGTCGATTCCGGTGTGGACGGACATCCAGTTCACACCGGCCTGGCCGAAGAGCGCGCTCAGGCCGTGCTCGGTGACCGGCAGCACGAACTTGGGCCGCAGGGCCTCCTTGCGGGCCGCCTCCTCCGCCGCGCGCTTCTTCTCGAGGGCCTGGCGTTCCTTGAGGTCGATCCGCTCCTGGGTGCGGTTCGCCCGGTCGCCGAAGTCCCGGGCGTCCGCGCTGAGTCCGGCGAGCTGGCTGTCGAGCCTCTTGTTGACCGCGGACGCCTTGACCGACGCCTCGTCCCCTGCGGCCTGGGTGGTCTTCTCGTCCTTCTTGTCGTCCCCGACGAACCCGGTGACGGAGGCGGCCGCGGCCGCGCACACGCCCATGGCGGCGACGGACGGCACCGCGACGGTCAGCAGCGCCGAGCGCTTGGCGGTACGGCGCCGGCCCCGGCCCCGTACGGCCTTCCCGGCCGCCGGTCCGACGACCCGCCGGGGCTCGGGGGCGGCGGCGGTGACCGGCATGGCCTGGGTCATCGCCTCGGCCACGGAGACGGCTTCGTCGGTAGTGCCGGCGGCGGGGTGGTCGCCGGCGGGCTCGGCGGGGGAGCCGGCCTCGAACCCGGCCGTCTCGAACTGGGCCGTCTCGAACTGGGCCGTCTCGAACCCGGCGTTTTCGTACGGCGAGGGGCCGGCCTGCGTGGGGATGTCGGCGAGCAGGTCCTGGTCCACGGTCGACCAGACCGCGGTGGCGTCATGGCCGGCGGTGTCGTAGGCGCCGGTGGCGTACGTGCCCGTGTCGTAGCTGCCGGGGTCGTAGCCGCCGAGGTCGTAGGTACCGGTGCCGTACGCGAGCTGCCCTTGCGGCTCGTACTGCTCGTACTGCTGGTACTGCTGCTCGGGACCGGAGGCCTCGTATGCGGTGTGGGCGTACGGGTCGGAGACGTCGTAGGCACCGGTGTCGTACGCGCCCGTCGTGGCGTAGCTTCCGGTGTCGTACGCACCGGTGCCGTCGTATGCGGTGGTGGCGTACGCACCCGTCTCGTAGCCGCCGTTGGCGTACGTGCCCGTGGCATACGTACCTGTGTCGTAGGTACCCGCGTCATACGCGCCGGTCGCATACGTACCGGTGCCGTATGTATCGGCACCCGAGTCGTATTGACCCGTTGCGTATTGACCCGTTGCGTACTGGCCCGTTTCGTGCGAGCCGGGAAGTGAGCCGAAGAGAGGGTCGCCGTCGCCGTACTCGCCGTAGCCGGACGCGGAGTGCTGCTGCCCGTAGGCGTCATAGGTCGGGTAGCCCGATGGGTGACGGTCGTTCACCAACTTCTCTTTCGCCTCGGCAGCAGGAGAATTAGCGGCGACTGTACCCGGCGGTACGCGACGTCGACAATCTTCCAGAGGTTTCCGTCTCGGGGAGAACGGGCATTTGGCCGCCTTTCGGGAGCCCACATGCGAGTTTTTGGCGCGTCGTTCGAGATCTGTTCGAGGAAAAGTCGAGATCAGGTCATGAACTCCGGGCGGCCGCGGCGTGGCGTGCGATGCATTCAGGCCACCGAAATGGCGCTTTCTGCGTCTTCCGCGGTGTGTGCCGAGGTCAATGCGCGACGTATTCCGGCCGCGACGGTGGAGTTGACCGGTAGCGCGAGATGTCCGACACCGGAGACATGCACGTTGTCCGCGAGCAAATCCGGGTGATCGATCCGGGCCGTGTCGGCGGGCACCATCACCTGGTCCGTATCGCTCCAGAAAGCGACGAACCGGGTCCGGCAGTGCGGCGCCGGCAGCGACAGCTCCGCTATCACCCGGGAATCCGGCCGCATCTGGCGGACGAGCGGATGCGCCGACATCAGGGGCGCGACACGGGTGCCGGAGTGCGGCGTGCCGAGAGTGACCAGGGTGCGGACGCGGGCGTCGCCGCCGAGGCGCTGGACGTAATAGCGGGCGATGAGCCCGCCGAGGCTGTGGCCCACGATGTCCACCCGGCGGTGACCGGTCCGGGCGCACACCTCTTCCACATGGCGGCCGAGGAGCTCGGCGGCCCTGCGCAGATCGCAGGTCAGCGGGGAGTAGTTGAGCGCCTCGAGATGGCGCCAGCCGTGCCGGCGCAGCGAGCGGCGCAGCAGGACGAAGACGGAACGGTTGTCGATGAAGCCGTGGAGCAGGAGGACGGGCGGGTGGGCGCGGCCCTCCGTCGGGAGGACGGCCGGGGCTCCGGGGGTGGCGGGCCTGGGGTGCGGGATGGGCTGCTCCTGGGTGATGCCGGTGGGGTAGAGGAGCAGATGGCCGGCGAGGACCATCAGATCCATGGCGGTGCTGCGCAGGAGGAGCGGGAGGGAGGAGACACGGGTGAGCAGAGGGGACTGCATGGTCGACCTCCCGGAGGGCATGCGGGAGGCGCACCAAACGGCGCGATGGCCCGGCTGCGGCTTCCCGTGCGCCCGTCTCCGCGTGCACCCTGCCGTCCCGTGGCGGTGCGATACGCGGGACGCGGCGCCTGGCGGATGGGTCCCGTGTGTGATTTCCCCCTCGCCGCATGTCACGAAACGGCTGGGTACGCGATGCTGGAGATAACGTTCGTTCACGCTCGTGGCCGCCGATCGTGGCCGCGCGATCGATTGTCGGCTCGGCGGCACCGTACGGCGGGTGCCGTACTTGGCTTGGAGGCAGTGATGAGTGTGGCTCGGCACGACGGAGCGCAGGCGCAGAGCCAGGGCGCGGCGGGCAGGCCGGGGCCGATCCGGGTCGTGGTGGCCAAGCCGGGGCTGGACGGCCACGACCGCGGCGCCAAGGTGATCGCACGGGCGCTGCGCGACGCCGGTATGGAGGTCATCTACACCGGTCTGCACCAGACGCCGGAGCAGATCGTCGACACCGCCATCCAGGAGGATGCCGACGCGATCGGGCTGTCGATCCTCTCGGGCGCGCACAACACGCTGTTCGCGAAGGTGATCGCCCTGCTGGAGGAGCGCGACGCGGCGGACATCAAGGTCTTCGGCGGCGGCATCATCCCGGAGGCGGACATCGCTCCGCTCAAGGCGCAGGGCGTCGCGGAGATCTTCACGCCGGGCGCGACGACCACCTCGATCGTGGAGTGGGTCAACGCCAACGTACGGCCGCCGGCCGCCTGAGGCCGCGGCGCGGGGAGGGCGCACGGGGGCCGCGCGGTGGTGCGGGTTCCGTGCCGGTGCCGGTGGCCTGGGCGGTCGTGGGCGGGCGGTCATGATGCGGCCGGTGCGGCTGCGCCGGTCCCGTTTCCGGTTCCGTCGGCGGTGTCGGCGGGACCGGTGAGTTCGGCGTGCATGGTGGCGCGCAGGCGCAGCGTGCCGACCAGGCGCTGGAAGGCCTCGGACCAGTAGCCGCCGGAGCCCGGGGAGGCGCCTTCGGGCTCGTCGGTGACGGCGGTGAGCATGTCGAGACGGTCCGCGGCGGCCGGGTCCAGACAGCGCTCGGCCAGGCCCATCACCCCGCTGAAGCTCCACGGATAGCTGCCCGCGTCCCGGGCGATGTCCAGTGCGTCGACGACCGACCGGCCCAGCGGCTCGGCCCAGGGGACGGCGCAGACGCCCAGCATCCGGAAGGCGTCCGAGAGGCCGTGTGCGGCGATGAACTCCGCCACCCACAGGGCGCGTTCGTCCTCGGGCAGTACGGACAGCAGCTTGGCCAGATCGCGGGACGAGCCGGGCGGCGCCACCTCGGTGGCCCGGTCCGCGGTGGCGGGCGCGCCCAGCAGTGCCCGCGCCCAGTCGGCGTCCCGCTGGCGCACGGCGGCGCGGCACCAGGCGTCGTGCAGCTCCGTCCGCCAGTTGTCGGCCACCGGCAGGGCGATGATCTCGGCCGGGGTGCGGCCGTCGAACCGGTCGCGCCAGGCGTCCAGCGGGGCCGCCTCCAGCAACTGGCTCAGCCACCAGGCGCCCTGGCCGCGCCCGGAGGGCGGCTTGGGTGCCACGCCGTCCCGCTGCATCCCCGCATCGCACTCCTGGGGCGCCTCGACGGTGATCACCGGGCCGGAGGTGCGGCCCAGGCCGACGTGGGCGTGGGCGCGCTCCGCCATGCGGGCGGCGAGCGCCGAGCCGGGCAGCGCGGAGAGCAGTTCGGCGGCCGTGGCGCGGACATTGCGGCTGCGGTCGGACAGTGCCTGCTCGAGGAAGGGCTCATCGGCGGCGGAGAGGCCCTCGCGCAGCGCGTCGAGGAACATCAGACGGTCCTCGGCGCGCTCGGTGGCCCAGGTGGTGCCGAGGAGGGCGAGGCCGGCCGCCGGGTCCCGGCGGCGCAGCGCCGTCAGCAGGGTGACGCGCTCGGCGAACAGGCCCTCCTCCCACAGGCGCCGTACGCCCTCGGGGTCCTCGGTGCCCGGCACGGCCGCGGGGCCTGTGGTGCCGCGCAGCGCGAACGCCCAGTCGTCGTTGAGCCGGGCCAGCCACAGGGCGCGCGGGCCCGCCAGGGCGAGCGCGGCGGGCCGCAGGTCCGTACGGGCGCGGGCGGCGTCGAGCAGCGCGGGCAGCAGCGCCCCGGGGGCGCGATAGCCGTACTCCTGGGCGGCGGTGAGCCACTGGGGCAGCAGCTCGGTGAGGTCGGGGGCGGCGCCGCGGCGGCTGCCGTCGCCGGTGCCGCCGCGGTCGGCGAGCAGCAGGGACAGCCGGTGGCGCGCGGCGGCCGGCAGCGGGGGCCGCGGGTCGGCCGGCGCCGGGGCGGGCCGCTCCCCGGCCAGGGCCGGGCGCAGCGCGGCGCGGCGGCGGACCGTGCTCACGGCGGCCGCGTCCAGCAGCGCGGCCGCCGGGCTCCGGACGGACCGCAGCGGCACCGGTGGCATCCGCCGCTCCGTGCCGAGCAGGGCGGCGGTGACCAGATCCTCCCAGGCGGGAGTGGTATGCGGTGGGGCGGTCGGCTGCGGTGCGGTCTTCGGCGATGTGCTCGTCATGGGGTCTCTCCGGATGTCGGGCGGCGGTGGGCAGGGGTGCCGGCGGCGCGGCGGGTCACAGGGACACCGGCGTGGGGTCCCAGGCGGTCAGCGGCAGGAAGCCGCGGTGGCCGCATTCGCCGAAGACCGTGATCGGTGCACCGCCCGATATGGCGGCCAGCTGCCACAGGCCCGTACGGCCCGAGGCGCGCGGGTCCAGCGGGAGCGCCGACTCCCCGTCCGCGTCGGCCAGTTGCCAGCCCGCGCCGTCCCGGGGCGGGACCGGGGTGACATCGGCGAGCACCACCGGCCAGGAGTCCAGCCAGGGGTCGTCGCGCAGCGCGTCGCCGTACGCGGCCAGGGCGGCGTCGATACCGCAGCCGGGCGGCACCGGGCCGGGGGCGGCCGGGGCGTGCCGCTCGCCCAGGGCGGCGCGCAGCGGGCGGGCGCCCGGGTAGTAGGCCAGATCCGCGTCGAGCACCAGACCCGGCGGCAGGGCCAGGTCCAAGGGGCGGCCCGCACCGCCGAAGGAGAGATGCAGCGCCATCCGGCCCGTGCGCTCGCCGCGCAGAAAAATGCGGCGGCTGGTCAGCTTGCCGTCGTCGCTGTCCTCCTGGGCGAGCACCAGCCAGCGGTCCCGGACCGTCACCGCATCGGGCCCGGCCAATACGTCGGCCGCGTCCGTGGTCAGGCCGACGCGCGAGCGCACCGTCGCGGCGAGCGCGGCCGGCAGCCGCTCCCTCCCCAGGAATCCCTGGTCGAGGAGATGCAGCAGCGCGCACTCCTCCAGCATCCGGGCCGGCCAGTTCGCCCCCGAGGCCACCACCGACCCCAACTCCCGTACGCGGGAGGCGAGTCCGGGAGCCTGGGCGTCGACCATCCGCGCGGCCGTCTCGTCCCAGGCGCTGTAGCCGGCGCCTTCGGCCGCCGTCAGGCCCGTGCGCAGCAGGTCCTCCAGGCGCTGCTCCAGCTCCGTGGCGCCGGCGTCGATCCGCTGCAGCCGGCGCTCCGCCCGCCGCCTGGCCGCCTCCGGATCGGCCGGCGTGCGCGCCGCCGCGCTGCCTCCGGCCGCCGCGCCCGCGGCCCGCTCAGCCCTCTCCCGGCGCCCCGCCAGCCATTCCCCTGCCCACTGCGGCGGCTCCCCGGCCGGCACCTCCCCCGGGTCGCCCGCCCAGAGCAGCAGCAGGCCCAGCGCGTGCTTGCACGGAAACTTGCGGCTCGGGCAACTGCACTTGAATGCAGGCCCGGTGACGTCGATGACGGCTTGATACGGCTTCTTGCCGCTGCCCTTGCACTGGCCCCACACCGCGCCGCCGTCCGCGCCCGTCTCCGACCACGGTCCGGGCGCGGCGAGCTTCCCGCCCGCCTTGCGTGAGGCATCGTCAGGCGCCATCGCGAGCACCTGATCCGTCGTCCAGCGTTCCCCCTGCGGATTCATGTCTCCGACGCTACGACCCGCCACTGACAATCGCCGTTCCGCACAGTGAAGTAGCAGGCCAGAGACGGTTTTCGGGGCGTTGTCAGTGGTCTGGTGCAGGCTTGTTCTCCAGCAGGCGGCCGGTGCGGATTCCGCGGCGTGCCGCAGGCGTTGCCACGGCATTTCTGCGACGAGGGGGAGCCATGTCGGCCAAGTCCGAGACCAGCACCACGACAGCGAACGACCAGGCGCTGCGGCCGCACGCGGAGGACACCTTCGCGCACGAACTCAAGGCCCTCGCCGCGGCCGACGACCGGCCGCGGCCCGAGCGCTGGCGGCTCTCGCCGTGGGCGGTCGCCACCTACCTGCTCGGCGGCACGCTCGCCGACGGCACGGTCATCACACCCAAATACGTGGGCCCGCGGCGGATCGTCGAGGTCGCCGTGACCACCCTCGCCACGGACCGCGCACTGCTGCTGCTCGGCGTCCCCGGCACCGCCAAGACCTGGGTGTCCGAGCATCTGGCGGCGGCGGTCAGCGGCGACTCCACCCTGCTGGTCCAGGGCACCGCCGGCACCCCCGAAGAGGCGATCCGCTACGGCTGGAACTACGCCCAGCTGCTCGCCAACGGCCCCAGCCGCGAGGCGCTGGTGCCCAGCCCCGTGATGCGGGCGATGGCACAGGGCATGACCGCGCGGGTCGAGGAGCTCACCCGCATCCCGGCCGACGTCCAGGACACCCTCATCACCGTCCTGTCGGAGAAGACCCTCCCCATCCCGGAGCTGGGACAGGAGGTGCAGGCCGTCCGCGGCTTCAATCTGATTGCCACGGCCAACGACCGCGACCGCGGCGTCAACGACCTCTCCAGCGCGCTGCGCCGCCGCTTCAACACCGTGGTGCTGCCGCTGCCCGCGACACCGGACGAAGAGGTGGACATCGTCTCGCGGCGGGTCGAGCAGATAGGGCGTTCGCTGGATCTGCCGGCCGGCCCGGAGGGCATGGACGAGATCCGCCGGGTCGTCACGGTCTTCCGCGAACTGCGCGACGGCGTCACCGCCGACGGCCGGACCAAGGTCAAGTCGCCGTCCGGCACGCTGTCGACGGCGGAGGCCATCTCGGTGGTGACCAACGGCCTGGCGCTGGCCGCGCACTTCGGGGACGGCGTGCTCCGCCCCGGCGACGTGGCCGCGGGCATCCTGGGCGCGGTCGTCCGCGATCCGGCCGCCGACCGGGTCGTATGGCAGGAGTATCTGGAGGCCGTGGTGCGCGAGCGCGCCGGCTGGAAGGACTTCTACCGCGCCTGCCGCGAGGTGAGCGCATGACCACCAGGAGCACGGGGGAGCCGGTGCTGCTCGGCGTGCGGCACCACGGTCCCGGCTCGGCCCGCGCGGTGCGGGCCGCGCTGGAGCAGGCCGCGCCCGATGCGGTGCTGATCGAGGGCCCGCCGGAGGCGGACGAGCTGCTGCCGCTGGCCCTGCACAAGGACATGCGGCCACCGGTGGCGCTGCTCGCCCATGTGCTGGACGACCCCGGGCGCGCGGCGTTCTGGCCGCTGGCCGAGTTCTCCCCGGAGTGGGTGGCGCTGCGCTGGGCGCTCGAGCGCGAGGTCCCGGTCCGCTTCATCGATCTGCCCGCAGCGCACTCCCTGGCCATGACGGCGGAGGAGGAGAAGACGGAGGAGGAGAAGACGGAGGAGGGGAAGACGGAGGGGGGGAAGACGGAGGGGGGGAAGACGGAGGGGGAGAAGGCCGAGCGGGAGGCTGATGAGGCCGAGGCCCCCGATGTCCGGATCGACCCCCTCGGCGTCCTGGCCAGAACCGCCGGTTACGACGACCCCGAGCGCTGGTGGGAGGACGTCGTCGAGCACCGCGGGGCCGGGAGCGGGGAGGGCGCGGACGCCCTGGCCCCGTTCGCGGCGCTGGCGGAGGCGATGGGCGCGCTGCGCGAGGCGTACGGCGACGGCGGCCACGACCGGGATCCGGTGCGCGAGGCCCATATGCGGCTCCGGCTGCGCGACGCACGGCGGGAGTTCGGCGACAACATCGCCGTGGTGTGCGGGGCCTGGCACGTCCCGGCGCTGGCCCGCCGCAGCACCGTGACCGCCGACCGGCAGCTGCTCAAGGGGCTGCCCAAGGTGAAGGCGGCGGTGACCTGGGTGCCGTGGACCCACCGCCGGCTCTCCCGGCGCAGCGGCTACGGCGCCGGAATCGCCTCGCCCGGCTGGTACGGCCATCTCTTCAGCTCCCCCGACCGCCCCGTCGAACGCTGGATGACCAAGGTCGCCGGGGTGCTGCGGGACGAGGACTACGCCGTGTCGTCGGCGCATGTCATCGAGGCGGTGCGGCTCGCCGAGGGGCTGGCCACGGTGCGCGGTCGCCCGCTGGCGGGGCTCACAGAGGCCGATGACGCGATCCGGGCCGTCATGGGCGACGGCTCCGACGCCCCGTCCCTGCTGATCCACGACCGGCTGGTGGTCGGGGAGTTGCTGGGCGAGGTGCCCGAGGACGCCCCCGCGGTGCCGTTGCAGCGGGATCTCGCCCGCAGCCAGCGGACGCTGCGCCTCAAGCCGCAGGCGCTGGAACGGGAACTGGAGCTGGACCTGCGCAAGGAGACCGACGCCGGACGCAGCCGCCTGCTGCACCGGCTGCGGCTGCTCGGCATCCCCTGGGGCGAGCCCACCCGCTCTCGGGGCAGCACCGGCACCTTCCGGGAGACCTGGCTGCTGCGCTGGGAGCCCGAGCTGTCGGTGCGGGTCGCCGAGGCCGGTATCTGGGGCACCACCGTCCTGTCGGCGGCCACTGCCAAGGCGGCGTCCGAGGCGGTCGGTGCGGCCTCGCTCGCCGAGGTGACGGCGCTCGCCGAGCAGTGCCTGCTCGCCGAACTCCCCGACGCCCTCCCGGTGGTGATGCGTGCCCTGTCCGACCGCGCGGCGCTGGACGCGGACGTGGGCCATCTCGCGCAGGCGCTGCCCGCCCTCGTCCGCTCCGTGCGATACGGCGATGTGCGCGGCACGGACGGCGCGGTGCTGCGCGATGTGGCGCTGGGCCTGGCCGAGCGGGTCTTCGTCGGACTGCCGCCGGCCTGCACCGGGCTGGACGACGACGGCGCCGCGGAGATGCGCGGCCATCTCGACGCCACCCATCAGGCCGTCGGCCTGCTCGGCCAGCTCGAGGCCGGCGCCCGGCCCGAGGACGGGACACCGGAGCTGCGGTCCCGGTGGGCCGGGGTGCTGCGGGCGCTGAGCAGACGGGACGACGCCGTCCCCGGCCTGATCCGCGGCCGGGCCGCGCGACTCCTCCTGGACGACGGCCAGTTGGACGACGGGGAAGCCGAGCGGCTGATGGGCCTCGCCCTCTCGCCGGGCACCCCGCCCGCCGACGCCGCCGGATGGATCGAGGGCTTCGTCGGCGGCGGGGACGGCGGCATGCTGCTGGTCCACGACGAACGGCTGCTCGCACTGGTCGACGGCTGGCTGACGAGCGTGCCGGACGCCGCGTTCACGGACGTGCTGCCGCTGCTGCGCCGCACCTTCGCCGAGTACGAGTCCGGGGTGCGGCGCACCCTGGGCGAGCTGGTCCGGCGCGGGCCCGCGGCCACCACCCGCGATCCGGCCGGCGGGGCCAGCGGGACCAGTGAGGCCGGTGGGACCGGTGGGGAAGCCGCCGCCCCCGGCTTCGGTCCCGGCCTGGACCGCGACCGGGCCGCGGCCGTACTCCCCACGCTGCGCCTGCTGCTGGGGACGGACCAGGACGGCGACCCGGCCCGCCCCACCGCCCGACGACCGGATTCCGACCTCACGGGGGCACGCCCATGACCACGACGACGCCCGATCCCGCAGCGTCCGATCCCGCAGCGTCCGATCCCGCGATGCCCGGCCCGGCGGCCGCCGAGGCCGAGCGTCTGCGCCGCTGGCGGCTGGTGCTCGGAGGCGGTGCGGCGGACGGCACCGGATGCGAGCTGCGGGGCCGGGATGCCGCGATGGACGGGGCACTTGCCTCGCTCTACGGCCACGGCAGCAGCGGCAAGAGCGGCAAGGGGGCCGACGGCGGCCGGCGTTCGGCCGGGCTCGGCGCCTCGGCCCCCTCCGTGGCCCGCTGGCTCGGCGACATCCGTACGTACTTCCCCTCCTCCGTCGTGCAGGTGATGCAGCGCGACGCCATCGACCGGCTCGGCCTGAACTCCCTCCTGCTGGAACCGGAGATGCTCGAGGCCGTGGAGCCGGACGTGCATCTGGTGGGCACCCTGCTCTCGCTCAACAGGGTCATGCCGGAGACCACCAAGGAGACCGCGCGGGCCGTGGTCCGCAAGGTCGTCGAGCAGCTGGAGAAGCGGCTGGCGACCCGCACCCGCGCCACCCTCACCGGTGCGCTGGACCGCTCCGCGCGGATCAACCGCCCCCGTCACCGCGACATCGACTGGGACCGCACCATCCGGGCGAACCTCAAGAACTACCTCCCCGAGTACCGCACGGTCGTGCCCGAGCGGCTGATCGGCTACGGCCGGGCCGCCCAGTCCGTGAAGAAGGAAGTGGTGCTCTGCATCGACCAGTCCGGTTCGATGGCCGCCTCGGTCGTCTACGCCTCGGTGTTCGGCGCCGTACTGGCCTCGATGCGGGCCATCGACACCCGCCTGGTCGTCTTCGACACCGCCGTGGTCGATCTGACGGACCAGCTGGAAGACCCGGTCGATGTCCTCTTCGGCACCCAGCTCGGCGGCGGCACGGACATCAACCGCGCGCTCGCCTACTGCCAGTCCCGGATCACCCGCCCCGCCGAGACCGTCGTCGTCCTGATCAGCGACCTCTACGAGGGCGGCATCCGCGACGAGATGCTCAAGCGGGTCGCCGCGATGAAGGCGGCCGGGGTGCAGTTCGTGACGCTGCTCGCGCTCTCCGACGAAGGGGCGCCGGCCTACGACCGGGAGCATGCCGCGGCGCTGGCGGCCCTGGGCGCACCGGCGTTCGCGTGCACGCCGGACCTCTTCCCGGAGGTGATGGCCGCCGCCATCGAGAAACGACCGCTGCCCATACCGGACATGGCGGAGCAACGGTGACAGGACCACCTGGGGGACTTGCCAGACACCTGGCTGTTCGTGCAAGGATCAACCCATCGCTCGATCGCCCGCGACGAGAGTGACACCGGCCACGCGCGCCCGCGCGTTCCGGGTGTCCCCGTCCGTATGGGAAGGTCCCCTTCTTGTCTGCTGTGTTCGCCCTGCCTGCCGCCGTGCGCCTGCCGCGCACGGTGGCCGTGCGGCGTGCGCTGCTGGCGGGGCTCTTCCTGGTGGCCTTCGCCGCTCTCGGCTTCCTCTTCGGTCCCGGCGCACACGCCGCCGACCGTACGGGCACGCAGCCCGTGTCCAGGGAAGCCGCGCTGGCCGCCCCGCACGGGGCGGCGGAAGGGCTGTCCGGCTCCGAGGGCGAGTTCGCCCAGGAGGGCAAGGCGGCAGGCGAACGGTTCAACCGGCGCAGTGACGACGCCTCCACGGCGGTCACCGAGGCCGTACGGCCCGCCGCCGAGCGGCTCGCTCCGGTCACCGACCCGGTCACCCGGCCGGTGACCGGCGTCGTACAGGAGGTCGGCTCCACCGTCGGCGTCACGCCGCCCGTGCGGCTGCCCTCCGGTGAGCACACGGGACGGCCCGGCGACGGCACCGCCCCGGAGCACGGCAAGCGGCAGCACGGCGACCGGCCGGCCGGATCGCGGACCGTCGGCCAGGCCGATGCCGCCTCCGCCGCCACGCCGCACCCGGCGCACTGCACCGGCGGCCTGCACCGGGCCTCCCAGCACCCCCGTCCCGCCCTGCACCAGCAGCGGAACCAGGGACATCACGGCCTGCCGGGACAGTTCCCGCAGGGCCCCGTGGCGCCCGCCTCGCAGAGCGCGGGCGACGGCCACGGCCCCCGTGGCGGGGATCTGCACGCCGCCACCCCGGCACCCTTCACGCCGTTCCGGCTGCTGCCCGGTGGCGTCCGTACCGCCGATGGCGCCCCGACGCGCCGCCGTGCCGAAGACATCCTCGAATTCCCCGGCTAGGGCAGACCGCTCCGCGTCTGTACCACCGACCTGCCGCGCGGGGGCGAGACAGGTCTGCCCTACCACTCCTGAATTCGAAGGACTTCACCACCATGCGCTCGAACATTCGTCGTTCCATCGTCGTTGCCGCCGCTGCCACGGGCCTGTGGGCCCTGGGCTCCGTGGCCGCCAACGCCGCCGAGCTGCCGGCGACCCCGGACCTGGGCACGGTGACCGACACGAAGAGCCTGCCCACCGGCGACGTGACCGGCACCGTGACCAAGACCGTCAACGGCGTCACCACCACCGCCAAGACCACGGTCGGCGGCGCGGCCGGCAAGGCGAAGCTGCCGCAGCTCGGTGACGTGAGCGGCGCCGCGGACGGCGCGAAGAAGCTGCTGGGCGGCGCCGGTCTGCCGGACGTCAACGCCGGTGACCTGCAGAAGAAGGCCGATGTCAAGAAGGCGGAGAAGGCCGCCAAGAAGGCCGCGAAGAAGGCCAAGAAGGCCGCCAAGGGCGCCAAGCTCCCCCACGTCGCGCTGCCCGCCGTCCCGAACCTGCCCGGCACCCCGAACCTGCCCGGCGCCCCGTCGCTGCCCGCCACCCCGGGTGTCCCCGCCGCCGACGTCGACGGCCTGACCAAGGGTCTGCCCAAGGCTCCCGCGCTGCCCAAGGCCCCCGGCTCGGTCGACAACCTGCTGGCCGCCCTCGCCGGTGCCGGTCTGCGTCCCGAGCAGCTGACCAGCCAGGCTCAGGCCGCCCTGGCCGCCGCCCGTCCGACCGTCGACAACACCGCCGCCGATGTGCTGCCGCCCGTCGCCCAGCGCGCCGTCGTCAAGATCGTGCCGGTCGCCCAGAACGCCGTCGGCAACACCGGCCTGCTCGCCACCGACGCGGCCGGCAAGGCGAAGCCGTTCGCGGCCTCGATCGGCAGCCGTGCGCAGGTGCTCGTGGCGGGCGTGACCGCCCAGGCGACGCCGTTCGCGCAGGGTGTGGCGACCGACGCCAAGCCGTTCGCGCAGGGCCTGGTCACCGTCGTCGTGGCGGACGGTCGCAAGACCGCCGCTGACGCCGCCGCCGGTGCGCAGGGCCTGGCCCCGGTCAAGGCCGTCCCGGCCGTGCCCGCCGACCTGACCGACGCCGCCAACATCCCGGCCGTGCCGGCCGTTCCCGCCGTCCCGGCGGCGCCGGCCGTGCCGCACCTGCCCGTCCAGGGCATCTGATCCCCTCCGGCCGGTGACCCCGGCCGGCAGGTAGCCCCGGCCGTCCGTTTCGGCGGAGACGGACAGCCGGGCCGGGCCACGCCGGATCATCTCCGGCGCCCATGAACGGCCGGGCGGTTCTCTGTGGGGGAGAGCCGCCCGGCTTTTTTCTGTGCGAAGGCCCATCAACGAAGGCCCATCAACGAAGGCCCATCAACGAAAACCCTTCAACTGCCTATGAGTTGGGTACCCGCAGCCGTTCCCAGCTGGCCTTCCCCGGCACCCCGTCCGCATCCTTGCCCGAGAACCCGAGCTTGCGCTGCCAGGCGGCGTACGACTTGCGGTGGGCCTCGTTCCAGTCCGGGCCGGGCCGCCCGCTCCGGTAGTGGCCGCAGCCTTCGGCGATCAGGCGCTCGCCCATCGCCGCGATCACCGCACTGCGTTCGCCCGAGCGGAAGAAGCCGCTGCCGGGGAACGGTTCGTACGGCGGGTACTCCGGCTTCGGCGGCACCGGCCGGCCGCCGGACCCGTCGCCGCCCGCGCCGCCGCCTGCGTTGCCGCCCGTGTCCCCGCCGCCCCCGCCCCCCGGCGGCCCCTCCGGATCCATCGCCAGCCGCCGCCTGATCCGTTCCCGCATGCCGTCCATCGTGAATCCGCGCGGATCGACCTTCCCCGGCTGCCACTCCTTGTGGCCGATCACCGAGCGCTCGCTCCACCGGTGCGCCCGGCAGAGCGCCGCCGCGACCTTCTCGATCGCCCGCTTCTGCTCCTCCGGCCAGGGGTCGCCGCCGTTGCCGAGGTTGATGCACTCGAAGCCGTAGAAGTGCCGGTTGCCGTCGGCGTCGGCGGCGTCGTCCCGGGGCAGTGGCGTCTCGTCGATGACCGCCTGCAGTACATCGCGGTCGCCGAGCCCGGCGTGATTGGCCCGGCCGTTGCCGACGAGATGCACCTCGCCCTGCTTGTCGATCACGCCGTGGCACAGCGGCCCCGGCAGATCGGCATGGCCGTCGTAACACAGATCCACGGAGGCCTCGGTGCCCTGGGTGACGGTGTGATGGATCATCACTCCGTGCACCGGCCCCCACCGGCCCTTGGTATTCCGGTTGTGCCGACGCCAGTTGCGCACCTCGTGGACGACCAGCCCCTCGTCGCGCAGCGCTTTGAGCAGCTGGGACGCGGTCAGCGGGGTGGCCATCAGCCCACACCCCCCGCTTCGCCCGGCCCGCCGTCCGCCGCGCCGTCCGCCCTGTCGACCGCCGCCTCGGCCGCGGCGGTCGTCTGCGACCTGCTCGCGGGGGGCGCGGCCGGACCGCCCTGCGTTCCGAGGCCGCCGGGCTCGCCGGTCTCGCCATACGTTTCCTCGTCCCGCGCCTGTTCCTCGGCCGCCACCGCCGCATCGTCCGCCGCCGGGATGTCCGCCGCCAGCGGCCGGAACGCCAGCCGCAGATCGGGCACCGTCTGCTCGCCGTGCACCCAGGCCAGCGGCGCGAAGTGCACGGCGATCCCGGCCGGGTGCCGGAGCAGCGGCCGCCGGGCCGCGTCCGTCGGCCACTCCACGCTCCCGGTGGCCGTACGGGCCGGGATCAGCCAGTAGTCGCCGGTGCGGTAGCTGCCGCCCGCCGCGAAGTACACCTCGACGCCGTCCTCCAGCGGCAGCCAGCCGCCTTCCTCGACCGGCAGCGCACCGTGCCTGAGCCGCCCGTCCCTGCCGCCCCGCCGGACCGTCTGCCGGGCGCCGCCCTCGCGGTGGTCCCAGCGCCGCAGATACGGATGCAGCTCGGGCCGCCGCCCGGCACCCCCCGCGGGCTCGTCCGAGAGGCGCACCCGCCGCCCGGGCAGATCCAGCTCCTCGACCCGCAGCAGCGGCAGCGCCTCGCCCCGGCTCGTAGCGGCGGTGTCCACGAACTCGACCCGGTCGCCGACGTTCAGATCCAGCTTGTCGTCACCGCCGAGGGTCGCCAACTCGACCCAGGTGCCGTCCAGTTCATCGACGGGGAAGGTGACGGACCCGTTCTCCCGGGACCATTTGAAGGTGGCGGTCTTCGCGTCGCCGCCGTCGTGCACCTCGACCCGGTAGAGCTGGTTCTCCGGGCCCCGGTACCGCGCGTCCGGCCTGACCAGGCAGGGGTCGTCGTCCGCGTGGTCCGGCCGCTCGCTGCGCGCCGCGAGCCGGGAGCGGGGGGCGGACTGCTGCTGCGCCCACGTGTCGAACGCCTTGCGGATCTCGGAGACCGGCGGGTTGTCGCCCTCCAGCCCGAGCGCCGTGCCCGGCAGCGGCAGCACCTGCCACACCACCTTGGTGCGCGCCGCGGTGTCCGGCAGCGCGGATCCCAGCGCGACCTCGCGCAGCGCCGGGTCCTCCGCCGCGGTGACCAGGCGCTCCCACACCTTCAGATAGGCCAGATACGGGAACTCGCTGGGCAGCCGGTCCTCGGGGCGCTCCGGATCGCGGAAGCCGTCGGGCTGGTCCCAGTACGTCCAGGTGGCGGGCGGGGCGTCCGGCTCGGCCGCCGCCTCGGCGTCGTGCTCCCCCGCTTCGCCCTGTTCGCTCCGTTCCTCTCCGGCTGCTCCCGCCGCGGAAACCGCCTCTCCGGGCTGCGGCCGGGTCGCATCGAGCAGGATGCCGTCCACGTAGTAGCGGCCGCCGCCGATGATCAGGTCGTCCAGTGTGCCGCTGCTGCCCTTCAGGTCGATCTTGAAGCCGTTGGCGTCGCTCGGCCCGCCGTGCCGCCCGATCAGATCGGCGGCGAGCGTACGGGCCTGGAACAGCTGGATCGCGGTCTGCTCATTGGCGTCGGCGTCCAGCTGGACGCGGCCCTGCTGGGCGACCACGCCGGAGTAGTGCCGCTCCGGGCGGTGGGTGAGGCGCGAGAGATCAGCGTGCATGGAAGAAGTCCCCCTCGTTCGGGATGCTCATCGGGTCGGGAGTCGGACGGGCAGGGCCGGGCATCGCCACGGTCGGCGGGCTCATGTCACGAACACGATCCCCGCGTCGGTCCCGGCCGGGGTGTACTCCGCGAGCCGGGCCCGCAGACTGTCCTCACGCTGCGGCTGATAGAGGTCGTGATACGCGCCCATCTCCGCGCCGTCCTCCGCACCGCGCCGGATCTCCTCGGCGCAGCCCGCCGCCAACTGCCCGTACCAGGGCGTCCCGTAGCGCTCGCCGCGCAGCAGCGGCCGCACACGCGCCGCGTCCGCGGGCCCTGCCAGGTCCGGTTGGCAGCGGTGGCGGCGCGGGGTGCGCGAGCCCGGCGGTACGTAACTGAAGCGCAGACAGCCGATGCCGCGCCGGGCGACATGCATCCGACCGGTGAAGATGCTGTTCTCGGCCAGCTGTACGGCGTGGGCGTGCACTTCACCGATGACGGTGGTCCGGTGTGCGTACAGCACCGCATGCGCATGCCGGCAGTCGGGAGCCGACAGCGCCTCGCGGTCGTGACCGGTGGCGTCCAGGACCGAGTCGCGGAGGTGGATCGCCAGCGGGTCCTCGCCCACCTCGTCGCCGATGACCTCGATCGTGCCCAGGACCGTCCGGTCGATCTCCACGCAGGCGGTCGTCCGGTCCAGCACCAGGCTCGGCTCCTCGGGGGAGTGCGGAGCGCACTCCGGCTCCAGCGACCAGCCCGGCACCAGGGTGCAGTGCCGCAGCACGAGGGAGCCCATCGGCCCGGTGACATTGAGCCCGCGGCCGGTCACCAGCATCCCGTCCAGCACCATCCGCGGCCGCTCGCCGGACGGGCAAGCGGCGTCCCTGGCACGGATGTTGAGTGCGTCCGGCCGGTTGCTGTACCAGTCCAGCAGCCGGATGACCGGCCGGGTGCCCTCGGCGGCGCGCAGCTCCAGCCGGTCCCCGGGGTCCAGATCGAAGTCCAGCTGCTCCTGATAGGCGCCGCTGTGGGTGATCTCGATGATGCCGTCGGGTCCGCACCGCCCGGCGCGGCGGTCGTGCTGCCACGCCCCGTACGCATCCATGATCCGCTGGTGGGCCTGGCCGGGCCCGACCCGGTAGACGGCGGCATCGCGCGAGGTCTCGCGCTCCCGCGGATACTCCCCGCCGCCGAGCTCGTCGCCGAACCCGTAGTGGTAGTCCACCCATACGCCCTGCCGGGGCGCGGACCGCGCCCCGAAGGCGAGGCGCCCCAGCTCCGGATCCACCGCCACCTGCCCCCGCTTGGGCCGGTAGCGCCAGTCGCTCAGATCCGCGACGACGAGGTCGGCCGGCGGCACCGGAACGTCCTCGCCGTCCCGCCGGATGGTGAAGCTCTTGCCCGGCCCGTAGTAGTCCGCGAGCCGGTCGTGCAGCTGCCGGCGGCGGATCGCGGCCGGGACGTTGTCGATCGTCGCGATATGTGTGGCGGACGGCTCCGGCTCCGGGCGGGTCACCAGCGGGGTGTCATTGCCCAGGAGGGAGAAGGTGTAGAGGTTGCGGGCCCGGTCGATGCAGTACGCGGGCGCCCGGGTCACCGAGTACGGCTTCAGCCGCCAGACGAACAGCCCGACCCCGGCCGGGGTGTAACCCCCTTGTGTGCGAGGAGAGTTGACGCGGCGTACGTCCGCCGATCGCGCCACCGTGCCGAAGGGCCCGCCGGCCAGATCCAGCGCGGCGCCGTCCCGGACGTCCACCAGGCGGCCCCGGGCGGCCCGCCGCGCGTTCACCGCGGCCGTCCCCGACCCGTACAGCTTCACCGGCTGCCGGTGTGCCACCAGCCGGGAGAACTCCACCGCCCGCGCGGGCCATCCCGTCACCGACGCCGACAACTCCTCCAGCAGGGCCAGGGTGCCCTTGCGCCGCCGGTAGCCGACCGTCGCCGCCACATCGCGGCGGGGCGCCAGCGCCTCGGCCAGCCGCCGCCGCGAGGAGTCCGGCAGCCCGCCGTCCCGCAGCCCGGTGGCCAGCACCCGCTCGTACCCGGGCAGCGGGCGATAGCCCACCAGATCCCCGATGTACGGCAGCACCCACTCGGCGGCGCTCTCCACGAACCAGTCCTCGTACTGCTGGGCGACCCCGTCGCGTACCCGGTCGACCTGTTCGGCGATCACGGCCAGCAGCGCCCGCAGGGGCTCGCCGTTCGCGGGGTCCTCGGAATCGCGCAGCCGGTGCCACTGCGGAAGCAGCTCCGCGAGCCCGTCCGGCTCCCTTGTCGTACTCATCGGGTCACCTCCGTGAGGATCAGCGTGTCCGCGACCGCCGGCGAGAACAGCGCCAGCTGGGCCGGGCGGATACCGCGGAAGACGCACACCGCGCGGCCCTTCTCCAGGGGCCGGGTGTCGGTGATGCCGGGGTTGAGGCGGAGCAGTTCGGCGAGCGGAATGCCGTAGCGGGCGGCGATGGCGGTGAGCGTCTCCCCGTCCTTCTCCGTCACCTCGTGGACGTGTTCGTCGTACATGGCGAGCCGGGCGGGGACGGACGACGGCACAGGGCCGTCGAGCCGCTCGGCCAGCCGGGCGAGTCCGGCCGGGGTGACGGAGGCCGGGACCCCGGTGAAGGCGTCCACGTCCACATAGTCCACACCGGGGACGGACTGTGCGGTCGCCAGCACCTCGGACAGCCGGGCCGGCTGCCCCAACTCCCGTCCGTCGAAGCCGAGTTGACGCAGCAGGGCCGCCCGCACCCGTGGCTCGACCAGCGCCCACGAGTAATCCGGCGCCACCTTCACCTTCGCCATGAGCAGCAGCAGAACCGGCTCCCGTACGTCCACCCGCACCGGCAGCCGGGAGTCCCCGTACTCGGCGAGCGAGGCGCGCAGCGCCCGCAGCACCTCGGCATCCGGCGCGATCGGGATGTCGTCCACCCCGGCCACCGTCAGATGCAGGACCCGGCGCCGCCCGTCGTACAGCTCGCGCGCCGCCGCCCGGCCGATGCCCGCCCGCGACCGGGCGAAGTCCTCGTAGTCCGGCAGCGACACCAGCCGGTCCAGCGCGGAGACCGCCAGCGGCACGGTGCGGCGGGTCAGCCCCGGCCCGTCCGCGTCGGCACCCCCCGTGGCGGGCTGCGGATTGGTGACCGCGGTGACGCCCAGCGGCCGGGTGACGGCCTGGGTGATCCGGTCCGCCGCGACATTGGCGGCCCAGCCGGTGCCGAAGCGGTAACGGGCGCGCACATTGTCGTGGCCGGTCGGCAGCCGGGCGCCGTGCACCCCGTCCCCGAAGGTCACCGTCGCCCTGCCGTCCCCCGCCACGCCCAGCACATACACCCGCTCCCGCGGACCGCGCCCGGCCAGGCTGTCCACCGCATGCCACAGCAGACCGTCGACCCGCACCTGAAGCTCCGGTGCCGCGCCCAGCGGACTGTGGTCCGGCAGCCAGGTCAGCGGCGACTGCCAGAGCGCGAACGTCTGGTTCGCCCGTGCGCTGTCCCCGCTGCCGATCGCCTCGTCCCGGCTCTCGCCCTGCGTGGCGGCCACGACGTTGCCCTGGATGCGGACGCTGTCCCGGCGGTAGCGGTAGGCGAGGTCCGCGGTCAGGGTGAGCGTGGTGTGGACATGGTCGCCCGGCAGATGGGGATCCAGCCGCTGGTCCACCGCCGCGATCACGGCCAGCTCGGTGGCCCGGAGTCCCGCCGACCCCGGGACGCCCGGAATATCGGTGCGTTCACCGGAGACGATCAGATGCCGTCCGGGCCGCAACCCGTCGTACAGCCCGGCCAGTTCGATCTCGTTGCCGTGGACGTCCTCCCCCAGCGGCTCGTCCGCCATCCGCAGCGGCTGCCCGCCCGCATGCACGGTGGTGTCGCGGATCGCGGAGAGCACCACATCGTGCTCGTCCAGCCAGGGGTCGGCCAGGGTCAGTTCGGTGCCCCGCCCGGTGATCCCGAAGGAGGTGTAGGCGGCGGTGCGCACCGCCGTCACCCGGGTGGTCACGAACGCCAGCTTCTTGTCGCCCGGGATGCCGTCGTTGCCGCCCGCGCCCTTACGGGGCCGCTGGACGACGACCCAGCTGCCGACCGTGATGCCGTCCTGGACCGAATCCAGCGGCAGCACAGAGCGGTTGGCGGGCGCCGGGACCGTCGCGATGCCGATCTCCACGGCGGGCGGCTCGCTGCCCGGCGTCCGGCGCACCGTGATCTCGTACTCGCCGTGCCGGATCTGGTCCTGGTCGCCCGGCCGGAGATGCCAGGACTTCGGCCGGCCGTTGTTCACCGCCACCTCGATCCGTCCCGACTCGTCCGGGCGGGCCGCGAACAGGGTGCGCTCGGGCAGCCCGGCCAGCAGCCGCGCGGTGACACCGGACTCCTGCGAGTCGGCGGGGCGGCGGCCGAGCCAGCTCAGATCGTGGTCCTGGCCGGTGCGGGTGGACAGTTCGACCCGCCCGGGACCGAGGTCGAAGGGCTCGTCGGACGGCAGATTGACGGTGTGCTGGACCGTCCGGCCGGTCTCGATGTGCTCGAACTCCGCCTTCACGGGGACCTTGCCCGCCGTGTCGTACACGATCCGCATGCTGGTCAGCACGCCGCCGGTCAGCGGCCAGTCGGCCTGCCGGATCACCCGGCCCTGCTCGTCCTGTACGGGCTTGAGCGGCGCATTCGCCCCGAACGGCGCGGCCGTCACCCGCATCGCCAGCAGCTCGCGCAGCGCGGCGGGCACCTCGGGCGCCGCCTGCCGCCACGCCGCGTACATCCCGTCCGCGAGCCGCGGGTCCAGGGCGGACAGCAGCCGCGCGGTCAGGTCCGAGCCCGGGCCGAAGAGACGGCCTGGGGTGCGGGAGGCCGCCCCGGTGCCGGACGGGGGGCGGACGACGCTGGTACGGAGGGCGGGGAGCACGGCGGCCAGGGCGCTCAGGGCGGGGGAGCCGGTGCGGTCCGGCCCGTGCGGCGCGCCGGACACCGCAGGCACCCGATCCAGGTCACCGGCCCGCTCCCGGAGTTCCCCGACCACCGCCGCCAGCTCCTCGAACCAGGCCGCGACCGCCTCGTACGGCGCGGCCAGCACCTGCGCCTCCGCCAGCCGCTCATGCGGACCGGCCAGCCGCGCGGCGAAGGCGGCGGGTGTGGTGAGGGCGCCCAGGTCCTTGCGCAGCGGCGCCAGCACCTGGCCGTCGAAGGTCTCGATCAGCTTGCTGACCGGGCGGGGGTTGGGCGTCTCGGGCGTCGGCCCCGGCGGATAATCCGGATCGTCCGGATCGCCCGCGCCCTCCGGTTCGGTGATCCACTGCCGCAGCTCGTCCACCAGCTCCTTGAGGGTGGGCGGTGCGGACTGCGGCAGCCCGATCGCGGTGAGGTCCTCGTCCCGGTCGATGCGGACCGTGGCCACCGGCAGCAGCAACTGCTTGCTGCCGAAGTCGAAAAGCAGCTGGTCACCGGTCCCCAGCTGGGTGGACGTCCCGGAGACGAACAGCTCCGACCGCTTGGCCAGATCCTCGGGGACCAGCAGCGACGGCCGCCGTCGGCGGACCTTCAGCAGATTCCAGTCCCAGCGCGCGGTCAGATCCTCGCTCGTCTCGAAGGTCTGCGACTCCTCCCCGGTGGCCGCCGGCACGCTGTGGCTGCGCGCGCCGCGCGGGATCACCACCGGCAGGTCCTTGGCGCGCGGGTCCTTGTCGAGGGTGTACGCGAGGTATGTGTCGGCGGCGACCCCGGGCCGCGGCCGGTGCCCGACCAGCCGCCCGAGCAGCGCCAGCGACCGGTGTTCGTTCGCCGTCCGCAGATATCCCTCGTCCGCGATCCGCTCACTGTGGAAGGTCAGTGCGTCGCCGAGCACCGCCCAGGCGTCCAGCAGCCCGATCGCCGGGTCGTCCGGGGTCCGCACCGTCAGGCCGCGCAGCGCCGGATAGGCGGGCGAGGCGAGCCGGTCCAGCATTCCGGCAAGGAATGAGGCGTGGTCGCCGACGCGGTAGGCCAGGGCCGTACGTCCCGGCGGGTTGTAGAGGGCGTCGGGGGCGCGGCGCTCGTCGCTGCCCCCGCATCCGCATCCGCAGGTGCTGCTCATCGGGCACCCCCGGCTTCTCCGTACGGGCCGGCCTCGATGGCCAGCCGGCCGTTCTCCGGACGCTCCGGGTCGTTGTCGCACCCGGCGATCTCCAGCGGGCCGAGCCGCAGCACACCGTCCTCCAGTTCTCCGTTGTCCTCGTGGAAGAGCCGTCGCAGCCGGGTCACCCGCACGCCCGCCACGCCCGGCACCGCGGCGGCCACCGCCACCAGACGGCTCAGCCGGACCGGTTCGCCGAAGGTCAGCGCGTCCGGGTGGAAGAAGCCGAGACCGCCGCCGGGGAGCCGGCGGTTGCCGAGCACCCGGCTCAACTCCGCCAGAATCCGGCCGAGTTGATGGCCGGGTGTGGCGCAGACCTCCAGCGCGATGTCCAGCGGCACCGTCCGGGCCGGCACGACGACCAGGTCGTGCCCGGTCCGCCGGTAGCCCTCCAGCGCGTACGCGACCGCATCCAGCAGCTGCGGCGTCGGCTCACCGGTCCCCGCCGCATCGACGGCCACATGCGCCTCCTGGACGCTGCCGGTCCAGCGGATCTCCGCCGCCGCGCGCTGTACGCCGGGGAGCGCGGAGGCCAGCTCCGCGTAGTCCTGGGCGGTCACGGCCCGCAGCCGGGTGCGCTTGAGGTCGAGCGGGGCGAGCTGGCGTACCTGCTCGACGGGCTCGGGCCCGGTGCCGCCGGTCGCGGGGAGGGGGTTGCGGACACCGGCGACGGGCAGCGGCGCGGCGGCCTCCGAGGCTTCCGGGGCCCGGCTGAGCACCAGGTGGTTGATGGCCTCGGCGCCGACGTTGCCGGACGTGCCGCCGCCGATGCGGTAGTGCAGGGTCAGCCGGCTGCCGGGCGCCGGACGGGCGCCGTACCGGCCGTCCCCGAACCGCAGCGCGATCCGCCCGTCGTCCCCCAGCTCGCCGACGAAGTGCCGGTCGCGGGGGCCGCTGCGGAGCAGGTCGCGGCGCGGGGTCCAGGTCCGGTCGCCGTCCTGGAGCCGTACGGCGGGCAGGGCCGCCCGCGGATCGGGGACGAGACCGGCGGCCGGGCCGTGCAGCACCGGCTCGTCGGGATGCAGCCCCGCCGCATACGCCGGGCCCCAGCTGTGCGCGATCTCCCAGGCGATGTGCCCGTCGAGGACCGTACCCGCGCGGGCCCGCGCGGTCAGCACGTCCAGCCTGCGCAGCTTGGCGTCCAGCAGCCGGTCGCCGCGGTGCAGCAGCTCCCGCAGGGCCCGTACGGGATGGCGGCGCAGCTCCAGCCGCTCCAGGACCTTGAGCCCGAAGACCACCGCCAGCTCGGCGATCTCCTCCTCCGCCAGCCCGTCGTGGTCCCGGGCGCTGCGCCACAGCTCCACCAGGCGCGCCCGCACCTGCTCCCGGATGCCCGCCAGCCGGCCGGCCTGCCCGGCGGCCACCCGGTCGGGCTGCGGGAAGGGGACGGTCTGGGCGACGGGGGAGCGGTGCAGCACGGGACGGAAGCGCGGGGCGATACCCGGGTAGACGGACTGGGCGAGCAGCGTGCGCAGCGCCTCGGCCTGCGCATACGCCGTACCGGGTACGACCCTCTCGCGCCGCTGCCCGGCCAGTTCCAGGCCCAGCCCGGCCCGTACGGTCGCCTCCTCGCCGACGGCGGTGAACAGCTCGCGGATGTCGTCCGGTGTGAGGGTCTCGTGACAACCGGTCTTGTCCAGAAGGGCGTTGAGGGTGCGGGCCGTGCCGTTCCCGCCGTCCTTCCGGTCCCCGCAGCCGAAGACCGGGGGCTCGCAGGACGGGAGAACGGCGGGAACGGGCGGGACGGTGACGGTCTCCGGGACGCCGTCCCCGGCGGTCAGCGACCGGCCGTGGTCGACCAGGACGACATTGCCGCGGGCCACGCTCACGTCCTCGACGGGGGCGCAGTCCGTACCGCCCCGGGTGGACAGGCAGAGCGGGAAGGCGAGCGCGTCCTCCGGCGCCCAGGTGACCTCCAGCACCGGCTGCCCGTCGAGCCGGTCGACGGCCGGGGTGACGGAGGTGAGGCGGACCGGCTGCCGGTGCGTGGGGTCCTGGTCGCCGGGCGTTCCCGTACGCGGCCCCTTGACCTCCTCGAAGAGCAGCAGGTCACCGGGGTTCAGCCGGAGCGCACGGGTCTCGCAGGCCTCGTCCGCCCACGCGTCCCGCAGCGTCGCACCGGTGGCCCCCTTCGGCAGGACACAGACCTCGTCGCCCCAGGTCCACAGCCGGATGGCGTTGTGCTCGGGCCGCAGCGCGAGCGGCGCGCCGGTGACCGGCTCGAAGACCTCCACCGTGCCGCGCTCGTCCAGTACGGCCAGATCCCGGTCGTCGATGACGGTCCCGGTCTCCGGCCGGTCCCGCGGGCCGTACGTCCTGCCGTCCACGGCGGCGAAGCGGAACTCGCCCGGCAGCAGCGTCAGTTCCGCCACGACCTCGAGTGAGACGAAGGCGCGGGCGCTGCACCCGTCATGCATCGGATAGTCGATCAGCCGCACATGGCGGCGTACCGAAACCCGTCGCCGCGCCGTGTCGAGATAGGCCTCCGCGGCGACCGCGTCCTGCTGACAGCTGATCTGGTCGGCGGTGTGGGCGAGCAGCTCGACCAGCGTCATCCCCAGGTCGGCGGGGTTCCGCTCGGTCCAGTCGGGGGTGGTCAGCCGCATCCGGTCCAGGACGGCCTGGCGGAGCGTGTCGTAGTCGCGCGCGGTGTAGTCGACGACCGGGGAGGGGACCGCGGGACCGGCCTGGAACGTCTCCGGGCGCCCGCCGCCCGCCACCGCGTCGTCCCCGCAGTCGAACGGGCTGGGACAGTCGACCCGGAACACGAAATCCGCACCGTGATACCGCTGGTCGAACCCCTCGTACGGTTCGGTGCCGGGCCGCCCGTAGGGATCGGTGGTGACGACCGACAGCCGGTACCGGGACGTGTCGCCGGTGCGGTCCAGCACGACATGCAGCCGGTCGTCGAGCTCGGGGTCCTCCTCCCGCTCGACGGAGATCTCCACCGCCTCGAGACCGGTGCTCCGGCGCCCGCCGTCGATCCGGATGTTCTCCGGCCGCAGCCCGTGCGGCGCCTTGCCGAGAAAGGTGACCGTCAGCGTCACCCCGTCGTCCGCGGCCTCGACCGCGTCGATGCCGTTCAGCCGCGCCGCCCTGATCCGGCCCCGCCGCCGGTCCGTGCGGCACAGCAACTCACCCGCACCGCCGCCTCGCTGCTCCACCGGCCTCATATCTCCCCCCGTCCCTCGAACACCTCGTCGCGCCGACTGGCGGTGGTACGCACCACGTAGCGCAGATGGACCCGTACGACGTTGTCCTCGCTGACGACATCCAGGGACTCGACCTCGATCACATCCCCCAGCCAGCGCTGCAGCGACGCCTGCACCGAAAGCTCCACGGCGGAGGCCAGTTCCGGACTGTTCGGCGTGAACACCAGGTCCAGCAGCCCGCACCCGAATTCCGGGCGCATCACCCGCTCGCCCGGACTGGTGAACAGCAACTGCTCGATCAGATCCCGCACATGGTCGTCGTGATCCGCATGCGCGGTCCGCCCCCGCCGGTCGACCCGGAACGGAAACGCGACCTCGGTCCGTACCTTCCGCTCAGCCTTCATCGGCTGGACACCCCCTGCCGGGCCTGGTGGCCCTGACCTCGGCCCCGGCCCTGGCGGACCTGGTCGGCCTGGTGGACGGACGCCACGACCGGCGGGCCCTGCGGCACCGGCCCGGCGCTGAAACACATCGCCGCGGCGGTGTCGAGCAGCACCGGCACCCCGTCGACCCGTACGGCGTCCTCTCCCGCGGTCGGCGTCCAGCGGATGCTGGTGCAGGGCACAGGGCGATGCCCCACGGTGTGCGGACATCCGCTGACCGTGAAGAGGTCCGCGGTGGTGGCCACCGGAGCGCCGTCGATCCGCACACCGCCGCCGCCCGTTCCTGTGGACCCGGCGGACAACGCGCGCCCTCCATGCGGGCAACTGATCACCGCACCCCCGTGCACGAGGTTCCCGGTCATCATGCAGAACTCACTCCCCCCGCTCCGGCTAACGTTTCCTGGGCACGGTCAACCGGCCCTCGTTGATGTCGACCTGATCCCCGGCCAGCGAAATCGAAGCGCCGTGCCCGTTGTTGATGTGCACACCCGTTGCATCGATCTTCACGTAGGCGCCGCCCGGGGCTTCCAGCAAAATCCCGTCCGTCGGCACGTCCGACATCACGATCTTGTGCTTCTTCGGCGTCTGGATCACGACGGGCCGGGACTCCGGCGGCTGCACCCGCGCATCCTCCGGAAGTTCCTCCCGGCTCCCGTACCAGCACCCCACCCAGATCGGGTAACTGGGCTCTCCCTGCTCGAATTCCACCCACACACCTGCCCCGACCGACGGCACGACCACCTGCCCCGCCTCCGGGCCGGTGAACGGAAAGCAGGGCAGTGCCCACGTGGACGGTTCCTCACCGAGCACGTCCGGGACCTGGACGATCAGCCGCCCGCGTCCTGTCGGGTCGTTGTTGTTCACCACCCGGCCGCGGAACTTGCCGAGAAAGCGGTTGTTGGGTGTGCCGGCCATCTGCGTACATCTCCTGGATCTCCTGAGCGCTGCTATGGACGTGCGGTCCCGCTGTGGACGTGCGGTGGCGCTACGGACGTACGGTGTCGCTGCGGGCGATGAGCCCTTCCCTCGACAGCGTGAAGTTCTGCTGGTACGAGCCCGGCCGGAGATTGGTCGTCACGCTCTTCACGTAATAGTCGCCGTCATACGTGACACCGGCCCCGCGCACCCCGACCAACTCCCGCGGCCGCAGCACATATCCATGCCGATTGACGTCCAGCTGCCCCGACCCCGAAATGGCATCGGCGGACGTCGCCGCTCTTCCCAGCGCCTCCGCCTTCGCAATGGCCTCATCCCGCTTCGCGGTCCCGCTCAGCGTCTTCCGCTTGAGCGCCGGCGAAGCCCGCAGCCCCAGCGGCGGCCGCAACGGACTGATATCCGGCTGGGCGAGCAACGGCGCCCGCCGCGTCACCGGATCCTGCACCCGCGCCTGCGGCTCTTCCCGGGCGGTCCCGTCATACGCAAACGTCAACTGGTCCACGGTCGAGTTCACATCCATATTCACATTCAGCGCATGCTGCCGCTGCCCCAGCCGCTGCTCCGGACCCCAGAAAGCCGTCGACCGCCCCGGCACCGGCCCCGGATCCAGATAGAACGTGTACCCGTTGGCCCTCGCCAGCTCATTCAGGTACTGCAGATCCGTCCCCACCTGGTAATCGACCCGCTGCTGCTCCCGCGGCGGCTGCGGAATCTGCTCACCGATGATCCGCGCGTCGATCCCGTAATCCGCGTACTTCCCCAGAATCCGCTCGACCCGCTGCGAAGGCGCCAGATTGGGATACCGATCCGTCCGCTCCTCCAGATCCATCAGCAACGACAGATCTTCCCCGGTCACGGTCAGCGTGCTCTGCCCCGGCTGATTGCTGGCCCCCACCTCCTGCCGCACGATCAACCCGTCCAGCAGCACAAACGGCGTCCCCTTGATCGCCACCGCGACAATCACCCGGGTCTTGGGATCGAAGAACCCCTCGGGCAGCAACCGATGAACAAGCGGGCCCTTCTTGGTCAGATCGAACGCGATCTGAAACCCGCTCCGCTCACCCGCCGTACTCGTGATCTGCGCCGACAGCAGCGCCTCGGTCACTTCCGGCGGCACCGGCCGGGCCAGCTTCGGCCCCATGTACATCGACACATGAATCGGACCCCGCCCGACCGGCTGCTCATCCCCCATTCCGCACCCCCGGCCCGCCCACGCCGCCAGGGAATCCCCCCGGCAACGGAATGGCTATCTCTTCCCCCGCCTCATCCGTCAACTCCCGTGGATCCAGCACCGGATTGGCGTCGGCGATCCTCCACCACTGCCCCGGATCACCGAAGTACCGCTGCCCGAGCTGATCCGCCCGCTCACCGGCACCGACGGTATGCGGCACGCTCTCCTCGGCGGCATCCGAAAGCCGGGGAAGCAACCGCCTCTTCGCATACCTCACCTCGGTGCCATCGGCGGCCCGGTGCACCCCGATCTCCACCTCGTGATACCGACTGCTCCGCGGATACGGATGCGCACCGGGAACGTCGTCCAACGCCCGCTCATACGGCTCGATCACGCCTCAGATCCCCCTCCCGAGCCCCAGCCCCGCAAAACTCCCGCCCCACGCCGCCCGCGCCAGCTGCTCCTTCTGCGCCAGGTGCGCGAGATAGAGCTCGGCTCCCGGATGCCCCGGCGGCAGATCACTCACCGTCAGCACCTTGAGCCCCAGACTGAGCGAAGCCCGTATCGGATTCAGATACACATCGAAGGCGGATTCATTGATCGACAGCTCGGTCAGCCGGACCGGCATCACCCGCTTGCTCCCCCACGTGAAGAGAGTGAGCGGCGTCTCGATGGGACTGATCTCAATGGTCCCCTTCTTGCTGAGATGCGACGCCGCCCGCAACTGCGCCGTCGTCGGCTGCACCAGCATCTCCAGCACCGCCAACTGCGGATGAATCCCGTCCGGCGCCGCCACATCCAGCTGATCCGTGCCATCGATCTCCGCGGTGAACTTCCACGTCTCCTGCGCCGGCCCCTTCAACCGCAACGCCTCATTACGGTCACCCCCACTGTCCCCGCCCCCACCGCCGCCCTCACCTCCGGCGGCCTGCGGCGCCACGGAGCGCTCGAGCGTGTCCGGGTTGAACTGGAGGACGATGAGGCGCTGGGGGGTGCCGCGTTCGGGATCGACCACGACTATTCCGGAGCGGATGGGTTTGGGGATGTCGGCGTAACGGGTCACAGCCGGGCCTCCAAGCGGGCCGCCAAAGGCGCGTAGTCGTATTCGGGGAAGAGCTCCGGGAAGACCCGCAGCATGATCCTCAGGCTTTCCAGAGTGGATGCGTACTCTCTGGCGCCGAGCGGCACGTCGGCAAAGAGGTACTGCCAGCCCGTCACGCCCTTCGTGATGAACAGGTTGTCGAGGTAGTCGCGGTAGTCCAGATCGAGTTGGACGAAGGTGTGGAACCTGTCGAGGAACCAGATCTCCGGACTTGATACGCCCGGCAGGAACCTCATGGTGGCCAGTTGTCCGCCGCCGCCCCGCGAGATGTCATCGAGGATCGAGAGTTCCGAGAGCAGCTTTTCGTCGCTCTTTTCCCAGGCGAAGTCGTGGACGAGGAGGTTGACTTCACTGCTGCTGTCGATGTTCATGACGTTGAACTCGCCGACGAGTGGCACATCGGGATCTGCGGCATGCCAGTGCAGCGCCATGTACCGGTAGGGGAAATATGCTTCCTTGAGCCGTTCGGAGAGCGGAAAACCTTCCTCGGCCATCAATTCGAAGATCGGCGTCGGGTCCTTCCCCGTCCCACCCGGGCCCTCTTCCTCGTACATGACGTCGAAGAACGGAGATTCGCGCACCTCACGGATGGCCTTGAACAAACGGCGCTCATACGGAACCATTCGATCCTCACTTTTCCTTGTGGAGCTGGCGCCAGTCGACCAGCTGCGCCGTCTGGAGCATCTTGAGGCGGTCGATCGCAATCTCCAGCTGGGGTAGCGACCTTGGTCCCCTGCTCGCCTTCCGGGCGCGCATCGCCGTCGTAAAGTTCCGGATATTGGTGAATTTGTGTCCGGGTTCATCCAGGCGCTGCTTCACGATGTGCCCCGCCAGACTGCTCTTGATGTTGAGCCAGTCGCTGATCTGCTTGGCCCCGTAGGTGTTGATGTAGAGCTTGTTCTTCTCGTTGGGCTGCGGCGGTTCGATGTCGAGCCCCAGCGTCTGCTTGCCGGCGCTCAGCCGCTGCCAGTCGCTTCGCTTCGAACCCGTTCCCTTGATCTTTTTGTACGGGCCCCAGGTGGTGCGGAAGTAGGTGGGAATGTCGTTGATGGCACCGGAGTTGCCGAACTTCACCCTGGACTCGAACCAGACGGGCTTGTTCTTCGCGGCGCGCCAAGCGGGCATCTCCACTCCGCGCTCGAGGTCCTTGTTCACGCCGCGGCGGGCCGGCACCAGATTGTTCTCGGCCGCTTGGCCACCGAGGCGCTCGGGGAGCAGGTGTGCCCTGACCCAGGCTCCGCCCTCCTGGAGGTTGCGGAGGGGATCCGTGATGTAGTCCCAGCCGGGCGGCCTGACCGTGCCGGGAGGAGTGCCCCATGGGACGCGTGGCTGGCTGAGGAAGTCAGCGCTGATGGCGCTCGCCCTGCCGCTGTGGAAGCCGGGGAGACTCGGCTTCGGCAGGTCGTTGGCCGCCGTCGGCGCCCCGGGCGGGTTGGGGTAGGCCGACGGCTCGGACCGGGGCTCCGAATAGTCCCCGCCCAGCACCGGCATGGACGGGTTCAGGGAGGCCACGACGGTGAACGGATCTCCTCCGACGGGTTCCAGTCCGGTGAGCCGGTAGTGGAGCTTCATGGACTTCAGGAGGCCGAGGAACGGCGAGCGGGGAATGCCGGGGCGCATCGCCCTGAGCAGCCTGGGCCGGATGCGCGCGACGATCTTGAGCAGCCGCTCTTCCTTCGACTCCTTCTTGTTCTCGTCCTTCTTCGTCCTGTCCTTGTCCGGCTTGGACTTGGGCCTGCCCGGTCCCCGCCTGTCGGGGCGCCGCTCGGGCTTGCCGGGGCCCTTCTTGCCGTCCTTGGGCCGGGGCCTGCGCGGGCCGTCCCGGTCCGGCTTCGGTTTGTGCCGACTGTCGCCGTCCTTGCCGTCCTTGCCGTCCTTGGGCTTGGGCTTCTTGCCGTCGCCTTCCTTGCCGTCGCCCTTCGGCTTGTTCGGGTCCTTCGGCTTGGCGGGGTCCTGCTCCTTCGGCTTGGTGGGGTCCTCGTCCTTGGGCTTGCCCGGGGCGTCCTTGTCGTCGTTCCTGGGCTTGCCGGGAGTGTCCTTGCCGTCCTTCGGTTTGGTGGTGCCGGGCGTGTCCTGGCCGGTGTCCTTGGGCTTGTCCGGCACCTGGTCCTTCGGCTTCGGCTTCGCGTCCAGGTTCGGCTTCGGCTGCGGTGTGGGGTCCGGCTTCGGCTTGGGCCTGGGGGCCGGGGTGGGGCGGGTGTCCGGCCTGTCGCCCGGCCTGTCCTGCTTCGGCTGACCCGGCTTGTCCGTCTCCGGGGGCTTCTTGCCGTCGCCGGGCCTGGCGTCCTTCGGCCTGCCCGGACTCGTGTCCCTGTCCGGCGTCTTCGTCGTCGGCTTCTTCGGGTCCGTCTTGGGGTCCGTCTTGGAGGCCGGCTTCGCGTTCGGCTTCGTGCCGGGGCCCGTGCCCTTGCCCGGCTTCGGGAGGTTCGACGAGGGGGGTGGCGGTGCGGAGCCCGTGGTGCCGTCAGGGGCTTCCCTGTTCCCCTTGTCCCCCCTGTCTCCCCTATCTCCCTTGTCCGCGGTGGAGTCCTTGTCGCCGCCTTTGCCGTCCCCGTGCCCGGCCTTCGGGTTTCCGTCGCCCTTCCCGCCCTTGCCCCCCTTGCCGAGTTTCGCCGCCACTCCCTTCAAGCGGCGGCCCACCTTCGCGACGTACTTGCCGATTCCGTTCAGGAGGGCCTGGTAGGCGAGTTCGAGAAGGGCGACGATTCCTGCCGCGACCGCCTTGGCGAAGAGGATGCCGGCGCCGCCCTGGCGGACCGCCTTGAGCCAGTCGAGGACCGCGCCGATCGCGCGCAGGATCGCGCCGAGCGCACCGATGGCCGTGCGGATCGCGTCGATGACCGCCATCACCCAGCCCGCGCCGGGGATCAGCTTCGCGATGACCTTCGTGATGACGATCTCGCCGATGATGAAGGGGAGCATGGGGACGACCGCGTCCCAGGTCTCCTTCACGATCTTCTCGAGGGTGAAGCCGCCCTTGATGAGCTTGTCGAGGATCGCCTTCGGCACCCCGATGATTTCCTCGATCTTGGACTGGAACCACTGCTTGACCGCCGACTGAACCTCGCGGAACAGATGGTGCTTCGCACCGTCCACCGCGGAGTTCTTCGCGCCGCTCAGCCAGCCGCCCGGGTCGTCCATGAAGTCGATCGCGATCATCATGAAATCGCCGAGTGCACCGAGGAGTTTGGACGCGAACTCGAGGACGGTCTTGATCGCGTCCACGACCGCCTTGATGACGTCCATGAGCATCTTCTTCAGGACGTTCAGGATGTCGCTGAGGATTTTCGCGATCCGGTTGAGCAGGTCCGTGATGATCTTCTTGAGGAGCGCCGCGAGCTTCGTGACGAGGGCGATCGCCGCCGCGATCAGGTCCGTGATGAACTTCCGGATCCGGTTGGCCAGTTCGATGATGGCCTTGACCATGTTCTTGGCGAACTCGATCAAGTCGTTGATGAGGTTCTTGATCGTGTCGACGATGAACTTGCGGGCCTCGTTGATCCAGCGCTCGACGTTCTCCTTGAAGTTCTTGATGAAGTTGACGACCGCGTCACGCGCCTCCCGGATGATCCGGACAATCGCGTTCTTGATCTCGATGACCTTCTCTTTGATCCAGTCGAAGGCCTTCGTGAGCCAGTTGCCCGAGTCGTTCGCGGCGGTGTCGGTCTTCTTCTTGGAGTCCGTCTCCGCCTGAGTGGCCTTGTCCTGGATCTTCTTGTCGCTGCCCTCCTTCTCCTTCTTGGTGTCGTCGTCGGTCTTCTTTTCCCTGTCCTCGACGTCTTTACGGACCTTTTCGTGACGCTCCGTCTTCTTGGTGCCCAGCTTCTTGAGTTCCGCGTCCTGTTCCTTGCGCCAGCCGGTGCGCTGCGACGTGACGTCGTTCTGGGCCTTCGCGCGCTCGCCCGCCTGCTCCGCGGTGTTCTTCGCAACCGTGTCGCCGACCTGCTGCTTGTGCTTCTGCTGCGACTCCCGGAAGTCCTTGTCCTTGGTCTGGCGGCCCTCGGACATGCCCTTCTGGCCCTTGCTGAACGCTGCCTGGAACTGCGGGCCCCGGTCGTGCTCCGCCACCGTGGAGGCCGCATCCGCGGGCACCGCGCCCGTCGACGCCTTGCCCGTCTGCACCCCTCCCTTGCCGCCCTCGCGGCTGGGCACCTTGGCCTTCAGCTGTTCCTTGGGGGCATTGGGGTAGACCTGGTCCTCGCCCATGGGGCGCCCGGCGTCGTCACGGGCCGTCGTGCCCGTCTCCTCGCCCTTGGTGTCGACCGCCCGGCCCTGTTCGTCGGACTTCTGGTCGGCGGCACCCTGCATCTGCACACCCGGTGCGTTGCCCGCCCGGGCCTTCTTGAGCGCCTCGTCCTTGGTCGGCAGACCGGCGAACTTGGCGGCCAGCTCCTGCTTGTCCACCTTGAAGCCGAGCTTCTCCGCGAGCCAGCCGATGCCAAAGCCCAGGGCCATCTTGAAGGTGTCCCAGCCGCCCGGCTCCTCCGCCTTCTCCGCCTCGATCTGACCCTCGGGCTTCTGCTCGCCCTTGACCTCGGCCTTCTCCTGTTCGGGCGCATCGGACTGCTTCGCGGGGTCCTGCGAGTAGGCCGCCGGGGCGTCGGCCTTCGGCTTGCCCTCAAGGGTCTGCGGTGCGCCTGCCGGGCGCTGCATGCTCGGCGGTGCCGACGCGAGCTGCTTGTGCTCGTCGCCGACCGTGCGGTCCACCGAGCCGCCCACCCCGCCCATGGCCTGAAGTGCCTTGTGGGGCTTGAGCTTCGCCGCCGACGACAGGCCCGCCTCGGGGGACATCTGTGACAGGTTCGGGGCCGGGCCCGTGTCGTTCTTCCTGCCCTTGGCCGGCGCGGCCCCCTTGCCGCTTCCGCCCTCCTGGGCTCCGCCACCGCGCGGCGTCCTGGGCGCGGGGGCCTCCTTGGGAGCGGCGGCCGGCTCCTCCTTCGTGGCCTTCGCAGGCTGCGAGGCCTGCTTCGGCGCGGGTGCGGACTCCTTCACCGGTTCCTTGGGTCCCGGTTCCTTCGTGCCCTCTGCGGACGCTCTCCGGCCGCCCTCTTCCGTCTGCGACGTGTCGCTCCGGTCCCCGGAGGACGCCTCGTTGCTCGCACCCCCAGGCGTGTCCGCGTGCGAGCCGCCCGAGACGTGCGCATCCCGCGCGGGTGACGGGGACGTGCTGTCCTGGCCCTTCTCGCCGCCCTTGCCCGCGGTGTCGCCGTCGCCCTTGCCCGAGGCGGCCGGTTCGGTCTTCTTCTGGCCGTCGTTCTTCTGCTCGTCCTTCTTCGGTTCCCCGCCCTTGCCCGCGGTCTCGGGGGCCGCCGCCCTGCCGCCCGCCGCCTGCGGGGACCCCTTCTCCTGGGCGCCTGTGGCCTTGTCGCCCGCGGCCTTGGTGTCCTTCTCCTCCTTGGCGGCGGGCTCCTTCGCCTCGCCGCCGCCCTCCGTCCTGCCCGCGGACTCCTGCACTGTCTTCTGCGCGGCGACGGGACCCGCCTTCGGGTCGTCCCCGCTCTTCGGGTCCTTCGACGATGCGCCCGCCCCCGGCCGGGACTCGGTGGCCCGCTCCGCCTCCAGGCCGTCGGAGAGCGCGTCGCCGGGCCCGCCCTCGGTCTCCACCGACGGCCCGGACTCCAGGGGCGCCTCGGCCGCCGCCTCCTGCGGCTCGGCCTCGGCCTCCTCGTCCTCGGCGTCCTCCGCGTCCCGCTCGGCCTGCACCCTGTCGGCCTTCGTCGGCGGGGGAGCGGGGAAGGAGGGCACGGCCTGAGCGGTGGACGGGTCGAGCGTCTCGGCCGCCGGCACCCCGGAAACATCGATGTCCTGCTCGGGCAGGAAGTCGTCCGGCTGCAGCGGGGTGTCCCAGGCGCTCTTCTCGGCGCCGCCGACCTCGACCTCCGACTCGCTGCCGGAGCCGAACGGGTCCTCGTCGTCCTTCTCCTCCGGCCCGTCGAGGTCCTGGTTCCGTACGCCGTCGAGCGTGCTCAGCGGGCCGGGCGCCGGCGCCTCGGCGCCCGTCCGTGCCGGTGAACCCGAGGGCTTCTCCTGCCCGCGCCTGTCCTGCGGCTTCGGCTGCTGACCGGCCACCAGCGAATCGGCCGCGCCCGGACGGTTCTTGGCCGCGGACTCCTCCTTGCTCGCGGCCGGGGTGCCCTTCTGGTCCGCGCCCTCCTTGCCGCCCTCGGCGCCGGACTTCTTCTCGCCGCCCTGCTGCCCTGCCCCCGGCTTCCCGTCCGAGGACTTCCCGTCGGGGCCCTTCTCACCCCCGGACTTCTCACCCCCCGTCTTCTCGCCCCCGGCCTGCTCGCCCTTGCCCGCACTCCCGGCCGGGGACCGCCCTTCCCCGGACCGGCCTTCCCCGGACCGCTCTTCCCCGGACCGGCCTTCCCCGGACCGCTCTTCCCCGGACCGCCCACCCGCCGCCGAAGACGACTGCTGCTGCGGTGCGGCGGCCGGTCCCCCCTGCGGTGTGCTCCCGTCCTCCCGGGTCCCCCCGTTGCGCGGTGTGCTCCCGGCGGCCCCCTCCGCCCCGAGCCGTTCCTTCTCCGGCCCCGGCGCCACCGCCGGCTCCCGCTCCTCCGCGCGCCGCTCCTCGGCCGTCCGCCGCTCGCTCTCGCGCTCGTACCGCAGCGCCTCGGCCGCATCGGGCTCGATGAACGGGGCACCGAGCGAGTTCTGCTCCAGGCCGTCGCCCCAGAGGCCGTCGTCGGCCCCGGCCTCGTCCACCAGGTCCAGCACCCGCTCGAGTTCCGGGCTGAGCAGCCTGTTCTCCAGGCGTGCGAGAACGGCGTCCTGCAACTCCTCGGGCAGCCGGGCCAGTTGCATACGGGTGCGCTTCGACCGGTCCTCCGGGTCCCCGCGTACCGAGCGCACGACCGAGTTCGCCAGCCGGTCCACCAGGGTCGCCGGATCCAGCAGCTCCATGCGCCGCCGGTCGGCGTCCACCGTCGCATACCGCAGCCATCCGGGCGTCGCCTGCCCCGGCACGGCCTCCGCCTCCCCATCGGACCGCAGGGAGCCGAGCATCGCCGCCCGCACCGTCTCCTGCGCCGCCGACTCCGCCTCCCGCTCGATCCCCTCCTGCGGAAGGCTGACCGACCCCAGATCGCGGCCCGCCCGCAACGCACCCAGCCCGTGGGGATTCTGGACGGTGTGCAGCAGCTCATGCGCCAGCAGCCGCTGCCCGTCCGCCGTGCCGGGGCGGTACGTCCCCTCGCGGAAGAAGATGTCCTGGCCGACGGCGAACGCATCCGCGCCCATCGTCTCCGCCAGCTGCCCCGAGTCCCGGTCGGTGTGCAGCCGGACCTGGCTGAAGTCGTGGCCGAGCTGCTCCTCCAGCTCACGCCGTACGCTCAGATCGAGCGGCTGGCCCGCGCCGCTGACGATGTCCTTGGGCTCGGGTGCCCGGGACACGGCGCGCTCCTTGCGCTTGCGCCGCTTCTCCTCACGGGCCGCCCGGGTCTCCTGGGCCGAAGCCTGCGCCGCACTCACCGGGCCTCACCCCGTCCCGTCAGCCCCGCGTGCACCGCGCGGGCCAGCGCCTCGCCGATCCGCACGGGGGAGGCGGTGGCCGGCAGCGGCGGCAGACCGGAGAGCTCCTCCAGCGACCGCCCGGAACCGTCCGCCGCGAGCGGCACCCCGCGCTCCCGTACGAGCCGGGCCAACTCGTGCTGGAACGCGGCCGATACGCGGTCCGGGTCGACCCGTGCGTCGAAGCCGTCCAGGACCAGCTCGCCGATATCGATACGGAAGGACTGCGGCGCGCCCGTCTCCCCGGCACCGCGGTGACCGACCTCGTTCAGACCCATCCGTGGACCTCCGACGGTGTCAAGGAGCGTTCCAGCTTCAGGTACTCGGTGCGGGCGGCGGCCAGCATGTGCCGCATCTGCAGCCGGTCGCCCTCCTCCGCGGCGAGGAAGGCCCCGGAGAGGGCGATATTGCGGATCGAGCCGCCGGCGACGGTGAGCTGAGCCAGCAGCGAAGGCTCGATGCCCTTCATGGGAGCCTGCGCGGGCAGCACCCGGCGCCAGATCTCCGCCCGCTCCTTCTCGCCCGGGAAGGGGAAGTCCACGACGAAACGGATACGGCGCAGGAACGCCGAGTCCAGCGCCTTCTTCATGTTCGTCGTCAGCACCGCCAGGCCGCGGTACGCCTCCATACGCATCAGGAGGTAGCTGACCTCCAGGTTCGCGTAGCGGTCGTGACTGTCCTTGACCTCGCTGCGCTTGCCGAACAGCGCGTCCGCCTCGTCGAAGAGCAGGAGGGCGCCGCCCCGTTCGGCCGCGTCGAAGACCCTGCTGAGGTTCTTCTCCGTCTCGCCGATGTACTTGCTGACGACCTGGGAGAGATCGATGATGAAGAGATCGAGGCCCAGCTCCTTGGCCATGACCTCGGCGGCCAGCGTCTTTCCGGTGCCGGAGCCGCCTGCGAAGAGCGCCGTCACCCCCAGACCGCTGCGCAGCGCCTTGGCGAAGCCCCAGTCCTGGTAGACGGTGCCGCGCTGCCGTACATGCGCCACGATCTCCTGGAGGATCCGCAGCTGGCGGTCGGCGAGGACGAGGTCGTCCCAGCCGGCGCGCGGCTCGATGCGGCGGCCCAGCTCGTCCAGGCCCATCCGGGCCTCCGTCAGGCCTGCCTGCCAGGCCAGTTCGGCGGCGTCGAGCACCTCCGAGCCGGGCAGATCACGGCGCACGGTGGCGGCGGCCGACCGGACGACATGCGGCGGCAGCTGGAACTGCGCCACGAGTGCCTGCAGTTGACGATCAGTCACCTCGGGTAGGTCCGCGAAGGCGTCCGCCCACAGCCCCAGCTGCTCCTCGTCGGACAGCTTCGGCACGGTGACCCGCTCGCCGCGCGGCCGGCCGGTCCGGCGCGGCTCCGGACCGGCGACGACCAGCGGAACGGCCGCGCCCGCGATGAAGGAGTCGGCCGCGGCGTGCTGGTCGCGGTCCATCTCGCCGACCTCGATGAGGAGCGCGGCAGGAAGCAGGATCGCCTCGCGCTGCCACAGGCGGGCCAGCCGGTCGCGCTCGGCGGCGTCGGTCGGTACGTCGTCCGCGGCCATGGAGTACAGGCCCAGGCCCGAGCGGCGGGCGGCGGTGGCGGCGATATCGGCGCGGGAGCGCAGATCGGCGCCGACCAGTTCGACGCGGAGCGGTGCGTCCGGGCCGCCGCCCGTCCACCCGGCGGCGACGCGGCTCGCGGCCAGGTCGTACGACGGCGGCAGGCTCGCCGGCGGGCTCGTACGGCTCAGCAGGCCGTGCAGCCTGGCGTCCAGATAGGGCGAGCCGACGAGGAAGTGCAGGATGCGTTCGTCGAGGCGGAGCCGGGTGGTGGTCAGGCGGGTGGCGTCGTCCAGCTCGATCAGACGCCAGCGGCGGAGGGGGGCCACCGGCGTCAGGGCGCTCCAGTGGGGTTCGCCGAGGGCGGCCAGCGCCAGGGAGAACGTCGGATGGGCGCGGCCCGGATCGCCGCAGGCCGCGGCGCACCGGGGTCCGGTGGTCGGGTCCAGTTCGGCCGCCGCGAGCAGCAGGACGATCTCCCGCTCGAAGGGGCTGAGGCCGAAACAGGCGGTCAGTGCGTCGAGGGCGCCGGGTACCGCGGGCGGACCCGCGGGGGAGGGGACGACGGCGGCATCCGCCGGAGCGCCGTCCGGCCCGCCCGCACCGTCCGGTGGGGTCCCGTGGGCCCGCGCGGCGTGGGCGTCCAGGCGCGCCAGTACGGACCGGATGGCCGCCGTCAGCGCGGCGCCGTCCGCCGCACCCGGTGCGCTCCCGCTGCCGCCGCTGCCCATGTCCTTCTCCGCCCCCGTTCCGCCCACCGCGCCTCAGCTCTCCTTGGCGTCGTTGCTGTCGTTGCTGCGGGTCGTCGCCTTCCGGGTACGGGTACGGGTACGCGCGGGCGCCGCCTTCTTCGCGGGCCTGGCGGGCTTCTCCTCGGCGGTCCCGGCCCCGGCGGTCTTCTCCGGCCCGGTCTCGGCGGGTGCGGCGGGCTCCCGCTTCGGAGCCTCCGGCGCCCCCTGCGCTCCCGGCGTCCCCTCCGCCCCCTCCGCCTGCTCCGCCCCGAACGTCACCACCGTCACCTCCGGCCGCTCCACCGGCTTCGCCGGCTTCGGCTTCTGATGGCCGTCCAGCAGCACCAGCGACGCCTGGTACACCACCGACAGCGCATACGGCGTGTTGTGGAGCATCCCCCAGAGCTTCGACGTCTCGTCGATGTCCATCTGGGCCGGCGTGAAGCGGACCTTCTGGAGCGACTCGGCGAGATCGCTGCCCTCCAGATACGGCCGCTGCACCGCCTCCTCGATCAACTCCTTCGGCAGCACCGGAATTTCGTGCAGGGTGCGCACGACACTGCCGATCAGCCGCTGCCCGACCAGCTCCGTCTCCTCCCCGTACGCGCTGATCAGGAAGTGCAGATCGACGGCGGCGGCGGGCCGCTTGAGCAGCGTCCCGTCGGAGGCCCGGGTCACCAGGTCGTTGTTGCGCATCGACGGGTTGTGGGTGACCTGGTAGAGGAAGACCGTGACCGTCGGATCCGTCGGGGGATCGGACGGCGGCTTACGGGTCTCCACCGAGACGGCCATGTCGATCTCGGGGTGCAGATTGTGCTCGATCAGCAGCGCAAGGGCCTGGGTGACCGTCGCGAGGGCGAGTGCGTTGCTCATGACGTCTCAGTTCCTCTTCTCGTCGCGGGAGAGGTAGTCCGCGAGGCTCAGCGACGGCCCCCGGCGCTCCGTGCGCTCCGGCCGGGCGGCCGTTCCCCGGGCGGGCCGCTCCGCCCCCGCCGCGCTGACCTCCAGCCGCCCGATCTGCACATGCACCACCCGCTCGGCCGGGCGCTGCCCCCGCCGAGCGGCCGCCGCGGCCCGGGCGGCGTCACGGGGCGCCGGCACCTCGTCCGTACGCGGCCGCAGCGCGGCGGCGACGGCACGCGGCGCGGCCTGTGCACCGCGCGGGGCGGGCGACGGCACACCCGGACGCAGCACGGATGCGTCCTCGCCTGCTTCCCCCGCCCGCCCGCGCGGCCGTACGGCCACGGTCGGAGCGGTACGCGAACCGGGATCCGGGAGCGCAACCGGCCGCAACAACCCCGATTCCACGCGGAGTTGAGGTGCCGGCCGCTCGGGGCCGTCCGGCGGTCCGGGCCGCGGCATCCGCACCACCGTCTCCCGCTCGGCGACGGTCCGGACCTCCCGCTCGTACCGGACCGGATCGCCCCCGGCCACCGCCCCCAGGGGCGCCTGCGGGAGCAGCGGCGCCGGATCGTCCGGCCCGGCGGGCGTGTTCCGTAACGCCTCGATGCGCTCGAACGGCTCCGCCGGCCGCGGCCGGACGAGCACCCTCCCCGTGCTGCCGCCGGGAGGTGCCCCCTGCCCCCCGCCCACCCCCGGGAGGCCGTCCCGGCCCGCCGGCGCATACCGCGCCAGCAGCCGGCCGAAGTAGTCGTCAGGCATCCGCGCACAGCTCCAGGTAGTAGCGGCGCCGCAGCGGGCTGAGCGCCAGGATCCGGTCCTCGCTCCAGCCGTAGGCCGAGGCGAGCAGATGGACATCGAGGAGTACGTCCCGGGCCCAGGCATCGAGCTCGGTCCACAGGTAGGCCGCGATGTCCAGCTCGGCCGGGGTGGCCGCGCCGCACTCGGGGCAGGCGATGTTCAGGGTCAGCTCGGCCGCCGGGTCGGCCCGTTCGGCCTCCGCGGCGAACCGCTTCAGTACGGCGTCGGGCAGCGCCGCGATCTCCTCCTCCGTGGCCTCCCGCCCGCCCCGCACCGCCGAGCGCAGGCACCGCGCCCCCAGCAGCCGCCGGGCGTCCTCCGGGCCCACGGCGGCGGCCGAGACCGCGGCCAGGTCGGCGGGTGCGGGCAGCCGGAACCGCACCGCCCACTCGCCCTCCTCGACCCGCAGCCCGCCCTCCGGCACCTGCGGCCGGGCGGCGCCCAGCGCGCCCGCGTCGAGCTCGAACTCCATCGCCGCGCCGCAGTCCGCGTCCGCGCAGTCGGCCCGGACCTCCATCCGGTCGCCGAACAGCGCCCGGCGCAGCGCGAACAGATCGGCCGCCCGCTCCCCGAGCGGCACTGACAGCAGCTCGTCGGTGCCGGCCCCGGGGCGGGCCGCGCGGTGCAGCAGCAGGGCCCGGCCGCTGCCCTGCCGGGCCAGCCCGGCCTCCCAGGTGGCCAGCAGTTCAGCGGGCCCGGTGACCGCCATTCCTCACCTCGTCCGGTGCACGAAGGATGCCGCTGGGTACGGATGCGGGGACCGGCGCGGGGACCGGTTCACGCCGGATGCGTGAACGACGGTTCCTCCGGCTCCGGCACCTCGTAGTCCCGCTCCCAGCCCTCGCACTCCAGCTTCAGGCTCTGGATGGCGACGGCGTTGGCGTTGGCGTCCATCTCGCCCAGGACCTGGTACTCGCTCGGCCAGGACCGGTAGATCTTGTGCGAGACGGCGACCTGCCCGGCCTCGTTGAGGACCTGGATGACGAGGTCCTTGCGGAAGTCGGCCAGCGAGACCTCGGAGCCGAGACCGGCGCCGACCTGCCAGACCTTGTTCGCCCAGCGGTCGAACTCCGGGTCGTGGGTGACCCCGCGCTCCAGGGTGATGCCCTCGAACTCCGAGCGGCCCGGGGACTTGCGCGGCGAGCTGGGGTCCCCGCCGTTGCGGTGCTTGACAACCTCGGTGGTGCGCTTCAGCGGGCTGATCTTGCTGACCCCCGCGACCGTACGGCCGTCCCACAGGACCAGGAACTTGAAGTTCTTGTACGGGTCGAAGCGATGGGCGTTGATCTGGAACTCAGCCATCGGATTCCCTCACCTCTCCTTTCCTGCACGTCATGCCGCTGGTCACCGGAGGTCGAACTGACCGGCCATCTGCTGGATCTTGACGATCACGAACTCCGCCGGCTTGACGGGCGCGATGCCGACCACGACATTCACGATCCCGTTCTCGATGTCCGCCGCGGTCGTGGTGTCCTTGTCGCACTTGACGAAGTACGCCTGGCGCGGAGTGCCGCCCTTGAACGCGCCCTTCTCGAAGAGCGAGTGCAGATAGGCCGAGGCATTGAGGCGGATCTGCTGCCAGAGCTGTTCGTTGTTGGGCTCGAAGACCACCCACTGCAGGCCGCGCAGCAAACTCTCCTCGATGTGCAGAGCCAGGCGCCGGACCGGCACGTACTTCCACTCGCTGTCGAGCGCGTCCGCGCCCTCGAGCGTACGGGCGCCCCAGACCAGGGGGCCGAGCACCGGGAAGGTCCGCAGGCAGTTGATGCCCAGCGGGTTCAGCAGGCCGTTCTCCCGGTCCGTCAGCCGGACGGTGAGCGAGTGCACGCCCGCCAGCCGCGCCTCGGTCCCCGCCGGCGCCTTCCACACGCCCCGCTCGCCGTCCGTACGGGCGATCACCCCTGCCAGGGCGCCGGACGGCGGGAAGGAGCGCAGCCGGCCGGAGAGCGGGTCGGTGAGCTGGAGGTGCGGGAAGTAGAGACCGGAGTGGTTGCTGCGGACCGGATCGAAGGCGGCGATGCCGGCACGGGCGGCGTCCACGCTGCCCCAGGCGGCGGGGGCGTCGACGAGGAGGAAGATCCGGCGCTCCTGGCACAGGCGCCCGGCCGCGGACAGCACCGTGACCGCGTCCTCGACCTTCTCGTACCCGGCCAGCTCGGGCAGGGCGAGGAGGTTGACGTCGTCGACGTCGCGCAGGGCCTGCAGGCCGCTCTTGCGGGACTCGCTGCCGATGAGGTCGCGGGGGCCGGGCGCCTCGCCGTCCTCGCCGCCGCACAGCGGGAAGACGGGCGGGTTGACGGAGGCCTCCAGCCCCAGGTCGTTGGCGCACTCACCGAGGAAGCGGACCGTGTCACCGGGGTCCAGGGAACCGGCCACGACCTGGATGCGGCGGCCGAACGCGGTGACCTCGGCCCCCGCGAAGGCGTGCTTCCCGGGGGCGTCCGGCAGGGAGCGGAGCTTGTGCTCCAGGAGGAGGGCGAGTTCGGTGACGTTGCACGGCGGCTCGCCGTCGCAGTCCGGGTCGTAGAGCGTGAACTCGCGCTCCACCTCGCCGATCTTGACCGTCAGATCGACGTTCAGATCGGGCAGTTCGTGGTGGAAGGCCTTGGAGACGGTGCCGGACGGGTCCGGGCGGCCCTCGCCGACGACCTCGACGCGGATCAGCGCGGAGCCGGCGTTGATCACCGTCTCGGCGTACCGGCCGTGGCAGGAGTCCATGGACAGACCGGAGAAGGACTCGCGGGCGGTGCCGTGCGCGTCGAGGACGTGGAGGTTGAAGGTCTCCTCGGGACACGGACTGTCGTGGTCGACCGCGACCCGCAGACCGTCGCCCCAGACGCCGGGCTCCTTGGCGTGCACCTCCAGCACCGGGCACTGGCTGTGGCCCTCGGTGGACTCCAGGGTGACGTGGGCGGCCTTGCCGCTGCCGGCCCTGGCTACCCGAACGATCACGGCGACCGTGCCGCCGTTGCCGAAGAACTGGTGGACGGCGTACGCGACCGGGCTCTGCGAGGTCAGACCGCCGAAGCGGCGCTCGAAGTCGGCGAAGCTGGTGATCCGTACCGGCTGGTTGAGCGGGCCGCGCCGGGTGTGACCGACGAACGCGGTCACCGATGTCGTAACGGTGGTGATGCTGCGGATGCTGCTGGGAAGCTCTTCGACATAGACGCCGGGATAGGTCGTATGTGTCGGCATTCCCCCTCCAATCCCTTCAGGCACCGAGTGTGAGGACACCAAGAAATCGAGAGAGAAGGGGGAGGGAAGGCGGGAGCGGAAGAGCCCACGGCCACGGCGCAGCGCTCCGCCCGCGGTCGTGCATTCCCCCCACTACCCATCAAGTTCCCCCGTCTGCACCCGGTGCGGAACGATCTGCCGACCGACCAGCACGGGACCAAGCCCGAAACGCACGACAGCGCATGACCGTGCACGACTTCGGCTTGTGACTCCTGATGCGTAAGTGCTCAACTGCTCAACGCATCCTCCGCTGCGGGGAGTTGAGGGGTCAAGAGGGCTTTCCGGACACCGTTTGAGGGGGTGTTGTGCGGGTGCTTTTCCGGGTCCCCGCAAACGGAATCCCGGACCGGCCCCGGAGCACCCCGGTCCGGCGGAGCCACCGGCCGAATCGCCGCCGGAATCGCCAGGGAAGGGGCGCACCGGGGGAAACGGGTCAGTTCCCGGACGGCGTCCGGGTGTCGCCGGGCGTTCGGCCAAACGATCTGTGACCGTTATCTCTGTGACCGTAATCACCGCCGGAGTGTGATCTGTGATTTAGGGAGCCAGGTGCAGCGGCGATAACCTGCGGGACGGACATGCCGCGTATTCGGACACCGTGTACGCCTCCCCTGTGACAGCGCCGTCACGTTGCCCTTCGCGGCACGCCCATCGCAGACAACGAACCGCGATCACTACGGCGATTCTGAGAAGACAAGGGACGGACGCGCGTGGACCTGTTCGAGTACCAGGCGAGGGACCTCTTCGCCAAGCACGGTGTACCGGTGCTGGCCGGTGAAGTCATCGACACGCCTGAGGCGGCCCGCGAGGCGACCGAGCGGCTGGGCGGCAAGTCCGTCGTCAAGGCCCAGGTGAAGGTCGGCGGCCGCGGCAAGGCCGGCGGCGTCAAGCTGGCCGCCACCCCGGACGAGGCCGTCGCCCGCGCGACGGACATCCTCGGCATGGACATCAAGGGCCACACGGTCCACAAGGTGATGATCGCCGAGACCGCTCCGGAGATCGCCGAGGAGTACTACGTCTCGTACCTCCTCGACCGCACCAACCGCACCTTCCTGGCCATGGCCTCGGTCGCCGGCGGCATGGACATCGAGGAGGTCGCCGCGACGACCCCCGAGAAGCTCGCCAAGGTGCCGGTCGACGCCAACGAGGGCGTCTCGATCGAGAAGGCCCGCGAGATCGTCGCCCAGGCGCAGTTCCCGGCCGAGGTCGCCGAGAAGGTGGCCGAGGTCCTGGTCACCCTGTGGAAGACCTTCATCGCCGAGGACGCGCTCCTGGTCGAGGTCAACCCGCTCGCCAAGGTCGCCAGCGGTGACGTCCTCGCCCTCGACGGCAAGGTCTCCCTGGACGCCAACGCCGAGTTCCGCCAGGCCGAGCACGCGGCCCTCGAGGACAAGGACGCAGCCAACCCGCTCGAGGCTGCGGCCAAGGCCAAGGGCCTCAACTACGTCAAGCTCGACGGCCAGGTCGGCATCATCGGCAACGGCGCGGGTCTCGTCATGAGCACCCTGGACGTCGTCGCCTACGCCGGTGAGAACCACGGCGGCGTCAAGCCCGCCAACTTCCTCGACATCGGCGGCGGCGCCTCCGCCGAGGTCATGGCGAACGGCCTGGAGATCATCCTCGGCGACCCGGACGTCAAGTCCGTGTTCGTCAACGTCTTCGGCGGCATCACCGCCTGCGACGAGGTCGCCAAGGGCATCGTCCAGGCCCTGGAGCTGCTCAAGTCCAAGGGCGAGGACGTCACCAAGCCGCTGGTCGTGCGCCTCGACGGCAACAACGCGGAGCTGGGTCGCAAGATCCTCTCGGACGCGAACCACCCGCTGGTGCAGCGCGTGGACACGATGGATGGCGCGGCCGACAAGGCCGCCGAGCTGGCCGCGGCCAAGTAAGGGACGAGGGACTCCAACACCATGGCTATCTTCCTCACCAAGGACAGCAAGGTCATCGTCCAGGGGATGACCGGCGCCACCGGCATGAAGCACACCAAGCTGATGCTCGGTGACGGCACCAACATCGTCGGCGGTGTGAACCCCCGCAAGGCCGGCACGTCCGTCGACTTCGACGGCACCGAGGTCCCGGTCTTCGGCACGGTCGCCGAGGCGATGGAGAAGACGGGCGCCAACGTCTCCGTCCTCTTCGTGCCGCCGGCCTTCGCCAAGGCCGCCGTCGTCGAGGCCATCGACGCCGAGATCCCGCTCGCCGTCGTCATCACCGAGGGCATCGCCGTCCACGACTCCGCCGCCTTCTGGGCGTACGCGAAGTCCAAGGGCAACAAGACCCGCATCATCGGCCCGAACTGCCCCGGCCTGATCACCCCGGGTCAGTCCAACGCCGGCATCATCCCGGGCGACATCACCAAGCCCGGCCGCATCGGCCTGGTCTCGAAGTCCGGCACGCTGACCTACCAGATGATGTACGAGCTTCGTGACATCGGCTTCTCCTCGGCCGTCGGCATCGGTGGCGACCCGGTCATCGGCACCACGCACATCGACGCCCTCGAGGCGTTCCAGGCCGACCCCGACACCGACCTGATCGTGATGATCGGCGAGATCGGCGGCGACGCCGAGGAGCGCGCGGCCGACTACATCAAGGCCAACGTCACCAAGCCGGTCGTCGGCTACGTCGCGGGCTTCACCGCGCCCGAGGGCAAGACCATGGGCCACGCCGGCGCCATCGTCTCCGGCTCCTCCGGCACCGCCCAGGCGAAGAAGGAGGCCCTCGAGGCCGCCGGCGTCAAGGTCGGCAAGACCCCGTCGGAGACCGCGCGGCTGGCCCGCCAGGTCCTCGGCGGCTGACGGCCCGTCCGATCACCCGGCCGATCACCCCGTCGACAGTCAGCCGCTCGCCCGGCTGATCGCGTCGCCCGGCAACGGCCTGCCGTGGGCCCGTACCCCTGTGGGTGCGGGCCCACGGCCGTTCGCGGACACGTGCCGCACACGGCGGATGGCGCCGGACAGGCCCTAACGAAGACCGGGCGTCAGGCGGGCCTCGGCGGGAACGTGGAGGCGGCCACCGCGGCCCTTCCGTACGGACGGCGGCCTGCGTACGCCCTCGCGCTCGGCCTGCACGGCGGGCGTGGCGGACCGCGTGACCGTGGCCGTCGCCGGTCGGGTGGCCGTGGCCGACTGCGCGGCGGGCCGTCGCGGCGGCGGGGCGGAGCGGTCCGGGGCGGTGAGCACCGTCAGTACGGTCGCGGCCGTGATCAGCCCCGTCAGACCGAGCGCCGCGCCGGTGGTCCACCGGACGGTGCGCGCGCTCCCGGTCCGTACGGCGCGCGGGGCGGGCACCGTGACCTCGTGCGCGGCCGCCAGCCGGCTGAGCCGCGCCTGCAGCATCTGGCCCTGCCGGACCGGCGATTGACCGGCCAGCCCCAGCTCCGGCAGCTCCCCGGCGAGCCGCTCCCGCGCATGCATCAGCCGCCCGGCCGCCGCGGCCGTGCTCGCCTCCACCTCGGCCGCCGTCTCGTACAGACCGAGCCCCACCCCGTCGTGCAGCAGCAGCGTGCGCCGGTACGAGGCGGGCAACTCCACGAACGCGCACAGCAGCGCACGGTCCTCGGGCGTCCCGCCCTTCACGGTGACCCGGCGCCGGGGCCGGAACCGGTGCCACGGCGACAGCGCGTACTCGTACGCCGTCGCCCGCACCCACCCCGCCGGGTCCGCGTCCACCGCCACCTCCGGCCACCGCTGCCACGCCCGCTGGAACGCCCGCCGGACGGCCCGCCGCGCGAGCCGGGGCCGTCCGGTGAGCAGATACGCCTGGCGGATCAGGAGGGCGGAGTGCCGCCTGCACAGGTCGTCGAAGGCGGCGGACGGCGTGAGTTCGGCGGAGGGGGAGGACGGGGCGGGCGCGGGGTCGGGGGTCGGCTTCCGCTTGCGCTGGGTCATATCTGCAGTGTGGGAAAAGCGCATAAGCTGACGCAGCGCGACACGTCGGGCATTCCGTCACTACTGGGATGAAACGAGTGGAGTTGGCAGCATGACCATGTGAGCCAGGCGACCCAGCAGACCCCACCACACCCCTCCAGCCCCTCCTCCGCTCCCGCCATGGGCGCGGCCTTCGTGGGCGGAGCGCTCGCCGCAGCCCTCGGCCTCGGCGCACTCACGGTCGCCGTACTGCTCCTCTGGATCGCCTCCCCGTCCCCCGACGGCGCCCTCTCCCCGGCCCTGCACCTGTCCGCCGGCCTCTGGCTCCTCGCCCACGGCGGCGACCTCGTACGGGACACCACCCTCACCGGCACCCCGGCACCGCTCGCCGTGACCCCGCTGCTGCTCGCCGCCCTCCCCGTCTGGCTGCTGCACCGGGCCGCCCGGCACACCCTGGCGACGGCGGCCGGACCACGCGGCCCCTTCGGCGCACTGCTGGCCGGCTATCTGACGGTGGCGGGCGCGGCGGTGCTCTACGCCTCGGCCGGGTCGCTCGGCCCCGCCCCGCTCAGCGCCCTGCTCTGCGTCCCGGCCGCCGCGGTCACCGTCCTCGCCGTCACCGCCTGGCGCACCCTCGGCCGCGCCGCCACCGATCTGCTGCCCACCGCCGCCCGCCGACTGTCCGCCGGCCTGCCGGCCGCCGTACGGCACGCCACCGGCCGGCTCGCCCCCGCCGCCTGCCGGGCCGCCACCGCCGCCGTCCTCACCCTGCTCGCCGCGGGCGCCCTGCTCACCGCCCTCTCCCTCGCCCTGCACGCGGGCGACGCCTACCAGGACCTGTGCCGGCTCGCCCGCGACTGGGCCGGCCGCGGTACGGTGCTGCTGCTCTGCGTGCTGCTGCTGCCGAACGCCGCCGTCTGGGCCGTGGCGTACGGACTGGGCCCGGGCTTCATGGCCGGCCGAGGCGGCGCCATCGCCCCGCTGAGCACCTCCGGCCACCCGGCACTGCCCCACTTCCCGCTGCTCAGCGGCCTCCCCACACCGGGCACCGGCACCCTGCCGACCTGGACCCTGGCGGCAATCCCCCTGGCCGCAGGCGCGCTGCTCGCCCACCACGCGACCCGCCCCACAACCCCCCGCCGTGGCGCGCCCCGTTCGGCTTGGACGATCGCTTCGGACGCTTCGGACGCTTCGGACGCTTCGGACGCGGCACCCGGGGCGCCCGCTTCGGGCGCCTTGGGCGCCGCAGGCGCCGCGGAGAATGCCGCAGATGCCGCGGGCGCACCGACCGCCCCGGCCGTGCCGACCTCGCCGACCGCCCCGACCGCGCCGGACGACCCACCCGGCGCGCCCGGCCCCCTCCGGACCTGGCGCTCGGCCGCCTCCGTGGCCGCCCTGGGCGCCGTCCTCTGCGGCGCGGCGACGGCGGCGCTCGCGGGCCTGTCGGGCGGCGCGCTGGGCAGCGGCGTGCTGGCCGAATTCGGCCCCTGCTGGTGGCTTACGGGCCTGGCCGCGGCGGGCTGGACGCTGGTGACCGGCGTCCCGGGGACCCTGGCGCTGAGGGCGTGGCGACTGCGGGGGCAGGGGCGGGCGGGCTCGGGGGCCGGCGACGCGGATGAGCGTCAGGGTGCGGCGGCGGCTGCCGAGCCGCAGGCCGTGTCGCCGGCCGAGCCGCGCGCCGTATCGCCTGGGGCGGCGGGGGCGGACGGCGCGCCTGCGGCATCCGCCTCGCCTTCCGCGGCGACCGCTGGTCCGGCTGGTGACGTGCCCGGCTCGGAGCCTGTCGTGGCGGCTCGGGAGCGGGAGGCGTCGGGTCCGGCTCGGGAGCTGTCGTGCGGACCGTCCGTGGCTTCCGTGGCCTCCGTGGCGACCGAGGATCAGCCTCGTGCCATTGCCTCGTGACGCCGATGCCTCGTGACGCCGATGTCCGGTGATGCCAGGCGATGTCTGCCTCGCGTGGCTCTGCCTTGCCCGCCTCCTCATCTACCCCGGCAACGATGACGGAGAGTGATTCGTTCCCGAGGGCGGTCACCTTCTGTAGTGCGTAGGTGGCGCGCGCCCCTGCTGCGTTGCGCGCGCCCCTGCCGTCCCTGCTTCGCCGTACCTACTTCTGCGTGCCCAGCAGCGGTCGCAGTTCCTTGGGCAGCAGGCGCTCGCACGACTTGCCCGCCTGCTGGGTCAGGGCGTCGTCGACGCAGGTGAAGTAGTCGCGGTAGACGACCTGGACGGTGAAGGTGGCGGCCACCATCATCAGCGCCAGCGAGCCGGTGATGAGACCGGCGATGGCCGCGGTGGTCTGCGGCCGGGTCGAGACCGGGCCGGCCGGTGCGCCGAGCGGACCGCCGGGGGCCGGTGCGGGGCGGCCCTCCATCGCTGCGGTGGTCGCCGCCGCGGCCTGCTTCGCGGCGCCCGGCTTGGCGCGCAGCGAGCTGACGCCCCAGTAGACCGCCAGCGCGCCCAGCAGCAGGGAGATCTCCGGCAGGCTGAACAGTACGAAGAAGAACGACCACATACCGGAGAGCAGGGCGTAGCGCGCGCGGCGCTGGGCCGGGTCGGTGGGGTCCCAGCGCAGTCCGCCCGGTCCGCCGCCGGGCCCGCCCTGGCCGCCTTGCTGGCCGCGGCCGCCCGGCCGGGAGCCGAAGCCGCCGCTCTGCCGCCCCGGCTGGCGGCTGCTCCACTGGCTGCCCCAGGGCGGCGTCGGCTCGTCCTGCGGCGACTGCTCCTGGCCGCCGTTGCCGCCCTGGCCGTTCGGGTGGCGCGGGCGCCACTCCTGGTCGGGAGCGTCGGCCGGCGGGGGCGCGAAGGGGTTGTCCTTTTCGGGGGTGTGCGCACGACGCCGCTTGCCATCGGAGGGAGCGGAGGGGGAGGAGGGGGCAGAGGCGTCGGACCCACCGGAGGAGCCGGAGGCGCCGGGCGAGCCGGATGTCCCGGATGTGCCAGATGTGTTTGACGAGCCGGATGTGCCGGAAGGGTCAGAGCTGCCGGACGGATCGGAAGCCCCGGCCGCCGCCGCGGGATCCGTGGCACCTGGAGAACCCGCCGAATCGGCGCCCCCCGTCGCCCCCTGGCCCCCCGGCGAAGAGGACGACGGCGTGCGCTCGCGCAGCAGGAACGCCCCCGGGGCGGTGGCGGGCAGCGGGAGCAGGAGGGCCGTGCTGCGGCGTCGGTCCGTCATCTGGAGTGCGTCTTCCCCTTGTCTCGTCCGTACGCGGGCCGGCCGGCCGTGGCGCCCGGTTACCACGACTGCATGCAGTCTCAGGCCTGACGCTACCTCCCGTGCTCGCCCCCGTCCCGCGGGGGCCGCTCGGAGTGCCGGTATCGTTGCTGACGGTCGGCGCCTTCGTAGGGTTCCCCGGATCTGCGGTACCCGCGGCCTTGTACGACCACACAAATGCACGTGGGAGCACGCAGAGCGCGTGGGACCGACGCGCGCGAGTTCCGGAACAAGATCGAGAAAGAGCCCCGCCGTGGCTTCCTCCCCAGCCCCCACTCCGCCCGCCCGCCCGGCCGCCCCCGGCCGCCCGGCGCGCCTCGTCGTGCTCGTCTCCGGTTCCGGTACGAACCTGCAGGCGCTGCTGGACGCCATCGCCGAGCAGGGCCCGGACGCGTACGGCGCCGAGGTCGTGGCGGTCGGTGCCGACCGGGGCGCGATCGCGGGGCTGGAGCGCGCCGAACGGGCCGGTCTGCCGACCTACGTCTGCCGGGTCAAGGACTACGGCAGCCGGGAGGAGTGGGACGCGGCGCTCACCGAGGCGACCGCCGCCCATGAGCCCGATCTCGTCGTCTCGGCCGGTTTCATGAAGATCCTCGGGAAGGAATTCCTCGCCCGTTTCGGCGGCCGGATCCTCAATACCCACCCGGCGCTGCTGCCGAGTTTTCCCGGTGCCCACGGCGTACGCGATGCGCTCGCGTACGGCGCGAAGGTCACCGGATGCACCGTCCACTTCGTCGACGACGGCGTCGACACCGGCCCGATCATCGCCCAGGGTGTGGTCGAGGTCCGGGACGAGGACGACGAATCCGCGCTGCATGAGCGCATCAAGGAAGTCGAGCGATCGCTGCTCGTCGAGGTCGTGGGGCGTCTGGCCCGGCACGGCTACCGCATTGAGGGACGAAAGGTACGTATCTCGTGACCGCCACCGAAGGCACGAAGCGGCCCATCCGCCGCGCGCTGGTCAGCGTCTATGACAAGTCCGGTCTGGAGGAGCTGGCGCAGGGGCTGCACGCGGCGGGCGTCCAGCTCGTCTCGACCGGCTCGACGGCCGGGAAGATCGCCGCTGCCGGGGTGCCGGTCACCAAGGTCGAGGAGCTGACGGGCTTCCCGGAGTGCCTCGACGGCCGGGTCAAGACCCTGCACCCCAAGGTGCACGCCGGCATCCTCGCCGACCTGCGGCTGGCCGACCACCAGAAGCAGCTGGCCGACCTGGGCGTGGAGCCGTTCGACCTCGTCGTCGTGAACCTGTACCCGTTCCGGGAGACGGTCGCCTCCGGTGCCACCCCCGACGAGTGCGTGGAGCAGATCGACATCGGCGGCCCCTCGATGGTCCGTGCCGCCGCCAAGAACCACCCGTCGGTGGCCGTTGTCGTCAACCCGCAGCGGTACGAGGACGTGCTCGCGGCCGTCGCCGCCGGCGGCTTCGACCTGACCGCCCGCAAGCGGCTGGCCGCCGAGGCGTTCCAGCACACCGCGGCGTACGACGTGGCCGTGGCGTCGTGGTTCGCGGAGGACTACGCCGCCGCCGACGACTCGGACTTCCCCGAGTTCCTCGGCGCCACCTACGAGCGCAAGAACGTCCTGCGCTACGGCGAGAACCCGCACCAGGCCGCCGCGCTCTACGTCGACGGCACGGGCGGCCTCGCCGACGCCGAGCAGCTGCACGGCAAGGAGATGTCGTACAACAACTTCACGGACACCGAGGCCGCCCGCCGGGCCGCCTACGACCAGTCCGAGCCGTGTGTGGCGATCATCAAGCACGCCAACCCCTGCGGTATCGCGGTCGGCGCGGACGTCGCCGTGGCGCACCGCAAGGCGCATGAGTGCGACCCGGTGTCCGCGTACGGCGGGGTGATCGCGGTCAACCGTCCGGTGAGCAAGGCGATGGCCGAGCAGGTCGCGGAGATCTTCACCGAGGTCATCGTGGCCCCGGGGTACGAGGACGGTGCGCTCGAGGCGCTGTCCCGCAAGAAGAACATCCGTGTGCTGCGGTGCCCTGACGCCCCGTCGAACCCGGTCGAGGTCAAGGCCATCGACGGCGGTGCGCTGCTCCAGGTCACCGACCGGCTGCAGGCCGAGGGCGACGACCCGGCCACCTGGACGCTGGCCGCGGGCGAGGCGCTGTCCGCCGAGGAGCTGGCCGAGCTGGCCTTCGCCTGGCGGGCGAGCCGTGCGGTGAAGTCCAATGCGATCCTGCTCGCCAAGGACGGTGCCACGGTCGGCGTGGGCATGGGCCAGGTCAACCGCGTGGACTCGGCGAAGCTGGCCGTGCAGCGCGCGGGCGAGGAGCGGGCGCGCGGTGCGTACGCCGCCTCGGACGCGTTCTTCCCGTTCCCCGACGGTTTCGAGGTGCTGGCCGAGGCCGGCGTCAAGGCCGTGGCGCAGCCCGGCGGTTCGATCCGCGACGAGGCCGTCGTGGAGGCCGCGAAGAAGGCGGGCGTGACGATGTACTTCACCGGGACGCGGCACTTCTTCCACTGAGCGGCCGTCAACGGCCGGTAGCGAAAGGGCCGCACCCCGCGTGTGTGGGGTGCGGCCCTTCCGGCGTCGGCACGGCGTCAGTAACGCGGCCGGTTGAACCAGGCCTGGCCTTCGTCCTTCGAGACGAAGACGATGATCAGGATCCCGAGGACGGTGTGCACCAGGCCGAGCGGGAAGACGACGAAGCTGGCCAGCGTGTTGGCGACGCCGAAGATGATGGTCGTGGTGCGGACGCCGGTGCCGCCCTTGCCGAACTGCGAGGCCGCCGTGATGGCGAGCACCGTGAAGACCACGATCAGCACGATCAGGGTGATCAGCAGCCCCTTGCCGACGCTGAACGCGGCCAGGTCGTCATCAGTGGCGTAGGTGGCGTGCTTCGAAGCCTTGCTGACGGCGCTCAGGCCGGCCACGGCGCCTATGAGGCCGAGGAGGTTCATGCCGGCGAGGACGAACAGCATCACGCGGGCGGCCTTCACCCCGCCGGGCATGCCGTTCAGCACCGGCGCGCCCGGCATTCCCATGCCCGGCATTCCGGCGCCCGGGTAGGGAGGCCCGTACGGCGAGGGCTGCGGCGGCTGCTGCTGCGGGTACCCGTATCCGGGCTGCTGGCCCGGCGGCGGACCGTAGGGGTTCTGGTTCGGATAGCTCACGAGCGGTGTCCTTCAGACGTCTGGAACGGTAGAGCGCCGCGAAGGCCCCGGTCGCGGCGATGCGAGGGGGCCTTCAGGGCGTTGGACTCGGGGTCCCTGCGGTGCGGGGTCCGCCTCACTGGGCGCGGACGACCACCGTACTGACGATCTTGTCGGCGAAGGTCTGGTTCTTCTCGTCCCACAGCGGCCACCAGAAGCCGAGGCCGCACATCGGGGCGTCCAGGATGTGGCAGAAGCGGCGGCCGAGCGCCAGGCCGAAGCCGGGGACCTGGCCGTTCATCTCGCGGACGGTCCGGATGCCCACGATCTTCTTGCCCGGGGTCTGGCCCGTGTTGCCTTCCTTGACGAGGAAGATGATCTGGAGGGTGAGGGCGATCAGGTAGCCGATCCCGACCAGGATGAAGTAGCTGGCCGGCGGGCCCGCCGCGTCCGCCTGGCACGTGTAGTCGTTGTAGGCGCACGACGGGGTGTCGGACGAGGCCCAGATGACACCGGCGATGATGGCCAGGACGACCGGAGCGGCCGCGACCATCAGGCCGTCGAGCAGCGAGGCACCCACGCGCGCCCCCCAGCTCGCGAAGGGCATCGGCATACCCGGCATACCGACCTGCCCGGGGTAGCCGTAGCCCGGCGCGGCCTGCTGCGGGTAGCCGTACTGGGCGGGCTGCTGCGGCGCGCCGTACGGCTGCTGCTGCGGGTAGCCGTAGCCCGGCTGGCCGCCCTGCGGGGGCATGCCCGGCTGCGGGGCGCCGTACGGGCCCTGCGGCGGCTGCTGGCCGTAGGGGTTGTTCGGGTCGCCGAAGCTCATTTGCTGTTTTCCTCCGTGTGGGTCAGTGGGGGACGACGCGGCGTGACTCGGAGGAAATACAGGTTTTTTCTGGCCCGCCCCCGACGATGCCTGCGGCACTGAACGACAATCCTTCTAGTTGCGGCTTGGCTCTGTCCAGTCAAGGCGTTAAGGCGTTGTCCAAGTGCAATGATCAATTCCGGCCACCGGTGTTCTGCGTGCCCTGATTGGAACGCGGCCGCCCTCATCCGGGAGGATGGGGGTATGACTGCCCAGATTCTCGATGGCAAGGCCACCGCCGCAGCGATCAAGTCCGAGCTCTCCGCCCGCGTTGAGGCGCTGAAGGCCAAGGGTGTCCAGCCCGGCCTGGGCACTCTCCTGGTCGGCGACGACCCCGGCAGCCGCTGGTACGTCAACGGCAAGCACCGCGACTGCGCCCAGGTCGGCATCGCCTCCATCCAGCGCGAACTGCCTGCGACCGCCACCCAGGAGGAGATCGAGGCGGTCGTCCGGGAGCTCAACGAGGACCCGGCCTGCACCGGCTACATCGTCCAACTCCCGCTCCCCAAGGGCATCGACACCAACCGCGTCCTGGAGCTGATGGACCCGGCCAAGGACGCCGACGGTCTGCACCCGGTGAGCCTGGGCAAGCTGGTGCTGGGTGTCGAGGGCCCGCTGCCGTGCACCCCGTACGGCATCGTCCAGCTGCTGCGCCGGCACGGTGTGGAGATCAAGGGCGCGGATGTGGTCGTGGTCGGCCGCGGTATCACCATCGGCCGCCCGATGCCGCTCGTCCTTACCCGCAAGTCCGAAAATGCCACGGTGACGCAGTGCCACACCGGCACCCGTGACCTGTCCGCGCACCTCAAGCAGGCCGACATCATCGTCGCCGCGGCCGGTGTGCCGCACATCATCAAGCCCGAGGACGTCAAGCCGGGCGCGGCCGTCCTGGACGTCGGCGTCAGCCGTGACGAGGCGGGAAAGATCGTCGGCGATGTGCACCCGGGTGTCGCCGAGGTGGCCGGCTGGGTCGCCCCCAACCCGGGCGGCGTCGGCCCGATGACCCGCGCCCAGCTGCTGGTCAACGTCGTCGAGGCCGCCGAGCGCGCGGCCGGCTGACCCGTACCGACCCGAAGGGAGTGCCCCGCATGGCTGCCGAAGCGCACTCGGAACAGGCGTCCGAGCCCCAGCGCACCTCGCGCCGCTTCCCGCGGTTCACGCGGGACACCGCCCGCCCGGAAGGCGGCGGCCGCGCCGCGCCGGGCGGCCGTCCCGCGCCCGCCCGGCAGTGGCCGCTCCTGGCGGTGATGGGCGGCGTCGCGGCCGGGCTGCTGCTCGTGGCGGTCGACGCGTTCCGCGTCGGCACGCTGCTGATCGGCCTGTCCCTGCTGGCGGGGGCGGCGCTGCGCTGGGCGCTCCCGTCGGTGGGGATGCTGGCCGTACGCTCCCGCTTCACCGATCTGCTCACCTACGGGGTGCTCGGCTTCGTGATCGTGATGCTGTCGATGATGGTGCAGCCCAAGCCGTGGATCCACATCCCGTTCCTGGACGACATCGTGCACTTCACCGTGCGCTAGGACCTGCCCGGGGGTGTCCGCGCCGGGTCGCGCGCCCGGCGTCCGGCTTCCGGGGGTCCGCCGTGAGTACCGTGACGTCATGGCCAAGATCCAGGTAGCCAACCCCGTCGTCGAGCTCGACGGCGACGAGATGACCCGCATCCTGTGGTCCTTCATCAAGGACAAGCTGATCCTCCCCTACCTCGATGTCGACCTGAAGTACTTCGACCTCGGCATCGAGCACCGTGACGCGACCCACGACCAGGTGACCACCGATGCCGCCCGCGCCGTCCAGCGGTACGGCGTCGGCGTGAAATGCGCCACCATCACCCCGGACGAGGCGCGGGTCGAGGAGTTCAACCTCAAGGCGATGTACCCCTCGCCGAACGCCACCCTCCGCAACGCGCTCGGCGGCGTGATCTTCCGCGAGCCGGTCATCATGGCGAATGTGCCGCGGCTGGTCCCGGGCTGGACCCGGCCGATCGTCGTCGGCCGGCACGTCTTCGGCGACCAGTACCGCGCCACCGATCTGCGGGTCCCGGGTCCCGGCACGCTCACCCTGACCTTCACCCCGAAGGACGGTTCCGAGCCGCTCGAGGTGGAGGTCCACGAGTTCCCGGGTTCCGGCGTGGCGCTGGCGATGTACAACCACGACGCGTCCGTCCGCGACTTCGCCCGCGCCGCGTTCCGCTACGGCCTCGCCCGCGGCTACCCCGTCTACCTCTCCACGAAGAACACCGTCCTGAAGAAGTACGACGGCCGCTTCAAGGAGCTCTTCCAGGAGGTCTTCGACGCCGAGTTCGCCGAGGACTTCCGGGCCGGGGGGCTTTCGTACGAGCACCGGCTGATCGGCGACATGGTCGCGATGGCCCTCAGGTCGCCCGGCGGCTATGTCTGGGCGTGCAAGAACTACGACGGCGACGTCCAGTCCGATGTCGTCGCGCAGGGCTTCGGTTCGCTCGGCCTGATGACCTCCGTCCTGATGTCCCCCGACGGCCGCACCACCGTGGCCGAGGCCGCCCATGGCACGGTCACCCGCCACTACCGCCGCCATCAGCAGGGCAAGGCCACCTCGACCAACCCGATCGCCTCCGTCTTCGCCTGGACCCGCGGCCTCGCGCACCGGGGCCGGCTGGACGGCACCCCGGAGGTCACCCGTTTCGCGGAGGCGCTGGAGCGGGTATGCGGGGAGACGGTGGAGGGCGGGCAGATGACCAGGGATCTGGCGCTGCTGATCTCGCCGGACGCGCCGTGGCTGACCACGGAGCAGTTCCTGGATGCCCTCGACGTCAACCTGCGGGCGAAGATGGCCGGTTGAGCACCCCCGGCATCGGGTTTTTCCGGGCATAAGGGCGGCGGCCCGCCCCCGGTGCGGGGAAGGGTCCGCCGCCTGGTCCGCAGGGCTAACGCGCCCAGAACGCTGCCAGCGCCGCGGCCGTCTCCTGCGGCCGGTGGACGTTCGGGGAGTGCCCGCCGCCGTCGATCACCACCCGCTCCGCGCCCAGGCGCCGGGCCATCTCGTCCAGCCACGGCACCGGCCAGGTGCGGTCCGCCGACCCGGACACCACCAGCTTGCGCAGCGGGGCCGCCGCCAGTTCGGTGACGCGGTCCGGTTCGGCGATCAACTGGCGTCCGGTGGCGATGAGTTGCTCCGGTGTGGTGCCCATCCAGCGCCGGTGATGGAAGGCGTCGACCTCGGAGGCGGCCGCCGCCGTTCCCCCGTCCGCGTCCATGGCCTGCATCACCTGCCAGATGTCATCCATGTCCATCCCGCCCAGCGCGTCGATCAGCATGCTCGTACGGACCTGCTGCGCCGTCTCGATCGCGGCCGGGCCGCAGTTCATGAGGGTCAGCGAGGCCCAGGGGAGCGGCGAGGGGGCGGCGTCGAGCACCGCGGCGCGGGCGATCAGACCGCCGAGGGAGTGCCCCAGGAGATGCAGCGGTCCGCCGCCGTCCCGGGTGAGGGCGTCGCTCTGGGCGACGACGTCCAGTGCCAACTCCCGTTGCGCGTACGCCGATTCCTCGCGCGGGCCGGCCGACTCGTACTGTCCGCGCCCGTCGACCGCCACGGCACGGAACCCGGCCTGCGCCAGCGGGGCGAGCAGCGGCAGGAAGTCCTCCTTGCTGCCGGAGAACCCGGGGAGCAGAAGCGCGGTGCCACGACGGGCCGCGAGGGGCGGCGCCGCGTCCAGGACGGCGAAGGATCCGCGGTCGGTGCGCAGCTGGTAGGCGTTGACGCCGGTCGGTACGTCGATGGTCAGCACTCGGCTCATGACGCGGAACCCTATGGGGCGGGTGCTTTTCGGCGGTAACTCCGTTACCCCGCAGGGGTGGTGGGGTCGGCGGAGTGCTGACCATCGGCGGGGATCCCGGCCTCAGCGGGGGTTCCAGCCGCCCATCCGGCCGATCAGCCGCCACACCGTGCGCTCGGCCCGGCGCTCCGCCTGGCGCCGGTCCTCCCAGGACAGCGCCGGGCGCCCGTACAGCTGGGTCGACAGGGTGTTGACCTGCTCCTCGATCATCCGCAGATGGCGGCCCAGGCGCAGGATGCCCTGGTTGCTGTCGCGCCACCACACCAGCGAGAAGGCGACGATCACCAGGGCGATGTAGAGGTTCGGGCGGTTGAAGGTCAGTCCGCCGTTCCCGGCCACCACGGCCGATATCACGCCGGCGAAACCGGCTATCTGTGTACGGGCCCCGATGCGCTGGGTGATCTCGGAGCGTAAGGCGTCGTACTCGCGCATCAGGAGGCCGATGATCGCGGTCTGCTGTTCGGCGGTCCCAGCGGCCGTGGGCGGGGGAGGGGGTGAGGGAGGGGCGGCGACCGGGGGATCTCCGGCAACCGGTGGATTTCCCGCCGCCGGTCCCGTCACCGGTGGATTTCCCGACATGGTCATCCTTGCCTCCTCGCGTCGGCGGAGCCGTCCGCAGCCGTATGGAGCAGTTCGGAACAGTTCGGAGCAGTTCGGACGGAGTGATTTCCCGCCAGGGGGAGGGCCAACCCCGGCCGCCCGGGGGCACGACCGGCGCACGCGGGTGTCGTCGGCGGGCTGCCGTGCCTCTGTGCGCCCTGGCCGGGATTCGGCGTCATCAGGTATGGCCGAAATCAGGGGGGCATGACGGCGGCGTTCCCGGGCAGGCGACCTACACCCCCCCACGGGTTCGGCACAGCCCGGCGGTCGCCCGTGTCCCCCCTCTCAGAGCGGGCGGCCGCCGCCCTGTACCGGGTTCGCGACACCCGGTGAGGTGTCCCACACCGGCCCGCGGCTTGTGCCGCCCGGGGGTCCGATAGCCTGACGGCCGGGTCTCTCGATACCAAGAGACCTCGATGAGACCTCGATAACCGGGCAGGGACACCCACCGCCACCCATGGTGGTCCGGGGGCTTGCCCCCAGAAAACGTCGCGCAGGAGATCGCCATGACCCGCACTCCCGTCAATGTCACCGTGACCGGCGCCGCCGGCCAGATCGGTTACGCCCTCCTCTTCCGTATCGCTTCCGGTCACCTCCTCGGCGCGGATGTCCCGGTCAAGCTGCGCCTTCTGGAGATCCCGCAGGGCCTCAAGGCCGCCGAGGGCACCGCCATGGAGCTGGACGACTGCGCCTTCCCGCTGCTCCGGGGCATCGACATCTCCGACGACCCGAACGTGGCCTTCGACGGCGCGAACGTCGCCCTGCTCGTCGGCGCCCGCCCCCGTACCAAGGGCATGGAGCGCGGCGACCTGCTGGAGGCGAACGGCGGCATCTTCAAGCCGCAGGGCGCCGCCATCAACGCGCACGCCGCGGACGACATCAAGGTCCTGGTCGTCGGCAACCCCGCCAACACCAACGCGCTGATCGCCCAGGCCGCCGCGCCGGACGTACCGGCCGAGCGGTTCACCGCGATGACCCGTCTGGACCACAACCGCGCCATCTCGCAGCTCGCGCAGAAGACCGGCACCCCGGTCTCCGAGATCCGCAAGCTGACGATCTGGGGCAACCACTCCGCGACCCAGTACCCGGACATCTTCCACGCCGAGGTCGCGGGCAAGAACGCCGCCGAGGTCGTGAACGACCAGACCTGGCTGGCCGACACCTTCATCCCGACCGTCGCCAAGCGCGGCGCGGCGATCATCGAGGCCCGTGGCGCGTCGTCCGCCGCCTCCGCCGCGAACGCCGCCATCGACCACGTCCACACCTGGGTCAACGGCACCGCCGACGGCGACTGGACCTCCATGGGTATCCCCTCGGACGGCTCCTACGGCGTCCCGGAGGGCCTGATCTCCTCCTTCCCCGTCACCACCAAGGACGGCAAGTACGAGATCGTCCAGGGCCTGGAGATCAACGACTTCTCCCGTGAGCGCATCGACGCCTCCGTCAAGGAGCTGGCGGAGGAGCGCGAGGCGGTCCGCGGCCTCGGCCTCATCTGACCCCGGCGCACCCGCCGCTCCCGGCAGCGGTACCACGAGCCCGCACGGCCCCAACGGCCGTGCGGGCTCTGCCGTTTCACCGCTCCGCCGCACTCTGGGTAATGGCGCTGACACGGCGCGGCCCGCTCCCTTATGCTGCGCTTCCCCCCCCACACGCCGCGGCCCGTCCGTGGTGGCCCGCTGGTGCTTCAGGGAAGGCAGATGACCCGTATCGATGTGCCTCGACAGCCCGGCGACCCGGAGGGCACCGCGCGATTAACCAAGCAGCCGGCGGGCTCCGATCCGCCCGCACAGCCCCCGCCCCCGCCGCCCGAGCCGCACTCCGTGACCCCGCCGGGCGCCAGCGAGGCCACCCGGCTGCTGTGCGCCGGCACGTACATGGACGAGAGCTACCGCGATGCGGTCATCGACGAGCTGTACGTCCACGAGGAGCGGTTCGCCGCGCCCTCCCTCGGCATCGACGCGGCCCGGGTGCTCGCCCACGCGCTGCGTGCCCGCCGCCTCCAACTGGGCTGGGCGGCGGCGATCCTGCTGGTGTGGATCGTGGCCGTCCCGCTGTCGTCCGGGCTGGCGGTGCTCTACCTCTATCCCATCGCCGTGATGGCGCTCGCCCGCTTCATGAGCGGTCTGACCTTCCTCCCGCCGTGGCTGTCCGTCATCGGCCCGTTCGTGCTGCGCTGGTACGGGCGGATCTCCCTGCTGGTGTTCTTGGTGGTGCTGCTGGTGGCGGCGTTCGGCGGCGGTGACGGCCTCGCCGGGTTCGGGCGTTCGCTGCTGCCGGATCTGCTGAGCCCGGACTCCGGACCGGACTACTCGACGTACTCGGCCATGGACGCCACCAGCGCCTACGACGCCTCCGCCGGCAGCGGGTTCGCCGACGCCCTGGCCGTCTGGTCCACGCTGCTGCTGTTGCCGGCGGTGGCCGTCCTGGTCGCTCTGCAGCGCGGCCAGTTCGCCCGCGCGCTGGCCGACGAGCTGTCCAGGGAGCGCTTCCCCGACGTGATGTCCGACCCCGCCGAGCGCGCCGAGGGCCTCCGCTTCCGGAGGCTGCGGGACCGGGTGCGGACCGAGCAGCACGGGCCGCTGATGATGTACCGGGCCGCCAACCCGTTCTGCGGCGCGGGTGTCCCGTACCGGACCTGGTCCCTGTCGGTGGAGCTCAGCCCCCGGCCGGACCGCACGACCGAGCCGCTGGACAACGCCGCCTTCCTGGAGCGCATCGTCCCCCTGGTGGCCGCGCTGCGGGTGCCGTCACCGCACGGTTCGCCGGAGCGGGCGGCCGCGGTGCGGGACCGGCTGCGTGCGCTCGAGATCGACGAGTGCGTCTTCCTGCCCGCCGAGGGGCTGCCGTCCCGGGCGGCGGCGCCGTACGCACCCGCGGAGTTCGAGGAACACCGTGCCGAGGCGGTCGAGGAAGGCGGCGAGACCCGCCGGCACTTCCTGCGGATCCGGGTCGGCGGCTGGAACGAGGGCGTGGTCACCACGGTCTTCGTACGGGTGCACACGCAGGGCGGCATGCTGATGCTGGAGGTCGCCCCGCATGTGCTGTGGCCGCTGCGGCAGCTCTTCCAGGACGCCGACCGGATCGCCCACCAGTACCGGCACCACCACCGCTTCGGCCGGGCCGTCTGGGCCCTGGCCGCCACGCCGCGCTCGGCCGGACAGGCCCTGCTGACCCTGCTGCGCGGCTTGCTGTCGCTGTGGCGGCTGGGCACCGGAGGGTACGGGGCCGCGCTGCCCGAGGGCCCCGCCGTCTCCGTACGCGAACTGGGCTCCTACAACGAGTCCTCGCTCTTCCAGGACATGGACGTCGCCCGCTATCTGAAGACCATTCAGCAGCGGGTGGCGGCGGGCGTGACCACGGCGCTGCGCGAGGCCGGCTACCGGACCGAGGAGTTCGAGCAGCGGGTCGTCCATGTCGCGGAGGGCGGTACGTACATCGAGTCCGCACAGGGCGCGATCGGCATCGGCGACCACAACACGATCACCCACAACGCCACCACTCCGCGTGGCGCCGCGTCGAAGGGAAGCAAGAAGAGTGGCAACGGCTGACGAACGCGACAACGGCATCCACATCGGCAGCGTCCGGGGCGCCTTCGCCATCGGCAACCACAACACGGTGACCCACAACGAGGGCGCCGCACCGGCCGTGGACCCGGCGCAGGAGGAGCTGCTGCGCGCCGTCCGGGAGCTGCGCGACGATCTGTCCCGGGCGGTGCCCAGCCCCCAGATCGCCGCCCTGAGCAGCGAACTCGCCGGCACGGAGGCGGAGATCACCGATTCCGGCGCGGCCGGTCCCGGCCGGCTGTCGCGGCTGCGGACAGCCCTCACCGACGCCGGCGCCGTCGTCGGCCTGCTGGCATCCGGGACGGCGGTCGGCCAGGCCGTCGCGGCCCTGGCGGGAGGGTGACGGCGCGGGGCGGGGGCGCGGCCCGCTGGAACCGCGAGACCCAGCGCTGGGAGGACGGCACCCCGCCGCCCGCCGCCTATACGGGGCCGATGCCGCCCCGGCCGCACTTCCGGCCGTCGGCGGGCACCGCGCCGGGCGCCCCGGTTCCCGCGCAGGACACGGGCCCGGACCCCGCCCCGTGCCCCGGCCGGGAACCCGTTCCGCCGGCCGGCCCGGACGAGGGCGTCCTCCTCGTCCCCGGGCCGCCCGACGCCGTACCCGGCCCGGCCCGCCGCACCATGGCGCTCGCCGCCGGGACGGCGGTGGCCGTGATCGCGGCCGGTCTCGGCGGCGGCTATCTGCTGTGGCGCGGCGATGACGCCGACCCGGCCGCGGCCCCCGCCAGGAGCTCCGCGAAGCCCACCCCGTCCACCCCGTCCACCGGCCCCTCGGCAGCCACCGCCCCGCCGGTGTCCTCCGGTCCCCCCGAGGGCTTCCGCACCGTCCACGACGAAGAGGGCTTCACCCTCGCGGTGCCCAGCGGCTGGCAGCGCGAGAAGCGCAAGAACGGCGTCTTCTACCTCTCGCCGGACGGGCACGGGCTGGTGCAGGTCTTCCAGAACACCGACGCGCCCGGCACACCGCGCGAGGCGCTGGAGAACACCTCCGACGAGCTGTCCCACTCAGCCCGCAACCCCGGCTACGAGCAGATCGGCCTCGGACCGCTGCCCGGCCCGGCCCCGGACTCGGCCTCGGACGCCTACCAGCTGGTCTACGCCTATGACAGCGAGGACGTGGGCGACCGCGTCAAGGTGGTCGACTGCGCCTTCACGGCCTCCGACGGCCGCCAGTTCGCCGTGCTCGTCCGGGGCACCGAGGCCGAGTGGCCCCAGCAGGAGCAGATCCAGCGGATCGCCCTGCGGTCCTTCGCCCCCGGGACCGCGGGATGACCCGGGACCGCGGGATGACGCGGGACCGCGCGGTGAGAGGCTGTGCGGGACGGCGCCCGGCACACGGTGCGGCGCGCCGTCCGGCACGTCATCCGGAACCCAACCCGGCCCCTACAGCAGCGCGTTCTGCAGCGGAGTGATACGGCATGACCCACGGCACGGGCGCACTCGAGCAGTTGCTGGACCGGGGGCGCGGTCCGATGGGCCCGTCGATCGAGCTGGACTTCGGCGTCCCGGCCGGGCCCCTGGCCGAGCTCGGCCGGACCCTCTCCCGTATCAACGGCTTCTTCCTCTTCGACGCCGGCGTCCAGGTCTTCCGGGCGGGCGACGACGGCCTCGGCCCCGACCTGCTGGCCTGGAACGACGGCGAGACCTGGAAGGACACCTACGACGGCCTGGCCGACGACGTGTTCTGCTTCGGCCAGGACATCTTCGGTACCCAGTTCGCCGTCGTCGGCGGCGAGGAGGTCGTCCGCTTCAACCCGGAGACGGCTGAAACCACCGCGATCGGCCCCGGCCTCGACGCCTGGGCGCAGTGGCTGCTCGACGACCCGGACGTGAACGGCGCAGCGTCCTTCGCCCATGCCTTCCAGAAGCAGCACGGCGCCCTGGACCCGAACGAGCGGCTGGTCCCGCGGCAGTTCTTCGTCACCGGCGGCGGCTACGGCTTCGACAACTTCGCCGTCCACGACGCCGCCACCGCGATGCGCATCCGCGGCCCCCTGGCCCAGCAGATCCACGACCTGCCGGACGGCACCCGGCTCCGCATCGACGTCCGCTGACCCGCGGCCCGGTCCGTCGCGCTACCCGGGCAGCTCCGTCCGCTCCCACCACTCGTACACCGGCAGCGTGCCCTCGGCGGTCGTCTTCGTCCGCCCGGTGGCCCGGAAGTGCTCGTACCCGGCCAGATACGGGATCTTCAGCTCGGTCGTCCCCGGGGGATCGATCGCCACGATCAGCCCCGGGAATTCATCGGGGCCGCCCTCCAGCACCGCCTTCTCCGGCGTCCCGCCCCCGCCATCCGCGCCACCCGTGTCATGAGCCTTGTCCTTAGCCATGTCCGAATTGTCTTGCGGGGGTGGCGGCGCGGGGCGGCGGCTCGCCGACGGACGGTGACGAGGTACCCGCCTCGCCGCCGCCCGTGTCACATCCGCCGGCGCCCGCCCGTCGTACGGAGTGACAGCACCACCCGAGCGAGACAACCCGAGCGAGCACACACTCGTACGAGGAGGCACCTCCATGGCACGAATCTCTCTCACTCCGCCCCGCACCCTCACGCTGCGGCTGGCCGAGTGGTACTCCCGGCGCGCATACGGCAAGGTCATGGAGCCCGCGCTGGTCTACGCGCACCACCCCAAGCTCCTTCGCGCCTACTTCGCCTTCGAGGCGAAGGCGGGCCGGTGGAAGGCGCTGGACCCCACCCTCAAGCACCTGGCGGTGATGATCTCGTCGGCGCGGATCGGCTGCTCGTGGTGCCTGGACTTCGGCCACTGGGAGGCGGACCGGCTCGGGCTGCCGCTGGAGAAGATCAGCAAGGTGCCGGAGTGGCGGGCGCACGAGGAGTCGTTCACCGAGACGGAACGGCTGGTCATGGAGTACGCGGAGGCCGTGACCGACACCCCGCCGACGGTCACCGACGAACTGGCGGAACGCCTGCGCAGCCAGCTGGGCGACAAGGCCTTCGTGGAGCTGACCACCATGGTGGCGCTGGAGAACTTCCGCTCCCGGGTGAACGGCGCGATGGGCCTGCGCAGCCAGGGCTTCTCCGACAGCTGCGCGGTCCCGCCGCGGGGCGGGACGGGTGCGTAGTCCCGCCACCCGGCCCCTTACGCGGCGCCCCCGCCGATCCGCCCGTGCAGGACCAGTGCCCAGACCAGGCACCCCAGCGCGGCGGTACCGGAGACCGCGCGCACCACGTTCCACCGCACCCACCGGGCCTCGAACCGCTCGCGGACGGCGGCCGGACCGCCGTCCGCGTCGGTCTCTCCCGCCGCCTCGAGCCGGTCGTTCAGCGGCACGTTCACCGCGAAGGTCGTGCCGATCAGGACCAGGTACAGCGCCAGCGCCGCCACCACCCACGGCAGTACGGCATGTCCGTCCGCCCGCAGATGCATTCCGGCGGCCACCGCGGTGAACACCAGCGCCCCGAAGAACCCCAGCGCGAACCACCCGTTGAGGATGGCCACATTGATCCGCCGCATCGCGGTCACGAACGTCCGGTCGTCCGACTGCCGCAGGCCGGGCATGACGGCACAGGCAAAGGCGTAGAAGAGGCCGGCGCTGAGGCCTGTGGTGACGGTGGCGGCGATCAGGGCGGCGGTGCGGATGGTGTCGTACATGGCGGTCCCCCCTTGGGTGTTGTGGCGTCAGTTAACTGCCAAGGGGGAGCCGGGGGGTCAGTCCTTGGGGAAATCGTCGGTGGTGAAGGTGAGGCCGACGACCGTGCCAGTGAGGTCGATGGGCTTGCCGTACGCCAGGCGGAGGTCGCTCTTGTACTCGCCGCCCTGAGGGTCGGTGAAGATTCGGCAGCGGCCGATGTACGGGTCGGCGATGACGTAGACAGGGACCTCGGCGAGGGCGTAGGCCGTCTTCTTCGGGCCGTAGTCGTTCACCGCGGTGCCTTTGGAGATGACTTCGGCGACGAATTCGACGTCCTCGTAGCGGTAGCGGCCCTTGGCGTCCCTGGTCCAGCCTTCGGCCAATGCCACCACGTCGCAGGCGAATCCGTTCAGTTGGCCAGGGAAGTCGATGCGCACGTCGGACAGCACGCGCTTCCTCGGATATCGCGTGCGCAGCTGCTCGTAGATGTCAGCGATGGTCTCCCAGTGCGCGGCCCGCTGCGGTGACATGAAGACGGTCCCCTCGACAATCTCGACCTTGTAGCCCTCGGGGACAGGCATCCGCTCCAGCCGCTCGAACAGCGCGTCCAGTGTGTCCGGACTTGGCTCAAGGGGCTGCTCAGTGGGCTCGTCCATCTCGGTCCCGTCGGTCTCGACCGTCATGGTCCGTTCTTCGGTGATGGTCATCGTGCCACTCCCTCCCCGCTGCCCCGCGTATACGGGCAGCCGCACGGTCTAGCGATCGTACGTACGAAGAGTTACCCGTGCAGGACTGCCTACGCTGCCTACGCCGCCTCCGACTCCTGCGTCCCCCGCAGCAGCTCCTCCAGTACCGAGATGTCCACCGTCTTGCCCGGAGGGGGCGTCTTCGACGGGACCGGCTTGTCGTAGTTGCTCAGCAGGACCGTGCCGGTCTCGTGGTCGGCCTCGGCGGTGAGTTTGCGGGGGTAGTGCTTGCCGTCGATGGTCACGTAGAGGGTCTGGGTGACACCGTCGATCTTCTTGACGACCGGCAGCACGCGGGTGCCTTCCTGGACGGTCGGCTTGCCCTTGGCCAGACGGGGCGTGGGGTGGCCGGAGGGGGGCGGACTCGTGGGGCCGGTGGCGGACTGCTGGAAGGCGTTGAGGTCGCAGGCGGCGGAGAGGTTCTGGAGGATGGGGTCGCCGGTGGTGCCGTGCAGATAGCGGCCCGCGTACTTGCGGGCGGCGTCGCTGCCGCCCTTGCCGGGCAGCTGGGCCTTCCAGAAGGCGGCGTCCGGTTTCATCCACACCTTGTTGCCGCGTTTGACGAGGTCGATGCGCCCGTAGGAGCCCTTGCTGATCGTGCCGGTGCAGTTACCGGCCTCGTCGAGGGAGATGTCGAGCTTGCCCGGGTCGGCGGTGGACAGCGTCCGCACCCGCAGGGACTTTGCGGCGGCGAGCTCGTGGAGTGCGGTGTCGGAGATCTGCTGGGCCGACTTTCCGGCGAGATCACCCTCGCCGTCGTCCCGGGTCGCCGCGGCGGCGGCACCCGTCCAGGCGGGCCCGGCGAGCAGGGCTGCACCGCAGGTCAGAGCGGTGATCGCGGTCGCTGGGCGGCGTCTGCTGGCCATCGCGGCACCTCCGGTCCCGAGGGACATAGGGCTGGGCATACGGCTGGGCATACGGCTATCCAGCGTACGTTCTGCATTTTTTCGGCGCACATCGGACGTATGTGGGGTGAAGGGGGGTGAATGGTCACTCGCGGCGTGACTCGGCTCACTTTCCGTTGAGGTTTGGGCATAGGTCGGGGGCTTCCGGAAAGGGGTCCCCGTTGCTGAGTGCGCGAGTGGTTGCACCAGTGGGAACAAATTCGTAAGCGGAAGGCAGAACACACGTGTCGGCAATCGAGACCATTCACGTAGACGGGGTGTGGCTCCCCGCCGCATCCGGCGCCACGCGGGAGGTCCTCGACCCCGCCGACGCGACAGTGCTCCAGGTGGTGGCCGAGGGCGGCGCCGAGGACGCGGACGCGGCGGTCGCGGCCGCCAGGCGGGCCTTCGACGGCGGCGCAGGCGCCTGGCCCCGTACGGCCGTGGCCGAGCGTGCCGCGCTGCTGCGCCGGGTCGCCGATCTGCTCCAGCGCGACCGCGAGGAGATCGGTCTCCTCGAGAGCCGCGACACCGGCAAGACGCTGGAAGAGGGCCGGATCGACGTCGACTGCGTGACCGACGCCTTCCGCTACTTCGCCGACCTGGTGATGAACGAGAGCGGCGGGCGGGTCGTCGACGCCGGGTCGCCCGACATCCACAGCGTGGTCGTGCACGAGCCGGTGGGCGTCTGTGCGCTCATCACGCCCTGGAACTACCCCCTTCTGCAGGCCAGCTGGAAGATCGCCCCGGCGCTCGCGGCCGGCAACACCTTCGTCATCAAGCCCAGCGAGGTCACCCCGCTGTCGACCGTCCACCTGGTCAGGCTGCTGGTGGAGGCCGGGCTGCCGGCCGGTGTCGCCAACATCGTCACCGGCACGGGCCTGCCGGTCGGCCAGCGGCTGGCCGAGCACCCGGACGTGGACCTGTTCTCCTTCACCGGCGGTCTGGTCAGTGGTACGAAGGCGGGCGCGGCCGCGGTCTCCGGCGCCAAGAAGATCGCGCTGGAGCTGGGCGGCAAGAACCCGAACGTGGTCTTCGCGGACGCCTGCGCCACCGAGGAAGGCTTTGACACCGCCGTCGACCAGGCGCTGAACGCGGCCTTCATCCACAGCGGGCAGGTCTGCTCGGCCGGTGCCCGGCTGATCATCGAGGAGCCGGTGCGCGACCGCTTCGTCGCCGAGCTCGCCCGCCGTGCCGAGAAGATCAAGCTGGGGCGGGGCACGGCCGACGGCGTGGAGTGCGGGCCGCTGGTCTCCCAGCAGCAGCTCGACAAGGTCGAGGCGTATGTCGCCTCCGCGCTCGCCGAGGGCGCCCGGCTGCGCTGCGGCGGCGCCCGTCCCGAGCCGTCGGACGTCCGGCCCGCCACCGGCTACTTCTACCTGCCGACCGTGCTGGACGGCTGCCACCGCGAGATGACGGTCGTACGGGAGGAGACCTTCGGGCCGATCCTGACCGTGGAGACGTTCACGACCGAGGACGAGGCCGTCGCGCTCGCCAACGACACCGAGTACGGCCTGGCCGGCGCCGTCTGGTCCGCCGACACCGCCCGCGCCCGCCGGGTCGCCGCCCGGCTGCGGCACGGCACCGTCTGGATCAACGACTTCCACCCCTACCTCCCGCAGGCGGAGTGGGGCGGCTTCGGCAAGTCCGGCATCGGCCGGGAATTGGGCCCCACGGGTCTGGACGAGTACCGCGAGAGCAAGCACGTTTACGAGAACCTGCGGCCGCAGCCGGTGCGGTGGTTCGCGGGCTGACCGCCGAAGGGCACCCGGTCTGATCCCGCAACTCCCAGGCCACGCACGAACTTTGCAGTAAAGGAGCACCCCTCATGCCCGTGTACGACTATGTCGTTGTCGGTGGTGGCACCGCCGGTTCCGTCATCGCCTCCCGCCTCACCGAGGACCCCGGCGTCACCGTCGCCGTCATCGAGGGCGGCCCGTCCGACATCGACCGCCAGGACGTGCTGACCCTGCGCAAATGGCTCGGCCTGCTCGGCGGCGAGCTGGACTACGAGTACACGACCACCGAGCAGCCGCGCGGCAACTCGCACATCCTGCACAGCCGGGCCAAGGTCCTCGGCGGCTGTTCCTCGCACAACACCCTGATCTCCTTCAAGCCGCTGCCGTCCGACTGGGACGAGTGGGAGGAGGCCGGGGCCGCCGGCTGGAACGCGCAGGCGATGGACCCCTACTTCGGCAAGCTGCGCAACAACATCGTGCGGGTGGCGAAGAAGGACCAGAACCAGATCGCCACGGACTGGATCGAGGCCACGAAGACCGCCCTCGGCGTCCCGGAGGTCGTCGGGTTCAACGACCAGCCCTTCGAAGAAGGCGTCGGGTTCTTCGACCTCTCGTACCACCCGGAGAACAACAAGCGGTCGTCGGCGTCCGTCGCCTACCTGCATCCGCACATGGAGGCCGGCGACCGGCCGAACCTCACGCTGATGCTGGAGACCTGGGCGTACAAGCTGGAGCTGGACGGCACCCGGGCGCGCGGCGTCCACGTCCGGACGAAGGACGGCGAGGAGGTCTACGTCGAGGCGGCCCGCGAGGTGCTGGTGTGCGCCGGGGCCGTGGACACCCCGCGGCTGCTGATGCACTCCGGCATCGGCCCGAAGAAGGACCTGGAGGCGCTGGGTCTGCCGTGCGTGCTGGACCTGCCGGGCGTCGGGGAGAACCTGATCGACCACCCGGAGTCGGTGATCGTCTGGGAGACCGACGGGCCGATCCCGGACAACTCCGCGATGGACTCCGACGCGGGTCTGTTCGTCAAGCGGGACCCGGAGCACAAGGGCCCCGACCTGATGTTCCACTTCTACCAGATTCCGTTCACGGACAATCCGGAACGGCTGGGGTACGAGCGGCCCGAGCACGGGGTGTCGATGACCCCGAACATCCCCAAGTCCCGCTCCCGCGGCCGGCTGTACCTCACCTCCGCGGACCCCGAGGCCAAGCCCGCCCTCGACTTCAGGTACTTCGAGGACGAGGACGACTACGACGGCAGAACCCTCGTGGACGGCATCAAGCTGGCCCGCAAGGTCGCGCAGGCCGAGCCGTTCGCCAAGTGGCTCAAGCGCGAGGTCTTCCCCGGCCCGGACGTCACGGACGACGAGGAGATCAGCGAGCTGGTGCGCAAGGCCGCACACACCGTCTACCACCCCGCCGGCACCTGCAAGATGGGCGCCGCCGACGACCGACTCGCCGTCGTCGACCCGCAGTTGAAGATCCGCGGGCTGGACGGCATCCGTATCGCCGACGCCTCGGTCTTCCCGACGATGCCGGCCGTCAACCCGATGCTGGGCGTGCTCATGGTGGGGGAGAAGTGCGCCGAACTGCTCAAGGAAACCCCGACCCAGGGAGGTGATGCGTGATGGCTACCACCTCCGCCGGCGCATCCGAGACACCCAAGTCCGCGTCCGCACCCAGGAGCGCCTCGTCCGCGGCCCGCGAGGTCGTGTTCTCCGTACGCCACCTCTGGAAGGTCTTCGGGCCGAAGGCCGACCGCATCCCCGAGGACACCTCGGTCGCCGGGCTCTCCGCCCAGGAACTGCGGGAGAAGACCGGCTGCACCGCCGCCGTCCGCGATGTCTCCTTCGACGTCCACAAGGGCGAGGTCTTCGTCGTCATGGGCCTGTCCGGCTCCGGCAAGTCCACCCTCGTACGGTGTCTGACCCGGCTGATCGAGCCGACCAGCGGCGGCCTGGAGATGGACGGCGAGGACGTTCGCGCCATGGACCGCAGTTCACTGCGCGAACTGCGCCGTCGCCGCGCCTCGATGGTCTTCCAGCACTTCGGTCTGCTGCCGCACCGCACCGTCGTCGACAATGTCGCCTACGGCCTGGAGATCCAGGGCGTGAGCAAGGCCGAGCGCCGCGAGCGGGCCACCGAGATGGTCGAGAAGGTCGGCCTGGCCGGCCTCGAGAAGCGCCGTCCCGGGCAGCTCTCCGGCGGTCAGCAGCAGCGCGTCGGCCTGGCCCGCGCCCTCGCCGTCGACCCCGAGGTCCTGCTCTTCGACGAGCCGTTCAGCGCCCTGGACCCGCTCATCCGCCGCGATATGCAGGAAGAGGTCGTCCGCCTGCACCGCGAGGAAGGCCGGACGATGGTCTTCATCACCCACGACCTCGCCGAGGCGCTGCGCGTCGGCGACCGGATCGCCCTGATGCGCGACGGCGAGATCGTCCAGCTCGGCACCCCCGAGGAGATCGTCGGCTCGCCGGCCGACGACTACGTCCGCGACTTCGTCCGGGACGTGCCGCGCGAGCAGGTGCTGACCGTGCGCCGCGCGATGCGCCCGGCCGAGGACGGCGAGAGCGACCAGGGCCCCGCGCTGACCCCGGACACCCTGATCTCCGACGCCATCGAGGCGGTCGCCCGCTGCGGCGGCGCCGCCCGCGTCGTCGACGAAGGCCGCTGCCTGGGCATCGTCGACCACGCCTGCCTGCTCAATGTGGTCGCCCGCGTCGATCACCGGCCGGAGGAGGTGGCCGCCTGATGTACGCCGCCACCGCCCACCGTCAAGCGCCCCTGCGCGCGGTCAGCTCCCGCGCCCCCGTGGCCACCCACCGCTCCCGTCTGCGCGCCGCCCTGCTGCGCCGCTGGCGCGAGGCCCAGCGTGCCGCGGCGATGAACGTGCCGGTCGGCACCGTGAAGCGGGGGCGCGCATGAGCATGTTCACTGCGCCCCCGATCGCCGCGGCGCTCAAGGTCGACGCCAAGCCCCGCCCGGTGCAGCAGCTGCTGAACCGCCGCGGCCTGGCCAAGCTCCTGCTGCTCGCCGTCGCCGCGGCCGTCCTCGTCCCGCTGCTGCACGCCAAGTACGGCGCCGCCTGGCCGTCCTCGCTGACCGTCGACGTCTCCGGCCCGCTCGGCAGGACCAGCGACTGGATCATCGACAACCGCGACAGCCACTGGCTGTTCACGTACTTCCTCGGCCACCTCAGCAACGCCGTGGTGCTCTCCGTACGCGGTGTCTACCTGCTGCTGCTCGCCCTGGGCTGGACCGGCGTCACGGCCGGTGTCACGCTCCTGGCCTGGCGCGTGGCGGGTGTCCGCATCGCCGCCACCGCCCTGATCTCCTTCCTGGTCAGCGGCCTGCTCGGCATGTGGGTCCCCACCATGCAGACGCTCGCCCTGATGGTCGTCGCGGTCGTCGCCTCGGTCGTCGTCGGCGCCCTGCTGGGCCTGGCGGCCGGTCTCTCCGGCCGTCTGTTCAAGCTCCTGCGCCCGGTCCTGGACACCATGCAGGTCCTGCCGGCCTTCGCCTACCTGCTGCCCGTCGTGCTGGTCTTCGGCATCGGTGTACCGGCCGCCCTCCTGGCCACCGTCATCTACGCGGCCCCGCCGATGGCCCGCCTGACCGCCCTCGGCCTGCGCGGCGCGGACGCGGGCGTCCTGGAGGCCGTCTCCTCCCTCGGCGCCACCGGACGGCAGCGGCTGCTGACCGCCCGCCTGCCGCTGGCCCGCAAGGAACTCCTCCTCGGCGTCAACCAGTCGATCATGATGGCGCTGTCCATGGTCGTGATCGCCTCGATGATCGGCGCCGCCGGTCTCGGTGACCGCGTCTACCAGGCCCTCGCCTCGGTCGACGTCGGCGCCGCGCTCGCCGCCGCGATCCCGATCGTCCTCCTGGCCATCGTCATGGACCGCACCACCGCGGCCGCCGGCGAACGGCTGGGCGCCGAGCCGGACACCTCCGGTCCGAAGCTGCTCCGCGGTCGGCTCGTCTGGGCGGGCATCGGCGTGCTGACCGCCGTACTGGCCCTCGTCGGCCGCCTGACCGGCTCCCTGGTCTGGCCGACCGGCTGGGTCGTCGCCATCGCCCGCCCGGTCAACGACTTCAAGGAGTGGATGGTCGGCCATCTCTACTCCGGCGTCCCCGTCATCGGCGGCACCGCCGACTGGGCCGCCCACTTCACCAACTGGGTGCTCAACCCGCTGCGCGACGGCCTGACCGCACTGCCCTGGTACGGCACGCTGCTCATCGTCGCCGCGCTGGCCTGGCTCATCGGCACCTGGCGCACCGCCCTGACCGCCGTCCTCGCGATGGCCGCCATCGGTGTGCTGGGCGTCTGGAAGCCGTCCATGAACACCCTCTCCCAGGTCATCGCCGCCCTGGTGGTCACCCTGGTGCTGGGCTTCGGCATCGGCGTCCTGGCGGCGGGCAGCAAGCGCTTCGAAGCGATCCTGCGCCCGGTCCTGGACGTCATGCAGACCATGCCGCAGTTCGTGTACCTGATCCCGGTCGTCGCGCTGTTCGCCGTCGGCCGCGCCCCGGCGGCCGCCGCGGCCGTGGTCTACGCGCTGCCCGCGGTCATCCGCATCACCACCCAGGGCCTGCGCCAGGTGGACGCCGCCGCCATGGAGTCCGCCCGCTCCCTGGGCGCCACCCGCTGGCAGACCCTCCGTCAGGTCCAGCTCCCGCTGGCCCGGCCGGCGTTGCTGCTGGCCGTCAACCAGGGCGTGGTCCTCGTCCTCGCCGTCGTCATCATCGGCGGCCTGGTGGGCGGCGGTGCCCTCGGCTACGACGTCGTCACCGGCCTCGCCACCGGAGACCTGGCCCTCGGCCTGGTCGCGGGCGTCGCCATCGTCTGCCTGGGCCTGATGCTCGACCGGGTGACCCAGCCCACGGAACGCCGCACCACGGGGAAGGGAGCCTGACCATGTCCCGTACTCGTACTCTGACGAAGATCGCCGGCACGTCGGTGGTGACCGGAGCGGTCCTGCTCTCCCTCACCTCCTGCGGCAAGGCCGATATGACCAAGCAGGCCTCGCCGTTCGCCGCGGCCAAGGGGTCCAAGTCGGTCACCCTGTCCGTACAGACCTGGGTCGGCGCCCAGTCCAACGTCGCCGTGGCCAAGTACCTCCTCGAGTCGAAACTCGGCTACCACGTCGACACCGTCCAGGTGGACGAGATCCCCGCCTGGGACGCCCTCAGTCAGGGCCGGGTCGACGCCATCCTGGAGGACTGGGGCCACCCCGACCAGGAACAGCGCTACGTCAAGGACAAGAAGACGATCACGGCGGGCGGCGGCAACGGCGTCACCGGCCATATCGGCTGGTACGTCCCCAAGTACTGGGCCGACAAGCACCCCGAGGTCACGAACTGGAAGAACCTCAACAAGGTCGCCTCGCAGCTCCGCACCTCGGAAAGCGGCAACAAGGGCCAGCTGATGGACGGTTCGCCGTCCTATGTCACCAATGACAAGGCGCTGGTGAAGAACCTCAAGCTGAATTACGAGGTCGTCTTCGCCGGCTCGGAGGCGGCCCAGATCACCCAGATCCAGCAGTTCGCCAAGCAGAAGAAGCCGTTCCTCACCTATTGGTACGAGCCGCAGTGGCTCTTCAACCAGGTGCCGATGGAGGAGGTCAAACTCCCCAAGTACACGGATGCCTGCGCGGAAAAGGGCGTCAAGGACCCCACGTCCATCGACTGCGCCTATCCCACCACCCCCCTCCAGAAGTTCTTCAACACCGATTTCGCCAAGAGCGGCAGCAGCGCCGCGGCGTTCCTGAAGCACTTCAGCTGGTCCAAGGACGACCAGAACGAGGTCTCCGAAATGATCGCCTCGGGCGGCCTGTCCGCGGACGAGGCGGCCAAGCGGTGGGTGGACAAGCACCCCGACGTCTGGAAGAAGTGGCTGCCGAAGCGGTAGCGGATCCGTGTTCCCGGAGGCGGGCGGCCGTACGTGACGACGTGCGGCCGCCCGCCTCGGCCTTCCATGGTCAACTGCCGCCGCCGGAACGGCCGTTGAAGGGCCACTGAAGGCCCGTTGTCAGTGGTCGCGGTTACGGTCGGTGGCATGGACGTACGGGGAATGACGATCGTGCTCATCGGCCGCTTCGACGGCGTGCGGCAGAGCGGGATGAAGCAGCGGCTGGAGGAGCTGGGCGCGCGGGTGACGGGCGCGGTGTCCGGCCGGACGGATCTGGTGTTCGCGCACCGATACGCCGAGGGGAAGAACCTCCAGGAGGCCCGGCGGCTCGGCATCCCGATAGGCGACGACGACGCGCTACGGGCCCTGCTCGCCGATGAGGACGGCTCCGACGACGCCGGCCCCGAGGCCGGGACGGTTTCGGACCTGGTGGCCCTGCGGGCGCGGCTGCTGAGGCTGGAGCGCGAACAGGGCATCACCGAGGAACACCGCGCCGCCACGCGGGAGGTCCGCGCGAAGGAAGGCGTGCGCCTGCGCCATCCGTACGGCCACGAGCTGGAGATCAACGACTACGCGCTCAGCCCCTGCGGCCGCTATCTGGCCACCGGCACCGGCACCGGATTCGGCTGCCACGGCGGCTCCTTGCAGATCTGGGACGTCGCCGCCGGACGCTGCGCCAACGGCATCGGCGGTATCGAGGGCGGTATCGGCCGGCCCGGCCATGCGGGCAGCATCCAGTGGTCGGCCGACGGCCGCCGCATCGGTCTCGCGTACGGCAGCGGCCGGGTCGGTGTCTTCGATCCGTTCAGCCCCGTCGACGGTCCCAGGACCCTCGCCGAGTTCCTGCTCACGGACGAGCCGGTATGGCCGGTGCCCTGGGCACTGGCGCCCGACGGCAGACGGGTCTTCGTGGACTCCGGGTCTCCGTGCGAGGTGGGCGGCTGCCTCGTCCCCATGGACGGCGGCGAGCTGAGCTGGACGCCCGGTGCCGCCAGGCCCGCGCACCCGTACCTGCTGGCCGAGAGGCTCCGGGAGGACTTCCGGGCGGAGGGGACGGACGCGCACGGCGACGGCACACTCCGGGCCGACTGCCGGGTCCGCTGGTCGCGGGACGGCACCCGGTTGCTGGCGCAGGGCGAGAGCCGGGGCCGAGCAGAGGCGTTCGTCATCGACGTCGCTTCCGGGCAGGTGAGCTGGGTGGCCGGGATCGGTGAGCTCGCCGCGTGGAGCCCGGACGACCGGCTGCTGGTGCACTGCGACGAGGGGCTGCGCTTCCTCGACGCGGCGACCGGCAAGCCGTACGGCAAGAAGGCCGGACAGAAGGCGACCGGACAGAAGGCGACCGGACAGAAGCAGGCCGGGAGCGAGGGGGTGTCGGCGCTGCAATGGGGCATGCGCGGCGATCTGCCACGGCTGGCGGCCCTCGTGGGCGAGGACAACGCCTCCGGAGCGGAGCCCGGCGTCCTCATCTACGACGAGGACCGCTTCCGCTACCGCCTCGACGTCACACCCGTGGAGGACGGCCTGGTCTTCGCCGACTCCTGGGCCTGGTCCCCGTCCGGCGAAGCGGGAGCCTGGCTCACGGCCGACGGGCGGGTGGAGGTGTGGTCGCTGGAAGGCGAGGAGCCGCGGCGGCTGCGCACCCTGGACGTACCGTCCGGGACCGGTGTGGTGCTCTGGGGCGCCGACGGTGTCCTGATGGCCATGAGCCCCACCACCCTGCGGTTCCTGCGGGCCGGATCCGGCGAGGTGCTCGGCGACTTCAGCTTCCTGCATGCACCGCAGGTCCCCAAGCCGCTGGGGGAGACCTACTGGTTCTTCGAGGCGCGGCAGTTCGCGCCGGACGACGAGACGTGGTGCGCGGTGTTCGACGAGGGGGTGGTGATCGCTCCCGACGGCAGGGGGCCGGAGTCCGTGGACGACATCCTCGCCTGGACGGTGAGCGAACGCCTGGCCTGGCCGGTGCGCTGGGGCGAGCTCGCCGTCGTACCGGACGCCCGGACCGCGGGACAGGCGCTGGGGGACGCGCCGGACGGGGAGTGGCTGCGCAATTACGCCTACACGATCGAGGAGGAACTCTCCCGGTGGGGCGCGCCCTGACCGAAGCCGGACGGTCGGGTGCGCGCCCGGCGTCGCCGTGCCCGGCCCGCTCGGCCGGTTCGTTGCGGTTCGTCACTCGTCCGGATGGCGGGCGGTGAACCGCCGCACGGCGCGGCGGGAGGCGCAGCAGTGTGGGGGTATGCCGCTGCCGCCGAAGTGCCCCACCCCCGACTGCGACGACTGGTTGTGGAAGGACACCACGACCACCGACACCGACTGGGACAACTGGCGGTGGTGGTGCCGCCGCTGCGACCGGCAGTGGTATCCGACGGCGAAGCAGCTCGCGGAGTTCCGTGAGGGGGCGTCGTCCAGGGGCGGGCCGGGAGGCGGCCGCCATCAGCGGCAGGCCGTGTACCGGGACCCGCGGGTGGCCCGGCGGTAGGACCGTCCCCCCGGCACCGGGCGTCCCGCCGCGGGACGGCATAGTAGAGCGCGTCCCCGAAAGGGGGCATGACAAAGCCGCGCCCTTGCACGGCGCGGCGCGCCGCCGTCCGTACCAGGGGGACCCTGCTCCATGCCATCCATACCGTCCATACCGGCCATCCGCCGCACCACCGCCGCATCCGCCGCACTCGCCGCCGTGCTCGCGTTCACCGTCACCGCCTGCGGCCCCAGTGACGACAAGGCCGGCAGTTCGGCCGCCGCCGACCAGAACGGCGGGGGTATCAAGATCCCCAAGGGCATACCGACCAGCATCGACGACCTGAAGAAGTGGAAGGACGGCGGCTGGGACAACTGGGACAACTGGGCGCGCAAGGCAAAGGACTTCGCCAACCCGATCATCAAGGACCACTGGAAGCCGGAGCGTCTGGCGAGCGCGAAGCCCGCCCCCGATCTCAGCGTGAAGGCCACCGGCGCGGGCAGCGAGTTCGACGCGACCGACCCCGAGCCGCGTCCCGTCACCGCCCGGCAGGTCGGACGGCCCTACCACCAGAACATGGCGCCGGTCGGAAAGATCTTCTTCGACAGCCCCCAGGGCCCGCGGGTCTGCTCCGGCACGATCGTCGGTGACCCGGCGCACCCGGGCAAGTCCAACCTGGTGTGGACCGCGGGCCACTGTGTGCACGCCGGGAAGAAGGGCGGCTGGATGCGCAACATCGTCTTCGTGCCGTCCTTCAACGACAACGGTGTGCCGATGAACCAGGTCAGCCAGACGCCGGCGCAGCAGATCCAGCCCTACGGCCGCTTCTGGGCCGACTGGATCAGCACGTCCGGTGAGTGGATGAACATGGGAAGCCAGGAGGTCGGCAACGGCGGTTCCGCCTATGACTTCGCCGTACTGCATGTGAAGCCGGAGAACGGCAGCGGCAAGTCGCTGGAGGAGACCGTGGGCGCGTCCGTCCCGGTCTGGTTCAACGCCCCCGCCCCCGACCGCATCGGCGCGATGCGGGCCATCGGCTACCCGGCGGGCGCGCCGTACGACGGCGCGCGGATGATGAACTGCATCGACCGTCCCGGCCGCCTCACCATGCAGCAGGGCACGCCCGCCATGGACCGTATCGGCTGCACGATGACCGGCGGTTCGTCGGGCGGCGGCTGGCTGGCCAACCGCGGCGGCAAGTGGGCGCTGGTGTCCAACACGTCCATCGGCTCCAACAACAACACCTGGCTGGCGGGTCCGCGCCTGGGCCCGGAGGCCGAGCGTGTCTTCAGCGGCATGAGCCGGAAGTTCGCCCAGCAGTAGGGCAACGCCCAGCAGCAGCGCGGTGAGCGCGAGAAGGTGCCGGTGGCCACGGCGGCCGGCACCTTCTCGCGGGATCGGGCCCAGGGGATCGGACCCAGGAAATCGGCCCGGCGGGGGCGGACTCAGGGAATGGGGTCCGCCGGCCCGAGCTGACGGCCGAAGGCCCGCTCGAACCGCGACCACCCCTGGGCCCCGATGAACACCGTGGCCCAGGAACCGTCCGCAAATCCGATCTCGTACGTCCCCGGCCTTACATCACGCCGGTTCCGTACCCAGGAGGTCTCCCGCCGGTCCGCGCTCCAGGCCACCGCGACGTGGGGGCCGATGCGCTTGCCGATGAGCGAGTGCTGGACGTGGACGAGCAGGAACCGGTGCCCGGTCACCAGCATCACCTTGGCCACACCGGTCTTCGCGCGTGGGAAGAACGGAAGCGCCATCCGGCCGGCGGCGCTCCGCCACCCGCCGAAGAACGGCTTGTCCTTGGAGCTGTCCCGCTCCAGACGGTCATACAGATCGTCGATCGGGGCGAACCCCTGGACCAGTGCCGTGATCGCCAGCACCGACATCAGCCAGGTCACCGGGCGGTCCCCCGCCATGCGCTGCCCCGGGAAGACGACCGGGCAGAGTTTTCTGCGCGGGCGCGGCATGCTCTCGGCGGCGTCCATCACATGGCTGTCCAGCAGTGTTTCGCCGGGCGGCAGCACACCGGCGGCCTGCTCCTTGAGCCGCTGGTGGAACTCCTCACGACCGGTCATCACCGTCGACCGACCCGCATTACTCACCTGACCCGCATTACTCACCTGACCGGAATCACTCACCTGACCGGGATCACTCACCCGAACGCTTCCCTCATCGACTTCTGAGCGTGGTCCGGCGACTCTTCCATACGCTCGTCGAAGCTCTTGGAGTCCGGCCGCGCCGCATACTCGGCCGCTTCCTCGCCCACCTTCGGGCCGTTCTCCATGAGCCCGCCGGTGATCGCGCCGCCGGGATCCACTCCGATGATTCCCTTGGAAATTCCCTTGATCTGTTTCCAGGCCATGTATTTCGCCAGATCGGTGGGATCGGGCATGTTTCCCCGGATGAGAGCGCCGGCCATCCGGCCCCGTGCACCCTTGAGGTCCTTCTTGATGTCCTTGGCCTTCGTGGTACGCAAATACCTCCGCAGCTTCGCCAGTTTCCGCATGGCCTGCATGCGCTTGGCGAGATCGGAGAGCTTGTCGGCCAGCTTGGCGGTGATCCGTACGCCCTTCGCGACGCGCGTGGCGACACCGGCCGCCGCCACCAGCGGCCCGATCGCGGCGGCTGCTCCCGCCGTGAGGACGGCCAGAATCGCCGTGGTGGCCGCCGAGGCGATGATCGCCTCCACGATCTCCACGATGACCTCGAGCATCATCTCCTCGGCCATCGCGCACGCCTCGGCCGCCATCTCGAGGAGTTCCGCGATGGTGTCCATGTCGTCGGCTTCGCCGCGCAGGGCTTCCTCGAAGTCGGTCATGGTCTTGGTGAAGCCGTCCGCCGCCTCACCCGTCCAGGCCTGTTCGACCGCGCGGCGCTCGGCCACCAGGTCTTCCACCACACCGCGCAGATCGCGGGCGGCGGTCCGCCATTCCTGCGCCACTTCGGTGAGGCGCTCATTGTCGCCGCTGACCTTTTCGAGCAATTCGTCGACGCCGAATTGCTCCAGTGCGCCCTTGATGACCTCATCGAGCACCTTGGCGAGCGGATTGCTCCAGTCCAGGGCGTAGTTGATGCGCTCGAGCGCGCCGCCTGCCGCCTGCCCGACCCCCATCAGTGACCCCCGCCGAAGCTCTGTGCGTTGGCCTCTTCCGTGCCGTCGTAGGCGTCGGCAGATTCCTTCACGCCATCGGCTATGTGCTGAAGCATTTCCGCCGCCTGCTTCAGATCGTCCGCCGAGTCATTGCGCTGCTCGTCGTAATCCGATTTCAGGTTGTCGGCTTCCGGAAGCTTGCCGAAGACACCCTGGGACAGATCGAGTTCCTGGGTGCGTGACCGAATCCTCTCGATTCGGGCCATGCTCTCCTCCGCTGCCCTGGCGAAGCGCCGCAACGCCTCGCTCTGGACATCGGTCATCTGACCGTTGCTCCCCACACTTACCTCCGGTCGTACGGCCTGCAGGCAGGTCTGGCCGCGCACCGCCCCCGATGGACACCGCTCGGCACCTCCGCACAAGTTAAACAAACGTCAAGGGATAGCCAAGAGGGTTCTGGGGATTGCTCTGCATTTGGTAAAGACGACGGGGCTCGCTGCGGCGGCCCCCCGGGCCGAGGGGTGCGCCTAGAACTCCACCGGCAGCGCCCGGCACAACGCGTCCAGCGCACCCGGGAAGGCGTGGTCGGAGGGCGCCGCATAGCCGACGACCAGGCCGTGGCGGGGCGGCATCGTGGCGGCCGGGTGACGGTAACCGGAGAGGCCGTCCAGGGCGAGGCCCTGCCAGCGGGCGGCGCGCAGAGCGGTGCGCTCGTCGGAGTGCGTTGCTCCGTCGGGGAGTTGGAGTACGGCGTGCAGGCCGGCGGCGATGCCGGTGAGGTGCAGATGGGGGGCGTGCGCGGCCACCGCGCCGATCAGCTGGTCACGGCGACGGCGGTAGCGCTGGCGCATCCGGCGGATGTGGCGGTCGTAGGAGCCGGAGGTGATGAAGTCGGCCAGGGTCAGCTGGTCGGTGACACCGGCCCAGGCCTCGCGCTCGCCCTTGGCCTCCAGTACGGGGTCCACCAGGCGCTCGGGAAGGACCATCCAGCCCAGCCGCAGGGCCGGGGACAGGCTCTTGCTGACCGAGCCGAGGTGGATGACGTGCTCGGGGTCGAGGCCCTGGAGCGCGCCCACCGGTTTGCGGTCGTAGCGGAACTCGCCGTCGTAGTCGTCCTCCAGGACGTAACCCCCGGAAGAACGCGCCCAGTTGAGGACCGCGGCCCGGCGGTCGGGGTGCAGGGGGACACCGGTGGGGAACTGGTGGGCGGGGGTGAGGAGGGCGGCCTGCAAACCGGGAAGGGCATCCAACTCGGCGACGTCCGCGCCCTGTTCGTCGAGGGTGAGGGGGTGGGTGCGGATGCCGGCCTTCGTGAGCAGGCCGTGGTGGAAGGCGAGGCCGTACGACTCGACGGCGAGGGGGCCGGGGAGGACGGCGGGGAAGAGCAGGCGCAGGGCGTGGGCGAATCCGGAGCAGATGACGATGCGGCCCGGGGCGGTGCGGACGCCGCGGGTGCGGGCCAGGTAGTCGGTGAGGGCGCGGCGCAGTTCGGGGCGGCCGCGGGGATCGCCGGGGCCGAAGGCGTCGTTGGGGGCGGCGGCCAGGGCGCGGCGGGCGGCGGCCAGCCAGGCGGTGCGCGGGAAGGCCGCGGCGTCCGGCTGACCTTGGAGGAGGTTGTGGGCGGGGCGGTCCGCGGGCGTGCGGGGGGCGGCGGAGCGGGCCGGGCGGAGCGGCTCGGCGCGGTGCGCGACCCGGGTGCCGGAGCCCTGCCGGGCGCTGAGCCAGCCCTCGGCGACGAGTTCGGCGTAGGCGTCGGCGACGGTGTTACGGGCGATGCCGAGGTCGGCGGCGAGGGTGCGGTAGGCCGGCAGACGGGTGCCGGGGGCGAGGCGGCCGGTGCGTACGGCGTCCCGTAGCGCGCGGATGAGGACGGCGCGGCGGCTGCCGGGTCCGGTGAGTTCCAGATGGAGATCGGCACCCGGCTTCCCCGGGCTCCCGACGGCACGGGCCGATGCCTTGCCCCCCGAACTGCCCCCGGAGTTGCCCCCTGAATTGACCCCTGAATCCGGCATGGAAATGCACCCTACAGTCGGTCGCCTGCCCTTCTAGATTCGAGGCATGACGAACAGCGCAGAGATCAACAAGGTCGAGAACAGCCAGGACGCGAGCAGCCAGGGCGCGAGGAACCTGGACGCGAGCAACCACGCCGGGAGCACCGGCATGCAGCGGGTCGACTTCGCCAAGGCGGCCCCCAAGGCCTTCAAAGCACTCATCGGCTTCGACGCCGCGGCCCGCGAGGGCCTGGACCCGGACCTGGTCGAGCTGGTCCAGATCCGGGCCTCACAGATCAACAAGTGCGCGTACTGCCTCCACATGCACACCACCGATGCCCGTAAGGCCGGAGCGAGCGAGGAGCGGCTGCACATGGTCGCCGTATGGGAGGAGGCGGCGCACTTCTTCACGGCGAAGGAGCGGGCCGCGCTGGCGCTCACCGAGGCGGTGACGCGGGTGGCGGACGGCGGAGTCCCGGACGCCGTCTACGAGCGGGCGGCGGAGCACTTCGAGGAGGGGGAGCTGGCGCGGCTGCTGGCGCTGATCTTCACCATCAACACCTGGAACCGGATAGCCATCAGCACACGGAAGGTGCCCGGGACGGACGAGCGGTGAACCGGAGACGGGGGCGCCCCGCGCGCCCCCGGCCGGGCCCGGTCAGCCGTTCCCCTGCAGCTCCTTTTGAAGGTGCTCCGCCATCTCCTGCACGGCCCCCATCGCCCGCCGCTGAAGCCCCGGTCCGAACGTGACGCGGGACGCGCCGAGGGCACCCAGCTCGCGGGGGGAGGGGCCGTCCGGGGTGACCACGGCGTTGACGGGAATGCCGACGGCGGCGGCGATGTCGGACAGCAGCGGGGGCGGGGCAAGGATCGGGTACACGCAGTCGGCGCCCGCCTCGGCGTACAGCCGGCCGCGGCGGATGGCCTCCTCCGCGCCCTCCACGCCCCGCAGGAAGGTGTCGATCCGGGCGTTGATCACCAGGCCGTCGCCGGCCTCGGCCCGCACCCGGGCCAGCCAGTCCGCCTGCGCCTCCGGCTCCCGCAGGACACCGGTGGCGTGGTCGCTGTCCTCCAGGTTGCAGCCCACCGCGCCGGCATCCGCCAGACGGCCCACCAGCTCCTTGGCGGACAGCCCGTACCCGGCCTCCACATCCGCCGACACGGGGATGTCCACGGCCCGCACGATACGGGTGACGGCGGCGAACATCTCCTCCGTCGGGGTGCTCCCGTCCTCGTAGCCCAGGGAGGCCGCGATGCCCGCGCTGGGGGTGGCGAGGGCCGGGAACCCGGCGTCGGCGAACACCTTGGCGCTGCCCGCGTCCCACGGGCCGGGGAGAACCAGGGGCAGGTCGGGGCCGTGGTGTAGGGCGCGGAGGGCGGCTGCGGTCATGTGGTGCCTCCAACTGGCGTGACGGGGGGACCGGCTAGGGGTGTGCGCATTGTGGTCATGCCCGGCCCGGGGCCATGCGGGTCGACACACCGAAGCGGTTCCAGGCGTTGATGGTGGTGATCAGGGCGATCAGCTGGGCGAGCTCGGCCTCGTCGAAGTGGGCGGCAGCGCGCTCATGGACGGCGTCGGGCACGAAGCCGTCGGTCAGGACGGTGATGGCTTCGGTGAGGGCGAGGGCCGCCTGCTCCTTGGGGGAGTAGAAGGCGGCGGCCTCCTCCCAGGCGTTGAGGAGGTAGATGCGCTCCTCGGTCTCCCCGGCCTTGCGTGCGTCGGTGATGTGCATATCGATGCAGAACGCGCAGTGGTTGATCTGCGACGCGCGGATCTTGACCAGCTCCACCAGCACCGGGTCGAGGCCCTTCCTGGCCGCCGCGTCGAGGGCGATCATGGCCTTGTAGACCTCCGGGGCGAGCTTGGCCCAGTGGAGGCGGGGGCCGTGCGCGTGGCCGGCCGGGGAGGCGGTCGGGGACGTGGTGTCTGCCGTGCTCTGTGTCGTGCTGTGTGTCGTGCTGTGGGTCGTCATGGCTACGACGCTACGAGGCCAATGGCACCCCTGTATGGTCCACTTTCATGGAGAATTCCTGGGCCGCTTCCGGGGCCGCCCAAGGGTCCGCCCCCGGATCTGCCTCCAGGTCCGCCTTCGGGCGCGACCTGCATCTGGACCTGCCCGGCTCCGGAGGCATCCGGGCCGCTCTGCTGCGAGCGCTGCGCGACGCCGTACGGTCCGGGCGGCTGGCCCCGGGCACCCGGCTGCCGTCCTCCCGGTCGCTCGCCGCCGACCTCGGGATCGCCCGTAACACCGTCGCCGACGCCTACGCCGAACTCGTCGCCGAGGGCTGGCTCAGCTCCCGGCAGGGCTCCGGCACCCGGGTGGCCGAGCGCGCACCGGCCCGCGATGCCCCCGGCCCGGCCCGGCGCACCCCCAGCCCGGTCGACCGGCCGCGCTTCGACCTCACTCCCGGCCGGCCCGACGTCTCCTCGTTCCCCCGCACCGCCTGGCTGGCCGCCGCCCGCCGTGCCCTGACCGCCGCACCCAGCGACGCCTTCGGATACGGCGACCCGTGCGGCCGCCCCGAACTGCGTACCGTCCTCGCCGACTATCTGGCGCGCGCCCGAGGCGTACGCGCCGACCCGGACCGCATCGTCGTCTGCGCCGGGTTCATGCAGGGACTGGGGCTGCTGAGCCGGGCGCTGAGGGCGGGCGACGGCGGGCCGGACGGCGTCAGCGGCAGCCCCGGACGGATGGCCATCGAGTCGTACGGCCTCTCCTTCCACCGCGATGTCATCACCCGCGCGGGGCTGGGCACCGTACCGCTGCTGGTCGACGAACACGGCGCCCGGACCCAGGAGTTGCCCGCACTCGACGACGTACGGGACATCCGGGCGGCGCTGCTCACCCCTGCCCACCAGTTCCCGACCGGCGTCCCCCTCCACCCCGACCGCCGCGCGGCCGCCGTCAACTGGGCGCGTTCTACCGGGGGTTACATCCTGGAGGACGACTACGACGGCGAGTTCCGCTACGACCGCCAGCCGGTGGGCGCGCTCCAGGGCCTGGACCCCGACCACGTCGTCTACCTGGGGACCGCCAGCAAGAGCCTCGCCCCGGCGCTGCGGCTGGCGTGGATGGTGCTGCCGGACCGCCTCGTGGACCCGGTGCTCGCGCTGAAGCGCACCGGCGAATGGCAGAGCGGCTCCCTGGAGCAGCTCACCCTCGCCGAGTTCCTCGCCTGCGGCGCCTACGACCGCCATCTGCGGGGCATGCGCCTGCGCTATCGCCGCCGCCGCGACCAGCTGGTGGCGGCCCTGGCCGACCGTGCGCCGCACGTCCATGTCTCCGGCATCGCGGCCGGCCTGCACGCCGTACTCGAACTCCCCCCGGGCACCGAACAGTCCATCGTCGAGGCGGCCCGCTGGCAGGGCCTGGCCCTGGAGGGCCTGAACTCCTTCCGGGCCCCGTCGGCGCCGGGCACTGCGCGCGACGGCCTGGTGGTGGCGTACGGAACGCCGCCGGACCATTCGTTCGCGGGCGGGCTGGAAGCGCTGGTGAGGGCGCTGCCGCCGGGGCCTGAGCCGGAGGCGTAGGGCGGGCGGCCCGGTGTCGCGCGGCACGGTGAACTGCGCCAAATGGCGGAGCAGCGATCACCCGCATAGCCTGAAACGCGGGGGGACGGACCATCCCACAACGGCAAGGAGATTCCCCATGCCGGAACTGGACCTCTACGGTCTCCCGAACGAGAACGGCCCGGAGCGCCAGGTGCCTGTCACCGATGAAGGCACGCAGCGGGTGAACCCCCCGGCCAAGGCGGCCAGCGCGCGCAATGACAGCCCGTTCCTCGCCGAGCTCTACACGAACGACCAGGCCAGCGGAAAACCCGAGGCAGTGCTCGTACCGGGCGCCGAGGAGAACATCCGCCCGATCAGCGTCCGCTCGGTGAACTTCATAGCCGGCTGAACCGCGCTCGGCTCTTGTCCGGCCTCGGCCCCTGGCGCGCACAGGGCCGAGGCCGGACGGGCGTACGGACACAGGGGTGCTGAAGCCCGTCAGGGCAGGCACCCCCGCCCACCACCCCCGCCCACCGGCAGCGGCGAAGGGCGGCCCGGCTGCCGGATGCGGTCGGGGCGCCCTTTGTCCTGCGGGTCGATGGCTTGTGGTTCACGGGCGTGGCCTGCCTCTCGCCCTGGCCGTTGGCCGGCCGGAGTGCGATCGGTGCTCTTCACCTGTGGTCGTTGTCGTCTACAACGTCCAGCAGTGGACGTGTCCGTCCGGGGCGGTGTACCTCACGATCTGCTCGGTGACGGTGACCTCGATGGTGAACCACTCGCGACGGGGCCGGTGGAGCTCCCGCCACAGCTGGTGGGCATCTTCGATCGGCTTCCAGAGGTCGCGTGGCCCGATGGACGTGACCATTGGCGGACCCTCGGGCATGTCGTCGATGCGGGTCGCCGAGCCGTCCGCGGGGTCGTACAGATTTGTGACGTGCAGCCCGTCATCGTTCAGCCCATGGACCCGAACGAGGCCGGGCGGCATGTGGAGTTGTGCGAAGAACGAGAACGTCCAGTCGTCCAGCACCCGCGCCGAGAGTTCGGCGTCGCCGCACGGGCCGTCCGGGACGGTGGGCACCTGCGCGGGCGCCTCCGGGCCACTCTTGAGCGGCATGAAAGCGGCAGGGCTGTGAAGGATGCAGCCCACCGCGGCCCCGTCCGGCAGCTTGGTGAGCCGGGCTACCATGCCGCCGGCGAGCGTGCCCTTGAGAGGGACGACCATGATGCCGCCGGTGCGGAGGCGCGCCAGCCACTCGGGCGGGATGCGGCGTACGGACGCGGTGGCGATGATCCGGTCGTACATCGCGTCCTTGCGGATGTCCCGTGCGCCGTCGCCGTGGATGACGAGCGGGTCGAAGCCGACGGCGTTCAGTCGCAGGCGGGCTTTGGCCGTGAGCGATTCGGAGCGGTCCACGGTGGTGACGTGCTTGTCCCCGGCGAGGAAACACAGGGCTCCGGCGTTGTAGCCCGTGCCGGTTCCGGCTTCGTAGACCTCGTCCCCCTCGTTCACGTCGAGGGCGTCGAGCATGTCCGCCATGAGGCTCGGCGCCGTCGAGGACGAGGTAGGGACTCCGGCGAGCCCCTCGGGGGCCGCGTCCTCGGCGTGGACGCCGTCCACTTCGGTGATGAGGGAGTCGTCCGCGTAGACGGCGTCGAGCCACGCCTCCGGGTCGCCGTCCGTGATGCGCCACGGGATGAACCGTTCGCCGTCGCGGCGGTAGAAGACGGGTACGAAGGGATGCCGGGGGACGTTGAGGAAGGCACCGGCCAGGTGCGAGGACAGCACGACACTCCCTCGGTCGATCTGCTGCGTGAGGGCGACACGAGAGGCGACGATGCGCTGTTCGTCTTCGAGGATGCTGGTCACTGGCCGTTTCCTTCCAGGTAGTCACAGATCGCCGCCGTAATCGGCAGTCCGGTCGCCTGCTCGATGAACCCGTACTGCCCGCTCGGATTCACTTCCAGGAATCGCCAGACGCCTTCTGGGGTTACCACGAAGTCGCAGGCTCCGTAGGGCAGTCCGAGCCGATCGAGCATCCGCAGAACTCCGGCCGCCACGTCGGGCGGCGGCTCGCAGACCTTGTACGTGTGGCTGTCGTAATCGCTCCGCCAGTCGATATGGCCCGCGTCCGAATCGACGTGGATCTCGGCCGCGAAGATCCGGCCGCCGACGGCGGTCAGCCGCACCTCGTACGCCTTGGGCACCCACTCCTGGAACAGGTGGGCGGTGGTGGCGATGTCCGGGTGTGGCAGGTCGTCGGGGTTGACGATGCTCGCGTACACGGCCGCGGTCTGTCCGTGCACGGTGCCGCGCACGGGAAAGAACGGCTTGTAGACGAGTGGCCCGTCGATCGAGTCGGCGAAGTCCCGCGCCGCGTGGGGATCGTTGGTGACCAAGGTTCGGGGCACGCGCAGTCCCGCCTCGGCGGCGACGCGGAGTTGCCGCGGCTTGTACTCGGCATCGGCCGCCTTGCCCGGAGGGGGGAGCCACCGGCACGGCAGAGCCGCCAGCAGTCCGCCGAAGCCCCAGCGGGCCTCGGTCTCGGCGACCTTACGCGCCTCGGGAGACATTCTGTCGGGGAACTTCGGGCGGGTGGGGCGGCGGTAGTAGACGGAGCGGACCGACGCCAGGTCGAGCGTGCGGCGGCCGTTGGTCAGCGTGCCGTACCAGCGGTCCCCGCCGAGGCTCGCGGCGAGCGTGAGCCTCAGCGGGAACTCGGCCATATCAGCCCGGAAGACGGGCACGGCACGCCGGTTCAGTTCCTCCACCACCAGATCGCAGGTCGGATCGAAGCGACCCGCCAGGATGAGAACCTGTCCGGCGTCTGCCATCAGTCGTCGCTCGGTCCGGGGTCGTCCGGCGCGTCCATCTGGCCCGAAGGTGCCGTGGGACCGTATGTCTTCGGCGGGTTCTTGGTCATGTAGACGCCAGGCGGCAGGCCCTCGTAGGTGCCCGTCTGCGTGTCCTCGTCGTACTCGACATCGCTCGGCAGGATGCCACCGGTGGCCGACACCGGCGTCAAGAAGCGGAATGCGAACGGCGACGGACCGTCGCCCTCGGAAAGCTCCGGCATGGCTGCGGGGCCGTCGGTGCTCAGCGGTAACCGCAGTTCCGGTACGTCGAGTGCCAGGCCGACGGGGCGGCGCTCTTCAAGCTGTGTGGTGGGCATTGTTTTCCCTTTCGGTGGATGGAAGTGCTCGTACCGCCCCGCCCGCCCTGGGCGAGGAAGCCTTCGCCGGTGGCTACAGCCCGGCTCCGCTCACCGGAATTCACCGGCCTCGATCCGCTCGGCGCGCGTTCGCGTCACCTTCAGTGCGTCCGGGTCCCGCACGGGCCACTCCGGGTACCCGGGGCGCCGCAGGTAGCGGACGCCTTTGCGGATATCCGTCACCACGGCCCGTAGCCCGGGCACGTACTCCACCTCGTCCCCGACCTCCGGCAGCCGGCCGACGCTCATCGGAGCGCTTCCTGATGGGCAGGGATACCGGCCAAGACGGCGCATCCCGTGCACACATGCCGCCCGTCAGGCCCGGTGACCTTCTCCCTGGCCAGGCTGTAGACGCGGTGACAGCCGGGGCATGCGGCGCCGGTGATTTCGTCAACCGTCCACACCTGCTGCGCGGGAACGGGGTCCCACCCGACGGTCATGACGCGCCTCCGAGGCCGAGATAGGAGGCCCATTCACCGGAGTCCCAGCCGACCGGATCCCCGTGTCGGCGGCGGAATGCGTGGGCTTCGGGGGGCAGCGGTTTCGTCTTCGTCGGCACCTCGCATGCCGAACGGGGGCGTGGGGCGGCGTCAATGGGGGTGCGGCGCAGGGATGGTGCGGTGGGCATCTTGGTCGGTCCTCCAGATCGCTGCTGACGCGAGAGCGTCGGGGCGGCTGTTGACCAGCTAACGCCACGCATGTGCACCGCGATTAGGGAGAACGGGCGGCCTCTCGACCTGCCCCCTAGGGCGATTTGGGTGTTCATTTACCTGACGGAATGTGGAGTGCAGGACTACCGTGCGTATATGAATGCCGAGCGGAACACAGTGCTGGATGGATGGATGAAAGAGCACGGCTACAGCTCCAATTCGCTGGCCGAGGCGGTGAATGCAGCAGTCGGCGACCTCACCGGCAGGGTTGGAGGACTGGACGGCTCATCGGTCCGGGACTGGAAAGCGGGCCGGGTACGGTGGCCGAAGTCGGCAACGCGGGTCGCACTGGAGAAGGTCACCGGCCTGCCCGCCACAGCCTTAGGGTTCGTGCCCCGGGGCCGGGTCTCGTCCGCGCCCGCACCACCGGAGGAGGACCCTGTGAAACGCCGCTGCTTTCTCACCGCCGGGTCGGCTGTCGCCGCTGCTGCGGTTGCACCCACGTTCACTGCCCCTCATCGCATCGGGACAAGCGACGTCGAGCGTCTTCAGGGCCGATTCGGCGAGATCATCGCGAGCGACCACCGGTACGGCGGCCGTCTGGGCATCGAGCAGAAGGCCGCAGCCCTTGCCGACGAGGCACTCGCCCTGCAGATCTCCGGGAGTGCCAGTCAGCGGGTCCGCGCCTACTTGTACGGGTGCGCGGCGGCGTTCCGCTCGTCGGCGATGTGGGCGGCGATCGACGGCCGGCGCTACGACGATGCGGTGCGGCATATGCGTGAAGCCCAGGCGCTCGCCGAGCTGGCGGCCGACCCGGCGATCAAGTTCCGCATCTGGTCGCACGCCGGGACGCTCTATCGGCACCTTGGGCACCCTGCTGAAGCCACCGCTGCGAATGACGTCGCCAGGAGTTTGTCTCTCACCCGCCGGGACCCGCTCTTTGCCTCTCTCGGCCTGGCCAGACAAGCCGCCATCCATGGCGAGGCCCGTAACGCGACGGCCACCCGGCGCAGCGTTGAGCAGGCCCAGGACGCGATGGACCGCGCCGACCCCGGTGCATACCGACCCGTATGGATGACCTCGTTCTACGACCAGGCGGAGTTGGACTCCCTCGCGCTCTCCGCCTACCTCGCATTGGGCGAGTACGAGATGGCCGAATCGCACGCGCATCGGTGTCTGGCAGCTCTTCGCCCCCACATGCAGCGGTCGAAGGCGATTGCCACTACTCGCCTCGCGTGCGCTCAACTCGGGCAGGGCGACTTGGAACCGGCCGTTCTCACGGCCATGTCGGTTCCCGCAGCGCACCACCCCCGGGTTGTCGGCATGCTCCGTGACTTCGGCACCGAGATCCACAACATCGCGCCGAACAGCCCGATCAGCCGCACCTGGGACCAGTACGTTCGTGACACCTGGAAGGAATCGGTATGACGTCGGTCATTGAGCTGCGTACGTTCCACACAATCGAACCAGCTCGACAAGACCTGCTGGATGTGTACGCAGATGTCCGCGCAGACCTCCTTCACCTTCCGAATTACGCCCTGTCTGCGTTCGCTGAGCGCCTTGAGCGCCATGCCACTGAACCAGGCTGGGAAGCGGTTCTCGCCTACGACCAGGGCGTGCCCGTCGGCTACGCCTACGCCAACACCATCGAGGCCGACGACCGCTGGTGGAAACGCGTAACGCCCACTCCACCGGCCGCATATACCGACCGCGGCGCCGTGGCCCTGAAAGAAATCGGCGTTCGTATGGCGTGGCGCGGCACGGGGACTGCCCGGCGCATCCATGACACCCTCCTCGCCGACCGCAGCGAGCCGTACATCACGCTCATGGTCAACCCGCTTGCAGGGGACGGAAAGGTACACCGGCTGTACGAGACATGGGGTTACAAGGACATCGGCCGCAGTCAGCCGTCACCCGCTTCACCGGTCCTGATCGCGATGATCAGCTCCGTGCACTCCCCCTCGTAGGGGAGCCCGTATCCCGCCCTCCAGTCGACAACTCCCGCACAAACGAAACCCGGTTCCCTTCACGGATGCCACGTCCCCAGGGCGCGGTGAGGGAAACAGGTCCCGCCCGGCGCGCTTTCCACTTCGGCTTCGGGCGGGACCGCACATCCGACACGGGAGAGGAGGTGGTGAGACTCGTGGGCGGCAACGAGACACCCGAGATGAACGGGTATGACGTGTACGAGCAGGAGGTCATCACGCCTGCCGAACCGGAAACCCAGCCGGACCGGAACGACGAGGTCGGCAACAATGCCTAAGAAAGCTTGGGTTGGTGTCGGCGCCTACATCAAGCGGGACCTGCCCGACCGTGCCCCCGCCTCGTCCTGGTGCGGCAAGCATCCCAGTGAGCGCACCCGGCTCGTAGCACGCGCAGGGTGGGTCTGCCTGGACTGTGTACGTGAGACAAGCCGACCTGCGGCTCAGTAGTCGCACCACCGGCCCCGTTCGCCGACCATGGCGACGGGGGCCGCTTCATGCCTAGGCCTGGTCGAGTTGGTCGGCCAGGCCTGCCAGGTCGTCGGCGTACAGGTCGAACCGGTCCGAGGAGGTGGGCGGGTCGCCGACGGGGCGGGCGACGTAGGCGGTGCGCAGGCCGAGACCCTGTGCTCCGCGCAGGTCCCAGGCGTGGGCGGCGACCATCAGAAGCCGCTCCGGCGGTCGTCCGGAGACGGTGACGGCCAGCTGGTAGACCGCCGGGTCCGGCTTGTAGGTCCGGGCGTCTTCGGCGGACAGGGCCTGGTGCCAGCGCAGTCCGGCGTGGGCGTTGAGTCCCAGCAGTGCCGTCCGGCTCGCGTTGGAGAGCCCGATCAGCGGGAACCGCTCCGCGAGTCGGGCGAGCCCTGCCACGGTGTCGGGCCACGGCGGGAGTCTGCGGCCTGACAAGGCCAGCGCCGCCACGGCGGTCGGGTCGTCCGCTCCGGCGGCGTCGGCGACGAGCCGGGCGGCTTCCAGATCGAGCAGGTCGGTGGTGACGTAGGGCCGCACGCCGTCGAGGACGCGACGTTGCTCGCGGTCGATGTGCTGCTGCCACAGCGCCAAAAACTGCTCGACCCTGGGATCGTCGAGAGACGGGTCGAGTTCACGAATGCCGTTGCGGATACCGGCGGGTTCGTCGACGAGCGTGCCGAGCACGTCGAACACGATGGCATCGATCCCCAGCTGTGACATGGGCGAGGTCTCCTGGACGAAGCAGGGGTGTAAGAGGGGCTGACTGTTAGGCGAACACCGCGGGAAGGCCCTCGGATTCCCGAACCGCACGGCGTGTGCGGCAACCGCATCAACGCCGCCAACCACCGCGCCTGCCAAGCCGCAAGGCACGACCCGGTGCCATGTCGCGCCCCGCTCAGACCTCCCGCACAAACGACACCCGGTCCAGCCCCGCCCCGTCGTAATCCCGGTGCACCGGGACCCCGTTCTCGCTGTGGTCGCCCGGCTCCAGGCGGAAGCCCATCCGGGTGTGGTACGCGATCGAGTGGTGGTTCGTCGGGCTGGTGATGCAGCGGACCTGGGTGCAGCCGCGGTCGCGGGCCAGGTCGAAGAAGCGGTGGTAGAGGGCGCTGCCCAGGCCGCTGCGCTGGGCGGACGGGTGGACGCCGACGAAGTGGATGTAGGCGGTCCCGGGGTCCGTCTGGGAGAGGAAGCCGATGAGGAATGCCTGGAGGGTGACGGCTCCGGTTTCCTCCTGTCGCTCCACGAGGTAGCTGGTGTCGGCGAAGTGCTGGAGGAACAGGCGGGGGACCAGCAGTTGGCGCTGGAGGGCGCCCGCCTCGCCGCCCTGGCCGTCCCACCAGTCGGCCAGGGCGAGCTGGAGGCGTGGGTGGTCGGATGCCACTGGGTGACGCAGGGTCAGGTCGTCGCCGGGGAGCTGCTCCCGTATCGGAGGGGAGTACGGAGGGGAGTGGTGTGCGGTCATGTCCGGTCCTTCGGAGGGTGGTTGGGGGAGTGGGTGCCTGGCGTGGTCACCATAGGGCGCGGTGCGGTGTTACGGGCCTGGTCCTGGGCCGGGGCCTCGCCGAAGCGGGCCAGGGCCAGGGCGCCCGTCACCGCCAGGGCGAAGCCGAGCACCGCCAGAGGTGCCAGGCCCTCGCGGGGGCGGTCGCCCAGCCAGAGGACGCCGGCCAGGGCGGGGCCGACGGTTTCGCCGATCACCATGGCGGCGGTGGCGGTGGTCACCGAGCCGCGCTGGAAGGCGGAGGTCAGCAGGAGGAAGGCGGCGCCGCCCCCGATCAGCAGGGCGTAGACGGCGGGGTTGGTGAGCAGGGCGGACGGCGCGAAGTCGTCGACCAGGCGTACGGCGACCTCCACCACCCCGAAACCGCACCCCGCGCCCAGCCCCAGCACCGCCGCACGGGCGCGGTCCGGGAGCCGGCCGGCCGCCGCGCCCGAGGCGAGCACCGCCAGCGCGAAGACCAGGACCGTGACAGGGAGTCCCGGCGGGCCGGCGGCGTGCCCCTCCGCGCCGGAGGACAGTCCCAGCAGCGCCAGCCCGCCGCAGACCACCCCCACCGCACCCCATTCGGCGCGGCTGAGCCGGGTGTGCAGCACCGGCGCCGCGACCACCGCCGTCACCGCGAGGGTGGCCGCGAGCGCCGCCCCGACCGCGTAGATCGGCAGTGTCCGCAGCGCCACCAGCTCCAGTGCGAAGCCGACGCCGTCCAGGGCGAGGCCGAGCAGATAGCGCCACTGCCCCAGCACCCGCAGCAGCAGGCGGGGGTCCACGCCCGACGCGGAGCCGGGCGCGGTGGTCCGGGCCGCTACGGCCTGGAAGACGGAGGCCGTACCGAAGCACACAGCGGAAGCCGACGCGCAGATCATCCCGAGCAGCATGAACCGACTGTAGGGGGAGGAGTCGGGAACCGGGGGAGGGCCGTTCCCGGCGGGTGGGGGCCGCCCTCTACGCTGGCTCCTCGAGTTGACGGTGACGGGGGAAGGTACGGCATGGCGGAGAAGGCACATCGGCGACTGAGGTCGAGCACGGTGATCCTGGGGAGTATGGGGGCGCTGGCCGCCGCCCTGACCTCCTGCGGCTCGGAGCCCGACAAGCGCTGTGTGGACCGCAACAGTTATGACGCGGTCAACGGTTACCGCGTCGTCGGTGCCCAGAACTGCTCCGGCGGCGGGACGAGCAGCAGCGGCAGCACCGGCAGTGCCAGCGGCGGGTACGGGAAGCGGAAGCAGTCCGTGGACGCCCAGTGGTACTACGGGGCGGACAAGTCGAGCAGCCGGTATGCCGACGACGGGACGTTCAGCAGGAGCACGGCCGTCAACCGCGGCGGCTTCGGCTGCTCGGGCTCCGGCTCGCACTCCCACGGCCGCTACGGCGGCTGAGCCGACACAGGTACGGACACAGGTACGGGCACGGGGACAGGCACCGCCATGAAGCGTCACACCATTGAACCCCGGCCGGGGTGGCAGGAGACCGTCGAGGCGCAGGGGCTGGTCTATCCCCTCACCCGCTATCCCGACGACTCGCTGCGCCCGTACTGGGACGAGAGCGCGTACTACTCCTTCACCCTCCCCGAGGTCGAGGCGCTGGAGGGGGTCGTCGAGGAACTGCACGGGATGTGTCTGGCCGCCGCCGCGCACATCGTGAAGGAGGGGCGCTTCGCGGATCTGGGGATCGAGGATCCGCGGCTGGCCTCGCTCGTCGCCGAGTCGTGGCGGCGGCGTGAGGAACTCCCCTCCGTGTACGGGCGGTTCGATCTGCACTACGACGGCAGCGGGCCGGCCAAGATGCTGGAGTACAACGCCGACACACCGACGTCGCTGGTGGAGGCCGCGAGTCCGCAGTGGTTCTGGATGGAGGAGCGGTTCCCCGGCGCCGACCAGTGGAACTCGCTGCACGAGCGGCTGGTGGCGGCCTGGAAGCGGCAGGCGTCCCTGCTGCCGCCGGGCGCCCCGCTGCACTTCGCGCACTCGGCGGACGATGAGCTCGGCGAGGACCTGATGACCGTCGCCTATCTGGAGGAGACGGCGCAGCAGGCCGGACTGGAGACCGTCGCGATCCCCATGGAGGAGATCGGCTGGGACCGGCTCTCGGGCCGCTTCGTCGATCAGCGGCTGCGGTTCATCCGGGCCTGTTTCAAGCTCTACCCGTGGGAGTGGCTGGCCACCGACGACTTCGGCCCGTACGTCCAGGACACCCTCGACAACGGCGGCGGCACCGGCTCCACCCTCTGGATCGAGCCGGCCTGGAAGATGCTGCTGTCCAACAAGGCGCTGCTGGCGGTGCTCTGGGAGCTGTTCCCCGGGCATCCGAATCTGCTGCCCGCCTACCTGGACGGGCCGCGGGAGCTGGCGCGTACGAAGGGTTATGCGGCCAAGCCGCTGCTGGGGCGGGAGGGGGCGGGGGTCACCCTGCACCAGCCGGGTGCGGAGCCGGTGCTGCGTGCGCCCGACGACCCCTGCTGTTACCAGGAGCTGGCGCCGCTGCCGGACTTCGACGGCAACCGGGTGGTGCTCGGGGCCTGGGTGGTCGAGGGCGAGGCGGCGGGGCTGGGGATCCGGGAGTCGGCGGGGCCGGTGACGGACGAGTACGCGCGGTTCCTGCCGCATGTGATCCTCTGAGGCGCGCCGCCCGATCAAAGGCGCGCCGTCCGATCGGGGCGCGCCGCCCGGCCTGTCGCGGCGCGCCGCCGCCCGGCTACGCACCCAGGACGCCCCGCAGCTGGTCGAGCCCCCAGTCCAGGTCCTCCTTGCTGATCGTCAGCGGCGGGGCTATCCGTATCGTGGCCCCGTGGGTGTCCTTGACCAGCACCCCGCGCGCCATCAGCCGCTCGGCGACCTCCCGCCCGGTGCCGCGCGACGGGTTGATGTCCACCCCGGCCCACAGTCCGCGGCCGCGCACCGCGTCCACCGCGCCGCCGCCCGCCAGCGGCGCCAGTTCGGCGTGCAGATGCTCGCCCAACTCCGTTGCCCGCGCCTGGAATTCACCGGTCCGCAGCATCGCGATGACCTCCAGCGCCACCGCGCAGGCGAGCGGGTTCCCGCCGAAGGTGGAACCGTGCTCGCCGGGTGCGAAGACGCCCAGCACCTCGCGCGAGGACACGACGGCGGACACCGGCACCACGCCGCCGCCCAGCGCCTTGCCGAGCACGTACATGTCCGGGACCACGCCCTCGTGCTCGCAGGCGAAGGTCCGGCCCGTGCGGCCCAGCCCGGACTGGATCTCGTCGGCGATGAACAGCACCTTCCGGGCGCGCGTCAGCTCCCGTACGCCCGCCAGATAGCCCGGCGGCGGCACCAGCACGCCCGCCTCGCCCTGGATCGGCTCCAGGAGGACGGCCACCGTGTCGGCGTCGACGGCCGCCTCCATCGCGGCCAGGTCGCCGTACGGAACGATCTCGAAGCCGGGGGTGTACGGGCCGAAGCCGGCGCGGGCCTCGGCGTCGGTGGAGAAGGAGACGATGGTCGTCGTCCGGCCGTGGAAGTTGTTGTCCGCCACGATGATCTTCGCCCGGCCGTCCGGAACACCCTTGACCTGGTAGCCCCACTTACGGGCCGTCTTCACCGCCGTCTCGATCGCCTCGGCGCCGGTGTTCATCGGCAGGACGAGTTCCATGCCGCACAGCTCGGCCAGCCGGGTGCAGAAGTCCGCAAAACGGTCGTGGTGGAACGCGCGCGAGGTCAGGGTGACCCGCTCCAGCTGGGCGGCGGCCGCATCCAGCAGCCGGCGGTTGGCATGGCCGAAGTTCAGCGCCGAGTACCCGGCGAGCAGATCCAGATAGCGTCGGCCCTCCACATCCGTCATCCAGGCACCCTCGGCGGTGGCCACCACGACCGGCAGCGGGTGGTAGTTGTGCGCGCTGTGGGCATCGGCGGCGGCTATGGCGCGCGCCGTTTCGGTGGACGTCACCGGGGGCTCCGTTCGGTGCGGGGACGGCGGTGCATCGGATGCACCCGGCGCCCCTTTCCAGTGTCACTCTCGATAGGCTGGGCGGTGCACACCGCGACTGGCGTACGGGGAAGCGACCCCGAGGGAGCGGTGGGCGGGCCGCCGCGGCGGCCCCTCACGAGGTGTCGCCCCGCCTGGGCACCCGGGACCACGACCGGACCGACCGATCGCACGCCCCGGAGGAGAACCTCATGCCGCTGCCCCTTTCCCACCCCGCGCTGAGTGCTGCCGACCCTGAACTGGCCGACCTGGTCGGCGCCGAGGAACGGCTCCAGGCCGACACCCTGCGGCTGATCCCCAGCGAGAACTACGTATCGGCCGCGGTGCTCGAGGCCACCGGCACCGTCCTGCAGAACAAGTACAGCGAGGGATACGCGGGCCGTCGCTACTACGAAGGCCAGCAGAACATCGACCGCGTCGAGACCCTGGCCGTCGAGCGCGCCAAGGCCGTCTTCGGCGTCGAGCACGCCAACGTCCAGCCGTACTCCGGCTCGCCCGCCAACCTCGCCGCGTACCTCGCCTTCGCCCGGCCCGGCGACACGGTGCTCGGCATGTCGCTGCCGATGGGCGGCCACCTCACCCACGGCTGGGGCGTCTCGGCGACCGGGACGTGGTTCCACGGCGTGCAGTACGGCGTGCACGCGGACACCGGACTGATCGACTTCGACCAGGTCCGCGACCTGGCCCGCAAGGAACGCCCGAAGATCATTTTCTGTGGCGGTACGGCCGTGCCGCGCACCATCGACTTCGCCGCCTTCGGGGAGATCGCCCGCGAGGTGGATGCGGTCCTCGTCGCGGACATCGCGCATATCGCCGGGCTGATCGCGGGCGGTGCCCACCCGTCCCCCGTACCGCACGCCGACGTCATCTCCACCACCACCCACAAGACCCTGCGCGGCCCGCGCGGCGCGATGCTGATGTCCCGCGCCACGCACGCCAAGGCCCTCGACAAGGCTGTCTTCCCCGGCCTCCAGGGCGGCCCGCACAACCACACCACCGCCGCCATCGCGGTCGCCCTGCACGAGGCCGCCGCGCCCGCCTTCCGGGACTACGCGCACGCCGTCGTCGCCAACGCCAAGGCCCTCGCCGAGGCGCTGCTGGCGCGCGGCTTCGACCTGGTCTCCGGCGGTACCGACAACCACCTGGTGCTGATCGACCTGACCGGCAAGGACGTGCCGGGCAAGGTCGCCGCCAAGGCGCTCGACCGGGCCGGGATCGTCGTCAACTACAACACCGTCCCGTTCGACCCCCGCAAGCCCTTCGACCCGTCGGGCATCCGGATCGGTACCCCGTCGCTCACCTCGCGGGGGCTGGGTACGGATCTGATGCCGCAGGTCGCGGAGTGGATCGAGCGGGGCGTGACGGCCGCGAAGGCGGACGACGAGGCGGCCCTGGCGGCGGTCCGGGGGGAGGTCGCGGAGCTGATGGCCCACTATCCGGCGCCGGGGCTCGCGACGGCCTGACGACCGGCTGGGGGCGGCCGGCCGCGGGTCGGCCGACCACGCGCCGGGGAGCACCCGCGGACCTGAGACAATCAATGCCATGGCTCTCGATCGTCCGCGTGTGCTCTCCGGCATTCAGCCCACCGCCGGCTCCTTCCACCTCGGCAACTACCTCGGCGCCGTCCGCCAGTGGGTGGCGCTGCAGGAGTCCCACGACGCCTTCTACATGGTCGTCGACCTGCATGCGATCACCGTTCCGCAGGACCCCGCGGAGCTGCGGCAGAACACCCGGATCGCCGCTGCCCAGCTGCTGGCCGCCGGGCTCGACCCGGAGCGCTGCACGCTCTTCGTGCAGAGTCATGTGCCCGAGCACGCCCAGCTCGCCTGGGTCATGAACTGCGTCACCGGCTTCGGCGAGGCCTCCCGGATGACCCAGTTCAAGGACAAGTCGGCGAAGCAGGGCGCGGACCGTACGACGGTCGGCCTCTTCACGTACCCGATCCTGCAGGTCGCCGACATCCTCCTGTACCAGGCCGACGCGGTGCCCGTCGGTGAGGACCAGCGCCAGCACATCGAGCTCACCCGCGACATCGCCGAGCGTTTCAACGGCCGCTACGGCGAGACCTACACGCTCCCGGCGCCGTACATCCTCAAGGAGACGGCGAAGATCTACGACCTGCAGGACCCGTCGATCAAGATGAGCAAGTCGGCGTCCTCCCCCAAGGGTCTGATCAACCTCCTGGACGAGCCCAAGGCGACCGCCAAGAAGATCAAGAGCGCGGTGACGGACACCGGGACGGAGATCCGCTTCGACGCGGAGAACAAGCCGGGCGTCTCCAACCTCCTGACCATCTACGCCACCCTCACCGGCACCTCGGTCCCGGATCTGGAGCGGCAGTACGAGGGCAAGATGTACGGCGCGCTCAAGACGGATCTCGCCCAGGTGATGGTCGATTTCGTCACACCGTTCCGGGACCGTACGCAGGCGTATCTGGACGACCCCGAGACGCTGGACGCCGTCCTGGCCAAGGGCGCCGAAAAGGCCCGCGCGGTGGCGGCGGAAACCCTCGCCACCACGTATGACCGGCTCGGATTCCTGCCGGCCAAGCACTGAGCGGACGGCCCGCGAAGGCGGCCGGGGTTCGGCCCCGGCCGGCCTCGCGGGCGGGCCGGGGGGCCGGTCCCCGGCCCGCGGACATTTGTGTCCTCCGGTAAAGGGACCGAGGACACACCGCGCCGGGGGCATGCACCCGGCACACTGATAACCGGCCGTTGGACTCGCCGCTTTTGGACTTCAGGAGGGAGATCGCCGTGGGGCCCGTAACACTGGGCGTTTCGATCGCGGTCCCGGAGCCTTACGGAAGCTTCCTCCAGGGGAAGCGCGCGGGCTTCGGGGATCCCGCCGCACACGGCATTCCCACCCACATCACCCTCCTGCCCCCGACGGAGGTCGGCGCCGAGGACCTGCCCGCCGTCGAGGACCACCTCGCCGAGGTCGCCGCCTCCTTCCGCCCCTTTCCGCTCCGCCTGGAGGGGACCGGCACCTTCCGCCCGCTCTCCCCGGTGGTCTATGTGAAGGTCGCCGAGGGCGAGGCCGGCTGCGCCGCCCTCCAGGCCCGGGTCCGTGCCGCCTCCGGCCCCTGCGCCCGCGAGCTGGCCTTTCCCTACCATCCGCATGTCACGGTCGCGCACGGCATCGCCGAGGAGGCGATGGACCGCGCCCAGGCCGATCTGAAGGACTTCTGCGCCACCTGGACGATCGGCGGCTTCGCGCTCTACCAGCAGGGCGCGGACGCGGTGTGGCGGCTGGAGCGGGAGTACCCGTTCGGGCCGCGGCCGGCCGGGGTCCCGCGGCAGGCGGACCTCTCCCGGCCGTCGGCCCCCGCCTCGTAGCGCCGCCCCCGCCCGTAGCCCCCGGCAGCGGGACGCCATGGCAGCGCTACGGAGCCCCCGGCCGACCGGAGGCTAGGGTCTGACCCATCGGACAGACCCCAGGGTTCCGGGTGACCCGGACACCCGGGCGGACGCGGCGCAGAGGGGGACGGACCCATGGACTGGCTGACCCGGCTGCCGGTGATCGGACCGGCGATCCGGCCGGCCGTGGCCTGGCTGACGGCCACTCATCTCTGGCGCGCATGGACGCGCATGCTGCAAGTGCACTGGACCAGGCTCGCCGCCGCGATCACCTTCACCAGCTTCATCGCGCTGTTCCCGCTGCTCACCGTCGTCGCCGCGATCGGTGCCGCCGTGCTGAACGACAGCCAGCTGCATCAGCTGGAGAGCAAGCTCGCCGAGCAGGTCCCCGGCATCGCCGCACAGCTCGATCTGGCCGGCCTGGTCAACAACGCCGCCACGGTCGGTCTGATCGCCGGCGCGCTGCTGCTCCTCACCGGCATCGGCTGGGTCGAGGCGCTGCGCGACTGTCTGCGCGCGGTGTGGGAGAAGGCCGACGAGGACGTCAACTTCTTCGTCGGCAAGCTCCGCGACGGCGCACTGCTGCTCGGCCTCGGCGGCGTGGCGCTGCTCTCCGTCGCCTGCTCGACCTTCGCGGCCGCCGCGGTGGGCAAGGCCGCCGACGCGATCGGCCTGCCGGAGGGCGGCATCGGCGCCGTACTGCTCTCCGTCGCCGGCTTCTGCATCGCCGTGCTCGCCGACTTCCTGCTGCTGGTGTACGTCCTGACCAAGCTGCCCGGCGCCCGTCCGCCGCGCCGCGCCGTCGTGGTCGCGAGCCTCATCGGCGCGATCGGCTTCGAAGTGCTGAAGCTGCTGCTCAGCGGCTATCTCCGGGGTGTCGCCGCACGCAGCATGTACGGGGCCTTCGGCACCCCGGTCGCGCTGCTGCTGTGGATCAATTTCACGGCGAAGCTGCTGGTGTTCTGCGCGGCGTGGACGGCCACGCAGGGCGCGGAGCCGGAGCAGGAGACGGTGGCGGGGGCGGAGCCGGATGCCGCCGGGCCCCGCCCCCGTACCTGAGCGCCGCTACCTCACGAGCGGCCCCGCCGGCGGCGCAGCACCATCGCGCCCAGCCCCAGCACCAGGAGCACGCCCCCGGCGATCCCGACCCCGGTCAGGACGCCCCCGGAATCGCCCGCGGACCCGGCCGCCCGGCCTCCCTGCCCGTTCTTGCCGGCCGCGCCCTGCGCCTTGGCGTGCTCCGCGCGGTCCTCCTCGTCCTTGGGCCCGACGAGCCGGCCGACCGGCTCCACCTTCCCGGCGGCCTGGAAGCCCCAGTCGAGGAGCCGGGCGGCCTCCCGGTACGCCTCGTTGTGCTCCTTCTTCTGCGGGTTCATGACCGTGACCAGCAGCGTGCGGCCACCGCGCACGGCGACGCCGGTGAACGTCGACCCGGCATTCGTGGTGGAACCGTTCTTCACCCCCGCGATGCCCGGATACGGCTTGATGTCGTAGTCGCCGCTGAGCAGCCGGTTGGTGTTCTGGATCCCGAACGTCTTGCGTTTTCCGTTCTTTGCCGCCTCGCCCGGAAATTGCGCGCTCGCCGTCGAGCAGTACTCGCGGAAGTCGGCGTTCTTCAGCCCGGCGCGGGCGAACAGGGTCAGGTCGTACGCGCTGGACACCTGACCCGGCGCGTCATAGCCGTCGGGCGTGACGACATGCGTATCGGTGGCGTTCAGCTCCTTCGCGCGCTTCTGCATCTCGGCGACGGTGGCCGCCGTGCCGCCGTTCATCGCCGACAGCGCATGCACCGCGTCGTTGCCGGACCGCAGGAACACCCCGAGCCACAGGTCGTGCACGCTGTAGGTCAGGTTCTCCTTTATCCCCACGAGGCTGCTGCCGATGCCCATCCCCTCGAGGTCGGCGGCCCTGACCTTGCGCTTCTCGTCCTTGGGGAACTTCGGCAGCACGGTGTCGGCGAACAGCATCTTCAGCGTGCTGGCGGGCGCGAGCCGCCAGTGCGGATTCTTGGCGGCCAGCACCTGGCCGGACGCGGCGTCCGAGATGATCCACGACCGGGCGGTGAGCGCGTCCGGCCCCGGCAGCTTCGGCGCCCCGGGCGCCAGGCTGCCCACCTGGACGCCGGGCAGCCCCAGCCGGTCGCCGCCGGTCCGGGACATCTTGGCGGGCGGCGCCGGAGCCTTGGGCTCCTTGCCGTCCTGCGGCTCGGCGTACGCGGTGCCGGCCAGCAGCGGGGACGCCAGCAGCGTGGCGGTGGCCAGCACGGCCGCGGCGCGCACGGGGCGGCGCCGGGCTCCGGTGCTGCCGGGGGTGGTCGAAGGGACGGAAGCCGTGGGGTCAGCGAAGATCGTCGGCACGTCGCAGAACGTACCCGGCCCGTCGCCCGCCCCGGACATCACCCCACGGAAGAGTGCCCCACCCGACCGCCGGATGGAGCCCCCGCCCATACTGGTGCTCATGAAGCTCTCACGCCCTGTGTCCTGGTTCCTGCTCGCCTTCGGGGCGTGGAGCTGGTGCATATGGTTCACCTTCGTCAAGAATTTGATCAAGGACGCCAGCGGCCTGGCCTTCAACGACGCAGGCGACCCGACCGCCTACTTCTGGGTGCACCTGGTGCTTGCCGTGACGTCCTTTCTCTTGGGGACGGCGATCGGCATCATCGGGTTCCGCGGAGTGCGTGCCTTGCGGCGGGAGGCGGCGCGAGCCGAATCGCCGTCGGCAACGGACGAGTGACCGGGGTCACACTTCCGAGCAGCTCTCGCACGTCTCCCAGGTGACCTCGTACTCCCAGAGGGGGGACGCGCGCGTCGCGCCGGGCGGCGGCCCGGGTTCCTCGTCCGTCTCGTAGACGCGGACGTCGGCACCCGGGAACGCCGTGGCCAGCAGGTCCTCCGCGTCCTGCATGCCGTCCTCGCTGACGAACGGGCAGCCGCAGTTCTCCACCAGCAGGTCGATGTCCTCGAGACCGGCCAGCGAGCACTGCGCGTCGGCCCCGGCGAGCAATCGCCCTTCGGCGGTCCGCCCCCGGACCGTGAGGGCGAGACCGTTCGTGCCGTCCCCGCTCCACTGCTCCTGGCAGAACTCGATCAGGGCCCCGTCGAACCTCGTCATGGCACGTCATTATGCAGGCGCCGCGGCCGTGTGGTGCACCAACTCTCCGGTCGTACCGGGTGGTTGGATGCGGAGCGGCAGCGGTGGCCGGCGCGGCCATAGGCGTACGGCCTGACGGGGCGTGTCCCGCTCGGCAGGAGGCGGCTGCGGTCGGCGCAGCCCGCCACCCACCCCCGCCACCGTGCCGACCCCGCGAAACGGCCGCGGCCGCCCGCGTTGGAGCAGCGGGCGGCCGGGGAAGACGACGGCAGATCACGGCAACGGCGAGAACAGCAACGATGCGGAATCACGTACGTGTGACCGAGGGGCGTATGGACTGAGCTTTCACAGCCGGCCCAGGTGCTGCTCTACCCGCCGTGAACGAGGGCGAGCCAAAGCCCTCCGCCTGATCGCCTCGGTGAGTGCACGGCACTTCCGTATGGCCGACCATTGACAGAAAGACGACGGGCCTGGGGCTGGTGGGAGGAGTACACAGACCTCGGTGACCTGCTGGAGTACATCCAGCTTGAGGCCGGGGCATCCAGGATTCGGACGTTCCAGAACCAGTTGGTCCCTGGCCTGCTGCAGACGCCCGAGTACGCCCGTGCGGTAGCCGTAGCGGATGATGTATGGGAGGACCCGGACGAAGTCGATCAGTTCGTGGCGGCACGGATCGGCAGACAGGCCAGGCTGATCGGTGACGAGCCCCTGGAACTCTGGGCGGTGCTGTCTGAGGCCGTACTACGGCAGCAGGTTGGTGGATCGACGGTGATGCAGGCGCAACTGGAACGACTGCTTGAGGCATCCACCATGTCGAACGTCAAGCTCCAGGTGTGGCCGTTCGAGGCCGCGGCGCATGCGTCGATGAGCGGACCGTTTGTGATTGTGGGGTTCGAGGAACCTGCCTCGCTGGATGTGATCTACGTCGAAACCGCTGGCTCCAGGTTGTGGCTGGAGAGCGAGGAGGATGCAAACCGGCACCGTGGGCTGTTCGATAGCGTTCGCAGGAAGGCGCTGTCTCCCCAGGACACTCGCGCCCGGCTGTCCAGCCTGATCAAGGAGAACCGGTGACCGCATTCGAGTTCTACAAGTCCAGCTACAGCGGTTCCCAGCGGAAGCTTGGCCGTTCCAGGACGCGCAGCCTTACGCCGCCGGCTCAGCGCAGCGCCTCCAGCGCCTTCAGCGTCAGCGCCCGTGCCTCCGCGCCGTACAAAGCCATGCTGCTCAGTTGCTCGAATGTCTTGAGGTACAGGGCGATCTCGGACGGTTGATTGACGTTCACGCTTGCTGACACCAGCTCTATCGACGCGAGCTTGTCGTCGTACATGTGGAATGTCTCGCGCGGCCACTGCGCCCGCTCGGGCGTAGCTGCCGGGATGATCCCGAGCGATACGGACGGCAGGTCGCCGACCGTGAGCAGGTAGCTCAACTGGGCGGCCATCGTGTCTGTATCCCCGATCTGGTGGTACAGCACTGATTCCTCGATGAGCAGCACGAATTGGCGACCTGGTTCATGGACGACCTGGGAGCGCTCGACCCGCGCTCGCGCGGCCTCCGCACTGTCGTCGTAGGGAAGTTCACGAAAGTCGGCTACCACTTTCAGTACCGCGGACGCGTAGCCCTCGGTCTGCAGCAGACCGGGTACGAGGGTGGAGGAGTAGACGCGGAACAGCTGGGTCTCGCGGAATAGCGGGACCAGAGCTTTCTGGAGTGGTTTCAGTCCGTTGCGAACTTGGTGTCGCCATTCGGTGTACGTCGGTCCGGTGTTCGGTGACTGCGTTTCCAGGTCGGAGGTCTGCAGTTCATTGCGCTGCCTCATGTGTACATCCCTGTGCATACGGTAGGTGCGTCATTCGGAACAGAGCGACCTTCTGGCCCTGTTGATCACGTTCTGCGCTTCGGTGCCGTAGACGGCGGACTCCCGGAGCGTGTTCCAGACCTTCATGTACGTGGCGATGTTGTGTGCGTCGTCCAGCCATAGCTCGGCATGCCAGCCCTCGGTGATCGCCAGCCGGTCATCGAGGATGCAGAAGCCGTTGGCAGGCGCCAGCTTCAGCGATGCATTGAGGGGGACGATGCCCAGCGAGACGGTGTCCATGCCGATTACCCCGGCGAGCCGGTCGAGCTGGGCAGCGAGCACCGAGGGCGGGCAGAGCCGGGCATGAAGGGCCGCTTCCCACATGAGCACATGGAGCTTCTTTCCGGATTCGTAAAGCCATTCCTGTCGCTTCAGCCTTGCGCGTGCCGCTTCGTCTGCATCTGGCTTGGTCTGCTGGAACTCCGCGTAATGGATGAATACGTGGCGCGCATAGTCAGCGGTCTGCAGCATGCCTGCGACGACGGCCTCCTCCCATATGTAAATGACCTTGGACCGTGCGACTTCTGCATTCCATGTCTGCTGCACCGGAAGGTGCCCGGAAGCCAGTTGTCTGCGCCATGACCGGATGTGGGATTCGAAACCCGCCAGGCGAGCGAGTAGTTCGGCTGTTGCCTCGGGGTGGCCGGTCGCCTCTGCCCACGCACGCAAGTCGTCGGCCGTGGCTGTCTGATTTCCGTTCTCCAGCTTGTAAATCTTGGAGTGGGTGCAGCCGAGGCGACCGGCCAGCTGTGGACCGGTGAGCTTGCCCATAGGGCCGGATTCTCGCAATTCGCGAAGTCTCTTCCCAAGGGCGATCCGGGCCTGCTGATAGTCGGTGCTCACCGGTTCACACTCACTACTCTGCGGCAGACACCTCCGCCGCGAACGTCTCGTACGGGATAGCGTGATGCCATGCGGCGTCACGCACCTGGCAGTACCGGACGACTTCAGCTGGTTCGGTGATCAACTCGACATTCAGAAGAATGTCGGCGTCATCGAACTTCAGCAGGGCTACCAGCCGGGAGTCAAAGATCCAGAAGTCTTCGGCGGGCAGGTGGAGCCGGTCTGCGTCGGCGCGCCACAGGTTACGCACGTCCTCGCCCGTAGCTGCGTTGCACCTCGCGTAGCCAAGGAGGAAGAGCTGACCGCTGGTTGGGGGATCGTCGACGATGCGTACCCGGCCGACCTGCTTACCGTCCGCAGTCTGCGCGAGCATGTTCGTGCACCATGCGCTATCCAGGTCCCATGCCACGGTGCCTGTGTCGAGGAATTCCTGGTAGCTCTCGTCCTCCCGGTCGGAGGCGTAGCCGCGGCGGGTTTCGAGATGTCATGCCGAATGCTCAAACTCGTCGAAGAGCTTGAGGAATTCATCCGGATCGATTAGTTCAGGCACGCGATCCATCTCCTTCGGCCCCCAGTTCACGAGCAGTTCGCGAGGAACAACGACAGCTGATTCCCCCGGACTGAAGTGCTGGAGCCGATTGAGGTCTGCGGTGTCGGTGAGCGGTGCTCCCTGCACGACGATCTCACCCGTGTCCAGATCTTCGTGCAGTGCGGGACAGCCCCCGTTCTTGCTGTCTGTGCCCGTGAAACGCAGTCGTCGAGCCCCGTTTGTCTCCCTCGGTGCGGAGGTGGTGTTCGTCCAGCATCACGGGTTGTGGGGACCGGGACCACAGGGTTGAGGCTCTCTTGTGAGAACAAACAAGAACATCCAGCCATATGTCGAGAACATTGAAGAACATTGCGTAGTGGGCTGCCCGCCTCGACCCCTAACGTCCGACTCAGGCCGCACGTCTAGGCCGGTCCACCTCATCGGAGGCGCCGCATGACCACTCCCGTACCCCCGAACGCCGCCAAGACAGAGGGGTGTCGTGAGTGCAAAGACCTGGAGTGCGGCCGGGAACATGCTGCGGCGGAGCGGGATCTCAGCAGGGTGACCGACTTCAACGTGCTGATCTGTCGCCATCAGAGAGCGCACGCGAACGGGTCGTGAACCGGCACGTCGGCTCGCGATAGCCGTGAAGACTCCCGCCCCGGCCGTCATTCCCTGGCAGGACACGGCCGGAGCGGGTGGGCCCACAAGGGGCCCTCGTATGTGCACGACGACGCGCGGACCGGCCGTGCGCCGACACAGCACCGAGGAGATCACCATGCGATACCGCCTCGACCCGGTCAAGGACGGCGGGGATGAGGACGACGGCCAGGACGGCAACCCCAATGGCGGGTGCGGAGACGGGCAGGGCTGCGGGCGTCGTTGACCGGCTGGCAGCGGTAGTCGGTCACCCGTGAATCGGGCGGTCCGTGTCTCTGCCAGGGGTGCGGGCCGTCTTTACCCATGAGGGAGTGAAATGGCGCGACACCACCACCACGCCTACGTCTGGCTCGGTCACGGTGACGTCCTGGTCAAGCCGGGTGATGCTCATCGGCGGCCGGGGCACCCGGAGTTCCGGTCCGCGCAGGTGATGCCTCTGGAGTGCGCGGACTGGTTGCTGAAGCCGGCTTCGCGGATCGAGGGGACGTTCTACGAGCCGGCGGAGGGGGCCGGGTGGTACTGCGGCCGGTTGGTGGAATACGCGGAATTGTTTGCCGGCTCGTCGTACGTGGTGGTTCCTTCGGCCGAACGGTGTGAGGGGAGCGGGCAGTACGTGGAGACCGTACGGATTCTGTCGGCGGGTGAGGACCGGGTCGGTGGTTGGTGGGTGAGCGGTGATCGTTTTCTCTCGCTCAATCTGATCGCCTGCAGCCCGCATCGGGTGCGTCCGCAGTACCAGTGTCCGTTGCGGTAGTTGCGTGGGGTGGGTCCATACGATGTCTCCGGCGGTGCGTTCGGCGCTGCGTCGTGGCTCCACACCTGGCAGGACCGTCGGACGCTTCCAGGCCGGCCGGCTCCCTTACCGTGGGGCGCCACAGCGTGCCGGCCGGCGGACGCTCGAGCATCCGGGAGTCGGCGTGATCTTCGCCTTGATCGTGGTCGCGGTGCTCGGGCTGTTCTTCGCGGTGCACCGGTATCTGTGGTGCCGGCTGATCCGCGACACCACCAGGGCAGGCGGCCGGGTCCGCCGTACGGGTGCGGTCGCGGCCTTCGTTCTTCCGGTCCTCGTGCTCGCGGCGCTGCTGGCCGAGCGGCTCGGCGCGCCGTTCGTGCTTCAGCAGGTGCTGGCCTGGCCCGGGTATCTGTGGCTGGCGCTGGTGCTCTATCTCGTGCTCGCCCTGCTGGTGGGGGAGGTGGTACGGGTGGTGTGGCTGCGGGTGATCCCGGCGCGGACCGCGTCGCCCGCCCCGCTGCCGCTCCCCGCCCCGGCGTCACCCCCCGCCCAGTCGCCGTCACCCGCCCCGTCGCCGCTCCCCGCCCCGTCCCGCCGGGTCTTCGTCGCGCGGGCGGTCGCGTCCGGCGCCACCCTCGCCTCCGCGGCCACCGTCGGCTACGGCACCGCGACGGCCCTGCGCGGCCCGCGCCTGAAGCGGGTCACCGTTCCCCTGGCCAAACTGCCGCGCGCCGCGCACGGCTTCCGTATCGCCCTCGTCAGCGATGTCCATCTGAGCCCGGTCCTCGGCCGCACCCACACCCGGCGCGTCGTCGAGACCGTCAACCGGACCGGCGCCGATCTGGTGGCCATCGTCGGCGATCTGGTGGACGGCAGCGTCCCCGACCTCGGCCCGGCCGCCGAGCCGCTGCGCGCGCTGGAATCCCGGTACGGGTCGTACTTCGTCACCGGAAATCACGAGTATTACTCGGGAGCGGCCCAATGGGTCGATTACGTAGAGGAATTGGGTATTACCCCGCTGGAAAATGCGCGCATCGAACTCCCCGGTTTCGATCTCGCCGGGATCAATGACCTGGCGGGGGAGAGGGAGCACGCCGGACCGGACTACGCCCGGGCCCTCGGCGGACGCGATACCGCCCGCGCCGTCGTCCTCCTGGCGCACCAGCCGGTCACCGTCCACGACAGCGCCCGGTACGGCGTGGATCTGCAGCTTTCCGGTCACACCCACGGTGGCCAGATGTGGCCGGTCACCTATCTCGCCGCGGCCACCAATCCCACCGTCGCGGGACTGGCGCATTACGGCGGTACCCAGCTGTATGTCACCCGCGGCGCAGGGGCCTGGGGGCCGCCGGTGCGGGTGGGGGCGCCGCCGGATGTGACGGTGGTCGAACTGGCATCGATGCGGGCCTAGTTCATGGGCGCCGGAGGGGTAAAGGCGCGCTGCCCGGGTACTTCATAACGGACTGCCGACAACTGCGTTCGCATTACGCCCGAACCGGACAGATCGCAACGTACGATCTTGCTGTTCCGGCCATCAACTCCGTATTCTTTTTCTTGTCTTTACGCTGCCCCTGTCGCATGCCCGCCTCTCGCCGTGGCGGCCGGACCGGGCGGCGTGACGGGGGCGAGCGCGGTGCGCGGGTTACGGGGAGAGTGGTCATGGGCAAGCATTTCAAGGTCGATCTCGACGAGCTGGACAGCGTGGTGCGTCAGCTCCGGAGCCTTCAGGGCGATATGGATCAGACCAGCCAGAAGGTGAAGTACAGCACGAACATTCCGAAGTCGGCATTCGGCGTCGATTTCGGCGAGGCGGAACACCTCTCCAAGGCCCATGACCGTATGCAGGGGTATTTGCAGGACGTCACCCAGGCGCTCCAGGACCTCATCCACAAATTCAGCGAGAAGACAGAGGTCAGCCGCGGTGCCTACGAGGACCAGGACCACCAGACCAAGGTCTCGATGAACGGCTGACCCTTCCGCGGCGAGCAGTGATGAGGACGAGAGGATGACGATGAAGGGGGGCCGGCGTGGTTGACGCCAAGCAGGAGTACGACAGTGCCAAGCAGATGGAGAAGCAGCGCAAGGAGCAGGAGCGGACGGAGCGGCTGAAGTCGTTCAAGGGTGAGCGCCTCACCCCCCACTCTCCTTCCGACTTCCATCACAAGGGCATCGACACGCTCCGGCGGATGATCGAGAACGCCCGCCCCGAAGTGCTCGAGACCGCGGGTGAGCACTGGCGCGCCTCCGCGGACCTGCTCGGCGGACACGACGGGCACAGCGGCGTCCGCAAGAAGTTCATGGACGCCGTCGATCACGCCTCGGCGCACTGGGAGGGCGCGGCGGCCGAGGCCTTCCGCCGCGAGGCCATCAAGGTGCTCGGCAAGCTCGACCGGACGTATCAGCACGCCCGGAACATGGAGTCGTCGCTGATCGGTTCGCGCGAGTCGGGTCCGGAGGTCGGCACCGCGCACAACCTCCGCGAGGCCATGAAGGCCATGTCGAAGATCCACGACCCGGGCACCGTGGACAAGGCGATGGACTCGAGCGGCGACGACAGCCAGTTCCACCGGGACATGGCCAACCCGAACATGGACGCCCGCCAGGCGCTGGAGCTCAACCGGGACAATCTGTCCCTGAGCAAGGAGCGCCAGGTCGAGGCCGTCATCGTGATGGATGAGCTGGCGGACCACTACAACCGCCAGGCCGAGGTCTACCCTGACCCGGGCGACGGCGGCCTCCACGGCGACTGGCCGCAGGCACCGTCCCACCACCGCCCGCCGCCGCCCGTGCGGATGCCCGATCCGGCCGACAGGTACCACCCGGACCCGTCCTCGATCACCCCGCACCACCCCCACAACGTGGGCGGCGGGGCCGTTCCGCCCGGTTTCGACGGGCCCAAGGTCAACCGGCCGGAGCTGCCGGTGGCCACCGGACTCGACGGTGTGCAGGGCGGCACCATGACCCCGCCGCCGACCGCCGGCGGCTACGGCGGCGGTGCGCTGAGCGGCGGCCACGGCGTGACCGGCGGCACGGGAGGCGGCCCCGGCGGTGCGTTTCCGCCGGGTGTCCTCGCCATGCCCGGCCGCATGGGCGGCGGTGGCGCACGGCCCCCGGCCGGTGCCGGCGGGATGCGCGGCGGCATGCCGGGCGCGGGCGGCGCCACGGGCGGAAAGGCGGGCGCCGGTGCGGCCGGACGCGGTGGTGCGCTGGCGCGTACCCGCGGCGGTACGGCCGGCAAGCCGGGCGGTCCCGCGGGCGGCGCCAAGCAGGGCGGTTCGGGGCTGCACCGCAGCCGCGGCGGCAAGCAGGCGGGCATGGGCGCCGCCGGAGCCAAGGGCAAGGACAACCGGGAGAAGGAGCGCGGCGGCAAGCAGCGTCCCGACTATCTGGTGGAGGACGAGGAGACCTGGACCCCGCAGCGCAATGTGGCGCCGCGCGTCATCGAGTAGGCGGATGGCGGCGTCGTACGGCGGCGGGTAAGGACTGGCCCCGCACCCGAGGGTGCGGGGCCTCTCGTCGAAATGGAACACTGCCGCCCGGACAGCACAGCGAGAAGGAGCCAAGGATGAGGGTCACCCGAACACTGCGCGCGACGGCGGGCGCTGCGCTGACCGGCGCACTGCTGCTCACGGCGAGCGGTACCGCCTCCGCAGACCCCACGCGCAAGGATCTGTGGCCGCTGCAGGCGTTCGGGGCCGAGCAGCTGTGGACGGAGGCCACCGGGAAGGGTGTGACGGTGGCCGTGCTCGACAGCGGATTCCGGGAGACCCATCAGGACCTGAAGGGACAGTTCCTCCCCGGGCCGGACTTCGGGAAGCAGGTGCAGGCCGAGCGGGCCAAGAACACCACGTCGGGCGGCGACATCCGCGACCACGGCACCAGCATGGCCGCGATCATCGCAGGCCATGGGCACGGTCCGGGCGGCTCCGAGGGCGTCAAGGGGCTGGCGCCCGATGCCAGGATCCTTCCCGTACCGCAGTACAAGAACAGCGGGCAGGCCACCCGCTGGGCTGTGGACCACGGCGCCGATGTCATCAACATGTCCTATGGCGGTGGCCGGACCAGCGACGACTGCGAATCCATCCACTACGCCCTGTCCAAGGGCGTGGTGGTCGTGGCCGGCGTGGGCAACGACGCCGCGACCGAAAAGAGCTATCCGGTGGCCTGCCCGGGGGCGATCGGCGTCGGAGCGGTCGACCAGTACGGCGTGGCGTCCGACGCCAACAACTACAACGCCGACACGGACCTGCTCGCCCCCGGTGTGAAGGTCCCGGTCGCAACGGCCAAGAGCGATGCGGCCTATGCCACCGTGGAAGAGGGCAGCTCGATCGCCACCGCCTACGTCTCCGGCGCAGCGGCCCTCCTCAAGCAGAAGTTCCCCGACCTCACCCCCGGCCAGATCGCCAACCGCCTGGTGAAGACGGCCGGACTGCCTCAGAGCAAGAAGGGCCTCAAGGTCCCGGACGCCCACTACGGCTACGGCTTCATCCAGCCCGGCCCGGCCCTGCGGAAGGACATCCCCGCGGGACCGAAGGAGGGTCCGCTGCCGATGCCGAAGGGCAAGGTGACGCAGGCCGGGGCGGTCCCCGGGGCGGACGAGGGCGATGGCGCCGATGCGTCCGGCGCGTCGGCGAGCGGTACGAACAAGGCCCTGCTCTACGGCGGCATCGGCGCAGGCGCCCTTCTCGTCATCGGCATCGTCGTGGCCGTGGTCGTCTCGGCCCGCCGCCGCAAGAGCGCGAACGGCCAGGGCTGGGGCTGAGCGCCCGGCCGCCGGCTGCCGCCCGTGTCCGCTACGGGCGGCAGCGCTGCGTTCCTTTCCCCGCGCTCCGTTCCGTGGGTCAGGGCGAGTTGAAGGTGACCTCGGGGTTGGCGGCGGTCGGTCCGTCCAGCACGGGCCGGTGGATGCCGCGCAGGTGCTGGTCGAAGAAGGCGCCGACGTAATCCCGGGTGATCTCGCCCGACCGCTTCCCGGACAGCGGCGCCGACGGGTCGCTCACCCCCACCTGCGCGGCCAGGACCGGCAGGTCGATGAAGGTGAAGTGGCCGGCGTCGGCCACGGTCAGCCAGCGTTTCCAGCCGTCCAGCTTCCGCCAGTCCTCCGGCCAGCTGGTGTCCTCGGAGCCGGGGGAATGGCCCGCCTTGCTGCCGAGCATCAGGAAGGGCCGCCCGTCGAGTCCGGAGCGGGGGACGCGGGAGAAGAACGTGCCGTCCATGTTCACACCGGCACGGATGCGCCGGTCGCCCGCCATGGCGGCGGCCGCGCTGTTGCCGCCTATGGAATGCCCGGCCATGCCGATCCGGCGGGCGTCGATGAGCCGGGAGAACTTCCGGGCGGGGGAGGCCGTACCGGCCGTACCCGCTCTGCCGGCATCCCGGCGGTGGCCCGTCAGTTCGTCGATGACGAAGGAGACATCGGCCGCACGGCCATCGGCCACCTTGGCCATCACCTTCCGCGCATCCTCCTCCGTCGGAGCGCTCTCCGCCACGTCACAGGCGACGCAGGTCAGCGTGCGGCCGCCCGGGAAGGCCGTACCGAAGGATTCATAGGCATGGTCCACCAGGGCTACGACATAGCCGCGCGAGGCCAGCTCCTCCGAGAGGAGGGAGAGGGTGGCGCGGTTCAGGGAGAAGCCCGGCGAGAGGACCACCAGGGGATGCTTGCCGGCAAGGGGGCGGGCGGCGGTGCGGGCGTGGGTGCGGGTCCCGGAGAGGAGCTCGGGCGGGAAGGTCCTGCCCAGTTTCTGCTTTTCGAGGAGGAGCCGTGCCTCTTTGGTGGTCATATAGGGTGCCGGTGCGCTGTCACCGCTGCCGGCGTGGGCCGGGTAGTACATCGACACCATCAGCTCGCGTGCCCCGGCGGACGGCACCCAGGGGTCCCGGCGCGAGGTGTCGGCCAGATGCAGGGTGCTGCGCCCGATCGCGTACGGACCGGTGGGGCGGGAGAGTTCGAGCCGTACGGCGGCATGGGCGGGGGCCGCGGCAACGGCGGCGGGCGGCGTCGCGGCGACGGCTGTGCCCGCTGCGGCGACCGGCAGCGGAAGGGCCAGCGCAAGAGCGGCTAAGACGGCTGCACTGCGGCGAATTCTCTTCATGATCCGAGCGTATGTGCGGTCCGGTCGCGTCCGGTACCGACGAAAGTCATGGATTACCGGTGACATTCTCAGGGTCGGCCCCGGTGACATTCCCGGGCCCGGCCGGCGAGGGACGGCGCCCCGGCGCGGTGCGGTCACCGGCCGGAAGGAGGAACTCGCCCAGGACATCGGTCACTTCACGCACCAGAGGGCGCAGTACGCGAAAGCGCGAGGCGGCGATGGCGCGGGCGACCAGGGGAGAGGTGCGTTCCACCAGGGCGCGGCTGCGGGCGCAGTTCTCCGAGCGGTCGTGGACCCAGTACAGGACCAGGCCCATCTGCTGCAGCCAGAGCAACCGGGGTAGCTGGACGGCGAGTTCGGGGTCCGCTTTGATGTCGGCGCCGGCCAGGAGGCGGCGGTGCAGCTCGATGACGGCCTCGCGGGGCCCCTCGGACTCGTCGGAGAAGGGGCTGAGCGGGCTGGCCGGGTCGGCGGCGTTCTTGAAGAACTGGGCGGCGAACTCGTGGTACGGCTCGGCCACGTCCAGCCAGGCCAGCAGTACCCCGCGCAGCCGCCGCGCCAGTCCGGTCTCCTTGGCGAGAACGTCCTGGGCGGCGGCCGTGTGCTCCTCGGCCATCTGGTCGTAGAAGCCCTGGACCAGGTGTTCCTTGGAGGCGAAGTAGTAGTAGGCGTTGCCGACGGAGACCCCGGCCTCCTGGGCGATGGCCCGCATGGTGGTCCTGTCGTAACCGCGCTCCCGGAAGAGACGCAGCGCGGTGTCGAGGATCAGCCGCCGGGTCTGCTCGCTCTTGGCGCCGGGGCCGCCCGTCCGGGCCCCGGCCCTCGGCGCCTTCGTCCTGCTCGTCGTCGCGTCGTCCACGCCGACGACCCTAATCGGGGGCCGGACCGGACGTCACAGCCGGTGCCGGGCGAGGAACTCCGCGATCAGCCCCTGCCACTCCTCGGGGCGCTCGAGCATCGGCAGATGCCCGGTGGCGATCTCGGCGTACTCGGCGCCGGGGATGTGGTCGGCCAGGTGACGGGACAGGGAGGGGTGGACGAGGGGATCCCGGGTGGTGGTGATGACCAGGGTGGGGACGGTGATGCCGGGGAGATCGGCGGTGGTGTCCAGAGTGCGGACCAGCGCGGCCTGTTCGGCGGAGCCGCGGGGCGGGAGCGCCGGGTCCGGGTCCAGTGCGGCCTGCAGCGCCTCCGGCGACAGACCGTTGAGGTACTCCGGGGCCAGGCCGCAGAGCGTCCGCGCCTGCGCGAAACCGGCGTAGTCACCGCGCTCCAGGAGGCGCAGCCACAGATCGATCCAGAGGGACGCGCGGGTGTCGGCCTTGGCGAGTCCGGCCGTCAGGACGAGACCGCGCACCCGCTCGGGGTGCCGGGCGGCGGCCCGGACGGACACCGCCGTACCCATCGAGAAGCCGATCAGGGTGAAGGTCTCCAGCCCGTTGGCGGTGGCCTCGGCGACCAGGGCGTCGGCCAGGCCGTCCAGGGACAGCGGGCCGGTGGCGCGCGGCGTGTCGCCCGAGCCCGGGTAGTCGGGGGCCACGACACGGTGGCCGGAGGCGGCCAGTACGGGGATGAGCTGCCCGTAGTTCGAGGCGATGCTGCCGGTCGCGCCGTGGGCCAGGAGGATGCCGGGGCCGGTGGGCGCGCCGGTGACGGTGGTGGACAGGGGCGGGAGGGGAGCGGCCTCAGACGCCGGAGCGGGAATCTGGGGTGCCGTGGACGTGTTGGTCATGACGAAGAGGGTGCCGCTTGACACCGGTGTCAAGGTCAAGTCGGCCCAGGGAGAGCTGAGTCACAGCGGGAGCTGGGGGAAACATGGAGGACCGGAACGGGGACCGGATGCGGATCGGCGAGCTGGCGCGGCACGTCGGCGTCAGCGCCCGCTCGCTGCGCTATTACGAGCAGCGGGGGCTGCTCCACTCCCGGCGCGACGCCAACGGCTACCGCCGTTACGACGCCGAGTCGGCCGAGAGGGTGGGCCGGATACGGGAGCTCCTCGCCATGGGCCTCGGCACGGACGACATCCGTGAGCTGCTGCCCTGCGCCCAGGGCGGGCCGGGCCTGATCCCGTGCACGCTCTCCACCGGCGCGCTGGAGCGGCAGATGGCCCAACTGGACGCGGAAATGGCCGAGTTGGCCGGGCGTCGGGCCGCGCTCACCGCGTATGCGCAGGTCATGCAGCGGCGGCGGGCACAGGACGAGGCGCTGGCCACGATGGCGCTCCGGTCGGCCTGACCGGCCGCCCCGGAAACCTCGTCCCAACAACCCCACGCCACCCGCGTGTCTCGCTTGCGACAGCCGTCCCGCGGTCGGATCCTCGTGTGCACGCCGCTCGGGGGGAGCGGCGGCCCCGGAACGCCGGGGATCGCGAACACCAGGAGACGATGTGCTCCGAGTGCACTTCACCGCGCAGGATCTGGCACGTACGAGAGTGGCCGACGGCGCCGATCCGCTGTGGGAGACGGTCCTGAGCCTGCACGCGCTGCGCGAGAGCCGGGCCGAACCGGCGCTGACCGCCTGGCGGCGCCATGCCGTGCGGCACGGCCCGGGACCGCTGCGCACCCTGTTCCCGCTCGTCCCGCCGCACGGCTACTTCCCGGACTTCCTCACCCCGTCCGCCGCTTCGGACGGCGTCGAACCGGGCCTGGAGGCCGTGATGCGCACGCCGCGCACCCGGCTCCGCGCCGAACTGGCAGTACTGGGCGGGCAGCGGGCGCTGCCGGGCTGGACGCGGGACATCGCCGCGGGGGAGCCGGCCGCGCTGCGCCAGCTGGCCCGCAGCCTGCGCACCTACCACCACCACGCCATCGCACCGGGCTGGCCGCTGATCGCCGAACGGGTCGGTACGGACCGGGCGTTACGCCGGCATGCGCTGGACGAGGCGGGCGCGGAGGCGATGCTGCGGACGTTCGGACCGGCGATGCGGTGGCGGCCGCCGGTGCTGGAGGTCGACTATCCGGTGGAGCGCGAACTGCGCCTGGAGGGCCGGGGACTGGTCTTCGTCCCCTCGTACTTCTGCCGGGACGATCCGGTGGCGCTGGCGGACGATGCGCTGCGGCCGGTGCTGGTCTATCCGGCGGCGGGGGCGGAGGCGGCGGCTCCCGGGAACGCCGAAGGGCCCCGCCTCCGTACGTACGGAAGCGGGGCCCTCAGGGACTTACCAGTCCTGGCGGGTCATCAGAAGCGCCGGGTGATGAGTGCGCGCTTCACTTCCTGAATCGCCTTGGTGACCTCGATACCGCGCGGGCAGGCGTCCGTGCAGTTGAAGGTCGTCCGGCAGCGCCAGACACCGTCCTTGTCGTTCAGGATCTCCAGCCGCTGCTCGCCCGCCTCGTCGCGCGAGTCGAAGATGAAGCGGTGCGCGTTGACGATCGCCGCCGGGCCGAAGTACTGGCCGTCGTTCCAGAACACCGGGCACGAGCTGGTGCACGCGGCGCACAGGATGCACTTGGTGGTGTCGTCGAAGCGCTCGCGGTCCTCGGCGGACTGCCGGCGCTCGCGGGTGGGCTCGTTCCCCTTGGTGACCAGGAACGGCATCACATCGCGGTACGCCTGGAAGAACGGCTCCATGTCCACGACCAGGTCCTTGAGGACCGTCAGGCCCTTGATGGCCTCGACCGTGATCGGCTTCTCAGGGTTGATGTCCTTGATCAGCGTCTTGCAGGCCAGCCGGTTCTTGCCGTTGATCCGCATGGCGTCGGAGCCGCAGATGCCGTGCGCGCAGGAGCGGCGGAAGGTCAGCGTGCCGTCCTGGTCCCACTTGATCTTGTGGAGGCCGTCGAGCACCCGCTCCTTCGGGTCCAGCTCCAGCTGGAAGTCCTGCCAGGTCGCCTCCTCCGAGACCTCCGGGTTGAACCGGCGGATCCGGAAGGTGACGGTGATGTTCTCCGAAGCGGTGTTCTCCGCCGCGTCCAGCGCCGCGGAGTGCTTCTCAAGCGTGGGGCTGCTCATCAGTACTTACGCTCCATCGGCTGGTAGCGGGTCTGCACGACCGGCTTGTAGTCGAGGCGGATCGACTCGGCGCCGTCTGCACCCACCTCGCGGTACGCCATGGTGTGCCGCATGAAGTTGACGTCGTCGCGGTTGGGGTAGTCCTCGCGGTAGTGACCGCCGCGGGACTCCTTGCGGGCCAGCGCGGAGACGGCCATGACCTCGGCCAGGTCGAGCAGGTTGCCCAGCTCGATGGCCTCCAGCAGGTCGGTGTTGAACCGCTTTCCCTTGTCCTGCACCGAGACGTTCTTGTACCGCGCGCGGAGCTCGCCGATCTTCTCGACGGCCTCCTTGATGGTCTGCTCGGTACGGAAGACCATGACGTTCTTGTCCATGGTCTCCTGCAGCTCCTTGCGGATCTCGGTGACCCGCTCGCTGCCGGTGGCGTTGCGCAGCCGCTCGACCTGCTCCTCGACCAGCTTCGCCGGGTCCTCGGGGAGCTCGACGAAGTCGGCCGTCGCGGAGTACTCGGCCGCGGCGATGCCGGCCCGGCGCCCGAACACATTGATGTCCAGCAGCGAGTTGGTGCCCAGACGGTTGGCGCCGTGCACGGACACACAGGCGACCTCGCCGGCCGCGTACAGGCCCGGGACGACGGTGGTGTTGTCCGCCAGGACCTCACCCTCGACGTTGGTCGGGATACCGCCCATCGCGTAGTGCGCGGTCGGCTGGATCGGGATCGGGTCGGTGTACGGCTCGATGCCCAGGTACGTCCGCGCGAACTCGGTGATGTCGGGCAGCTTGGCGTCCAGCTGCTCCGGCGGCAGGTGCGTCAGGTCGAGGTAGACGTGGTCGCCCTCGGGACCGCAGCCGCGGCCCTCGCGGATCTCCGTGTAGATGGAGCGCGAGACGACGTCACGCGAGGCGAGGTCCTTCATGACCGGCGCGTACTTCTCCATGAAGCGCTCGCCGTCCTTGTTGCGGAGGATGCCGCCCTCACCGCGGGCGCCCTCCGTCAGCAGGATGCCCATCCGCCAGATGCCGGTCGGGTGGAACTGGAAGAACTCCATGTCCTCCAGCGGCAGCCCGCGCCGGTAGCAGGCCGCCTGGCCGTCACCGGTGAGGGTGTGCGCGTTGGAGGTCACCTTGAAGAACTTGCCGTTGCCGCCGGAGGCGTAGATGACGGCCTTCGCCTGGAAGATGTGGATCTCGCCGGTGGCCAGCTCGTAGGCGACCACACCGGCGGACTTCTTGACCCCGTCGACCTCGGTGATCAGCTGGTCGAGGACGTAGAACTCGTTGAAGAACTCCACGCCCTCCTTGACGCAGTTCTGGTACAGCGTCTGGAGGATCATGTGGCCGGTGCGGTCCGCGGCGTAGCAGGACCGGCGGACCGGGGCCTCGCCGTGGTTGCGGGAGTGACCGCCGAAGCGGCGCTGGTCGATGGTGCCGTCCGGGGTGCGGTTGAACGGCAGGCCCATCTTCTCGAGGTCGAGGACCGCGTCGATGGCCTCCTTCGCCAGGATCTCGGCGGCGTCCTGGTCGACCAGGTAGTCGCCGCCCTTGATCGTGTCGAAGGTGTGCCACTCCCAGTTGTCCTCCTCGACGTTCGCGAGGGCGGCGGCCATACCGCCCTGGGCGGCGCCGGTGTGGGAGCGGGTCGGGTAGAGCTTCGTCAGGACCGCGGTCCGGCTGCGCTTCGTCGCCTCGATGGCGGCGCGCATGCCCGCGCCGCCGGCGCCGACGATGACGGTGTCGTACTTGTGGATCTTCATGGGTTACCTCAGCCCCGGGGCCTAGCGGATGTTCGGGTCGAAGGTGAAGATCACCAGCGTGCCCAGAAGGACGGTGAACACCGTGGCGGTGTACAGCAGCATCTTCAGCCAGAAGCGGGTGTTGTCCCGCTGCGCGTAGTCGTTGATGACCGTGCGCAGACCGTTGGCGCCGTGCAGCATCGCGAGCCACAGCATGATCAGATCCCAGGCCTGCCAGAACGGCGAGGCCCAGCGGCCGGCCACGAACGCGAAGCCGATCTTGGAGACACCGCCGTCCAGCATCAGCTGGATCAGCAGGTGGCCCAGGACCAGGACGACCAGGACGATGCCGGACAGCCGCATGAACAGCCAGCCGTACAGCTCGAAGTTGGTGCGGGTCGTCTTGGGGGTCTTGCCGGTGCGCTTGCGCGGCGCCTCGATGACCGGGGCAGGGTTGTCCACGTCGTAGAGCGACACCGGGTCGCTCGCAGGAGTCGTCTCAGCAGACATCTCGCGTCATCAGCTCCCGAACAGCGTGCGCAGGGTGTGCTGCAGCACGGGGTAGAAGGCACCGGCCATCAGCACGACCCAGACGCCCATAACGGTCCACAGCATCTGCTTCTGGTACTTCGGGCCCTTGGCCCAGAAGTCCACCGCGATGACCCGCAGGCCGTTGAGTGCGTGGAAGAGGATGGCGGCCACCAGGCCGTACTCCATCACGTTGACGATGGGTGTCTTGTAAGTCGCGACGACGTCGTCGTAGGCCTCGGGAGAGACCCGGACGAGAGCGGTGTCGAGGACGTGTACGAACAGGAAGAAGAAGATGAGGACGCCAGTGACTCGGTGAGCCACCCAGGACCACATGCCTTCCCGGCCGCGGTACAGCGTTCCAGCCGGCACGGAAAAACCCTCCGGGAGCGGGGATTGGGGCCGCGCCGGCTTCTCTGTCGGTTCGGCCCGGCCGGGTACGGTCCACCGGCCTTCGACATCGTAACGACGCGCTGTCGGTTCCTCGCGCCGGGGTCCTTAGGTGTGATCAAACAGCCACCAACGGGCTATCACACAAGCCTCAACCGGGACGTTACGGGAGACACGCCGCAATTCACCGGTGCGAGGCGGCGAGCCGCGCCAGTCTGCCGCGGGTCAGGCGGCGCAGTTCATCGGCGGTGACGACCCGCTCCTCGTCCACGTCGTTGCCCAGCCGGGTGCGGATGGCGGACAGCACCTGGTCCAGCTGCTCGTCCTCGCGGTAGCCGTCCAGGCAGATGACGAAGACATGACGGAAGCGCCGCTCGTACTCGGCGTGGGCGGCCCGCAGGGCGGTGTGCGCGGCGAGTGTGCCGGGCCCGCGGGCGCCGGCGAGCGGGCGCGGCGAGACCGATTCCCGGGCCAGCGCCTCGTCCACCTCGGACGGGGTGAGGTCGTAGCAGGCCTCGTCGGAGGCGGCCAGCAGCGACTCGAGATCGGGGTACGGGCGGTGCGCGGCGATCCGCTGGGCCCAGCGCTCGCAGCCGCAGCAGGTCAGCAGCGCCGCCTCGGCGTCATCGCGCGGCACGGTGTTGAAACGGTCGAGCCCGACGCCGGCCGTCCGGCCCTGCGGCAGCACGTCCCGGCTCTGCGGGCGTATGCCGCACGGCGCGGTGAACGGGTGCAGCGTCGTCGGCCGGGCGGCCGATGGATGGTCACCGGACAGCGTGGGCTCCTCGGGCGGATGGGCGGATAGGGGTGGACGGATGGGGACTGATGCCGATGGATGGGGAGGGATCGGCAGTCGGACGAACGGGCGAAATACGGACAGGGTCTGGACGGCGGGGGACCTGGCGGATCGGATGGCCCGGACAGATCTTTTTCGGCGGGTGCGGGACGGACGGCTGACGGAAGCTGGAGAGGAACCTACGAACTTCGGACGCGTTCGCACTGAAGAAGGAAGAGGTGGGTGTGGTGGCGGCGCGGTATGCGACACGGCACCCCGGCGGACGGCCGACGATCCGGGACCCCTGGGACGCGGGTGACGGATGGAGTAGTCGCCACGCTAACGACGCTTGTCGACCGCTGTCCGATGGATGCGCGAATTTCACCCGGATGAGAGAGCTTTCGCGCACTTAGTGGACGGCGACCCCGCACACCTGGCAATGCCTTCGCCCAGAAAAGTGAGGATTGCACGATGTCGAACCCGACCCACCCGAGGTCACGCACCTGCCCCGTGGCCCGGCCGGCCGGGCTGCTGGCCCCGGCGCTCGTCGCGGCGCTGGTGCTCACCGGCTGCTCCGGCGGGGCGGACTCCCGGCCGCCGGGCAGCAAGGGCACCCAGGCGGCCCCCGCACCCACCCCCACCTGGGCCGCGGTCACCGGCAAGCCGCGCGTCATCCCGGCCGTACGGGACTTCTCACCGGCCGACGGACGCGGCTGGCGCCCCTCCGGGGGAGCCCGGATCGTGGTGCCGGCCGGGAAGAAGAGCACCCTCGCCGACGAGGCGCAACTCATGGCCCAAGATCTGGGCGGGCTGACGGTGGTGTGGGGTGCCAAGACCGTGCGTCCGGGTGATATCGAGGTGAAGCTGACGGGAAAGGCCGGGGCGGAGCGGCCGGACAACGCGGCCGCCCGCAGCACCGCCGACGAGTCCTACACCCTCACCGCCCGCGGCAGCCGGCTCACTCTGACGGCCCCCACGGACGCCGGAATCTTCTACGGCACCCGCACCGTCAAACAGGCCGTGCACGCCGCCGGGGGGCTGCCCGAGGGCACGATCAAGGACCGGCCGGACCGCCCGCAGCGCGGTATGTCGCTGGACAACGCCCGCAAGCCGTTCAGCGCGGACTGGATCGAGAACCGCATCAAGGAGATCGGCGACCTCAAGCTGAACCAGTTCCAGCTGCACTTCTCCGACGACCAGGGATTCCGCATCCAGAGCGACACCCACCCCGAGATCGTCTCCGCGGACCATCTGACCAAGGACCAGGTACGCCGCCTGATCAAGGTCGCACGGAGCCGGCACATCTCGGTCGTCCCGGAGATCGACTCGCCGGGCCATCTGGGCGCCGTCCTCGAGCACTATCCCGACCTCGTGCTGCGCAATGCCCAGGGCCGTCCGGTCAGGGGTGCGATCGACATCTCCAATCCGAAGTCCGCGCAGCTCATCGACTCGCTGCTGCGCGAGTACGCAGCCCTGTTCACCAACCCCAAGGGCGCCGATGCCTACTGGCACCTGGGCGGCGACGAGTACCAGGCGCTGATGTCGAGCGACCCGGAGGCCGCCTTCCCGCAGCTGGCACGGGCCGCGCGGGAGAAGTACGGGTCCGGGGCCACCATCGAGGACCTGGCGACCGGCTGGCTCAACGACCGGGAGAAGACCGTGAAGGCGGCGGGCAAGAACCGCATCGAGGCCTGGAACGACGGATTCTTCTCCGACGGGAAGGTCACCGCCGACAAGGACCGGACGGTCGACTACTGGACCGGCAAGGAGATCGGCAAGCGCGATCCCGCGGCGTTCCTGCGCGAGGGCCGCAACGTCATGAACTTCAACGACGAGTACCTCTACTACGTCCTCGGCGAGCCCAACCAGTTCACCTATCCGACCGGTGAGCGGATCTACCGCAGCTGGACCCCGCGGGTGCTCCGCGGCACCTCCCCGGTGGACGCGCCCGCCGGCCAGACGGGGCCGGACCGGATCCCCGGTGCCCGCTTCGCGATCTGGTGCGATCTGTCACATGCCCAGACGCCGCAGCAGGTCGCGGCCGGGATCCGGCTGCCGCTGGCGGCGCTCTCACAGAAGACCTGGAACCCGGGGACGCCGACGATGTCCTGGCAGGCCTTCAAGGCGCTCGCCGATCAGGTGTGATTCGGGTGTGAATCCCGCGGAACCGGGTGGGAATCCGGTGTGAATCGAGGACGGCCGGGGCCGCCACCCCCCACAGGAGAGGCCCCGGCCGTCGTTCGCGAGAGGCCCTTCGCGGGCCTCTAATCGTTACAGCGCCAAGCGGCGCGAAAGCGTCACACGAGCGTGAGCGCGGGGCTGCGGGCAGCGACCACGAGCGGTCTGGACGCGGGCGGGGGAAGGCCCGTAACGTGCGGGTTCGCGCCGGAAGGCGCACTGGTCGGGCGTGTGCCGCGGCCGGCGGACAGCCGTGATTCCCGGGAGTTCCAGATGGATCGGTGCGCGCCTCATACGGCGGCAACGGCGGCGCACGCGCGCCCTTCCGGGCGCCGGGGCGCCCCTCCGGCGCCCTCCGCTTCCGTCGCTGAATGCACCGGCCCGGGTTCGGAGAGTGCGTTCACACGCGTTACGGTCTCCAGGAACAGCCGGGTTACCGGGGGTCTGCGCGGTGCCGAGCGGACCGCCGGCGGCTGAGTAAACCGACAAAGCAGCAAGGACCGGGCGGCGGACATTCCGCGTGCGACAGGATGGACCCGTGCGAGGGGACGACATTCAGCCGGACGACAGTCGGCTGACGGTTGCCGTGCAGGCGGCGCAGGACGGCGACGAGGCGGCCTTCCGTACCGTTTACCGTGCCGTACATCCCCGACTTCTCGGGTATGTACGGACCTTGGTGGGCGAACCGGACGCCGAAGATGTCGCCTCCGAGGCCTGGCTCCAGATAACCCGCGACCTCGCCCGCTTCAGCGGCGACGCGGACCGCTTCCGCGGCTGGGCCGCCCGGATCGCGCGTAACCGCGCCCTGGACCACATACGGATGCGCGGCCGCCGCCCGGTCGTCGGCGGGGACGAGAGCGAACTGGCCGACACCCCCGCGCTGTCCGACACCGCGGGCGAGGCGATGGAGGCCCTGGGCACCGGCCGCACCATGCGCCTGATAGCCCGGCTGCCGCAGGACCAGGCCGAGGCCGTGGTGCTGCGGGTGGTGGTCGGACTCGACGCCAAGAGCGCCGCGCAGGTGCTCGGCAAGCGGCCCGGAGCGGTGCGCACCGCGGCCCACCGGGGGCTGCGCAAGCTCGCCGAACTGATCGGGGACGAGCCGCCCGACGGCGCCGGGCCGGAACCGGGCGAGCCCGCCGGCGAGGCCGCCGGCCAGGGCGAAGACGCCCCCGCCGGCCCGTCCGCACAGGGCCCGGGCAAGGGCGGTGGCACGGTGGACGGGGTGCCCGTCCAGGGCCGAGGACGCCGCGACGGAGTGGCGGAATCGTACGTACCAGGTGTGACGGAAACGGCCGCACGAACGCAGAAGGACATGTGATGGCCGACGACCCGTACGACTGGCTCGACAAGGACGCCGCGGAGCGACTGCTGCGTGGCGACCCGGTCGGTGTCACCGGCGACGGCGACGGCGCACGCGAACTCCAGCAGCTGCTCGACGCCGCCGCGGCGCTCGGCGCGGCCCCGGCCGCGAGCGCCGAGCTGCCCGGCGAGGCGGCCGCGGTGGCCGCGTTCCAGCGGGCCCAGCAGGGTTCCGGGGCACGGCCGGGGCGCCGCACCACCATCGGCCAGGCCTCGGCCCGCCCCACCGGCTCCGCCGACGTCGCCGAACGCACCCGCCTCGCTCGTCCCTTCCGGCGCGGCTTCGCCGTCGCCCTCGCGGTCTGCGCGATCGGCGGCGTGGCGGTCGCGGCCGGTACGGGTGTGCTGCCTTTCCAGGGCGGCGGCGCCGAGCCGTCGCCCACGCCCAGCGTCTCCGGCGCGCCGGACATCTTCGAGTCCCGGGGGCCCGGTGACGAGACCGACGGCGGGGCCACCCAGTCCCCCAGCGGCACCCCCGGCGCCGGCACGACCCGTCCCGGCGCCACCCCGTCACCGAGCGGCGGCCCGGACGGCAGCAGGCACCCGGGCAACGGCCATGACGGCAAGGACGGCCACGGCCGGGGTGACGACGGGAAGACCCCGCCGGGAAAGACCGACCCCAGGACGGTCGTCCTCGCGCTTTGCCGCGACTACGAGGCCGACGAGGGAGGCATGGACGACGGCGCCCGGCGCCGCCTGGAGCGCGCGGCCGGCGGCGCGGCAAAGGTCCACACCTTCTGCCGTAAATTCCTGGCCGGCAAGGGCGGCGGCCAGGGTGACAACGATGGCGAGGGCGGCCGCAACAGCGGCGGTCAGAGCAGCGGTGGCCAGAACAGCGGCGGCAGCCAGGGCGACGAGGACGGCGACTCGCTGTCGTCGGTCACCCCGAGTGTCACTCGGTCCTCCACCGCCTCAACGCCCGCTCCGAGCCCCTCCCTCACCACGCCCGCCCCCACCGAGAGCACCCCGAGTCCGGCTTCCGTCGGCCAGGTGTGACGTTTTTTGAGCCAGTGACGCAGTACTGATTGAAGCCGACTGGTCATCGGCTGCGCGCGAGCCGGGGTCCCCCCCGTACCCACGGCTTCCGCGCCCACGGCGCGGGCGGGGCACGTTCCCCCGGCCCTGCCCGCGCCCTCCCCCCCTTTGCGCCTAAGCCGGCGCCGCTCTCGCGTAGGTGGTTGCTCGGGGTGGGGGTTGCTCAATTTTCGCTTCGGTTACCGATTCAGGGTGGCCGGGGGAATTGCTGCGGCTCAGTGGTGGACGACGACTTTCGTGCCCTTCCGCACCGCCGCGAACAGGGCGGCGATCCGCCGCTTGTCCCGGACGTTGACGCAGCCGTGTGAGGCACCCCGGTAGCCGCGCGCCGCGAAGTCCGCCGAATAGTGCACCGCCTGGCCCCCGCTGAAGAACATCGCGTACGGCATCGCCGTGTGATAGATCGTCGAGACATGCCGCGGGCTCTTGAAGGTGATGCGGAAGGTGCCCTCCCGGGTCGGGGTGAACTGCGACCCGAAGCGGACGTCCATGGCCGAGGCGACCTTGCCGTCGACCACCCACGCCAGGGTCCTGCTCTTCTTGCTGAGGCAGATCACCCGCCCCGACAGACAGCGCCGGTCGAGGGTGCCGACCGGCCTGCTGGTGGGCGGGTACAGCTCGTCATGTGACGGCCGGTGCGTATGGGACCGGAGCGCTTTCCAGGTGGCGGTCCGGGCCGCTCCCGAACGGGTCAGCCGCTGCCGCTTCTGGAAGGCGCGGACCGAGGTGAGGGTGACCGGGCCGTAGTAGCCCGTCGGCGACCGGGGGAAGAGGCCCAGCTGGGTGAGGCGCGCCTGGAGTTCACGGACCTGGGCGCCGTGCGAGCCGGGCTCCGTCCCTGGCCGGCGGGTACGGCCGTGGTGGCCGGGGGAGGGCGGCGCGGTATGCGCACGGGACGGGGCGGCCGGCGCCGCGGGCAGCCGCCCGCCGCTCCCCGGCACCTCGGTGCCCGCGCCGGTGACCGTCACCGGCCGGCACCCCACCCCGGCCACGAGCACCACGGCCGCCAGCAGCACCGCGCCCGCCACAGGTCTTCCGCTCTTCCGCCGCATGCCCACTCCCGGATGCCACCGGCCGCACCGACCGCCGTCGGTGCCGGCCGACCACCGCTGATGCTTGATGCTTCCCAATGCTGCGATGCGGCGAACCCGCGGGCATGCTGTCCACACGGCGTAAATCCGGATGTAGTTCACCTATTGGGAGGTATACGGCCATGGCGAGCGATTCGGGCGGTGTCCGATACAACGAGAGCGGTCTGCCCATCGAGCCCGTGTACGGTCCGGAGGCGCTCGCCGGCTGGGAACCGGACCGGCGGCTCGGCGCGCCCGGCGAGTATCCGTACACCCGTGGTGTGTACCCGTCGATGTACACCGGGCGCCCCTGGACGATGCGCCAGTACGCCGGCTTCGGCACGGCCCGCGAGTCCAACGCCCGCTACCGGCAGCTGATCGCCCACGGCACGACCGGTCTGTCGGTCGCCTTCGATCTGCCGACCCAGATGGGCCATGACTCCGACACGCCGATCGCCGCCGGAGAGGTCGGCAAGGTCGGGGTGGCCGTCGACTCCGCCGAGGACATGCGGGTGCTGTTCGGCGGCATCCCGCTCGACCGGGTCTCGACGTCGATGACCATCAACGCGCCCGCCGCCCTGCTGCTCCTCCTCTACCAACTCGTCGGCGAGGAGCAAGGGGTGAAGCCGCACCAGCTGACCGGCACCGTCCAGAACGACATCCTGAAGGAGTACATCGCGCGGGGCACGTACATCTTCCCCCCGAAACCCTCCCTCCGGCTGGTGGCGGACACCTTCCGCTACTGCCGGGCCGAGATCCCCAAGTGGAACACCATCTCCATCTCCGGCTACCACATGGCCGAGGCCGGCGCCTCGCCCGCGCAGGAGATCGCCTTCACCCTCGCCAACGGCATCGCCTACGTCCGGACCGCCCTCGCCGCCGGCATGGACGTCGACGACTTCGCGCCCCGCCTGTCCTTCTTCTTCGTCTCCCGCACGACACTCCTCGAGGAGGTCGCCAAGTTCCGCGCCGCGCGCAGGATGTGGGCCCGCATCATGCGCGACGAGTTCGGCGCCCGGAACCCCAGATCCCACATGCTGCGCTTCCACACCCAGACCGCGGGGGTACAGCTCACTGCCCAGCAGCCGGAGGTGAACCTGGCCCGGGTCACCCTCCAGGGCCTGGCCGCGGTACTCGGCGGCACCCAGTCCCTGCACACCAATTCCTTCGACGAGGCCATCGCACTGCCCACCGACAAGGCGGCCCGGCTCGCCCTTCGTACGCAGCAGGTGCTGGCGTACGAGACCGATGTCACCGCCACCGTCGATCCGTTCGCCGGCTCCTACGCCGTCGAGTCGATGACCGACGAGGTGGAGGCCGCGGCCGGGGAACTCATGCGGCGCATCGAGGACCTGGGCGGTGCGGTGGCCGCCATCGAACGGGGCTTCCAGAAGGACGAGATCGAGCGCAACGCGTACCGGATCGCCCGGGAGACCGAGGAGGGCGAGCGGGTGGTGGTCGGCGTCAACCGCTTCCGGCTGGACGAGGAGGAGCCGTATGTGCCGCTGCGCCTCGATCCGGCCATCGAGGCGCAGCAGATCGAGCGGCTGGCGGCGCTGCGGGACCGCCGTAACCCGCGCGAGGCGTCGGCCGCCCTCGACGCGCTGCGGAAGGCGGCCGAGGGGTCGGAGAACGTGCTGTATCCGATGCGGGATGCGCTGCGGGCGAGGGCGACGGTGGGGGAGGTGTGTGATGCGTTGCGGGGGGTCTGGGGGACGTATGTGCCGACGGATGCGTTCTGAGGTTTCGCCGTACGGTGTGGGGTGCGGGGGATGCGATCCGCGCGAGAAACGGGGGCCACGGTGGCGGAAGGGGGCTACGACTACTTCCTGGTCGGGAAATGGGAGGCCGGGGAGCTGCTGCCCGCGCTCGCCGAGGGCTTCCGGGTGCGGCCCGATGAGGTGGACATCGCGTACGGCGAGGACGGCGTGGCTGCCGAGGACCGTAACTGGGCGGCCCCGGTGCAGTGCGAGGCGTATCCCGTGCACGGCGACTGCTCCTGGATCCTGCAGCTCTACGCCCACGGCCTCGCCGAGGTGCCCGACAGCCGGACGCTGGGGCTGCGGCTCGCGCGGTGGGCGGGGCGGGTGGTGCTGTACTCGGCGCCGCTGATCCGCCCCAGCGCGTACTGGATGGCCACGCCGGACGGCAGGGTGGGGCGGGTGCGGATGTACGACCCGGACGACGACCGGCCCGACGGTACCTGGCGGCTCGAGACCATGGAGCTGACGGTGCCTCAACTACCGTGCGTCACCGTTGATGTCGTCTACGAGATGATCGGCGACGAGATCGAGGACCACCGCCCCGTCCACGCCCTGCGCGCCCTCGTCGCCGCCCTGCGCGAGTGCTGTCCCGAGGGCGGGCTGGAGCTGCGCGGCTCGCTCGCCACCGGGACCCATGACCGCTTCAGCGACTTCGACCTGCGCTGGACCGTGCCGGGCGAGCGGTTCGCGGAGGCCGTGGCGGGGGCCGGTGCGTATCTCGGCCGGAGTCTTCCGCTGCTGGCCGCCCGCAGCGACCCGGAGTGCCACGACACCCCCGGCCGCCGGCTGCTGACGTACTTCTTCCGCGATGTTCCGCTGTTTTGGCGGCTGGATCTGGAGGTACGGGCCGCGACGCCGCCCGCGGGGCCGGTGCCCGCCGGCGGGGAGTGGCCCCTGCCGCTGAGCGCGCTGGCGAATGCGGTGGGTGCGGTCAAGGCGGTGGCGCGGGGGCGTTCCGAGGAGGAGATCCGGGGGCTGCTGGACCGGGGGTTCGCGCGGGCGGGTTCGCGGGAGCGGCCCACCGGCCGGTGGGCGGCGGACGTCGTACGGCTGGCGGACGCGGCGGAACGGGCGGCGGGGGACGGGGATCCGGCGGCGGGGGAGCTGGCGGCCCGGGTGCGGGAGCTGGTGCGGGACGAGCTGGTGGAGGGCGTGCCGGGCTAGGGCCTTTCCGACCCTGACCCATCGGACAGGCCCGGGTCCGTCACACTGGTTGCCATGTCGTCACCCCGCCGCGCGTGCCCCGTCTGCACTCGAGAGATCGCCGTAGTCGGCGGCCGCTTCTCCCGTCATGACCCTCCCGGGCGCCGTACGGGCATCGAGCTGATCTCCTGTCCCGGCTCGCGGCGGATGGCGCCGATGATGGCGCCCGCGGAGAAGCTGTTCGACCCGGAGGAGCCGCCGATGCCGGGGCAGCAGCCGCTCTTCTGAGGCGGCCGCTGCGGACTACGGGGCCAGGACGTCCAGTTCGGCCATGGCCCCGGTCGTGATCTGACGGGTCAGCGACTCGGCCCGCGCCGCGTCGCCGACCCGTACCGCCTCGGCCACCTGGACGTGCAGGGTCACGGCCGCCGGGTCGGGGTCGGCGAACATGACCTGGTGCTGGGTGCGGCCGGTCAGGACGGCGGCGACGACATCGGCGAGCCGGGCGAACATCTCGTTGCCGGAGGCGGTCAGGATCACCCGGTGGAAGGCCATGTCGTGGACGAGGTAGGCGTCGAGCTGCTGGCCGCGTGAGGTGGCGACCATGCCCATGGCGTGCTCGGTGAGTTCGGCGCACTGCCCGGGGGTGGCGTGGGCGGCGGCGAGGCCCGCGGCGACCGGTTCGACGGCGGAGCGCAGTACGGTCAGCGAGCGCAGCTGCCGGGGGCGGTCGCGGCCGGCCAGCCGCCAGCCGATGACCCGGGGATCGTAGACGTTCCACTCCTCGGTGGGCCGGACGGTCACCCCGACCCGGCGCCGGGAGGCCACCAGCTGCATGGATTCGAGCACCCGGATCACCTCGCGGATCACGGTGCGGGAGACGTCGAAGCGCTGCGCGAGTTCGTCGGTGCGCAGGACCGTCCCCGGTGGGACGTCGCCCGCGGTGATCTCGGGCCCGAGGGTCTCCAGTACGCGGGCGTGCAGCCCCTTCCCCTGCCCCTCGTTTTCCATGGGCCAAGCCTACGTTCCCCCTCGGCGACCCCCTCCGCAGCCAATTAAGTATGACTTTTACATCACAGACTCTTGAATACGTCGTACCTCATGGGTTTCAGTGGGGCCGGTCAACGAGGACGGCGCGAGGGCCGCGCGAGCACGGCGCACCCAGCGCGACAGCGGGAACAGCGAGGTAAGCGGCATGAGCACCCCCCACGTGATCGTCGTGATGGGCGTGGCCGGCACCGGCAAGACGACGATCGGGCCGCTGGTGGCCGCCGCACTCGGCGTCCCGTATGCCGAGGGCGACGACTTCCACCCGCCGACCAACATCGCCAAGATGTCGGCCGGTGTCCCGCTGGACGACAGCGACCGCCGGCCCTGGCTGGACGCCATCGGGGCCTGGGCCCACGACCGGTCCGGGCGCGGCGGCGTCGTCAGCAGCTCCGCCCTCAAACGCGCCTACCGCGACCGGCTGCGGGCCGCCTCCCCCGGCGTCGTCTTCCTGCACCTCACCGGGGACCGCGCGCTGATCGAGGGGCGGATGGCCGAGCGCACCGGCCACTTCATGCCCACCGCGCTGCTGGACTCCCAGTTCGCCACGCTCGAACCGCTCGGCGCGGACGAGGCGGGTGTCGCGGTCGATGTCTCCGGTACGCCGCAGCAGATCGCCGACCGCGCCGTGGCCGCCCTCCGCCCCCGCGAACCGGCCGCCTGACCCCCGCGGCCGTCAGCCACCCCCAGAACAAAGGGATCCCCCCCAGAACAAAGGGATCCGCCAGCACAAAGGGATCCCCCCCCGCACAGAGGGATCTCCCCCGAACCAAGGGACCGCCCCCGACCCAAGGGAACAGCCGTGACACATCTCAGCGTCGAGATGCTCGCAGCGGACGTGACCGAGCCCATCACCTCGGCCGGTCACGCACAGCTGGGCATCGCCGTCCTGGCCGGCATAGCCGTCATCGTTCTGCTCATCACCCGGTTCAAGCTGCATGCCTTTCTGTCGCTGATCATCGGCTCGCTGGTGCTCGGTGCGGTGGCCGGTGCGCCGCTCGACAAGGCCATCGCCAGCTTCTCGACGGGGCTGGGCACCACGGTCGCGGGCACCGGCGTCCTGATCGCGCTCGGCGCCGTGCTCGGCAAGCTGCTCGCCGACTCCGGCGGCGCGGACCGGATCGTCGACACCATCCTGGCCAAGGCGGGAGGCCGGGCCATGCCCTGGGCGATGGTGCTGATCGCCGGGATCATCGGCCTGCCGATCTTCTTCGAGGTCGGCATCGTCCTGCTCATCCCCGTGGTGCTGCTGGTCGCCAAGCGCGGCAACTTCTCCCTGATGCGCATCGGCATCCCCGCGCTGGCCGGCCTCTCCGTCATGCACGGCCTGATCCCGCCGCACCCCGGCCCGTTGGCCGCGATCGACGCGGTCGGCGCGAACCTCGGCGTCACGCTCGCGCTCGGCGTCGTCGTGGCCATCCCCACCGCGGTCATCGCCGGTCCGGTCTTCTCCCGTTACGCGGCCCGGTGGGTGGACATCCGCCCGCCCGAGACGATGGTCCCGGAGCGTGCATCCGACGACCTGGACCGCCGCCCCGGCTTCGCCGTCACCGTGGCCACCGTTCTGCTCCCTGTCGTGATGATGCTGGCCAAGGCCCTGGTGGATGTCGTCGTCGACAACCCCGAGCACACCGTCCAGAGGGCGTTCGACGTCATCGGCTCCCCGCTGATCGCCCTGCTCACCGCCGTCATCGTCGCGATGTTCACGCTGGGGCGCGCGGCCGGATTCACCAAGGGCCGGATCGCCGCCACCGTCGAGAGGTCGCTCGGCCCGATCGCGGGCGTCCTGCTGATCGTCGGCGCGGGCGGCGGCTTCAAGCAGACGCTGATCGACGCGGGCGTCGGCCGGATGATCCTGGAGATCTCCCAGGGCTGGCACATCTCGGCCCTGCTGCTGGCCTGGCTGATCGCCGTCACCATCCGCCTCGCGACCGGCTCCGCCACCGTGGCCACCATCTCCGCCGCCGGCCTGGTCGCCCCGCTGGCCGCGGACATGTCCACCACCCACGGCGCCCTGCTGGTCCTGGCCATCGGCTGTGGCTCGCTGTTCTTCAGCCATGTCAACGACGCCGGGTTCTGGATGGTCAAGGAGTACTTCGGGATGAGCGTCGGCCAGACCCTCAAGACGTGGTCGGTGATGGAGACGCTGATCTCCGTGGTGGGGATGGTGTGCGTGCTGGTGCTTTCGTTGGTCGTCTAGGCCCTGACTCCTGACCCCTGTTCCTCCTGGGCGACTTCCGCCCCGGGCGCCCCACCCCCCTCCGGCGCCCGTCCCCGCCACGAGGCCGCACGGCCGGACATCCGCCGTGCGGCCTCGTGGCCCATCTGCCGCACCTCGCCCTGGTGTGAGACGACCGGTCAGAACGGAAGGACGTCCCCGTGGAACACGAGGGCCGGGACGCCGACGACGGCGTAGGCCACCGGCAGCAGTGCGGCGGTGGGCATGTGCGGCTTCTTCCGCGCCACCAGGGACCACAGCCCCATCAGGACGGTCGGCACCCATGCGAGGCCGTAGACGAGCCACGCCCGCTCCTCGTCGGCTGTGTTCTTCGAGGTCAGAAACAACCCCATCGCCACGAAGAGGAACAGCCCGGGCGAGCCCCAGAGGAATTCGTAGACTGCCTTCCCCTTGTTCGTCTTCGCGGGGTCCGCGGTGGCCTCGTCGCTCATGTTCTGCATCCTCACCGTCCGGTCCGGGGGTTCACTGCCGCTGCGCGGGGCGACAGGGCTGCCCGGTGCAGCAGGGGAAAGGACGTGTGACGGGCCGTCAGGGTTGCCTTCTTGCGCGGGCCGGAGCCCCTACAGGGCGGGCTCCAGGAGCGACAGTTCTGCCAAGTACCCCGCGAGGGACGCAGCCGCTTCCTCGGGCGGTGTCGCGACGGCCAGGTAGCCGTCCGGGCGGATGAGGAAGACGGCGGGGTCGGGGCCGTATGCGTCGCGGATGTGGCCGTTTGTGTCGAGCAGGTCGGGGGTCGGGCCGTCCACGCGGACGAGGTGCAGCAGGCCTGGGGCGGTGGGCAGTGCGGCGGGATCGAGGCCGGTGTCGCCCACGGCGAGGACGGTGAACTGCGGTCCGCGGAGGGCCTCGAAGAGGCGGGTGGCGGTTCCGTCGGCCGTGGTGCACGGGGCGTCCGGGGCCCGGCCGCCGGCGCGCAGGGCGTCCTCGGGGACACCGGGGCGCAGCTCCTGCGTCAGGGGGCTGTCCGGGTAGCCGATGTCGAGCTGGTGGAGGTCGCGGCCGCGGCGCATCGAGCCGGAGCGGTGCAGCCGGGTGCTGGTGTCCAGGATCCGGGCGGCGATCGGGCGGCGCTCGGTTTCGTAGGTGTCCAGGAGGGCGTCGGGCGCGCCGTGGCGGAGCACCTGGCCGAGCTTCCAGCCGAGGTTGTAGGCGTCCTGGACGCTGGTGTTCAGGCCCTGGCCGCCGGCCGGGGAGTGGATATGGGCCGCGTCGCCGGCCAGGAAGATCCGGCCGATGCGGAAGCGGTCGGCCATACCGGCCTTGGGACGGAAGACGGAGGACCAGAGGACCTCACGGATCTGCTCGGGCGCGAGGTGGGTGGTGGCGGCGAGGAGGGCGCGGATGGCCTCGGGTGAGGTGTCCGGGTCGTCCGAGGGTGCCGCGATCATGCACTGGAAGATGTCGGTGCGGGCCAGCGGGAGCATGCCGGCGAACCTGCCGGCCAGCGGGCGCTGGGCGGCGGAGCTCTCGCTCTGGGTGGTCCAGAAGTGCCAGTGGTCGCGGTCGAGGCCGTCCACCCGGACGTCGGCGAGGACCGCGGCGCCCTGCTCCAGCTCCGGGCCGCTCATGCCGACGCCGAGCCCCTTGCGTACGGTGCTGCGCCCGCCGTCCGCGGCGACGAGATAGCGGGAGGTGACGGTGCGTTCGCTGCCGTCGGAGAGGGTGAGGCGGGTCCGTACGGCGTCCGGGTCCTGGTCGAACGAGGTCAGTTCGGCGCCGAAGAGGACGCTGCCGCCCAGCTCGTGCAGGCGCTCGAGGAGCAGTTCCAGGTTGCGCCACTGGGGGACCATCAGGGTGTTGGAGTGCGGCGCGGACGGGGTCGGGTCGACGCGCTCGATCATCCGCTGGGTCGACACGATCCGGCCGTCCTGCCACTGGGCCATGTCCGGGTACGGACCGCCGGCCGCCTGGACGGCCTCCAGTATCCCGAGGTCCTCGAAGACCTCCTGGGTGCGCGGCTGGAGACCGGTGCCGCGGGCGCCGCGGGAGAGGCCGTCCTGGCGCTCGACGACCAGGGCGCGGACGCCCCGCCGGGCGAGGTCGATGCCGAGGGCGACGCCGGTGGGGCCTGCGCCGGCTATCAGGACATCGACGTCCGTAACAGCAGAACCTTCACGAGCTTCCTTAACGTTGTTAAGTTCCATGGCTCCAGATCATGCGCTTAACGGTGTTAAGTTGTCAACATGGCATCGCGAATCGACCGCAAACAGGTGGCGGAGACCGCCCTTCGTCTGCTGAACGAGGTGGGCCTCGAAGGGCTCACCCTGCGCAAGATCGCGAAGGAGCTGAACGTCCAGGCGCCCGCGCTCTACTGGCACTTCAAGAACAAGCAGGAACTGCTCGACGAGATGGCCACCGAGATGTTCCGGCGGATGGCGGTGCACTGGACGGCGGAGATCGGCCCGGAGGGGAGCGGCGAGGGCCACGCCTGGCAGGACGAGATGCTCACCACCTGCCGCCGGCTGCGCCGCGGCCTGCTCGCCTACCGCGACGGCGGCAAGGTCTTCAGCGGTACGCGGATGACGGACGAGAGCCATGCCGCGCCGATGGAGGCGTTTCTGCGCCGGCTCACCGCGGCGGGCTTCGCCCCGCGCGAGGCGATGCTGGCCTGGTGGACCGCGTACAACTTCACCATCGGTCTGGTGATCGAGGAGCAGTCGGTCCATCCGGACCCCGAAAATCCGGACGAGCGCGATCCGGCCTACGACCTCGAAAGCCGCGAGCGGCTGCTCGGGGAGAGCCATCCGCTCGCGGCCCAGGCGGGGCGCGAGATGTTCGGGGACATCGAGGCGGGGTTCGAGGCGGGGCTGCGGATCATCATCGCCGGGATCGAGGCCACCCACCGCCGGGGCCCGGGGAGCTGATCACCGCCGGGGCTGATCACGGCCGGGGGTCGATCCCCCGCTTCAGCAGGGGCGTCAACGGCCGCTCCACCCACCGGTGCAGCACCCACGCCAGCACCAGCATCAGCCCCACCGTCAGTATCAGCGTCGCGTACGACGGCAGCCCGAGGGTGCGGTGCAGGGCGCGGACGACGACCCAGCCCAGGTGTTCGTGCACCAGATAGAAGGGGTACGTCAGCGCGCCCGCCACGGTGAGCCAGCGCCAGTTGGCCCAGCGGAATCCGCCCAGGGCAACGGCCGCGACCAGGACGAAGCCGAGGGTGACGACGGCGATGATGCCGGCCGTGGAGCGGTACGAGAAGGCGTGCACGGAGGGGGCGTGCCAGAGGCCGGCGACCGCGAAATGCTGCCCTATCAGCCAGCTGACCAGGACTATCGACCAGGCTATGGGGTCGCGCCAGCCGTAGCGGTGCAGGAGGTACAGGCCGATGCCGCCGATGAAGAAGGGGGCGTAGGACGGCATCAGGACGGTGTCGAGGAGCGGCTGGTGGGCCGCCTGGGCGACCGCCGCGGCCAGCGTCCAGCCCGCGCAGAAGAGGACGACCCGGCTGCGGGTGGCGCCGGGGAGGACGACGCAGAGCGCGAAGAGGGCGTAGAAGCGCATCTCGGCCCACAGGGTCCAGCAGACGCCGAGCACCCGGTGCGCCCCGAGCGGCTGCTGAAGCATCGTCAGGTTGGTGAGGACATCGCTCGGCGGAAGGGCCTTGTAGGCGACCCAGGGGAGGGCGAAGACCGCGGTGACGAGGAGGATCGCGGCCCAGTAGGCCGGATAGAGGCGGGAGATGCGCGAGGCGATGAAGGCCCGCAGGGTCCGGCCCCAGCCGCTGAGGCAGATGACGAAGCCGCTGATGATGAAGAAGATCTGGACGCCGAGGCAGCCGTACGCGAAGTAGGGCGCGGCGGTGGGGAACTGGTGCGCGGGCGAGCCGCCCCAGGCCCCGGCTATCTCGCCGCCGCGGCCCCCGTAGTGATAGGCGGCGACCATCAGCGCGGCGAGCAGCCGCAGTCCGTCGAGGGCGCGCAGCCGGGAGGAGCCTGACTCCCGGCTGCGCGCGCGTATGGAGGGGGCGGGGGCCGGCGCCGCGGCCCGCGCCCCCGGCGTCAGCTCGGTGGCGGTCATCCGAACACGGCCCGCTTCTTGATCCGCCGCTGCACGGCCCGCGCCCGTCGCGCGACCTTGCGCACGGTGGCATTGCGCGGGATGAACGCCAGCTGGGACGGGATCGCCCCGGGCAGCGCCAGCGCGGTCAGCCGGCGGCGCTTGAAGTAGCGCCAGGTGTGCTGGTCGAGATGGGTCGTGAGGTAGCGCTCGGCGGCCGGGCGCAGCGTCGGGTAGATCTGGTGCTGCATGGCGTAGCCGACGGCGGCGACCAGGGCGCCGATGTCGCCGTAGGGCTTGTGCGGTTTGGCGTCCCCGAGGTCGTCCACCAGCGCGTCCACGATCGTCACCGGGATGCGGTTGCTGTTCTGGTACGGGGTGAGCCGCTCCAGCAGCAGGCCGGTGCCGGTCCGGGCGGTCGGCAGGTCGTAGAAGGTGGCCGCGGTCAGCAGGGCGGTGGAGAAGCAGCCGACGACGAGCGCCGGGCGCACCCGCTGGTAGAGGACCTCGGCGAGAACCGGGCTGTCCAGCACGGTCAGCTCGATGTCCAGCTTCTCGGCCTCCCGCTCCAGCAGCCGCGACCAGCGGGCCGGTGCGGACGGATGCGGTTTGAAGACGATCTCCCGGTGGCCGCGCGCGACGGTGCCCTGCAGCATCCGCACATGCAGCTCTTCCTCCTCCTCGGGGGTGAGGATGCCGAGTGCGGAGAGGTACTGGCCGAGGAGGAGTGCGGCGCCGTGCGGGACATCCAACGCGTCGCCCACATCGGCCAGTTCGGAGAGCACCTTCAAGAAGGCGTCGGTCGGCACGGTCTCCGCCGGGACCCCGAACTCGGTGAGCAGCAGCGGCGTCAGGCCGGGCACCAGGTCCAGGTGCAGCAGCCGCCCGATCCGGGTGCCGATCAGCGGGTCGAGCTTGTTGCGGGTGGGGCCGTAGCTCATCAGGCCGTCGGCGTAGACGTTGAGGGGCGCGCCCGGGAACACCTGGGCCAGCGCGAGCGCCGGGTTGACCTGGATGGATTCGACGACCAGCTCCACATGCGAGTCACCCAGGCCCCACAGCAGCCGCAGATACCGCTCCCACAGCGGGGCGTCGTCCGGGCGCGGGGACCAGCCGCCGGGGTGGAACGGGCTGATCGTCTCGTTCCACGACAGCACCCGGTCGAAGCGGCCGCGCAGCCGGTCGAAGCCCGGCATGGTGTCCAGCGACGCGGTGGTCTCCGGAGTGGCGGCGTTGTTGCTGAGGAGCAGCAGACGGCGGTCGGCCGGCTCGAAGCGGTCGGCGTCCAGGGCGGCGGCCAGGGTCGCCGCGCCGTAGAGCGTGGACGCCATGAAGATCTGGGTACGGGGCCGGTTCGGCATCAGGCGGCGACCTCCGCCGGGACGGGGCGGCGGCGCAGCCGCCGCAGCCGGGACGCACGCTGCACATCCATCGAATCCAGGGCTTCCTTCAGTACGTCCTGCGGCATGCGTTTCATCGCCGCGGCACTCATCGAACGCAATTTACGGGCGACCTGCGGTTCGAATCGTTCGATCGAACCGAGGTGGTGGGAAATGATCGCGCAATAGGTGCGCACCGCTTTGGGAAGCAGTACCTCCGCATCGCGATCCTGCGCGGTTTCTTCGATCACCTGGTCGAAGGCGCGAATGAAATCCAATTGCCGTACGTCACCGATCTGGGTCAGCGAGGACGCCACCCCGCGCCGGTAGAAGACACCGAGCAGACCGACCACGGCCATGGATTTCGCCTCGCGGTGCAGCCGCCAGATCCAGGGGCGGTCCTCCGCGGTGCGCAGTCCGTGGCGGAAGTGCAGCACCCCGTCGTCCAGCAGCCTGCGGTGATAGATCCCGGCCCAGGCGTAGGCGTAGTCGACGGAGGTGGAGCGGTCGGCGGGCAGGATCAGCTCGCGCGGGTCCATGACCACCCCGCGCCGGCCGTGCGGGACACGGTGGACGGTGCGGGCGCGGTTGGTGCACTGGACGTGGTCGGTGCGCACGAAGTCGCATCCCAACTCCTCGATCGCGGAGAGGAGTTCGGTGTAGTACCCGGGAGCCAGCCAGTCGTCGCCGTCGAGGAAGGTGACGTATTCCCCGCGGGCCTCGTCCAGGCCGGTGTTACGGGCGGTCGCCAGGCCGCCGTTCTGTTCGTGCCGCAGCAGTCTGGCGCCCGGGAGCTCGCGCTCGGCGCGCGCAAGGATCTCCGGGGTCTCGTCGCGTGAACAGTCGTCGACGAGCAGGAATTCGAAGTCCTCGCGGGCGTTGGCCGCCAGGCTTTTCAGGGTGTCGGGCGCGTATGTCTGCACGTTGTAGAACGGCACGATGACGGAGAGCTTAACCACCCGGGTGACGTTAGGTGCGGAGCCGGCATTCGTCTTTACGCGGTCCGGGCGTCAAGGTGAACGAAGAATGTCGGGATGGTTAACCAGGCTGATAAACGACCGGGTTCGCTATTCGTCGACCCGCTGTTAACCCTTTGTTGCGGCCCAGTTGGCCCGCCAAACGGAATGCCTTCCTAGCGTCATCGACGTGCCATCACGTACCGCTTCCACGCCGCGCGTCGCCGTACTCGCCGACTCGGACACCCGGTGGAAATGGGGCGCTTTGACAGCGTACCGAATCCAACCGGACATCCGGCTCGACGGATATCTGCTCCGCGGCCGCGCCACGCCCACGGTCCGCCAGCTCGACGAGGTCGGCGCCCGTGCGGACTCGCTGCGCGAAATCCGTGCGGTCGACTTCGTGCGGAAGATCGACCGTGGGTCCGACGGTAGTGGATACGACGTGGTGGTGCTCGCCTGTGTAGGCGGCGCGGTGCAAGCGATGCTGCACGGCCTCGCCCGCGCCTGGCAGACCGGGACATCGGCGGCTGCCGCCGCGGGCTCCCGCCGCCCCGTCGTCGTCACCGGCTATGTCGGCGTGGTCTACGAGAAGCTCGCCGACGGGCTGCTGCTGCGGCACGGCGCGGATGTCGTCCTCGCCAACTCCCGGCACGACGCGGACCGGTTCCGCGAGGTGTACCGAGGAGTGGGGGCCGACGACGGCAGCGTCGTCGAATGCGCCCTGCCGTTCCTCGGCGGCGAGCGCTACACCGGCCACTGCGACACCCGAAGCCGTGACCCCTACACCGTGGTGTTCGCCGCCCAGCCCTCCGTACCGGAGAGCCGCACCGACCGAACGTACCTGCTGCGCCGGGCCGTTGAGCACGCCCGCAGGCACCCCGACCGCGAGGTGCTGATCAAGCTCCGCAGCAAGCCCGGCGAGCACACCACCCATATCGAGGAACTCCCGTACCAGAAGCTCGCCGCCAAGGCCCCCGGCGGACTGCCTGCCAACTGCCGCCTGGTGTACGGGAACATGGGCGAGGTCCTGGACCGCACCGACCTGCTGGTCACCGTCAGCTCCACCGCCGCCCTGGAGTCGCTGCACCGCGGCATCCCCACCGCCGTCCTCACCGACCTGGGCGTACGGGAAGTCCTCGGCAACCACCACTTCCTCGGCTCCGGCTGCCTGGCCTCCTGGGACGAGCTGGACGCCGGCCACCGGCCGGAGCCGGACGCGCAGTGGCTGGCCCGGCAGGGCGTGGCCGCCGACGGCCCGTACGAGAAGGCCTTCGACGCCGCCCGCGCCCGGGTCACCGAGCTGCGCGAGGCCGACCGCCTCCCGCCGGTCACCCCCTACTACACACCCCGCACCGCCCCCGGCTACCTCCCCGGCATCCTCGCCCGGCACGGCCTGGACCCGCACGGCGAACCGCTCGCCGGCTACACGGACGCCCCCGAGGAGACCGGCGGACTGCGCCGCGTCGCCCGCGAAACCGTCCGGGAGGCCGCCCGCGGTGCCTACCGCCACGGCGTCCAGCGCGTCGCCCCCGCCATCCGCCGCTGGGGGCAGCTGTGACGACCCCCGATGCCCCCAGCCCTACCAAGGAGCCCGCCATGCCATCCACAGTCGTGGCCGTCATCCCCGCCCGCGGTGGATCCAAGGGCGTACCCGCCAAGAACCTCGCCGCCGTCGGAGGCGTGCCCCTCGTGGCCCGCGCGATCCGCGAGGCCCGGGCCGCCCGCCTGGTCACCGATGTCGTGGTCTCCACCGACGACGCCGGGATCGCGGCCGCCGCACGGGCCGCCGGGGCCGTGGTCGTCCGCCGCCCCGGCGATATCGCGGGCGACACCGCCACCAGCGAGGCCGCCGTCCTGCACGCCATGGACGCGTACGAGGAAGAGCAGGGCACGACGGTCGACGCGGTGCTGCTGGTCCAGTGCACCAGCCCGTTCCTCGTCCGCGAGGACATCGACGGGGTCGCCGCCGCGGTCGTCGAGGGCGGCGCCGACAGCGCGCTGACCGTCGCCCCCTTCCACGGCTTCGTCTGGCGGGACGCGGAGGCAGCAGTTGCCGACACAGCCGGCGCCACCGACGGCGGCCACGGCGTCAACCACGACAAGTCCTTCCGGCCGCGCCGCCAGGACCGCCCCCAGGACCTGCTGGAGACCGGCGCCGCCTACGCCATGGACGCGGCCGGCTTCCGCATCAGCGGCCACCGCTTCTTCGGCCGTACGGAACTCGTCCGCACCGACCCCGCCCGGGTGCTGGAGATCGACGATCCGCACGATCTCGCCCGCGCCCGCGCGCTCGCACCGCTGCTCGACGCCCCGCGCCCTGGATCCCTCCCCACCAGCGACGACATCGACGCGGTGGTCCTCGACTTCGACGGCACCCAGACCGACGACCGGGTGCTGATCGACGCGGACGGGCGGGAGATCGTCGCCGTGCACCGCGGCGACGGCCTCGGCATCGCCGCGCTGCGCAAGGCGGAGCTGAAGCTGCTGATCCTCTCGACCGAGCAGAACCCGGTCGTCGCCGCCCGGGCCCGCAAGCTCCAGGTGCCTGTCCTGCACGGCATCGACCGCAAGGACCTCGCCCTCAAGCAGTGGTGCGAGGAGACCGGCACCGACCCCGAGCGGGTGCTCTACGTCGGCAACGACGTCAACGACCTGCCGTGCTTCGACCTCGTCGGCTGGCCGGTCGCGGTCGCCTCCGCCCACGACGTGGTGCGCGGCGCGGCCCGCGCGGTCACCGCGACCCCCGGAGGCAGCGGCGCGATCCGCGAGATCGCCGCCTGGCTCCTGGGCCCCTCCCTGTAACTCCGTTACAGACCTTCCCGGCCCCGATACACCACCCCCTCACCACCCTTCCCGATCCACCGCGATCCCCCGATATCGAAGGAACCTCCCCATGAGCAGCAACTCCCGCATCCGCAACCTCGGCAACCGCGAGGCCGGCCCCGGCCGCCCCGTCTACGTCACCGGCGAGATCGGCATCAACCACAACGGCGACCTGGAGAACGCGTTCGCGCTGATCGACGCCGCCGCCGACGCCGGCTGCGACGCGGTCAAGTTCCAGAAGCGGACCCCGGAGATCTGCACCCCGCGCGACCAGTGGGACATCGAGCGCGACACCCCCTGGGGCCGGATGACCTACATCGACTACCGCCACCGTGTGGAGTTCGACGAGGACGGCTACCGCGCCATCGACGAGTACTGCAAGAAGCGCGGCATCGCCTGGTTCGCCTCCCCGTGGGACGTCGAGTCCGTCGCCTTCCTCGAGAAGTTCGACGTGCCCTGCTACAAGGTCGCCTCCGCCTCGCTCACCGACGACGAGCTGCTGCGCGCCATGCGCGCCACCGGCCGTACGGTGATCCTCTCCACCGGCATGTCGACCCCCAAGCAGATCCGCCACGCGGTCGAGGTCCTGGGCAGCGACAACATCCTCCTCTGCCACGCCACCAGCACCTACCCGGCCAAGGCCGAGGAGCTCAACCTCCGCATGATCAACACCCTGCAGGAGGAGTACCCCAACGTCCCGATCGGCTACAGCGGCCACGAGACCGGCCTGCAGACCACCCTCGCCGCGGTCGCCCTCGGCGCCACCTTCATCGAGCGCCACATCACCCTCGACCGCGCCATGTGGGGCTCCGACCAGGCCGCCTCCGTCGAGCCGCAGGGCCTGTCCCGCCTGGTCCGCGACATCCGCACCATCGAGGAGTCCCTCGGTGACGGCGTCAAGAAGGTCTACGAGAGCGAGCTCGGCCCGATGAAGAAGCTGCGCCGCGTCACCGGTGTGGTGGCCGAGGCCGAGGCCGCCGACCGCGAGCCGGCCGCCGTCTGACCGCCTGGCAGACAGGAGTTCCGCACGTGAGCTCACCAGAAGGGACCCACGCCGCCTTCGCGCCCGGCGTCGAGGTCCCGCCCCGGGAGACGACGGGCATCACCGCCCGTCGTCTCCTCGGGGTACCCCGGCAGCGCACCCGGACCGACCCCACCGGTGACGACATGACCCCCGCCCCCGCGGACAGCGGCACCCTCGCCTTCGTCGAGAGCCCGGTCCAGCTGCTGAACGTCCTCGAATGGGCGCACACCGCCCAGGCCACCGCCCTCACCGTCGTCGTGCTCTCCCCGCACGACCCGATGACCCGCGGCCAGCTGCGCCGGATGGCCGAACTCGCCCGCGACGAGGGCCACACGGTCCGCTGGGAAGAGGCCCGCGGCGGCCCCACCGCCCCGCTCCGCACCATCGGCGGCCTCACCCCGCTCCTCCGCCGCGCCTGCCGCATCGTCCTCGGCGACCCGTTCTCCCGCTACGTCCAGCTCCTGCTGACCCTCACCCGGGCCCGCGAGCTGGTGGTGGTCGACGACGGCACCGCCACCATGGAGTTCATCGGCCAACTGGCCCGCGGCGAACGGCTGGTGCGCTGGCACCGCCACGGCACCGGACGCGGCGCCCGGGACCTGCTCTTCGCCCCGTTCGCGAACACGGCCCGCCGCCGGCTCACCCCGGCACCCGAGGGCCGCCGGCGCCGCCGCACCATCGGCCTCTTCAGCTCCATGCCCGTCGACGTGCCCCCCGGCGTCCAGGTCACCGCCAACGACTTCGCCTGGACCCGCGCCCGCTTCGGCCCGCCCCGCCTCACCCGCGGCACCGACCTCGTCGGCACCTCCCTCGTCGAGACCGGCGTGGTCGACGCCGACCGCTATCTGGAGGCCGTACGCACCCTGGCCCGTACCCACGGCGCCACCCGCTACTTCGCCCACCGCCGCGAAAGCACCGACAAACTCCGCCGGCTCGCCACGGAGACGGGCCTGGAGGTCGTACGCCCCGACCTCCCCCTCGAACTGATCGCCCGCCGCGGCCCCATCGGCCGGCTGATCCTCAGCTTCCCCTCGACCGTCGTCCACACCCTGCCGCTCGCGCTCCTGGGCACCGAGGTCAGGGTCGCCGTCTGCGACATCGACCCGGCCTGGCTGACGGCCGGCGCCTCTCCGCGCGCACAGGGCTTTCTGGACGGCGTCACCGGCACAGCCCGTGACGTACAACGGCTCCATTTCACAGGGGAGCCGGCCGCCGGGTGACGCCGGGAGCGGCCGGTGGGCGGCCCTCGGACGGCCGCCGGAGGAAACTCAATTGCATACCCTCCCCGCGAACCATCCATGCCCCACCCGGGCTGATTTTCGTCCCCTAACGGGCTGAACTTTTGTTGATCGAGGGACAGTTGCCCCCTCGGGGCCCGTAACCTTCAACGGGTGAACGAACTGATGTCGCTCCCCGGTACCCTCCCCGAGACCCTGTTCGCCGAACTCATCGTCTTCCGCCGCGACTTGCACATGCACCCCGAGCTCGGCAACCAGGAGCTCCGCACCACCGCGGCGATCAAGGACCGTCTCGAGCGGGCCGGCCTGCACCCGCAGGTCCTGGCCACCGGTACCGGCCTCATCTGTGACATCGGTACGGAGGAGGGCGCCGCCGAAGGAGGCCTGCTGGCCCTCCGGGCGGACATCGACGCCCTCCCCATCCCCGACACCAAGACCGTCCCCTACGCCTCCTCGGTCCCCGGCCGCGCCCATGCCTGCGGCCACGACGTGCACACCACCGCCGTCCTCGGCGCGGGCCTGGTCCTGGCGGAACTGGCCCGCGAGGGACGGCTGCCCCGCCCCGTGCGCCTGCTCTTCCAGCCCGCGGAGGAGGTCCTCCCCGGCGGCGCCACCGACGCCCTCGAATCCGGCGTCCTGGAGAACGTCGGCCGCATCCTCGCCGTCCACTGCGACCCGCGCGTCGACGCCGGCCGGATCGGACTCCGCACGGGAGCGATCACCTCGGCCTGCGACCGTCTGGAGGTCGGGCTCGAGGGCCCCGGCGGCCATACCGCCCGCCCCCACCTGACCACCGACATGGTCACCGCCGCAGCCCGGATCGCCCTCGACGTGCCGGCCCTGATCGCCCGCCGCGTGGACGCCCGCGCCGGCCTCGCCATCACCTGGGGCCGCCTGGAATCCGGCCACGCCTGCAACGTCATCCCCCAGCAGGCCGAGCTCTCCGGCACGGTCCGCTGCCTCGACCTCGACGCCTGGCACCAGGCCCCCGACCTCGTCCACGCCGCCATCGACGAGGTCGCCGCGCTGTACGGCGCCAAGTCCCAGATCACCTATGTCCGCGGCGTGCCCCCGGTCGTGAACGAGGCGGTGAGCGCCCAGCTCCTCAACGACGCCATGGCGGCCCGCCGGGGCCTCCACTCCATCGAGACCACCGAGCAGTCCCTCGGCGGCGAGGACTTCTCCTGGTACCTCGAGCACGTCCCGGGCGCCATGGCCCGCCTCGGTGTCCGCCACCCCGGCGCCCGGCACCAGTACGACCTGCACCGCGGCGACTTCGACGTGGACGAAGAGGCGATCCGGGTGGGGGTCGAACTGTTCACGGCGGCGTCGCTGCTCGACGCGGGCCTCGCGGACTGACCCGCGCGCCGGGGCGATCGGAATCGGCCAGGTGCGGGGGACCCGCCGGATGCGATCTTGCCTGCGGGCCCGGGGGGCATCCCGCCCCCGACCTGCCCTCCGCCGCCCCGTGACCCATGGTCGCGGCCCCGTTACGGAGGGCCCCTTCGCGACGAATCGATAACGTCCACACAGTGGAGGGTTTTGCGCCAGGTCTACGCGCGTTAATCTCCCGACAGTCAGCGCCAAAGGTGGCGCTACGAGTCGAAGGGGCCCTCGTGCACCGGGTATCCAAGATCGTTGCCGCGGGCATTGCCACCGCGGCCCTCACGCTCTCGCTGAGCGCCTGCGGCGAGTCGTCCACCGAGTCCGGTGGCAAGGACAAGGGCGTCGGGCTCGCCTTCGACGTCGGCGGCCGGGACGACCACTCGTTCAACGAGGCGGCGGCTCGTGGCGTGGACAAGGCCGAGAAGGACCTCGGCGTGAAGTCCAAGATGATGACCGCCAAGAACGGCGAGACCGAGGCGGACCGCGAGCAGCGGCTGTCCTCGCTGGCCGAGGCGGGCTTCAACCCCGTCATCGGGGTCGGCTTCAACTACGGCAAGTCCGTCAACAAGGTCGCCAAGCAGTTCCCGAAGACCACCTTCGGCGTCGTCGACTCCCCCTCCCAGGCCAAGAACGTCTACGGCATGGTCTTCGCCGAGCACGAGGGCTCCTACCTCGCCGGTGTCGCCGCCGCGCTGAAGAGCAAGACCCACAAGGTCGGCTTCATCGGCGGTGTGAACAACGCGCTGATCCAGAAGTTCCAGGCCGGCTTCGAGCAGGGCGTCAAGGACACCGACTCCAAGGCGAAGGTCACCTCCGAGTACCTCTACGCCAACGACGACAAGGGCTTCAACGACCCGGCGGCCGCGAAGGGCAAGGCCAAGGGCATGCTCGACGCCGGTATCGACGTGATCTACACCGCGGCCGGACAGTCCGGCAACGGCTCGATCGAGACCGTCGCCGGCAAGAAGGGCACCTGGGCGATCGGCGTCGACTCCGACCAGTACCTGCAGCCGGGTCTGGCCAAGTACAAGAGCTCGATCCTCACGTCGGTGATGAAGAACGTCGACGTGGCGGTGTACGACCTGGTCAAGAGCGTGCATGACAAGAAGCCGCTGACCGGCAACAAGGCCTACACCCTCAAGGACGACGGCGTGCGGCTGTCCACCTCGGGCGGCTTCATCGACGACATCCAGGCCAAGATCGACGCGGCGAAGAAGAAGATCGCGTCGGGCCAGGTGAAGGTCAACGACACCCCCGGCAAGCAGTAAGGTCTTTCCGGCCCGGCCCGGCGGCAGCACGCCGCCGCGCCGGGCCGTTCGCCGGTCCAGACCGGCAGCTTTTCCGGCTTTTTTTCGGCGTCAACACTACGCGCGTAGCGTGGAGTTGGCGCGATATCTTCGCCTCCCCGCTCCTCAGTACCACTCCCTGTCCCCCAAGGAGAGTGCGCCATCAAAGCGTCCAGCAGCCCCCAGGCAGACAGCGCCCCCGCCGCGGCACCGGCGGTGGAACTCCGCGGGATCACCAAGCGGTTCCCGGGAGTCGTCGCCAACCACGACATCGACATCACCATCCGCCGCGGCACCGTGCATGCGCTGGTCGGTGAGAACGGCGCCGGCAAGTCCACGCTGATGAAGATCCTCTACGGCATGCAGAAGCCGGACGAGGGCACCATCAGCATCGACGGCGACCAGGTCAGCTTCCACAGCCCGGCCGACGCCATCGCCCGCGGCATCGGCATGGTGCACCAGCACTTCATGCTCGCCGACAACCTCACCGTCCTGGAGAACGTCGTTCTCGGCGGGGAGAAGCTGCACGGCATCAGCGGCAAGGCCCGCGCCGAGATCCTCAAGATCTCCGACCGCTACGGCCTCGGCGTCCGCCCCGACGTCCTCGTCGAGGACCTCGGCGTCGCCGACCGCCAGCGGGTGGAGATCCTCAAGGTCCTCTACCGCGGTGCCCGTACGCTCATCCTCGACGAGCCGACCGCGGTCCTGGTCCCGCAGGAGGTCGACGCGCTCTTCGACAACCTGCGCGAGCTCAAGGCCGAGGGCCTGACCGTCATCTTCATCTCCCACAAGCTGGGCGAGGTGCTCTCGGTCGCCGACGACATCACCGTCATCCGGCGCGGCACCACCGTCGCCTCCGTCGTCCCCAGCGAGACCACGCCCAAGCAGCTCGCCGAGCTGATGGTCGGCGCCGAGCTGCCCTCGCCGGAGACCCGCGAGTCCACCGTCACGGACGTGGAGATGCTGAAGGTCGAAGGGCTGCGGCTGAGCACCGCCGACGCGGAGGGCGTGGAGCGCACCGTCCTGGACGATGTGTCGCTGACCATCCACAAGGGCGAGGTCCTGGGCATCGCGGGTGTGGAGGGCAACGGCCAGGCCGAACTGGTCGAGGCCATCATGGGCATGCACGACCCCGACGCCGGCACCATCAGCCTGGACGGCATCGACATCAGCCATCTGCCCACCCGCACCCGGCGCGAGGACGGCATCGGCTACATCCCCGAGGACCGCCACCGGCACGGCCTGCTGCTGGAGGCCCCCCTGTGGGAGAACCGCATCCTGGGCCATGTCACCGAGAAGCCCAACGCCAAGGGCCGGCTGCTGGACCTGAAGGCCGCCCGTGCCGACACCGAGCGGATCGTCCGCGAGTACGACGTCCGCACCCCCGGCATCGAGGTCACCGCGGCCTCGCTCTCCGGCGGCAACCAGCAGAAGCTGATCGTCGGCCGTGAGATGAGCCATCACCCCAAGCTGCTGATCGCCGCGCACCCCACCCGGGGCGTGGACGTCGGCGCCCAGGCCCAGATCTGGGACCAGATCCGCGAGGCGCGCCGCGAAGGCCTGGCCGTCCTGCTGATCTCCGCCGACCTGGACGAGCTCATCGGGCTGTCCGACAACCTGCGGGTCATGTACCGCGGCCGCCTGGTCGCGGACGCGGACCCCGCCACCATCACCCCGGAGGAGCTGGGCTCGGCCATGACCGGCGCCGCCAGCGGCCATCTCGTCCATTCCGACGGCGACACCGCCGCGGAGCGGGAGCCGCGCTCGTCCCAGGAGGGAGAGTCCGAGTGAAGAAGCTCGACAAGAACAAGCTGATCCTGGGCATCGCCGCGCCCGTCCTGGCGATCGTCGCGGCGCTGGCCATCACCTCGGTGATCATCCTGGCCACCGGCAAGGACCCGGTCCACGCCTACCTGGTGATGGCCGACTTCGGTTCCAAGAGCGACAGCCAGGTCTGGATCATCAACAAGGCGGTCCCGTACTACCTGTCCGCGCTGGCCGTCGCCATCGGCTTCCGGATGAACCTCTTCAACATCGGGGTCGACGGCCAGTACCGCATCGCGGCGTTCTTCGCCGCGGTGGTCGGCGGTGCGCTGACCCTCCCCGGCTTCCTGCAGATCCCGCTGATCATCATCGTCGCGATGCTGGTCGGCTCGGTCTGGGCGGGCATCGCGGGCCTGCTGAAGACCACCCGCGGCGTCAGCGAGGTGATCACCACGATCATGCTGAACGCCATCGCGGCCGCGGTCATCGGCTACTTCCTCCAGGACGGCCGGCTCGCGGTCAAGGACGGCAACCTCTTCCACACGCCGAACCTCCCGGCCTCCAGCCACTTCTTCACCATCCCGACCCAGCCCGCTCCCCTCGACGGCTTCCTCGTCATCGCGGTCGTCGTCGGCTTCGTGTACTGGTTCATGCTCAACCGCACCCGCTTCGGCTTCGACCTGCGCACGGTCGGCCAGTCCGAGTCCGCGGCCGAGGCGGGCGGCGTCAACGTCAAGCGCATGATCGTCACCTCCATGCTGCTGTCCGGCGCCGCGGCCGGCCTGATCGGCATGCCGACGCTGCTCGGCGTCTCGTACAACTACGGCACCGACTTCCCCATCGGCATCGGCTTCACCGGCATCGCCATCGCGCTGCTGGGCCGTAACCACCCGGTCGGGATGGCCGCCGGCGCGCTGCTGTGGGGCTTCCTCGAGCGCACCGGCACCCAGCTCGAATTCGAGGACTACGAGCAGGAGATCGTCGGCGTGATGCAGGGCGTCATCGTGCTGTGCGTCGTCATCGCCTACGAACTCGTGCGCCGCTACGGCCTCAGACTCCAGCAGCGGCAGGTCGGCGAGCAGCTCGCCGCCCAGGCCCGTAAGACCGAGAAGGCGGAGGTGTCCTCGTGAGCACGAACCTCACGGCTCCGGTCGACCAGAGCCCCCATCATCACAAGCCCAAGATCCCCCGGGCCAGGCTCAGCTACCCCAAGGTCCTGCTGATCATTTCGGGCAGCCTGATCCTGCTGTCCCTGCTGCGTGTCGTCACCGGCGCCACCAACCTGACCGGATCCGGCCAGTACACCGCCGCGCTCAATGCCGCGGTGCCGATCGGCCTGGCCGGCCTGGGCGGTCTGTGGGCCGAGCGCTCCGGCGTCATCAACATCGGCCTCGAAGGCATGATGATGCTCGGCGCGTTCTCCGCGGGCGCGGTCGGCTGGCAGCACGGCCCCTGGGCCGCGGCGGCGGCCGGCATCGTCGGCGGTGCGCTCGGCGGACTGCTGCACGCGCTCGCCACCGTCACCTTCGGCGTCGACCACATCATCTCCGGTGTCGCCATCAACATCATGGCGCTCGGGCTGACCCAGTTCCTCGCCAAACTGTGGTTCGGCGCGGACGGCAGTGCGGCCGCGGCCGCCGGCGGCAACGACAAGCAGTCGCCGCCGATGCCCGACATGCCGACGTTCACCGTCCCCGGCCTGTCCGACTGGCTCTACTCCATCGAGCAGCACCACTGGTTCCTGGTCTCCGACGTGGCCGGCATCGCCGGCTCCCTGGTCACCAACGTCTCCTGGCTGACCGTGGTGACCGCCGTCGTCTTCGTGCTCACCTTCTTCGTCCTGTGGCGCTCCGCCTTCGGCCTGCGGCTGCGCTCCTGCGGCGAGGGCCCGATCGCGGCCGAGTCGCTGGGCGTCAACGTCTACCGCTACAAGTACGCCGCGGTGGTCGTCTCCGGCGCGCTGGCCGGCCTCGGCGGCGCGTTCCTGGCGATCTACGTCCACATCTACCAGGACGGCCAGACCGGCGGCCGCGGCTACATCGGCCTCGCCACCATGATCTTCGGCAACTGGCGGCCGGGCGGCGTCGCCATGGGCGCCGGCCTGTTCGGCTTCATGGACGCGCTCCAGCTGCGCGGCGGCGGGCCCACCGTCCACGCGCTGCTGCTCCTGCTCGCCGTGCTGCTGGTCGGCCTGGCGCTGTGGAAGTTCCGCGGCGGGCGGCGCACCCAGGCAGTGATCAGCCTGGTCGCCGCCGCGCTGCTCGCCCTCTGGTACGCGACCACCGACACGGTGCCGCTGGAGATCGTCGGCGTCGCCCCGTACATCGCCACGCTGCTCGTCCTCTCGCTGGCCGCGCAGCGACTGCGGCCGCCGAAGGCGATCGGCAAGATCTACCGGAGAGGCCAAGGCAAGTGAGTACTGCTCCCGACTGGGAGTCACTGCGGACGCAGGCCCGGGACGCGATGTCCCGGGCCTACGCCCCGTACTCCGGCTATCCCGTGGGCGCCGCCGCCCTGGTGGACGACGGCCGTACGGTCACCGGCTGCAATGTCGAGAACGCCTCGTACGGCCTCGCCCTGTGCGCCGAATGCGGCCTGGTGTCGGCCCTGTTCGCCGGGGGCGGCGGCCGGCTGACCGCCTTCACCTGCGTCGACGGCGCAGGCGAACTCCTCGTCCCGTGCGGCCGCTGCCGCCAGCTCCTGTACGAGCACGGGGGACCGGACCTCCTGGTCGACACGGCCGCCGGAATCCGGCCGCTGTCGGACCTCCTTCCGGACGCGTTCGGGCCGGGCCACCTCACGAAGTGAAGACCGCTGGCCGCCTCCCGTTCTATGCGTGTAGAACGGGGGGCGGCCAGGAAGGCGCCTCGCCCGACCGGCCTTGTGTCCTCCCGGCCTTCGCAGCCGACGTTGGAAAGGAAGCCCCCATGGGATCCATGGACGCCATCTCCGTCATCCGCACCAAGCGCGACCGCGGCGAGCTGACCCCCGATCAGATCGACTGGGTCATCGACGCCTACACCCGCGGCGAGGTCGCCCACGAACAGATGTCGTCCCTGGCCATGGCCATCTTCCTCAACGGCATGACCCGCACGGAGATCGCCCGCTGGACCGCCGCCATGATCGCCTCCGGTGACCGCATGGACTTCTCCGCCCTGCCCCGCCCCACCGCCGACAAGCACTCCACCGGCGGCGTCGGCGACAAGATCACCCTCCCCCTCGCCCCCCTGGTCGCCGCCTGCGGCGCGGCCGTCCCCCAGCTCTCCGGCCGCGGCCTCGGCCACACCGGCGGCACCCTCGACAAGCTCGAAGCCATCCCCGGCTGGCGCGCCCACCTCTCCAACGCCGAGATGCTGGACGTCCTGCGCGATGCCGGCTCGGTCATCTGCGCCGCCGGCGACGGCCTCGCCCCCGCCGACAAGAAGCTCTACGCCCTGCGTGACGTCACCGGCACCGTCGAGTCCATCCCCCTCATCGCCTCCTCCATCATGTCCAAGAAGATCGCCGAGGGCACCGGCTCCCTCGTCCTGGACGTGAAGGTGGGCTCCGGCGCCTTCATGAAGCACCTCGACGACGCCCGCGAACTGGCCTCCACCATGGTCGGACTGGGCACCGACCACGGCGTACGGACGGTCGCGCTGCTCACCGACATGTCCACGCCCCTCGGCCGGACGGCCGGCAACGCCCTCGAAGTCCGCGAATCCGTCGAGGTCCTGGCCGGCGGCGGCCCCGCCGACGTGGTCGAACTGACCCTGGCCCTGGCCCGCGAAATGCTCGACGCGGCCGGCCTGCCGGACGCCGACCCTGCCAAGGCCCTGGCCGACGGCTCCGCCATGGACCACTGGCGCCGCATGATCACCGCCCAGGGCGGCGACCCCGACGCGCCCCTCCCGCAGGCCCGCGAGACCCACATCCTCCCCGCCCCCTCCTCCGGCGTCCTCACCACCCTCGACGCCTACGCCGTCGGCCTCGCCGCCTGGCGCCTCGGCGCCGGCCGCGCCCGCAAGGAGGACCCGGTCCAGGCGGGCGCGGGCGTAGAAATGCACGCCAAGCCGGGCGACACGGTCGTCGCGGGCCAGCCCCTCCTGACCCTCCACACGGACACCCCGGAGAAGCTCCCGTACGCGCTGGAGGCGCTGGACGGCGGAGTGGTGGTCGGGGCGGCGGAGGCGGGATTCCACGCCTCGCCGGTGGTGTTGGAGCGGATCGGCTGACCGGTCCGCTGCGCTTTGCTGGTTTCTCCCCACGTTGTCGGCTTTCCCGCCGTAGGGGTTGTTCGCCGTTGCGCCTGCGGCGGGCTGGTTGCCGCTGCGCGGGGCTGTTCGGCAGCGGCACCGGGCTTACACGGCTCCGCCGCTACAGCCCGGCACCTCCCCGACGTAGTACGCGCACTGGTACAGGGCCGACGCCTGGGCGCGGGCCGTCTTGGCGGTGCGGCTGACCGCCGAGGAGGCGACCGCGTGGCCCGCGAAGAAGCCCGCGGTGATCAGGACCAGGCCCGTCAGGACCGCGGCCACCGAGTCGGTGAGCGAGAGCAGCAGACCGGTGGAGGTCGCGCCGACGGCCAGGTAGAGGGCGCCGCGGCGGCCCAGGCGGGCGACCAGCTGGCCGGCCGCGGCCGAGGAGACCGTACCGACCAGGTAGACGATGAAGATCGAACCGACGATGCCCTGCGGGAGGTTGAACGGCTCGGAGGTCAGGCGGTAGCCGATTACGGTGTAGACCGCGCCGAAGACCGTCATGAACAGCCCGCCGATGGCGTACAGGCGGCGCAGCAGCGGGTCGGCCAGGTGGCCGGCCAGGGTGCGGCCCAGAGCCCGCGGGCCGACCGAACGCGGCGCGAAATGCCGGGCCTTGGGCACCAGCAGCCGGAAGGCCACCGCGCACACCACGGCCATCACACCCACCGCGCCGAGCCCGGCCCGCCAGCCCCAGGCCTGGGCGACCCAGCCGGTCACGATCCGGCCGGACATCCCGCCGATGCTGTTGCCCGCCACGAACAGGCCGATGGCCGCCACGAGCGCCTTGGCCCGTACCTCTTCCGCCAGGAACGCCATCGCCGACGCGGGCAGACCCGCCAGCGCCACACCCTGGACGGCGCGCAGCGCGATCAGTACGCCGAGGGACGGCGCGAACGGGACCAGCATCGCGATCAGGGTCGCGACGGAGAGCGAGACGGTCATCAGGGCGCGGCGGCCGAAGCGCTCGGAGACGGCGCTGAGCGGGATCACCCCGAGCGCCAGCCCGAAGGTGGCCGCCGACACGGTCCAACTCGCCTGGTCCGGCGAGACATTGAGGTCGGCGGAGATCGCGGGCAGCAGCGCCTGCGTGGAGTACAGGAGCGCGAAGGTGGCGACTCCGGCGGCGAAGAGGGCGAAGCTCATCCGGCGGTAGCCGGGGCCGCCCGGGTGCAGCTTGCCGGACTCGGGGTCGACGGCAGCGGCGGCACGGGAAGAAGTGTCGGTGGACGACTGGGGAGAGGCGGCCGCACGGATGGTGACGGACGCCCCGGTATCAGCGGGAGGCATGCTTCGAAGGTAGGGCGACGCGCCTCATGCGTCCAATGCATGGAAACGACATAATCGATTCCGTGTCGCATGATCGCAGCTCACGAATCCCTCTGTCGCAACCTCGCAACAGAAAAGACATGACGGAAGTGGTGGACGCCACTGATCTTGGAGCAAATTCCTGGGCTTGGGCGCTCGCGCCGCGCCTCGCGCAGTTCACCGCGGTGGCCCGGCACGAGCATGTCACCCGCGCGGCCCAGGAGCTGGGCATGCCCCAGCCGACCCTCAGCCGCGCCATCGTCCGGCTGGAGGAGGACCTCGGCGTCGCCCTCTTCGCCCGGCACGGCCGCACCCTCTCGCTCACCCCGGCCGGACGTGCCTTTCTCGCCTCCGCCGAACGGATGCTGACGGACCTCGACCGCGCGACCGAGACCGTACGCGCCGACGCCGACCCGGCCGCCGGCAAGGTCGCCTTCGGCTTTCTGCACACCCTCGGCTCCGAGACGGTCCCCGGCCTGATCCGCACCTTCCGCGCCGACCATCCGCGGGTCCGCTTCCAGCTCGTACAGAACTACGGCGAGGCGATGATCGAACGCCTGCGGGCCGGCGATCTGGACCTCTGTCTGACCTCCCCCGTGCCGGACTACCCGGATCTGGTCGCCCGCCGCCTCGACGAGCAGAAGCTGCGGCTCGTCGTCCCGGACGACCATCCGCTGGCGCGCCGCAAGCGGATCCGGCTGGCGGAGGCGGCCGGCGAACTGTTCGTCACCCTCGAGCCGGGCTACGGGCTGCGCCGGATCACCGACGCGCTGTGTGCCGAGGCCGGATTCGCCCCGCGGGTCGCCTTCGAGGGGGAGGAGGCGGAGACGCTGCGCGGCCTGGTGGCGGCCGGGCTGGGGGTGGCACTGCTGCCGCCGCCCGCGGTGCCGCGCCCCGGCGTCGCCGAGCTGACGGTGACCGCACCCCGGGCGGTCCGGGAGATCGGCGTGGCCTGGCTGGACGGGCACCCGGACACGCCGCCGGTGGCCGCGTTCAAGAAGTTTCTGCTGAGTCGGAGGGGGGTGTTGCTGCCTCGATGACGCGTGGGAATACCGCCCTGCGCCCGCCCGTTCCGGACTCGCAGGGGGCTCGTGCATCCCCCAGGGGATCCGTTCGGCCAACCCCTCAGGGTCGGTGAGCGACACGGCCTCGCCCCGCCGCAGTTCAATGCCGCAACGACACCCCGAACCCCGACGCCAGCGGCATCCGCAGCCCCAGTGGCGGGGGCGCCGCCAGGGCGTCCTTCACCGGGCGGGCGAAGTCACGGGTGAAGAGGGAGCCGAGCAGGAAGTCGGTGGCGAGGGCGAAGACTTCGGCGCGGTGCTGGTGGAGGGAGTGGCCGTCCGAGTGGACCTCGAAGCGGCAGATGTCGCGGTTGACCTTCTTGGCGCGCTCGGCGTAGCGGTAGGAGAGATCGGGGTCGGTGCGTTCGTCGTTGGTGCCGTGGACGAGCAGGACCTGACGGCCGATGAGCTGTTTCACCGGATCGGGGGCGGCGGCATGCGGGGCGGGGTCGGGGAACCAGGGGGCGATGGCGAGGACGGAGTGGACGGCCGGGTGCCCGGCGGCGTGCAGGGCGGCGCGGGCGCCCATGCCCGTACCGACCAGGCAGACCGGCACATCGCCGTAGCGGCGGACGATCTCGTCCAGGGCCCAGGCGGCGTCCCGTGCGGGATGGGCGGCGGAGCCGTTCCAGCCGCGGCAGCGGTAGCGCAGGACATGGGCGGTCAGGCCTTCGGGGCGGCCCGCCTTCGCCAGCCGGACCGCGAGCGGCCGCACCGCCAGGGCCGAGATCGGCGAGGGACGGCCCACCCCGGTCGGGCCGCCTGCGGGCAGTAACAGGGCGACCCCGTTCACGGTCCGGTCCGCCCTGGCCGTTCCGCGCGGTTTCCCCAGCCGGGCCTCGCGCACCGGCAGCGCTTGCTGAGCCATGACGAGAACGATGACAGAAGGTGGGGCGGCGGCCACCCTGCGGACGGGTCACTGTTACGTATCGTTCGGTGAGATCTACGCGCGTAGGGGCTAGAGTGCGCAAATGACGAGCGAGACCAGCACTCTCCCGACCAGTGAACAGATCCGTCGCGCCCCCAAGGTGCTGCTGCACGATCACCTCGACGGCGGCCTGCGTCCCGGCACCGTCGTCGACCTCGCCCGCGAGACGGGCTATGACGGCCTGCCCGAGTCCGATCCCGAGAAGCTGGGGATCTGGTTCCGCGAGGCGGCCGACTCCGGCTCGCTGGAGCGCTATCTGGAGACCTTCGCGCACACCTGCGCCGTCATGCAGACCAAGGAAGCGCTCCGGCGCGTCGCCGCGGAGTGCGCCGAGGACCTGGCCGCGGACGGTGTGGTCTACGCCGAGGTCCGGTACGCCCCCGAGCAGCACCTGGAGAAGGGGCTGAGCCTCGAAGAGGTCGTCGAGGCTGTCAACGAGGGCTTCCGCGAGGGCGAGCGGCGGGCCCGCGAGAACGGCCACCGCATCCGCGTCGGCGCCCTGCTGACCGCCATGCGGCACGCCGCCCGCGCCCTGGAGATCGCCGAACTCGCCAACCGCTACCGCGACTCGGGCGTCGTCGGCTTCGACATCGCGGGCGCCGAGGCCGGCTTCCCGCCCACCCGCCACCTCGACGCCTTCGAGTACCTCAAGCGGGAGAACAACCACTTCACCATCCACGCCGGTGAGGCCTTCGGCCTGCCGTCCATCTGGCAGGCGCTCCAGTGGTGCGGCGCCGACCGCCTCGGCCACGGCGTGCGCATCATCGACGACATCGAGGTCGACGACGACGGCGCGGTCAAGCTCGGCCGGCTCGCCTCGTACGTACGCGACAAGCGCATCCCGCTGGAGATGTGCCCCACCTCCAACCTCCAGACGGGCGCCGCCACCTCCTACGCAGAGCACCCCATCGGGCTGCTGCGCCGGCTGCAGTTCCGCCTCACGGTCAACACCGACAACCGGCTGATGAGCGGGACGAGCATGTCCCGGGAATTCGAGCACCTGGTCAGGACATTCCGATACACGCTCGATGACCTGCAGTGGTTTACAGTCAATGCGATGAAATCAGCATTCATTCCTTTCGATGAACGTCTGGCCATGATCAACGATGTGATCAAGCCCGGATATGCGGAGCTGCGGGCCGAATGGCTGTTCCGGTAAGCGCCGGTGAGTGGCGGCACGCTCCGGTGTGAGCAGGGGATTTGACGCTGTGTAAGGCGCATCGGGGGGCGAGGGTCCCGCTATAGCGGAACGGCCGGTGGATTTCCACCGGCCGTTTTTCTGCGGCCGTGGGTGTTTGCGGTGGCGGCAATCGCGTCACTAGGTTGATTTGCCGGTCGAGCCCCGATCACCATCCCCATCACAAGGACGTATTTCGATGAAGCAGGGAACCATGAAGACTCTCGGTGCCGCCGTGCTCGGTGCTGCCTTCGCCGTCACCGCAGCGGGCACCGCCTCCGCGGCCTCGCCGGTGAACCCCGCCGACGCCACCGGCCTGTTGGGCAAGGTGTCGGGGGCCACCAAGACCGTCTCGGGGGCCACCAAGACCGTTTCGGGTGCCACCAAGACCGTGTCGGGGGCCGCCCACGGCGTCAAGCCGGCCGGCGGCGACATCCAGACCCCCACCAACTCGAAGGGCAACACGCTGGGCGGGGTGCCGCTCGAGGAGGTCAAGGGTGTCACCGGGGTGGTCCCGGGGGTCAACCTCCGCTGAACGGCCGCCGAGCCCAGCGCCGTGCCCCGGCGCCCACGCCGCAACGCGTGGGCGCCGGGGCACCGCCATGTCCGGCCCGGTCCGCCGCGCGCCGCGGCGGGCGCCTGACTACCAGGCGGTGGCGCTGGTGGCCTTGTCCTCCGAGGGGAGGAATATCCACAGCGCGAGGTAGACGAGGAACTGCGGGCCCGGCAGCAGGCACGACAGCAGGAAGATCACCCGCATCGTCGCCGGGGTGGTGCCGAAGCGACGGGCCAGACCCGCGCACACTCCGGCGATCATTCGGTTGTTGCGGGGGCGGACCAGTGCGGCGGCCATGATGGACGACTCCTTTTCGACTTCGTGGGGCGTTTGCCCCGATGTCTCAAAGGTAGGTCCGGCTGCCCGAGAGGACGTCAGCCTGCGGGGTGAGTCCGACCCTGGAGATCTTCGGGGTCGTATCCCTGAGACGCTCCTCCCGGCGGCGGAGCCGGTGCCGGGCCCCAGGGACGACGGCCAGGTGGACCACCGCCACCCCGACCGTGTGCAGCAGCACCGAGTCCACGTCCGCGACCTGCCCCGGCACCCCGGCCTGCAGCAGCTCGATGGCCAGCGCGATCATCGCGCCGGCGAAGACGGTACGGGTCAGGGACACCAGCGGCGACACATACAGCCGCCCGGCCGCCATGGGGAGCAGCACCCCCAACGGCGCCAGCAGCAGCGCCTGGCCGCCCAGGCTCTGCACCGCATGCCACGGCCCGCGGGCCAGCTCCACGCTGATCGACGCCAGCGGCTGAAGATTGGGCGCGGGCACCCACAGCACCGTACGGGGCCGCAGCGTCAGCCAGCCGACAATCAGCAGATGCGCCACCAGCAGGAGAAGTCCGGTGGCGCGCATACGGAGGGCGGCGGTGTCGCCGGAACCATGACGCTGCACAAAGGCCAGGACGCCGGTAGCGGGGGCCGCGGTTCCGCCCCGTTGCGCCCGTCTTGGCCGGATGGGCGGTGCCGGGGGGCGGCCCCGAGGGTGGGAGTGACGACCCTTAAGGGTTGTTCGAACAGATCCCCTAGGGGATGCGAAGCCCCCCTGCGGGCCCACAACGTGGCGGAGGCAGAGGATATTCCGCTGACGGGGCCACTCCGCCGGCGGGGTCATTCCGCTCCTCAGCCCGTCTCGGACAGCGGATCGCCCCAGCCGGCGTTCTGGGCGATGTCCGGGTTGGACAGCACATCGGCCGAGCAGTCGTAGCGGTGCGGGGCCTCCTTGCCGGGCCCGCCCAGTACTGCCGCATGGGTACGGCCCAGCGCCGGGGCCGCACCGTAGGTGCACACCACCTGCGCCAGCGCGAAGGACGGCAGTTCGTCCGGACGGATGCTCAGCCGCAGCGCCTCCGCGGGATCGCCCGCGCGCGGACCGTTCACCTTCAGGTCCTCGGGCACCGCACTGCTGAACCCGGCCTCCTCCTCCACGGGTGAAGGCTGCCGCCGCAGCTCGTCCAGCAGCGCCCGCGCCGCCCTCAGCCGGTCGGCCGGTGCCGCCGTGGGCGCCGTCAGGGGCACGGTCCGTTCCACCTGCGTCAGCGTGGAGGTGCACACCAGGTAGACGGCGACCTGTACGGCACCGGGGTCGGCCGGCTTCGTGTCCTCGGCGGGGATCTTGCAGCTCACCCGCGAGGGCGCGCCGCCCGCGTCCACCGGCACCGACGTGCCCCGGATACCGCAGCCCGCGGCGGCCAGAGCCACGGCCGCCACCAGAGCGGTGCGCGAGAACCAGCCGGGCCGCCTCATCGGCCCCCCTCCGTGCCCTGGTCCGCGGCGCCGCCGTCCTTGCGGCCCTCGCCCTGCCCGCCGCCCGTCAGCCGGGACGCGTCCCTCGGCAGGCGCAGGGTGAACTCCGCGCCGCCCTCGGGCAGATTGGCCGCGGTGATCCCGCCGCCGTGGATATGCGCGTTCTCCATCGCGATCGACAGCCCCAGACCGCTGCCCTCCGACCGCGGCCGGGACGCGCTCGCCTTGTAGAAGCGGTCGAAGACATGCGGCAGGACCTCCTCCGGGATGCCCGGACCGTTGTCCCGTACGCGGATGACCAGCTCCCCGCCCTGGTGATCCCCGCCCTCTGCTTCTTCCGGTCCTTCTGGTGCTTCCGGTTCTTCCGTGTGCACCGACACCTGCACCGGCGACCCGCCGTGCTTGAGCGCGTTGCCGATCAGATTCGCCAGGATGACGTCGAGGCGCCGCGGGTCCAGCCGGGCCACGATGCCCCGGTCCGCGTCCAGATCGACGGCGTCCAGCCAGGCCCGCGCGTCGATACAGGCGGTCACCTGGTCCGCGACATCGACATCGTCCAGCACCAGCCGGGCCGTGCCCGCGTCGAAGCGGGTGACCTCCATCAGGTTCTCCACCAGGTCGTTCAGCCGCCGGGTCTCGCTGACCACCAGCTGCACCGCGGGCGCGATCATCGGGTCCAGGGAGTCCTGCTCCTCCTCCAGCACCTCGGAAACCGCGGTGATCGCGGTCAGGGGCGTACGGAGCTCGTGCGACATATCGGCGACGAAGCGCCGGGACGCCGCCTCCCGGGCGCTCAGCTCCTCGACCCGCTGCTCCAGCCGCTCCGCCGTACGGTTGAACGTCCGGGACAGATCCGCGAGTTCATCGGTGCCGGTCACCCGCAGCCGGGTGTCCAGCCGCCCCTCACCCAGCTGCCGCGCCGCCTCGCCCAGCCGCTGTACGGGCCGCAGCACGGTCGTCGCGGCCGCCTGCGCCAGCAGCGCCGAGCCGACCAGCGCCAGCGCGGTGGCGATCCCCAGCGACCAGGCCAGCGAGTTGAGGTCCTGCCGCTCGGTGGCCAGCGACTTCATCATGTAGCCGGTCGGCCCGCCGCCGATCACCTTCGCCCCGGCGACGAGATACGGGGCGTCCCCGACCTCCTTGCGCTGCCAGTACAGATGGTGCGAGTAGCGGTTGGACTCATCGACCCGGCGCGCCTCGTTGACCGCCTTCTGCAGCGCCATCGGCACGCTCTTCAGCGTCAGCAGATCCTTGTCGGTGGTCGCCGCGCAGGCCTTGCCGTCCCGGCCCGTACCGATCAGCAGCACCGCGTAATTCTGCGGCCCGCCCGCTATCTGCCGCGCCGCGTCCTGGAGTTCGGCACACCGCGGGTGCGGCGGCAGCGACCGCGTACTGTCCTCCAGCGCCTTGCGGAAGTCCTTGAGGACGGCATTCTGCGTACGGTCCAGGACCGTGTTGCGGTTGAGCCAGTACGCGATGCCGGAGGCGGAGACCGCAGCCGTCAGCGCGACCAGCGCGAAGACGAAGACCAGCCGCAGCCGCAGACTCGTCCAGCGCAGCAGCCCCGAGGCGCGCCGCAGCAGCCCCGGGGGCCGGCCGCCGGGCACGGACGCCGCCGGGATCTCGTCGCCGCCGTCGATACGGCCGTCACCGCTGCCGTCCGCGGGTCCCCTCACTGCGGGGAGTCCAGCCGGTAGCCGACCCCGCGGACCGTACGGATCAGGGTCGGCGAGGACGGCACGTCCTCCACCTTCGCGCGCAGCCGCTGGACACAGGCGTCCACCAGGCGGGAGTCGCCCAGATAGTCGTGCTCCCACACCAGCCGCAGCAACTGCTGCCGCGACAGCGCCTGTCCGGGCCGGCGGCTCAGCTCCAGCAGCAACCGCAGCTCGGTCGGCGTCAGTTGCAGGTCCTCGCCGTTCTTGGTGACCGTCATCGCCGAGCGGTCGATCACCAGCGAGCCGAAGGTCGCCGAATCGCTCGACTCCCGCTCCCCGCGGCGCAGCACGGCACGGATCCGGGCGTCCAGCACCCGCCCCTGCACCGGTTTGACGACATAGTCGTCCGCACCGGACTCCAGCCCCACCACGACGTCGATGTCGTCGTTCCGGGCGGTGAGCAGGATGATGGGCAGCTGGTCCGTACGCCTGATCCGCCGGCACACCTCGAAACCGTCGATGCCCGGCAGCATCACATCCAGCACGATCAGGTCCGGGCGCTGCTCACGCAGCAGCTTCAGGCCGTCCTCGCCCGACGCCGCGGTCACCACACGGTGACCTTGGCGCGACAGCGAGAGTTCGAGGGCCGTGCGGATGGCGTCGTCGTCCTCGATCAGCAACAGGAAAGGCACGCCTCACATTCTGGCGTATGGCATGCCGAGGCATCGACCGGTGGCCCCTCTCACAGGGCACCCGTCCGTGCGGTGATCCCGCGCCGGGCCGTGCCCGCCCCTGTGACAGGGCTGTGACAGTCGACGGACAACGTCATGAAACTGGGTTGGCAGTCTTTTGGGCACCGGGAGAGATCAACACCCGGGACACACCGAACGAGCTGGCTCTACGACGGGGGGCGCGAGATGAACACACTGCACGGCACCACTTCCAGCGCAGTTATCACGCGACTCCATGACGTCGTCCGGGCCGGGGAGAAGTCCGGTGCCGTGAGCGGGCGGGGGTGCGCTCGCGGCGCCGGGCGTCAGCGGCCGCCGTACATGGTGGCCATTGACGCGACGACGGTGGAGATCAAGGGGGGACACGGGGCCAACGGGGGAAACGGGGGCCACGGGGGAAACAACGGGGAGAACCTCGGGGGAATCCCCGGGGAAAGGCAGTACAGGGAGGACACGGGGGAACGGCGCTCCGCGTCGGAGGCGGCCGAGGCCGAAGCGGCCTTCACCGCCTACGTCCAGGAGCGCCGCGCCTCCCTGTACGCCACCGCCTTCCACCTGACCGGTGACCGCTACGAGGCCGAAGACCTGCTGCAGAGTGCGCTGTTCTCGACCTACCGGGCGTGGGACCGGATCAGCGACAAGGCGGCGCTCGGCGGCTATCTGCGGCGCACGATGACCAATCTGCACATCAGCGCCTGGCGCCGCCGCAAGCTCAACGAATACCCGACCGAGGAACTGCCCGAGACGGCCGGCGACGTGGACGCGATGCGCGGCACCGAACTGCGCGCCGTCCTGTGGCAGGCACTGGTTCGGCTGCCCGAGGCGCAGCGCACCATGCTGGTGCTGCGCTACTACGAGGGCCGTACGGACCCGGAGATCGCGGACATTCTCGGCATCAGTGTCGGCACGGTGAAGTCCAGCATCTGGCGCTCCCTGCGCCGGCTGCGCGAGGACGAGGTCCTCAGCTTCGGCCGTGACGAGGAGGAGTCCTTCGGCGAGCTGGTGGCCTGAGGGCGGGGGAAAACCGGGGGATACGGGGAAAACCGGGGGACGTGCCCAAGGGGGAACGGGGTACGGGGAAACCGGGGGACACGGGGGAAGGTACGGGGGAACCGGCCGAGGCGGAACGATTCGCCAACGCCGGGCGTATCGGGGGATACGGGGGAAGAGCGGGTTCGGGTGGCCGGGGGGCCTACCCGAGCCCGCTTCTCGTATGTGGCCGGGAACGCCCGGCCGCCGGTCAGGACCGTACGGCCGCACCGAACGCGCCGCTTGCCCACCGCGCCGCCGCAATACGCGCCAGCGCCTCCGGCTTGGCGCACGGATAGGCGCCCAGGGCGCAGTGCCGGGCGACGACCGAGCGTTCGTTGCGCAGCAGGCGCAGGCCGCGGCGCACCAGATACGGGGCCGACTTGCGGCCCTCGCGCAGATCCCGGGCGAGGCGCCGGCGGAAGGTCGTGGTGGGCCGGCCGCGCAGACACAGCGCGTCGGCGAGCAGCCCCGCGGCGCGGCAGGCCGCTATGACGTCGGCCGCGAAGATGCCCTCCGCGAGGAACAGCGAGGCACCGCCGAGGTCGAGCCGCGACTCGCCGGTCCGGGCGCTGGCCGAGATGTCGTACACCGGGACGGCCGCGGTCCCCGTACGGCACAGCGTCTCGATCGCGGCGACAGCCGCCGAGGCGTCCCAGGACAGCGGCGAGTCCCAGTCGGCGCCGCCGTCGTGCGGCAGCTGCGGCAGCGTCGGGTCCGTCCCCTCCTTGTAGAAGTCGTCGAGGTTGAGGACGGGCAGGCCGGTCAGCGCGGCCAGCGACGTCTTGCCGGAACCGGAGGGGCCGGTCAGCAGGACGACGCGGGCGGGGGAGGGCGGCTGGGCTGAGGACTGGGAGCTCACGGGTACCCATTGTCGGGCATTGGGCCGTTGGGAGTACCCGGGCGTGCGACGGGGATTGCGGGGTGTATTGTCCGGCGCGGCTCAACTACTCTTCGCAGTCGATCGATTACCCCGAGCAGTCGGAGTCCCCAGCAGGAGGGTTCCGCAGTCAGGTGGCACAGCACATGGCACAGCACGCACATCCCAAGCCCCACCGCATCTCCCGCACCCTGCTGCGCACCGCGCTGGCCGTCTCCGCAGCGGGCGCCGCGCTCGCCGGGGGCGGCGCCGCAACGGCGAGCGCCGCGGAGCCCGCGCTGGCGGCCACCCCCGACCGGGGCGACGCCACCGCGAGCGCGGTGACCGGCATCCTGGAGAAGTCCGTCTCCGGTGCCCCCGGCGCGGTCAAGGGCCTGCAGCTCAACCCGCTGGCCAAGACCCCGGTCGACCCGCTGGCCAACGAGGTGCGCGTGCCGGTGGCCGACTTCAAGCCCGTGAGCACCAAGACGGTGACCGGCCGGCTGTCGCAGGGCGCGGCCCTGAAGGACATGCCGGTGACGGGCGAGGCGACGCGGGTGCTGCCCGGCTGAGGCGGCAACGCCCGGACCGAGCGCGGGCGGACCGGCGGTCGGCCCGCCCGTGCTCAGTGCCCGTGGAAAAGGACGTTGCGCAACGCTCAGAACCCTTGGTTCCAGGCGGCGACGATCCCCTCCATGTTCTCGCGGTGCAGGCTGCCCAGGGCGATCCACGAACCGTCGACGAAAGCGACGTCGAACCGCCCCTTGGTGGCGGCCTTCGGATGCGCAGTGACCCGGGCGATGTCCGTACGGGGCACCGCCACCCCGAAATCGCACTTCGGGGTGCCGTCCAGCCAGCTCTTGTTACGGTCCACGAGCACGATCAGCCGACGGTCGGTCAGCGCCTGGAATCGGGGTTCGTCGCCCGCGTTCTTCAGATCGACCAGGAAGCGCCCGGCCATGCTCGACCAGCCGCCCGCCATGGGCTTGCCGTACATCATGTGCTCGACGGCGTCGTGCGCGGCGTCCTCGATATTCTCCTGAATTTCGAACACCGCGTCGGTGAGATCGCGGTCCGGCCGCCGCACGCTGTTGCCGCTGAAGTCGCCGGCGGCATACGTGGTGCCGGTCCCGCCCTCCCCGCCGCTGGTCCGCGTCACGGGGTTGTTCGCCAGCCGGTTGTTGATCGCCGGGCCCAGCGGCTTCGTCACCCTGCCCAGGGCGTTCCCCAGCGCGCCCCGTACCCGCTGTTCGAGCGCTGACGGGGCGGACGGGGTGCACAGCTCGGCAGGGACGAGGGGCAACGCCGCATTGTGGCAGTAGTCCGAGGCGATGATCAGCCTTTCGCCCGGCTGGAGAAAGGGGGAAAGCAGTCGCGGTACATCGGCTTCATCCGGTGCCGCTCCTCTCGTCTGGTGTGCTGCTCGGCCGAACGTGGAAAAGGACGTCGCGCAACGCTCAGAGCCCTTGGTTCCAGGCGGCGACGAACGCCTCCATGTGGGTGCGCACCGCACTGCCCAGGGCGATCCACGAACCGTCGACGAAGGCGACGTCGAACCGCCCCTTGCTGATGGTCTTCGGATGCGCGGTGACCCGGGCGATGTCCGTACGGGACACGGACACACCCACATCCCACTTCGGGGTGTTGTTCAGCCAGCTCGTGTTGTGGTCCACGAGCAGGAGCAGCCGGCGGTCGGTCAGCGCCTGACGTGTGGGGTCGCCGCCCGCGTTGGTCAGGTCGACCAGGAAGCGCCCGGCCATGCTGTGCCAGCCGCCGTCCATGACGGTGCCCCAGATCGCCCGCTCGGTCGCCCGGTCGGCGACGTGTTCCAGGTCGATCGCCGCGTTCTCGACCCGGTCGCCGGCGCGGTCGGCGGCCCGGATGAACGGGTTGTTGACCACTCGGTCGCTGCCCAATGCCTCCAGCGGACGGGTCACCTTGCCCAGTGCGTTCCCCAGCACGCCCCGTACCCGTTGTTCGAGCGCTGAGGGAGGGGCCGGGGTGCGCGGGGTCCGCAGCTCGGCGGGGACGGAGGGCAGCGCCGTGTTCTCGTAGTAGTCCGAGGCGATGATCAGCCTCTCCCCTGGCTGGAGAAAGGGCTGGAAACAGTCGCGGTACTCCGGCTTCATCCGGCGCCGCTCCTCTCGTCTGGTGTGCTGCTCAGCCGAACGGGTTGTCGGGATCGCGGGGTTGCTGGGCGGACATCGGTCGGGCGGCGAACCGCGGGTCCTGGGCGACGGGCTGTGTGCCGGCGAAGCCCGGGTCCGGGGCGGTGGGCCGTGCGTCGGGGATGTGCGCGAAGCCCGGGTCCGGAGCGGTGGGCTGCCCGTCGGGGATGTGCGCGAAACCCGGGTCCGTCCGCCGGGCAGCGGCGAGATCGGCGGACTCTGGGCGCCGGACGGCCCGGCGAAGTCCGACGCGGGCGGCAGATGCACCTGGGTGTGCTCGGGCCGGGACGAATGGAACGGGACGTCGAAGTCGGACGAGGGCTTTTCGCCGGCCAGGAACTGGTCGACCTTCTCGGCCACTTGGTCGACGCCGTCGCCGACGACGACCCCCGCCGCGCCACCCACCGGATTACCGGTGAAGCCGAGGCCGCCCATCACGCCCTTGGCGCCGCCCTTGATCGCCTTGTGCACCTTCTTGGCGCCGTAGGCGATGGCGAACTTCTCCGCCTCACCGGCGTCCTTGATGTGCTTCCAGGTCCACGGCTTCCACTTCTTGACCTTGGACAGCTTCTTGGCCTGCTTGAGCATCTTCAGGATGTTGGCGAGGGCCTTGAGCTCCTTGGCGAGGCGCGCCACCAGGCTGGCGATACGGGCCGAGGCGATGCCCGACTCCGCCGCCGCCGCAGCAGCCTCGGCCGCCAACGACACACCCGCTGTCACCACACTGAGCGCTACCGCCGCGGCCAGCGTGATCAGGGCCCACTCGATGAGCTCACGGATGACGGTCTCGACCAACTCCTGGGCCATCTGGGCCTGCTCGGCAGCCCCCTCCAGGACCTCGGCCGTCTTGTCCATGTCATCGGCTTCCGCCTGCATGGCGGTTTCCAGCTCGGCGAGGTTGTTCTGGAAGGCCTCGGCGGACTGGCCGGTCCATTCGTGCGCGAGATCCGCACGGTCGCGCCGCTGGTCGGCCACGACTTCCCGGAGCTCGCGGGCCTTGTCCCGCCACAGCTTGGCGGCTTCGTTGAGCGTCTCGGGATCGCCGGTCACGAACTCCAGCTGATCGGCGAGCGGTTCGACAAGCGGACGCATGATGTCGTCCACGATGCTGTCCATACCGCTCATCCAGTCATTGACCTTGTTGTAGGCGCTGACTGCTGACGATGCGGGCCCGCTCATATGCTGCCACCCCCGTGCTGCACGCTGTTCAGAGTGCGGATCTGCTCGTCATCGGTGTCCTGGTAGGACTGCGCGGTGGCCGTGACGCCCTCGCTGATCTTCTCCTGCAGGGTGGCGATGTCCTCGAGGGTTTCCAGGGTGTCCTCCTGGCGCTCCTCGTAGTCCTTGCTGATTTCTTCCGATTCCGGAAGCTTGCCGAACGCTTCGCGGTGGACGGAGTGCGAGGCGAGGCTGCTGCGGATCGCCCGCACCTTGTCCGCCCGCTGATCAGCGGTTTTGGCAAATGCGCGCAGGGCCTCTTGGGCAGCGGTGAATTGCTCCGCCACGGATCTCCCCCAGATCGTTGGTGTGGGTGGCCGGCTTGTTCGGGCGCCGACTCGCTTGGGTGCTCGAGTCAATCGTAGATAAAGGATCGGACAACAATGCGGGGCCCCAGTCAAATGCCGAGGCCCCGCACGGAAAGGTTTCGCAACCGATCCCCCTAAGGGGAGGAAAATTTCCCTAAACGCCCATGGGGTGCCAGACCGTCTTCGTCTCCAGGAAGGAGAGCAGACGCCCGGTACCCGGGTCGGCGGACCAGTCGGCCGGCTCCGGGCGCAGGACGCGCTTGAGGTTGTCGGCCGCGGCCGTCTCCAGCTCCTTCGCCAACCCGGCGTCCGCACCCGCGAGATCGAGGGCGTTGACGTCCTGGTGGGCGGCGAGCGGCGCCGCGATCTCCGCCGTACGGCCGGAGAGGATGTTGACCACACCGCCCGGCAGGTCGGAGGTGGCCAGCACCTCGGCCAGGGACAGGGCCGGCAGCGGGGACTTCTCGGACGTCACCACGACCACCGTGTTACCGGTGACGACCGCAGGCGCGATCACCGAGACCAGGCCGAGGAAGGACGAGTCCTGGGGGGCCAGGACGGCGACCACACCGGTCGGTTCGGGGGAGGAGAGGTTGAAGTACGGGCCCGCGACCGGGTTGGCGCCGCCGGTGATCTGGGCGACCTTGTCGGACCAGCCCGCGTACCAGACCCAGCGGTCGATCGCCGCGTCCACCTGGGCGGTGGCCTTGGCCTTCGACAGCCCTTCGGCATCCGCGACCTCGGCGATGAACTGCTCGCGGCGGCCCTCCAGCATCTCCGCGATGCGGTAGAGGATCTGGCCGCGGTTGTACGCCGTGGCGCCCGACCAGCCGCCGAACGCCTTACGGGCGGCGACCACCGCGTCCCGGGCGTCCTTGCGGGAGGCCAGCGGGGCATTGGCCAGCCACGTCCCCTTGCAGTCCGTCACCTCGTACACCCGCCCGCTCTCGGACCGGGGGAACTTCCCCCCGACGTACAGCTTGTAGGTCTTGAGAACACTCAGCCGATCAGACATTGAGGTACGCCTCCAGGCCGTGGCGACCGCCCTCGCGGCCGTAGCCCGACTCCTTGTAGCCGCCGAACGGCGAGGTGGGGTCGAACTTGTTGAACGTGTTGGACCAGATGACGCCCGCACGGAGCTTGTTCGCCATCCACAGGATCCGCGAGCCCTTCTCCGTCCAGATGCCGGCCGACAGCCCGTACGGGGTGTTGTTGGCCTTGGCGACGGCCTCCTCCGGCGTACGGAAGGTCAGGACCGACAGCACCGGGCCGAAGATCTCCTCGCGGGCGATGCGGTGCGCCTGGGTGACGCCCGTGAAGAGGGTCGGCGCGAACCAGTAGCCGGAGCCGGGCAGCTCGCAGGCCGGGGCCCAGCGCTCGGCGCCCTCGGCCTCGCCCGCGTCGGCCAGCGCGGTGATCCGGGCCAGCTGCTCGGCGGAGTTGATGGCGCCGATGTCGGTGTTCTTGTCGAGCGGGTCGCCCACGCGCAGGGTCTGCATCCGGCGCTTGAGGGCGTCCAGCAGCTCGTCCTGGACCGACTCCTGGACGAGGAGACGGGAGCCGGCGCAGCAGACGTGGCCCTGGTTGAAGAAGATGCCGTTGACGATGCCCTCGACGGCCTGGTCGATGGGGGCGTCGTCGAAGACGATGTTCGCCGCCTTGCCGCCCAGCTCCAGGGTCACCTTCTTGTCGGTGCCCGCGACCGTACGGGCGATCGCCTTGCCGACCTCGGTGGAGCCGGTGAAGGCCACCTTGTTGATGTCCGGGTGGGCGACCAGCGCGGCCCCGGTGGAGCCGTCACCCGTGAGGATGTTGACGACGCCCTTGGGCAGGCCCGCCTGGCGGCAGATGTCCGCGAAGAAGAGCGCGGAGAGCGGGGTGGTCTCGGCGGGCTTCAGGACGACGGTGTTGCCGGTCGCCAGCGCCGGGGCGATCTTCCATGCCAGCATGAGGAGCGGGAAGTTCCACGGGATGACCTGGCCCGCCACGCCGAGCGGGCGCGGGTGGGGCCCGTAACCGGCGTGGTCGAGCTTGTCCGCCCAGCCCGCGTAGTAGAAGAAGTGCGCGGCGACCAGGGGGAGGTCGGCGTCGCGGGACTCGCGGATCGGCTTGCCGTTGTCCAGGGACTCCAGGACGGCCAGCTCGCGCGAGCGCTCCTGGATGATGCGGGCGATCCGGAAGAGGTACTTGGCGCGCTCGGCGCCCGGCAGCGCGGACCACTTCTCGAAGGCCTTACGGGCGGCCTTGACGGCGCGGTCGACGTCGTCGGCGCTCGCCTGGGCGACCTCGGAGAGGACCTCCTCGTTCGCCGGGGAGACGGTCTTGAAGACCTTGCCGTCGGAGCCCTCGGCGAACTCACCGTCGATGAACAGCCCGTAGCTCGGCGCGATGTCGACGACGGCACGGGACTCCGGCGCCGGCGCGTACTCGAATGCTGAGGTCATAGCGGTCAGTCCACCGTTACGTAGTCGGGGCCGGAGTAGCGGCCGGTGCTGAGCTTCTGCCGCTGCATCAGCAGGTCGTTCAGAAGGCTGGAGGCGCCGAAGCGGAACCAGTCGGCGGTCAGCCAGGGCTCGCCCAGCGTCTCGTTGACCATGACCAGGTACTTGACGGCGTCCTTGGTCGTACGGATGCCGCCGGCCGGCTTCACGCCCACCTGGACGCCGGTCGCCGCGTGGAAGTCCCGTACGGCCTCCAGCATCAGCAGGGTGACGGGCGGGGTGGCGTTGACGGCCACCTTGCCGGTCGAGGTCTTGATGAAGTCGGCGCCCGCCAGCATCGCCAGCCAGGAGACCCGGCGGACGTTGTCGTACGTCTCGAGCTCGCCCGTTTCGAAGATGACCTTCAGATGAGCCGCGCTGCCGTCGGGCCGGGCGCACGCCTCCTTCACGGCCTTGATCTCCTCGAAGACCTCCATGTAGCGGCCGCACAGGAAGGCGCCGCGGTCGATCACCATGTCGATCTCGTCGGCGCCGGCCGCGACCGCGTCCCGGGTGTCGGCCAGCTTGACCGGCAGCGCGGCGCGGCCCGCGGGGAAGGCGGTGGCGACGGAGGCGACGTGGATGCCCGAGCCGGACAGGGCCTCCTTGGCGGTCGCCACCATGTCCGGGTAGACGCAGATCGCGGCGACCTTGGGGACGGTGCGGTCGGTGGGATCGGGGTGGACCCCCTTGGCGCACAGCGCCCGGACCTTGCCGGGGGTGTCCGCGCCTTCGAGGGTCGTCAGGTCGATCATCGAGATGGCGAGGTCGATGGCGTACGCCTTCGCCGTGGTCTTGATCGAGCGGGTGCCGAGGGTGGCGGCGCGGGCCTGCAGGCCGACCGCGTCAACCCCGGGGAGGCCGTGGAGGAAGCGGCGCAGCGCACCGTCGTCGGCGGTGACATCCGCCATTGACGCCAGACGCCCCGCGGCTTCCTTGCCGTATGCGGGAACAGTGTTGGGCATGGTCACGAGGGGAGCATATCTACGCGCGTAGCTGCGTGTCATCCCCCTGGGAAGGCGAGAAGGCGACGGCGCACGAATGATGCCGTAACGCAATGTCCGGCATCCGGACGGTCGGGCAGAATCGGCGGCATGACGAGCACCGGCCCGGAACCTTCCAGCCCGCCTCAGCAGCAGTACGCGGAGCGCAGCTACCGCTCGCCCGCGTCCCTGGCGGGCGGCGGGCTGCTCCTCCTGCTCGGACTCTGGCTCGGCGGCGACGCGCTGCTGAGGGGCGAGGCGCACACCAAACTCATGGCGCTCTTCGCGCTGCTGCTCGGGGTGCCGCTGGTGGTCGCGTTCACCCTGCGGCCCGTGGTGCGGGCGGGCGAGGACCGGCTGACGGTACGTAACCCGTTCCGTACGATCACGCTGCCCTGGGCCGCCGTCGAGGACCTGCGGGCGACGTTCTCCGCCGAGGTGTTCGCCGGCGGCGCCAAGTACCAGATGTGGGCGATCCCGGTCTCGCTGCGCCAGCGCAAGAAGGCCGGCCGCCAGGCGGCACGCGGCGCGTCCCGGAGCCGCTTCGGGGCCGCCGCCGACGCCGGCCCGGTGCCCCGCGCGACGGCCGACCAGACCCTCGAGGAACTGCGCGAACTCCGCGAACGCGGCGCGGAGCGGGAGACCGCCAAGGGCGAGCCGGCCGTCCGCTGGGCCTACCCGGTCATCGTGCCGGGCGTGGTCGGGGCGGTCGGTCTCGCCGTGATGCTCGCCCTCTAGCCGTACGGCAGGGGCCCCGGCAGCGGCGCAGTGCCGCCGCCGGGGCCCCTTCGCTCGTATTCCCCGGCCGGGCTCAGATCCCCAGCGCCGCCGCCAGGTCCTCCTTCACGGCGGCCAGCACCGCCGTGGCCGTCTCCCGCGCCGCCGGGAGGGCATCCGCCGACGCCACCGGGACCACGGCCTCCAGGTAGCACTTCAGCTTCGGCTCGGTGCCACTGGGGCGGACGACCACCCGGGCGGACTCCACGCCCGAGCCCGCCGCACCGGACAGGTAGTAGCGCAGCCCGTCGGTCGGCGGCAGCGACTCGGTGCCCTTGTTCAGGTCGTCGGAGGAGGCCACCGGCAGGCCCGCGAGGGACACCGGGGGCTGCTCGCGGAGCCTGCGCATGGCACCGGCGATCAGCGACAGGTCCTCGACCCGGACCGAGAGCTGGTCGGTGGCGTGCAGACCGAATTCGAGCGCCAGGTCGTCCAGCAGATCGCTCAGGGTCCGCCCGGACTGCTTCAGTTCGGCGGCCAGTTCGGCGATCAGCAGGGCGGCGGTGATGCCGTCCTTGTCGCGTACGCCCTCCGGGTCGACGCAGTAGCCCAGCGCCTCCTCGAAGGCGTACCGCAGGCCGTCCACCCGGGCCAGCCACTTGAAACCGGTCAGCGTCTCCGCGTACGGGAGGGACGAGGCGGCGGCTATCCGGGACATCAGCGACGACGAGACGATCGTGGTCGCGAACGTCCCCGACGCCTGCTTGCTGACCAGGTGGGCGGCGAGCAGCGCGCCGACCTCGTCGCCGCGCAGCATCCGCCAGCCGTCCTTCGTGCCCGGGGCCGGTACGGCGACGGCGCAGCGGTCCGCGTCGGGGTCGTTGGCAATGACGATGTCAGGGCCCACGGACCGGGCGGTGGCGAAGGAGAGGTCCATCGCGCCGGGCTCTTCCGGGTTGGGGAAGGCGACGGTGGGGAAGTCCGGGTCCGGCTCGGCCTGGTCGGCGACGACCGTCGGGGCGGGGAAACCGGCGCGCGCGAAGGCGGCGACGAGGGTGTCCCGGCCGACGCCGTGCATGGGTGTGTAGACGACCTGGACGTCACGGGGGGAGCCGGGGGTCAGCACGGCGTCCGTACGTGCCAGATACGCCCGCAGAACCTCGTCGTCGAGGGTCTCCCAGCCGGCCTCGGGACGCGGTACGTCGTCCAGCGAGCGGACCGCGGCGATCTCGGCCGCGATCTCACCGTCCGCGGGCGGCACGATCTGCGAGCCGTCGCCCAGATAGACCTTGTAGCCGTTGTCGCGCGGCGGGTTGTGGCTGGCGGTGACCTCGATGCCGGCCACCGCGCCCAGGTGCCGTATCGCAAAGGCCAGGACGGGCGTCGGCAGCGGACGCGGCAGCACCGCGGCCTTCAGCCCGGCGCCGACCATCACGGCCGCCGTGTCGCGGGCGAAGTCGGCGCTCTTGTAACGGGCGTCGTAGCCGATGACGACCAGCCCCTCGCCCTGCCCCTTCGCCTTGAGGTACGCGGCGAGCCCGGCCGCGGCCCGGATGACCACCGAGCGGTTCATCCGCATCGGGCCCGCGCCCAGCTCGCCGCGCAGCCCGGCGGTGCCGAACTGCAGGGTGCCGGCGAACCGGGCGGCCAGCTCGTCGGTGTCCTGGGCTGCGATGAGCTTGGCCAGCTCCTCCCGGGTCTCCGGGTCGGGGTCCTCGGCCAGCCAGGCCTCGGCCCGGGTGATCAGCTCCGTGCGATCGGTAGCCACGTGATGCTCCTGACGGTCAGGTCAATGCGGAGGGGCGGTGCGGACGGACGAGGCAAAGGGGGACGCCCGGCTCGTCACGCCTACCCGCTGCGCGCGTACTTCGAGCCGCAGTACCGGCCAATGGTGCTGCGGGGGCGGCGGGGCGGCCTGGGGGTACCCCCGACGTCGTTCGGGAGTACCCCCAGGCCGCCCCGCCGGAGGCGCTGCGCCCGGTCCGGATCGTGCCGGGCGCGTGCCGGGCTCAGAGCTTTCCGAGCACCTGGGCGAGCAGGCTGCCCATCTGGGTCGCGGAGTCGCGGCCGGCCTGCAGCACCTCTTCGTGGTTGAGCGGTTCACCCGTCATGCCCGCGGCGAGGTTCGTCACCAGGGACAGGCCGAGCACCTCGGCGCCCGCCTCGCGGGCGGCGATGGCCTCCAGGACCGTGGACATACCGACCAGGTCGGCGCCCAGGGTGCGGATCATCTTGATCTCGGCCGGGGTCTCGTAGTGCGGGCCGGGGAACTGGGCGTACACACCCTCCTCGAGGCTCGGGTCGACCTCCTTGCACAGCGCGCGCAGCCGCGGCGAGTACAGGTCCGTCAGGTCGACGAAGTTCGCGCCGACGATCGGGGAGGTGGCGGTGAGGTTGAGGTGGTCGCTGATCAGGACCGGCTGGCCGGGGCGCATGCCCTCACGCAGACCGCCGCACCCGTTGGTGAGCACCACGGTCTTGCAGCCGGCCGCGACGGCGGTACGGACACCGTGCGCGACCGCGGCGACCCCGCGGCCCTCGTAGTAGTGCGTACGGCCCAGGAAGACCAGGGCGCGCTTCTCGCCGACGCGGTACGAGCGGACCTTGCCGCCGTGTCCGGCCACGGCGGGCGGCGGGAAGCCGGGCAGCTCGGTGACCGGGAATTCGTGCTCGGGCGCGCCCAGGGCCTCGGCGGCCGGGGCCCAGCCCGAGCCCATGACCAGGGCGACGTCGTGGGTCTCGGCGCCGGTCAGCTCGCGCAGTCGGGCGGCGGCGGCGTCGGCGGCGCCCTGCGGGTCGCGGGCGATGTCGGGAGTAACAGATGCGTTCACGCGGACGAGGGTAGCCGCAAATCTCCTACGCGCGTAGATGTCGCTGCCCACACGGCTGGGACGGTCTTGTCGTGCCTTCCCACAAACCCCGATCGCCGGCTCGGCGCCCGCGAATCGGGTGCGGCGGGGCATCGCACCCGTATGGAGCATGGTGTGCGGCCGGAGGCGCCGCGGAACCGCGCCGCGGGAATGCCGCCCGCTGCAGGAGCCGCTATGGGAGTGGCGCCGCCCGCCACGGAAGTACTACGCCTCGGGAATGCCCTGCCGTGGAAATGTCCTGCCCCGGAAATGTCCCGCCCTGGAAATGGCACGGCCGCGGGAATACCTTGTGTGCCCGTTGCGTTACGGCATGCAAGGGGCGCTCGCATCCCCTAGGGGATCTGTTCGAACGACCCCTAGGGGATGCGAGCGCCCCAGGCCTATGGATACCCGGCGGAGGGCGGGAACACTTCGTGGGATGCGCCCGGCGGGGCGGGCCGGTCCGGAAATGCGGCTGCCGTCCGGCCGTCCGCTCAGCAGGGCCGCTTCCGCAGTTCCATCACATAGTCGTGCGGCGCGCCGGCCGACTCCGCCGCGTCCGCGATCTCGCCCAGGTAGCGGGCCGACGGCAGTCCGCCCTCGTAGCCGTTGAGGACATAGACCCAGGCCGGCTCGTCGCCGTCCAGCGTGTGCACCCGGACCCGCAGCCGCCGGTAGATGTCCAGTCCCACGCCCTCCCACCGGTCCATGGACTCCTCGTCCATCGGCGCGATGTCGTAGAGGGCGACGAAGACCTGCGAACGGGGGGCCTCGACGATCGTCGCCAGGGCGCCCTCCCAGCCCATCTGCTCGCCGCCGAAGGTCAGCCGCCAGCCGTTCAGCCAGCCCGTGCCGCGCAGCGGCGAGTGCGGTGCGCGGCGGGACATCAGCCGCGCGTCGAGGTTGCCGGCGTACGCGGCGTAGAGCGACATGGTTCCGAGGGTACGGGAGGTTCCCGGGTCGGCTCTTGATACCGGATTGCAACCGGAGATTCGTACAAAGCGGCAGGACGGAAAGCACTCCATTGGACGTCACGCGTGTACGGCGCGCGTTCCCCGGCCCCGCCGCGAGCGCCGCGGGGGGCGTGCGGGACAATGGAGCATGTGACTCGGATCGTGATCATCGGTGGCGGACCCGGCGGATACGAGGCGGCCCTGGTGGGCGCCTCCCTTGGTGCGGAGGTGACCGTCGTCGACTGCGACGGTCTGGGCGGGGCGTCGGTGCTCACCGACTGTGTCCCGTCGAAGACCCTGATCGCGACGGCCGAGGTGATGACCACCTTCGACTCCTCGTACGAGGAGCTGGGCATCATCGTCGAGGACGACACGCCGCACATCGACCGGCCCGCGCGCGTCGTCGGCGTCGACCTCGGCAAGGTCAACCGGCGTGTCAAACGCCTCGCGCTCGCCCAGTCGCATGACATCACCGCCTCGGTGACCCGCGCCGGCGGCCGGGTGATGCGCGGCCGCGGCCGTCTGGAGCCGGGCCAGTCGCCGGACGGTTCGCGCCGGGTGACGGTGACCGCCGCCGACGGCTCCGAGGAACACCTGACCGCCGACGCCGTACTGATCGCCACCGGCGCCCACCCCCGCGAGATCCCGGACGCCCTGCCGGACGGCGAACGCATCCTGAACTGGACCCAGCTCTACGACCTGACCGAGCTCCCCGAGGAACTCATCGTGGTCGGCTCCGGCGTCACCGGCGCCGAGTTCGCCGGTGCCTACCAGGCGCTCGGCTCCCGCGTCACCCTCGTCTCCTCCCGCGACCGCGTCCTGCCGGGCGAGGACCCGGACGCCGCCGCCGTCCTGGAGGACGTCTTCCGCCGCCGCGGCATGAACGTCATGGCCCGCTCCCGCGCCGCCGCCGTCAAGCGCGTCGGCGATCGCGTCGAGGTCACCCTGGCCGACGGCCGGACCATCTCCGGTACGCACTGCCTGGTCGCCGTCGGATCCATCCCGAACACCGCGGGCATCGGCCTGGAGGAGGCCGGCGTCAAGCTCAAGGACTCCGGCCACATCTGGACCGACAAGGTCTCGCGCACCAGCGCACCCGGCGTCTACGCGGCCGGCGACTGCACCGGCGTCCTCGCGCTCGCCTCCGTCGCCGCCATGCAGGGCCGCATCGCGATGTACCACTTCCTCGGCGACGCGGTCGCGCCGCTCAACCTCAAGACCGTCTCCGCCAACGTCTTCACCGACCCGGAGATCGCCACCGTCGGCTACTCCCAGGCCGACGTCGACAACGGCAGGATCGACGCCCGGGTCGTGAAGCTGCCCCTGCTGCGCAACCCGCGCGCCAAGATGCAGGGCATCCGCGACGGCTTCGTCAAGCTCTTCTGCCGCCCCGGCACGGGTATCGTCGTCGGCGGCGTGGTCGTCTCCCCGCGCGCCAGCGAGCTGATCCACCCGATTTCCCTCGCGGTCGACAACAATCTGACCGTCGAACAGATCGCCAGCGCGTTCACCGTCTACCCGTCGCTCTCCGGCTCCCTCGCGGAGGTCGCGCGGCAGCTGCACACCCGTAAGACGGCGAACGAGTAGGCGGCGGGCGAGCAGACGGCGCGGGCGGTGACGGTACCGCCCCGCCGGCGCTCGTCCGTACGCCCAGCCATGTGTCACCACTTTCCGGCAACCGGGCGAATGGCGGCCGGGTAAATTACCTGACGAGCAGTCAAGCGGCAGCCATTACTGGTGAGTTCGGCATCTCCGCGCCTATATCACGTCCCCCTGTGCGCCATGCGCAACTTCCGGTATTTGGTGCAACCTGCTGAAAACAGACGGTCGTTGGCGTTACTGTCGGTTTCGTGTTCGCTGCAGAACGTCGCCAATTGATCCTTGAAATGGTGCGCGCCAACGGAGCGGTTTCGCTCCGGGAGCTCGCCCGTGTCGTCCAGACCTCCGAAGTGACCGTACGGCGGGATGTGCGGGCGCTGGAGGCGGAAGGGCTGCTCGACCGCCGGCACGGCGGGGCGGTCTTGCCGGGAGGTTTTACCCGGGAGTCCGGATTCCCGCAGAAATCCCATCTAGCGACCGCCGAGAAGACGGCCATCGCCGATCTGGCCGCGGGCTTCGTCGACGAGGGCGAGGCCATCGTCGTCGGCGCCGGGACCACCACCCAGGAGCTGGCCCGCCGGCTCGCCCGGGTGCCCGGCCTGACCGTGGTCACCAACTCGCTGCTGGTCGCCCAGGCGCTGGCCCATGCCAATCGCGTCGAGGTCGTGATGACCGGGGGCACCCTGCGCGGGTCCAACTACGCGCTGGTCGGCAGCGGTGCCGAGCAGTCGCTCCAGGGCCTGCGGGTGTCCCGCGCCTTCCTGTCGGGCAGCGGTCTGACCGCCGAGCGCGGGCTGTCCACCTCCAACATGCTCTCCGCCAGTGTCGACCGGGCGCTGGTGCAGGCGGCGGGGGAGGTGGTGGTGCTCGCCGACCACGGCAAGCTCGGCTCCGACACGATGTTCCAGACCGTGCCCACGGATGTGATCACGCGGCTGGTCACCGACGAGCCGCCGGGCCATGACGACCGCGCCGCCACCGAACTGCAGGCCCTGGCTGATCAGGGTGTGCAGATCGCGGTCGCGAGCGGGTCGGGGGCCGGGCAGGGGCCGGGCCAGCCGGGTGCGGAGGGTGCGGTCGGGGAGCGCAGGGCCTCGCGGCGCGATGTGCCGCTGCCCGGCCAGCGCCGTAACCTCCCGCCGGGCGGCGCGAGTTCGCCGCTGCGCTCGGCCGCGTCGCTGGCGGACGGGCCGAACGGGCGGGTGGCGGATCTGGCCCCGAGGCGCCGTTAGCGCCCCGCGCCGGGGCCGGCCGGGGCAGGGCCGTGGGTGGTTGCGGCGGGTGGTCGGGGCGGGCTCTCCGCGCCCCGGCGCCCCGCGTCTCTAGCGCTCCGCCTTGAGGCCGCTGAGGGTGAGGGCCAGCAGCCGGTCGGCCAGGTCGGGATCGGCGGGGGATTCCTCGGCGGCCAGGGCGATGCCGTTGGTCAGCTGGAGCAGATCGCCGATGTTCACATCGGCGCGTACGGCACCGGCCTGCTGGGCGCGGCTCAGCAGCGCCCGGCCGGCCTCGTGCATCGGCACACAGCACCGCGCCATCCCCGAGCTGTCGTCCGCCGCGGCCGACGCCGCCATCAGGGCGCGGGACAGGCCGCGGTAGGTGCTGGCATGGCTGATGATCGCGCGCAGCCAGTCGACCAGCGCACGGCACGGCTGCGGCGCGTCGGCCAGCTCCTTGGCGTACGTCACGAGCGCGTCCACCTCGCCCTGGAAGACGGCGCCCATCAGGGCCGTGCGGTGGGGGAAGTGCCGGTAGAGGGTGCCGATGCCGACGCCGGCGCGGCGCGCGATGTCCTCGAGTGACGTGTCCGTGCCGTGTTGCGTGAAGGCTGTGCGGGCCTCGGTCAGCAGCCGCTCGTAGTTGCGGCGCGCATCGGCCCGCATCGGGCGCCCGGCCTGCACCGGTGTCTGCTCGTGCTGCCTTGCCGTCTCGGTCGCCATCGCCGTCCTTCCTCGACCCGGCCGGTGGGGCCGGTGGGTCCAGGATGCCATTGCGCAGGCGGCGGGCCGCGGCCGGAGCCACCGCCCGCTCAGCCGCCCCGGCCCCCGGCGCCTCCCCCCGGCCGGGCACCTCCCGCGCCAGTGCCGCGGGCCCCGCCACCAGCACCGGGGGCGAGGGCGGCGTCCCGGACGCCCGCCCCCAGGGCCGCCCCGCCCCGTGCCCGTGCTCCAGCGGTGGCCGAGGGCGGTGCGTCGATCACTCCCGGCAGGGGGCGGCCGTGCTCCGCGTACGCCGGCGAAACGGTATGGAGCCCTCAACCTGTCCTGGAATTACGGCAGTTGCCCTGCCCCCGGTCAGTCGGCCTCCTTGCGCAGCCGGTCGCGCAGCGACGACAGGACCAGCCGGCCGTAGCGGGTGGTGAAGGCGACGCCCGTGACGAGGGCGGCGGCGGCCAGGGAGAGCAGGAGGTGGGCGGGGGCATGGTCGTCGAGTACCTGGAGGATGCTCAGTGCGGTGCCCAGGGGGAGGCCGAGGATGGTGAGGACGCCGAGGGCGCCGGCGATCTGCTGGCTGTCCTGGGTCTGCACCAGCCGGGAGTAGTCGGCCGCCTCCCCGAGGATCTCCGCGAAGCGGTCCGGCAGGCGGTACTGGGCCTGGTAGGCGAGGAGCAGTTCGTTCGCCGGGCCGTGGGCGGTCAGATGCTGCCGCCAGTAGGTGCTGCGGAAACCGGCTATCTGCTGTTCCAGGGCGGCGACCCGGCGGCCCAGCCGCGGGCCGTCGAAGACCCCGGAGAGGGCGTCGGTGAGTTCGTCGATGTGGTCGCGCTGCACGGTGCCGAGCAGCAGGGCGTCGAGGTAGACGGTGCGGTGGTGGAGGGCGGCGAAGTCGTAGAAGTCGCCGTCGCCCTCGTCGGGGCGGTGTCCGAGGAACGCCGCACCGTGCCGCAGCACCAGCGTGCTCCAGTCGGCGGATATCCGCACCGCGTGCTCGGTGAGCCCCGGCAGCTGCTCGGGCACCACCGGGAAATCCGCGTCCGTGGACCGGGAGGCCAGCTGCCACAGCCACCGGTCGGCCGTCTCAGGGAGCCGCCCGTTGTCGCGCAGGGCGGGCGTATGGCCGGCCTCCGGGGTGAGGAAGGCGATGGTGTACGGGCGGGCGATGGCGAAGGGGGACCCCTCGGTTCTGGGTTCCGCGGCGCCGCGGAGCAGGACGTCCGGGGCCAGCGGGCCCGCCAGCGGGTCGGGAGTGGCCGAGTGCCGGTGGCCGATCGCCCGCAGGGTCTCCAGGAGCGCGGGTCCCTCGACCGTGAAGTGCAGGACCGCCAGCGCGTGCCGCCGGCCCCCGACGGTCGCGGTCCGCAGCAGCTCCATCCCGTGCAGATGCAGCGGGCCGTGCGTGAGGTCCGCGAAACGGTGCCAGCGGCAGGGCCGCTCCGCCGTTCCGTACAGCACCCGGGCCGCCGCCGGGGTGAAGTACGTCTGCCGGGTGACCGCATCGGTGCGGCGGCTGCCCAGCTCGAACGGCAGCGGCCCCTCCGCCCAGGACGGCCGGGCCGGGAGCTGGACGGGAACGATGACGGTGATCGCCTGCCGGGCGCCGGTCAGCGAACTGAGGTCCACGGTCAAGGGTCTGCTGCCTCCTTCGGTGCGCCGCCCGGCGCCGGTGTGCGGTACGCCGGGTCCTCCGAACCATGTGACGATACGTCAGCCGACCGACGGTCGGGTCTGCACGTCCCCCGCCGTCCCTGCAGGTGGACGGCAGGCGGAAGCGGGATGAAGCCCCGGCATACCCCACCGGTCGGGCGGACGAACACCGCGCCGGACCGGCAACGCCACCGCCCCAACAGCCATCAAACCTGGCACAACGAGGTCTTCCGGGGTCTTCCGGAGACGCCGGAACACGCCGTGGCACCCGCGGGGAAGCGGACCGCGGCCCAGGAACATCTGGGGAAGAACGTCATGGGGTTCATGGGGCTGACCAGCCGATCGCTGTTGTACGCCACGGCCGCGGCCGCCGTGGTCTGTGTGGGGCTCACCCTCTGGCTGTGGCCGCGGTTCGCCGGGCGGGGGCCGCGGGCGCTGCTGGGGCGCCTCGGGGCCATCGCGGCGACGCAGCTGACCATCGTGGCCACGCTCGGGCTCGCGGTGAACGCCAACTTCGAGTTCTACGCCTCCTGGCACGAGCTGCTCGGCCTCTACGACGACGCCCCGGCCGCCGTCGGCAAGTGGGGCAACGGCGGGACGGCCGGGCCCGTCGGCGACCCGTCCAAGGGCCTCGTCCAGGCCTCCGGGCCGGACGGCCTCGACAAGGTGCACGGGCTGCCCAAGGGCCCGCCGGACCAGGTCGGCAGGGTGGAGTCCGTACGGATCGTGGGAAAGCGGACCCGGGTCGTGGACGGGGCGTATGTGTATCTGCCGCCGCAGTACTTCCAGCCGCAGTACGCCCGCCAGCGGTTTCCGGTGGTCGTCGCGCTCAGCGGCTACCCCGGAGGCACCTTCCTGCTCGGCCAGCATCTGCGGCTCCCGCAGACGGCCGGCGGGCTGATCCGTACGGGCCGGATGCAGCCCACCGTCATCGTGATGATGCGGCCCACCATCGCGCCGCCGCGCGACACCCAGTGCGTGGACGTCCCCGGCGGCCCGCCGGCCGAGACGTTCTTCGCACGGGACGTACCGGACGCTCTGAAGTCGCACTACCGCGTCGGCCACGACCCGGGCGGCTGGGGCGTGCTCGGCTACTCCTCCGGCGGCAGCTGCGCCCTCCAGCTGGCCATGCGGCACGACCGGACCTACACCGCCGCGGCGGCCCTCTCGCCCGACTTCAAGGTCAGCAACGACCCGACCACCGGCAATCTCTTCGGCGACGGGAGGGACCGGATACGGCGCCGTCAGGAGCACGATCTGATGTGGCGGCTGCACCACCTGCCGATGCCCCAGGTGAACGTCCTGGTGGGGACGAGCCGTACGGGGGAGAAGAACTACCCGGCGGCGCGGGAGTTCCTGAGCGCGGTGCGGGCACCGATGACGGCGGACTCGATCGTGCTCGACCACGGCAGCCACAACTTCGCCACCTGGCGGCGCGAACTCCCGGCCGCGCTCCAGTGGATGAGCAAGTCGCTGACGTTTCCGGAGGATGTGGTCGGCAACTCGTAACGCCTCCGCTTTGACTACGGGGTTTTCTTCCTGGCGTCCGTGGTGACGGGGCACCTTGGGTACGTGGATCGGGGCGGCGTTCGAGCTCGGCCCAGCGCTCGTGACAGCCAGGTTCGCGACGGGTGCGCGGGCGGCTGCGTGGTTCGGCCGGTCGGTTTGGTGTCCGCATGATTCGCGCTGTGGTCTTCGATGTCGGCGAGTGCCTGGTCGATGAGACGCGGGAGTACGGCACATGGGCTGATTGGCTCGACGTGCCGCGACACACTTTCGCGGCGATGTTCGGGGCGGTGATCGCGCAGGGGCGGGATTACCGCGAGGTGTTCCAGGAGTTCCGGCCCGGCTTCGATCTGTACGAGCAGCGTGAGGCGCGCGCTGCTGCCGGGAAGCCGGAGCACTTCGGCGAATCGGACCTGTACCCGGATGTACGCCCCGCGCTGGCCCAGCTGCGTGGCGAGGGGCTGTGGCTGGGCATCGCCGGGAATCAGACCGTACGAGCGGGAGGCATCCTGCGCAGCCTCTTCGCGGACAACGTCGACCTCATCGGTACATCGGACGACTGGGGTGCCGGCAAGCCGGACCCAGAATTCTTCGTCCGCGTCGCCGCAGCGGTCCCCTTCCGGCCGGAAGAGATCCTCTACGTCGGTGACCGTGTGGACAACGACCTACGGCCCGGTGCGGCGGCCGGAATGCACACCGCTCTCGTCCACCGCGGGCCGTGGGCCACCATCCAGTGGAACACCCCCGAGGCGCGCGAACTGCCGACATTCCGGATCGAGTCGCTTTCGGAACTCCCCGAGGCGATCGCGAAGTTCAACGCGACCGCGTGCTGACGGTCGTCGTCCAGCCGTAGAGGCGCTCGTCGAGGTCCCGCACGTACCGATCGTGTTGGTGCGGGGCGAGTGCACCGCGCACTTCCCGGATGCGCTCCATACCGGTCGCGTACCAGGTGATCTCCAGCTGATCGAGCGCGAGGCAGGCATCTCGGCACGCTTCCTCTGGTTGTCCGGCTGCGGCCTCCACGGCTGCCAAATCGCCGTAGATCACGGTGCGTTGCTTGTCGTCCGTGGTTGGCATCTGATCAAGGGCGTCCAGCAGTGTGGCGCGCCTGCGGCAGGTGCCCGGCCTTCAGCTGGGTGTTGCCCTTGAACGCGGCCAGACGTACGGGAGTGAACCAGTCCATCCATTCCGGGGTGGGGAACGTGGAACCGTGCGCGAGGGTCTCCTCGGCGTGTCCGATCAGGTGCAGTGCGGTGCGCCACCCGGGTGCCGGGCGTCCAGCACAGCAACTTCCCGCAGCCACGGCTGGTCCGGCCGCCGCCCGCTACGCCTCGACGTCGTATTCGAGCACGTACGCGGCCGAGTCCAGAATCATCTCGTTGACTTCGACAGGGCGGCCGCCATCCGCGTAGGCGGTGCGGAAGATGATGATCACGGGCGTGCCCATGCTGAGGCTGAGCCGGTCTGCCTCGTCCCGGGACGGCATCCGGCACCGGATCTCTTCCCGGAAGTGCACGGGCGTGTGGCCAAGTTCGGCCAGGCGTGCGTAGATGCCACCGGGCCCGGTGTCCTCCTGGGTGATCATCGAGTCGGCCACCAGGTCGGCGGGAAGAAAGCTCGTGGCCAGCAGTACCGGCTTGCCTTCGAGGATGAAGCGGCGACTGCGCACGCACGCCAGTGCGTCCGGCTCGATGCCGAGCACGTCCGCGATGGCCACGGGAGCCGCTGCTTGGCTGACGGTGACCTGGTCGACGAGCAGTTCCCGGTCACCGGTGTCGGCCGACCAGATGGACCGGCCTTCTCCCCACTGCTCCCGCGCAAGCCGCTGAATGCCGCGCCGTCGCAACGGCTGGAAGTCACGGACGAAGACGCCTGCGCCCTTGCGTGCCTCCGCGACACCTTCGTTCTGCAGAACGCCCAGTGCCTGGCGGGCGGTCATCCGGGCGACCTGGTACGCGGCCATGAGGTCGTTCTCGCCGGGCAGTCGATCGCCGGGGCCGTACTCGCCGGCCTTGATCGCGTCCTTCAGCGCCTGGGCAATGCGCTGGTACTTCGGCTGACGGCCGTTGCCCTTGGCGGTCATACGCCCTCCTCCCTGATCTCTAGACACCCTAGTCCGTTTGTTCGCTCGCACAGCACTTGCCCACCTCGTCTACATCTCTAGAGAAGAATTGACATCTCTAGAGATGTCACGCTTCACTGGTCACGGGCACCGGTATCGGATCGGGCGTCCGAACAAGGGCCATGAGCTGCGCACGAGCCCCGTGACGGGCAAGCGTCCGGGGGAGTGTCATCACCCATGGAGGTGGGGAACGTGCTCCGCGCTATCGGAACGATCGTCGAATTGCTGCTGTGCTGGTTACTGCCTTCCAGTGGCCGCCACCGCCCAGCCGACCCTGGCGCCGCCACCCTGTGCGAGGCAGCACCGACACGTGTGCCTCCCCGCGTGCCCTTGCGGCAGCCGGAGCTGCTGCGTGGCGAGGACTCGTACCTGATCCGTCCGTACGTCCTCACCCCCGAGGAACGACAGGAACGACGGGCCCAGCGCGGTCGGCGGCGGGTGCTGTGGCTCGCTGTGCACGGCATCGACGCCGGGTCGCGCTGGATTCACGGTGTGGAGGTGATGGGTTGATGCCCCGCAACTGTCGCTCCGTCCACTTGCCGGACCCGGCGCCGATGCCGGAGCCAGAGGCTGCTCCCGGCTGCGACGTGTGCGCCGCCCTGGCCCGCCAGCGTGAGGCGGCGCGTGCCATCGGAGACACGACGACCGTGATCGACCGCAACATCGAGCTTCGCCGCCACCCTCACGGAACGGTGGTGCGCACATGAGCGCCGGCGCATGGTCGCGGTGGTGCCACCGGGCAGAGGAAGCGTGGAACCGGCATGTCAGGCATCGGGAGTTGTACCGCCAGCTTGATCTCGTGCGGGCGGACCTCAAGGCCCGTGCCGCGTGGGTAAATCAGCTGTCCGATGAGGAGATCGCGGAGATGCTGCGTGGTCTGACCGCGTGCATGGATGCTGTGCTGGAGACGGGCAGTGATGCCCCGGAGCGTCCGGAGGGTACGTCATGAGGGCGCGGGAGAGGTTCCTGGAGTGGACGCTTCGGGCCGATCCGAAGGTGGGGCTCAGGCACGTGGGGAAGTGCATGATCTGCTGGGAGTCCTGTGTCGATACCCCCTCGGCCGACAAGGCCCGGGACTGGTGCCTCACGCACGTGGGCGCCACCGGCCACACCGGCTTCCGGTTGTCGGCGTTCGAGTTCTTCGATGCCGTCCTCACTGACCACCCGTCGGTGAACGGCACTCCGCCGACGTAGACCAGGGCGGGGCTACCCGACTGTGCGCTGGTGTCGCTTGCCTCCGTCAGCCTGTCGGAGGCCCATTGGGCTGGTCGGTCCCGGGCAGGGTGACACGGTACGCATCCAGGGCCGCGGCCCGCTCGTGGTACGGGCGGCGGTGCAGGGTGGACAACAACCGCCACATCCGTCGCTCGTCCGCCAGCCGGTGCGGCAGCACCACGCCCAGCGCCTCGGCCAGCGGCTTGCGGCCGGTATTGACCAGCGCCCGTACGGCGGCGGCCCACTCGTCGGTGGCGTTGACCGCGCACCGGTACCACACGGGCAGGAGCAGCACGAGCGCGGCCGCGGTGCCGAGCAGCACGGCCACGGGCGGATCGGGGGCGGCCAGGGCGGCCAGGGCGACGGCGGCCAGGGCGGCGTGCCCGTAGAGCAGCGCGACGAAGAAGTCCGCGTTGGTACGGGAGAGTTCGGCCTGCCGGCGGATCTGTTCGGGCGCGGTGCCGGTGAGCTCGTTCCACAGCACCTGGGTGTCGAGCCGGAAACGGTCGTAGCCGTACTCCTCCAGGCGGCGGATGGCGTTGCCGAGGAGGGTCGGGGCGATCTGGTCGTCGTCCGCCGGGTAGCGGCTCAGCCGCTCGCCGAGGAGGGCGCGCTGGGCCGCGGTGCGGCGCCGGTCCCGGCCGGCGGTGGCGGCCAGGCGCGGGTCGGCGCGGAGGCGGGCGAGGCTCTCGGTGTCGGCGGCGGCAAGGGGGGCCGCGGTGCGGGCCCGCCGCTCGAGGCGCAACAGGGCGATGCGGTCGGCGAGCCGCTGCTTGGCGGCGCGCTGCCGTACGCAGCCGCGCTCGTACGCCCAGGAGGGCCACAGGCTGTAGCCCTCCAGGATCCGGTAGAGGGGCGTCTGGAGCGCGCTGAGCACCAGCCCGAGGAGCAGGGAGGCGCAGAGCAGCAGCAGCGTGGTGCCGGCGCCGGTCCGCGGCCACAGGTGCGCCACGGGGGCTGTGTGACGCAGGGTGGGCGCGACGGTGAGGAAGCAGACGGCGAGGTTCAGGCCGGTGGGCAGGATCCAGCCGACGATCAGCGTCCATGCGCCGCCGAGGACGCTCTTGGCGATGTCACCCACGGGGCCGGTTCGTCCTTCGTCGCACCGTGCGCATCGCGCCCCTCACCATTCGTCCTCTTCGTCGTCGCCGAAGGGCGGGCCGGGTGGGGTGTTGCCGAGGGGCTTGCGGCGGATCAGGTCGTCGGGGGCGCGATGAACGGCGTCGTGGCTGATCGTGCGGTGCTGCGTTTCCCCCACCGCGGGGTAGGGGGCTTCGAGGACCGGCGGTCCGCCGTACGGCCGCAAGTCGTCCAGTAGCGCCCGTACGTACCCGGCGGCATCGGGATGGGCGGCCAGCAGCCTACGGAACCGGAAGCGCCAGGCGGCGATGACGCCCGCCGCCGCGGCGTCGTTGCCGTCTGCCTCGGCCGCCAGGAGCACTTCCCGGTCCGCGTCGAACGCGGCGGCCAGCGCTTCCCCGTCCCAGTCCCCCGTACCGCCCGACAGCAGCAGCTCGACGACCGCGTCCCGCGCCGGGAGCCACCGGTCCGTACGCGCTTCCGCGGCCAGCTCGGTCGCCGCCGCCGTGGCCAGTGCCGATAGTTCCGCTTCCATCCGGCCCCCCGCCGTCCGCCGCCCCACCCCGAAGCGCTGCAGGCCCATTGTGCCGCGCAGGGCGAACGCGCGAGGGGCTTCCGGCACATGTGCCGGAAGCCCCTCGCGTTACGGATCGTGCCGCGTCAGTCCTTGATCTCGCAGATCACCGCGCCGGAGGTGAGGGCTGCGCCGACTTCGGCGGTCAGGCCCTTGATGGTGCCGGAGCGGTGGGCGTTGAGG